>JAPFDX010000050.1 GCA_026168605.1 Roseburia sp. | reverse complement strand
ATCATATACAAAAGAGAGAAGAAAGGAGACCCCCACATGAGTATGCCCCATATTGAATGCAGCAAAGTCGACAAGTGCTGTGCCGCTTCTGCGCTGTTACAGTCGATCGCACTGGAAGAAACCGCCATCTCGCACATTTTGAACGCGGAAGGCGAAAAGCTCCAGAAAGCAATCTCTATCAGTTGCGACACAAACAACCTGATTGAAATCAATAAGTCCGTCGAAAATATGGTCGATAAAATCACCAACCTTGAACTTGTATTAAAATCCAAGCTCGATTTCATCGCGCCGATTCTCGACGAATGTGAAGATAAAAAACCTCACAAGCCAGACGAATGTAAATAGTCGCGGTTTTTAAAAATCGCAGCGCCGAAACCCGGTTCATTCTGTCATCAAAAAGTGCAGAATGAATCCCAGATATTCGGTGCTGCGATCATGTTTTGTTTCAAACATTTTTCTAAGAGTTCCAAAAATCAATTTCTTCCCGTACTTCCAAAGCCTCCGCGCTCCTCATTTCCGAGACATTCCGTCTCCTCAAAGCAGATCACCGGCTGATGCTTCTGGATGCGGAACTGGCAGATACGGTCGTTGACATGGATCGTCGTGTCACGCACGGCAAGCGCCGGCATCCTCCACACATCCCCATCCCCACAGTAGCTCTCATCCACAACACCCATATGGTTTGTCTGAATGAGTCCGAAATTCTTGTAAGTGGAACTGCGCGGCACGATCACCGCCTCATAGCCTTGCGGAAGCTGCATGGACACCCCGAGCGAAATCAGCCGGAACTCTCCCTTTGCCAGAGTCACTTCCTCCGCCGCGCGCAGATCGATCCAGTCGCTCTTGCCGTCGATATAAGTCAGCCGTTCGATCTCATCCGAATGATATTTGATCCGGATCGTCTCTTTTTCCATGGTAACCTCCCTCTCACTCTTCCTCCCATGCGAGTGTGCTGTGCTCCGCCTTCTTATCGCGCAGCATCAGCTCCGTCACGGCGTCCTTCGCTGTCTTTCCCTCAAACAACACCTCGTTGACCGCCTGAATGATTGGGATCTCCACGCCGTACTCCGCCGCAAGCGCGCACGCTGCCTTCGCGGAATACACGCCCTCCACGACCATCTTCACCTCGTCCATCGCCTGCTGCATCGTATATCCCTGCCCGATCAGCATTCCCGCCCTGCGGTTGCGGCTGTGCCTGCTCTCGCAGGTGACGATCAGATCCCCGATCCCGGTCAGACCGTTTAGCGTCTCCGCCTTCGCGCCCATCTTCGACGCAAGGCGGCTCATCTCCGCGATCCCGCGCGTGATCAGCGCAGCCTTTGTGTTGTCCCCGTAGCCGAGACCGTCCGCCATGCCGGCAGCCAGCGCGATGACGTTCTTCAGCGAGCCGCCGAGCTCCATGCCAAGCACATCCGGGCTTGTGTATACACGAAACACCTCATTCATAAAAATATCCTGCACACCCTCGGCGATACTTCTCTTCGCCGCGCCTGCCACGACCGTCGTCGGAAGTCCGCATCCGACCTCCTCCGCGTGGCTTGGTCCGCACATGACAGCGACGTCCGCTGCCGGGATCTCCTCCTCCACGACGTCGGAGATCGTCTTTAAGGTCGTCTCCTCGATTCCCTTCGCCACACAGACGATCACCTGCCCCTTCTCCACAAAAGGAGCCATGCTCTTTGCCGTGCTTCTCGTAAATACCGACGGAACGGCAAGCACCAGATACTGCTTTCCGCTGACCGCCTCACACAGATCGAACGTAAACACCATATCCTCCGGCAGACGCACGCCCGGAAGCTTCTCGGTGTGCTCGCGCTTTTCGCGGAGCATCCGGATCTCCTCCTCCATAATGGACCACACGGTCACCTGATTTCCATTCGTATGCAGTACCTTTGCAAGGGCGGTTCCCCAGCTTCCGGCACCGATGACTGCAACATTCGCCATTTGATTCCTCCATCCCGAAACGATTTTCCTATTATTTGTCCTTTTTCAAACCAAACTTATTTTCAGTCCCCGTCAAAAGGCGCTTGATATTTGCGCGGTGACGCCACAGCGCCATCGCCGTAAAACACGCGCTCACCACATAAAACTCCGGCAGATACGCCGCATCCACGCCGAGAAAGCCCATCTGACCAAACACGATCACCTGCACCAGGTAACTGCACACCACAAGGATCGAGCCGAGCGACACATACCTTGTGATGGCGATGGATGTGATAAACAAAAACAGACAAAACGGCGCCGCCAGCGGGCAGACTGCCAGGATCATGCCGGAGGTACAGGCAATGCCTTTTCCGCCGTGAAATTTCAGATAAAACGGAAAATTGTGTCCGAGCACAGCGCCGAATCCTGCGTAGAGCTCCAGCACCAGAACCGCATCCGGATATTTTTCCCGGAAAAGCACATACACGAGGAGCACTGCAAAAATCGCCTTAAACAGATCGCCGAGAAATGTGATCAGTCCCGCCTTGATCCCCAGCACACGCAGGGAATTGGTCGTGCCCGCATTGCCGCTCCCCTCGCTGCGGATATCGATTCCCTTGCTTTTTCCATAAAGATACCCCGTCTGAAAAAGTCCAAACACATATCCAACCGCCAGTGCTATCATTCTTGCCGCTATCATTCTTTTCCTTCCTTTCTCTCGCGTATGATAAACCGCAGCGCAGTCCCCTTAAAGCCAAAGGTTTCGCGGATCCGGTTCTCCAGATACCTCGTGTAGGAAAAGTGCATCAGCTCCTTGTCGTTGACAAAAATGACAAAAGTTGGCGGTTTCACCGCAACCTGCGTCGTGTAGTAAATCTTCAGACGCTTGCCCTTGTCGGAAGGCGGCTGCTGCATCGCGACTGCCTCCGCCACGATCTCATTCAACACGCCGGTCGCCACGCGCATACTGTTGTTCTCGATCACCACGTCGATCATCTCAAAAAGCTTGTGCAGACGCTGTCCCGATTTCGCCGAGATAAAAAGGATCTCCGCATACGGCATAAAGCTTAGGATCTGACGGATCTTCTCCGTATGGCGGTAAATCGTCTTGTCATCCTTCTCGATCGCATCCCATTTATTGACTGCGATAATGATGCCCTTGCCGCGCTCATGGGCGATCCCGGCGATCTTTGCATCCTGCTCCGTCACGCCTTCCCGGGCGTCGATGACGATAATACAGACGTCGGCGCGCTCCACCGCAGTCACGGCGCGGATGATGCTGTAACGCTCGATCTCCTCTTTTATCTTATTCTTCCGGCGCAGTCCCGCCGTATCGATAAATACATATTCCTTCCCGTTAAATTTGATGTCCGTGTCGATGGCGTCGCGCGTCGTTCCCGCGATATCCGACACAATCACACGGTCCTCCTTCGCCAGCTTATTGATGAGGGACGATTTGCCGACATTCGGCTTTCCGATGATCGCCACCTTCGGGCGGTCGTCCTCCTCCTCTTCCTGCTCATGCTCCGGGAAATACTTTACCACCTCATCCAGCATATCGCCGAGCCCGAGCATCGAGGCTGCCGACACCGGTACCGGGTCGCCGATCCCCAGATTATAAAATTCATAGACGTCCGGCATATATTTTTCAAAGCTGTCCACCTTGTTCACGACAAGGATCACCGGCTTGCCGGAACGGCGCAGCATATCTGCCACCTTCGAATCGGCGTCCTGCAATCCCTGTCTGACGTCCGTCAGAAACATGATCACATCCGCCGTCGCGATCGCGATCTCCGCCTGCTCCCGCATCTGGGACAGGATCACATCCTTGCTGTCCGGCTCGATACCTCCGGTATCGATCAGTGTGAACTGGTGATTAAGCCACGACACATCCGCATAAATCCGGTCTCTGGTCACTCCCGGCGTGTCCTTTACAATCGAAATCCGCTCGCCTGCAAGCGCGTTGAACAAGGTGGATTTCCCCACATTCGGACGCCCTACGACGGCTACTACTGGTTTACTCATCTATCTACCTGTCCTTTCTCTCCTCAAAAGCATAGCGTCAAGCAAATCCTGACCGCTTGATTTTACAATATCTACCTCCACTTGTAAAGCCGTTTTCAGCTCGTCAAGCGTCATGTCGTCCAAGAACACTTCCTCCCCGCTGCGCAGAAGATTGCACGGCAGAAGCAGACGCTCGCCAAGCTCCTGCCCCTTAAGCTGCGCCACAATATCCTGCCCGGTCAGAAGTCCCGACACCGTGATGCGCTCCCCGAAAAAGTCATTGCGCACCGCATAGACATGAAAGGTGTAATTCGGAAGGATCCGCTGCACCTCTCCCGCCATCTGCTCTAAAAACGGAGCCATCAGACGCCCCGTTCCCATCGAGACCACGTGCGGCGTATCCCTGTCCGGCTCCCCGGATTCCGGAAGCGCCGAAAGTGCCCCGGCAAACTCATCCAGCAGCAGACGGATCATGCCGACGCCGTTCTCAAGCTGGATGTAGCCGTCATAATTGTCCGCCTCCGGAAGCTCCATCCCCGCCAGCAGATACCACTCGTCACTCGCATGAACGAAATGTGTGCCATGTTTTTCCATGCACTCCGCCTGCCATCTGTGGATCGTCGCGAGCACCTCCCGCGCGTCCTCCCTCGTAAAAGGCTCCAGCGGATACAGACCCTCACGGTATCTGGAGAGCCCCACCGGAACGACGGAGACACTTTCCATATAAGGAAGATACTTCGTCAGATCGCGGATGGACCGCTCCAGCTCCTCCCCATCATTCACCCCTTTGCAGAGCACAATCTGCCCGTTCATCTCAATGCCCGCCTCATAGAGACGGTCGATCTTCCTTAGCGCCTCCCCGGCAAAACGGTTCTTTAGCATCTCACACCGGAGCGTGGGATTTGTCGTCTGCACGGAGATATTGATCGGCGCCAGCTTGTAGGCGATGATGCGCTCCAGATCGCTGTCCTTCATATTTGTGAGCGTCACATAATTCCCCTGCAAAAAGGAGAGGCGCGAGTCATCATCCTTGAAGTAAAGCGTATCCCTCATGCCCTCCGGCATCTGGTCGATAAAGCAGAAAATACATTTATTGTGGCAGGACTTATAGTCGTCCATCAGACCGTTTTCAAAAATGATGCCGAGATCCTCGTCATAATCCTTCTCGATCTCAAGCTCCCACTCCTCGCCGTTGCTCTTTTGGATCACCACCTCCAGATACTCGTCGTGGATCAGATAATGATAATCGAACACATCCCCGATTTCTTTTCCATTGATGGAAAGCAGTATATCCCCCGGCTCGATCTCAAGCTCCCAGGCGATGCTTCCCTCCTCGATCCTGTCTATCACGTGCTGTTTTTTCTTCATTGCTTCTCCTCTTTGACTGCTTCTGTATTCTTCCACTAGTGTACACTAAAAAAGACGGAATAACAACTATTCCGCCTTTCCTTTTTCTTTTCCTGTCAGTCAGCGTATACCCCGTCAGGCATGGTATCGTCCCGATACAGATTCCAGGTATCGTTTATGATGCCAAGCTCCGTGAGCGCCTCCACCGTATAGGCACAGTCCGGTCCGATATTGATATAGCTGGTGTTCGCAGTTTCCTCATGTTCAGCAGACGCGGATGTCTCCAGAAGCTCCCCGTGATAATCCGAGTAATACTCCCACATTTCCCTGCCGTTCTCATTATAGTAGTCGAACGTGATCGCATTGTAATACGCGACGTCATCTGCAATGCTGTACAGATAGTAGGGATCAAAGTTTCCCGCCCGCACATCTTTTTCGATCGCGGCGACGACTGTCCGGATCTCCTCATCGTCCATCGCATAGCTCTGAAAATCGCCGTCTTTATTATACAGATCGACAGACCCCGCAACATACTGGTTCGTATCATAGGCAGTTCCAAACATATTGCGCAGCAGATTTTCCTCCCTGCGCTCCCATGCAGTGATCCGGGATACCGCCGACGTCTCATCCTGCAGATACTCCCCTGTAACCGGAACCGGATAGCGTCTGGTCACCTCTGTTCCGTCCTTTTTGTAATACCGGAAGGTCGTATAATAATAGCCGCCCTGCTCCTGCTCCAGTTTCTGACATTCCTCCCTGTGTTCGATCAAATCCCTGTGGATCGCAAGGAGTTCCGGAATATCCTCCGCGGGCACCTCGATCTGGTAATCCATATTTACAAATGCCGCCTCGATCTCATCCGCCTCCGGAACATAGCGCTCGACGCCAAACGCATCCAGCCGGAACAGCGTCAGGAACAGGACTGCTGCTGCCGTGAATCCGCCCCATTCGATCAAGCGTTTTTTCCGGAACACTTTAAAGCTTTTGCAAAGCAGCATCTCCGCCACAAAAAAGCAGACGAAACCAAACAGTACAACGCAGACAACCATCCACCGGTAGACCGGGAACAAGTGCGATTGGCGGAGCACAAAGATCAGCATGATGGAAAGCACCATACTGCCGCAGAACGCCACGCCCCAGCGGAATACCGGCTTCATCACACGGATGCTGATCCAGTCGCCCGCCGTCTCGATCTGCCGTCTGCGGTACAGACGGTACGCCAAAAGGATGAGTACCACCGCTGCCGCCGCATAGAAAGTGGCGTCTGCCATCCCCGAGATCGTAAGCCCCGTCACCGTTTCCGTATGGCTCTCATAAATTTCCGAGACACGGACCGCCCCAAACAGATAGTAAAGTGGGGACAGCACCGCCCATTTGCCGGGATAAAGTCTGTCGTCCACCCCATAGCTCAACAAGGACATCACACCGTTGATGACTGCCATGCAGCCGACAAACAAAAAGTTCACAACGATATAATAGACCGGCATCGCCAGTATCTGCCCGGTAAACATGGCGACGAATACGGCAAGCGAGTAGGCAAACAGCGTGATCTCCATCTGGATCACCAGTCCGGCAAACAGATACTGGATACAGGTGATCTCATTTGCCATCGCCACAAGTACCGTCAGGAAAAAGTTTATGATCTGCGGCAGGAACAAAAACAGCAGTCCCGACAGATAGTTGGTCACATAAAGCTCCAGCCGGTTGACCGGAAGCGCGTGCATCATGTTGGCATTCTTCGCGGAGTACAAATAAGAAAATACCGCCAATGCCATGACCGCCGCCACGATAAAGATCAGAACCGGCTCCGTCTGTATCTGCACGGCGCTCTCGATGATCCGGTACATCCGCCCTGTATTTCCATAGTAATCATGATACCACTGGTCGGTCGCCATCTGCCAGGTGGAAAACGGCATCGCAAAAAACAGCACGACAAAATACAGTGCCCAGAGCGGCCAGAAATGCGTCAGATTCTTTTTCAGTATGGTGCGGTTAAAAAAGGATGTCTTTGACTTCATAATCTGCCCCTCCCATCTCATAGATAAAAATTTCTTCCAGCGTCAGCGGCAGTATATCCACGATCATCGGATGCTCCTCGGAAAGCGCGCGTTCCGCCTCCTTCGGGTCACCCTTGACGATCATCGTATACACGCGCCCGGTATTCGCCATATGGAGCACCTCAAACTGCTCCGGAAGCTTCGGCATTCCGCTCGCGCTCGCCACCTGGATCTTCGTCACACTGCCCTGGAGATCACTGAGCGAACGCTCCACACGGATACATCCCTGATGCATGATGCCCACATGGTCGCAGACATCCTCCAGCTCGCGCAGATTGTGCGAGGAGACTAAAACCGTCATCTCATGCTCCGCCACCTCGGACATAATGATGCTCCAGATCTGCCGCCGCATCACCGGATCCAGCCCGTCCACCGGCTCATCCAGGATCATAAGCTGCGGCTTGCAGCAGATGGACAGCCAGAACGCCACCTGCTTTTGCATCCCCTTCGAGAGCCGTCTGATATTGCGTTTCACATCGATGCCCGGAAAAAACTCCTGCATCCGGTAAAAAAGCTTCGCGTCAAATTCCGGATAGATCCCCTCGTAAAACCGCTTCATTTCCAGTGTGTCTGCCTGCATAAAATAAAACAGATCATCCGGGATATACGCCATCTTCGCCTTAATCCCCTTGTTTTCAAACACCGGCTGTCCATCGATCAGGACCTCCCCCGCATCCGGTCTGTATATGCCGGTCAGGTGACGGATCAGGGTGGATTTCCCGGCACCGTTTGGCCCGACAAGCCCGTAGATCGCGCCCTTTTTTACGTGCATATCCACACCGCGCAGCGCGCAGAAGCCGTCAAAGGATTTTTTCAGACCTCTTACTTCTATCATGTGTTCTCTCCTCCCTCCGCCAAATGATCGATCCGCTCAATGAGCTCCGCTTTTTTCACCGACAGAAAACAGAGTTCCTCGACGATATCGTCAAAGTCCTCCAGCAGCTCGTCCGCCCGCGCATGGCAGCTTTCCTGGTGCTCCGCCACAAATGTCCCCTTCCCCGCGACCGAATACACGTAGCCGTCGCTCTCCAGATCGCGGTAAGCCTTCTGGATCGTATTCGGGTTGATCGCAAGGCGCGACGCGAGTTCGCGCACGCTCGGCAGCTTCTCATTGGCAGAAAGAGAATTCGAGATGATCAGCCTGCGCAGACCATCTTTGATTTGCTCATAAATCGGTTTGGAATCCCGGTAATTTAATTGAATCAAATCGGACCTCCTATCTGTACCAACTGTACTATTCGTTTTAGTACAGACAGTATAGCATGTGAGGTCCGCCTTTACCATAAAGATAATCCTATGAAATTATTAAGTTTTCTTTAAGCCGTCAGCCCAGATATGCCTTTAACAGCCCAAAGGTATTCTTCACTCCGTCCACATGGCTGCGCTCATAGCCGTGCGACGCATAGACACCCGCGCCGATCAGCCCGTGCCGCACATCATAGCCCGCGGTCAGTGCCACATCCGCATCCGAGCCATAGTATGGGTACACGTCCACCGCAAAATCAAGCTCCGCTTCCTTCGCCGCCGCGATCAGCCCGGTCACTACATCATAGCTGTACGGTCCACGGCTGTCCTTCGCACAGATGGACACCTGCGTCTCCTCGCAGGAAAGCCCCTCTCCGACACAGCCCATATCGACCGAGATCACCTCCGTCACGCCCTCCGGTATCGACGCGGCGCCGCCGTGACCGACCTCCTCGTACACCGTGATGTGCTGGTAGATCATGCGCTCCGGCTTGATCTGCTCCTCCTTTAAATATCTCGCATAGCCGAGCAGGATTCCGACGCTCAGCTTGTCATCCAGAAAACGGCTCTTGATATATCCCGTCTTTGTCACCGTGGTGCGCGGGTCGAAGCAGACGAAATCACCTGCCATGATTCCAAGTTTCTCGACATCCTCCTTCGTGTGGACCCTCTCATCCAGCACGATCTCCACCCCGTCAAAGGTCCGCTTCTTGTCATTGTAATCCCCGTTTACGTGGATGGAAGCGTCTGCAAGCTGCAGCGTGCCGTCAAACACGCCGCCGAAGCGCGCGTGAACCCGGCAGTTCTCCGCCTCCGTATTGTTTGCGTTCAGCCCGCCGACCGGCGTCACCTTCAGTCTGCCGTTTGACTTGATCTCTGCGACCATCGCGCCGAGCGTATCGATATGTGCTTCCAGCATCACGGCATTCTCCGGATCCCTGCCACCGAGCGCCACCAGCACGCCACCTTTCACCGTCTGCTTCGGCTCATAGCCGAGCGCTCTGTACGCCTGCATCACATAGTCCGCCGCCTCTCTTGTAAAACCGCTCGGACTGTCGATCGCGAGGATTTTTTTCGTCTCCTCCACGATATAATCTACATAAGCTTTTGTCTGCATCTGTCTGATTCCTTTCTCTCAAACACCACAAAATACAGATACCTCTGGATTTTGTACGATTTACTTATAATCTGCTCTGGTAATTTTCCAACTGATGAAAAATACCAGCAACATTTACAACATCTGCCCTTACATCGAAAATGACAATATAATCCATCTGTGGAATAACCGCTTCATGATACCCCTTTTTTGCCAAATAACCATCCCTGCTAACAGGAAATTGAAAAGGATTTATTTCCAATCTGTTATAGATACTGTCGATACCATCCAGCAAATGTTTTGCAGCCCCCTCATTCTTCAAACGGTGAATCAGATAATGCACTAACTTATCAAGCAATTCATCCGCATATTCTGAAATAACTAATTTATAACCCATACTTTGCCCTCATTTCCCTGAGTGCTATTCTGGCATCTTTGATCTGTCCAGTCTGAATCTGTTTCTCAGAGATTTCAATATCTCTGTACATAGCGAGTTGTTTCATTGTGGACTCATAAATTTCCATACTCATAATGACCATATCGCCGTAACCATTTTTCGTAATATAAATGGGTTCTTCTGCTTTGTGGCACATATCGGAAATCTCTGACGTATTCTTTAAATCTTTAATCGGAATTATTTGTGGCATAGACGACACCTCCTTAATTATGGGATAATTATATCATAATTATATCCATTTTCAACGCTTATATTACAAAAGAGAATCCGTCAGGCACAGAAATCCTCCCAGATTCCCCCTCCTGCCGTTGCTTGCCCTATGGGAAAACAGCACCCCGCTGTTGCAGCAGGTACACACGTCCGTCACCGCCAGATGTTCCGGCAGGACGCCCGCCTCCAGCAAAACGATCTCGTTCACCCGCCAGAGATTCAGGTGGTATTTCTTCTCCGCGTCAGCCGTTCCCGTCTGATTCTTCGGGCTCTCCCGCAAAATCTCGCCCTCATGCCCCGCAAATTCG
Source organism: Roseburia sp. (assembly GCA_026168605.1). GTDB lineage: Bacteria > Bacillota > Clostridia > Lachnospirales > Lachnospiraceae > Roseburia. The sequence goes on along the minus strand of JAPFDX010000050.1, from coordinate 33,359 downwards.
CGCGCGAACTGCTCCGCCACATCAGCACTGACCTCGTAGCAGTCCTGACAGATGGACGGACCGACTGCACAGACCAGATCCTCCGGGCGGCTGCCGTACTCTTTTTGCATCGCCCCGATCGTCGCCCTGCCCATGCGAAAAACCGTGCCGCGCCAGCCCGAATGGCTCATACCGATGGCGCGGTTCACCGGGTCTACGAAATAAAGCGGTACGCAGTCCGCATAAAAGGTCGAGAGCACCAGCCCCGGCTCGTTGGTGATCAGACCGTCCACATCACTGTAATCGCGCGCGCGAAAAATTCCTTTTCCGGCATCCGCCGCCGTCACCTTCCGCACATTTACCGTGTGTGTCTGGTCGGTACACACAAACTTCTCCGCGTCCACAGAGAGCGCCGTCGCAAGTCTCTGGAAGTTCTCCTCCACCGCCTCCCGTCTGTCCCCGCGGGAAAAGCTTAAGTTCAGCGAGGAAAACATCCCCTCGCTCACGCCCCCGAGCCGTGTGGTAAAGCAGTGCTTTACAATTCCCGTCTCCTCCAGAAGCGGGTATTTTAGCAACAATAGACCGCTGCCGTCCGCCGCACGGTGCCACTCCTCGCGCAGAGCACTCTTTGCCCCTTTTTTCCTTTTCAACAACAATTTTTGTTCCATGTCCCATCCATTTCCAACGATCTTTTTCTAATCCCCGGCATATTCAAACGCATTTTTCACCACGCAGGTCTGACCGCCGAGCACCGCCGCCACATCAAAGCGGCACGGCGTACTCTCCCCGTACCCGTGCGTCAGACAGTAATACGCCGCCGCGCGGCTGATCCGCCTCTGCTTCCTGAGATCCACCGCCTCAAGGGGATCGCCGCTTGCCGCCGTCCTGCGGTATTTCACCTCGACAAACACCAGGTACTCTCCATCCCTTGCGATCACGTCGATCTCGCCACTCCTGCAATGGAAGTTGTACTCGATCACCCGATAGCCCTGCTGTTCCAAATATGCCCCCGCAAGCTTTTCATATGCCGTTCCAACCGCCCGTTTATCCAAATATTCTCCTTCCCTAAAGCAATCCGGAATTTTGAAGCTTCGCCTTCATCTTGTCCATATCGTCCACAAACACCAGGATCTCCGCCACAACCTCGTAGAGCTCCGGCGGTATCGTGCTGCCGATCTCAAGCTTCGCGAGCGTGTCCGCCAGCGCATGATCCTGATAAAACGGAACTTCATTTTCCTTCGCCGCCTCGATGATCCGCTCCGCGACCTCGCCCTTTCCGGCAGCCAGGATCTTTGGCGCCACATCCCCCGGCTGGTACGCCACGGCGACCGCTGTCTTTTGTTTTTCTTTTTCCTGTGTCCGCTCTGTCATATCCATCACCCACAATCCCTCTAGGCGCGCACATCAAAGGAATAGCGGTGTACGCTGCCCGTCTGTACATTTCCCTTTTTCACAAAATTTTCCTTAAAGCTGATCCCGCGTCTCTCGTTTGTGATCGAAAAAGTGCATTGATAACCCTTATTTTTCAGCCGTTTTTCCAAAATCGGCAGGTGCATCTCCACGAGCCGGTAGGAGGCGTCGCTCTCAAAATAAAAATTGGTCTGCACCTTCTTCTCCCTCATGCGCACGGAGACGTCGGTCGCGCCGAGCGCGTCCATATCCAGATGCAAAAACGCCGTAAGCTCCCCCTCCGAATCTCCCTGCCCTTTTTTATTGGTATAGACATAGAGTTCCCCGTTCGCATTCTGTCCCGACATCTTTAACGGAATCTGCACATAGTTATAGATCTGGTTCATCTGATTCATAAACTCAATATTTCCGCGGATCTCCGCCGCCGTCTGCAAAAAGGAGTTCTGTGTGAGCCCCGTCGCGCGCATCGCTGCATCAAGCTGCGTCATCTGACGCTCAAGCTTCTCATAGAGCGCCATGAGCTTTTTGCCATCCTTTAGCTCCTCCGGTTTCAGCAGCCACTGCTGCTCGATCACATTGCGCAGCAGCATCTGAAATTCTTTTCCCGCAAAAAGCTTTGGCATCCCGCTCAGCCCGTTCATCTGGTTCTCCGCCAGCGCCTGCTGCAGGGCACGCAGAAATTCCACTGTGCCAAGCTCCCTGTGCAGATTCACCTGACTGGCGGCTGCGCCTTCCCCTGCGGCTCCCGCCTGCCCGGCGAGCCCGGAGAGCGCCGCATCCTCCTGCATGGTGTCCACGAACACCTCGTCGCCGTCCACGCCTGCAAACAGCGCCGGATTGCCCGTCAGCGTCGGCACGTTCTGCAATGCCTTTCCCAGCGCCTTTAACTGCTCCTCCGAAAAAAGCTGCTCCAGCGTCACCGCCACATCCACGGGCTGCGCGTTTCCATTCACCCCTCCTGCGAGTGCGTCCGGCAATGCCCCTTCCTGTGGCAGAGCGCCCTGTCCGGTCTGTGCAGCCCCTCCGGACTGCGCGCCCTCCCCAAGAAAAATATCCATCACCTTACTGTACAGCGCAAACGTCTCCTCCGGCGACAACGCTTCGCTCCCAAAGAGCTCCGCCATCTGGCTGACCGCCAGATCCATCTCCCCGACAAGCGCATGATGCCCCGACAGATAATTTTCAAACTGTGCCGCCATGATCTCGTTCACCGGAAGTCCCAGTTTCACCATCTGCACGATCGTCTGTACATTGGCGTCCGGATTGGCGTTGACGTATTTGATCATGGCAAGGAGATTCTCGCGGTTGATCGGCATCCCCTCCTGCATCATGGCGTCCGTCATCGCAAGCGCGCGGTCCGTCACCGGGATCTGCGCAGCCGTCAGCGCGTCGAGAAGCGTCGGGTTGCCCATGCTGCCTGCGCCGGTATATGGACGGATGGCAACCGTCTGCCCGTCGTTTTCCTTCACCTGAAAAAACATTGCGGTTCCCGGCCGGATATCCACTTTTCCATCCAGACGCGCGGTGATCACCTGCCCGTTTCCGAGCGCCAGTGTCACCTTTCCGCCCTTTACCGCATTGACCGTTCCCTCAAACACACTTCCGGCGGCAAGCTCCCCGACGGTCGAGACGAGCTTCTGCGTTCCCTGCACACTGCGCAGTTCCTCCGTGCCGTTGCTCACGTTCCGGTTATATTGTCTCAGCATATCTGATATGCGCATAGTTCCCTCCATTCCGAAACTTTATGCAAAAACGTCCCTACACGACAAAATTTCCGATAAAGCTTCTTCTGTGAATCGGCGACGGCCCGTACTTTTTCAGCGCTTCTATGTGCTCCGCCGAACCGTAGCCCTTGTTCGATGCAAAGCCATACTCCGGCAGGATCCTGTCATACTCCACCATCAGGCGGTCCCTCGTGACCTTCGCGACGATACTCGCCGCACCGATGGAAATACTTTTGGCGTCGCCCTTGATGATCGGGATCTGGCGCACAGTTACACCCGGGATCGTCACTGCATCGTTTAATAATATATCGGGTGTTACGCCCAATTTACTTATAGCCTCCCGCATCGCCTCGTAGGTTGCCTGAAGGATATTGATCTCGTCGATGCGTTTTGGACCCGCCATTCCGATGCCGACCGCCATCGCCTGCTCCATGATCACATCGTAGAGCTCCTCGCGCTTTGCGGCAGAAAGCTTTTTGGAATCGTTGATATATAAAATATCACAGTCCTTTGGCAGGATCACCGCGCCCGCCACGACCGGTCCGGCGAGAGGGCCGCGCCCCACCTCGTCAATACCGCAGATATTCCCATAGATGGCATATTCCTTTTCGTACTTTTTCAGCTCCTCGGTGCGCCTGCGCTCTGCGGCAAGCTTTTCGATGCGCCCTCTTGCCTGCTCCACCAGCTTTTGGACGCCCGCGCGTGCATCCCCCTCGTATTCCCTGATAAAACAAGGCAGCATGGATTCCTCTGCTGCCTTTAATTCTTCTCTTATCGCTCCGATTTTCTTTGTTTCCATCTTCTGTATACTCCCCTTACGGTCTCTCGATCGTGATCCTTCCCAGCCTGCCGCTGCGGAATTCATCGATCAAAAGTGCCGCCGCCTTACTGTAATCCAGCTCATTCCCTCTGGAAATGCACCTGCGGTTCTGTGCGATCTGCTCCAAAATAGCTGCCGGCTCTGCACTCTCGTCAACCGTCTGCTCCTCCGTGCCGTAGCGCGCCGCAAGCACCCCCGGATAGTACGCTGTCAGAACCCGGATCAGTTCCAGTGACAGCTCATCAATATTTAAAATCTCATCCTTGATCGCCCCCGTCAGCGCCAGATACAGTCCCACGCGCTGATCCTCAAACTTCGGCCAGAGGATTCCCGGCGTGTCGAGAAGCTCCACATTTTTATTCAGACGGATCCACTGCTTCCCCTTCGTCACTCCCGGCTTATTTCCCGTCTTTGCACACGCTTTTCCCGCGTAGGAGTTGATAAACGTCGATTTTCCGACGTTTGGGATGCCGACCACCATCGCGCGCACCGGGCGGTTCTTAATGCCGCGCTTTCTGTCACGCTCGATCTTTTCCCGGCAGGCTTCCATGACGACCAATGTGATCTGCTTCATGCCCGCCTTGCTCCGCGCGTCAAGCATCACGACATAGCAGCCCCGCTCCTGAAAATAAGCCGTCCACGCACGGCTTGCCGCCTCGTCCGCCAGATCTGCTTTATTCATCAAAATCAGTCTCGCCTTATTTTTTCCCAACTCATCGATGTCAGGATTCCTGCTGGCAAGCGGGATCCGCGCGTCCACCAGCTCAATCACCAGATCGATCAGCCTGATGTCCTCCTGCATCTGCCGCTTTGCCTTTGTCATATGTCCCGGATACCACTGAAACTGCATCTTCTACCTCCACACTCTATAAAAATCCGAAATTGCCCCACGGCGCTACACAAAACCATGCTTTTCCGATAATGTGCTGCTTTTTGATATTGCCGATATTGGCGTATCTGCTGTCCTCGCTGTTGTTGCGGTTATCCCCGAGCACAAAAAATTCGTCCTGCGCAAGGGTGATCTCCTCGGACGCAAGCCCTGCCTCCTCGATGGACGCCGCCTGGATCTCATCCTCAAACGGCTCGCCGTTCACATAGAGCACACCGTTTTTGATCATCACTGTGTCCCCCGGCACCGCGACGACACGCTTCACATAATAATGCGACTTCTCATTGCCGTTTGGCTGGAATACAATGATGTCATTCGGCTTCGGATTGGTCACCTTATAGATAAAACGGTTGACCAGTATCTCATCGCCTCCCTCAAGCGTTCCCGCCATCGACTGCCCGATCACACTCGTTCTCATCCCAACAAAATATACAAGCGAAAATGCCAGAAGCAGCGTGATCAGAATCTCCACCGCCCAGACGCCCACTTCCTTCACCACTGCCATATTTACTTTTTTCTTGCGTCTTGAAAAATTAAGTCCGCTCCGTTGTCTGCGCATACTGCTCCTCTTTTGCCTTTCCTGACGACGAGTGGCACGCTTCGCGAACCGCTCTTATGTCAATCAAAAGTTCTATATAAGTTCATGTTATACTTTAACACAAACATGGTGGGTTCGCAATGAAAAGCAGATGTGAAAGCTGCCAATACATTCCTTTTCCTATAGGACGTAATTTCCCTATTGAAAAATCCTTCCACCCTGTCTATAATACCCTTAATCGAAACAGATACAGGCTGTGACGTGTTTGCACACGTATAGATGCTTGTAAACGAGAGCATTTTCTCTCGAGATCCACCGTGGATTTCCGGCATATACATAAATACTTCCACCGGAAAAAGAATTATAAAGCGCGGCAGGAAAAAGCTTGTGAAAGTGATCATGAAAGAATATGGAATATAGAGAAGAGCGAAAGTACCTCTGCTCTGATTACGAACTGGAGATTTTAAAGCACAGACTGCGGGCAATTCTTCCTTATGATACCCATCAGGAGGATGACTGTTATCTGATCCGCAGTCTCTACTTTGACACCCGGGACGATCAGTGCTTTTACGAAAACGAAGCTGGTGTGGATAACCGGAAAAAGTACCGGATCCGTACCTACAATAATTCCGATCAGAAGATTCGTTTTGAGATCAAGGAAAAAAGCCACAGCAAAACCAAAAAGACTTCCTACGCCTTAAGCCGGGAAGAATGTGACTTGTTTATCGCGGGAAACTACCGTCCGGACATCGGCAGTTCTTCCGTCTTAAACCGGATCGCCATTGAGGAGCATCTTCATCTTCTGCGGCCGGTCGTCACCGTGGAATATGAGCGGACCGCTTTTACTTATCCCATCGGAAACGTCCGGATCACTTTTGACCGGAATCTCTCGGCATCCCCGGATGTCTCTGCCTTTTTTGCCGAGCATCCGGTAAAATATCCGGTCATGCCCGCACATTTCCACGTCCTTGAAGTAAAATACGACGAACTGCTGCCGGATTTTATTTCCCAGACGTTGGAGCTGAACCAACTGAACCAGACATCGTGTTCCAAATACTATCTGTGCCGCAAGGCGTGCGACACGATGGACATACTATAATTTTTCTTACTTACATAACAGGAGGTCTCTATGAGTACCAAAGACATTATCAAAAATTCTGTACTGGAAAATTTTGCGACAGACATCTCACTTGTAAGAGTCTGCATCGCACTGACGTTTGCGGTGGCGCTGTCACTCTATATCTTTTACATCTACCGGCTGACCACAAAATCCGGCTTTTACTCGAAGGACTTTAATAAGTCTGTGGCGCTTATGTCAGTCATTACTGCCGCCATTGTACTTGCCATGCAGTCAAATCTGGTAATCTCCCTCGGTATGGTCGGCGCGCTCTCCATCGTCCGTTTCCGCAATGCCATCAAAAATTCGATGGACCTGGTATTTCTTTTCTGGTCCATCAGCGTCGGCATCATCTGTGGCGCGGGACTGTATGAGATCGCGCTGATCGCCTCTGTGATCGTCACCGTGCTGCTCTTTGTTCTGGATGCTGTTCCCAGTCCCAAGGCAGCCCAGCTTTTGATCGTCAACAGTTCCTCCACCGATACCACAGAAGAGATCGAAGCTCTGGTAAAGAAACACACCAAATCCAGCACTGTAAAATCCCGTAACCTCACAAAGCAGGGACTTGACATGGTAGTGGAATTCAAATGTGCCAAAAATGAGGATGTATCGCTCCTAAAGGAACTTCACTCACTTCCTCATATAACCAGCGTCTCAATCCTCTCCCATGACGGAGAACGCCGCTTCTAAGATTTACGAGGTATTTATGTCAGACATGAAACTTGCCGCATATGCCGCTTTTTGCGTCATAATCACAATTTTTCTCATTTATAAGAAAAAAAGCCGTGCCGTACTGGGCTTTTTTCTGCTTCTTTCAGTTACCCTGCCGGTGGTTTTTATCACAGTCACATCATCTGCCACCAAAACGGTTCTGATCAATGAAATCTGCAGCAACAACTTTTCTGTTTTACAGAACTCTTCCGGCGGATATACCGACTATATTGAACTTTATAACGCCGGCGATTTTGATATCTCGCTGGAGGACTGGACACTCCACACGGAAAGTGAGCTCTCCGAGTTTTATACCTTCGGCAATATCGTCTTGGAACCCGGCGCTTATCTGCTGCTTGTGCGGGATCCTGCTGCCGGCACCTCTGCCGCAGAAACCACCTCCCTGACAGTTCCTGCCGGGGAAACTGCCACTCTGGCTGTTCCCTGTGCCGTGTCCAGTCTCGGAGAGACCGTCTATCTGCGCAATTCCATGAGAAAAACCATGGATGCCGTAGACATTCCTGCCCTGCGGTATGATACCGTCTACGCCCGCGCCGCCGATGCGGATGATAGCTGGGATGTTTTTGTTCCCACACCCGGCAGCGCCAATCAGGATGAATCTGTTTCTGTCTCCGATCTCTTTGCACATGACACGGACACACCGGTTTACGGCAGGGAAGATCTTGCACTCCCCTCGGATGAAACTGCAGATTTTCCGATCTTGTCCATTTCCATTCCGGAAGATTCTCTTTACGGAACAGACGGCATCTTTCTCCCGGAACAAATGCTTTTGACCGGACGGGAATACGAGAAGGAATGCCGGATCGATTACTTTTCCACGGAGAAGGGATATGAGTTTTCCCAGAATGTCGGCATTCGCGTCGGCAGGCGTTCGGATCATCTGGAGCATCTGGATTTTAACCTCTACGCCCGGGATATCTACGATGGAAATAACTCCTTTTTGTATGATTTTTTGGGGACAGAAACTCCCGGTGACAAAGTCCTTCTCAATTATATGGGCACAAAAGAGCACCTGATCTCCTCGCTTCTGCGTGAAAACGGCTTTCCGACAGCCGTCTCGACGCCCTGCGCTGTTTTCATAAACGGCGGATTTTATGGAAAATATTATCTGTCACAAGACATCGATGCGAACTATATCGCCTCCGCCTATGGACTGAAAGAAGAAGATATCACGCTGCTTGAGGACGGGCAGCTTGAAGGCGGCTCCGATTACTCCCGGCTGGAATATCAGAACATCATAGACACAGCCTCCACAACCGGCTTCTCCGGTGCACAAAATTACACCTGGCTGAGCGACCGGATTGATATGGAAAGTCTGATCGATTACTACGCTGCTGCTCTGTATTTTAATAACTATGACTTCTCTCCCTCCAACGAATGTATTGTCTGGAGAGATGAGGCTGGCGATAAGAAATGGCATTTTGAAATCAGCGGTCTTGACACGGCGCTGACTGATTTCTTCACCGGAAATGCTGTGGACAGCGATACGGTTTCCTACGCTCTGGAAAAAGATCCGCTTCTGGCGGCACTGATCCGGAACAACGATTTCTATGATGCTCTCTATCAGAGAATTGCATATATCTCTGAAAATGTATGTTCCGAAGCCGCCATAGAAACACTTTTATCCGAAAACAATTATTTTTCTGAAAATTCGGAGCAGCTCATTGCCGACCTGAAGTTTTTTTCCGAAGCCCGTGCCGATTTTATACTTCCCTATCTGGAAAGTAGCCGGGAATAACAGATTTTTCCTTCTGAAAGGTATTCTTATGAAAGCAAAAAATTTACTCCTAAAATTACTGTGGATGCTTCCCTTGTTTCTGTTTATCGGGTTTACGATCCTGACTGTAAATTATGGCAGACACTCCCGTGCTGTCACTGCTGCCGGAACTGCCCCTGAAGATGCACGCTCTGCGGCAGATGAAAACTGCGACATCCATTTTTCTGTTCCGAGCGGTTTTTATGAGAGAGATTTTGAACTGGCTCTGTCCGCACCGGACGGATTTACGATCTACTATACGCTGGACGGCAGCCTTCCTACGACCGCCTCCGCCGTATATTCTTCCCCGCTTACCGTCACCAATGTCTCCGGGCAGGAAAAGAAGTATTCGAACCGCACGGATCTCAGCAAAACCGGGCAGCCGGTTTCCTCTGAATCTCCGGAAAAAGCCTATATTATCCGTGCAGTCGGCATAAACGCAGACGGCATCTCAACCGATGTCGCCACTGCCACCTATTTTGTCGGTTATGAAGGCTATTATGAAAACACCAGTGTTCTCTCGATCATCTCAGACCCAAAAAATCTTTTCGACGAGCAGAGCGGTATCTATGTCCTCGGGAAGTCCTATTATGACCATGTCGCAGCCGGAGGCGACCCGTCCAATGACTTGTCCGCCAATTACTACCAGACGGGACGCGAATGGGAACGCCCCGCCCACATTGATTATTTCAATGCCGACAAGGAATATGTATTTTCCCAGGAGACCGGAATCCGCATCAACGGCAATTCCTCCCGGGGTGATTCCCAAAAAAGCCTGCGGCTTTATGCCCGAAAAGAATATGACGGAAACAGCCGTTTCCTCTTTCCTTTTTTTGAAGAAAACCGTTATCCGAAATCCCTTATTTTGCGGAGAGGTCTGTTCCGAAACCAGTTTCTCCCCTCTCTGGTATACGACCGGAATATTGGCACGCAGAAATATTCCACCTGTGTGGTATTTATCGACGGTGAATTCTGGGGAGACTACTATATTCTCGAACGCTACGATGAAGCCTATATCGAAAATAACTACTTTGTGGATGATGAGAATGTGACCATAATTAAAGACGGTACGCTCTTTGAGGGTTCCTCTGTTGTCTACGATGCCTACGGACAGCTTCTTTCCTATATGCAGAATAACGATCTTTCCGTCCCGGAAAATTATGATTATATCTGTTCGCAGTTTGATATTCAAAGCTACATTGACTATTACTGTACGCAGATTTTTCTGAATAATTATGATTTTTCGGAATCCAAAAACAATGTTCTGTGGCGTTCTAACAGCATAGATGAATCCAACCCCTATGCGGACGGACGCTGGCGATGGGCGCTTTTGGATCTGGATTTTACGCTGAACTGGAACGATTACGAAAATTATGCCACCAATTCTTTTTCGGATGCCAGAGCTGTCGCACAGCACACCGATCAGATCATGTTTGGTTCCCTGCTCGCCAACGCCGATTTCCGCCGGCAATTTGTGACCACCTTTCTGGATCTGGAAAATGTAAACTTTGATTATGACACTGTGTGCCAAAAAATGGAATCCGTCTCCTCCCCGATCGACGCAGTGACGGAAGCGAGTTGGAAGGAATACTTTGAAAAAAGACCTGCATATATCAATGAATATCTCGCAGAGACTTTTTCCTTATCCGGTGTCCTCACCGATGTTACACTTGAGATAAACGACGCCTCTGCCGGGGAAATTCTCTTAAACACGGTGACTCCTGATCTCACAGCGGGAAGCTGGACGGGTTCCTACTACAGTGACTATCCGGTGACTGTCACCGCCCTGCCAAAGGATGGCTTCCGGTTTAAAAACTGGATTGTCGACGGCGTCGAATACTCTGACACCGAACTCACCATTCCTCTGGCAGAGACCGGAACGCAGATTTATGCTGTCTTCGAACCAGAGCCATAAATATAAAATGGGGCTGTAAAAAGCCCCCCCCTAAAAGAACAAGACCGCAGGCTCCCATCGCCTGCGGTCTCTCACATTAAGTTCATTATTTTACTAACTCTTTTACCTTCGCCTTCTTACCGATGCGGCCTCTTAAGTAGAATAATTTTGCACGTCTTACCTTACCCTGACGAACAACCTCTACCTTCTCAACGTTCGGAGAATGTAACGGCCATGTCTTCTCAACGCCTACGCCGTTGGAAAGCTTTCTCACCGTAAATGTCTCACGGTTGCTTCCGCCCTGTCTCTTGATCACAGTTCCCTCGAATACCTGCACACGCTCACGGTTACCCTCTTTGATCTTACCGTAAACCTTTACCGTATCGCCGACACGGAACTGCGGTACCTCAGCCTTTAACTGCTCTGCCTCAATGCTCTTAATGATTTCATTTGCGTTCATTTTGTGACCTCCTGTAATTTGGATGTTCTTAATACGCCTATTCGTAACAGAGGACCATCTGTCTATTCACAACCCCTACATTATAGCACGGGATGTCCGGGATGTAAAGCCCTGTTTACAACTTTTCCGGGTGTTTCTTCTCCATCCAGTACACCTTCTGCCTGGAAAAACACAGCCCCAGTGACTCCTGAAGCTTTCTCGACGCCTCGTTATCCTCCGCCACCTGACCGTAAGGCGTCATTCCCTGCTCCAGGGAAAGATTGATCAGATAGGTCTCAAGCGCCTTTCCGATATGACGCTTTCTATACTCCGGAAGTACCTCGAGCAGACCAAGTCCGCCCTCCGTATGCATTCCGGCAAAACCGGCGGGCACGCCGTCGACAAACGCGCCGTACATCCATCCCTTCTCAATGCGGTCCCTGATATAATTCTCATCGTCCACCGTCCGGTAAACCGAGCGGACAAAAGCAAGCTCCTCCAGTGTCAGCCGCCGGATTTCTGCGGCGGGTTTCTTATCTTTCCCGTTCTGCGCCGCATCCCGGCGCGCGCGTTTTTCCTGCTGCCCTGCATCCGTCTGATAAAGTCCGCTGACCGGAAGCTTCTCTTTTCTCGTGTAGACCGCCTGGTAAAACGACATCGTTTCCTCCACGCCAAGCAACTTTTGGGCATCTTCCCTCATAAATTTCTGATGCAGCGTCAGCATCGGGCTTTCCTCCCCGCACGCCGCCGCATCCTCGCGTAGCGCAAGGAGCGCCGCGATACCGTCCTCCCGGTTCTCGGCGGTGTGGAGATAGATACCGCTCGCCGTATCGCAGAGACAGACCGTCCTGCCCTTCACATAAACCAGACGCGCCTGCCCCCGCTCGATCAGCTCCGTCATGTCAATGTGCAGAAGCTTCTCTTTTTTCAGAGCGGGCAGACACGCCCGGAGCGCCTCATAGCGGCGGTAGAGATCGGGACGGCGCTCCCTTGTGCGCGCCACTGCTGCCTCCCTGCGCCACGCAGCGATCTCCTTCTGGTTCCCGGAGAGCAGCACCGGGGGCACGCGTTTGCCATGCCACTCCTCGGGGCGGCTGTACTGCGGATACTCCAGCAAATCGCCCTCAAAGGATTCCGTCTCCCCGGACACGCCGTTGCCGAGCACGCCGGGCACCATGCGGGAAACCGCGTCGACCAGCACCATCGCAGGAAGCTCCCCGCCTGTCAGGACGTAGTCCCCGATGGAAATGTAATCGGTCACGATCTCCTCCAGCACACGCTCATCGATCCCCTCGTAATGCCCGCAGAGCAACACCAGCTCGTCCTCCCTGGCGAGTTCCCGCGCCAGCTTCTGCGTAAACGTCTGTCCCTGCGGGGTCAGGTAAACCGTCCGCGGACGCCCCCCGCCTGCCACCGACTTCCACGCATCATAGACAGGCTGCGCCTGCATCAGCATACCCGCGCCGCCCCCATAAGGATAGTCGTCTGTTTTCCTGTGTTTATCTATCGTGTAATCCCTGATATTGACGGCGTCAATCGACAGAATATCGTTCGCCGCCGCTCTCCCGATGATGCTTTCTGCCAGTCCCTGTTGCACCATCTCCGGGAAAAGTGTCAAGATATGAAATCTCATAATATTCTCCAACTCTGCTACTTCCGGTTGACGTCAAGCAGTCCCGGAAGCAGATGCACAGTCATCCTGTGCTCCTCTAAATCCACGTCCTGTATACAGTCCTTGATCGCAGGGACCAGCACATCGTCCCCATCCTTCATCCGCACGGTATAGACGTCGTTCGCCCCCGTCTGCAAAACATCCGTCAGCGTTCCGAGCTCCTCCCCTTCATCCGTCCACACCGCAAGACCGATCAGGTCCGCGATAAAATACTCGTCCTTTTTCAGCTTCACGGCATTTTCGCGTGTGACAAAAAGCCCCTTCTGACGATACTTCTCCACATCGTTGATGTTGTCGAACTCTTTGAATTTTAAGATCACCATGTTTTTAAAAAATTTCACGCCGGCGATCTCAAGCTCCAGCTTCTCTTTTCCCGTGTCCAAAATTACGTTTTTCAGCTTCTTAAAACGCGCCGCATCATCCGTCGTCGGAAACACCTTGACCTCGCCGCGCACGCCGTGCGTCGATGTGATGACGCCCACCTGCAATAAATCTTCCATGCATCCTCCCAGAAAAATTTTTGTTATAAAGTGAGAAAAAGGCTATCTGTTAAGATAGCCTGACATTTACTGTACGATTTCTACAATAACTTTCTTCTCTTCTTTTGAGGCAGCAGCCTTCACAACGGCACGGATTGCTTTCGCAATACGTCCCTGCTTGCCGATTACCTTACCCATGTCGGACTGCGCTACACGTAATTCCAAAACAATGGCTTTCTCATTCTCGGTCTCGGTTACAACAACCTCATCCGGGTAATCAACGAGTGATTTGGCAATTACTTCAACTAACTCTTTCATTAGACCCACCTCACTCATCCTATTTCTCGATGCCTGCATTCTTGAAAATGCGTGCTACGGTATCTGTCGGCTGAGCTCCGTTCGCTAACCACTTCTTTGCCAGCTCTTCATTTACATGATACTCAGTCGGATTCTTTGTCGGATCATAAGTTCCGATCTCCTCGATGCACTTTCCATCTCTCGGGGATCTGGAATCTGCAACTACGATTCTATAAAACGGAGCCTTCTTCTGTCCCATTCTTCTCAATCTGATCTTTACTGCCATTGCTTTCACCTCCTTAACATTTGTTGCGATTTATATCGCAGCCATCCGGCTGCTTTAGAATGCGTGATACGCAATTTCTAACATCACTCTGTCTGTCTAAAACGGAAGTCCCTTAAACATTCCTCCGCGTCTGCCACGCTTCATCATGCCCGGCATCTGCTTCATCATTTTCTTCATCTGTTCAAACTGCTTGACCAGACGGTTGACCTCCGCGATGTCAACACCCGCGCCCTGCGCGATCCTGCGCTTTCTGCTCGGATTGAGCAGCGACGGGTTCTGGCGCTCCTTTAACGTCATGGAATAAATGATCGCCTCCGTGCGGGCGAGGTTCTTCTCCGCTGCCGCCTCGTCGATCTCCGGCATCTTACCGCCGCCCATGCCCGGCATCATGCCGAGAATACTGGAGATTCCACCCATCTTGCGCATCTGGCTCATCGACTCCAAATACATCTCAAAGTCAAATTCATTTTTGCGCATCTTCTGCTCGATCTTGCGGGCTTTCTCCTCGTCAAACTCCTCCTGCGCCTTCTCAATAAGCGTGAGCACATCGCCCATGCCAAGGATTCTCGACGCCATACGGTCGGGATAAAACTGCTCCAGATCGGAGAGCTTCTCGCCCATGCCCGCATAGAGGATCGGCTTGCCTGTCACCGCGCGGATGGAAAGCGCAGCACCACCTCTGGTATCGCCGTCCAGCTTTGTCAGGATCACACCGTCAATGCCGATGCGCTCGTCAAAGGTCTGCGCCACGTTCACCGCATCCTGACCCGTCATGGCGTCCACGACAAGGATCGTCTGGTGTACGGAAACGTTTGACTTTATCTCAACCAACTCTGCCATCATCTCCTCGTCTATGTGGAGACGTCCGGCAGTATCGATGATCACAATGTTAAAAGAATTCTTAAGCGCGTGCTCGACGGCAGCCTTCGCAATGTTCACCGGGCTGTTCTTATCACCGATGGAAAAGACCTCAACGCCCTGCTTCTCACCGTTGATCTGCAACTGCTCGATCGCCGCCGGACGGTAAACGTCACACGCCACAAGCAGCACCTTCTTGCCCTTCTGCTTAAACTTCCCCGCAAGCTTCGCCGTGGTCGTCGTCTTACCTGCACCCTGAAGTCCGGTCATCATAATGACCGTGAGCGCTTTGCCCGGCTGTAAGCTGATCTCAGTTGTCTCCTCCCCCATCAGACGGACCATCTCTTCATTTACAATCTTGATGACCATCTGTCCGGGATTCAGTCCGTTCATCACGTCCTGACCAACCGCACGCTCCTGCACGTCGCGGACAAACTGCTTGACCACCTTAAAGTTGACGTCCGCCTCCAGCAGTGCAAGCTTCACTTCCCGCAGCGCTGCCTTCACATCGTCCTCGGTCAGCCTGCCCTTGCTGCGCAGGTTCTTGAATACATTTTGAAGTTTTTCAGATAAGCTGTCAAATGCCATCTATAACTCCTCTAATATCTGATTGGAAATCTGCTCGATCCCCTCTATAACTGCATCGTCGTGATTCTCGCGAAAATCCTTCGCCAAACGGTGGATCTCCTCCACCTTCTTCTTCGCAGACAGAAACTTCTCCACCAGATGGAGCTTTCTCTCATACTCCTCCAGCGTCCGCGTACAGCGCTTCACCATATCGTGCACACCCTGCCTGCTGATGCCCTCCTCGTCCGCGATCTCCCCGAGGGAAAAATCGTTGAACACGAAGTCCTCATATATCTTTCTCTGGCGTTCATTGAGCAGCTCCCCATAGAAATCATAGAGATAAGCCTGTTCAATTTTCTCTTCCATCAATCATCACCTCGGTTAGATTATCATAAAAGGAAACGGGTGTCAAGTATTTTTTCTTGACACCCGTTTCCTTTTTCAAAACAGCAGCGCCGCCTGCACCACCGCGGCAGCCGCCCCTGCGATCGAGCACACGCCGTAGAATGCCTCCTTCTTCCCGCTGGTCAGAAAAAAGCCCGCCGTAGAGACGACAAACACGCACACCGAAAGAAGCAGCGGCAAAACAGAGATCCCGTATTCCATACGCCCCACCTACAAGCTTGCGCGCACCAGCTTTGGCTTGTAGCCGTCCTGCTCAAGCGCCTTGATGATCTGCTTCTTGTGATCCGTTCCAAAACTCTCCAGCGTGATCCGAAGCTCCACCGCCGCGCTGCGGTTCGCCGTCACGAACTGGTTGTGCTCCAGCTTGATGACATTCCCCTGCTCCTTTGCGATGGTCGCCGCCACCTTTGAGAGCTCGCCCGGCTTATCCGGCAAAAGAACGGACACCGTAAAGATGCGGTCGCGGAAGATCAGCCCCTGCTGCACGACGGAGGACATCGTGATGACATCCATATTCCCGCCGCTCAAAATCGAGACTACCCGCTTGTCGGTCATGTCGAGGTGCTTTAGCGCGGCAACCGTCAAAAGTCCCGAATTTTCCACCACCATCTTGTGATTTTCCACCATGTCGAGGAACGCGACCACAAGCTCGTGATCCTCCACCGTGATGATGTCGTCAAGATTTTTCTGGATATACGGGAAAATCCGGCTGCCCGGCGTCTTTACCGCCGTCCCGTCCGCGATTGTGTTGACCGCCTCCAGCGTCGTCACCTTCCCCGCCGCAAAGGATGCCTGCATACAGTTCGCGCCCGCCGGCTCCACGCCGATCACCCTGATCTTGGGATTGAGCAGCTTTGCCAGCGTCGAAACGCCCGTCGCCAGACCGCCGCCGCCAATCGGGACCAGAATATACTCGACAAGCGGAAGCTCTTTAAAAATCTCCATCGCGATCGTCCCCTGCCCGGTCGCCACCACCGGATCGTCAAACGGATGTATGAAGGTGTAGCCCTCTTTTTCCGCCAGCTCATACGCCTTCTGGCACGCCTCGTCGTAGACGTCTCCATAGAGAATGACCTCCGCGCCGTAGCTCTTGGTGCGGTTCACCTTGATGAGCGGCGTGGTGGTCGGCATCACGATGACCGCCTTTGCGCCGTAGCATTTCGCCGCGTAGGCAACGCCCTGCGCATGGTTTCCGGCAGACGCAGTGATCAGCCCCTTTTTCCGCTCCTCCGCAGACAGGGTGCTGATCTTGTAATAGGCGCCGCGCACCTTGTACGCCCCGGTAAACTGCATATTTTCCGGCTTCAGATACACCTTGTTTCCGGTCTGCTCACTCAGATGATCACTGTATATGAGCTTTGTCTCAAGTGTCACTTCCTTGACTTTTTCACTGGCTTCCTCAAACTTGTCTAACGTCAGCATCTTACTGTCCTCCTTATCAACTCCGCTGTCAGATCTTCACATTAAAAAGTGCGTCCACAAACTCGTTGGCGTCAAATTTCTGCAAATCCTCGACGTGCTCGCCCACACCGATATACTTGACCGGAATGCCCAGCTCCGAGTGGATCGCCACCGCGATGCCGCCCTTTGCCGTGCCGTCCATCTTTGTCAGTATGATTCCGGTGATATCCGCCACCTCGGAAAACTCCCGCGCCTGACTGAGCGCATTCTGTCCCGTGGTCGCATCCAGCACGACGAGCGTCTCCCGGTAGGCGTCCGGATATTCCTTCGCGAGAATACGGTTGATCTTTTTTAACTCCTCCATCAGATTCTTCTTATTGTGGAGCCTGCCAGCCGTATCGCACAGAAGTACGTCTGCATTTCTCGCCTTCGCCGCAGCCACCGCGTCGTACACGACCGCCGCCGGATCCGCACCGTCCTGACCGCCGATCATATCCACGCCCGCGCGGTTCGCCCACTCCTGAAGCTGGCTGCCCGCCGCTGCGCGGAAGGTGTCCGCTGCCGCGAGCACCACGCGCCTGCCCTGATCCTTTAACTTGCCTGCAAGCTTGCCCACGGAGGTCGTCTTTCCGACGCCGTTGACACCGATCACGAGCACCACGGATTTCTCCTGCTCAAAGCGGTACGCCGTCTCGCCGACATCCATCTGCTCCTTGATGCTGTGGATCAAAAGCTCCTTGCACTCTGCCGGATCCTTGATGTGCTGCTCGCGCACCTTCTGTTTTAAGTTCTCGATGATCGCCTCGGTCGCATTCACGCCGGTGTCTCCCATGATCAGAATCTCCTCGATCTCCTCATAAAAGTCCTCATCAATGCTGGAAAATCCGCTGAAAATCGAATCGATGCCCGATACGATATTGTCTCTCGTCTTGCCGAGTCCCGCAACCAGACGGCTCCAGAAACCCTTTTTTTCTTCACCCATTTCTCCCTCCTTATTTGTCAAGGTCCCCCTCAATCAGATTGACGGAAACCAGTGTCGATACGCCTTTTTCCTGCATCGTGATACCGTAGAGGCGGTCGGCTGCCGCCATCGTGCCGCGCCTGTGCGTGATCACAATGAACTGCGTGTTCTTCGTCAGCTTGTGCAGATATTTCGCGAAACGCCCGACATTGGAATCGTCCAACGCCGCCTCGATCTCATCCAGCAGACAAAAAGGCGACGGCTTTAAGTTCTGGATCGCAAAAAGCAGTGCAATCGCCGTCAGGGACTTCTCTCCACCCGACATCTGCATCATGTTCTGCAGCTTCTTTCCCGGCGGCTGCGCGATAATGCGGATGCCGCACTCTAAGATATCCTCGTCCTCCACAAGCTCAAGCGTTCCCTTTCCGCCGCCGAACAGCTCCTTAAATACCCGGTCGAACTCTCCCTGGATCTCCGCAAATTTCTCCAGAAACTGCTTGCGCATCCCCGCATCCAGCTCCTCGATGATCCCGACCAGGGTCGCCTCCGCCTCCACAAGGTCGTCGTGCTGTGTCTTTAAAAAGTCATAGCGCTCCGCTACCTCCTTGTAGTCCTCGATCGCGTTGACGTTTACGTCGCCAAGCTTTCTTATATCATCCTTGATTGAAACGATCAGCTTCTTCAACGCAGCCAGATCCGTGTAGGTCTCATCGCGCAGCGCCATCGCCGCGTGGCGGGTCAGCTCGTACTCCTCCCACATATAGTTGTTCTGGTGCTCCTGCGTCTCCTCGAGCTTCTCCCGCTGACTGTTCAGGCGGAAAATTTCCTTGTCCAGCACTGTGAGACGCTCACCGATCTCCTCCCGTTTCTGGAAAAAGCTCTTGTACGCCGCCGACACCTCCTCTTTCCTTAAAAGGTTCTCCTGCAGCTCCTTTTCCAGATCGGCACAGGTATTTTCCGACGCAAGGATCGTCTTTTTGATCTCCTCAATATCCTGCCTCTTCTTCTCGGCGTCCTTTTTCGCCTCGTTTGCATCCTGCAAAAAGCCCTCGCGTTCCTCCTCATAGCGCCGGATCTCGCCGCCGATACGCTCTAAGTTCAGAAGGACAAATTCCACCTTCTGCCGGATCGCAGCCTCCTCAAGCTGCACCGCGGAAACCGCCTGCTGCGCCGTTTCCTCTTTTCCCGCATGGACATTCAGGCTCTCCTGAAATTCCGCGCTTTCCGCCTCGATCTCCTTTTCCCGGCTCTTTGCCGCCTCGATCTCCTGCAGGATCTGCTCTTTGCTGTCTGCGATCTCAAGAAGCTGTCTCTCGATCTCCCGGCTCTCAAGCTGTAGTCCCGCAAAGACGCTCTCGCTCTCATTTTTCTGCGCTGTGGCGCGTTCCAGATTCATCTGCGCCGTGTTCTGCAAAATGTACTGCTGCTGGAGTTCCGCTTTATTCTTCGTCACATCCTCCTCCAGCAGTGCGCGCGCCGTCCGGATATCCTCCAGACGCTTTCTGTGCGCCGCGATTTCCGTCTCAAGCTGCGCGACTGTCTTTTCAAGCTCCTCCATCTCACGCTTTCTCGCGAGCAGATTGCTGCTGTTCTTGAACGCTCCACCCGTCATCGAACCTCCGGGGCTTAAATACTCGCCCTCGAGCGTTACGATGTGCAGGGAATAGCGGTACTTGCGCGCCAGCGCGATGGCGTCGTCGATCCGCTCCGTGACGATCACCCTGCCGAGCAGATAGGCAGTCACGCCCTCGTACTTCTCCTCCGTCTTTACGAGTGTGTTCGCAAGTCCGATCACGCCCTTTTCGTTCAGGGCGTCCCTGTTCTTAAAATTACCCCTGCCGTCCACGCTCGTGAGCGGAAGAAACGTCGCACGCCCAAAACGGTTCTGCTTCAGATAGGCGATCATGCGCTTTGCCGTTTCCTCATCCTCCGTCACGATATTCTGGATGTTGCCGCCGAGCGCTGTCTCGATCGCAGTCTCATATTTTTTGTCCACCTGGATCAGATCGGAAACGACGCCGAGCAGACCCGGATGCTGCGCTTTCTGCTCCATCACACGGCGGATGCTGCTGCCGTAACCGTCATAGCGCTCCGCAATGTTTCTCAGGGATTCCAGCCGCGACTGCTCCTTGTGGTAGTGCGCGATCGCCTCCTCCAACTGCTGTCTTGTCTCAAAGGATTTCCGTTTCCACGAGCGCTCCTTCTCCTCCATCTCCAAAGCTTCACGCTTCTTCTCCTCGATCACCGCGTTGACACACGCAAGCTCTTTTTTGTAATCCGCAAGCACGCCGTCGAGATCTGCTTCCTCCGTCCTGCGCGCGAGCAGACGCTGTATCAACTGCGCCTTGCGGATATTCACCTGCTCCGACATCGTGTCGAAACGCTGCTGTCTCGCCTTGATGGACGCCTTCCTGTTCAGGAGGGCGATCATTTCATTTTTGCCGTTCTCGATCCCCTCCGTACAGCGCAGCACCTCCTGCTGCACGGCACGAAGCTCCTCTGCCGCGGCTTCCCCTCTCGCCTGTGCCTCCCGAAGCTGTGCCTCCAGTTCCTCCTTCTCCCGGTTGTAGGAATCGCGGAATTTTATGCGTTCCTCCTTCTCCCGGTCAATGGCGTCCAGACGGCTCTTTAAATGCTCATCCGTCATCTCCGCCGTATGGATCTGCTCACTTAAAACGTTGATCTGTCCTTCCAGCTTCTCTTTGATGATCGTGGAACTGCTGCGGCTCTCCCGCAGGGATGTGATCTTCTCCTCAAGCCCGGCAAGCTCCTGCTCCATCTGCCCGTAATCGGACTTCGCGCGCTCATAGGCTTCCTTTGCCTCCCTTGCCTGCGCGTCCGCGATCTCAAACTTCTCCTGCACCTCCCGCTGCTGCGCGTCGATGTGGTCCGCTTCCAGAAGAAACATATTCACGTCGTAGGTCTTTAATTCTTCTTTTTTCTTTAAATAGACGCGCGCCTTTTCCGCCTGACGCTCCAGAGGTCCCACCTGACGCTCCAGCTCCGCCAGAATATCGTTGACACGCACCAGATTCTCCCGCTCGTTTTCCAGCTTCTTCTGCGCGGTCGCCTTGCGCTTTTTGTACTTCACGATACCTGCCGCCTCGTCAAAAAGCTCCCGGCGCTCCTCCGGCTTCCCGCTCAGGATGCGCTCGATCTGTCCCTGTCCGATGATCGAATACCCTTCTTTTCCGATACCGGTGTCGTAAAACAGCTCCGTCACGTCCTTGAGACGGCACGGACTGCCATTGATCAGATACTCGCTCTCCCCCGAACGGTACACGCGTCTCGCCACGGTCACTTCCTCAAAATCAACCGCAAGCTGATGGTCGGAGTTGTCCATCGTGATCGCCACATACGCGTAGCTTAAAGGTTTCCGGTTCTCCGTTCCCGCAAATATGACGTCCTGCATACTTGCACCGCGCAG
This sequence comes from Roseburia sp., assembly GCA_026168605.1. Lineage (GTDB taxonomy): Bacteria > Bacillota > Clostridia > Lachnospirales > Lachnospiraceae > Roseburia. The sequence goes on along the minus strand of JAPFDX010000050.1, from coordinate 11,708 downwards.
TTGCTTCGCGCTCTGCTCACCCAGCACCCAGCGGACGGCGTCCGCGACGTTGCTCTTGCCGCTGCCGTTCGGCCCGACGATCCCCGTGATCCCATTGTGAAAATCAAACAGAATTTTGTTCGCGAACGACTTAAAACCCTGCACCTCGATACTTTTCAGATACATAAACTCTCTCCTACTGTAACAGCGGCTTTAATTGCAGCAATGCCTGATAGGCAGCCTCCTGCTCTGCAGCCTTCTTCGTATGCCCGCTTCCCTCGCCGAGCTGCCGCCCGCCAATCTTTGCCGCCACCCGGAAGCTCTTGTCGTGGTCAGGTCCCTCCTCCGCGAGCAGCTCATAGGAAAGCGGCTCGTCGAAATTTCCCTGTACGACCTCCTGAAGGATCGTCTTGCTGTCATAAAACAGCTTCTTGTGTTCAATATCCGTCAAAATAAACTTCTGGATAAACCTCTGCGCCGGCGCAAAGCCGCCGTCCAGATAGATCGCGCCGATCACCGCCTCAAGCGCATCCGAAAGGATCGATTTTCTCGTCCTCCCCCCGGTCTGGTTCTCCCCCTTTCCCAGAAAAAGGTATCTGCCGAGATCCATCTCCCTTGTGCAAAGCGCAAGCGTCGGCTCACACACAATACTCGCGCGCAGCTTCGTCAGATCCCCTTCCGGGAGCTTCGGATAATTGCGGTACAAGAACTCACTCGACACCACCTCCAGGACTGCGTCCCCCAGAAACTCCAGACGCTCATTGTCCGACAGCTTCTTCATATGTTTCTCATTCGCAAAAGAGCTGTGCGTCAGCGCCTGCCGCAACAGCCCCTTTTGCCGGAACTCATATCCAATCACTTTTTCCAGTTCTGCGAAATCTGCCATATCTTTCCTCTCTTTCCGCGAGGACTTTTCTTGCGTTACAGCCCTTGTATAGCACAAGAAAAACTCTCACAATCGTATAAAAGCCCTTGTTGCAGAAACAAGGGCTTCCCATTTCATATCATCCGGTTCTCTCTTATGCGTTTACGGCATTCTTGATCTTCTCCACGGCGTCTCCGACTGTCACGATGTGCTCAGCCTCCTCGTTCGGGATCTCGATATCGAACTCCTCCTCGATTCCCATGATGATCTGGAAAACGTCGAGGGAATCTGCACCGAGGTCATCCACAAATGTTGTCTCCATCTTGATTTCCTCTTCGTCCACATTCAATACCTCTGAAATAATCTTGGTCAGCTTTTCAAATTCCATCATTTTACTCCTTTTCCTGTTTCATTTCACTTATCAGATTGTTTTTAATTTTTCCGTTGATATCCTGTTCCTGGAAAGTCACGCACTGGTAAATGGCGTTCGTGATCTCCGTCGCCTTCGCACTACCGTGCGTCTTTACCACAAGCCCGTTCAGTCCGAGAAGCGGCGCACCGCCGTACTTCGTCGCATCAAAATCCTTCAGGGTCTCTTTCAGCGCCGGAAGCGCAAGCGCCGCACCGATCTTACTCCGTGTCGTGCTCATCATGCCCTTTTTGATCGCGCCGATCAGCGTGCTGCTGAGTCCCTCATACAGCTTTAAAATGACATTGCCGACAAACGCCTCACATACGATGACATCCGCCTCGCCGTGCGGGATCTCGCGCGCCTCGATGCTTCCCACGAAATTGATATCCTCACATTCCTTCAAAAGAGGGTAGGTCTCCTTCACCAGAGCGTTGCCCTTCTCCTCCTCCGCGCCGATATTGACGATCGCAACGCGCGGACGCTTCATCCCGAGCACATTCTCCATATAGATTGAACCCATCTTTGCAAACTGAAGAAGGTGGGATGATCTGGCATCCACATTCGCACCGCAGTCGATCAAAAGCGAAACTCCCTTTTCCGTCGGGATCAGCGGCGCTAATGGCGGACGCTCAATTCCCCGGATCCTTCCGACGATCACCTGGCCGCCGACGAGAATCGCACCGGAGCTTCCAGCCGAGACGAAGGCATCTGCCTCCTTCTGCCTGACCATGTTCATGCCCACAACAATCGAGGACTGTTTCTTCTTCCGGATGGCATTGACCGGCGGCTCCGCCGTCTCAATGACTTCCTCTGCGTGTACGATGCGGATACGCTCCTTCGGATACGTGTACTTCGCAAGCTCCGCATTTATGACGTCCTGCTGTCCGGTCAGGATCACCTCGATGTCCGCCCGCGCGCAGACGGCGTCCACAGCGCCCCGCACCGGCTCTGCCGGGGCATTGTCTCCGCCCATCGCATCCAGAACAACCCGCGTGATCTTCGCTTCACTACTCTGCTGCATATTCCAATCTCCAATCCGCGCCGTCGGGGTTTCCCCCCGCGCCTATAACAAAATATATTATAACTGTCTCTATAAGTCAATACGAAATACGGCAGTTTTTTCTAGTTGTAAAATTCCTGATTGCGCTCCTGCTCTGCGGCGATATCCTCCTCGGACATATATTTCACAAAAATCTTTTCCAGGATCACATTCGCGATCAGCATATAAACGGACGGAACCACCAGAAACAGCGGCGGCAGGATCCACACCAGAAACGCCGCTCCGCCGAACAGTACCAAAAGCACAAACGACCACGGAAGATTTGCGATCGCAATGAGCGCCGAATTTTTCAACAACTGCTTCAGCCCGTTCTCAAAACGCGCCATATAGGAAAACACGTAGACGGACCACATCACGACAAGCAGGATAAAAACAAAAAATACCAGGTACAGCGCGCCCCATTTGCTGCCGTCCAGCGCAAACTGGTACATGATATAGCCGTCGAGCGCCATAAAAAGTCCCAGTCCCGCAACGATCAGACCAGCCGCAGCTCCCTGCTTAAAATTGCTGCGGAACGCATACCAGTACTCCTTCCAGACATAGCTCCTGCCGTGGCGGATCACCTTGTTCACCGCGTAGTACATAGCCACCGTTGCCGGTCCCATAAGCGCAAACGTCAGCCAGAAAATCGCCCAGTAGAGTATCACATTGCTCCCCAGCGCCACCAGAAACGCGGTGACGAGCGGAACACAGCAGAATACCCACATCGCATTCAGCAGTAAACAGTCGATCACCTTGTTCATTCCCTGAAAAAACTTATTGTCTAAATTAAATATTTCTCCCATATGCCATTCTCTCCTACTATGTATCAAATAATTTTCCCGATAACGTGAAAAGGTGGGAGTGTATCAAACACTCCCACCTGCAGGTTCTTCTTAATCCTGAGCAATGATTTCTTTCTTATTGTAAGAGCCACAGTTCTTGCATACTCTGTGAGGCATCATTAACTCGCCACATTTGCTGCACTTTACCAATGCAGGAGCAGTCATTTTCCAGTTTGCTCTTCTTTTATCTCTTCTTCCCTTGGAAGATTTATTCTTTGGACAAATCGACATCTACTTACACCTCCTTAAATTTGTTAAAGACATCTTGGATTGCTGCCATTCTTGGATCCAGTTCTGTTCTCTGGCAATCGCAGTTCCCCTTGTTCAGGTTCATTCCGCACACCTTGCAAATTCCTTTGCAATCTTCCTTGCACAGAACTTTCATCGGCCAGTTCACCAAAATCTCTCCATAGATAAGTTTATCTATATCCAGATTTAATCCAATCAGGTAGTCAATAGATTCCATCTGCTCGTCCCCGATGACAGAGCCGTCTAACGTCAGCTCCTTATCAATGGACACATGAATGTCTGTCGGAACCTCCTCCAGACAACGGCTACACGGAACTGATATGGTAAAATCGGTCTCCCCCTGGATAAGCAGCCGCTTGTTCTCCCGGTTCGCGATTCTTATATCAATCGGCGCCTTCTTCGTGACTGGGAATTTCCCAAGCTTTGATACGAAAGAATTGAACTCCACCGGAACTTCTTTGGTAATCTCCCTGTTCTCGCAGGATACAATCTCTGAAATATCGATCAGCATGGTTTACTCCTCCTCCCCGCAAGTATCTCTCACGCACGAGGTTCTCACACCTAACCAATTATACATAGGTACCTTTGGTTTGTCAATCACTTCTTTGCAATTTTTGTCAAGTTTTTTCACTTGACAGCTTCTCTATACCAGTGCCACGGTCTCTCTGGCGATCGCAAGCTCCTCGTTTGTCGGGATCACGCATACTTTTACCTTAGAATCCGGGGTGGAGATGACCTTGTCCTCACCGCGCACCGTATTTGCCTGCTCGTCCAGTGCGATGCCGAGATAGCCGAGGTACTCCAACACTTTCTTTCTGACGATCTGCGTATTCTCACCGACTCCGGCGGTAAATGCGATCGCATCCACACCGTTCATCGCTGCCACATAAGCGCCGATGTATTTTGCAACGCGGTAGCTGAACACATCAATGGCGACGATCGCCAGCTCTTTTCCCTCGTCGTATGCTGTCTCCAGATCGCGGAAATCACTGGAGATGCAGGATAAGCCCTGTACGCCGGACTTCTTGTTCAGCACTTCCATCACGCCGTCAATATCGAGATTTTCCTTCTTTGCGATAAACTCCATGATCGCCGGGTCGATGTCGCCGCAGCGTGTACCCATCACAAGTCCCTCCAGCGGAGTCAGACCCATGGAAGTATCGACACACTCCCCGTTTAACACGGCGCTGATCGACGCGCCGTTGCCCAGATGCGCCACGATGATCCTGGAATCTTTCAGATCCATGCCAAGGAACTCTGCCGTGCGCTTTGACACAAAGCTGTGGCTCGTCCCGTGGAAGCCGTAGCGTCTCACCTTGTATTTCTCATAGTACTCGTATGGCAGACCGTAGAGATATGCCTTCTTCGGCATGGTCTGGTGGAATGCAGTGTCAAATACGCCGACCATCGGCACGTTCGGCATCAGCTCCTTGCAGGCTGCGATGCCGATCAGGTTTGCCGGGTTATGTAACGGTGCAAGATCATTGCACTCCTCGATCGTCTTTAACACCTCTGGCGTCAGCACGGTGGAAGCCGCAAACTTCTCTCCGCCGTGCACCACGCGGTGACCCACCGCATCGATCTTAGAAAGGCTTTCGATCGCACCCGTCTGCGGATTCACCAGCGCATCCAGCACCATCTGGATCGCCTGCTTATGCGTAGGCATCGCCGCCTCTGTAATCTCTTTATCAAGTCCGGTCTTCTGATATACCAGCCTGCCGTCAATCCCGATCCGCTCGCACAGTCCCTTTGCCAGTACAGCCTCGCTCTCCGAGTCGATCAACTGGTACTTCAGCGATGAGCTTCCACAGTTAATAACCAATACGTTCATAATTTTCCTCCTTTAAAGACAGTCTTCCCATAGCGACTGCATATAGCATTAGTATACCTCGCCTTTCCCCCCAAGACAAGCCACTATTTGCCAGTTTTTTTGTATTTAATGAAAAACCTCCTGCCAAATTTTTAACGTTATTTTTTTCACATATATCCCGCATTGCATCCTTTCTGCAAAATATGGTAACATAGCCCTTAGAAGAAATCACCGTCACAGGAGGGGCTATGAAAATCATCGGAATTATTGCAGAATACAATCCGTTCCACAATGGGCACGCCTACCAGATTGAGACCATCCGCCGGCAGACCGGCGCGGACTATATCGTTGCCGCCATGAGCGGCGATTTTGTGCAGCGCGGCGCGCCCGCCGTGATCGACAAATACGCGCGCACAAGCATGGCGCTCTCCTGCGGCGTCGATCTGGTGCTCGAGCTCCCCGCCCTCTGGGCAACCGCCTCCGCCGAAGCCTTCGCCGGGGCAGGCGTCATGCTGTTTGAAAAAATGGGCTGTGTGGACGGCATCTGCTTTGGCGCGGAGTCCGACAATCTGCCGTTTCTTCTGCAGATCGCAGACCTCCTCGCCCAGGAGCCGGCTGCCTACTGCAATGCACTTTCTTCCTATTTAAAAGAGGGGATTTCCTTCCCTGCAGCGCGCGGAAAGGCAGTCTGCGACTGTCTGGCAGAGAACGTGCGCCCGGAAACCATAAAGGAACTGGAAGTCCTCCTGCGCGAGCCAAACAATATCCTCGCCACCGAATATCTCAAAGCGCTCCGGCGGCATCACAGCAGCCTCACCCCATACCTCATCCGGCGGAAAGGCGCGGGCTACCATGAAGATGCCGTCCGTACTGCCCCCTCGGCAGACCATACCGCACCCACGGCATCGGCAACTGCCATCCGCAATCTGCTCACAGCAGAAGGGGTGGATCCAAACACCATCCACAATCTGCCCGCAGACAACACGACCGCATATGCGGCGCTCGCCACTTCCATGCCACAGGCTGCCCTTGCCACGCTCGCCGACTATCTAAGCCATTCGCCATTTCTGACCGAAAACGATTTTTCTGCGGCGCTCGGCTACCTTCTGCTCACCGCCACAAAAGAACATCTCATGGCGACGGGGGACTGCAACGGGGAAATTGCCAACCGTCTGCTGAAAAACCGCCATCAGTTTTCCTCTTTTGCGGAGTTCTGCACACTGAACAAAAGCCGCGATGTGACCTATACGCGCATCCAACGGATTCTGATCCATCTGCTTTTAAATATCGGCAACGACGATTACCGGATGGGAAAATCTCTCGGCTATATCCCCTATCTGCGCATCCTCGGTTTCCGCCGTGACGCCACGGGACTGCTCTCCACATTAAAAAAGAGCGCTGCTGTCCCGGTGATCGCAAAGCTCGCCGACGCAGCAGCGCTGCTCTCCCCGGACGCCCATGCCGTGCTGCAAAAAGATGTTTTCGCAGCGGATCTGTATGAGCAGACACTTTCCCTGAAAAAAAACAAGACGACTCCGCGCAGTGAATATACACGCGGAATCGTCCTAATTTAAAATTTGTGTCCTGCCCGGCGAACATAGCGGGCAGTTGGCGCTGCCCGCAGAAAAGCCTGCCGTATTGTGAAAAGGTTATTATCGTTTTTTCACAATCCAATTATCATTTCGTGTTTTTCTTTCTGCACAGCAACCACACGGCATATCTTTAAGAACACCAACAGAATTATCCAAATCGGAAACAGCTTTTAGAGATACCAGTCTTGCCTCGTCTATTTCATGTGTTTGACCACACAAAAATTGCCACTTTCCATCATCCTCATCATGTGATACATATAAAATAGGTCTGGCTTCATCTAAAATATGACCGCAAATTATTGTAGCCGTATTAGGCTCGTCGTAAAAAGGAAAATCCATATGTAACGCTCTCCTTCAAATCCTTATTGGAAAATATATAGACTTAGCACAAGCTGACGAAGAAAGAGAAGAAAGAGAGCATGAAATCTATTTGGAATATCCAGGGTATTATGAGGACGAGGGAATTTGGGAAGAAGAAAAATGGCTGGAAGAATTTTTAACCCAACTTCCAACGAAGAAAAAGGAGTATTTTGAACAACTAATCAAAGAAAACGATGATTACTAAATATGAAAGTTACTGTATTTATTATCTCAAGGTACAGTAACTTTTTTCATTACCATAAAAGTAAAGATATACGGGTACATTTTATGATAAAATTGATTTTAATAAAGAAATTAAAATTGGCGAAAAATTGACTTTCTCGTGCTATAAAGTTTCTATACTTATTTTATAAGGAGTGAAAACCATTGAAAGAGAAATATAAAATTTTAATTGTAGATGATGAACAATCCATTTTAGATATGTTGAAATTACAACTCGAATTTGAGGGATATGCTGTTTACGTTGCCAGTAATGCCAAAGAGGCATTAGATAAATTAGCCTGCTCGCCAGATATTATTTTATTAGACATCAACATGGCTGGTATGAATGGCTTGGACTTATGTGTATCTATTCGTGATTTTATCTCTTGTCCGATTATTTTTCTTACTGCCAGAGTATCAGAGCAAGATAAAATCAACGGACTTATGGCTGGTGGAGATGATTACATCACAAAGCCTTTTTCTGTAAATGAATTATTGGCAAGAATTTCTGCACACTTACGGCGTGAGCAAAGAAGCCATAATAAGACAAAAAGTAAATTTTCAGAAGAACTTGTAATTGACTATTCAGATAGAAGCCTTTACATCAAAGGGAACAAAATTGAATTGTCAAATAAAGAATTTGAAATCATACAATTATTATCTTCAAATGCAGGACAAGTTTTTGACAGAGAAAAAATTTATGAATGTATCTGGGGGATTGACGGTAATGGAGATAGCGTTGTTATTAAAGAACACATACGAAAAATAAGATTGAAATTTAGTGAATTTACAGATAAAGTATATATCATTACAGTTTGGGGAGTTGGATATAAATGGGAAAAATAAAAGAAACATTTCAAAAAATTTCATTAAAAAAATCGCTCCTAATATTAGCGATATTCTGGCTTAGTTTAGTTGGTGTACTTTCGATTGCTACAATATTGAAATGTTCAGACATTCGACAAGAAATACTTGATACTAGACCTATTATCATTACTGGATATAAAACAGATAATGTAAATGGACATAATGCAGAAGCAGAAAGCGGAATGATTGTTACACCGCAGATTTACACGCATGGAGAACTTTCAAAAGAAAATCAAGTATATTATTGGTGTATTACGATACTTATGGTGTCCTTACCCATTGCATATATTATAATCGCTTCTTTCATGGTAGCGAAATTATATTACAAATGGAAATTACAGATACCGCTTGAACATCTGAAAAATGGTATGTATCACATTTCACAGCAGGATTTAGATTTTCAGATACCATATACTTCTAATGATGAATTAGGACAGTTATGTGATACGTTTGAACACATGAAGAATGAAATTTATAGAAGCAATCGTAAAATGTGGGATATGTTACAGGAAAGAAAAGCTCTGACCGCTTCTGTTTCCCATGATTTAAGAACACCGATTACGGTTATCAATGGTTATCTTGATTATTTGGAGAAATCAATCGAAAGAGATACTCTTACAAATGATACCTTACAGACAACCATTAAAAATATGACAGAAGCTGTCGAACGATTAAAGCGATATGTCGAGTGTGTGAAAGATATACAGAAAATAGAAGATATCGAAATTAGAAAAGAGAATTGTAATTTGAAAGAACTTATTTCCAGCGTAACAAGAGAGTTTTCTATCTTAGCAACACAGAAAAACAGGAAATTTATCATACAAGATTTTTCAAAGTCTGTTTGTATATCAACGGATAAGGCTATGCTGTTAAAAGTTTTAGAGAATATTTTTGATAACGCGCTCCGTTTCTCGCATGAAAAAATCATATTTTCAATCGAGGAAAAACAGGAATATTTATATTTTTCCATGCAGGACGATGGGATAGGGTTTACAACAGAGGAATTAAAATCAGCAACGTCTTTCTTTTTCAGTTCATCTACAAATGGTGGAAACTTTGGTATAGGTTTATCCATCTGCAAAATACTTTGCGAGAAATTGGGTGGGGATATGTGTTTAGATAATACCGCTGAACACGGAGCTATTATTACAATTCGGATAAAAAAATAATCGAAAACTTTTCTAAAAATTGACTTTTATATGAAATAATCTCCTTACAGAGAACGTAAGGAGGTTTTTTTATGGAAATTAAGATTGAACACTTGAATAAAAATTACGGGAAACAATGTGTCTTAAATGATATATCATTACATATTCCAGTCGGTATGTATGGTCTGTTGGGCGAAAATGGAGCTGGCAAAACAACGCTTATGCGAATATTAGCTACATTATTAGAACAATCAACGGGGACGGTAGAAATCAATGGAATTGATATAAAAAGAAAAAAAGAAATCAGAAAAATAATCGGCTATCTTCCACAGGAATTTTCTGTATATCCTAATATGACAGTTTATTCTGCTTTAGATTATCTTGGAATTTTGGCAGAACTTCCTAAGAATATTCGTAAGAACCGTATCAATGAACTATTAAAGCAAGTGAATTTGGAGCAAGAAAAAAATAAACGATTTAAGAATTTATCTGGCGGTATGAAACGCCGTTTTGGGATTGCACAGGCATTATTAAGTAACCCTCAAATTTTAATCATTGACGAGCCAACGGCGGGACTTGACCCAGAAGAAAGATTACGTTTTTATAATCTTCTTTCTGAATTGGCAATGGAACGGATTATTTTATTATCTACGCATATAGCAAGTGATATTGAAGCCACCTGCTCTAAAGTAGCTGTTTTGTCTGCTGGAACTGTTATTTTTGAAGGACAAATAGAAAAATTGTTACAACTTGGAGCTGGAAAAGTCTATACTACTACGATTATGCAGAATAAATTAAATCAGTTCAAGCAGAAATACCGTGTTATCAGTATTCATCAAAATGGAACAGATGTATCTTGCCGTTTTTTAGCAGACACTTCTCCAGAAAAGGACTGGGTTTCCTGTCAACCTACGATAGAGGACAGTTATATGTATCTTTTATCAAGTTTTAAGCAGGAGGTGGAATAAATGCTGTTTATTAAGGAATTAAAAAAGATTTGTTTTAATTTTGTATATGTACTGTTTATTGGGTTATTGCTTTTTAGCTGGCATGAAAATTTTTACGGTGTAACAACAAAAGAAATCTCTGGTTCGCAAGGAAGTGATGTGTCTATTTCTTCCGGGCTGACGGGTGGTTCAGTTTTAGAAAAACCAAAGAAAGAAGCTGAAAGCTATGGCATGAAAAATAAAGAAGTACCAGAAAAAATCATGTGCGGTGGTACTGACAAGCTGATTATGGAATATCTTGCTAATTCCTATGCGACCTATCCTTTCAGCTATTATAAGGAAGTAGTTTTGAATGAAAACGAGCAAAAAGAAATTTTAGACATCATCAAAAAAATAACGGGGTTAAATGAACAGCAGATCAATCATCTTCCAGATGATTACTTCCCTTCTGTGAATGGAAATATGATTCATTTTGGGAGTAACGGAACACAAAGCGAAAATGGAACGTTTACATTTGAAATGGGAAATGAAGAACAGCCGACTGGAAATACTGATTATACCAAACACTTTGTAACTCAAGTTTCTTATGAGGAATTTCAAGAGCTTATGAAAAAAGCGGAAAGTATCATCGGAAAAGGCTCTGCCTATTCTATGGAAAACTTATTGCAATATTATGGTCTATCAGAAATGACCTATGAAGAAGCAATGAATGAATATGAAAAAACAATTTATGATGATAAGGTTTCTACTGCTTTTGCAAGATTGTTTTGTGATTATATGACAAGGGACTTAGGTTTATACCCCGTGTTCTTAGTAGTTATTTTCTGGCTAAAGGATAGAAGAAATTGCATGAATGAGTTGATTGACTGTAAACAGGTTGGGACTGTAAAACTCATTTCAGTTCGTTTCTTGGCAATGCTTGTAGCTGTTATGATCCCGATATTTGTTTTAAGTTTTGAGTCGTTAATTCCATTGATTGAATTTTCTACTGATACTGGCATCGCAATAGATATGTTTGCTTTTTTGAAATATATTGTTTGGTGGCTATTACCAACAGCAATGATTGTTACTTCTTTAGGCATGTTTTTGACGATTTTAACATCTACTCCGATAGCAATTTTAGTACAATTTGCGTGGTGGTTTATTGATACTTCTATGACAGCATTATCGGGCGATACAAAGATATTCACGCTGATGATACGACATAATTTATTACGGGGTTCTGAACTTATCAGTAAGATTTTATTTTGATTTGTTTGAATAGAGGATTGCTTGTAATTTTATCTTTGCTATTGGTAGGCTTATCTATTGCTATATATAACAAGAAAAGAGGTGTAAAGTTAAATTATGATTTCTACTTACAAAAACATTTT
>JAPFDX010000009.1 GCA_026168605.1 Roseburia sp. | reverse complement strand
CCACAGCATCCCTCTGGTGCGGCTTTAATGCGTTGTTGATCATTTCCGGACGGATGGCGAATCCGCTGTCTCCTGCCATATCTATTTTGCTCTCTAAAAACTCTTTATAGTTCATACCTGCACGCTCCCTCCTTTCTCCCCGGCACTGCTGCACCTGCGCGCTTCATGCCGGGGCTCTGACCTGTCTCACTGTTCCCTCGTGATATAATTACCCAATTTTTGGAAAATTCCATTTTCTGTATACAAGCGCATCCGCATCCCAGTCCGGGCAGCGGCTTTCCAGGTGCTCCCGGAACAGCTCCAGCATCTCACCGCGCAGACCCCTGCTGCCGTTGTCGAGCAGACCGTGGTGGTAACGGCAGCCGACCGCCCCGTTTTGCGGAATCCCGAGACCTCCCTTTGACTTCGGTATGTAGTGCATGATGTCCTTTATCCCGTACAGCATCTGGTCTTGGCATTCCATGTGGTAGCCCAGACGGCAGAAGATGCACTCCCCGCCGTCCCTCTCCCAGACCTGCTCCCGCGTTTTTCTGTCAAACTGGTACTTCCCGTTGCTCTTTGTTCTGTGCTTCACGCGTGTTTTCTCTCCCTTCCGTATCTCTTTTTCAGTCCTTCCAGTGTGATCTGTCCGTCCCCAAGCTGCCTTAAGTCCGCCTGCAGTGCTGCCGTGTACGCGTTCGTCTCTTTCAGGTAAAACATATAGAGGTTGCCCTGGAGCCTCCTTACGATCTCCTGCCACTTGTCGCGGTTCTTCACCTCCGTGCCGCGCGACGTCTTCCATCCGTTCCGGATCCACTTCTCCACGTTTGCGTCCCCGGCAAACCCCTTGTAAAGGTATTCGTTCTCCGTGTAGACAGACAGCACGCATTTCTCCCGCATACGTGCAAATGCACGTATCAGGGCCTCCATCTCCGCGCGGTTTTCGTTCAGGCTTTCCACCCGCTCGTAGTCCGTCAGTGTCTCCGGGTATCTGCACCCGTCGCGGTAATATTCCAGGCAGTAGCCGATATAGCCGTCACGGTTCCACCGCCCCCGGATGGACGATGCGATGTAGATGCTTACCTCCTTCACCCGCCGTCACCACCTTTCCCTCCGGCACCCGCATCCATGCGTATCTCCGTGTAATAGTAGTAGGACATTCCCGTGTACGGGTTCACCCCGCAGCGGACGCTGTCCATGTCTATGTAGCACCCCTCCGACGGGACTGGACCATCCGAAAGGATCCGGCGCATCGTCCAGTGCCCGTAGATCTTCGTCTCCGCCTCCGGCTTGACCAGATTGTGGCTCGTGCTGTAAGCCGAGAATATCTTTCTGTCCTCCTCGCCGCCGAACAGCGTGAGCTGTCCTGCGATGTCCTCATTCAGGGGCTTGGTGATGTAATGGGCGAGATCCTTGTACTCCCCCTCCTCGTACAGCGGCGTGTAGTGGAGGTATTTCCCGAATGCCTGCCAGATCTGCTGTACCACCTCCGCCGTGCCGGACGCATCCCGGAAACGGTTTAGGATCATGTGGATGTGCGGACCGCCCAGCTCCCCAATCTCCAGACGGCAGATGTACTTGAGCGGCTGCTTCCGCTTCTTGTATTCTTTCCGCAGCGCCTTTAAAAACTCCCGCCGGATCTCCTTTAACTCACTCCCCCGCATCCGTGTGCCCTTTGGAAACTTGAGTGTGACCCAGAGGTCTCCATACGTGAAGTTTGCACGTATTAAGCGCAGTACAAGCTTCTCCTTTTTCCACTGGTTCTGCTTCCTGATCTGTTCGGGTGTGGCTTTCTGCTTCGGGGCTCGCTTCTCCCCCTTTGCCCCGTATTTCCCTTTGAACTTGAATTCATACTCCGTGTACTTCCCGTAGCGGTACACATCTTTTCTGTACGCCATTCCGTCTTCCTCTGGTGTCCCCGGTCATGCCGGTCAAACTTTAATATACTAAGAATGTTAAGCAGGGCGGCTTAAAGCCGCCGTTTTTCCTTGCTTTTCCTGCGTACGCCGTGTATAATGTAACTGTGTATACACGACGCGTTTTGTGTCGGGGATGGGAGCTGTACCTCTCATCCCCCTTTTTTTGCAAGCTTTTGTATGTTGCGCCACGACATCCGGTGTCTGGCGTAGCCGCCTTTGAAAATGCACCATTCGCAGGCTTTTAAGTATCTCTCCTCCGGGATCAGCCCGGCAACCGGCTCGTCCGGCTCTCTGTCGCCGAACAGCTCCTTTTTCTTATCCTCATCCAGCCCGGTGAACCATGCCACCGCTGCCGCTGTGTCCACGCACAGCGCTGCTGCCAGATAATCTTTGCGGTCCATGTGGTGCCGGAACAGATCCGCCTGCAGGTAAAGCTTCTTTTCAATCTCTTTTTCAGACAGCATTCCTGGTCTCATCCTCCGTCCATCCGGCTTTCCGGTAGGCGTCCTCCACCTGCGCCGGGTCAAATTCCCTGAGAAGCCTGTCCCGCTCCTCCTGCTCCATCTCCAGAAAGCCGGAGATCGTGACCGCGTGCTCGTAGGTCTGCGCAGCCGCGCTCCACCGCCCCAGTCTGTACAGTTCCCGGAACTGTTCCGGCATCATGTGCAGTTCTTCCCGCATCTCCTCTGTCCTGCGCATCTTCTCCTGCTCCTCCTTCCTTAGTTCCTCGATATATCTGTTCACAGCATACCGGATCAGGTCTTTCTCCGTATATTCGCCGCCAGTCACATCGTATCCGTGTTTCCTCTGCCACTCTCTGTGTTTTCTCACTTCCCTGTCGACAATCTCCATCTGCTCCCTCGTCAGCAGAAATTTCGCACTGATCTCCACATATTTCTGATCACGCTCACCCTTGTCCGCGTATAATCTGCACATACACCTCTCTCCTTCCCCATTCCATGCATCTGTCATAATCTTCCATAAAGATGTCCACGGTCTCGCCGCGCGGGATGTCGCCGTCCCTGCCGCAGCCCGTGTCGGTAAACTCGTACATCCCGATAAAGTCCCCGACGCCGCCCTGCCCGTCCACCCCGTATAGCAGCGCAACGCAGCCGAGCCACTCCCGCGCCCCGGCGATG
>JAPFDX010000010.1 GCA_026168605.1 Roseburia sp. | reverse complement strand
GGTTTGAAAGTGAATCAGAGTGCACAGAATCCTATTACATATTTAGAGCCTAAAGAATAGAGCAAGATCCACTCTGTATTACAATAGCGCAATTTTTTTGCATATTGTTATTCAGAGTATTCACTTGATGGGGAGCATCCCCATACCCGCTAATTGGCTTCGCAACAAAAAATAAATATTTTTGGATAAATACAGCTATATGGTTTCAGAGATGAAATCGTATGGCTGTTTTTTGTCTTCAAATGCCAATTTTCCACGAAGTGTTGCTGTTACAATTTTTGTAAAAGCTAACTTATTTTTATGGGTCTGGGGTGTCCTCAGCAAGAAGAAACTCATAGGATGACATGGAGAGAAAATCGATAATGTTAAACATGGGTGGATCTTGCTCTGTAAAAAAATAATAAGAAATATGGAGTTTCGTCCTGTAAAAGAACCCATTTCCCTTTCGTTATATAGAGGGGTATTTAGGATGGAATATGAAAAGCCTCTGTTTCCATTCGATTGAGTAAAGAGAAAATAATTTGTTGAAATTTTTACTTTCACCCTGTAAAAGAGCCGTTGTCCGTTTCTATATATGATAGACAATATTTTTTGAAGTGTATTAAGGTTCGAAATCGTAAGCAAAGAAGGAGGAATTCAGTCAATGAGATTTGTTTATATGAGAGATACAGAGGAACAACTGCTATATTATCAATTTCCCAAATTTTTATTGGAGATACCGCTCAGTCAAAATGCGCGTATTGTGTATTGTCTATTGTATGACAGAGCGAGGATTTCCAGAAAGAATCAATGGGTGGATGAACAAGGGAGAGTATATGGTGTATTTCCTATCGAGGAGTTATCTCAAAAGCTGGGAAAGTGCCAGACGTCTGTGAAGAAGGCATTGCAAGAATTGGAGAAAGCAGGATTGTTGTATAGGAAGTTTGGAGGATTTTCTAGACCAAAGCATTTGTACGTTTTAGTGCCGGAAAAAGATTCTATTGAAGTTGATTCACAGACGGACGGTAATGTGTCTTCCGAAGGGGTGGAAAGCCGACGGTCAATCAGACGGAAAGCTGTCTTTACGGAAGGTGGAAATGTGTCGCCTAGTAAAGGAATAGAACAAAATAATAGAAGTAAGAACAGGAAAGTAAAGGGGCAGGATATTCCGAGGAGGAATTATTTTATTGAGTCAGATTATGAGTGCGGAGAGGAGGAGAGTCTGTGATAGATGCAAAAAAGTCATTTGATGGAGAGGATGGATTGTTGCATTGTGCTGTGTGTGGAGAAACTTTAGAAGCATTTTATCCACAAAATTCTATTATGAAGGGCGGAAAACACCCGAGGCAATGTGCATGTGAGCGAAAAGTTCGCGAGGAAGAGGAAAAGTATCGAAAGGAAAAGGAACATCGGGAATTAGTGGAAAGAAATCGGTGCATTTGTTTTGAGGAAAAAGCGATGATGAACTGGACATTTCAGAATGGGGACAAAGATAATCCGGTTGTAAAAATTGCAGAAGACTATGTACGTAATTGGGACGAGATGAAGAAGAGGCATGTGGGGTATTTATTGTGGGGACTGGTGGGAACGGGGAAGAGTTATATTGCTGGTTGTATCGCAAATGCTTTGCTGGAGCAAGAAGTAACGGTCAAGATGACGAATTTTAATATGATTTTGAATGAATTATTTTCGGTGGAGGATAAGGCGGAATATATCAGAGCGTTGATGAGATATGAACTTTTGATTATTGATGATTTGGGTGCGGAACGAAGCAGCGAATACGCGATGGAAAATGTTTTTGGTGTAATAGATCATCGTTGCTGCTCAGGAAAGCCTTTGATTGTGACAACCAATTTACCCTTGGGAAAATTAAAGGGCGAAACGGATGCGGATAAGAAAAGAATTTATGACCGGATATTGGGAATGTGTGTTCCGGTAAAAGTAGAGGGAACTAGCCGGAGAGCGAAGATTGCCAGAGATAAAGTTCAAGAGGTAAAGACTTTGTTGAAGGTTTAGGACTATTTCAGTAGATATTTTCATAGTAATGGACAAAGAGAAAAGGGAGGTGGGAGCGCCGCTATGAAGAGACAGAAACTGAATTATCGTTTTCATAATCCGAATACTGCGGAAGTGACCGCCGATTACATATTGAAAGTATTTATTGAGGCGAATATGAAGAAAGTAGAACGGGCTATGCAGGAGGCGGCTAATAAGAGTGCGGAAGAGGACAAGCAGAGCGAAAAATAAAAGAATTTCTCTCTTATTCGATTTGAATGCTTGAGTTATGACTAAAAGTAGGTTAAACTTAGTCATAGAAAGTCATAGATTAGTCATAGAATTTAGTCATAGAAGATTTGGAAAGGCGGAATGATATGATATATACAGATAACCAGTTGAAAGAAAAGATTTCTCAGATGATCGAATCTTTTGAAAGTGAAGTTATAGAATTTAAAGAGGCAAGAACGAATTATTCCTTTAATGATATCGGAAAGTATTTTTCAGCACTCAGCAATGAAGCAAATTTACGAGGGCTACAGGAAGCGTGGCTGGTTTTTGGCGTATCTGATGATAAGCGATACGTGGGGACAGAATTCAGAAAGCAAGGGAATTTACAAAGTCTAAAAAAAGAAATCGTAAATGGAACAAATGAACGGCTGACATTTTTAGAAATTTATGAATTGACAATTGAAAAATACAGAGTGATAGCATTTCAGATACCGCCTGCAATTCGAGGGATTCCAACTACATGGCAGGGAGCTGCGTATGCTAGGGAACATGAGTCGGTTTGTCCTCTTTCCATGAACAAAGTGGATTTAATCAGAAGTCAGATTGGAATGGACTGGTCAAAAGAAATTGTGGAAGATGCGACTATAGAAGATTTGGACGAAGATGCAATTAAAAAAGCCAGAGAACTTTTTTCTAAACGACAGAGCGATCGAAAAAAAGCTCAGGAAGTGCTGAGGAATTTATCAGATATTGAAGTCTTAAATAAGGCTGGCATTACAATAAAGGGGAAAATTACCAGAACAGCATTATTGTTATTGGGAAAAAGTGAGGCAAAATATTTCTTTGATGGATTTATTCCGAGGATTACCTGGACGCTCTATAATGCAAATAATTCTGTAAAGGCATATGAACATTTTGATATTCCTATGCTATTAGCGGTAGATAAGGTCTATTCAAAAATTCGGAATGAAAAATATCGCTATATTGCAGGTCAGCAGACACTGTTCCCGGATGAAGTAGACCAATATGAACCAGAGCTAATAAAAGAAATTATCAATAACTGTATCGCTCATCAGGATTATCGCTTGCGTGGAAAAATTAACGTAGAGGAATTTGAGGACAGACTGGTATTTATCAATGAAGGGGCTTTTATACCGGAAAATATAGAGCAGGCACTAGAACCAGGATATAAACCACCCTACTATCGAAATGTATTTCTGTGCAATGCAATGGTCAATTTATATATGATTGACACAAATTCGATGGGAATTCCGATGATGTATCAGATTCAGCGTGATAAGTGTTTTCCGTTACCAACATACGATTTGAATACAATCAATCGAGTAAAGGTTACAGTATATGGAAAAATATTGGACAAGAATTACACACAGCTTTTGCGTTCGGATGCAGAGTTAAATATGAGAACTGTATTTTTACTGGATCAGGTACAAAAGCAAGAAACAGTTTCAAAAGAGAATTTCAAAGAATTGAAAAAACGAGGATTGGTAGAGGGACGTTATCCCAATATCTTTGTATCCTTTAAAGTGGCTGATATTGTAGGACAAAAAGCTGCATATGTTCGGAATAAAGGATTAGATGATGATATTTGTAAACAATTGATTATTAAAGCATTGGAATCAATGGAGGAAGCAAGTAAGCAGGAATTGATGGAAGTTCTGGAAAAGGCTTTGCCAGAGGTACTAAGTGATGAACAGAAGTCAAAGAAGGTTTCTAACTTGTTGCAGGCGATGAAGAAGGAATACATTGTGGATATTAAAGGCAAAAATCGATATGCAAAGTGGTATTTGAAATAGTGAAATAATACTATTTTGATTCGATATATAGGGAGATATAGAAAATATGATGACGATAGAAAATTTTGTTTCCGGATTAAGCAAAGTGTTAAGGATGGCTCGAGTAGAGGAAAGAGAGAATAGTTTTGTAATAATAAAAACTTTTGATTATTCGGATTCGAAAGAGGAAAAAGAAGAGGAATTGGGAGAGATAGATAAAGAAGAATTAATTAAATGTGCAGAAGAATGTTCAAAAGGTGTGTTTTTTAACGGAAGTTGTTTGCATAATAAAAAAAGTTATGAAGTGGCAGTAAAACCACAGGATAGAAACAGAGGTTTACCATATAGGTATTATGAAAGAGAAATATATAGTATTTCAGAACATAATTACGAAATGAGCATTTCTAAAG
>JAPFDX010000032.1 GCA_026168605.1 Roseburia sp. | reverse complement strand
GCTCAACTTTCCAACAAACTGGAATATGATGTCCTCTTGTATCATATGCCCCTTAATATTTTAATAAACTATATTAAAATCTCTACTCCACATCACAGTTTCTCCAAGGTCACATACGCTTCCTGCAATGCTTCATGGAATCTCGATTCTTTTATTTTTGGAGTCAGCCCAGGCTCATCAATATAAAACAAACAAGCGTCTGGAACTGTATCCATAAAGCACTTGTGAAACAGCGGATTTTCATAGGTATTTGCGTATTCAGTATAAAAGGGTTCTGCTTGATTGTAATATTCTTCTTTTGTGATTCTTCCGTCCAGATAGTCCTTCATTTGACCTAACAAAGTCTCTCTGAACTTCATGCCGCTTATGCTCATTTTGTCCATTCCCATTTTATATATTGAAAATTTCGAGTTATATATTTCCTTTTGACTCAGCAAACTGGAAGTTATTTATCTCCAATATCTTTCTATCATTGATTTATAAGGTTCATCGATATTATCTATCTTTATTGATGTACCATCTAAAACAATTTTTTTTAATTTTATTAAACGACTTAAATCGGGTAATTCTGTAATATACTTTAAATCTTGAAGCTTTATGACTTCTAAATTTACAAGTTCACTAATAAAATCAATATTGTCTAATTTATTTATTCTCCATAGACCTATATCTTTTAAAGATTTTAAGTTTTTTAAATCAGTTAAATCATTATTCGAATTCCATAATAACTGAAGTTTTTCTAATTCTAAACTTTTCAAAAAATCAAACGATTTTAATTTAATTCCTCTAAAGAGATAAAGACCTTAATGACTTCGTTTCTGACAAACATTCAATATTCTTTTTTGCTTTTTTACCTAACCAAAGTGTTCTCAATTTATCATATTGTAAAAGCCATTTACAATCAAATTTAACCGAACTACTCATTCCATCTGCTAAAATAAGTAACTCTTCTATATCTTTAGATAAATTTTGAATAAAAGAATAATCTTTTAAATCAAAGGCATTTAAGTGTAAACGTTTTAGGTTTAATTCTGTTAAAATATTAAAATCAATCTCATCATTCCAATCTCTTAGATGGCAGTCAATAGTAAGTCTATGTAAATGTGGCATATCTTTTAAGAAAGAAATATCGTAACGATTATAATAATATAAATTATAAATTCTAAAATTTAATTCAGGTTTTCTTGCTAAAATAGAGTCAATCTTAAAAAAGGCTTCTTTAGGTAATGCTTTAGATACTTGAATTGTTTTAATTCTATCATCTTCAATTAGTTGATTAATAAAATTATCATCAATGTCTTTATAACTAAAAACATCTAAATAATGAATATGACTTATCTTTGTTTCATCAGAAATTGTAATAAAATCATTACTTATCCAAGCTCCCATAATATAACCATCCTTACAACGTCCGATTTATCATTTGCTCTATCCATAGCAATATTAGTTTATAGCACTTCAAACTTTTCAAATTTTGAATATCCTATCCGGTGCTCCATCTCATGCAGCCATTCAAAAAAATAATTTCATATACTTGGTTCTGCCAGCTTCATATCTTTGTATCCGCTTCTCTGTCAAAATAGCAAATAGAATCCCTACACCATCCGTTCCCATGTATGCACATCAGAAGTATACAGAAGTCCCATAAACAAAATAAACAGAATCTCGCCTGCGGTAAAAAGCAGAAGCCGGATCTTTTGTGCCCGCTCAGAGCAGGAATCTTCTTTTGCACGGAAAACTTTCCGGGCAAATATAGTGCCGCAAACCAAAAGCAGCAATATAGCCCCGTACATGACTACATAAAATTGCAGATTGGGCCAGAACAAAAGGGTTCCGTCCCCGTAAGTGAATGCTTCTTCTGCGAACTCTAACGCATGATCTATCTCCAGAAGTTTTACTTCGTTCCGATAATGTTCCGCCACTCCCATAGAAAACAGAAATGCCATAATGGTAACAAAATCGCAAACAATCAGGGGAACACCGCTCAGAGATTTTTTGATTTTCTGCTTTGCGATATAATTCCGTACAGCCTGTTCCCCCTCGGTTGTCCTGACAGCCTGTTCCCTGTTTTTCAGGGAGAAAATTTTTCGGTTTAGTTCAGCAACCTGTTGTCCCTCAAACGCATGGAGAAAAACAGCCATGTGCAAAACCGCTCCCTGTGAATTTAAAATTTCTAGAACATTTTTATTCGTGCGGCTGATCCTGACTTCCGCTATCTCTTTATAAGGAATGCAGGCAAAACCATGTTTTTTTCTAAACTGAAACTGATATATTAAAAGAAATTCACTGGTAAAATACATATCATCCAGCCGATCCTCGGTTTGTAGATCGTATTCCAGCCGTTCTTTTGCATAAGCCGGGAGAGTGTGGAGGTAATGGATTGCTTTCTGAACTTGTGTCACATAGCGGATCATGCTGATCAAAAATATGGATATATGTAAGAAGGCAAACCCCAGACAGATCCATTTTATAACGGTCTGTGAGAATTCATCGCCATAGGTCACGAATAGAAGCAGGCGGTAAACAAAAATGGTAAGAAGGATACCGATTATGCTCATCCGGACGATAGGATAGGAAAGTAGTTTTTTATAAGCTTTTTTGACCATCTTCATCCTCCGGTATTTCTTATTTTTTCGGCTATAAGTGTTGTTTTTATTATACCATTTCTCTTATAAAATCACAAAACTTAATTGCTTACAAACTGGCAAGTAATTAAGTTTCCTATCTGAATAATAGAAAAGCCGAAAACCCTTGAAAATAAAGGCTTTCGGCATTGTTCGCTGGCGTCGCTAAGAGGATTTGAACCTCCGGCCTACCGCTTAGGAGGCGGTCGCTCTATCCAACTGAGCTATAGCGACATTTTTCAACCACGTAAGCTATTATAGCACAACTATTTCAAAAACACCAGAGTAGAAATAAAAGAATCTTCACAGCAATTTACAAATCATCCTCGATCGCGCTTGATTTTGCATAGGCAGTTGACTTTGCCTCGAAAAAGTCTGTTTTGATCAGGTTCGCATTGCTGTACACATTGACCCACTTCATGGACTCGGGCACGTCGGTAAATCCCTCATAGAGCGGCTCAAAATTCAGTCCGGTGGCGCGGAGATTGCCAAGATAGTGAATATAATCGGAGATCATTTCCATCGTGAGACCCTCGATGCGGTCGCCGAGGACATATTCTGCCCATGCGATCTCCTCCTCCACACCGCGCTTTAACATGGAGCGGTAGACTTCCACATGATCCGGGGTAAAAAGCTCCGGTTCCTCCTTTTTCAGCTCCAGGAGAATATTGCGGAACAGCCACAGATGCGTGTTCTCATCCCGGTTGATATAGCGGATCTCCTGCGCGCTGCCGGACATTTTTCCCATGCGCCCGAGATTATAGAAAAACATAAATCCCGAATAAAAATAGATTCCCTCGAGGATATAGTTTGCCATCATGGTTTTCACGAGATGTTCTCTGTCCCGGTGCTCTAAAAAGGCGTTGTACTGTTCGCCGATAAATTCGTTTCTTTTTAAAAGGTGCTCGTCAAATTTCCACTGGTACAAAATCTCGTCTCTCTTGGAGGGAGAGCAGATGGAGTCGAGCATATAGCTGTAACTCTGGGAGTGTACAGCCTCCTGAAACGCCTGGATCGTCAGACAGAGATTGATCTCATTTGCAGTAATATATTCCCCGATATTTGGCAGGTTTGCCGTCTGTATCGAATCGAGAAAGACGAGGAAGGAAAGGATCTTGTCATAGGCAGTCCGCTCCTCATCCTTCAACAGGCGGTAATCCTTGATGTCCTGTGTGAGATTGATCTCCTCCGGAATCCAGAAGTTATTCATTGCCTGACGGTACCATGCGCTGACCCAGGTGTATTTCATATTGTTAAAATCGTTCAGATTGGTGGTGTTTCCTCCAATCATCCGGCGTTTCCGCACATCGGTGTCTCCCTGTGCGTTAAACAGAGCCTTTTTTTGTAATTCCATGTGTTCCTCCTGAAAAATGGCGTGAATCCGGCTTAAGACGAGCAGGACTCACATTCTTCTACCTCCAGTGACTGACTGCGGACATAGTAGAGCGTTTTGACGCCCTTTTCCCATGCCCGGATATAAAGCTCTAAGAGCCTGCGGAAGGTAAATGTATTTGTGATATAAAGGTTTACGGACTGCGCCTGATCGATATGGCGCTGGCGTATACCTGCGGCGTCCACGACCCATGTCTGGTCGATGTGGTGCGCATTTTTATAAAGCCAGAACGTCTTTTGGTTCAGGTCGGGCGCAACGCGGGTGATCATGCTCCCCTTTTTCTCCTCCATAAAATATTTTTTCATGACAGGATCGACGGCTGCCGTGGTTCCTGCGATGATGGAGGTGGAGCTGGTCGGAGCGACGGCGAGAAGATAGCCGTTGCGCAGCCCCTTGCGGCGGATTTCCTCCGCCAGCTTCTGCCATTCGGGCGAAGTATAATCTCTCTTTGTAAAATAAGCGCCCGTCTGAAAATCGCTTCCCTCGAAATAATCGTAAGAGCCTTTTTCCTCTGCGAGTTCCATAGAAGCTTTCAATGCGTAATAATTGATCTTCTCGTAGAGGCTGTCTGCAAAGTCCAGGTGCTCCTGACACTCAAAGGAAAATCCCTGATTGACCAGCATATGGTGGTAACCGCTTGTTCCAAGACCGATCGCGCGGTACTGCTGGTTTGTGATCTGCGCGTAAGGGATCGGGTAATAGTTCAGATCGATCACATTGTCAAGGGCGCGGACCACGGTGGAAACCGTGCGCCACAGATCGTTGTCGTCAGTTACATTCATGCGACCGAGCGTCAGCGAGGCGAGATTGCAGACCACAAAATTGCCCGGTCTGGTTTTCTGGACCACGACAGTCTCCCCGTTGATCTGCATCGTTTCCGGTTCTTCCACGTGCATGGCGCTCATATTCTGCGCGATTTCCGTGCAGAGATTGCTGCAGTAGATCATCCCCTGATGTCCATTGGGGTTCATGCGGTTGACGGTGTCCCTGTTGAAGGCAAACGGCGTCCCTGTCTCCACAAGGGATTTGATGATCAGGCGCACGATTTCTTTGACGCTCATGATGCGTTTTTGTATGCGGTCATCCGCCACACAGTCATAGTAGCGGGATTCCCATTCCTCGCCGTAGAAGTCCTCCAGATGATACCCCTTTACCGCATAGATATTGTGCGGGCACATCAGATACCAGTCTGCGTCCAGATTATTTTTTGCAAGCTTCCAGAACAGATCGGGATAGCAGACCGCCGGAAAAATATCGTGGGCTTTCATGCGGTCGTCGCCGTTGTTTGTGCGGAGCTGGAGAAATTCCGGCAGGTCACGGTGCCATGCGTCCAGATAGACGGCCGCAGCCCCCTGACGGACGCCGAGTTGGTCGACGGCGGTCGCCGTGTCATTGACCAGCTTGATCCAGCGGATCACACCTCCCGCAGCGCCCTCAAAGCCGCGGATGCTGCTGCCGTTCGCGCGGACCTTGCCGAAATAAAGTCCCATGCCCCCGCCGTGCTTGCTTACCTGCGCGAAATTGTCAATGCTCTTGTAAATTCCGGTCAGTGAATCCTCCACCGTATCAATAAAGCAGGAGCTCATCTGGTGGAATGGTTTTCTCGCATTTGACATGGTAGGCGTCGCCATCGTGACTTTTAGGGTACTCAAAATCTCATAAAATTCTTTTGCCCAGTGGACGCGGTCTTTTTCCAGGATTGCAAGGTGCATTGCAATTCCCATGAACATCTCCTGCGGCCGTTCCAGAAGGCGGTGACTGTGGTCACAGATCAGATAGCGCTTGGCGACAAGATCCAGACCGCTGTAATTAAAGAGGTGATTTCTCTCCGGTTTTAAGAAGGAGGAGAGTTCCTCCACATCCTCGCGGCTGTAATGCTCAAGAAGAAAGGTTCCGATATAACCTTCGTTTGTCAGCCATGAGAGTTTTCCATACCAGTCCGAAAATCCCAAAGCCTCCTCCTGTTCCCTGATCCGGTGCTCCAGATCGAGAGAGAGGAAGCGCGCGGCGATCATTTCCCACTGTGGGGCGTCCTTGCTGATCAGTTCCACGCTTGCACGCTCCAGAGTCGCATACGCCTCGGAAAGAGTCATATCTTCCTTATAGAAGGAGCGGAATTTTAAAACAAGAAGCTGAAGCGAATAAACATCCTCAGGAAAATCCTCCTGGATCCGGGCGAGCAGTGGGGACAGGGCAGGGTCGTGAACGAGATCTGTGAGCTCGTCCACCGCCTGGCGGAGTTCTGCGTGATGCTGGCGGTACAGAATGTAGGCTTTTGCTACCTTCAGATAACCGTGGCGCATCAGACTTTCCTCCACATAATCCTGGATTTGCTCCACACTGGAACCGTCCGTAATATGTTCCTGAATTTCAGAAAGGAGAAGGGATAAGTTCTCTTCGGAGATGGTTTCCCCCATCCCACGAAATGCTTTCTGAATCGCGTTTTTAATTTTTGTCTGGTCATATTCCTGAAAAAGACCGTTTCTCTTTAAAATCTGCATTTCAAACACTCCTTTTGGTGATGAAAATATTTTACAAGAGAAACGGAAGATATGCAATGAAAAGAAAAAATATTGTATTTCTGAAAATAAAATCAAAGGGACGAAAACGACTTCATTTTTTTCATGCGGTAAATATAGTAGATCAAAAACAGCACGGACGTCAGTATCCACGAGAGCGGATAATTGACGAGGGTAAAGGACAGCGTCGGGCAGAGCGGCACAGCAAGGAAAATCCATGCAATACGCAAGACGCAGATACCTCCCACCGTGATGATGGTCGGAATGATCACATCACCCATACCCCGGAGCGCGCCGGAGAGGACCTCCGTGAGCACGAAAGTGGCGTAAAACGGCGTCATCATCCAGAGCATTTGCGTTCCGATTTCGACAACCGCCGCGTCGTCGATAAAAATATGGAACAGCGGGATGCGTAGCACGATAAAAAACAGCGACATAAAGACCGAAACTCCCAGATCCATCCAGAGACAGACGCGGATGCTTTTTCTGACACGGTGCATCTGCCCTGCGCCATAGTTCTGACCGACGAAGGTTGTGATGGCAAGTCCGCAGGCGCTGCTGACCATCCAGAAAAGAGAATCCATTTTTCCATAGGCAGCCCACGCGGCAGCAGTGTCTGTGCCAAAGGTATTGAGTGCCGCCTGGATGATAATATTGGAAATGCTGTACATGGCATACTGCATTCCGCCCGGAAGCCCAAGGAGCAGCTCGGATCTTAAGGTGGCGCCATGAAAGCGGATCCGGCGCAGTGAAAACTGGCACAGATGCGGAGAGCGCAGGAGATACCATGTCACCATAAACGCACTGATCGCCTGGGCGATGACTGTGGCGATCGCAGCGCCGGAAACTCCCATCCCCAAAACGCCGATAAAGAGCAGATCCAGGATGATATTGATGATGCAGCATACGATCAGGGAATAGAGCGGGCGTTTGGAATCACCGAGCGCCCGCAGAATCGCCGAACCCGTATTGTAAATAAACGTAAAGAAAATACCGCCATAATAGATATTCAGATAAAGGATGGAGTCTTCCATCAGCTCTTGGGGCGTATTCATGGCGGCAAGCGACATACGGGTCGTCGCAATACCGATGATGGTGATGAGGATGCTGCCTGCAACCGAGAGGGCATAGAGGGTGTGAACGCTGTTGTTCACACCCTTTTTGTCCCCGCAGCCAAAAAACTGTGAAACGATCACGGAAGCGCCGGAGGTCAGACCCGTGAAAAACCCGACAATCAGGGCAATGATCATTCCGGCAGAGCCGCCGACAGCGGCGAGAGCCTCCTTGCCGAGAAAGCGCCCGACGATCACTGCGTCTGCGGTATTATAGAGCTGCTGGAAGAACGAGCCTAAAAGGATCGGGAAGAAAAAGAATAAAAGCTGCTTCCAGATCACGCCGTGGATAATTTCATTTGTTTTTTCTGCTGCATTTGTTCTCATAATAAACTCCTCATCACAAGAACCATCCCGCAGAAAATCATGCCTCCTCCGCGATGATGGCTACAATATTTTGAATAATTTTAACGGCTGTCTCCATGCCCTCGACACTGATGTGCTCATAAGGACCGTGGAAACCGTAGCCGCCGGTGCCAAGATTCGGGCATGGCAGTCCCATAAAACTTAATCTCGCCCCGTCCGTGCCGCCGCGCACCGGGCGTGAAAGAGGCTCTAAGCCTGCGTTACTGATCGCTTTTTTTGCGATTTCCACCACATACGGGTGCTGGTCGATGACCTCTAACATATTGGCATAGGAGTGGGTGATCGCAAGCGAGACCGTCTTTGGTCCGTACTTCTGGTTCATTTCGACCTCTATGGTGCGCAGCTTGTTTAAGCGGCTCTCGAAGGAAGCCTTGTCGTGATCGCGCACGATATAGGAGAGTTTTGCCGAGGCGACGTCGCCGCTCATATCCGTCAGGTGGAAAAATCCCTCCCTGCCCTCGGTATGCGCAGGCGTCTCCTGCTCCGGGAGCATCGACTGGATCTCGCAGGCGACAAGCGCCGCATTTACCATAATGTCTTTCGCCTCACCCGGATGAACATTGACGCCGGAAACCGTGAAATCCGCGCTGGAGGCGTTAAAGTTATCGTAGGCAACCTCGCCCTCATAATCGCCGTCGAGCGTGTATGCAAAATCTGCCTTAAAATAGTCCAGATCAAAAAGATGCGCGCCGCAGCCGACCTCCTCATCCGGCGTGAAACCGATCCAGATATCCCCGTGCGGTTTGCCGGAGGCGATGATCTGCTCCACCGCGGTCATGATTTCTGCGATGCCCGCCTTATCGTCCGCGCCAAGAAGGGTCGTACCGTCCGTCGTGATCAGTGTTCTTCCTTTTAAATCCTTCAAGGATGGAAAATCCGATACCTTTAAATGTTCCCCGCTTCCCGCGAGCAGAACATCACCGCCGTCATAATCAGGAATACACTGGGGCTTTACATCCCTTCCAGGGAAATCCGGCGCGGTATCCATGTGGGAGATAAATCCGACAGACTTTTTGTTTTCGCAGCCTGCGGTGGCAGGCAAAAGACCGTACACATAGCAGTGGTCGGTCAGCGTGACATTTTTAAGACCGAGTTCGCGCAGCTCCTGCTCCAAAACCTTCCCCAGATCAAACTGTCTGTGGCTGGACGGGATCCGGGGACTTCCATTTTCCAGATTGTCCTCGTCCGACGTCGTCCAGTAAGAAACATAGTGTAAAAAACGTTCTTTTACGTCCATAAAAAACCTCCTAAACCTAGTGAATATCTATAAAATATCACATTTTGAAAAAAAGTTAAATATTTTATAAAAAAATAGTTGCAATTTTAAAAATTATGTTATATAATAAATCTCGTCCTTGAGAGACAAGCAAGCGCGATTAGCTCAGTTGGCAGAGCACCTGACTCTTAATCAGGGTGTCCAGGGTTCGAGCCCCTGATCGCGCACTTAATCATCAATATGCTATAAAGTACCGATTTTGCAGAGTTGCTGCGGGGTTGGTGCTTTTTTTATTTCCGTATCAAAAGGGGGACTGGAAAAATGCACCAATATTATTCTGATTTGTGAATATGGAGAAACTTAGAACTTCTTAGTTTCGGAATCCTGAACAAAAAGAATATTATTGGTGCATTTAGGAAAATCTTTTTTAGCGTGATGCGATCAGTTTACAGATCGGATTGCCGAGCGAGGAGAATTTCTCCTCATACTCGGTCATGATGTTTCCTTTATTTAAGTTCTCATCGTGGTGCAGGTCTCTCGTGGACGCATCCAGACGCCAGCCGGCTTCCGGGATTTCTTCCAATGAGAAAGTGAACAGATCCTGATTGTCCGTCTTAAATTCGACGCGTCCGTCCTTCGCGAGCACCAGATCATAGCGGGCAAAGAACTGCCGCGAGGTCAGGCGGCGTTTCGCGTGGCGATCCTTCGGCCACGGATCGGAAAAGTTCAGATAAATGCGGGCGACCTCCTCCGGCGCGAACACCTCTGCGATATCTGCGGCGTCCATACAGATAAATTTCAGGTTGGGAAGTGGCGTTACCTCCATTTTCTGCAGGGCGCGCAGCAAAACGCTCGAATAGCGCTCGATCCCGATGTAATTGACCTCGGGATGCGCGGTCGCCAGATCCATGATAAAGCGTCCTTTCCCCATCCCGATTTCGATGTGAAGCGGCTGGGAGGATGGGAATACCTCCTGCCAGTGTCCTTTTTGTGTTTCCGGTTCTTTGATGCAGTAGCTGCTCTCCGCGATCGCGGCGTCTGCCCCGGGAATATTTCTTAATCTCATTTGGAAGTTACCTTTCTTTTTTGTTTCTTATTATATATAGTAGAAAGAGCCCTCGACTCTCGTTTTTTTAAAATATCATAACTTTCACGGAAAAAAAAGAGGTTTTGGGAGAAAAGTTATTGCATGTATTTTTTTCTGCGATTATACTGATAATAATCGTGTGAAAAAATGGCATTGAACAGAAATTGGATTGGAGTTTATCAGAAGTATGTTTCATAGAAAAAACTGGAAGAAAAAGATTTGTATGCTGCTTAGCGCAGTTTGTCTGATAGCCGCATCCCCGGCAGAGGTGAAAGCGGCAGATTACTGGCCGGAGGCTCCGGTCGTGGATTCGCCATCCGTGATCCTGATGGAAATGAACACGGGAGCGGTGCTTTATGAGAAAAACAGCATGGAGAAGAATTACCCGGCGAGTATCACGAAGATACTGACGACCCTAATCGCGCTGGAGAATTCCGAATTAAATGAGGTCGTGACGTTTTCGGATGCGGCGATCGACAACACGGAAGGGTCGGGCATCGCGCGTGACTATGGGGAGCAGATGTCGATGGAGCAGTGTCTGTATGCGGTGATGCTGGCTTCTGCGAATGAATGTGCCTATGCGGTTGCCGAGCACGTGGGCGGAACGGTCGAGAATTTTGTGGACATGATGAACCAGAAGGCGGCGGAGCTGGGCTGTACATCGACGCATTTTTCAAATCCCCACGGGCTTTTTGATGAGAATCATTACACCAGCGCGCACGACATGGCGTTGATCGCAAAGGCGGCATATGAGAACGAGACGTTTCGCATTATTATAGGAACGGCGCGCTATACGATCCCACCCACGAACAAGCATGAGGAGGAGACGGCGCTCCAGAACCACAATGAGATGCTCTATCCGTGGCAGCACCTGGAATACCGCTACGAATACTGTACCGGAGGAAAGACCGGGTACACGGACGTTGCGCGGAGCACGCTTGTGACCTTTGCGGAAAAGGACGGTATGAAACTGGTATGCGTCGTGATGCGGACGGAATCGCCGAGCCAGTGGACGGACAGTATCAATCTGTTTAATTTTGCATTTGACAATTTCCAGTTGTACAACGTCGCGGACAATGAGACGAACTACGATACCTCCGAGGCGATAGAGGTGGGTGCACTGAACCAGAATAAGGCGTTTGTCGACATTGACAGGGACGCCTGCATCGTTCTTCCGAAGACGATCGCATTTTCAGACGCCACGTCGGAGGTGATTTACGGGGAGACCGATCAAAACGTGGTCGGAACGCTCGCTTACACCTACGCGGGCAGGCAGGTCGGAAGCGCGGACATTGTGCGCACGGGAGTGGAGGTACAGGGCTTTGTGTTCGACGACGAGAAGCCCGCTGTGGAGGAAAAAGAAACGACGGTGCGGGTGAACCCGGTCATGATTTTGCTGGTGGTGGCGGCAGTCGCATTGCTGATCCTGCTTCTTTTCTTCGTGAAGCGTTTTGCAGACAACTACTATATTATCCGTCACAATATGGAGGTGCGAAAAAACCGGAGGGAGCAGTTCCGGCAGGTGAAGACGCGCAGAAGGAGACGGCGGAGAAGATAACAGAATACGGAAGCTCACAGAAGGCGGGGATATTGCGGTATCCCTGCTTTTTGCTGTGATTGACAAATATGGGGCGATATTTTATTGTATATTTTATAAGAGTATATTATACTAGAAAGGTGTAATGAATGGGCAGAATTTATTGTATCATGGGGAAAAGCTCCTCCGGCAAGGATACGATATACAAGAAGCTGGCAGAGGACGCAGATCTCCCGGTAAAAACACTTGTTCCATATACGACACGCCCGATGCGGGACGGAGAGACCGACGGCGTGGAATATTATTTTTGCGATGAGGATAAGCTGGCAGAGCTTGAGGCAGCCGGAAAGGTGATCGAGCTGCGCGCTTACAATACAGTACACGGCGTCTGGAAATATTTTACCGTCAACGATCACCAGATGGCGGACGAGACAAAGGATTATCTGTTGATTGGCACGCTGGAAGCCTATTTAAAGCTCCGCAGTTATTTCGGAGCCGGGCGGGTGATCCCGATCTATATAGAGGTGGAGGACGGACTCCGGTTACAGCGCGCGATCGAGCGCGAGAGGAAGCAGGAGGCGCCGGGATACGAGGAAATGTGCCGCAGGTTTTTGGCGGACGCCGCAGATTTTTCGGAGGAGAAGCTGGCGCAGGCGGGGATTACGAGACGTTTCGTAAATCTTGATCTGCAGGAGACGATCCGGGAGATCAGGGAGTTTATTGTACAGTAATTGCGGAAAGAAGGTGGCAGCGTGGATATTAAAGTAAATAACACAGTGCCGGTGACACAGGTGCCGGACACGGTCACGACGGAGACGGGGGATGGAACTTTTAAGTTTACCCTGGCGAGCGCTATCACGGATGCAGAGCTTCAGGCAAAGGTAGATGCGCTGCTTCAGGACATTACATTTCAGGGAAACCGTATCGCGGAGCATATGGATATCCGTGATATGAAGAAGTACCGGGGACTGATCCGGGAATTTATGAACGAGGTTGTTTACCGCTCGCACAAGTTTTCCAGAGAGAATTTCTTAGACCGCAAGGGACGGCACAGAGTCTACGGTCTGATCAAGCTGATCGACGCGAATCTCGATGAGCTTGCGCAGGAGCTGGTCAAGGATGAGAAGGATCACATATCCATACTGAGCAAGATCGGGGAGATCAGGGGACTTCTTTTGGATATCTTCACCTAGAAAAAGGGGCAGACTATGGCAGGATTTAAAGATATTTTAGGGCATGAGCAGATCATAGGGCATCTGTGCAATGCCATCACGATGGATAAAGTATCTCACGCATATATTATTAACGGGCCGGATAAGTCGGGGAAAATGATGCTCGCGGAGGCGTTTGCACAGACCCTGCAGTGCGAAAGGCTTTCGGAGACCATCGCATCGGGCGGTGCAGCCGAACCGTGTATGGAGTGCCATTCCTGCAAGCAGGTGGAGGGCAGAAACCAGCCGGACATTATCTATGTGAAGCATGAGAAGCCGAACACCATTTCGGTGGATGACATCCGCACGCAGGTGAACAATGATATTGTGATCAAGCCGTACAGCAGCAGTCGCAAGATTTATATCATCGATGAGGCGGAGAAAATGAACGTGCAGGCACAGAACGCGCTGCTCAAGACGATCGAGGAGCCGCCCGCCTATGCGGTGATCCTGCTTTTGACCACCAATGCAGACACATTTCTTCCGACGATCCTTTCGCGGTGCGTCAGCTTAAATATCAAGGCGGTTGCCGATGAGAAGATAAAAAAATTTCTGATGAGCCGTTATCAGGTGCCGGATTATCAGGCGGATATCTGCGTGGCATTTGCGCAGGGGAATGTCGGCAAGGCGATACAGCTCGCCTCCTCGGAGGATTTCAATGAGATGAAGGCATCTGCGCTCCAGCTCATCCGGCGGCTGAAGGATATTGAACTCTATGAGATGGGGGAAGCCGTTAAGCAGATCAGCGAGTATAAGCTTAGTATCAACGATTATTTTGATCTGATGATGATATGGTACCGCGATGTGCTGCTGTTTAAGGCGACGGGCGATGTAAACGGACTTGTTTTTAAGGACGAGGTCTATGACATCAAAAGACAGGCAGAGAAAAGCTCATACAATGGCATTGAGGAGATACTGGAAGCGCTGCGCAAAGCGCAGATCCGCTTAAATGCCAACGTTAATTTTGATCTGGTCATTGAGCTTTTACTGTTGACAATAAAGGAGAACTGATATGACGAAAATAGTTGGAGTCCGCTTCCGGAGCGCGGGAAAAATATATTTTTTCGGACCGGGAAAGCTGGACTTAAAAGCAGGTATGCACGTGATCGTGGAGACGGCGCGCGGCGTGGAGATGGGCACGGTCATGACCGACCCGAAGGAGGTCTTTGAGAACGAGGTGGTTCAGCCGCTAAAGCCGGTCATCCGCATCGCGACGGAGACGGATGAGAAGACGGTGGCAAGAAACCGTGAAAAAGAAAAAGAAGCCTTTAAGATCTGTCTGGAGAAGATCGCAAAGCATAAGCTGGAAATGAAGCTTGTGGACGCAGAGTATACGTTTGACAACAATAAGCTGCTGTTTTACTTCACGGCGGACGGAAGAATTGATTTCCGCGAGCTGGTCAAGGATCTGGCGGCAATTTTCCGCACGAGGATCGAGCTGCGCCAGATCGGTGTGCGCGACGAGACAAAGATCATGGGAGGGATTGGCATCTGCGGCAGACCGCTGTGCTGTCATTCCTATCTGTCGGAATTTGCTCCGGTTTCCATCAAGATGGCAAAGGAACAGAACCTTTCCTTAAATCCGACGAAGATTTCCGGTGTGTGCGGCAGACTGATGTGCTGTCTGAAAAATGAGGAGGAGACGTACGAATACTTAAACAGCCGTCTCCCGAATGTCGGCGACTATGTGACGACGGACGACGGGCTGCGCGGCGAGGTTTCCTCGGTGAGCGTGCTCAGGCAGACGGTAAAAGTTCTTGTCGAGATTGACGATGAGAAGGAGATCCGCGATTACAAGGTCGAGCAGTTAAAGTTCAAGCCGCGCCGCAGGAAGGAGCACGTCAGACTTTCCGCGGAGGAGTTAAAAGAGCTTTCCGCTCTGGAGGACAAAGGGGGAAAATCAAAGATTGATGACACCAAATAATCTCGTCCATGAGAATGAGCGTCTGGACGAGCTGCACCGCAACGGCTATTACATTATCCAGGATCCGGGGCGATTTTGCTTTGGTATGGATGCGGTTCTTCTCTCCGGATTTGCACGGGCGAGGGAGGGCGATCGCGTGATCGACCTCGGAACCGGGACAGGCATTATCCCGATCCTGATGGAGGCGAAAACCCAGGCGTCCGACTTTACCGCGCTTGAGATTCAGGAGGAGAGCGCGGACATGGCGCGCCGCAGCGTGCAGTACAATCATCTTGAGGATAAAATAAAAGTCATCACGGGGGATATCAGGGATGCTTCAAAAATATTTGGGGCATCTTCTTTTGATGTGGTCACGACAAACC
This sequence comes from Roseburia sp., assembly GCA_026168605.1. Taxonomy (GTDB): domain Bacteria; phylum Bacillota; class Clostridia; order Lachnospirales; family Lachnospiraceae; genus Roseburia. The sequence goes on along the minus strand of JAPFDX010000032.1, from coordinate 43,022 downwards.
CGCCGTATATGATCGGACAGCACGGGATCAGCAGCGCGTCAGACGCGAAAGCGATCGCGCGTCATGAGGTTTTGTGCAGTCTGGACGACATTCTGCGCGAGAGTGCCAGACTGCTGCGCCCGGGCGGACGCTTTTATATGGTGCACCGCCCGTTCCGTCTGGCGGAGATTTTTGTCGGGATGGTGGCTTATAAAATTGAGCCAAAAAGGATGAAGCTGGTCTATCCCTACGTTGACAAGGAGCCGAATATGGTACTCATCGAGGGGCTGCGCGGCGGAAAATCGAGACTTACGGTGGAAAAGCCTCTGATCGTATACAAGGAGCAGGGCGTGTACACCGATGAAATATATGATATTTATGGTTACTGAGACAGCAGCCGGAATGGAGGAACGATGTTTAATGATTTGAAAATAGGACCGGTGACGATCCATATGTACGGTCTGATGATAGCGATTGGGTTTTTGAGCGCGTTGCTTTTGACCTCACACCGTGGAAAAAAGAAGGGCATGGACGACGATGTGATCTGGGGCATTTTTTTCTGTGCGATATTCGGCGGACTGGTGGGAAGCCGTGTGCTCTATTATATCGTGGAGTTTCCGCAGATTCTGAAAGACCCGTCGATTCTCTGGAATTTTAAAAACGGCTATGTGGTGTACGGCGGTATTATCGGCGGTGTTCTGGCAAGCTATATTTATTGCCGGATCAAAAAAGTGCTGTTTCTGGAATATTTTGATCTGGTGATGCCTGCAGTGTCACTGGCTCAGGGTTTTGGGCGTATCGGCTGTCTGTGTGCAGGCTGCTGTTATGGCAGACCGACGGATGCGTGGTATGGAATCACATTCCAGAATTCCAATTTTGCGCCAAACGGCATCAAACTGGTGCCGACACAGATCATTTCTTCCATCGGAGATTTTGTTTTCTGTGGGATTTTGTTGTGGTATGCGGGCAGAAAGCCAAAAGCCGGACGTGTGGGGGCTCTCTGGATGCTGCTTTATGGAGTAGGACGCTTTGTGATCGAGTTTTTGCGCAATGATTACCGCGGAAGTATCGGTGTGCTATCTACCTCACAGATCATTTCGATCGGAATCGTGGCGGCAGGAGCGGTGATGTTTGCAGCCGTACCGAAGCTTAAGGGGAAAGAAGAATGATCGAGGTCTTATTTGGCAAAAGTGAGGCAGCCTCCATGAAGGCGGCAAAGAGCCGTGTTACGATTGTCCACGCAGACGAACCGACGGCTGTTTTTTGCGCGGGAAAGAAGAAACCGCCCAAGAGGGAGTACTCCGGCTGGGTGGAAGGAACGGCGGACGAGGTGATCTGTCTCGATTTTGCGCTGGATCAGGGAAATCTGAAGGAGCGGATCGAAGAGATCGAAGTGTGCTGTCCCACGGAGCTTTTGCGTCTGAAGGAATATCTCTCGGACGGGGAGGAGATCAGGATCTGGTACAGCAATGCGCCGTATGCCCGCTGTGGCTTTTACCATCTGTGCAGTGTGCTGCGAAAATATAAAAATCAGGTGTGGACGGTGCGCTTGCCGGAAGCGAGAGTGTATGCAGATCATACGGTCAGCTATTCAAACTGGGGAGAGGTGGCGGCGGAAGAATTTGCCGGATTTCTTCCGGGTGCAAAGGCGCTGCCCCCGCAGGAGCTGCGCAGGTATGACGCGCTGTGGCAGGAACTGGTGGAGGACGGAAGCCCGCTCCGCGCTGTGGTAAATAACCGAGTGGTCGGCGTGTCGGAGGATTTTTATGATTTTCTGATCTGGAAAAAACTGACGGGAACTCCGGTAAAAGAGGCGCGGCTGATCGGTGATATTCTGGGTTGTTATCCCATTGGTCTTGGAGATGCGTGGTATGCCGGACGGATCAACCGGCTGATCGCGGATGGGAAAATCCGCGTTGTGGAGGATGAGTTTCAAAGGGAATACGCAAGAGTTATCTGTGCGAATGACGAGCCGTAGAAAGGAAAGCATATGGCAGGAAAGTTATATTTGTGCGCGACGCCGATCGGAAACCTTGAGGATATTACGTATCGCGTGCTGTGCACGCTAAGAGAGGTCGATCTGATCGCGGCGGAGGATACGCGCAATTCGATCAAACTGCTCAACCATTTTGAGATTAAAACGCCGATGACAAGCTATCACGAATACAATAAGATCGAGAAGGCATATCAGTTGGTGGACAAGCTGCGGGAAGGAAAAAATATCGCGCTGATCACAGATGCCGGAACGCCGGGGATTTCCGATCCCGGCGAGGAGCTGGTTCGCATCTGCCACGAGGAGGGGATCGAGGTCACATCCCTGCCCGGACCGGCGGCTTGTATTACTGCGCTGACTATGTCGGGACTTCCGACAAGGCGTTTTGCGTTCGAGGCATTTTTGCCGCGTGAGAAAAAGGAGCGGGCAGCAGTTTTGGAGCAGCTTCGGGATGAGACGCGCACCATGATCTTTTACGAAGCGCCGCATCATCTGGAAAAGACACTGGAGGAACTCTATGAGACGCTCGGCAACCGGGAAATGGCGATCTGCCGTGAATTGACCAAGCGGTATGAGGAAGTGATGCCGACAAGCATGGAGGAAGCGCTTGCTTATTATAAGGAGAACGAGCCGCGCGGCGAGTACGTGCTTGTTGTCGAAGGAAAAAGCTTTGAAGAGCTCCAAAAGGAAAAGCAGCAGAGCTGGGAGAGCTTGTCTCTGACGGAACATATGGCGGTTTATGAGGAGCAGGGCATTGATAGGAAGGAAGCGATGAAGCTGGTCGCGAAAGACCGCGGGATCAGTAAAAGAGAGGTTTATCAGGGGTTGCTGTGAGGGACTATAAAAGATGCCTGAAAAAGGAAGAAAAAATGACCTTCATTTTTAGTTATATGTTCTAAGATTTTAAGTAGAGATTTTCATAGATGATATTTGTATGGTAGAATAAAAATGTTGTCACAACCTAATCCGACACCGGAGAGGGGGTGTGTCAGTATGGAAATCATAATCTCGTTTATTCTTGCTGTTATAGCAAGTATAGTAGCTTACTATATTTGCAAGTGGCTAGACAGCAAAAGAGGTGACAATTAGCACAGTGAAAACACCGGAGTTGCAGCTCCGGGGTTTTCGTTTTGCGTCAATATAGATTTTATAATCTCGTTTGTTTAGGCATAGTATAGCACATCTATTATGCCATTACAAGTATATGTTTGATTTTTATTTTAAATTCATCACTTCCATTAAATTCTTTGCGTTTCCGGATTTCACATGCTATTCTATTATTATGAAATTTTGAGGGGGAATTTTATGAATATCACAATCGAACAAGAGTTGGATCCGGTTTACGAGATACTGGGACTTTTATATCTGTCGAACAAGCCCCGGTGGAAGGAGGAATTGAAAAAGGAGCTTCCCGCGTATGGTGTCGAACCGGAGCGTTTTTATGAGAAGTATTTGAAAATACTTGAGAAATATGTAAAGAGTTTTCAAAAATACAAGGTTACACTTCCGCAGGAGGAATCCTTTTTCCGAAACTGTCCGGAGGATCTGTTTTCCTTATATCTGGCCATGGGAACAGAACAAAGGGAATTTCTCACGCGTTCGGTTTCTGAGGAGGAAAACAAGTTACGGAGTATTCTTGCCGTGTATCTTTCGGATCATACCACAGAAAATATGGATTCCGTTCAATGGCAGGATTTGCGATTTTCCTTGCCGGATGAGGCGGCGATCATCAGCTTTATCAACCAGTTGGGGTATAAATCAGAAGAAAAGTGGCGGCTTCTGGAGATTCTTTGCAATCCATGTCGCTGGTACAGTGAACTGTTTGAAATGATAAAATCCAATCTGACGGCTTACGAGAAGGCGAAACGCGCCGTGGAAAAGCCGCTCGCAAAGCTGTTGGGCGATTATGCAGAGTTTCAGGATGATGAGTTTTTAAAAATCGCCGGTACTATCACACGGGAAGTGACCGTGTATCCGGCTCTGGCGCTGCCTCTGGCACAGTTTGTTCTCTACACAAATTGCTATCAGGGACTTTTTTGCCGGTATCTTTTTCTGGACGTCCGTGAACCGGATGCCGCCGCAAGCCTTTTCAGCCGCCGGCTGAAAGCTCTTTCTGACAAGAGCAAGCTTGATATTATACGGGAGTTGAAGCAAGCCAACCGCTATAATCTGGAGCTTGCGGAGCAGTTAAAGCTTTCGCCGTCCACCACCTCCCATCATATGAATACGCTGTTGTCCTGCGGTTTTGTGTCCGTGGAAAAGCAGGATGGAAAAGTGTACTATTCTCTGAATCAAAAAAATATAGAGACGTTTTTGAATGATTTAAAGGAGCTTCTTCTGTAAGCTTCTTTTTTTGCGTAAAAATTTTATATAAATAAAATATATTTGACATATATAAAATATTATATTATTCTATAAACATAAAATATATTTTATAAATATAAAATCATAGGAGGACATCATCATATGATACGTTATCTGAAACAATATAAATTCCTGCTGTTATTTACCATATTATTTACTGTAATCAGCTCTCTGTCCTATGTGTTTGTCGCTATCTTACTGCAACAGATTATGGATATTGTAGATATGGGAGATTTGGACAGTTTTGTCAGGATACTGTTCTTTTCATTGATTTACTTTGCGTTTATGGGAATATTCATGTATCTGCAATCCTTGTTCAGTAAAAAATTTATCTGCAAAATTATGAAATCTGTCCGTTCCAAAACATTTATAGGAATTGAGCGGCACACGATGGAAGATTACTTTAAAAACCATACTGCGCATTATTTATCTGCAATTACGAACGATGTAAAAATGATTGAGGATAATTATTTGCTCCCTCTTCTGGAAGTGATACAATGCACGATCATTTTTATAGCATCCCTTGTTGTAATGATTTACTTTGACATTATTGTTACAGTATGCGTGATCATAGCGATTGCCGTCATGCTTATTGTCCCCAGCCTGTTTGGAGGGATGCTCTCGAAACGGCAGGATAGATATTCTGAGATGTTATCCTCTTTTACAAACCATGTAAAAGATCTGCTGTCCGGTTTTGAGGTTATCAAGTCTTATCGAATGAAAAAATATGTTTTCTCACGCTTTGAGGCAAGCAACGGGGACACGATAAAAGCGAAATATTCCGTTGAAAAAGCGATTGCTGCAAATGAAGCGGTTTCTATGATACTTGCGCTTCTTGTTCAGGTCGTCGTTGTTTTTCTCTGCGCATATTTTATTCTCATCGGACGTATCAGTGCAGGCGCATTATTAGGTATGGTACAAGTGAGCAGCAACCTTGCGAATCCGCTTTTGGTTATTTTTAGCAACATTCCAAAAATCAAAAGCATAAGACCGATTGTACAGAAACTAAATGAACTTTCGGACTATAAAGAACACGACGCAAGCGCAAAAAAATCTCCTTCTTTCAATGAGGAAATTTGTGTACGCGATTTACACTTCTCCTATGATAAGGAAAATGAGGTCATAAACGGTATTTCCCTATCCATTGAAAAAGGGAAAAAATATGCCTTTGTCGGTAAAAGTGGTTGTGGAAAATCTACGCTTATCAAGCTGATTGCTGGATATTATTCTGATTTTAAAGGGAGTGTTCGGTATGATGCGGATAGCCTTTCTGTTCTGGATACGGATAAAATAACGGCTTTGTCCTCTGTAATTCATCAGAATGTTTATATGTTTGATGAAAGCATTTTTGATAACATTTGTCTGCACGAAGATTATAGCGAAGAGGAATTGCGTACTGCGCTGTCTGACAGCGGGTTATCCCAATTTGTGAAACGGGTACCGAATGGACTCGAATATCGTGTTGGAGAAAACGGAGATAAACTTTCCGGCGGACAGAAACAGAGAATTGCCGTAGCGAGAGCTTTAATTCGGAAGAAACCATTATTGATTTTAGATGAGGGAACTTCTGCGATAGATATGCAGACCGCTTATGATATTGAAAGTAGGCTGTTAGCAATATCTGATTTAACGTTACTAACGATCACGCACAATATGAGCAAAGATATTTTAAAACTCTATGACGAAATTATTTTTATGGCGGATGGGAAAATTGTTGAGCGTGGTACATTTGAAACACTTATTGCGAAACAAGCTGCATTTTATGATTTCTATCAACTGAAAAAATAAGCGTTTCATTTCAGGCGGCTTTGAAAATTTTACAAATCAAAGCCGCCGTTTTTTCTATTGCTTCTACGGCTCCATCTCAATCACGAGATCCGGTTGGTGTCTTTTCCCCATCTGGTGGCGCGCCTTTCGATTTTCTACAGTATCAAATAAAATCGAAAAATCATAGTCCTCCGGGTAAAGTTCAGAGGCAGCGACCTTCAACTTGAGACGTTTCTGGTTGACCAGCATTTTTTCTTTCTGGATCTGGACGAGAACATTCCCTTTGTCATCGGCAGGCTTTACGACGATACCGATTTTTTCATCGGGAAATACCGTGACGCTGTCTCCGCGCGCAAACTGCGGCTGTCTCTGCAAGGTGGAGGTATTTGTCTGCCGCCGCTCGATTCTCGGCGCAGATTCTTTTGCAAGGTGCTGCGAGGGAGCATTTAAGTCAAGTTCTGCGGAAAGCTGCGGGGAGATACTTCCGTAGGCAGCCTGCGCGGCAGTCTTTAACATTTCGTTTGGAATCCCAAGCTTCTTTGCAATATAGAGCGCGCAGCTCTCGCCCGCCTTGCCGATTTCCAGACGGTAGAGGGGAACGAGACTTTCGCGGTCAAACGCCATGCGGGCATTCTCGATCTCTGCGTGTGCGCGGGCGTACTCTTTGACCTCCGGGTAATGCGTGGTCACGAGGAACAGGCAGCCGCTCTTGCGGAGCTCCTCCAAAATCGCGATTGCAATTCCCATGCCCTCGGCGGGGTCCGTGCCTGAGCCAAGCTCATCTAAGATAACCAGACTTTCTCTGTTGACCCTGCGCAGAATGGAGATCACATTTGTGATGTGCGCCGAGAATGTCGAGAGGTTATCGGAAATATTCTGCCCGTCCCCGATGTCACAGAGCACCTGGCTGTTCATCGTAAGCTGCGCCTCCTCACACGGAACATGAAGCCCGGAGCACGCCATCAGACTGAGGAGTGCGACCGTTTTGATCGCAACCGTTTTTCCACCGGTGTTCGGACCGGTGATGATAACGCCGCGTTTCTCCCCGCCGATCGAAAAATTAAGCGGAACACAGGTCTCCCTTGGCAGGAGCGGATGTCTGGCATTGCGCAGACGGATATAGCGGTCGGTGTTCATTTCCGGCTCGATGGCGTTCATGTCAAAGCTCATTTTTCCTTTTGCAAAAACGAAGTCCAGCTTCGCCAGCGTGCGGATATTTTCCGTGAGCGTGTCCGCGCAGGAAGCGATCGCGTCCGAGAGCAGATAAAGGATTCTGCGCACCTCGGAGTCCTCCTCGATCTGTAAAAGCTCCAATTCCTCGCGGATTCCCGAGAGGGCAGCAGGCTCGATAAACAAAGTCGCCTTGCTCGCGGAGGTGTCTATCACACTGCCGGGCACTTTGCCGCGACAATCCTTTTTGATCGGAAGGCACGTCCTTCCGTTTCGCATCACGACAAAGGAGTCAGCCAGAAACGCCTTGTTTGTCCGCAAAAGGCGTTCCGCCCGTTCCTTTAATTCCTGCTGTTTTAAATCCAGATTGCGCCGGATGTCCTTTAGATAAGGGGATGCGTAATCATCCACACGCCCGTTGCGGATGGACTGCGCGATCAGGTCGTCCAGCTCGCTTTGTTCTGTGAGGTTTTCACTGTAAAAGGCGAGCGCAATCTTTTTTTTCATACCGGATTTTAGATAGGATTTCATCCGGCTGCACGCCCGCAGAAACATACCGACGGTTTCGATTTCCTCCGCCGTCAGCATTTCGCCGCGCACTGCCGCCTCTATTTGTTCCGCGATATTTTCCATATGCGGGAGCGGCGGCGTGCCGAGTTCCTCCAGGCAGCGGCGCGCCTGCGAGGTTTCCCGCAAATGCCTCTGCAGCTCGGTTTCTGACAGATACGGTGTGAGTGCTAGGGCAAGCTCCTTTGCCTGCGCGGTGCTGGCATAATCTGCAAGCTGATGTTTGATGTCTGAAAATCCGACAGTGTCAAATGTATGGTTCATAATATTCCTCTTTTCTGGTCATTCTAAAGGTTACATTTGTATGTTCCACAGTGGAAAACAAAAAACCCGCAGAGCCTCATCATACAAAGACTCTGCGGGTATCAACCGCACGCAAAAAGAGCTGGGAAAACTGTCTGCCCTGCATGAATCATGGATGATGAGTACACAAAAACAAGATATCCCTTGAAAAGAATATCCCTGATGCCTCTTTCAGGTTGTCCTGATTTCCATAATTTATGCCGTTAACAAACACTTCACCGCCCTTTTTCTTATGATTTCACTATTCTAGCGGCGAAAAGTGAAAATGTCAAGATACAAAATTTGATGGCGCCGGGCAACAGAAAGCCCGGCGGAGTATTATTCCGTGGATGGCGTTTGATCCACAAGATAGTAGGTATCCAGATATTTTTCCACGATCGGAAACGGCGCCGGTCCGATCGCGAGGATGGCACGGTGAAAGGCGACGTCGCTGTACGCATCCCCATAGCGTTTTTTTGCCTCCTCTTTCAATTCCAGAAATTCTAGATAGCCAACATAGTATTTCAGATAATGCGCGGGTTCTTCCACGATCAGCTCGTAGACGTCGCGCAGGCTGTCGCTGTCGGTGATGCCATAGTCTGCCCAGAAAGCCAGCACATCGGAAAACGACCAGCCGTCATAGTGAATACCGAGATCGGTTGCGGCATAGAGACTTAAAAGCGCAGACTGGTTTAAGGACATCAGGCTAGCGACGTCCTCCTCCAATCCGGCATAGTGGTAGGAGAGCATTTCCACATAGGTTGCCCAGCCCTCCACATAGCCGGGATAATTGAGTACGGAGCGCAGGGGGGAAAGCCCGGCCTCGTAGGACATGACGGTCTGGTAGAGATGTCCCGGAAATCCTTCGTGCGCCAGCGTCGTAAAATGGCGCATGGTGGTCGGGTCGGTGGACGCGTTGATAAAAATAGAATTTTTCTCATAATTGTCGATCGGCGCGGTGATGTAAAATGCAGGAGCCATGTAATCTTCCATACATTCGTCAATATAGCTGACGGTAAACTCTGTGTCCGGGGCAGCCGGAAAATGTGCGAGCATCTGCTCCTGAAGCAGATGGAGCGTCGCGACGGAATCCATACCGTCTAAGCGCACGCTGTTGCACTCTGTGGCAAGCGTCGGGGATGCAAGCATCAGTGCAGAGGCGGCTGCCAGATCACTGCTGCACTGTTCCTCCACCATGCGCTGTATCTCGCGGACACTTTTCTCGCTTCCGGTATTGTAGCGTACCAGATGCTCATAGTATTCCTTTCCTTTTGGCAGATGGCAGAGCCCCGCGTCGTTTGTTCCGCTGCCGAGCAGTTCCGTCAGGGCGTTTGCAAGCTTTTCATAGGCGGGCAGGATATTTTCCCTGACAAGCGTTTCATTTTTTGCCTGATAGTCTGCGCGCTCGGCGTCGCTTAGATCTGTCATCTCTGCAAGCTTGTTGTTGAAGGTTACGATCAGATAATGTTCCTCCGGATTTTTCAAAAAGGCTTCGCACTGGGAAATCAGATTGTCACAGGCGAAGTCGGACATAAAAAGTCCTGCGGCGGCTTTCCGGCGTTCAAATGCAATGATCTCCTCAAAGTAGCTGTCCGTCAAGGCGATCAATTCAAGATAATCCTCCACATCCTCCTTTTCATAGAAGCGGTATTCCTCATAGAGTACGGGAAGCTGCGCCTGAATCCCGGTAGACGGGCGCAGGATCTCATCGTAGAGCGCCAGGTCCGAGGCGGCGGCAGCCGTGTGCAGGGAATCCGAAAGGATGTCGTAGTCGAGCTGTTGGCGCACGGAGAGTTTGTCATAGTCGAAGGTCTCAAGCACCGCGAGCGTATTTTCAAGCGCGGCGCGCGATTCATCGGCGGACTGCGCCGACAGACTTCCCAGTGAGATGGGCGCGTCCGTGATACCGTAGTTTTCCGGATTTGTCAGCGTAAAATGCAGGTTAATCGTATTCGACGCAATTTCTGTCCGGAAAAACTGCTCGGAAAAATCGTCGAAGGAAAGTGCCGTCTCCGTGCTTTTTGCGGGGGTGAGGGAGGCGGGGGCGCTGCATCCGGCGAGCAGGCAGAATGTGAGGACAAGGGGGATCAGTACCCGGTATCTGAAACGAAAATGCAAAATAAAACCTCATGAAAAAAGGAATTAGCACATCGTATGAAAAACAATCCGCACTTATGCGTGTTCTGGTGATAAGGAAAAGCCCCCGGTGCATAGGTATAGAGAGAAACAAGGAACGGTGGCAGAAAATGAATTATCTCTGGGCATTTATGATCCTGACAGGAATTGTGTATGCAGCATTTCACGGCACGCTTCCGGCGATCACGGACGCGGCGATTGACTCCGCAAAAGAGGCGGTCACGCTCTGTATCGCGATGACCGGGGTGATGTCGTTTTGGGTGGGACTGATGAAAATTGCGGAAAATTCGGGTATGATCGCGGGGCTTTCCAGAAAAATGGAGCCGTTGCTGCGATTCCTTTTTCCGCGCCTGCCCAAAGAGCACATCGCCAACAAATATATCGCAACCAACATGATCGCAAATATGTTCGGACTTGGATGGGCGGCGACGCCCGCGGGGCTTAAGGCGATGGAAGCGCTTGAGGAGCTGAACGTGGAGGAATGTGCGAAAAGAGGGCGGACAAAGAAACGTGCGCCGGACATCGCGACGGATGAGATGTGTACATTTTTGATCGTCAATATCTCATCTTTACAGTTGATCCCGGTCAATATCATCGCCTACCGCGGGCAGTACGGCAGCGTAAATCCGGCGGCGATCGTCGGTCCGGCGCTGCTTGCAACCTCCTGCAGTACGCTTGCGGCAATTATATTTTGTAAAATAAAAGAGAGGTTTCGGCGCGAATGAAAGTAATGCTGTTTTTGTCAAATGTCATGATACCGCTTCTGATCTTCTGCATCGTCGGCTATGGTATCTTAAATAAACAGAATATTTACGAGGAATTTATCGACGGGGCGAAGGATGGATTCTCGACAGTCATCGGCATCATGCCGACGCTGATCGGGCTTATGGTGGCAGTCGGGATCTTAAGAGCTTCCGGTTTTCTGGAATTTTTTGCGGGAATGTTTGCAAATCTGACGGAGCAGATCGGCTTTCCGTCAGAGCTGCTCCCGCTTACCGTCGTAAAAATGTTTTCCTCATCCGCCGCGACCGGGCTGCTGTTAGACCTCTACAAGGAATTTGGCGCGGACTCCATGCTCGGAAAAATAGCGTCGATCATGATGAGTAGCACGGAGACGATTTTTTATACGATGTCCGTTTATTTTATGACGGCAAAGATAAAAAAGAGCCGTTTCACACTGGCGGGAGCGCTGATCGCGACACTGGCAGGCACGGCGGCGAGCGTGGTGCTTGCGGGCTGGATGTAAAAAATTTTTTGTTCTATTCTGCAAAAGGAAGCATATAATAACACTAGAAAGGTCAAAAAATCACAAAAGAACAGATTTGACAACGGATGAAAAAAGGGCTATAATACATGATATCAACAAAGCTGATGCCGATCAGGCGGCTTTGATATAGCGCGGGATGGAGCAGTCTGGAAGCTCGTCGGGCTCATAACCCGAAGGTCATAGGTTCAAATCCTATTCCCGCAACTCATGGGACTGATGTTTTCTGTGGTGCAGAACGCATCAGTTTTTTCAATGCAAAAGATACAAAATAAAACACATAAGAAGGAGAATGTATGGACAAGAAAAAATTACTTTACGTGCTTGTGCCGGTTGTGCTCTGCGTGGTGGTGTTGGGAATTATCCTCTTCCCAAAGGGAGAACCGGAACCGGCAGACGGCAATGAGGACAAGGTCGCGGCTGTCACAGAGAACGACGTGACCGAGACTGTGGAGGAGACGGAGGAGACGGGGACGAAGGTTCTCGATGCACCCGGCACTTACAGTGACGATGCAGAATATGAGAAGCTCACTGTGACATCGCCGGATGTTGTGGTGGAGAACGCATCGGCAGAAACCTTGACGATTGACGCCGCCGTGGGAGACGGGGACGTCACTTTAAAGAATGTGTCATTGACCAGCCTTCAGATTTACGGAGGCGGTAAAAATTCTATTCACCTCGAAAATGTAACCGTAGAAAATATGGTGGTGGCGAGAAAAGAGGATGCCGTGCGCGTCGTTGTGGATGCGTTATCCTCAGTAAATACGGCGTCCCTCAACGAGCAGACCATTCTGGAGACAGAGGGTGAGATCACAGAGCTTTATGTGAACGCAGAATCAGAGCTTGCCATCAGGGGAAGTGTTGAAAAGATCAATGTCGCCGAGGAGGCGAAGGACTCCAGAATCCAGGTTGAGGGAGATGTTGCAAGTCTCGTATCCGCTGCAAAATTGACAAACTTAACGGGTGAGGACAAGATCGCGGATTTCAAGGTGACAACGGACGCTGGTACGGGAAAAACCGGACAGGGCGGAAATAAGAACAAGAGCCAGAAGAACCCTGCAAAGCCGGCAAATAAAAATGAAAATGTTTCCGGTACAGGCGGGCAGAATAACGGACAGAACAACGGCACTGTGATCGACGGAGATGTAAACCCGCCGCAGGGCGGCGGAAGCGGTTCGGATTCCTCCTCGGAGAAGATCGTGATCGAGCGCGTGCAGAGCAGTTATGCAAAGGTTACCGTGACCTTAAGCGCCCCGACGTCCGTTCCGGTGGCAAAGGAGCAGATTTCGATCCTCTGCAACAGCGGCGGTTCGGATATGACGATTTTAAATGTGAAAACAAACGACAATAAGGTCTATGAAATTTCAACCGCAGTGTACAAGGATAACGAGTATGAAATCTATATGACGCTGCCGGATGGAACAACGGTCAGCAAGGTATTTGAGGTGCGAAATGACGCGCCGCTGCTCACGAAGTTTGAGGCGAGCAGAATCAATGAGGGAAATGCAGACTTGTTCTTTGTTTCTGATACCGCCGGAGATTTTTACTATCTGCTGCGGGAAAATGCGGCATCAAGAGCAGCCGGGAGCGTGCCTACGGCAGAGCAGGTGAAGTCGGAGGGAATTAAGACAAGCCTTAACTATCAGGCAAACAATATCCGTATTTCCAATTTAAAGACGGATGTTGCCTATGAGATATGGTATCTCGCCGTGGATCACAATGGAAAAGAGACGCTGGTGCAGGAACCTGTCGCTATCGCAGCCGCTCCGGCGCAGGAGCCGCCGCAGAATGTGATCCAGATCACAGGCGCAAAGGCGACAGACCGCTATTTTGACATTACGCTCAGCGGGAAGCCGACGGAGGAACTGACACTTGCAAACTTTAGTATCTCCTGCCCGGCAGCTTCCAGCCTCCATCTCGGAAAGATGGAAAAACTGAGCGATACGCAGTACCGTCTCCATATGCAGGAGGGATATTTCTTCCAGGATATGAATAATTACACGGTGATCATCACTTACAGTGATAAGAGTGTCAGCAAATATAAGTTTTTCGTGGATCTTTCCTGGCCGGATATCCGTATGGCGACGGTGACGAGAAATTCTGACACGGAGGCGGTATTTGAGTTCCAGTCGGATGAGAAGGGAACCATGTGGTACCTCTGCCTTGATCAGGAAACGAACGATTCGGGTGTGACTGTGGATCAGGTGCTTTCCCAGGGAACAGAGGTAAGCTTTGCGGAGGGAACGAACCGGATTCCGCTGAATGGCGTAACGGCAGCGAGCAGATCATTGTTCTTTGTCTACGAGGATTTACTTGGGAATAGGATCCGGTTTGTGGATGCCGTAAAGATTCCGGAAAAATCTCCGGAGATTCCGCAGCCGCCGCAGGACGAGGTGCAGATTACGAACCTCACTGTTTCTAAGGGGCAGGGACCGGTGAATGAATGTACGGTACTGTCCCTCACATTCGATTATAATGTGCAGGATGATCAGATGTATGTTTCGGCGGATGATATTGAGATCACGCAGGTGGGAAGCAGCACCGTCTATACGGGCTCAAAGGATCTTGGGGTTGATACAACTGCCAGTGGAGTGGTGATCCGGTTTACCAAAAATCTTGGAACGATCCTTCCGGATGGAGAGTACCAGATCAAGGTACAGTTAAATAAGGGAACCGCAACAAAAACATTTACTGTAAAATCTTAAAATCACAGACACGATGCGCCCTGCCATAAGCCGTATTGCTTGTGGCAGGGCGCTTTTTGTAAAAGTTTCAATTATGCGTTTCAAAGTGCAGGGATTTGTTGTAGAATGTAGAATAGGAAATTTGGAAAAATTTCGCGTATGGCGGAGGACGTGCAATGGATATTACGAGGGAAGAGATTGGAAATGAAGAGGTATACGACAAGATTTTAGAAGTGGTAAAAAAGAGATCCAAGGGATTCGGAAAATTTTTTAAAAAGACGTTTTCGAGTGAGGAGGCTGCACAGATCACAGAGCTGGCGCTTGGTCTTATGGAGATCAAAAATCTTGATTTTTTGAGATATTTACCGAATCTGGAAGAAATCGATTTTCATGATGTGACGGGACTTTCCCACATCACCGGGCTGTGTCGTGCGCCGAGACTTCGGTGGGTTACATTTTGGAATACGGATATTCCGAATCTGGAGGAGATTGCGGAGTGCAGGAATCTGGATTTTTTCGCTTACGAATGTGACGAGGGATATGAGCATTGCGCCAAGAGTGATTTTTCTTTTTTGAAGCTGTTGCCGAATCTGACGGGTATCAATCTGGAGGGAAATCCGTTGACGGACGTGGAGTGCCTGGTGTCATGCAGTCAGTTAAAGGAGATCGCACTGGTGCGTTGCCCGGTAAGGACAATCGCGCCCCTGCAGGAATTGCAGCATTTGACGCATCTTGATCTCAGCCATTGCGGTCTTAGGGAGCTTGAGGATCTTGAGAAGTTTCCGTCTCTGGAAGTTGTCAGTGTGGAGGAGGAAGCGATCACGGAGGAGCAGATTGCGTATTACCGTAGTATCTGTGAGGGAGTGGATATTTTCACGATATAGGCGAAGAAAGAGAGGAAGACGATGACAGCGACAGAGCAGTTTTTGCAGATGATACGGGAATCGGATAACATTGTATTTTTTGGCGGTGCGGGCGTGTCCACCGAGAGTGGCATCCCGGATTTCCGCAGCGTAGACGGACTGTACCACCGGAAGTATGACTATCCGCCGGAGACAATCTTGAGCCACAGCTTTTATATGAGACATACAGAGGAGTTTTACCGTTTTTATAGGGAAAAGATGTTGTGCCTGGATGCCAGACCGAATATTACGCACAAAAAGCTGGCGGCGCTTGAGGCTGCCGGAAAAGTGAAGGCAGTCATCACGCAGAATATCGATGGACTGCACCAGAAGGCGGGGAGCCGTAGGGTGTTGGAGCTGCATGGGAGCGTACACCGCAATTACTGCCGGAAGTGCCATAAAGGCTTTGACGCGGAGTATGTGTTAAATTCTGTGGACAACGTACCGCGCTGCGACAAATGCGGTGGAGAGATCAAGCCGGACGTCGTGCTCTATGAGGAGGGACTGGATCAGCAGACACTTGAGGATGCGGTGTTTTATATCAGTCATGCGGACGTGCTGATCGTCGGCGGAACGTCACTTGCCGTGTATCCGGCCGCTGGGTTGATCGACTATTACAGAGGAAACAGGCTGGTGCTTATCAATAAGACGACAACGCCGATGGACGGGCGTGCAGATCTGCTGATCCAGGCAGGACTTGGCGAGATCTTTTCGCAGATAGAGGGGTAGCTTATGAGGAGATACAGACAGCATCAGCGGGTGTTGGAGATTGAGATTGTGAAAGAATGAGAGGAGCGGACAGCGATGGATAAATACGAGGTAGGCGATATCGTTCGCCTGAAAAAGCAGCATCCGTGCGGCAGCAGCGAGTGGGAGGTTTTGCGTGTTGGCGCGGATTTCCGGCTAAAATGCATGGGCTGCGGGCACCAGATTATGATTGCGAGAAAGCTTGTGGAAAAAAATACAAAAGAAATTAGGAAAAAAGCTTGAATTTATGGGAAAAGCATGATATAGTAGATGCTCGTGATATAATAAATTCCTTGTTCACGAAATGAAATCGTGGACCAGAGACCAAAAGGAGGAAAATTCGCATGAATAAGTATGAGTTAGCACTCGTAGTCAGTGCAAAGATCGAAGACGATGCGAGAACAGCTATCGTAGAGAAGGCAAAAGAGTATATCACTCGTGCCGGCGGTACTGTGACAGAAGTGGAAGACTGGGGCAAGAAGAGATTAGCTTACGAAGTTCAGAAGATGAACGAAGGCTACTACTACTTTATCCAGTTTGATGCAGAGTCAAGCGTTCCTGCAGCAGTAGAGCAGGATGTCCGTATTATGGATAACGTTCTTCGTTTCTTATGCGTTAGAAAAGACGAGGCATAATAGAGAGGTTCAAATCATATGAATAAAGTTATTCTTATGGGACGATTGACCAGAGACCCTGAAGTGCGTTACTCTCAGGGAGATCAGGCAACAGCGATCGCGAGATATACACTGGCAGTTGACAGAAGATTTAAGAGAGATAATGACCAGCAGACCGCTGATTTCATTCAGTGCGTTGCGTTTGGACGTGCCGGTGAGTTTGCGGAGAAGTATTTCCGCAAGGGCACCAAGGTGGCAGTGACCGGACGTATTCAGACCGGAAGCTACACGAACAAGGACGGACAGCGCGTATATACGACCGATGTTGTTGTGGAGGAGCAGGAGTTTGCGGAGAGCAAGAACGCCGGCGGAGACAATTCCGGCTATACACCTGCGGACAGACCATCACCGAGCAGTGCAGCAGGCGATGGCTTCATGAATATTCCGGATGGGATTGATGAAGAGTTACCATTTAACTAACGGGAATCACGTGTGGTTTCCTGATATGAACAGGAGGTAATTAGCATGGCTTTCAATAAAGCAGCAGACAAAGAAGGCGCTCCGATGAAGAGACGCCCAATGCATAGAAGAAAAAAAGTTTGTGTATTCTGTGGCAAAGATAATGTGATCGACTACAAAGATACAAACAAGTTAAAGAGATACATCTCTGAGAGAGGAAAGATTCTTCCTCGCCGCATCACAGGAAACTGTGCAAAGCACCAGAGAGCCCTTACCGTAGCAATCAAGAGAGCACGCCACGTAGCGCTGATGCCATACGTTTGCGAATAAGCGGAATATGAAAAGGAGATCCACACGAAGCGTTTCGTGCGGATCTCCTTTTCCGTGTCTGTCAAATTTTATCCTGCGGTAACCGGACCTCTTGTTTTTCTCTTTTCTTGTCAAGGTATACAGTTCTTTCATTTTCCAACAAAACTCCAATCCAGTTCTTCTTCCGGAAGAGTCGCCTGCTGCACAGTCTTTCCCGTGTCGCTATTGATCACGGTTACCTCCAGCGACCAGTTCTCAACACCGTTGAGAACCTGATAAAGTTCAGCCTGCCACGCAAAATTCAGGATCATGGGAGATGCTGCCTCCGCCACACCATCAGGGGCTGAAATGGTCAGTTCCGTATAATCGTCAGAATACTGGACTGCGACGCCCATCAGCTTTAGCGGGATCAATATTGCTTCCATCTGGCTGGGATCCGTCCATTCTTTCCTCTGGGATTCCGTGAGCACAAGGGTCAGGGAACCATCCTCGTTCAAATAGATGTCCTCACAATCGCTGTGGTCGGTTTCGATTAGGTATTCCGCGCCAATATAGACATCATGGAAGGTATAAGATTTTGCCTCTTCTTGCTGTGAGCAGCCGGACAGTAGCAGTCCGCAAAAAACGGACAAGCTAAGCAGGAGCAGTTGTTTTCTTAGGATCATTGAAAGTTCCTCCCTTTGAGAAATCTGAAAACATAGTTTACAGGAACGTTTGATTTTCTTTTGGCTCTCTGAAACTTTCCTCCAACATCGCAACATGGGATAAAAATGCCTTGTCATCAAAATATTTGGCGTGTTTGGTGCAGATGCGCACGCAGCGCTGACATTTGATACAGGTTCCCGGTGTCTCTGCAACATTTTTTAAGTTGATCGCGCCCATAGGACACTGTCTTGCGCAGGCGCCGCAGTTCGTGCATTTTGATAAATCTGTTTTTGGTTTGGCTTTCAAAAACTGAACCGGCTGTCCGTCGACGCCCTTTGGGATATAGTAAGGGGCGTCGCTGTCTCCGGGAACTTCGGGTGCAGGCGGAACATCCTCCGACTCCCTGATTTTGCAGGCTGCCTTTCGGGCAAAATCTTTTAGTTCGGTTTCATCGTCGGTATCGGGGCGTCCGAAAGCAAGCTCATCCGTGAAGGCGTGGCGGCACGCAAACGCACCCGCAGCAACGGGATGAAAGTCATTCTTTTTCAGCGTAGCGCTAAGCTCGGCGAGCGAGTTGTCAAAACTGCGGTTTCCGAAAGTGACGACCGGAATCGCAAGCGCCCCGTTTCCAAGAACCTGCTCCTGAATATAGGGTAATATTTTATTCGGCACTTTTCCGGCATAGGTCGGGGTACAAAAGACAACGAGATCCCCGGATGAAAAGTTCATCGCGGATTCTCTTGCCTTTGGCAGTGTAAAATCGAGGAGCTCCATCGGGCAGGCCAATTCTTCCGCCAGTTCCCCGGCAAGCATCCTTGCAATTTTTCTGGTATTTCCGGTAGGACTCCAGTAGGCAGCATATATTTGTTTTATTTTCATATGGTTTATCTCCTATCATGCATTCTTGTAGTTAAGGATATTATAGATAGGGAAAATGAAAGTTGTCAATGTTTTTGAAAAAA
This sequence comes from Roseburia sp., assembly GCA_026168605.1. GTDB lineage: Bacteria > Bacillota > Clostridia > Lachnospirales > Lachnospiraceae > Roseburia. The sequence goes on along the minus strand of JAPFDX010000032.1, from coordinate 24,178 downwards.
CAAACAAGCAAACAAAATAAACAAAGAACAAAAAAATAAGCAAACAACCTAAACAAATTATCAAATAAACAAAGAAATAAGCAAACAACCTAAATTTCAGCAAAGTAGCTCTTTGATTTTTTGCTAAAATGTATTAAAATATAGAAATAACATAAACTTTAGCAAAAGGAGGAAAAAGAAATGACGGAACTGGAATTGCGGGAGTTTGTGAGAAAAGTACAGAAAATGAAATGTGAAATGCAGACGCTGGAATTAAAAACCGCCAGAGAAGGGTGTCCGAAACGCCTATATGATACCTTGTCGTCTTTTTCCAATCAGGATATGGGTGGAATTATTCTTTTTGGCATAGACGAGAAAGAGGACTATAAAATTGCCGGAGTTTATGATATGCAGGACTTGCAAAAAAAGGTCAATGAGCAGTGCAAGCAGATGGTTCCTATGGTAAGACCTGTTTTTACTTCTGTGCTGATTGACGATAAAAGCGTAGTCAGCGCAGAGATTCCGGGCATCGATATTACGGAGCGCCCATGCTATTACGGGGGCGTCGGGCGAACCAAGGGCTCTTACGTCCGTGCGGGGGATTCCGATGAGCCGATGAGCGACTATGAAATTTACAGCTACGAGGCATTTCGCAAAAAATATCAGGATGACATTCGGATCAATGAGCGGGCAGATATGTCAACTATTGATACAGAAAAGCTTGACGACTATGTGGGAAGGATCACAGAAAAAAATCCGAGACTTTCGAAGCTGTCAAGGGAAGAAATCGAACGGTTTTTAAATATGTGTATAGACGGAAAGCCGACGCTGGTATGCACGCTGCTGTTTTCGATTTATCCACAGATGTTTTATCCGCAGTACACGATCAACGCAATGGTGGTTCCGGGCTACGAAAAGGGAGAGATTTCGGAGCAGGGAGCGAGATTCCTTGACAATGTGCGTATCGAGGGAACGATTGATGAGATGCTGGGGCAGAGCATGAAATTTTTGATGAAAAATATGAGAGTGCAGACCATTATTGATTCCGCAACAGGAGAGAGAAATGACAAAACGGAATATCCGGTGGTGGCGCTGCGCGAAGCTGTGTTAAATGCGCTTATCCACCGTGATTACAGTATGCACACGGAGGCGATGCCTATTGAGATCATCATGTACAAGAACCGGATTGAGATTCGCAATCCGGGAGGTCTGTATGGAAGGATGACACTGGACACACTGGGGAAAATGCAGCCGGACACGAGAAATCCCGTGCTGGCGCGTGCGTTAGAGACATTGGGTATCACGGAGAACCGTTATTCCGGAATCCCGACGATCCAGCGGGAACTGCGGGAGGCAGGATTGCGGGAAGCCGTATTTGCCGATTCCAGAAACGAATTTGTAGTCACCTTTTATAACGAGGAGGAGACGGAGCAGAAAACGGTGATAAACAGATCGCAGGATGCGCTGCTGGAATTTTGCAGGGAGCCGCGTTCCAGAAAGGAAATCGCAGATTTTCTTGGCATCTCCACGATTTACTACGCGTCGCAGAATTATATCAATCCGCTGTTGGAGAGAGGGATGCTTAAAATGACAAAGCCGGATTCTCCAAAGAGCAAAAACCAGAAATTTTACAGTGTATAAAAGGAGGCACACGATATGCTGACAGAAGAATTTTCGATTCAGGCAGAGGGTTCGAGACCGGGAGCGAAACTCTGCACCTATATTTTGGATGCGAGCGAGGAATTTTTGATACAGAAACGTCCGTTGATTTTGGTTTGTCCGGGAGGTGGCTATGCGTATACCTCCGACCGTGAGGCGGAGCCGATCGCGATGCGTTTTCTGGCAATGGGCTGCCATGTGGCAGTACTGCGCTATTCGTGTGCGCCTGCGGTTTATCCGACGGCGCTTTTGGAACTGGCGCAGGCGATGAAGCTGGTACATGACTATGCGGACGAATGGAAGGTGGATGAGGGGAAGATTTTTGTGCAGGGCAGCTCGGCGGGTGGGCATCTGGCGGCAAGTCTTGGTGTTTTCTGGCACGAAAAATGGCTGGCACAAAAAAGCGGTGTAAAGAACGAATGGCTGCGTCCGGCAGGCATGATCCTCTGCTATCCGGTCATCACGTCCGGCGAATTTGCGCACCGTGGGTCTTTTGAAAATCTTTTGCGGGGACAGTATACAGAGGAAATGTTAGAGAGAACTTCTCTGGAAAAGCAGGTGACGGAGCAGACGCCTCCGGTATTTTTGTGGCATACGTTTACCGATGAAACTGTTCCGGCAGAAAATGCCCTGCTGTTTGCCGCAGCGCTGCGCAGGCACGGAGTCTCCACGGAATTTCATATGTACCCGGTGGGTTGTCATGGGCTTGCCGCCTGCGATGAGCAGACGGCACACCCGGACAGACACAATATACAGCCGGAGTGTCAGAGCTGGCTGACACTGGTAAAGACATGGCTCTCTATTTCATAAGAACCTTTACAAATTTTTTCTTGCCGCGCTTTACGACGACGCCGTCTCCGCGGAAGAAATCAGCGTTGTAAGTAGTTTTCACATCGGTAACCTTCTCGTCGTTTACGGTGACACCGCCCTGCTCGACTGCGCGGCGCGCATCGGAACGTGTCTTGTCGAGTCTTGTGCGGACGAGCACCGCCATAATATCCATGTCGCGCTCGGCAAAATCCTCTGCGGTCAGCTCGACTGTCGGCATATTCGCGGAATCACCGCCTCCGGCAAAGAGTGCATGGGAGGCTTCCTTTGCTTTTTCTGCCTCCTCCTCGCCGTGTACAAGCTTGGTCAGCTCGTAAGCTAAGATTTCTTTTGCCTGATTGAGCTGCGCGCCCTCCCAGCTTTCCATCGCGTCGATTTCCTCCAGCGGAAGGAAGGTCAGCATACGGATGCATTTCAGGACGTCTGCGTCCGAGACGTTTCTCCAGTACTGGAAGAAATCAAACGGTGTGGTCTTGTTCGGATCAAGCCAGACAGCGCCGGACTGGGTCTTACCCATCTTCTTGCCCTCGGAGTTCAACAGCAGATTGATGGTCATGGCATATGCGTCCTTGCCGAGCTTGCGGCGGATGAGCTCTGTGCCGCCGAGCATATTGCTCCACTGGTCGTCGCCGCCGAACTCCATGTTGCAGCCGTATTTCTGGTAGAGAACATAGAAATCGTAGCTCTGCATGATCATGTAGTTAAACTCTAAAAAGCTTAGCCCCTTTTCCATACGCTGCTTGTAGCACTCAGCGGTCAGCATACGGTTGACGGAGAAGTGCGGTCCGATCTCGCGCAGCACGTCGATATAGTTTAAGTCCATCAGCCAGTCGGCATTGTTCACCATCAGCGCTTTTCCCTCGGAAAAGTCGATGAAGCGGCTCATCTGTTTCTTGAAGCAGTCGCAGTTGTGCTGGATCGTCTCCGGCGTCATCATCTGGCGCATGTCGGTGCGTCCGGACGGGTCGCCGATCATTCCGGTGCCGCCGCCGATTAAGGCGATCGGTCTGTTTCCTGCCATCTGGAGGCGTTTCATCAGACAAAGCGCCATGAAATGACCGACATGAAGGCTGTCGGCAGTCGGGTCAAAGCCAATGTAAAAAGTGGCTTTTCCGTTGTTGATGAGTTCTTTGATTTCTTCCTCGTCCGTTACCTGCGCGATCAGACCGCGGGCAACTAATTCTTCGTATAATGTCATATTGTCTCTCCTTTTTCCTGAAAATAAAAAACCCCCGTCCTAAAAAAGGACGAGGGTATCTGCCACCGTGTTACCACCTTTGTTCACAAGCAGCTCGCGCTGCCTGCCTCTGCGAGTGTCCGACAACACTCCGGCGCGTGTAACGTGCGCCACTACGTCACAGCCTACTATCGGAAAACCGAATTCGGTGTGAAGCTCAGGGATGTATTCGTCATAAGCTTTCCATGCACCTCTCATCAGCCGGTTACTTTCTGTCTGTTCCGCTTATTCCTACTTCTTCCCGTCAAAGCCTTGTGTCTGCTTCAATTAAGGGTATTATAGACATATGGGTGTGATTTGTCAATGATTTTCCAAAAAGAAAAATATCCCCTGATATTCTGCGACCATTTTGCCGGTTCATACATCTAATCTATGTAAGCAGGAGAAAACTGTTATCGCGCGAATTACGACAGGAAGCTGGCGGAAAGGATACTTATGAAAAAAGAACAACTGGGACAATTGATCCTCGCATCGGAGGACACACTGTACCGTGTGGCAAAGACGCTTTTGCGCAGCGACGCGGACTGTGCAGATGCGATACAGGAGGCGATCGTGAAGGCATTTTCCAGTCTGCACACTCTGCGGAAGGATTCCTACGCAAAAACATGGCTGGTACGCATTGTTATCAATGAGTGTTATGCGATCATGCGGAAGGAAAAACGGGTGGTTTCCATCGAGGACTACACACCGGAGGAGATGGCAGAGAGTGCGGAGGACTACTCGGATTTGTACGAGGCGGTCAGCAGGCTTCCGAAGGAACAGCGGCTGTCTGTGGCGCTTTACTATATGGAGGGTTACAGCGTAAAAGAGATCGCGGAGCTGATGGAGACGAGCGAGAGCGCAGTCAAAAGCAGGCTGGCACGGGCGAGGGCAAGGTTAAAGCAGGATTTGACGGAGGTAACGGTATGAGATTAGAGGATATGAAGCGGGAATTTCCAAAGATGCCGGATGAGATGCGGGCGATGATAGAAAAGGAAGTGGCGAAGCAGACAAGGGTAACAGAGACGGCACGGTTTACAGAAAATGCACAGCGCCGCAGGAACAGGCGGATGGCGAAACGGACGCTGGTGGCTTCTGTGGTGGCGGCGCTGATGCTTGGGACCACCGTGTTTGCAGGGGCTTTGTACCAGATGCACAATGAACGTGTGGGCAATTACGGAGTGCATACGACCGTAGAGGGAAGTACAGAGCAGGAAAGCACAGTGGGAACGGTGGAGATTCCGAAGGTTACGATGGAACTTGGCTATTTGCCGGAGGGAATGGTGGAGGTCGAGGAACAAAAATACAGCTACGAGGATTCTCCCTATCAGGGCGGCGTATCGCTTTGCTTCTATGAGATGGATACCGGGGTGGATGATTTTGAAATGCTCACGGAAAATGTGAAAGAGATGGAGGAGTGTCAGATCGGGGGACGGGATGCGGTCTATCTGCTTTTAAATAACCCGATGGAGGACGAGAAGGCATTTAACCAGCGGATCTATGTCATGTATGCGGATGTACACTATATGATGGAGATGTTTGTCGGCGCTGACGTTTCCAAAGAGGAGGCGTTTAAGATCGCGGAGAGCATCCGGCTCCTTCCGGCAGAGGAGGGTGCAGAGAGTGGAGACGTGATCCATGGTGCAAGCTGGAGCGACTATGCCTTGAGCCGGACAGAGAATGTGGAGAGCATAGATGAACCTGTGACAGCAGTCACGAAAGAGGAGATGAAAAACACGCATAAAATCGGCGAGAGCTTTGGGCTGTCTGGATATGTCAGCGATATGCCGACGGAAGATGAGTGGAAAGTATGCGTTCAGAAAGTAGAGGTTCTGGATGATGTGGATGTGCTGGATCTGTCTCTGATGGGTGAAGATTTTAAAGAAAGTCTGCAAAACGAGACGGATGCAGACGGGAAGCTGCTTCCAGCAGAGCGCCAGTATGTAAAATACGGCGACGGAGTGGACAGCGTCACAGAGGTCGTGAACACGGAGAACGTAGAGCAGAAGCTTGTGTATGTGACGGTTGATTATACCAATACCGGAAACGAGAAGCTTACGGATGTACTGTTTTGGGGCAGTCTGATGAAAATACAGGAACATGGAGACGAAATGCACTTGTATTCATGGAAACAGCCGGAAGACGGTGCATGGGATGCCATCACATATGCCGGAAACGCGGCATTCAGGGAAATGTGGTATTACGACGTGCACGGCGGCGAGCGGGGGAATAATTATATTTCGTCCATACAGCCGGGCGAGACGGTCACGGTGCATATGGCATGGCTGGTGCCTGCGGATGAGCTGGATCTGTTATATCTGAATCTGGATACGATGGGAGGCGTCTATGAATTTAGTGAGAGCGCGTTAGAGACAGGATACGTTGATATACGCCAGTAAAATGAAAAAGAAGTGGTGGTTTTGGAAATTTGCCCAAAACCACCGCTTCTTTTTTGCAAACTATGGTATGACAGTTCGGGAAAAATGTGCTAATATAAATGACAGAAATAAATGTAAAGGATGAAAACAAGTAGGATGAGCAGGCACAAGGTAGTATTTTTAGATATAGACGGAACGATCGTAAATGCGGCAGGAGAGATTCCGGCTTCCACAAAGGAAGCGATCCGGCGGGCAAGGGCGAATGGTCATGGGATGGTGATCTGCAGCGGCAGAAGCCGCTTTCAGATTTATGGCGAGCTGATGGATCTTGGATTTTCCGGGATCGTCGGGGCGGCGGGAGCGTATGTCGAGGCGGACGGCGAGGAAATTTTTCACGCTTATATCGACGAGGAGCACAGAAAAAGCAGTTACGAATATCTGGAGAGAAACGGATTTCTCTACTGCTATCAGGCGGACGACGGCGTGGTGCTCAACGGGAAGAGCCGCGAGGGGATGATCGAGATCTACCGCGACACGGGAATGAGTGAGAGCCGCCTCAACCGTCTGATCGGCACGATGCACCTGACGGAGGAGCCGTGGAACAATGACCACAGCGAGAAGATCATTTACTATAAAGCGCCGTTTCCGGTGGAGCAGGTGCACGCAGACCTGGCGCCGTATTTTGATACGGTTGCCATCAGCATCGAAGGAATGGATGACCGTGCGGGTGAGATTGGGATCGGCGGCATCCACAAGGCGACCGGAATGGAAATTTACCTGAACCACGTGGGGATTGACCGCGTCGACTGCATCGCGGTCGGAGACGGACCGAATGACCTTCAGATGCTGGAATATGCCGGAGTCGGCGTTGCGATGGGAAATGCGCGGGCAGAGGTGAAGGCGAGGGCGGACATGGTGACGGATGCCATCGGCGAGGACGGGATTTATCATGCGTTTGAGAGGCTGAGCCTGATTTAGATTGGAGGACGGATGCCAATGGTAAAAAGAAAAATCCGTGCGCTGGTTGTGATGGCGTTTGGAGTTGCACTGGCTGCGTTTTCTGTGCTGGACGGAAGTACGCAGTGTGCAGAGCTCGCAATGCTCCAGGACGCGATGCGGGAATTGCGCCGCACGGATAATCTGGAATTTTCCTACGAGAGTACGATTGCGGGCGCAGGCGTCTCTAAGGGTGAGAAAACGGTTGTCTGGGCGGATACCTTGAGCGGAAGCTGGGTCAGTGAGCACTATATTACGGACGAGGACGGAACGAGGCGGTATTTAAAAAAGTTCTGCGACGGGACTTCTGTGTACCAGTATGTAGAATGGAACGGGGAGTGGAACCTGTCGGAGGATGAGAGTACAGAGATTCCGTATTTTGCGCAGCTTGTCGACCTTCCATATGACGAGAACGACATCTACAATATCAGTCTCGAACAGAGGGGGAAGGTTTTGGAACTGTCCTATGAGTTTACACCGGAATATATTGAGCGGCAGAACCGGAAGCGCACGGAAGCGCTTGAGAAATATTACAGGAGCTACCGGAAAAAACAGACCTCCGAGGAGGCGTTGGATAACGTGGAACTGGCGGTAGAGCAGTACAGACAGACCAGGGAGGAGGAGACGGCTGTCACATACCGGATCGATTCGGCGGGAGTGATGCGCGGACTTCACTGCACGATGACGCTGGTGTCCCCGGAGATCGTCTATGATGAGAGCGGGCAGCAGGCGCTTGGCGCGGAGCGCGAGAGCTTCTATGTGACGACGATCGAGATCAGCCGCTACAATCAGGATGGGATTCTCAATAAGATTGACCAGTGCAGGCTGGAAGTGTCTTATTACTAACCTAACGGTAAAAAAGGGAGCTGCCGCTTTGCGATTTATTAATCGTTAAAGCGACAGCCTCTTTTGCGTTTAAGGATGAAATGGTGGGAGGGAGCCAGTGTAAGGCGCAAGCTCCAGCCGGATGAAGTATCCGCGGTCATGGTGGCAGACCGGACATTCCTTTGGAACGGATGTTCCGCGGTAGATGTTGCCACACTCTAAGCACATCCATGCCGTCTCGACATCGGAGACAAAAAGTTTATTCTGTTCCAGCAGATCGGCGAACAGACCGAAACGGTCTCCGTGCGTTTTTTCAATGGCGGCGATCATCTGGAAGGAGGCAGCGACCTTCTGGAAGCCCTCCTCCTTTGCCTTTTGGGCAAAATGCAGATACACATCGTCGTGTTCCTCGTATTCGTTGTGCTGCGCAAAGCGCAAAAGCTTTGCCACATCGTCGCTGATGTCGACCGGATAGGAGCCGTCGATGTGGATGGAAGTCCCGGCAAGTTCCGTCAGATGGTTGTAGAAAATCTCCGCGTGCTCTTTTTCCTGGTTGGCGGTAAAAGTAAAAACTGCCTGAATCACCGGAAGTTTCTGTTTTCTCGCGACACCGGCCGCGATCGTGTAGCGGTTTCGCGCCTGACTTTCTCCGGCAAACGCCCGCATCAGGTTCTCTCTTGTGATACTTTCCCTAAAATGAACTGACATAAAAATTCTCCGTTCTAAAGCAATTACAAATAGTTACAAACAGTTACAGCAGCGGGTGCTCGGCGCGCGCGCACAGCCGTGCGAAGCGGCGGTCGATTTCCGCCTGGATTTCCTCTGTGACAGAGCGGTATTCGTCTTTTAAGAGATGCTTCGTGCGTCCCATCATTCCAAGCCATTCGGTCACCGGAATCTTCTTGTTTTTTGACTGAGGGTCGTAGGTTAAGGTGGTGATGCCGCGCTCGATCTCGTAGAGCGGGAAATAGCAGCAATCCACGGCGGCGGAGATCACGCTGCGCTCCAGGTCCGGCTTGTCGTTCCAGTTGAGCGGGCAGGCGGAGAGCGCCTTGAGATAGGCGGTTCCAAACTCTCTGGAATAGGCGGCGGCTTTGGCTGCCTTGCGGATAAAATCGGAGGGGTTTGACTCTGCGACTGTCGCGATATAGGGGATATGCGTTGCAGCCATCAGCTCCGGTGTATCCTTGTGGAAAAAGGATTTTCCGTACTGGTCCTTTCCGACGTGGGAGGTGGAGCTGCGCGCGCCCATCGGCGTCGAATAGGAGAGCTGGTAACCCGTGTTCATATAGCCGCCGTTGTCATACTCAAAAATGATCATGCGGTGTCCGCGCAGCGCCGTGCCGAGCGCCGATCCCATACCGATATCCATGCCGCCGTCCCCGCTGACCATAAGAAAGGTGATCTGCCCCTCCGGATATTCACCGCGCTTTTGTCTCTGGTGAAAGACCTCGACAACGCCGCTTAGGGTTGCCGCTCCGTTCTGGAACAGATTGTGCAGATACGGGACACGGAACGCAGTCTTTGGGTATCCGGTCGTCACGACCATGCCGCAGCCTGTCTGAAAGAGCAGAACGACGTTTCCCTCGATGCCTTTGAGCAGCAGATTGAGATTGACCGGGATGCCGCATCCAGGGCACGCGCCGTGCCCGGGGGCGATGCGCATCGGCATTCCGGTGGCGTCCTTGAGCGCGCCTCCGGTCACCGTCATTTTTCCGGCAGCCTCGTCGAAAACGCAGGTTGTGATCCCTTTTGACGATTCCTCCTCCGTGATCGGTTTAAAATACTGTGGCTGCGCTTTGCCTGAATCCGCTGTTCCGCTTGTCACGCCGTAGTAGTCAAAGTCGGCGGCAGTCTCCATAAGCCCCTCGCGAAACAGTGCGATCGCGTCCTCCACGAAAAAGTCCATTCCTCCAAGCCCGTAGACGCGGGAGAGGATGCGGGGAGCGGCGCTGCCGGACTTTTGTCCCTGAAGGGCTGCGCGGATCTCCAGCGTCATGTTTCCGCCGCCGGCGCCGTAGCTGTCCTGCCGGTCAGCGACGAGGATCGTCTTTGCATTTTTGCAGAGCTCGCGCAGTTCCATGGCAGGAAACGGTCTCAGTACATAGAGCGTGATGACGCCTGCTTTCACGCCCTCGCGGCGGAGTGCGTCGACAGCCTCCATAGCTGTGTAATAGGAGGAGCCGAGCACAAAGAGCAGGATCTCGGCGTCGTTCGCCTGGTAGCCGTCGCAAAAGGAGAGCTTCCTGCCGGAGAGCGTCTCGTATTCGGCGAAAAGGTCAGGGAGTTTGCGGCGCGCTTCCTCCATCGCAAGGTGGAGCTGATAGCGGTTGTTGATCACGTCCGGTTCGTTCATATAAGAGCCGACCGAGATTGGATGTGCGAGATCCAGTACACTGGAAAAGCAGTTTTCCCCGGTCGAGCATTCTTTCGCGAAAGCGGAGGTCGCCGGACTGTCGCTGGAAAGTTTCGGTCCGATATAGCGCTGTACCACGGCGTCGTCCGAGAAAACCAGACATTTACGCTTCTGGTGGCTGGTGAAAAAACCGTCAAAGGCGACCGCGACGGGCAGGCGCACCTGCTCGGCAAGCTTTAGACCGAGCAGATTAAAGTCATAAACCTTCTGTGGCTCATCGGCAAACAGGATGATCCATCCGGTGTTCAGCATATACATCACATCGCTGTGGTCGCCCTTGATGCACAGCGGACCGGAGATCGTACGGCAGGCGATATTCATCACCATCGGCATACGCGTGCCGGACTGCACCGGAAACTGCTCAAGCGCATATAAAAGCCCGTTTGCGCTGGTGGCGTTAAAGACCCTTCCACCTCCGGCAGAAGCGCCGTAGCAGATACCGGCGGCGCTGTGCTCGCCCTCGGCGGCGATCAGCAGGATGTCGTGCTGCCCCTCGGCGCGCATGGTATCTAAGTTTTCCGCAATCTGCGTAGAGGGGGTGATCGGGTAATAGCCCATCACATGGTAATTGATCTGCTTTGCGGCATAGGCGGCAAGCTCGTTGCCGCTGTCATACATCACTTTTTGTTCTTCCATTTTCTTTTCCATTCTCCTTCCATGATCTGCCTCGTCCCTTGTCATACAACGCCGCCGTTCACGCGCTTCTCATCGAGATACGAGTCGCTGGTGATCCATGAATTGGCTCCGGTCTCCTGATAGGTGATGGCGTCCGGCAGCAGGTGCCGGTTTGGAACGAAATGCGGCTTTTCGGGGTAGTCTTTTTCCAGCGCGGTGACGAGGGCATTTGTCGGGCAGACCTCCACGCAGCGCAGACAGCCCTTGCAGTGATAGTAGTCCACGCCGTGATTTACCATGCACTCTTTTCCCTTATAGATGCCCGGTGCAAACTGGAATACCATATCCGGACAGGTCGAGTCGCACAGACCGCAGTTGATACATTTCTCCGGGAGAAACAGCGGAATGTAGCCCTCTCTGGAGGGAGAAAGGTTATTGGAGACCGTGCTCCCGATGCGCGGGTTGACGCCGCCGATGGGAGCGTTGTCATAGCCCCACACGAACTGTTCCCTGCCGCCCTCCGGCAGAGGCTCTACATTGCGCTCTGCCGCTGCCTTTGCAAGGCGCGTGTAGCCGAGCTCGACCCCGGTCAGATTGGCGTCGATCAGAGCCGGATATTTCTTTCCGATGGAATCACGGCAGATCTGTTTCGCGTCGTCAAGGGAAATAAAGCCGGACGCTTTTGCGATCGCGCCGAGCATCACCATATTGATGCGGGATTTACATTCCATTGCGATGGCGAGGGCGTCCAGACAGTAGAGCTCGCCCATCGTGATGTGGTGCTTTTCTGCGGCGTCCTCCGGGGAGAGCGGTGTGTTCAGGATAATTTTTGTATCGACGGAAACGCCGTCAAGCACCGGGTAGGTGCCGATCAGTCCCTCGTGGAAAAGGGCGAGGATGTGCGGGTGGGTCACGGGGCTGTTCACGCGGAGCGGCTTTTCGTTTTCACACCAGCGGATATAAGCTTTGACGGGTGAGCCGCGCTTTTCCGAGCCGTAGCTGGAAAAGCTTAAGGAGTTGAGGGAAAGCAGCAGGGCGCCGAGTTCGCCGAGCATTTTTCCACAGAGGTTCGCGCCCAGCCCTCCGATGCTCTCTAAGCGTATTTCAAAGTAGCCGTGTTCGTTGACCACGGGGAGCGTTGTTTTTTCGTTCATGAAGTTCCTCCTGTTCTGGCATAATCTAGGGGTAGTATGCACATTTTTTTGAAAAAAATTCCTGCGCCCGGAGAAAGTCCTGCAAGAGTGACAAATGCGGAAAGCTTTGTTATAATTTGCATATAAAAAGCTGACGAAAGAGAAAGGGAGGCAGCAGGAACTTGATAGAAATCCAAAACTATGTGAGAGCAGAGAGCCTTGCACAGGCATATGAGCTGAACCAGAAAAAAAGCAGCGCCATTATCGGTGGGATGCTCTGGTTAAAAATGGAGAAAAAGAGAGTGGCTACCGCGATCGATCTGTCCGGGCTGGGGCTTGATATGATCGAGGAGACGCCGGAGGAATACAGGATCGGCGCGATGGTAACGCTGCGCCAGATCGAGACGCATACGGGATTAAATGCGCTGACAGACGGCGCGGCGCGCGAGAGCGTGCGCCACATTGTGGGCGTGCAGTTTCGGAATCTGGCGACCGTTGGGGGAAGTATCTTTGGGCGTTACGGATTTTCGGACGTGCTGACTTTTTTTATGGCGGCAGACGCGCGCGTGGAGCTTTACCACGGAGGGATCGTGTCTCTGGAAGAGTTTGCCGGAATGCCGCATGACAGGGATATTCTGGTGCGTATTCTCGTGCCAAAGACGAAGGGACATATGGTTTACCTCTCACAGCGGAACACACAGACGGATTTTCCGGTGTTGACCTGCTGTGCGGCAAAGCGCGGGGAGGCGGTGTGCTGTGTGATCGGTGCGCGCCCGATGCCAGCCGTATGTGTGCGTGACGGCGACGGCATCCTTGCCGGAGGGATCAGGGAGGAGAGCGCGGTGGCATTTGGCAGATACGTGAGAGAGCGGGTGACGACCGGAACCAATCTGAGAGGAAGCGGGGAGTACCGCAGTATTCTGGTGGAGGTGCTCACAAAGCGGGCGTTGCTCGGGATTTTAGAGAGAGAGGGGGAAGCGGAACGTGCAGATTGAATTGTGGATCAATGAAAAAAAGGTGCGTGCGGCGATCGAGCCGGATACACTGCTGATCGATTTCCTGCGGGAGCAGGGGTGCAGCAGTGTCAAGCGCGGCTGCGAGACTTCTAACTGCGGCTTGTGTACCGTGTTTATGGATGAGAAACCGGTGCTCTCCTGCAGCGTCTTAGCCGCCCGTGCAGACGGACATCATATTGTGACGCTGGAGGGGCTAAAGGAGGAGGCAGAGGGCTTTGGCGCGTATATCGCCGATCAGGGCGCGGAGCAGTGCGGTTTCTGCAATCCGGGCTTTATGATGAATGCGATCGCGATGTTCCGGGAGAATCCAGACCCGACCGACGACGAGATCAGGGAATACCTTTCCGGCAATCTGTGCCGCTGCTCCGGCTATGAGGGGCAGATGCGCGGGATTAAGGCGTATCTCGCCTTTTGCCGGCAGAAGGGAGGGCAGGCATAGTGGAGAAAAAGCTTTCTTTGATCAACCAGCCCATAAGAAAAAAGGATGCGATGGCGCTCGTCTGCGGCAAGCCGGTCTATCTGGACGATATTGCACCGAAGGACTGTCTGATCGTCAAGTTGCTGCACAGTCCTCATGCCCATGCGCTGATCGAGGAGATCGATACCGGGGCGGCAGAAAAAGTGCCGGGAATCGAGGCAATCTACACCTATAAAGACGTGCCGCAAAAGCGTTTTACGATGGCGGGACAGACCTACCCCGAGCCGAGCCCGTATGACAGACTGATCCTCGACAGGCGTATGCGGTTTGTGGGAGACGTGGTTGCGATCGTTGCGGGAGAAAATGAAAAGGCAGTGGACCGGGCGCTTAAGCTCATAAAGGTCAGGTATCAGGTGTTAGAGCCGGTGCTTGATTTCCGCAGGGCGAAGGATGCGGATGTTTTGGTACACCCGGAGGAGAGCTGGAGGGCGCTCTGCGAAGTGGGCGCGGACAACCGGCGGAATCTGTGCGCGTCCGGCGTGGATGAGGACGGAAATCTGCAGACGGTGATGGAGGACTGCGAGATCGTACTGGAACACACCTTCCACACAAAGGCAAACCAGCAGGCGATGATGGAGACCTTCCGCACCTACGCAAGTATCGATACCTACGGCAGGCTGCACGTTGTCAGCTCGACACAGATCGTATTCCATGTGCGCAGGATCCTCGCCCACGCACTGGATATTCCGAAGTCCAAAATACGTGTTTCCAAGCCGCGCATCGGCGGCGGTTTCGGGGCGAAGCAGACCTGTGTGACAGAGGTGTTTCCGGCGTTTGTCACATGGAAGACAAAAAAGCCCGCGAAGCTTATCTTTACAAGGCAGGAGAGTCAGACGGCGGGGTCTCCGCGCCATGAGATGGAGATGCGGGTAAAGGTCGGCGCGATGAGGGACGGCACAATCCGTGCGGTTGATTTCTACACGCTGTCAAACACCGGGGCGTACGGGGAGCACGGACCGACGACAGTCGGGCTTTCCGGACATAAATCGATTCCTCTGTACAACGCGAATCTGGAGGCGTTCCGTTTTCAGTACGACGTTGTCTACACAAACGTGCAGGCGGCGGGGGCTTACCGCGGCTATGGCGCGACGCAGGGGATTTTTGCACTGGAGAGTATGGTAAACGAGCTCGCGGACAGGCTTGGGATCGATCCGGCTGTCATCCGTGAGAAAAATATGATACGCGAGGGGCAGGTGGCGGCGTCCTATTATAATGAGCAGATGAATGCCTGTGCGCTTGACCGCTGTGTCGCGCGCGCAAAGGAAATGTTCGGCTGGGATGAAAAACCTCTGCGGCAGGATATGGGGAACGGAAAGGTTCGCGCCAAGGGTATGGCGATGGCGATGCAGGGGTCCGGTATTTCCGGTATGGACGTTGGTTCGGCGACCATCAAGCTGAACGATGACGGTTTCTATGTGCTTTCCATCGGGGCGGCGGACATGGGAACGGGCTGCGACACGACGCTTGCGCAGATCGCAGCGGAGTGTATGGAGTGCGACCTGGACAACGTGATCGTCTATGGCGCGGACTCTGACAGCTCCCCGTATGATTCCGGCTCGTATGCTTCCAGCACGATCTACGTCACCGGAAAGGCGGTGGAAAAGGCGTGCAGAGAGCTTCGGGAGCATATGTCCGTGATCGCAGCGGGGATACTGGACTGCCCACCGCAGGAACTGATATTTGCGGCGGACGGTGTCGCCACGGCAGACGGAGGGAAAAAGGTTTCTCTGGGAGAGCTCGCGGAGCGTTCCATGAATGGAAACACAGAGACGGTGCAGGTGACTGTCACACATTCGTCTCCGGTTTCCCCGCCGCCGTTTATGGCGGGAATGGCAGAGGTCGAGGTGGATATGGAGACGGGAGCGGTCGAGCTTCTGGACTATGTGGCGGTCGTTGACTGCGGGACGCCGATCAACAGCAATCTCGTCAGGGTGCAGACCGAGGGAGGACTGGCGCAGGGGATCGGCATGGCGCTCTATGAGGATATCCACTACGACGCGAAGGGCAGGATCGCCGAGGATTCCCTGATGCAGTATAAGATCCCGACGCGCCTGGATACGGGCAGGCTCCGCGTGGAGTTTGAGGGAAGCTATGAAAAGACCGGGCCGTTTGGCGCGAAGTCCATCGGCGAGGTCGTGATCAATACGCCCGCCCCGGCAATCGCCCATGCAGTTTACAATGCGACCGGGGTATGGCACAGAGAGCTTCCGATCACACCAGAAAAGGTGCTGATGGGGATTTTGAGGAGAGAAAAGGAGGAGTAAAATGGCGACAAAAGAATGGATGGAAAAATACGAGCTGGTAAAAGAAAAACTGGTTGGCAGAACGGATCTGGATGCTTACTTCACGGAGAAGAAGATTGGAAATATGGAAGTGGACACCATAGAGATGGGTATGGTGCATTTCCCCACGGGAGAGATATTGGCCTGCGATCCTCTGGTCGAACTAGAGGATGCACGGCCCTACCTTCAGAAGGTGCCCGCAGGAAGTTATCCAGTAAGGATCTGTGTGGTGCCGAGTGAGAAATATGGAGACCGCTATGCCTGTGTGAAGGTTGCGGTCAGCGATCATAAGCCTATCCGCTACGAGATGGGCATGGTCGGGAACGAGTATCTGGAAGAGGAGATCGGGGAGGACGAGTTCTTTGGTTTTGGTGTGGACGCAGGTATGGGATGTATCGCCGACGTCAAAACACAGGAGGCGTTCAAAAAATACTGGGAGAAGCGTATGGAGGAAGATGAGGATATCGACCCTTACAATGACCTTTTCTGCGACCTGTTGGAGGAGAATGGAAAGGAACATCCAAGATACCAGCGGGATGGCGGTGACTGGCTCAACTGGACGGTTCCGGGGACAGACTGTAACCTTCCCATCTTCGCTTCGGGGTGGGGAGACGGTGTATACCCGTGCTATTTTGGATATGATGCAGAAGGCAGGATCTGCGGAGTGTACATCCATTTTATCGATATTGCAGAGGAATATGGGGAGTAGGCTTTTTCAATAGGGGAAGAAGTACCAATGAGAATGGGGGAGGTAATGTATATGGAATTACTAAAACAGTGCCAGAAATGGCATGAGGAGGATAGGCACAGAGAAATCGCGGACATTTTAGAGGCAATCCCGAAGGAGGAGCGCACGCGGGAAATGGATCTGGAACTGGCGAGGGCTTACAACAATCTGGCAGATCCGGAAACGCCGGAGGGAAGGGAGTTGCTCCGCCGTGCTATTGCGCTGATGCAGCCTTACAGGGATGAGCTTGAGGAGGATTATTCCTGGAACTTCCGCATGGGGTATGCCTATTATTATCTGGATCAGGAGGGGGTCGCCCTACAGTATTTTCAGAGGGCGCGCAAGCTGCATCCCGGCGACGCCCCGGGACTTAACAGCGGGGAAGAAATCGATATGCTCATCGACGATTGCAGAGATCGCCTGAGTCTGCCACGGTTTGAGAAAAATTTCAGACAGCGGTCGGTTCAGATGTGGAATGCCTTTTTGGAGGGGGAGGCAGAACTGCGCCGCATGATGGATGAGGACAGAAAGCATGAGCACGGGGACGAGCTGATCGCCAGATGTGACAAGATCCTGAACCATTCTTTTGAGAATATTTGTTTTGAGATGGGGTTCAATGGGGAAAAGTATGAGCTGATCTTAACCCCGGAGGGGGATCAGGTGAAGCTTTTTGAACTGCTCTATCTTCTGCGCCATGTTCCGGATGAAGTGTTGGAGCATTGGAATATTTTAGTGGGACGCCAGTCGACGGAGAACATTGGTCTGCAGATCAACGGCTGGGAAATTTCCGGTGATGATGTGAGGATCTGGGTAGAAAAGCTGGGCGACACCAGTGTAAGACTGGCTCTGTACAGCGAAAAACTTTTGCCGCTGCTTGGGGAGGATGAGAACCGTGCATGGTGGATGCTCGCGACGATCACCGATCAGGTGCTGGGGGAGATTCCCTCTATGCGGTATATTGACGGCTTTCATGTGATGAAAGAACCAAAGGGGGAGCCGTCTGCCCTGCTCTCCGAATTGCCGGGGATTCTGCGTGATATGGGGTTTGACCTTTCGACTGATCCGGAGTCCTGCCATTACAGTGCATACCGGATGGAGCCCGACGAAAGCCCGGATGCCGACTGGCGGACGGATGTGATCGTCGGTTCTACCTGCTGCGTGCCGCTGATCGGCGAATATCTGGACGGGGAAAGCGACAGCATGGATATGCTTCATGTGGATGGTGCCGTGGCAGGATTTTTCTGCTATCCGCTGGATGGTTTTTCCGGTGAAGACAGAACACAGCAGATATTTGATTTTCGGGACAGACTTGAAACGGAGCTGGCGGAAAATCTTGGTGAGGATGTGCTTACCTTGACCGGTGGAGCAACCGGTGTTTCCTACGGTTATGTGGACTTTATCGCATGGGATCTGACGGCAGCTCTGAATAAGGCAGGGGAATTTTTTGCAGGAAGCGGTCTGCCGTGGGCAGGTTTCCGTGTATTCCGGCGGGACACGCAGATGGTGACGCTGGTCGTTGGTGAGGATGCCAAAGCGGGGACGCAGGAGAGCCAGGAGGAGGCACAGTTTCTGGATAAACGCTTGGGCAACTGGAAGGAGCAGGAATTTTCTGGTCATACCGCTCCGTCAAAACTGGCAGTGGCGATGATGGACTACCTGGGCGGCGATGACCGGTGCGAGTATTTTCCGCCGATGCGGGACGACGACCCGATCACGGCGGCACTCAGCTATGCCAGACGTGAGGGCGCAAGGGAGGGATTTCTTCCCGTGCTCATCAAGGTGGATGAGATTTTGTGGGAATGTCTGATCATGAACTCTGATCCGGACAGCGACGGTGCTGGCGGTTATGCTTTTGATCCGGAGCAGGTCGAAAAATACAGGCGGGCGATGTTGGAAATGCCCCTGAAGGATGGCAGAGCGGTTCTGGCTGATCTGGTGGGAGACCGTCAGGAGGAGGCAGAAGACGACGATATGGACTGGGAGGAAATGCTGGGCGAGATGGAAGGAGGGTATGCAAATAACCGTTTCAGCAGTTACTGGGATCATGGCACAGATATGACATATCCGCTTATTCTGGCAAAAATCCCAGTGAAGAATCCGTGGGAGATTTTTGTATGGCTGCCATTCGGGAACTGGAACGATTGTCCCGACACGCCGGAACTGATGGCGGTTGCAAAATACTGGGCGCAGCAGTACGGCGCCGTGCCTGCGGTACTGACACACGATGAACTGGAATTTGCGCTTCCCGCGCCCGTTCCGAAGGAGAAAGCCATGGAGCTGGCGGTGGAGCAGTACGGTTTCTGCCCTGACATGGATCAGAATGAGGATAGTAGGTGCGTTGGCAGATACCTTGTGGCAGTCGGATAAGTGGTATTTCTGGTGGGACTGAGCCAATCCCCGGAGTGAGGGAGATTATGATTGTTTCAATCCCATGCGCGAAGTGAGTTTAGAAAGTTTTAATAAAATAATTAGCACTCACCTATTGACAGTGCTAACAACCAGGTGTATAACGTAGTCAGAAACCAAGGAAACAAGGTAAACAGACATAATGATTGTATGGAAGGGAGAGATGACTTATGTTGATGCCTAGTATTTTTGGAGAAAACTTTTTGGATGACTTTTTTGATTACCCGATGACGGGAGGTTACGATACGGCAAACCTCATGCACACGGACGTCAGGGAGACGGACGCAGGCTACGAGGTGACGATGGATATCCCCGGAGTGAGGAAGGAAGATGTGACAGCGGAGTTAAAGGATGGTTATCTGACGATCCAGGCGTCTGCAAATTCCGACCGGGAGGAGAAGGACGAGGACGGCAGATATATCCGCAGGGAGCGTTACACGGGGACTTCCAGCAGAAGCTTTTATGTGGGAGAGGACGTGACGGAGGACGACATCCGTGCAAGATTTGAGGACGGTACGCTCCGGCTGATGATCCCGAAGAAGGAACCGAAACCGGAGGTAGCGCAGCAGAGATATATCAGGATTGAAGGATAAAAGGAGGAATGACTTATGTTGATGCCAAGTGTATTTGGAAAAGATATGTTTGATAACCTTTTTGATTTTCCGTTCTATGACGACAGAGATTTTAAAAAGATGGAGAAGCAGTTGTACGGCCGCCGGGGAAAGAATCTGATGAAAACCGATGTCCGTGAGAAAGCGGACGGCTATGAGGTGACGATGGATCTGCCGGGATTTAAGAAGGATGAAGTCACGGCGGAGTTAAAGGACGGCTACCTGACGATCTCCGCAGCGAAAGGGCTTGATAAGGATGAGCAGGAGGGCGGCAGATATATCCGCAGAGAGCGTTATGCAGGCGCTTGCCAGCGAAGCTTTTATGTGGGTGAGGACGTCACCGAGGAGGATATTCAGGCGTCCTTTAAGCACGGGATCTTAAAGCTGTTCGTCCCGAAGAAAGAGCCGAAGGCTCCGGTAGAACAGAAACGCTACATTTCGATTGAAGGATGAAAACCAAAGGGGATTGCCCATCGCGGCAATCCCCTTTTATAATGGCTTTCTCGCTTTTATCTTTACAAACTCTATCATTTCTTTTTTATCCTGCTCGGAAATCTTGTCAAAGTAAAAAAGAAGTTCTTTTTCTAAATTCGTGTGAAACATATATTTTTTCTTATTTGCAGGGTCATTGAAAAATTCAAGAAATTCTGCCAGGTCGATGCTTGCCTGCGTCGGAGCGGGAGCATCGTAAGAAATGTCTCTGTCGACGTTGACGGTCAGATGTAATAAATCATCAATAGAAATGTTGTAGAGACCGGCAAGTTTGTAGAGCGCCTCCGCATCCGGCGTTCGCTTTCCCGTCTCATAGTGGCTGTACGTCTGCCGGACGACCCCGAGCACCTCGGCGAGATAATCCTGTGTGTAATTGTGCGCCTTTCTCAATTCTTTTAGCTTCTGTGGAAGCAGTTTACTCTTCATAATGAATACCACCTTTGCTATAAGTATATTTTTATTGCCATGTCAGATGTAACAAGACGTAGCAATATAGGAGATAAATGTTAAAACAAAATCACAAAAATGAACTCCATTTGTAACAGATTGTTGCAAAAAACACTTCTGTGTATGGAGTTTTTGCCAAAAATCTATATTTAATTCTGGAAATTTAAGAAAAATTTTTGGTAAATAGTAACAAAGTGTAGCGAAAATGAAAAATAATGTAAACATTATGTAGCGAAAAGACGATATAAAAGATACAGAACGTAGCAAGTGAACAGAAAGTAACAAAAATCAGAAAAATATGGAGGCGGCAATGCTGAAAATTTCTTTGAAGCAGGGGCAGTATGTAAATATCGGCGACAACATCCGGGTTGTCTATGTAGGCGGCACGGGAAACCACGGCAGACTGATGATTGACGCTCCAAAGGAGATTAAAATTGCCAGATGCACCGTAGAACAGAATCCGGAGCGTAAAAAGGATGTCTACTATCCGGAAGCTCCGATTTCCAAGGAAGCGCAGGATGAGATCAAGCGCATTCTCTGGAATGAGCGCATGAAGGCGGAGAGCGAAAGAAACGCAATGGCTCCGTCCGACCGGGCGTAATCTACATGGTAATAGGCAGAGAAATACCCGGGAATCTCTGCTTGTTATAAATCACAGCCTCTGGGAAGGGAATCCCGGAGGAAAAACATAATAACCCGCAGATGCGGGACAAGGAGGAAATATTATGGTAGTACAGCACAATTTAACAGCGATGAACTCAAACAGAATGTTAGGTATCACAACCGGACAGCAGGCAAAGTCCTCGGAGAAGTTATCTTCCGGTTACAGAATCAACCGTGCGGCAGACGACGCAGCAGGTTTAAGCATTTCTGAGAAAATGAGAAAGCAGATCCGCGGACTGGATCAGGCTTCCACCAATGCGCAGGACGGTGTGTCCGCAGTGCAGACCGCAGAGGGTGCATTGACAGAGGTTCACTCGATGTTACAGCGTATGAATGAGCTTGCAGTACAGGCTTCCAACGGAACAAACTCCGCGGATGACCGTCAGGCGATCCAGGATGAGATCGCACAGCTCACCACAGAGATCGACCGCGTGGCAGAGACGACGAAATTCAATGAGACTTATCTGCTCAAGGGCAACGGAACGACTACAAAAGAGTACATGAAGGCGCATGACGCAGGCTTAAAGGGTACCATGACAGAGACACTGGATGGAGCAACATTTGTCATCGACAAGTTAAAAGATGGTCAGACGGTGACAATCGGCGGTAAGGGCTATACCATTGGTTCTGAAAAGAAAGACATTGATACAAAAGTTAATACGGACTTTGCAAAAGAAAATGACACAATAACAATTGACGGAAAGTCATATAAGGTAGTTGCAGATGCCACTGGTCAAACCGATCTTGAGAATGGAACGGTTAAAGTTGCAGATATTAAAAAAGTGAAAGACCTTATCAAAGACACAAGTACAGTTGAGTTTGCAGATGGTACAAAGATGATCGGTATGGGAACTGTGACAGATGGTGTTTCTGATTCGAATTCTTCTCTGATCACAGCAAAGAAGGCATATGAACTGATGGAGGATGAACTGCTTAAGGCAAACAGCATTGGCGTTTCCAATGCAGCAGGAGAAAAGGCAACTGTTACACATAATGGTCCGACAGCAGACGGCAAGGTAGAGTTTACCATTGACAAGGGTTATGCAGATGTTTCCCAGAAGCTTTCCTTCAACCTTCATGTCGGAGCAGACGCAGATATGACCAACAAGATCATCGTGGACATCAGTGCGATGGACGCTGCTTATCTTGGCGTTAAGAACTTAAATGTCGCAGACGATACCGGCGTTGCAGCGACCTACGCTGTGGATGCGATCGCAGACGCTGTATCTAAGGTTTCCGCACAGCGTTCCGCTCTCGGTGCAGTGCAGAACCGCTTAGAGCACACCATCGACAACCTTGACAACATCGTTGAGAACACGACGGCAGCAGAGTCCCGTATCCGTGATACAGACATGGCTGAGGAGATGGTTGAGTACAGCAAGAACAATATTCTTGCCCAGGCCGGACAGTCTATGCTCGCGCAGGCAAATCAGGCAACGCAGGGCGTTCTGTCTCTGTTACAGTAATTTTGAAAGGTTCATACCGGAGGTATGCGTCGGTTGAAACACATGGGGATGCCGCTTGAGGCAGGAGTGCTTATAGAGGTATCTGAACCAAGGGGGCGGCTCGCTTTGCGGGCCGCCTGCTTGTAGTTGCTGTTTTTTCTCTTCTATTCACGGTTTCTCCAATACCGATCGGCTCCTGCGCTGTGATCTTTTGCATGGTATTTTTTATCGTTTCCGGGATTGAAAAAGAAATTCAGATGTGTTATAGTCAAATTACAAAAGGGAAACCAGAAGCGGCTTACCCCAAGTAATATGTTGCTAACCTCTTACGAGGTCAGCCGTCAACTATGGCAGTAGTTGGCGGCTATTTTCTTTTACTCTCATTTATCTGATGGATCAGACTAATGAGGGACACAATGAAGATACCTATCTGGATCAAGTCCGAATATGTAACCATTGGCACCCCTCCTTTCTTTCGTCTGGAGGGTAACCCCTCCGAAGAGGGCAAGCCGCCTCGCTCTGGTTTCCCTGAGCTTTATTATAACAAGCCGTTTTTCGCTTTACAATACCATTTGTAGGATTATAATGTATTGCAATCCTGCAACTGGGTAAAACAAAATCAAATTACACTTGCAATCCATATGTTTTTCTGTTACATTATATTTATCTCAAAACATGGCAGGGATGAAGTTTATCCATATCTGCCCGTAAGATCTTTGGAGAAGCACTGCTTTTCCATTCCGGCGTTTCGCCAGTCATTTCAGATACAGAAAACAAAAGAACTGTAAATTTTTCACCCGCACAAATTTGTAGTTGGCAGTTGCGGGAAAGCGGAAAAAATTTTATAATGGAGGGGAAGAACCTTTGGGAAAAACTATACAGAGACACCAGAGAGAGTACAAGGACCGGCTGTTCAAAAAGATTTTCAGTGACAGGCGGGATCTGCTGGAGCTTTACAATGCGTTAAACGGGACGTCGTACGACAACCCGGACGACATCGTGGTCAACACGCTGGAGGATGTGATCTACCTCGGGATGAAAAACGACATTTCGTTTATCCTGAAAAACATCTTAAGCCTCTACGAGCACCAGAGCACCATATCGCCGAACCTGCCGCTGCGGGGGATGCTGTACATTGCATCGGTGATCCGTCAGGAGATTGTGAACACAGAGGATCTTTACAGCAGCAGACCGGTCGCGCTGCCGCTGCCGAAGTTCGTGGTGTTCTACAACGGGACGAGGGAGGAGCCGGAGCGCAGGGAAATGTATCTGCATGATCTCTACCCGGCACAGTTTCGCGCCTGGGAGGCAGACCTGGACTGCCGTGCGGTGGTGCTCAACATCAACGCGGGGCACAACATGGAGATTATGAAGAAGTGCCGGAAGCTGGAGGAGTACTCGATCTTTGTGGCGCGGATACGCAGATACCAGAACGAGGGAAACGACATCGGGGAGGCGGTGGACCGTGCGGTGGACGACTGTATACGGGAAGGTGTACTGGAAGAATTGCTGCGCAGCCAGCGCGAGGAGGTGCGTTCGATGTTACTGACAGAGTATGATGAAGAG
>JAPFDX010000022.1 GCA_026168605.1 Roseburia sp. | reverse complement strand
TACCCTTCCGCGAGATCCCGGAGCATCTCATAGTACTTCTCATTGTCAACAGTCGTTCCCGCATCCCTTCCCGAGTAATGCCCCTCTCTGATCTGCCGGACAACTCCGTTACTCTGCAATTCCATCAGACCAACGGCAAACGGGTTCACCGTTCCGTAGTCGACAGTGAGATAGTATGCGGAACCCTCTCTGTACGGCGCGGGTCCGGTACACACATTCTTTTCCCTGCTGAACATCCCGTATACCAGCCCTTCCGCGATCGCCCACTCCCCGAGGATATAGCGCTTATAATACACACTCCCCGCATACTCGCTGCACAGATTCCTGACAAATTCTTCATCCAGAAACGGGTTGTCGAAAATCGTATACTTCTGGCAGTAGATATCCGCGTCTGTCTCAAGAAATTTTTTGAGCCAGTGGTTCGGTCCCTGCGGATTTAGCGCCCCGTCAAAGCAGGAGTAGGACTTATCCAGTCTCGACTTCAACAGGTCGAACACCTCCTCCGACCAGTCCGCCACCTCGTCGCCATAACAGTATTTAATCGATGCACCCCTGATTTTTGATACCTGGCTGACTTTCTCCGCGCCCAGACAGTACACCCACTCACCGAAGAGATAACATTTGTTCTGGCTGTTGATCTCCCCCACCAGATCCGTTCCGTACAGATTCCTCATGGGCTCGAGTACGTTTCTCTCGATCGTCGACTTTGTAACTCCGAGGATCACGGACAGACCGTCTTTCCCTATCCTCTCCCGTATTCTTTTGGGGATCACAAACGAATAGTCGATATAGGTCTTTCCCGCTCTCGTTGCCCCCGTTTTAAAATTCCATCTGTGGTTTGCGCTGTCTATGTACTCCCGCTGCATTTTGCTGATCGCCATTATACGACACCACCTATCTGGTCGAGCACCTGATCCAGTTTCTCAAGTGCATCCTTATTGTTGTCCCCGATCACATTGTGCCTTTTCATCATTTCCCGCGCGGCGTTCGTCCGGTCTGCCAGTGTCGGATCCAGCCCGAACGCATCCTTCACCTCTCCCCGCATGACTGCCGTCAGAAACTCCATCACCTCATCGGCGGAAGCGATCCTCTTTTCCTCGGTCGGTCTGATCCTCTCCGCTATATATGCCGCTATATGAGGTTTTTTGAGGTTTTCAGCGCCCATCTTGTAGGCTGTTTTCTCCGAATAGCCCGCTTTTTTCGCCGCATCCGTCATATTCCCGCTCTCGATGAAGTAATCCGCAAAAGCCTTCTGTTTCGGTGTTAATTTCTGCTTTTCCGTCACTTTTTTCCTCATTTACACACCGCCTTGTATATATCCACCATACACAGCAGGGCGTCTGTCTGGGATGGCGTGCGGATGATCTCAAGATTCTGCTCCTTCCATCTGCCGTGTCTGTCACGCCCAAAAACCTTCGTCGACAGAGAGATCATATGGATAAACCTTTTCTGGTCGGCTGAATAAAACTGCGTCCGTCCGATCGTAATTGCCAGCCCCTGCTGCAAAACTGCTGTCTGTAACCTTCTCATTGTTGCGTTGACATTCATTTCCATCCCCCTTTCCCATGTCAATAAAAAGAGCCGGATAACAAATCCCTAATTTCTTAGAAATTCATTATTCGGCTCAATGGCGCTGTTTTTATGTAATAATTATACATCTTATACCCGCATGGGTCAATTACTTGATGCCCTCTCCAGATCACTCTTTGCAGCTTCAATGTCCCCGCTATACAAAAGATCCAGCAACTCTTTCATTCTTTCTTCCCGGTACTGCTGCAAGGTGATTTGTGGATAATAATATGCACCTCTCCCTTTTCTTTCCGAACGAAGATAACCTTTTTCTACCAACCGGTACAAAAACGTGGAAACTGTCTGTGCTTTCCACTCATTTCCAAATCTTTTGTTCACATCTGCCTGCACCTCTTTGGATGATGGAGCTTCTTTGCTGCTCCATACCGTTACCATAACCTGCTCTTCACATTCTGACAATTTAACCATTTGTATATAACCTCTCTTTCCCCAAAGTTATTCTACCATTGTTTTTCGCTGTTGGAAATATTTTTCATTCTTCCGGTACTGCTGCTCCCTCTGCGACTGCTGCACCTTGTGTTTACCTTTCTTCGCACATCCTATTTCTTAACTTTTTCTCCGCTTCCTCCATCGTGAGGAATATGGTTTCGCCAAAATCGGAAAATTTAAACTGAAGCATATTGTCATTCTCAAAAAATACATTCACAAAATTATCCTTACCGTTGATTCCTATAAAAGCGATTTCCGCTTTGTACGGTTTGTTTTTTTCTCTCATGTGCCAACCAACCGCTCTTACATTTGTGTACACCGTATCTCCCACCTTGCACGGCAGCCTTAAAAGCAAGCCCTGCTCCTCTAAATCCTCATACTCCTTCAATCTGCTCATTGCTTTTTTATACCATCTGCATTTCTTTACCTTCATGCAAGAATCATTACAATCTTCCTCCTTGTGATTGCACAAAACAAATTCTTCGCCATTTTCCAACTTGCATTTATCTCTTTTCGTTAATCTCTCCATGCTTCCTCCTTCTTTCATGTGCCCTGACCAGTACTCCCATTGCTTTTCTCTTTCAGTTCTCGCAGCTTCTCCGCATACACCAGCGCATACGGTTTCTGCCGGAATCTCGCAAGCGATTCCTCGTCTGCGTTCTTCTCCTCCCTGAAATGCCTCAAACGTACTTTCTCGTCTGCCGCACGGCGTATTTTCCAGTCTCTGTGCATACCTGCTCCTTTCACGCGAACCGGAGCTGTCCGGTCTGCTCCTGCTCTTTTAAATCTGCCATTCTTTTTCCTCCAACTGCTTCCTGCAATCCTCTGTCATATATTCAGACAGATATGTTTCCCTTCCCGGCAGACCGATTTTTAAATTCCCATGCATATTCAGCCACTCAATTACAAACCAGTATCCCAAACCGCTTTTATCCGGCTTCCACATACCCCCGTCATTAAACCCGCCTCCACGCATGACATAATCGCACAGATCCGGTTCCTGCTCTGCCAGACGGATGAATCTGTCTTTATCCTGCGTGATGCCGAACATACAGAAGATACAGCCGGTGCGCTGACATCCGGTTGTTTCATACTGGCAGTTGCGGTAATCCCCGATATAATCATGTATGTTGATCTGACCATCCACTCCATTATTTTTAACAGCTACTTCCCCATAAGCTTCCGCGATTGATAGGGAGTTTTCATGTATATACTGGAGAACGTCGTTTTCCGTCCAGAACGACATCGGTTTTGATATCTGCTTCTTGCTTTGAAAAGCATTGCAACCATGCGTCAGCCATTTTTGTAATCTCATCCTGCTCTCTTCTGCCAGCGTTGCAATGACCGCCTTTTTTCCCGATTTCCTTTCATAAATATGCAGCGGTTTTTTCTTCATTACGTCACAGCATTTCTCCGACACCGCAAATGGTGCGTTTAGCAAAAACTCATATTTTGAATAGTCGTACATACTGCCTCTCAGATCCCCGTTAAAGTTTTTTTCCGCACCACTGTTTCCACGTCTGGCTTCTGATATTTTTTTACACTGCTGCTTACCAATCAGCGGATACCCGTATTTTATAATCACCTCCCGGAAATTCTTCTCCGGTCGAAGCACCGTCACATTTTCCCCTCTTTCCGCAAACAATCTGACTGACGGATATTCAAGACCAGTATTCACGAAAACTGCTTCAATGTTCGGATAATCCTTACGTACTATAT
>JAPFDX010000027.1 GCA_026168605.1 Roseburia sp. | reverse complement strand
CAGATAGATAGTATGCAATCAGGTTCAACAGTAAACTATCTTTCTATTTCAAGATTAAAACAACTTCAAATTATGCTTCCCCCAATCGAACTCCAAAACGAGTTCGTAGACTTCGTCAAACTAACAGACAAATCAAAATTTGTTTGTTGGTTCAACCTAAGTATTTTTTATGAGATATTTTTACATTTTCGTCATCCACCATAGCATATTCGAGTGTAGTATCTATCTTTGCGTGACCTAAAAGGTGCTGAACTTGTTCTATCGGCATTCCTTTATCAATAGCTTTTGTGGCAAGGGTTCGGCGGAATTTATGAGGGTGAACATTTCCAATCTCCAAGCGTTCACCGATTTTACGTAGTGCTATTTCAACACCACTGATTTTCAATCTGTTATGCGGTGATAATAGACTGACAAAGAGTGCCGGATTATTATCTTTTCGTGTTGCTATGTACTGTTGCAAATGAATTTTTGTCTTTGCATCGAAATAAACCTTTCTCTGCTTATTACCTTTACCTAAAACGATACATTCCTTATTAGAAAAATCAATATCAGCTATATCAAGTTTCACAAGTTCCCCTACACGAATACCTGTCGAATAAAGCATATCGATGATAGTAAGGTCTCGTAAATTTTTGCAGTTTTGTCGCATAAGTTCAATGTTTTCTTCAGAAAAAGTTTCTTTTACCAGTTTCGGTGTTTTCACTTTTCGTATTCTTCGGGCAGGACTTTTGATGATATAATCTTCATTTTCAAGCCAAGTGAAGAAAGAAGAAATTATTCTTCGCATATTATCAATAGTGGATTTTGAAACATTATTATTTTCCTGATATTGCGATAAATAAAGACGAATATCTTCAGTTGTAACGGAATAATAAGGCTTTGTTACACTTGTAAACATTTTGTGTAAGGTTGTTTGATAAAATGAAATAGAACGATTAGAGCAGCCCTCTATTTTCTTTGCTGCTAAAAAGGATATCAATGCTTCTTCATTGCTTTGCGGCTGAGTTCTAACCACTTCAATAATTTCCTTGTCCTTGAGGATTCTGTAGAGTGTTCTTTCAATGACTTGTAGTTGTTGTTCATCAAAATTTCCTTTTAAGTTCTCAATGATTTCTGTAATAATTTGAGTATTCATAAAAATTACCTCCTATTTTTCACAGGAGGTAATTCCAAAAGATTATTCTTTTATAGATTATGCTGCAACATTGAGCGAATTTGTGAACATTGCCACAAGTTGAAGAATAGGCGTAAGTTCATTATCAAACAACTCAGGGATTTCAATATCAGAAAATGGCTCCGTATTAACCAAATCATCTTTTGTGACATTACCGTTGCGTATTGCGAAATCTATGATTAAGTTAATTAGTTGTCGCTGTTCCTTGTTAAAATCATTGATGTTTAAGAATTTTGCACATTTTTCATCAATAGCTTTTTTATCAAGTCCAACAATTTTTCTTATGAAAATAATTAACTCCTGTGTGCTTTCAAATTCTTCTTCTGCGCTTGTTTCTGGTGTTCTCAACGAATCCAGCACAGACTGAAGCTCATTAAGGTCTTTACTGTTAAGTTCATCCAAATTTATGATTTTCTTAACAGCTTCTAATTCTCCAAAGTGTTTTTGCAGATATGTGATGATTTTCTCCCTATATGTTTTGAAATTATCAAAATCATACTTCACATCACGTTCCTTAGTTTCAATCTTATCATTAAAATTTGTAATCTTATCGCCGTCAGACTCACCACGAAGATATTTTATAAGTGGACCGACTTCTTCTTTAACCTTTTCAAGTGCAAAAAAGTCTAAATTCATATAATAATCTTCATCAGCAAGTTGCTTAAGGATATCCCTCTTATCAAAAATATCTTGGATACTCGCCTTTACAAGCAATGCCTGTGCGGTTTTGAGCAGTTGTCCCTGTTGCCTTGATGAATCAACTGTATCATCCAGTAGTGAAAGTTGGATAATGCTGACTCTGTAATCGAAAGATTTAGAGTAATTGTCATCAGTAGTATCTTGGTCTATAAGTTTCAGTAACTGAGTTTTAATCTCATAGATATTTTTATTTGATAAATAATCAAAAGCGGACACCTTTTTATACTTATCAACATAATAGAGCTTCGGTTTAACATCAATACGGTCAGTATCCAAATTTGCAATTTTATCAACAAGCATATTTTTGAGTTTCTGATGATATGCCTTATATTCCGGCTGTTCCTGATATTCAATAGTTTGTAATTTTGCCAATATATCCAATCGCAAAGAGTAGATTTTTTGGTTTAGATTCAATGGAGCAGATGGGTCTTTTCCTTCAGGGTGCAAGTCAAAGTATTCAAAGTTATTACAATAATCGAACACAAAGAAGCCTTGTTTGTCCACATAATCCTTGCGTTCATCATCTATAGTTCTGCCTTCAAAATAATCTCTCGGTGGAGTGATTACGTGTAAATCCTTACAGGTTCGTGTTCCACGTCCCCACATCTGGTCAAATTTTATTCGTGAAAGAACTCTCTTAAAGAATACAAGATTTACGATTTCGGGAATATCCACGCCGGTATCCATCATATCAACCGAAACAACAATTTGCGGATTAGAGTCCTTTTTAGCAAAATTGTCTTGGCGTGTTTTGTTCTTTTTAATCTGATTATCAATTACCTGACAGAACTCATCACCCAAATGTTGATATTTCTTTTTGAAACGCTCGGCAATCTTTACTGCGTGATTGTGGTCAACAGCAAAAATTAAGGTTTTACCGATTTTATTTCCGTTTTCAACTCTTAATCCGTTTGTGAAAAGGTCAGTAAACATTTTGTCAATGGTATCGTTATTGAATATTTCTCTGTAAAACGCTTTTCCTGCAACTTCTTCAGGAATGTTTCCGTTTTCATCAGCAAACATTTCCTCATATTGTGCTTTTTCTGCTTCACTCAAGTCGTTGTATTTCAGACCGTTTTTCATAATATCCGAAGTTTTGTCGAAAGCACGGTAACTTACCAAATAATTAAGATTTACCGCTTCTTCAAATTTAACCTCAAAAGTTGGTTCATCTGTGTTTAAATCAAGTATTTCATAGGTAGACCTGTCAATAGCCTTGCTTGGCGTTGCCGTTAAACCTATTACAAACGAATCGAAGTATTCAAAAATAGCACGATAGACATTAAATAGAGAACGATGCGCTTCATCAACAAAAATCAAGTCGAAATGTCCTACTGAAAATTCCTTTTTTGGCTTGTTCAGGAAATTCAGCATAGAGTTATAGGTGCACAAACAAATTCGGGCATTAGTATCTCTATTAGGGTTTTCAGCAGAAATATCGCTAACACCGCCTTCAATATACTTGCTGAACGGCTTTAATGCATTGGAAACGAGATTATTTCTATCTGCAAGGAAAAGAACATTCTGCACCCAGTCATTATTGATTAAGATTTTGCTAAGTGCAACAGCAGTTCTTGTCTTACCAACACCACAAGGAAGCACCAATAAGCCTTTTCTGCGCATAGCACCATCAATATTCATTGAATCAATCATTTCTTTAACCGCTTCAACAAGTTTACTTCGGTCAATAATAGCAGTATCGACTTCTTTGTTTTTTATAGGTCTCCTTTTATCTTCAACGCCTGATTGCTGACGTCTTATCAATAATTCCAAATCATCAAGCGAAGCGAAATTACCTACTTCTCTTGCAGGATAACCTAAGCGGTCTTGAATCTTAATAACATATCCATTTGTGTAATAAATAATCGGTCTGTATTTCAAATCCAAGTTTTTGACGAGAGCATCGGCATAGTCCTTTGCCTGTTGTGCACCTGCTTCTTCGGAAACACTTGTCCTTTTTGCTTCAATTACAGCAACCGGTAAGCCAACTTTGTTGTATATAACATAGTCAACATACCCTTGTGACTGATTTGGCAAATCGTGTACCTCGATTTCAATACCAACCTTATTAGGTGCTATTTTGCCTTTTTCTTTAAGCACAGAGTAGCCTGCACTTTTCAAGTTGGTATCAATATACAGTTCCCTTGTTTTTGCCTCTGTAATGGCATATTCAACCCTTGAAACATATTCAAAGGTTCTTTTCTGCATATCATCGAAATTGTGTGCCTTAGAGAAAATCTGGAAAGTTACCTCTTTCAAATTTTCTAAAGCAAGGTCGGCAGTTTCGACATCAATATCGTGGTCAAATGCAGCATTATTTCCGGCAAGATATGTAAAATGCAGTTTGTTATAATACTCCGTTTTTCCCAAAAACTGCTTGAAAGTTTTATCCTTTAGCAGTTTTATCAGCTCACTTGAAGCCGCTTTATATTTAGGAAACTGCTTTGCATAGGTATAACGGACAAGACTTTCCAAACATCTTCCGTATTTGATACAACGCAAATAAGCGGATTCTGTTTGATTATCCGTTGAAACCGTTATATATAAATTTTGGAGTTCTTCTATATTTTTCAAATAATCAAAATTCATAGTTTACTCCCTTTCTTTCGGTTCTTAACCGAAGTATTCATCCATTTTACTATCGAGTAATTCCTGTAAATTCTCAATCTGCTTCTGCACGATAAATTTTGATTTGTCTGTTAGTTTGACGAAGTCTACGAACTCGTTTTGGAGTTCGATTGGGGGAAGCATAATTTGAAGTTGTTTTAATCTTGAAATAGAAAGATAGTTTACTGTTGAACCTGATTGCATACTATCTATCTG
>JAPFDX010000033.1 GCA_026168605.1 Roseburia sp. | reverse complement strand
CCTCGCGCTGTAATAAACTCTAAATGAAGCACACTTTTGCCGCGCCGAGCATGATTGCGCAGCAATACTTCCGCTCATGCGAGTGCGCATTCTCACACGAAGTGTGTTTTGTGACATAGGATTGCGCAGCAATTTCCTATGCCACAAAAAACCGCGGAGTCATCCGTCTCTCTAGGGACGAATGATTCCGCGGTACCACCCTGATTCTTTTCCGCCGCAAAATGCGGCTTTCAAAAGCGCTTTCCATGCGTAACGTGCATCAACGTCACCTGCTACTCTCGTTCACAGATGCGGCTCCTGTGCGAACTTCGATTCCTACCTTGCCTTAAGCGGGCTTACAGCCGGTGACCCACTCTCTCTGAAAGGATTATAGTACTCTACTGTGTATCCATATGATACACGGGATGATCCCCACACATTCACTGCCTTTTTCCACAGCAGACTGCTGTTGTTGACATAAGAGCAGCTCGCGCAGCGTGCCACTCGTTGTTTACCTATCTGGTATTCTAGCACAGCGAACCGGAAACATCAAGCACTTTTTCCCGGCGCGTCTTTCTAAATATTTTCTAAACTCTCTTGACCGTACTGTTACCGTACGGTTTATATTGTTCCCGAACAAAAACACAGACAAGGAGAACTTTCTTATGGAAAACAAATACCTTCGGCCGGATACGCTGAAAAACATCTTGAAATTTGCCATACCAACCATCGTCATGACCGTCTTTATGTCCTTTTACACGATGGTCGACGGTCTGTTCGTCTCGAACCTGATCGGAACGGATGCGCTGTCTGCCATCAACCTGACCGCCCCCGTGATCTCGCTGGTCACCGCCATCTCCACGATGCTCGCCACGGGCGGCAGCGCCGTGATCATGCGCAAGATGGGGGAACAGAAAACAGCGGAGGCGAACGAAGACTTCACCTTCCTGATCCTCGCAAATGTGATCGCCGGGCTTTTTATGTCCGCTGTCGGCTATCTTCTGGTCGGACGCATTTTTTCCGGAATGGATCTGTCCGCCGCAGTCGCCGCATACTGTATCGAATACTTAAACCGCTACCTGCTGTTTGTGGTTCCGATC
The DNA here is from genome assembly GCA_026168605.1 of Roseburia sp. Lineage (GTDB taxonomy): Bacteria > Bacillota > Clostridia > Lachnospirales > Lachnospiraceae > Roseburia. The sequence continues at coordinate 43,304 of JAPFDX010000033.1, read as the reverse complement.
CTTCTGATGAACAACTTTACGCTCTACATGATCGCCGCCGGAAAATCGTTTTTGTCGATGGTCTGCTCCATCGCCGGAGGCGTCTTAAATATCGTGCTCGATTATGTACTGATCGCTATATTTGACATGGGAATCGGAGGCGCTGCGATCGCAACCGGACTCGGGTATACCGTCACTTCCGTGGTGGGTCTCTTTCTTTTTTCCGGCAGAAAAAGCCTGCTTCATTTTGCCAGACCTGTCTGCCGTGAAAAAACCCTTATAAGTGCGGCGGCAAACGGCAGCTCGGAGATGGCGTCAGCGCTGGTGACGGGGATCGTCACGCTGATGTTCAACCGCGCCATGCTCACATACGTCGGGGAAAACGGCGTCGCTGCGATCACGATCATCATGTATGTACTGATGTTTGCCACCTCCCTGTACACGGGATATTCCTATGGCGTCGCACCGATGATAAGCTATTACTACGGGGAGGGAAACCACGAAAAGCTGAAAAAACTGGTCCGGATGAGCCTTAAGGTGATCGGCTCGATCGCACTTGCGGCTGTCATTCTGTCCTATGCGGCCACGGAGCCGCTCGTCGCAGTATTTACCCGGCCGGACAATCCGGTCTATGACCTCGCTGTTGCCGGGAACCGCATCTGCACGCCGGCGCTGCTGTTGATCGGCTTTAACATATTTGGCAGCAGTCTGTTTACCGCGCTCTCAAACGGAGCTGTCTCCGCCGTGCTCGCCTTTTTGCGCTCGTTCGTATTTATGGTCATCGCGATGCTGATCCTCCCGGCAGTCCTCGGCGTCACGGGCATCTGGCTCGCAACACCCATAGCGGAACTCCTCGCGTTTCTCCTGACCGCCGCGCTGTTTCTCCGGTACAAAAAACGCTACCAGTACTGATGCACTGCGCCCTCACCGCGACAGTCTCTTAAAATGCCCGCCAAACACCACATTGATCTCCGCTGCGATCAGCATGATATACATACAAAAATAAAACCACAGCATGACAAGCACGATCGTCGTCAAACTTCCGTACATGGAAAATCCATTGAAATAATCGACATAAATCGAGATCCCGGCAGAAAAGAGATACCAGCCCACACTGCAAAACACCGCGCCGGGAAGCTGCCCCTTAAAGGTCAGCTTCCGGTTCGGCAGTGTCGTAAAGATAATATCAAAAAACAGCGTGAACAGCACAAGCATCACAACTCCGCGCAGATGCGAGAGGATCCCTGCCAGATGCGTAAGAAACGGCAGATACTGCGCCGCAAGCGCGCGCAGGGAATTGCCGAACACCAAAACGACCAGCGCGAGCACGATCGCAGTCAGAAATACAACCGTGTAGATGATCGCCCAGAACCGCAGCACAAACCAGTTTCTCGTCTCCTCCAGATCATTTACGGAATTGAAACCGTCCGCCAGATACTGCACACCTTTCGCCGCCGACCAGATGGCGACCACTGCCGTCACCGAGATAATCCCCATCGAACGGTTATACACCTCATCAACCAGCGAGACAAAAAACGGCAGCAGATATTCCGGTATCAGGCGGCGCATCACATCGAGCAGCATGGATTCCGTCACCGACGTATATTGCAGCAGCGAGGAAAATACCATCAGAAACGGAATGATGGACAATATGATAAAAAAGGCAGCCTGCGCCGCGTAAGCGTTGATTTTATCCTGTCTGCACTTCTTCATAAAATATTTCAGATTGGCAGCTATTTTCCAGACCATACCGTTTCCTCTCCGTCACACCGAATGATACTCAGTTTACTCTATACTACCGATTGTAATATTCTGGTAGAAATATTGCAAGATTTCTTCGTAATTCATCCCCGCCTTCGCCATGCCGTTCGCCCCGTTCTGGCTCATGCCAAGACCGTGCCCATAGCCGCCGCCGGAGAGCACCGCAGTGCCGTCCTCCTGCACAGCGATCGAGCAAAAAGCGCTCGGCAGCATCGTCACACCGGTGCTCTCTGTGGAATCCGCATAGACCATCTTACCAACGCCTGCGCCCAGAACTTTTCTGATATTGTACTCATTTTTCACGAGCACGCTCCCCTTTTCATACTGAAGCGCAAGAGTCAGGATCGCGCCCGCACGGCTCCTCTCCTGCACAGAGATGCCGACCAGCCTGCCATATCCCTCCAGCGTCTGCGCGGTGACTTCCGTCTCCTCCGCATCCTCCCCCGCCGCAAAACAGCGGATATTTCCCGGAACCGCCGCTTTTCTGGCGAGCAGGATCTGATTGATCTCCTGTGTCTTTTCCCTGTAATCCGCAGTCGCAAACCAGCGGTAGTACTTGACGTCACTGTCATACCCTTCCGCCTTCTGACGGATATAGCTGCGGAATGTCTCCTCGTCCGACAGATCCACACCCGCGCCGTCTCTGTTCAGGCAGGCGGATTTCAGATAACCATATGGTGACATGTCGGCGACATTCCAGACCTCTGCGGTGTCCGTATACCCCATGGAGGTCGAGAAGTAATACGCCTCGACCGGTTTTCCCTCATAGAGCAGCAGTTTTCCCGCCGTGCCATAGACCGCCTGCTTTGCAGCCTCCGTCGCCGCCGTCTTATTGTACACCTGATAGGACGTGCTGTCATTGATATGCGCGCCATACTCTGCCAGATCTGCGCGCAGCAACTGGATATAGGCATAGCTTCTCGCACAGACCGCCTGCGCCTTCAACGCCTCCGGCGCGTAGCTGGACGGCATTTCACTCGGCACGACCGCACACAGATAGGTCTCAAACGGCACGTCATTGACAACCGTGTAGCCTTCTGCATAAGAGCGCACCTCGATCGCGCCCGGATATCCATTCGAAACCGCATTTCCGGCGGCATCGCACAGAAAAATCACGCCGTTTTCCTGCTCCGGCCGCACCACGAGGGTGCCGTCCGTCTGCCCCGCAAGATACGTCCCGGCAGAAATCAGCGTTCCCGCCGCCAAAACCTCCTCTTTTTCCCCACAGCGCACCTTCACGCCCGCATCACTCTTTACATACACCTCGCTGCGGTAGTTCATGCCGTCCTCCGCGAGCAGCAGCACACGGATGTTCTGGATATCCGCCGGCTGTCCGATCAGGATCGCGCAGACCTGCTGTTCTCCGGTGACATAGGTCACCTGCATATTGCCGAGCACGACGTCTGTGAGTGATTTTTCCTGCACCTCCCCGTAGGTCTGATACACGGGGACGTGCTTCGGGTGGCTGATCTTTCCATAGCCCTCGATCTCGATCACCGCATCATCATAGGAGAGCAGCTTTCCCTCGATCCTGTCCTGCTTCATGCGGAGTGCGCAGATTTCCCCCTCTTTTACAACAATGTCGCACACACCCGCCTCCACCGGATCCTGCGTCGCCCCCATCTGTTTGCAGTAAGACGCTCCGCCGTACAAAAACTGCACCTCGCCGTCCGCGCACGACGTCAGATACGCATTGGAAACCGTAAGTTCCTCCCCGTTTACGCCCGCAATGCCAATGCAGCGCCCATCGAGACAGTAGACCTCATAGCCCTGCCACGCCGAAAAATAACTCTGTGGCAGAGCGGTCGTGTAATCTCCCCGATTTGTGACGAGGATCGTTCCTTCCTCCGCAGCGATCCTGTCCAGCACCAGAAACTTTTCTGTGACGACCGTCCGCTCCGTATCGAGCAGATCTAAAATCTGGCGGTAGATTTCATTCCACTCCGCGCGCCCGATCAAGCCCCCTTTTTCTTCCGCAGACGGTTTTATGTATTCTGCCACCCCGAGCGTTGTGAGGATCTGTGACAGGATTTCCCTTGTCAGATACTCCCCGCGATAAGAGGTAAGAAGTGTCTCCCAGTCTGTCTCCCGATAGATCCCAAACGACAGCTCCTCACAGACCTCCGCAAGCGGCACTGATTTTTCCGAATAGTTCTGTGTTCCCTCTCCCCACTGCCTCCATACCAGCAGACAAACACATACCAGTAAAAGCAATACAAGGAATCCCAGTTTTCTTTTCATATATATTCCGCTCTTTCTTCAAACTAAATAGAAGCTGCTTTAAAAATAAAGCAGCTTCTTTCTTTCGTTGTTCTAAAGATCTTTTGTATCCCAAAAATTCTTCTGTTCTTTATGGTACGCTTTTGTACTTCTCAGACTCTTTGGTACCTCAACGATTCTCTTGTATGACCCAAAATGCCGTTTCCTGCGTTTTTGACTCCTAGCCATAGCTAGGTGGGTAACCGCACGCCGGTTTCTGTCTTCCACTGCTCGCGTACCAAAAGGTACTGATGGCCTGACATCCGCCTACGAATCTAAGAATCCCATAAAAGTAAATGTAGGTTCAAAAATGCAGGGTGTCGAACATCTCAGGCTGTTTGTCTTTCACTGGTTCTATTATACTTTAATATGTCCGTTTTCGCAACTAAAAATTAGTGGCAAATTTTAGCTCTTATTTTTTTATTTTTAATGACTTGCCGGGAAAAACGGTCTCAGTGTATTTGCCATCTGTGAGATCGGCATACTCTGCAACCAGATCCTGCCCGGACCTGTCACAACGGTATTAAACACTCCCTCGCCGCCAAACAGCATATTTTTCACACCCGGAACGGTCTTGATCTCCACTTTGCAGGACGGCGTCATCGCCGCCAGATAACCGGTGTCTACCACGATCTGCTGCCCCGGCGCAAGCTCATACTCCTTGATATAGCCGTCAAATTCCAAAAATACCGTCCCCTGACCGGACAGCTTCTGCATGATAAATCCCTCGCCTCCAAAGAATCCCGCGCCAACTCTCTTCTGGAAAAATGTGGACAGTTCCACGCTCTCGCTCCCTGCAAGAAACGCCGACTTCTGTGCAACGATCTCTCTACCCGGCGCGATCTCAAACGCACGGATTGAACCCGGAAAGCTTGACGCAAATGCGATCATTCCATTGCCGTTCTCCGCCGTGTAGCGGTTTAAGAACAGGCTTTCACCGGAAAGCGCACGCCCGAACATCTTGCCGATGCCGCCGCCGGACGTCGTCTCCATCTTCATATTCGGAGACATCCATGACATCGCTCCGCTCTCTGTGATCATCGTCTCACCACTCTCAAGCTCGCAGGTGACAATCGGTAATGGTTCCCCTTCAATCGAATACCTCATAACGTACCTCCTCGTCTTATATAAGATTCCCCTTTATTATAATAGAAGATACGTCTGCTGTGCAATCATTTTTCTACGAAAATATTCTTTCCGATAAATGGAAAAGGATATCCGGCATAACTGCCGGATATCCTCCCGCTTATGATCTTATGATAATTCGTCTACTAATTTCTGTAAGGAAGCCAGAGCCTCATCCGGAAGCTTATCATAGCCGCCCTTCTTCTCTGCAAAGCCCTTCACAGCGTCGACACGGTTCTGCATTGCATTCTTTAATGCAGCGACATACTCCGCGTTGTTTAAATCAGGTGTGAAGTCCGCAGTCTTTCCGGACCAGTCATACATGATCTCGATGTCCTCGAACGGTCCCCACTTCTCAAAGTTCGCCTTTCCTTCCACAATCGTCTCAAGGATTCCAAGCGTATCTGCCGGCTTACACTTCGTTCCCATGAAGTCTCCTGTGTTTACGATGTAGCAGTCTACATTCTTCTCCTCCACGAGCTTCTTGAACTTCTCGTAATCATTTACCAGCGGATATGTTCTAAACGGGTTTGCGTACGGCACGATTCTGAGAGCATTAAGGTCAGTGCCAGCCGCCACACGCTCTGCGGTGGAAGTCTTGGTTGCAAGTGTTGCTCCCATAACAGATGCAAGCGCGGATCCCTTTAATTTCAGTACCGGCGGAATGGTCGGGTCTTTCATGATCCAGAAGATCGCATTTACCGGAGCGTCAATCTTGTCCACACGGTTCGGAGACCATAATTTGGACTTGATCGCACGGCCGTTGCCGTTTCTGATATCCTCAGTCACGAGCTGGATCTTGCCATTCTCGTCCAGAGTAGCCGAGCAGTTCTGTGCGGATAATAAGTACTCATTGTCCGGGCATCCTGTCGGGTAGTCAGCCGTCTTGTCGAAATAAGTCGGCTCCAGTGCGATGGATGCGCAGGTGTCTGTATTGATGATGAAAGCATCGTCATGAAGCACCTTGATGCCGCCGAAAGCGTCGTATTTGCCGCCGTGCTTTGCATGGGTCAGCGTGGATTTACCGGAGCCTGACAGACCGTATACAGAAGCAACGAACTTCTTGCCTCCCTCAAGGGAGTACTCCTTCTGTCCGCCGTGGCAGGATGCGTAGCCGTTTCTGTTTGCAAGCGCCCATGCCATCGTCAGCGTACCCTTCTTGTGCTCTCCGAAGTATCTCATACCAAGGATCGCCGCACAGTTCTGGTCTGTGTCAAAGTAGCACAGTGTCAGAGGATCGCTTAAGCAACTGTAATCAACGTCCGGTGCGTCGTGCGGCGCCCACTGCGGATCGGAGAAGATGTAGATATCCGGCTCCTTGCCCTCGCCGATCGGTCTGGACTTCTTGTACATCTTTACATATTCGTCAGACATATACTGGAAGTTTAACATCCAGTTGTAGAGAATGTTCTCCTCGCCTTCCGGAATCAGAAGGTGTGCCTTTGCCATGAACTCCGGATCAAGTCCGATGTAGCACTCTGCGTGATAGAGCGTCTTCCATCTGGTCTCGTAGACAGCGTCCATAACCACCTTGTCAAGTTTTGTATCGTCAACTCCCGGCTCGCCCTTGATACGGCGTGCTGCCGCATAGCGTCCTGTCACTGCGCCGTCGTTGAACAGCAGTACCTTTGCGTCCTTCTCAAGACCGAAAGTCTCGCCATCCTTGATCGGCATATCTGTAACGATCGTACCCGGAGAATTTTTTGCTAATTCATAAGCTTCCTTTAATGTGTTTACTTTTACCACATTGTTGCCATAGAAAGCAGCTTCGATAATGGAACGGGTCTTGGAAAAGCCAGGCTTTCCTGCACCGATCTCACTAATTGGGTAATATGCTTTGGTTGACATATCATTTCCTCCTTAAATCAAAAATAAAAATTTTCGCTACCATAAATAATACACTATGTTATTTTTTTGTCAATCAATTTCTCTTAAATTTACCATTTTTTTATATTCTGTTTGTCTCCTGGTACTTTGGCTCTTTATAGTACTAAATCTCACCTGATTTTTTTAAATTTTCATTAAATAATATGCAATTTTGTTGTATTTGGCAAAAAACATATGATATGATAATGAAATAACACAAAAAGGAGGGGCACTTATGACGACAAACAAATTTTGCGAAATCACTCCTGAGCTGAAAGAGCTCGCCTCCCGTGCAGAGTATTGTGCGCATATAGATTCCGGTTTATATACGAAATATGATGTCAAACGAGGACTGCGTGACTTAAACGGTAAAGGTGTGCTGGTAGGTCTGACCGAAATTTCCGAGGTCTGCTCGACAAAGGTGGTAAACGGTGAGACGGTTCCCGCCGACGGCGAACTCTTCTACCGCGGCTACAACGTCAAGGATCTGATCACCGGCATGAGCCCGGACAGCCATCTGGGTTTTGAGGAATGTACTTATCTGCTGCTTTTCGGCACGCTTCCCACAGAGGAAGAGCTTTCCGGTTTCACACAGCTTTTGAGCCATTACCGCACCCTCCCGACAAGCTTTGTGCGCGACATTATCATGAAAGCGCCGAGCCGGGATATGATGAACACGCTCGCGCGAAGCGTGCTCACGCTCTACTCCTATGACGATCTCGCCGATGACGTCTCCATTCCAAATGTACTCAGGCAGTGTCTTCAACTGATCAGCCTTTTCCCGCTTCTGTCGGTTTACGGCTATCAGGCATATAAACATTACCACGACGGCGCCAGCCTTTTCATTCACTCTCCGAAGCCGGAGTACTCAACGGCAGAAAACATCCTGCATATTTTAAGACCGGACAGCAAATTTTCTCCTCTCGAGGCGAAGCTTTTAGACACCGCGCTGATCCTTCATATGGAGCACGGCGGTGGTAATAACTCCTCCTTTACCACGCACCTTGTCTCCTCCTCCGGCACAGATACTTATTCGGTCATCGCCGCGTCGCTCGGCTCGTTAAAAGGACCAAAGCACGGCGGCGCCAACATCAAGGTTGTCAAAATGTTTGAGGATATGAAAGCACAGCTTAGCGACTGGGAGGATGAGGAAGAGATTTCCCGCTACCTGACGGCGCTTCTCAACAAGGAAGCTTTTGACCACGCCGGTCTCATCTACGGTATGGGGCACGCCGTCTATTCCCTCTCCGACCCGAGAGCCCAGATTTTCCGCGGGTTCGTCGAGAAACTTTCCGCTGAGAAGGGATGTGAAAAGGAATTTGCACTCTACTCCGCTGTGGAGCGTCTCGCACCCCAGATCATCGCCAGAGAGCGCAAAATCTACAAGGGCGTCAGCCCGAACGTCGATTTCTTCAGCGGATTCGCTTACAGTATGCTCGGTCTTCCGGTGGAACTCTACACCCCGATCTTTGCGATCGCCCGTATCGCGGGCTGGAGCGCGCACCGTCTCGAGGAAGTCACCGGCGGTGGCAAGATCATGCGTCCTGCATATAAGAATGTCGGCGAACGCAAGGACTATGTGCCGATGTCGGAGCGTATGTAAAACCGTGCGGGGAGAGCATGATATACTATAAGCAACAATTTAAACAGCGGCGACCTGGCTATGATTACGCCAGGTCGCCGCTTTGCTATCTCAAAGATATTTTTATAAGTGTTTCAAAAAATTTTTTGAAAGAGCCGCACATTCGGCAACGCCAATCCGTTAAACATTATGAAGGGAGGTTTTACGACACATGGATATCGAAGAACAATACGATAAAATATATCGCTACTGCTATTTCAAGGTATACGATAAGCAGTTAGCACAAGATATTACGCAGGAAACCTTTCTTCGATTTTACAGACAAGGTTTAAGTCTTGACAGCAATAAAGAGTTGCCTTATTTATATACGATTGCAAAAAATTTGTGTGTAGACAGCTTTCGCCAAAAGACCGCCCAGCGTTTAGAAGATGTGATAGAAGAAATTATATACGACCCAACCGAGGATTGGATCAGTAGCATGAATTTGAAAATGATTATATCAAAGTTGCCACAAGAGGAACAAGAGTTGCTTTTTTTGCGGTATGTAAATGAAATCGAGGTTACTGCAATTTGCAGGATTGCGGGATTTTCCCGTTTTTCTGTTTACCGCAGACTTACAAAAGCCTTGAAATACCTAAAAGACGAATTGAAGAAGGAGGGATTTTCTGAATGAATAAGCAGATGAAACGGAGTATTCAAAAAGCATTTGAAGCCCCGCAACCAAACCAGCAGGAAAAAACAAGGTTTCTAAAAACATTTCCCCAACCAGAGATCAGTATGTGGAAATTCATTTTGACACAGGCAACTTATCTGCAAAAGTGGACATTACTTTTCTCCGTATTGCTCCTATTCCCCGCATTGACAGGTGCTTATCACTTTGAAAAAAATACTTTGTGGATTGTATCTGCCTTTGTCCCCTTTCTTGGATTATTAGCCGTAACAGAAAATGCCCGCTCCATGGTGTATGGAATGAATGAATTTGAAATGTCTACACGGTTTTCATTACGAAGTGTAATCCTTGCCAGAATGGAGGTTTTAGGCGTACTTGATCTTCTCATTTTATGTTTCCTTATTCCCTTGTGCTGTATTGGTAATGATTTTTCTTTGTTTCAAACAGGGATTTATCTTCTTGTGCCATATCTGCTAACAGTCACCACCGGTTTGTGGATTACACGCCGTTTTCACAGCAGGGAAGCAATTTACGGTTGTATGAGCGTGGCGGTATTGATCAGCGGCGCAAATATGGGACTACATCTCATAGCTGATTTTGTATATCAATCTTCCTATATCTCATGGTGGTTTGTGTTGTCCGTCCTTTTAGTCGGAAAAATGATATACGAAACATATTGCACGATTAAACAAACGGAGGAATTAGCATGGAACTTATAATTGACCGGGTATCAAAACAATATAAAAACAAGATTGCGGTTGACCGCATTTCTGTAAAGCTGCAAAGAGGTGTTTATGGACTTCTTGGCACAAATGGAGCAGGAAAAACAACGCTTATGAGAATGATATGCGGTATATTAAAGCCTACAAGCGGTACAATTTCTTTTGATGGCATTGATGTGAGCGAAGAAAACTACCGTTCTGTTTTAGGTTATCTTCCGCAGGATTTTGGCTACTATCCCGAATTTACAGGTATGGATTTTCTATTGTATATGGCGGCTTTGAAAGGCATGGGAAAGGCACAGGCGAAGCGAAAAACGGAAGAACTTTTGGAGTTGGTATCTTTGCAGGATGTCGCCAAAAAGAAAATAAAAACCTATTCCGGCGGCATGAAACAGCGATTAGGAATTGCACAGGCATTACTCAATCAACCAAAACTTCTTGTTTTAGACGAACCCACCGCCGGACTTGACCCGAAAGAAAGGGTGAGGTTTCGCAATCTGATTGCAGACTTGGGAAAGGAAAATATTGTGCTGCTGTCAACACATATCGTATCTGATATTGAACAGATCGCAGAGAGAATTTTGATGATGAAAGACGGACAGCTAATTTATCAAGATAAATGGGACGATAGCAACGGCAGGTTGGAGGACTTCTATTTACATCACATTGACGAGGAGGAGGGGGAACATGAATAACTTTAGGGTTTTATACCGATACGAATGTAAAAAATTGTTTGGCAGAAAAATAGTTTGGATTACTTTCGCATTGTGTATAGTGGTGATTATCATTTCCCTTTGCATTCCTTTTATTGGCTCTTACTATGCAGGGGGCGAATTGATAGATACAAACCTCAATATGTATCAAACGGACAAGCGTTATTCCGAGGCTTTAAGTGGCAGAGAAATCAATCAGGAGCTCTTGGAAGAAACAATAACAGCATATAGGAAAATCCCATATACAAACGAACTGCAATATTCATTGACAGAGCAATATCAGCAATATGCCCGCCCATATAGTCCCATATTCAATTTCATAGTGGGAACAACGAATATGCAGACTTCAGATGCTATCCTATCGTGGCAGCCAAATGAAGATGATTTATACGCCCAAAGGCAAACATGGTTAAAAACCGTTTGGGAAGATTTAGGATTATCCAAAGGTGAAATAGATTTTTGGCAAAAGCGAGAAACGCAAATTGAAACACCGTTTGTGTATCAACATCACGAAGCATACAGCACCTTGCTTTCACACTACCAAACCGTTAGTCTGTTGGTGTTGCTGTTCATTGCTATCTGTCTTTCAGGAGTGTTTTCAGAAGAACACACAAGAAAAACAGATCAGATTATCTTATGCAGTCCGCTGGGAAAGACCTGGATTTATTGGGCTAAAATTACGGCGGGTATCAGCTTTGCCGTGATTAGTGCAATCCTGTTATCGCTTTTCACATTTATAATGACGATTTGCTTACATGGAACAGACGGTTTTAATGCTGCGTTTCAGTTACTATATATAAGCAATTCAGACCCTGTCACCTGCGGGCAGGCGATACTAATAGCCTTTGGTTGCATGGTATTTGCAGCGATCGTCACCAGCATATTTGTTATGGTTTTGTCCGAACTGTTGCATAGTAATATTGCTACATTGGCAATTTCAACAGGGCTTTTCATTATGGCTATGATTGTCGTAGTGCCGGAGCAGTATCGGCTGTTAGCACAAGTTTGGGATTGGCTCCCCTGGTGTTTCCTTGCCCCTTGGAATGTGTTTGGTAAATATACCCTTTCCATATTCGGGCATTACTTGACTTCCTGGCAGGCAGTACCGATGATTTATTTTGTTGCAAGTATAGTGATAGCTGCCATTGGAAAACCGATATATCAGCGGTTTCAAGTGTCGGGAAGATAATCTTTTCAACACCAGAGGGCGAGAAATTACACTTCAATACAATTATTTTCACAATTCCTTTGCGCTTGTCCGCGCCTTTTTGTGGATAGGCGCATTTGGCATTTTTCAGATAAATTTCCGGCGCGCCTTGCGCAGTTCCCTCTGAAACCACAAAAACGCTGCCAGAAAGGCGATCATTTCGATCAGGTTCCATGCGCCGAGCGACACGACCACATTGTTGATGATACCGAGGACGCCAACCACCGACACCAGTCCCCCGAACAGAGCTTCCTTCCAATACATAAAAGCGATAAACGCCTGCTTGTCACGGCACTTCTTTATCTCCTCCGGTGCGAGGACTGCGGAGCTGATCTCTCCGGTCTTTTTCATTTTCAGGGCGGATCCGATCATATAGATCCCAAAAATAATGATCACCGCATCAAATACAACCATGATACCCATACTGTTTTCCTCTCATTCTCATTTTTATCTCTCCTATTATAAGCTTCCACCTCCCATTCTGCAACAAATTGTACCAATTTTCCACAATTTCCAATATATTGGATTGAACTATTTTTTTACTTGGTGTAAAATGGAGACGAATAATATAAGTTTAGATAAGAGGAGATGTGTAGTATGCTGGATACAGTAAAAATTTTAATTGGCGACGATTCGATCCTTGCCAGAAAGAAATTAAAGGATATCATTCTTCAATATGGCACACCACTGTTCTTAGAGGCAAAGGACGGTCAGGAGACCGTGGATCTGTATAAAAAGGAATCCCCGGATCTGGTATTCCTCGATATTGTTATGCCGGAGAAGGACGGCAACACTGCCATCCGTGAGATCATTGATTTTGACAAGGACGCCGACATCATCATCGTTTCGTCCGTCGGCACACAGTCACAGCTAAAAGCCGCCATCGAAGCAGGCGCGAAGGATTTTATCCAGAAGCCGGTGCAGCCGGAAATCATCCACCACATTATTGCTTCACGCTTTGAAGGGAGATAAGAATGTACGCTCAGTTTTTTGGGAACTACCTGTTATCACGCAATATTGTCACCAGAGAGCAGTTAATCGAGGCGATGCGCAAAAAATCTTCGAGCCACATCAGGCTCGGTACGCTTGCCATTCATGCGGGTTACATGACTGCCAGTGAAGTCAACCGCGTGATCGTTTTGCAGACGCATGAGGACAAGCGTTTCGGTGAGATTGCCATCAACGAGGGATATCTGACCGAGTTGCAGGTTGCAGAGCTCTTAAGTGAACAGAAGCCGGATTTCCTGCTGCTTGGGCAGGCGCTTGTCGAGGACGGCATCATTGACCATGAGCAGTTCCAGAACCTCATCATTGATTACCAGTCTGACAATGATCTGACGGCTTTTGAGTATTCCACCGAGACGAAGGAATCGATCCGCCAGATGATCGAGCATTTTTTTGTTCTGGCAGAGCGTCCGCTCTCCACACACGAGATCTCACTCTATCATCTGCTGATGAACAGTCTCGTCCGCTTTATCGGCGACGATTTTACGCCTGTTCCGCCGATCCGCTGTCAGGAATATCCGGCGAATTACTGCGTTTCGCAGGAAATAAACGGCGCATTCTCCGTCCATACATATCTGGATATCCCGGAGTCTGCCTGCATTGATTTCGCTTCCAGATATGTCGGTGAAACATTCACTGAATTTGATGAATATGTGCGTGCCTCCCTCGAGGATTTTCTCAACTTGTTGAACGGTCTGTTCATTGTAAATATGTCTAATGACTGTTCGATCGAGCTGACTCTGGATCCGCCCGTGGTCGAGGAAACAGAATCCCTGCTGACTTTTCAGGAGGAGACCTATCTCCTGCCGATCGTATATCCGTTTGGAACGATTTATTTTATTATCACACTTCATAACAGGAAGTAAATCTCTTCCCAAAAGCAGAAAAGATCCGCACGGCGTTCGCCAAAGAACACCGTGCGGATCTTTTCTGTCCGTGTCACTCCGCTCAGATTTTCAGAAAACTCCGGACTACGTCCGGCATCTCCTCCACCTCGCAGACCGTATCGTGCAGGACCTTCGCATTCCGGATCTCCTCAATCGCCTGCGGCACCTCCACATTTCCGATCCGGGAAAGCTCATCCACCAGAGCAAAATCTTCCATGCTGCCATACTTCGGATCGATGGCATTCATCACGCTTCTGGTAAACTTAAACGGGCTTGCCGTCGATGCAATGACCGTCTTTGTCTCCGCATCCCCGGTCTCCTCGCGGTATTTTGTATACACGCCCGCTGCAACGGCAGTGTGCGGATCGATGATGTATCCGGTCTTTTCGTACAGTTCGCGGATCACCTGTGCCGTCTCCTCCTCGCTGGCATAATTTCCATAAAATGCGTCCAGCTTCTCCCGCATCTCTGCTGTGATCTCATATCTGCCATCCGTCGCAAGCTCCCGCATCAGCTTCGCGTTCTTCTCTGCGTCGTCTCCCGCAATGCGGTAAATGAGACGCTCCAGATTACTGGATACCAGAATATCCATCGACGGGGAGCTCGTCAGCATAAATTGCCGATTCTTATCGTAAATACCCGTGGAAAAGAAATCGTAGAGCACCTTGTTCTCGTTGGAAGCGCAGATCAGCCTGTCGATCGGCACGCCCATATTTTTCGCGTAAAACGCCGCTAAAATATTGCCGAAATTTCCTGTCGGAACGACCACATTGATCTTCTCGTCCTTCGCAATCACGCCGTTCGCATAGAGTTTCGCATAAGCATACACATAGTAAACGATCTGCGGCACGAGACGTCCGATATTGATCGAGTTTGCCGAGGAAAACTGGAATCCCGCCGCATCCATCTGCGCCGCAAGCTCCCGGTCGGAAAACATCTTCTTCACGCCCGTCTGCGCCTCGTCAAAATTGCCGTGGATGCCGACCACAAACGTGTTTGCGCCCTTCTGTGTGACCATCTGCTTCTCCTGGATCGGGCTGACGCCGTTCTTCGGATAAAAGACGATGATCTTCGTCCCCTCAACGTCCGCAAAGCCCGCCAGAGCCGCCTTTCCGGTGTCGCCGGAGGTCGCCGTCAAAATGACGATCTCATTTTTTACCTGATTCTTCTTCGCCGCCGTCGTCAGGAGATATGGCAGGATCGAGAGCGCCATGTCCTTAAACGCGATCGTCGCACCGTGGAATAGCTCCAGATAGTAAGCGCCGTCCGCATCCACCAGCGGCGCGATCTCCGCCGTATCAAACTTGTCGTCGTATGCCGACGCGATGCAGTGCTTTAACTCCTCCTCGGTAAAATCTGTCAGAAAACGGCGCATCACCTCGTATGCCGTCTCCTGATAGCTCATCTTCGCCAGCTCGTCCCAAGGAATGTCGAGCGCCGGAATCTCTGTCGGCACAAACAGTCCCCCATCATTTGCAAGTCCCTTTAAAATTGCCTCGGACGCCGTCACACGCTCATCGGCATCCCTCGTGCTCACATACATTCGTTCCATTTTCCTCATCCTCTTATTTTCACGTTTTCACACATTATAGCGGAAAATCTGTATTTGTGTCAATGTAGTAACGTATGAAACCGGCGGTTTTCCCGCAAATCGCCGCGCCGCTTGCATCCCGCCTGTAATTTTGTTATGCTATATCCGACCCAGGAGTGCATCCTCACCGATGCAAATACATTTGCGCAGGAGTTTTTCATGTTATCAGGTGTATCGAAAGCCACGAAAAAAAATGGCGAGATCTATTACCGCGCCGGAATGACCTACCGCGGGAAACATATCAGTCTCGGCAGCTTTTCCTCGGAGGAGGACGCCGCCGGGGCATATCTGGATGCCCGGGAAATCACAGGCGATACCTCCATCGGCATCGTTCAGCTCCACGGCTGCCGGTTCACACTCTCCTTTGAGAAAGCGGTGATCCTGATCAACTTCCGCGACAACGGCATCTATTTTAAAAATCCCATTTACCTTCACAAAGGCTATTTCAGCTACTTTCTTTCCCCGGAGCTGGAGCTGAAATTTGATATCGATGATCTGTTTTACTATTCCAGCCATAAAATCCAGCGGCGGCAGGGACATCTGTTTGTCAGCGACTACGGGATGCAGTACTCCATCCCGGCGCGCTACGGCATCAGACCCTACGCCGTCGCCGGGCGTGACTATGAGTTTGCAAACGGGGACACGCTCGATTACCGCTACTCCAACATCATCATTCACAACCACTATCACGGCGTGCAGCGGACGGAGAAAAACGGCGTGTCAAAATACCGCGCCTCCATCCACATCAACGGCAACTATCTGATCGGGGTCTATCCCACCGAGGAGACAGCCGCCATCGCCTACAACAAGGCCGCCGACCTCGCCAAAGCCTCCGGCATCCGCAAAAATTTTCCGGAAAACTACATCGAGGGCTTCAGTGGAAAAAAATATGCAGAGGTCTACACCCATCTGCATATTTCCAAACGCTATCTCGACTACCTCGCCTCGTTTACTTCCGGTTGATATAGGGAACGAGCCCGCCGCAGTCGATGATCCTTTGCATAAACGGAGGAAATGCCTGCCCCTGATAGTTCTTCCCCGACGTCCGGTCGGTGATCCTTCCGCTGTCAAAATCAACCTCGACCTCGCTGCCTGCGGCAATCTCCCGTGCCGCTTCCGGGCACTCAATGATCGCAAGCCCGATATTGATCGCGTTGCGGTAAAAAATCCGCGCGAAGGTCTCCGCGATGACACAGCTTACGCCCGACGCCTTGATTGCCAACGGCGCGTGCTCTCTGGAAGAACCGCATCCGAAATTCTTTCCGGCGACAATGATGTCGCCCTCCGCGATCTTTTTCACAAACTCCGTGTCAATATCCTCCATACAGTGCGCTGCAAGCTCCTTCGGATCCGAAGAATTTAAGTAGCGCGCCGGGATGATGACATCCGTATCTACGTTATCTCCATATTTGAATACATGACCTTTTGCTGCTTCCATGTCTGCCTCCACTCTCTGCTATATGCTGTCCGGATCTGAAATTTTCCCGGTCACCGCGCTCGCTGCCGCCACCGCCGGACTTGCCAGATAAATTTCCGAATCCGTGTGTCCCATTCTGCCGACAAAATTCCGGTTTGTCGTGGAGACACACCGCTCACCCTCCGCCAGGATTCCCATGTAACCGCCCAGACACGGTCCGCACGTCGGCGTGCTGACCACTGCGCCCGCCTCGACAAAGGTTTTTAAGAGTCCTTCCTCCATCGCGTCGAGATAAATCTTCTGCGTCGCCGGGATCACGATGACCCGCACGCCCTTTGCAACCTTTCTTCCCTTTAAAATGGAAGCCGCGACGCGCAGATCCTCCATGCGCCCGTTGGTGCAGGAACCGATCACCACCTGATCCACCGGAATATCGCCGACCTCGTCGATCGTCCTCGTATTCTCCGGCAGATGCGGGAATGCAACCGTCGGACGAAGTGCAGAGAGGTCTATCGTGTAGGTCTCCTCGTAGACCGCATCCTCATCCGCCTCATAGATCCGGTACGGACGCTTCGAGTGCTCCTTCATATACTGCTCTGCCCGCTCATCCACCGGGAAAATACCGTTCTTGCCGCCTGCCTCGATCGCCATATTCGCGATCGTAAAGCGGTCGTCCATCGTCAGATACGCGATACCGTCGCCGACAAACTCCATCGACTTGTAGAGCGCGCCGTCCACACCGATCATCCCGATGATATGTAAGATAATATCCTTGCCACTGACCCATTTTGCAGGCTTTCCGGTCAGCTCAAAGCGGATTGCCGCAGGCACTTTAAACCATGCCTTTCCGGTCGCCATGCCGGCTGCCATGTCCGTGCTCCCGACTCCGGTGGAAAATGCCCCAAGCGCCCCATAGGTACAAGTGTGGGAATCCGCTCCGATGATCACATCACCCGCCACGGTCAGCCCTTTCTCCGGGAGCAGCGCGTGCTCGATCCCCATCTCCCCCACGTCAAAATAATTCGTGATGTCATGCCTGCAGGCAAACTCACGCACACATTTGCAGTGCTGCGCCGACTTGATGTCCTTGTTCGGCACAAAATGATCCAGCACCAGCGCAATCTTATCCTTATCAAATACACCGTCCGTCTTCATCTTCTCCATCTCATGGATTGCGACCGGTGATGTAATGTCATTCCCAAGCACGAGATCCAAATCCGCCTCGATCAACTGTCCCGCACAGACCGATGGAAGCCCGGCGTGTGCCGCAAGGATTTTCTGAGTCATCGTCATACCCATGCGTATTTCCTCCTGTTTCCCATAGAAAATTCTTATAAATGCCCCTCTTTGCCTCTGGCATCCTATAAAAAGTTTAGCACACCGGACATCATAATAGAAATACATAATAAGTATATTTACCATAACCCGTTTTCATGTTATAATAAGTATAAATTTTTGTTATGAAAGGATATGTATCATGAACCAGAGTCTTTCGTCCTACCGGATTTTTTATACAGTCGCCAACACCGGAAATATCTCCAAAGCTGCCAAGGAGCTCTATATCAGCCAGCCCGCCATCAGCAAATCGATCCAGAAGCTCGAGGAAAGTCTCGGATGCCGTCTGTTTTCCCGCAGTTCCAGAGGCGTTCTGCTCACGGATGAGGGCAGGCTTCTGTACGACCATGTCCGCTCGGCGTTTGAGACGCTCACGCTCGGCGAGGAAAAGTTAAAGCGGTCCATCGAGCTTGGCGTCGGTCATTTAAAACTCGGTGTCAGTTCCACGCTCTGCAAGTATCTTCTCCTTCCTTATTTGAAAGAGTTTGTGCGGCAGAATCCCCATATTTCCATCTCCATCTCCTGCAAGTCCACCAACGAGACCTTAAAGCTTCTCGAGGAGAACAAAATCGACATCGGGCTGATCGGTCGTCCGGCGGCGCTTAAGAATATTCACTTTGATTTTCTGGAAGAAATTGAGGACACTTTTGTCGCAACGCACGACTATCTGCACAACCTTCGGGCACGCGGCATCACCAGACATGAAATTCTCTCGAACGCGACCCTGATGATGCTGGATAAAAACAATATGACCCGGCAGTATATCGACAGCTATCTGCTGGAAAACCAGATTCAGATCCACGACTCCATCGACATTTCGGATATGGATCTGCTCATTGATTTCGCACGGATCGGCGTCGGCGCTGCCTGCGTCATCAAAAATTTTGTGCGGAAAGATCTCGCAGACGGCTCTCTTGTCGAGATCCCACTCGATATCCCGATCCCGAAAAGAGAGGTCGGCTTCGCCTACCGCACCAATGTCAGACCTTCGACGTCCCTTGAGGAGTTTATCCGGTTCTATCAGAACTTTCGGGTAGAGGGGTGAGTTGGGAAGTTTCCTTTTCATCCTGCTCCGGCAGCTTACGACCGACTCCCCTCAAAACCATACAGCCACTTTCCCCTGACAAAATACAAGAAGAAAATGACAGAGCTGATCGACCATGTGATCGGGTAAGCCCAGAAGATCACCTCAAGCTTTGGAATAAAATGCACGGTGACCGTGATGTAAGTAATACGGATGAGGCACCACGACGCCAGCATCACAAGCATCGGCACGGTCGATCTTCCCGCACCGCGCAGGATCCCCGCGATACAGTGGGAAAATGCAAGCAGACAGTAAAACAGCGCCTCCACGTGCGCCTGTCTGGTCGCAATCTCCACAACCTGCGGACTGCTGTCAAAGGCTGCCGCCAGATAAGGCATCAGGAAGTAGACGAACAGACCGACAAGCTCCGCCAGCGACACGGAGCAGAGAATCCCGAACACCGCGCCGCGCTTCGCGCGGTCGATCTGTCTCGCACCGAGGTTCTGTCCGATAAAGGTGGTCAGCGACATGGCAAAGCAGGTGATCGGCAGGAAGGCAAAGCCCTCGATCTTCGAGTACACGCCGCATCCGGCAACCGCCATCACGCCAAATTTATTGATATTCGACTGCACGACAATGTTCGCGATCGAGATGATCGAATTTTGCAGACCGGACGGCAGACCAATCTGAATGATCTGGCGCAACTGCGTGCCGTGAAAACGTATCTCCCGCAGCCGTACCTGATAGACGTCCTCACTTTTTATCAGACGGATCAAACAAAGCAGCGCACTCGCAGCCTGCGAAATCGCAGTCGCAGCCGCGGCAGAGCCGACACCCCAGCCAAATTTTCCGACAAAGAGCAGATCCAGCACCACGTTGATGACTGACGAAAAGATCAGATAATACAGCGGATGCCTGCTGTCCCCGACCGCCTGCAAAATTCCCATCACGATATTGTACATGACAAACGCCAGCGAACCCGCAAAATAAGTGCGGAAATAGCTGATCGAGTTCGGCATCACAGACTCCGGCGTCCCCATCAGAACAAGGATCTGCGGCGCAAGCACCATTCCGAGCACCGTCAAAATGGCGCCTGCCACAAGCCCGAACGCCACGTCGGTATGTACTGCCTTTCGCAGATTTTCGTAATCTCTCGCGCCGAAATACCTGGAGATCACAACGCCCGCTCCCACGGCAATTCCATTGAAAAAGCCGACCAGCAGAAAAATCAGACTGCCCGACGAGCTGACCGCCGCAAGCGCGTCGCTTCCAAGATAATTCCCCACGATGAGAGAATCCACCGTATTGTACATCTGCTGAAATAAATTTCCCAAGAAGAGAGGGATTGCGAATGACACAATCCCCTTCCAGATGGAACCGTTTAACAACTTTGTTCCCTTACTGCTCTGTTCCATTTCCAACTACTACTCCATATCTTTTCTTATGCTTTTCGGGTACTATCTTACTCCAAATGCTTTTGCATTGCAAGTTTGAGATGTTTTCTTCCCTCCCATACGCACACTTAATAACTTTTTGTTATCTTTTTAATAAAATATATATGTTTTTATTATTAAAAATTTTGTAGTATGCTGTTATCACAAAAGGAGGTCACAACATGAAGAAAAAAACAAATACAAATTTACTGTGGCAATTATTTACATCCATGTTTCTGTTAAGTTCCTGCACCTTTGGCGGCGGCTTCGTCATCGTTTCCCTGATGAAAAAGAAATTTGTCGATGAAAAGCACTGGCTGGAGGAGGAGGAAATGCTCGACATCACGGCGATCACACAGTCCTCTCCCGGTCCGCTGCCCGTCAATGCTTCCGTTATCATCGGCTACCGGATGGCAGGCATCCCCGGTTCGCTGGCTGCGGTATTCGGAACGATCCTGCCGCCGATGATCATTATCTCGCTCATCAGCCTCTGCTACGAGCAGTTCCGCACAAACACCCTCGTCGCCCTGGCGCTTCAGGTCACACGTGCCGGCGTTGCGGCAGTGATCATCGACGTGACGCTAAATCTCGCGTCAAACATCATCGCCATGAAAAATTATTTCTATGTGGCGCTGATGATCGTATGTTTTCTTGCAGCCGTTGTGTTTGACTTCAGTGCGATCCTGATGATCCTCTCATGCCTGATGATCGGAATCATGACCGCTTTTATTTCTTCCCGAAAGGAGTGTGCTTAATATGCCGGTAATTTTACAATTATTCTTTTCCTTTATGCAGGTTGGTATGTTCAGTGTCGGAGGGGGCTACGCCGCCATTCCGCTGATCCAGGATCAGATCGTCAATATTTTGCAGTTGATGTCCATCGAGGAATTCAGCGACCTGATCGCGATCGCAGAAATGACCCCGGGACCGATCTCCATCAACTCGTCCACCTTTGTAGGGATGCAGCTCGGTGGAGTGCCCGGAGTGCTGGTGTGCACGCTCGGATGCATTATCCCATCCTTTGTCATCTGCCTCTCGCTCGCACATTTTTACTATAAATACAGAAGTTTTTCCGGCATCCAGACTGTACTCGCGTCCCTCCGCCCTGCGGTCGTCGCGCTGATCGCCTCCGCCGGACTGTCGATTTTGACGCTCGGCGTTTTCCGCGACGGGGTAACCACGGTCGCAAATATCCAGTATGTTGAGCTCTCGCTCTTTGCGGTCTGTCTGTTTCTTTTAAGAAAATACAAGGTAAATCCGATCCTGATCATTCTTGGCAGCAGCGTTGTGGGAACACTTTTATATCTGTTCCTCTAAAAGAGAGAGAAAGGTCTCCATCGCCGGAGAGATATGCTTGTTTTTGTGATAGATCAGACGTATCGTCCGCTTAAATTCCAGATTCTCCCACGGGAGTACCGCGAGTATTCCCGTTCTCAATTCCTGCTCTATCATCATTTTGGACAAGACAGAAATGCCGTCCGTGTACAAAAGCGCCTGCTTGATCGCTTCGATATTGCTACACGAATAATTTGGGGTAAGATGCACACCAAGCTCCTGCAGATACAGTTCCAACTGATTTCTGGCGCTGCTCCCGCCCTCGCGCGTGATAAAAGAATAGTTCTCCAGCGCAGAAATGTCGGGTGTCTCCCTCTTTAACAGAGGATGCCCGGCGCGCATGGCGAGCACAAGCGCATCCTCTGCGACATTTTTCATCACCAGATTCCGGTTGTCCACATACCCTTCTACCAGCCCCAGATCCAGACTGTAATTCTCTATCATGTGTTCGATCTTGCTGGTGTTGTCCACCGTCACCTCGTAAGTGATCTGCGCATCCTTTTCCGCAAGCTTTGCGAGCAGAGGAGGCAAAAGCCTTGTCCCGACGCTGACAGACGCGCCGATGCGGATGTGGCGGCGCGCGCCGCTCCGGCTGATCTCCGTCTCCATCTGCTCATACGCTTCCAACACCTGATAGGCATAGTCCCGCATCGTCTCCCCGACCGGTGTCAGGTAGAGACGGCGGTTGATCCGTTCAAAGAGCGAAACCTGATAATATTTCTCAAGATCCGTGATCGCCTTTGAGACGGCGGGCTGTGAGAGATTCAACTTTTCCGCCGCCGCGTGCGTCGTTTTCTCACGGCACACGGCGACAAATATTTCCAAATGGTGCAGGGTCATGGCATACTCCGTTTCTGAAACTGTACGCTTATTTCATCACAATATTGACAATCCTGCCCGGCACATAGATCTCTTTTACGATCGTTCCGGTCAGCTTATCTGCAATCGATTCCTTTGCCTTCGCGATGACGTCGTCCTTCGCGTCATCCCTGCCGATCGCCAGTGTCCCCTTTGTCTTTCCGTTGATCTGCACGGCAATCTCTACGGTGTTCTCCACCGTCTTTGCCTCATCATACTCCGGCCATGCCTGCTCGTAGACATAACCCTCGCCTCCGGTAATCTGCCACAGCTCCTCTGTGATATGCGGCGCTACCGGATTTAAGAGAAGTAACAGTGTCCGGTATTCCGCCTTTGTGATGGCGTTCTTCTTCGTAAAATCGTTGAGCAGAGCCATCATTGCCGCGATCGCCGTGTTGTACTTCAGATTCTCAAAATCGCTGCTCACCTTCTTGATCGTCTGGTGCATCTTTGTCTCAAGGTCAGCGGAGTAGGACGTCTCCTCCGTCATGATGTCCTGAAGCTTCCACACACGCTCTAAGAAGCGGCGGCAGCCCTTCACGCCGTCCTCCGACCAGGACGCGCTTAAGTCAAACGCGCCGATAAACATCTCATACGTTCTTAACGTATCTGCGCCGTAATCCCTGACGATATCATCCGGGTTTACAACATTGCCCCTGGACTTGGACATCTTCTCCCCGTTCTCACCCAGGATCATGCCATGTGAAGTTCTCTTCTGATACGGCTCTGCACACGGCACGACCTTCTGGTCATACAAAAACTTGTGCCAGAATCTGGAATACAAAAGATGCAGTGTCGTGTGCTCCATACCGCCGTTGTACCAGTCCACCGGCATCCAGTACTTTAATGCCTCCGGGCTCGCCAGCATCTTTTCATTGTGCGGATCGCAGTATCTCAAGAAATACCAGGAAGATCCCGCCCACTGCGGCATCGTATCCGTCTCTCTCTTTGCAGGACCGCCGCAGCACGGGCAGGTCGTATTCACCCAGTCAGTCATGGCTGCAAGCGGAGATTCCCCGTTATCCGTCGGCATATAGCTGTCAACCTCCGGGAGCATCAGCGGCAGCTCGCTCTCATCCAGCGGCACATAACCGCATTTCTCACACTCCACGATCGGGATCGGCTCGCCCCAGTAGCGCTGGCGTGAAAATACCCAGTCCCTTAACTTGTAATTCGTCTTTGCCGTTCCGATGCCATTCTCCTCCAGATGGGCGATCATCTTTTCCTGGGCGTCCTTCACTTCCAGACCGTTGATAAAATCAGAATTGATCAGCACGCCTGTCGCAACATCCGTAAACGCGCCTGCACTGATGTCCACTTCCTCTCCGTCCTTCGCAACGACCTGGACCATCGGCAGACCAAATTTCTTCGCAAACTCCCAGTCGCGTTCATCGTGCGCCGGAACTGCCATGATCGCGCCCGTGCCGTAGGACATGAGCACATAGTCGGAAATCCAGATCGGAATCTCCTTACCGCTCACCGGATTGACTGCGACAAGCCCCTCGATCTGCACACCCGTCTTATCCTTCGCGAGCTCCGCGCGCTCAAAATCGGATTTCTTCGCAGCCTCCTCGCGGTATGCCACGACTGCATCCCAGTTCGTGATCTCCGACTGGTACTTGTCGATCATCGGGTGCTCCGGGGAGACTACCATGTAGGTCACACCGAAAAGCGTGTCGCAGCGCGTTGTGTAGACGCGGAGCTTATCCTCTTTTCCCTTGATGGAAAAATCGACCTCAGCGCCCTTGGATTTGCCGATCCAGTTCTTCTGGGAAACCTTTACGCGCTCAATGTAATCCACATCCTCAAGCCCTTCCAAAAGCTTGTCGGCATACTCGGTGATCTTTAACATCCACTCGCTCTTGACCTTGCGCACAACCGGAGAACCACAGCGCTCGCAGGCGCCGTTTACAACCTCCTCGTTGGCAAGACCAACCTTGCAGGAAGTACACCAGTTGATCGGCATCTCCTTCTTGTAGGCAAGCCCTTCCTTAAATAATTTCAGGAAAATCCACTGCGTCCACTTGTAGTAATCCGGATCTGTCGTATTCACCTCTCTGTCCCAGTCAAAGGAATATCCCAGCGAGTGAAGCTGCTCCTTAAAACGGGCAACATTGTTCGCGGTGACGATCTTCGGATGGACTTTATTCTTGATCGCATAGTTTTCCGTCGGCAGACCAAACGCATCCCATCCCATCGGATAGAGCACATTGTAGCCCTGCATCCTGCGCTTTCTCGCCACGATGTCAAGCGCGGTGTAAGGTCTTGGATGACCGACGTGCAGCCCCTGCCCCGACGGGTACGGGAACTCCACGAGCGCATAGTATTTCGGTCTGCTGTAATCGTCCGTTGCGGCAAACGCTTTTTTCTCATCCCAGAGATCCTGCCATTTTTTCTCAATGACCTTGTGATTGTAAAGTTCTGACATAATTTCCTCCTTAAAAAAATCTTCGTCTCCAAAAACTTAGAGACGAAGATCGATTCTCCGTGCTGTAGCAGAACCTGATCCGATTCTGCGATATGATTTATTTTAACATACGGAAAACATTTGTCAACCGGTTTTATGTATCTTAGTTGTTGATAAACTTATCTTCCTCGTTGTTCCAACTGTAAAGCTTGCGGATCTCCTCGCCAACCTTCTCAGACGGATGCTCGGCAGCAAGCTTTCTCATCGCCTTAAAGTGTACCTGCTTTCCTGCCGGTGACATATCAAGCAGGAATTCCTTTGCAAAAGAACCGTCCTGAATATCGGACAGGATCTTCTTCATCGCCTTCTTTGTCTCGTCCGTGATGATCTTCGGACCAGTGATGTAATCGCCGTACTCCGCCGTGTTGGAGATAGAATATCTCATGCCGGCAAAGCCTGACTGGTAGATCAGATCCACGATCAGCTTCATCTCATGGATACACTCGAAGTAAGCGTTTCTCGGATCATAGCCTGCCTCCACCAGCGTCTCAAAGCCTGCCTGCATCAGCGCGCATACGCCGCCGCAGAGCACTGCCTGCTCGCCGAAAAGATCTGTCTCAGTCTCGGTCCGAAACGTCGTCTCGAGAACGCCCGCTCTCGCACCGCCGATGCCGAGCGCATATGCCAGCGCGATGTCCTGCGCCTTTCCGGTCGCATCCTGCTCCACCGCAACCAGACACGGAACACCCTTGCCCGCCTGATACTCGGAGCGAACCGTATGTCCCGGTCCCTTCGGCGCGATCATCGTAACGTCAACATTTGCCGGAGGCACAATACATCCGAAATGAATGTTAAAGCCGTGCGCGAACATCAGCATATTGCCCTCCTCAAGGTTCGGCTCGATGTCGTTCTTGTAAAGATCCGCCTGTTTCTCGTCATTGATCAGGATCATGATAATGTCGGCTTTCTTCGCAGCCTCCGCCGCGGTGTACACCTCAAAGCCCTGCTTTACCGCCTTATCCCATGATTTGCTCCCCTCGTAGAGACCGACGATGACATGGCATCCGGACTCTTTTAAGTTCAACGCGTGCGCGTGTCCCTGGCTGCCGTAGCCGATGATGGCGATCGTCTTGCCATCCAGAAGGGAAAGGTTACAGTCTTCCTGATAAAAAATTTTTGCTGACATAATAGTATCCTCCAAAATAAAATTTTATATGTCGCGCACATCTACAAGCTTTGCAGGTGTCCGTTCTCATCAAATATCTTCACATCGGCGCAGCCTCTCGAGAGACCCGTGATGCCCGTCCGCGCCAGTTCCAGTATGCCGTAGCCCTCCACCAGATCCAAAAAGGCGTCCAGCTTCTCCTGCTGTCCCGTCAGCTCCACGACCATGGAATCGTGTGTGACGTCCACCAGCTTGCCGTGGAAAATCTCCGTCACGCTGATGATCGGCTGGCGCTCCACATCCTTCGCGCGGATCTTGACCAAAATGAGCTCTCTCGTCACTGACGAGCCCGGTTCCAGCTTCTTGATATCCACCACATCCTCGAGCTTGGCGAGCTGCTTCTCGATCTGTTCCAAAATCTGTTCATCCCCGCTTGCCACGATCGTGATTCTGGTATATCTCGGATCCGCCGTCACGCCCGAAGAAAAGCTGTCGATATTATAGCCTCTCCGACTGAACAGACCGGAAATATGACTCGTCACGCCCGGATTATTCTCAACCAAAAGCGATAATACCTGTCTTCTCATACAAGAACCTTCCTTACTGTATAATCATCTATCAAACTTATATTTGATAATACCAATGTCAGAATTTTTTGTCAATGATCTGACAAAAAAATGATATAACGATTAGGAATACCAAAAATAACCTGCCGCCCTTGCTTTCTCCCGGAAATTCCAGTACACTTGGCGTAGATATTTACAGAAAGGACTTTTTTCGACATGAGATCATCCACAAAAATCAACACGCGGCTGCTGACCTTCCAGTACTGTATTTTGCAGGGCGGCTACTGGGCGTCGTTCTGTTCTATCTACGCATTCGCGACAGTTCTCCTTCTCGCGAAAGGCTTTTCCAGTTCACAGGCGGGAATCGCGGTCGCACTCGGAAATATCCTGGGCGTCCTCCTGCAGCCCCGCTTTGCCGCCATCGCGGATTCCTCGCAGAAAATCACGATCCAGAAGCTGACAGCGCTTTTGGGCGCCGCGACAGCCGCCTCCTTTTTCCTCTTATATTTTGTTCCGAACCTGTTTCTCGCCGTGTTTGTCTTTTTTCTTCTGACGGACTCCTTTCTTCAGGTGACACAGCCACTGGTCAATTCGGTGAGTATCTACTATGTCAACCGCGGCGTCTCCGTCGACTTCGGCATCGCGCGCGGCGTCGGCTCGGTCTCCTATGCCGCTGCCTCGTCTGCGCTCGGCCGGCTCATCGAGAAAAAGGGCGCGGACGTGATCATTTTTGCCGCACTGCTCTTCCTCGCGCTGATGATACTGGCACTGCTTTCGATGCCGGTGCTCCCCCAGCCGGTGAAAACGGAACGATCCGAAATCCAGGCAGACCACACTGCCGCACCAAAAAACAACGGAAAACGGGAAACGATCTTTTCCTTCTTCCTGCGGTACAGGCGTTTTACGGTTGCCCTGATCGGCGTGACGCTGCTCTTTACGTTTCACAACATGACAAATAGCTATCTGATCCAGATCGTGACCTCCTTAGGCGGCAACTCCGCCAGCATGGGAACTGCGCTCTCGGTCGCCGCTGTCTGTGAGATTCCAGCGATGCTGGTTTTCTCAAAGCTGCTGAAACGTTTTTCCAGCAGCCGCCTGCTGATGCTTTCCGGTGTTTTCTTCGCCGCAAAGGCGGCCGCCTATCTGCTTGCCGTGACCATGCCGCAGTTTTATCTCGCCCAGATCCTCCAGATGGGTTCCTTTGCGCTCTATATTCCGGCATCCGTCTACTATGTCAACGAGACTATGGAGGACGCCGACAAATTCAAAGGGCAGGCGGTGATGACCGCGACCAACACGCTCGGCGGTGTGATCGGAAGCCTGATCGGCGGCATCCTGCTCGACTATGCAGGCGTGACCCCCCTGCTTGTCACCGGCTTTGCCGCGGCTGTCCTTGGCGCTGTGCTTCTGTTTTTCGCCTGCCGGAATACAGGAACCAAAAACAGACAGCCGGACGTCTGATCGTCCGGCTGTCTGCCTGTTCCATTGATTA
Organism: Roseburia sp.; assembly: GCA_026168605.1. Lineage (GTDB taxonomy): Bacteria > Bacillota > Clostridia > Lachnospirales > Lachnospiraceae > Roseburia. The sequence continues at coordinate 14,905 of JAPFDX010000033.1, read as the reverse complement.
TTGTTTATTCTGCTGTCTAATCGCTCAGCATTCTGCCGTCCGCATCGGTATTGATGCTTCCTGTCAGGATCATGATCCCCTCGATAAACGACCAGATACCGGAAACGATTGCGCCCATACCGCACGTCAACAGTGTGATCAAAAGCTGCGCGACCGCTTTTCCCGTATAACCGAGATAAAAATTGTGTACGCCAAGGGAACCAAGAAAAATAGCGAGCAGTCCCGCCGCCACTTTTGATTTGCCTCCCTTTGGTCCGAACGCACCTCCGTTGAGCGCGACGCCACAGTGCAGGCATACCTGACTGCCCTGCGGCGTCGGCTGTCCGCAGTTCGGGCAGTAATTGCTTCCCACGCCCTTCTGTGCGCCGCATTTGACACAGATCACCGCCTCGTCTGTCACATACTGCTGTCCGCAATTCTTACAATAATACATAGCAAACTCCTCCATCCTCTCTTGTGTATGCTTTTATTGTAAAGCATATGTATAGGAATTGTAAATGCTTTTCTGGCGATCAGGTCAATTTTGCTGTGATCATCCAGATGACCGCCGCCAAAAACAGCCAGACGCCCATTGTCCGGGTGCGTTTCTCTGCAGTCTCATTCCCACGCGCTTCCTTCCTCGTGCACGACCGCGGCGCCAGGATCATCAGCGCGCCCGTGAGCAGTATCACCATCTGAATCAGAAACATAAACTCTCCCCCGCTTTCCAGACAACGAGCGGCACGCTCTGCGCGCCACTCTTATGCTAAAAAGAACTTATCTCATGAGGTTGTCCCAACATGAAATAAGTTCTCTCCAACTGCTTACGCTACCTTGCTCTTTGCAAGCTCTGCCAGTGCAGCAAAGCCTGCCGCATCATTGACTGCCATCTCTGCAAGCATCTTGCGGTTGATTTCTACGCCTGCAACCTTCAGACCATGCATCATCTGGCTGTAAGAGATACCGTTCATTCTCGCTGCCGCATTGATACGTGCGATCCATAAACGACGGAACTGTCTCTTTCTCTCTTTTCTACCTGCATAAGAACTTGTCAAGGCTCTCATGACAGACTGCTTTGCCACACGGTACTGTTTGGAACGTGCGCCTCTGTAACCTTTTGCCAGTTTTAATGTTCTATTATGTCTTTTCTTAGCGCCTAAGCCGCCTTTTACTCTTGCCATTTTACAATCCTCCTTAACTTATTCCTATAAATATGGTAAAATCTTCTTCATGTTCTTAACGTTTGTTGCATCCACGGTCGTTGCTTTTCTAAGATTTCTCTTAGTCTTTGCAGACTTCTTTGTCAGGATATGTCTCTTGTAAGCTTTATTTCTCTTTAACTTTCCTGTTCCTGTTACTTTGAAACGTTTTGCAGCCGCTCTGCTTGTTTTCATTTTTGGCATGATATGTTCCTCCTTAAAATTATTACTTTTTCTCTGCCAGCACCATGCTGATACTTCTTCCCTCAACCTTCGGTGCTTTTTCCACTACTGCTATTTCGCTAAGGTTTGCGGCAAAATCATCCAAGATGTGCTTGCTCGCGTGCATATGCGCCATCTCCCTGCCCCGGAAACGGAGTGTGATCTTTACTCTGTCCCCCTTGGAAAGAAACTTCTTAGCTGCATTCATCTTTGTGTTCAAGTCGTTTGAATCAATATTGGGTGACAGACGGATCTCTTTCAGCTCGACCACCTTCTGCTTCTTTCTGGCCTCTTTTTCTTTTCTCGCCAGCTCGTATCTGTACTTGCCGTAATCGATGATCTTGCATACCGGCGGCTTTGCAGTCGGAGCGATCTTCACCAGGTCAAGTTCCGCATCCTCAGCCAGCTTCATCGCTTCTCTGGCTGACATAATGCCAAGCTGTTCTCCGTTTTCCCCAATCAGACGAACCTCTTTGTCTCTGATTTGTTCATTAATCATTAACTCGCTAATTGTACCGTACCTCCAAAATAAAAAAGTGGATAGGCAGACTATCCACTAATCATTCAAACTGGGAACATCGCTGTTCACATCGCTTTGAAATATGAACCATGAGTCACGCGCTTGTGCTCCGGTGAGAGTGGATACTCTACTTTGTTTCTAACAACTATCAAACTATAACACAGAAACTTTCTGTTGTCAATCACTTTTTACTCTTCCGCTGCCTCGCCGCCGTCGTCGATGATCTTGCGGAGCTGCTTTTGTTCCTCCATCGAGATCAGGCTGCCGACATCCAGCATGACGACGAGCTCCTTGCGGCAGGATGCCACATCGTTAAAGCAGTTCCTCTCGCTGTTTACCAGAACCGGCATCGGAAGTACGCTCGAATTCTCCACATCGACGATCTCCTTCACCCTGCCGACCTCAAGACCGACCTTCATGCCATCCACCTTGACCACGACAAGATTCTCAATCTGCCCCTCCGGCACGCCAAACCGTGCGGCGAGACAAAATACCGGAACGATCTCGCCATGCAGGCGGATGATCCCGCGGATATGGCGCGGTGCGGTCGGCACTTTGACCACATCCTTTCTCCTCTCGATCGACTCCACATCCTCAAGCGCAATCCCGTAATCTGTCCCGTTCAAAGAAAATGTCAATAACTGCATACCGTCTCTCCCTCTCATCCTACGTCATTCTCCCACCCATTATAGACTCTTTTTTTCTTTTAGGCAACAAAATCATGCCTGTTCTCTTTGACTTTTTTCCGTATTTGTTCTATGCTTTTCCTAATACCAGTAGGGAAAGGACACTGCTTATATATGGAACGCATCATAGATCTTCACGTACACTCCACCGAATCGGACGGGACGCTCTCGCCGGAGGAGGTGATCCTCGCCGCAAAGCAGGCGAAACTTAGCGCCATCGCGCTCACAGACCACGACACCACCGCCGGCGTCGCGAAGGCTTTGCCCGCTGCCGCCGCCTGCGGCATTGAACTGATCCCCGGCATCGAACTCTCGACCGAATACAAGATCCCTGGCGGTCTGTCACAGCGCAAGGAGATACACATTGTCGGTCTCTTTGTCGACCCCGAAAATCCCTTGCTGCTCGCAAAGACAAAGGAATTCCGCGACTGCCGCGACCGGCGCAACGAAAAAATCGTCGCGGCGTTACAGCGGGAGGGCTTTCACATCACGATGGAAATGCTTGCCGAAGAAAATCCGGACAGCGTGATCACGCGCGCCAATATCGCGCGCTGTCTCTACCGGCACGGCGAAATCTCAAGCGTCCGCGAAGCGTTTGACCGCTATATCGGCGACGGATGCAAATGCTATGTCGGACGCTTTAAGGTAACCCCGATGGAGGCGGTGGATCTGATCCATGCCGCAGGCGGTCTTGCCATCCTCGCGCACCCGGTGCTCTACCGCATGGGCAGCGCGACGCTCCAGCGTCTGATCGACGATCTGAGATCTGCCGGGCTGGACGGCATCGAGGCACTCTACTCCACCTACACGGCAGGCGAGGAGCGCCAGATGAAAAAAATCGCCGCAGAAAACGGTCTCCTCCTGAGCGGAGGCTCCGATTTCCACGGCGAAAACAAACCCACCATCCGTCTCGGCTGCGGTAAGGGCTCCCTGCACATTCCCTACTCTGTGCTGGAACGCTTAAAGGAAGCCAGGCGATCCCTATAAAATAAACCGTTCAATAACTTCCGCGATGGCGTCGTGGTTGTTGTCATGCTCTGTGATATATTCTGCCGCATCTTTTACTTCCCGGGTTCCGTTTTTCATGGCAACCCCGATGCCGGCAGCCTGTATCATGGAAATATCATTCTGTTCATCCCCGACGGCGACGGTGGCATCCGCCGGCATATTTAAAATCTGGAGCAGGTCTAAAACTCCCGTCCCCTTTCCGGTTCCCACCGGACAGTATTCCAGATATTCCCCGCAGGAGAAAAAGCTGTTGCATTTGCCGCGCTCCCACGCGAGATTGTCCCGCTGAAACCTGCGCAGCCGCTCTCTGTTCTCAAGTGCGATCAACAGTACCTTCTGCGGCTCCTCCTCCAGCACGTCCAGCACATTGTCAGAGAGCTTATAGGAAAGTCCCGACCGCTTTCTGTAATAGTCCAGTTCCCGCGTGTGGCACACCGTCACGATATCCGTATTCGTGTAGGTCTGTACATAGATGCCCGCACGCTTCGCGCGCTCGAACAGCTCCTGCACCACGTCCACCGGAATGGAGCGCTTGCGCAGCAGGCGGTCTGCCGCGCAGTCATAGATCACCGCCCCGTTGAACGCCATCATATAGCAGCCGGGCTGCGTCAGCCCGAGCGCACGCGCCACGATCCTTCCGCTCTCCACCGGTCTGCCGGTAGCCAGCACAAGGTAGTGTCCCTCTGCAAGCATCTGCCGGATTGCCTCACAATTTCGGGCTGAAACTGATTTGTCATCGCTTAAAAGTGTGTCATCCAAATCCACAAATAAAATCTTATGCTTCATAGTTCCCTCCTTCCGGCAATGCTGCCCTGGCTTGCTGCCCGGTGGGGGTACGGCTTTACGGCTCCTGCGCCAGAGGCTCCGCCGGGATAAATACTCGTTCGGTATAAATGTGCTCCGCCTTTGGCGCCGCCTCTGCCGCCTCCCTGCAAAACTGTGCCTGTGAATCCACAAGTACTTTTCCTCTTTTGTCTATTTTCTCATATTTTCCGTCAGATTTCAATACATGAGCTTTCATATTGTCAGATAATTCGACTGCAAGTATATGCTTTACTTTTTCCTTTAATTCCTCATTCAGAACCGGGAATAAAATCTCCACGCGCCGGTCAAGATTGCGCGGCATCCAGTCCGCGCTTCCCATATAGACCTCCTCCGCGCCGTCGTTTAAAAAAAAGAAGATCCTGCTGTGCTCCAGAAAGTTTCCGACGATCGAACGCACGCGGATATTCTCGCTCACATGTGGGATACCAACCTTTAAACAGCAGATACCGCGCACCACCAGATCGATCTGTACGCCTGCGGCGGACGCTTCGTAGAGCGCCGCGATAATGCCCTCGTCGCACAGAGAGTTCATCTTCGCCATGATGCGCGCCGGCTTGCCCGCGCGTGCGTGTTCCGTCTCCCTCCCGATGAGCTGCATAAATTTGCCGCGCAGCCAGATGGGCGCAACGACCAGGCGGTTCCACGAAAGCGGCTCGGAGTAACCGGAGAGCATATTGAATACCGCCGTCGCATCCTCGCCGATCGACTCCATGCAGGTGAAGATACCGCAGTCCGTGTAGAGCTTCGCCGTGGAATCGTTGTAATTTCCCGTTCCCAGATGCACGTAGCGGCGGATGCCCTCCTCCTCTCTGCGCACGACAAGCGCAATCTTGCTGTGCGTCTTTAAGCCGACCAGACCGTAGATCACATGGCAGCCCGCCTGCTCCAGCTTCTTTGCCCACACAATATTGTTCTCCTCGTCAAAGCGCGCCTTCAGCTCCACCAGAACCGACACCTGCTTGCCGTTTTCCGCCGCCTTCGCAAGCGCGGCGATGATCGGCGAATTGCCGCTGACGCGGTAGAGCGTCTGCTTGATGGCGAGCACATCCGGATCAGCCGCCGCCTGCCGGATAAAATCCACGACCGGATCGAAGGTCTGGTACGGATGATGCAGCAGGATGTCGCCCCTGCGGATCGCCTCAAAAATATTTTCTCCCGGCTCGATCCCCGGCACTTTTTTCGGCGTGTACGGCGCGTAGCGGAGATGGTCGCAGCCGGACAGCCCATACATCTTCATCAGAAATGTCAGGTCGATCGGACCGTTGATGCGGAAGATGTCCTCCTCGGCAACCTTTAACTCATCCTTCAAAAAGCGCAGAAGCTTTTTATCAACCAACGCCTCGACCTCCAGACGGATGACCTCGCCCCACTGGCGCATCTTCAACTGTTTCTGGATCTCCTTCAAAAGATCTGCCGCCTCGTCCTCGTCGATCGTCAGATCCGCATTGCGCATGATGCGGTACGGGTGGGCGCACAAGACCTCATAGTTTAAGAAAAGCTTATCGATGTTCTTCTCGATCACCTGCTCCAAAAGAATAAATGTCTGCGCGCTCTCCCCCTCGCTCTCCTCCGACGGGATCTGCACGAGCCGCGACAGCACGGACGGCACCTGGACCGTCGCAAACTCCACAGTGTTTTTGGACGCCTTGCCGCCTTTGCCAGACAAGAGCGCCGCGATATTTAACGTCTTATTCCGGATCAGCGGAAACGGACGCGAAGCGTCCACCGCCATCGGCGTGAGCACCGGATAGACATTCTCCTCAAAGTAGCGGTCGACGAATGCCTGCTGATGTTCGTTTAAATCTTCAAACCGCTCGATGATATGGATATGGTTTGCCGCCATCAGAGGGACCAGCGAGCGGTTATAGGTGTTGTACTGGCTCTCCACCAGCTCCCTCGTCTTTTCATTGATCGCCTCAAGCTGCTGCGCCGCCGTCATGCCCGCAATGTCTTTCTTTTTATAATTGGCGTGCACCATGTCCTTTAAGGACGCCACGCGCACCATAAAAAACTCATCCAGATTGGACGACGTGATGCTGACAAATTTCAGCCGCTCCAGCAGCGGAATGTTTTTGTCCTTTGCCTCGTTTAAAACCCTGCCGTCAAACTTTAACCAGCTAAGCTCCCGGTTCTCATAGTATTCCGGCTGGTGAAAATCAATCTTTTTTTCCATGAAACCCTCCAATTTAGTAATAGACCCGCTTTTCCTTAATGACCGGCTTGATGCTGAAAATGCTCTCAAAATAAGCCGTCTTTGCGCCAAACAGCGTCTTTTCCAACGCAATGTCCTCCTCCGTCTCGATCGTGATGACGAGTTCCCTGCCGCAGAGCTTTGCCTTGACATTTTTAAACTTCTGTCTGTGGCTTCTGTCCATCGCGTTCGACACGCGCAGGATCGCCGAGAGTTTCGCCACGGTCAGATAGCTGTCGTGGTCAAGCGTGTCGGAAAGATCCTGATACGGCGGCAGCGGATGTGTATTGTAGAGAACGGTGTTTGCCACGATCTCACGCTCAAGATGTGACAGTCCCATGATCTCGGACGCCATGATAATGTCGTAGGCGCACTGTGGCGCGTTCAGAAAGCTGATATATTTTCCACAGTCGTGCAGGATCGCCGCCACGCGCAGCAGTAAACGCTCCCTCCTGCCAAGACCGTGTTCTTTTTTTATGCTGTCAAAAATCAGGGTTGCCATCTGCGTCAGCGCGTCGATGTGCGGCGAGTAGCTCATGTAGCGCTCCGACAGGCTCTTTGCCGCCGAGAGGATATCCTCCTCAAAGTTGTGCGCCGGCTTGTAGATTTTATTTCGCTCCGCATAGTCGCAGACGATACCGTCGTTTACGATCACGCCCGGCGCCCACAGGGTATCTGCCTCCAGACCTTTCGCCATGCACTTGCAGATGATCATGTATGGAATGATGAGGGCGTCGTTTTCATTTACAAGGCCGAGCTCCGCCGCGATCTGCTCCAGACTTTTTCTGCCGAGCCCGTCGAGGTACTGGAGAAACTTCTGCACGTCCTCGATCTTCTCCGCGCGGTGTCTGCCACCGCGCTGCACCAGCTCCGTCATATAGTCTCCGATGACGATCAGGTGCTCGATGTGCTCATCCTCCAGATACATGGATTTAAAGACCTCAAGCTCCTTCTCCACCATCTCCTCGATCTGCCGCTCATACTGGGCGAGGTTGACGCTGTTTCGCGCGAGCTGCTCGCGCATACGCATCGCCCCGATGCCCAGATGCTGGGTCGTCACGACTTTTCCTCTCGAAAAGAGCGTGATCTGGAGCCCTGCGCCGCCTACATCCACAACCGCCGCGCTCGTCTTTATCAAATCCTCAAATTCTTCCCGCATCGCCACGGATTTGTAGCTAACAAAACGGTGCTCGGAATTGCTCAGCACATGGACGGACAGCCCGGTCCGAAGCCTGATCTGGTCCAGGATAAAAATCTCATTGTCCGCATCGCGGAGCACGGCAGCCGCGCACGCCTCATAGGCTTCCACCCGGTATGTCTCCATAATATGTGTAAACTCGCTGAGCGTCCCGCAGAGCGCCTCCACCAGTTCATAGCCGATGCGCCCTTTGGAATAAGCGTCTTTTCCGAGTTCGATCCTCCTGCGCACATAGTCGATGCTGCGCAGCTTTTTTCTCGATGCCAGTTCAAAAATTTTCAGACTGACCTCATACGAGCCAATGTATATCGCTGCAAATGTATGAATCGCCATGCAAAATCTCCTTTCTCACTGCCTGCCGAGCAGGTAATTGATAAACTGCTGTGCCGTTCTTCCCGACAGACCGCCGTGAGAAAGCTCCCACCGGTTTGCCTCAAGCAGCAGCGCGTCCGTATCCATCTGTATATGGTACTTTTGGGCAAGCGCCTTTACGATATCCTGAAATTCTTTTTTGCTTGGCGCCCCATAATAAATTGTAACACCAAACCGCGCATAGAGCGACAGTTTTTCCTGCACTGTGTCGGAGGTGTGCATATCCTGGCGCACCTCCTCCTTGTCCGAAAAATTCTCCCGGATCAGGTGTCTGCGGTTGGAGGTCGCATAGATCAACACGTTGTCCGGTTTCTTCTCGAGGCCGCCCTCGATAACCGCCTTTAAATATTTGTATTCGATCTCAAATTCCTCAAAGGAGAGATCGTCCATATAGATGATAAACTTGTAGTTCCGGTTCTTGATCTGTGCGATCACGTCATTCAGATCGCAAAACTGGTGCTTATAGATCTCGATCAGACGCAGTCCCCTGTCGTAGTACTCGTTCGCGATCGCCTTGATGCTCGTCGATTTCCCCGTGCCAGCATCCCCGTAGAGCAGGCAGTTGTTTGCCTCCCTTCCGCTCACAAACGCCTCCGTGTTCTCCACAAGCTTCTGCTTCGCCAGCTCGTAGCCGACCAGATCGTCCAGCCTGACGTGCGCGATATTGGAGATGGGGACGATACAGACGCCCTTCTCCCCGTGCGCCACGCGGAACGCCTTGTGCAGCCCCAGCTTTCCCACCCCGAACTCACGGTAAAATCCCGTCACCGCCACGCCGAACGCCTCCGCATCCTCTGCCTGTTCCAGATGTTCGCAGAGCACGCGGATACGCTCTCTGATCCTCCGGTTAAATGCCGCGCCGTTTCCCGACGTCCCTTGGTAATCTAAGACGGCGTCCATGCAGTCCACCCCGAAATACGCGCCGAGCTCTGACAGGTCAAAGACAAAATACTCCCGCAAAATGGTGAAATCGTGCTGCGCGATCCGGTTGACCGAACCCTCCACCGCACCGCGGAGCTCGCAGGCACTGCTGTAAGCATTCTCGTGGTTGACCAGAAGAAAGGTCAGAAACCCGTGCCAGAGATTCCCGCAAAGACCGTGGCTCTCCGCAAGCTCCGTCAGGCGGTGCAGACACGTATAGAACAGCGTCTCCATCTCTTCCCTGTCGCTTTCCGCGCTCTTATAATGCCCGATCAGCCATGCAAAATCAGAAAACAGCTTCCCGTTTTCAAAATCCCTGTATAAGATCAAATTTTTAACACTTTTCATCTTCCGCGCCTCCTCTAATAGTTGCCGAGCACCTTCAGCCGGATCGTCTCCTCCGACAGACCGCGCAGCGCATTCTGCACCGCCGCGTCGCCCAGGTTTCCGTCAAAATCTACAAAGAAACGGTACTCCCAGTTTTTCCCCTGCACGGGTCTGGACTCGATGTGATTCATATTCAGCCCATTGTAAATAAAATGCGACAGCATATGATACAACGAGCCGCTCTCGTGCGGCACCTCAAAACAGATGCTGATCTTCTTCGCGCCCTTCACAAAAATGTGGCGCCCGGTCACGATAATAAAGCGTGTGGCGTTTGTTCTGTCGTCCTGGATCGCGGTGTCAAGCACCTTCAAACCGTAGATCTCTGCATTTAAAGGGCTTGCGATCGCTGCCTTGTGAAGCTTTCCGTCCTCCTTCACCTTCTGCGCCGCCATGGCGGTGTTTTTCACGCTGTGCTTCTCCCACCCGCGCCTGTCCTCCAGATAGCGGCTGCACTGCATGAGCGCCTGCGGATGCGAATAGACGTCCGTGATGTCCGCAAGCTCTGCCTCTGGCAGTCCGAGCAGCGCGTGGTCGATCCGGATGATCTGCTCCCCGACAATGCAGTGAGCATACTCCACCATAAGATCATAGTTCTCCGAGACGATACCGGCAGACGAGTTTTCAATCGGGAGCACGGCGTAGTCTGCACTCCCCGTGCGGATCGCCTCCATCGCGTCTCTCCATGTGTCGACGTGGTAGCTGTCCACCCCGTCGCCGAAATATTCCTTTAAGGCAAGCTGCGTGTACGCGCCCTCCACGCCCTGGAACACGATCCGCGCCTTCTTGTAATCCAGAGTCTCCACCTCTTCAAAGTCCGGCTTCTCATAGATCCCCGCCTCCGTCATCAACTGGTACTGGCGCTTTCTGCTCACAGCCATGATCTGCTCAAACAGTTCCCGGATGCCGTGGCGGTTAAACTCCGTGTCGCCGAGTGCCGTCAGCGCCGAAAGCTTCGAGCGTTCGCGCTCCCTGTCGAGCACCTTCCTGCCGTTCTTTATCTTGTAGGACGCAACCTCCCCCGCGATCTCCATCCTCCTCTGATAGAGCTCTGTGATCCGGCGGTCGATCCCATCGATTTCCTCTCGCAATTCCAACAAATCTCTCATAACAATCTCCATTTTATCATGCTTTTACTGTAATATAATACATTCGCAGAATGATGGCAAGTGACCCTTGCAATATCCGCCGCAAAAATGCTATACTTTTATATTATGATAGATATAAAGATGGCGGGGTAAACTGTTTTTTCAAAATTTGCATCTGATAAATTGTGCAAATTGCATTCTGATTTGTGAATGTGGAGAATCTTAGAGCGTCTTAATGTTCTGTCGGTTTCCAGCAATTCAACGGCAAGGATGCCGGTGAAAGCCCGAATTGTGCCACGGACGGCACATCGAGGGCGGTTGCGTCCGTAAAAAACCTCGCTCACAGAACATTTTAGAGGCTCTTGGATTCGGAACCCTGAACAAAAAGAATGCAATTTTGTACAATTTACCAGACCCAACTTTAAAAAACATTTTACCCCGCCATCCATAGAAACATCTGACGAAAGAGGGATTTTACTATGAAGAAAAAGCATCTGACACTGGTCCTGTTTCTGGTTGTGCTCGTTCTCGCGATCGGCGGAGGCGTCGGCGTCTACCTGATGAACCGCACACATTTTAACGACGGCTATGTCAACGGCAACACGCCCGGCAATCTCTACAACGAGGGGCTTGTCTGCGAATACGACGGCATGATCTATTTCGCGAATCCATCCGACCGCGACCGTCTCTACTGCATGGATGAGGACGGGACAAATCTCACAAAGCTGTGTGACGACACGGTCTCCTTCATCAACGTGGATGAGGATTATGTCTACTATATCCGCAATAATCCGGGAAGCTCCGGCGATTTTTCCTTCCTGACATTCAACACAAACAGTCTCTGCCGGATTGACAGAGAGGGAGGTGAAAACTCCATTCTGATCCTGGATGAAGAGCCGTCGCTGTACGCCTCCCTTGTGGGCAATTATATCTACTATCTGCGCTATTCGGAATCTGACGGCAGCACGCTGTACAAAGTGAAGATCGACGGCTCCGGTCAGAAACAGGTAGCCGCAAGCCCGTTTTTTACCAGTTCGGCGAGCGGACCCTACATTTACTACAACGGAATCGACAATGAGCACTATCTGTGGCGTTTAAACACCGGGGATGATTCCACGGGTATGCTCTACGGCGGCAACTGCTGGATGCCGACCGTCGTGGACGACGCCACCGTCTACTATATGGACTGTGACAGCAACTATGCCATCGCGCGCGCAGACATTGCGACCGGTGAGAAAACGCTTCTGTGCGAGGACCGCACGGACTGCTACAACGTCTGGGGCGATTATGTCTATTTCCAGCGCAACGATGCAAAAAATCCTGCGCTCTGCCGGGTGAAAACCGACGGCAGTGGCTATGAGGTTCTCACCGGGGGAAATCATATGAATATCCAGACGACCTCGGAATATGTCTATTTCCGTGAGTATGAATCCGAGCAGACCTACCGGATGCCGCATGATAACCCACAAGAGATCGAGCTTTTTTATCCCGGCATTGTTCACGAGGAGTAATTTCTATAAGATATATAAAAATCGCAGCGACCGATGTACTTTTCGGCGCTGCGATTTTTATATTGACATCAGAGTGGCTCGCAAAGCGTGCCGCCCACTGTTTTCTCCATCACATAATTGGTCAGAAAAATGCCCTCCCGCACAACCTGCTGTTCCTTTTTCACCACATAGCCGCGCTGTAAAAAGAACGGCTTTGCGGTGATGGAAACGTGTGAAACGATCCTGTCTGCTGCGACTGCCTGCTCCAGCCTGTCGCAGAGAGCGGTCGCGACGCCCATGCCCTGCCAGTCCTTGTGTACATACAATCTGTCCAGATAGCCGGACGCATCGATATCGCCAAAACCGACGATGCACTCCCCCGCCGCGGCAACGAGCGTCTCATGTTCCAGAAAGGAGGCGTCCCACCGCTCCAGATCGACCGTCCCAGTTGCCCAGACGGCGAGCTGCTCCCTGGTATAATCTTTTGCGTTTACCGTATGGACGGTCTGGTAAAACAGCTCTGCAAGGCTCTCGCAGTCCGCAGACCGGTAAGCCCGGACTGTGAAAGCTGTCCGTGTCTCTCTCATGCTTCCTGCCCTCTACCTCTCCGCAAATGCCTTTCTCAAGGACACAAAAAACAGGATCAGCGAAACCATCATCAGAATGTGTGAAATTCCAGCAAAACCGGAAATCATCGCATTGATCCCGGAGGAAAGCTCTGTGCCGTTCACCTGCAGGATTCCGCGAACGAGAAGCATCAGGGAAAAGAACGGCAGGGAGATATTGTACAGAACATAAAATCTCCGGAACGACTTATTCTGCGCGAGACTGCGCTCCATTCCGCAAAACAGTGCCGCGATCAAAAAGAAAAACATACCTAGGACGAGCAGATGCGTGTGCATCACACCAAGCGTCGTCTTTCCCGTGAACCCCTGAAACTTGGTAAACTCCCTGTAAAATACGCCTGCAACCATTGCCGCGATAAAATAGATCATAGATGTGTTTATCATTTTTTTCATTTGTATTCTCTCCTTTTCTCAATTTCTTAAAGCTCAATCCGTCTGTCCTTGTAATAATATTCCCTGTCGCGCGCACCGATCTCCCGCAGAACGCGGCACGGATTGCCCACCGCGACAACATTTGCAGGGATATCCTTTGTGACCACACTTCCGGCGCCGATCACTGTATTGTCCCCGATCGTCACGCCCGGCATGACCACCGCTCCCGCGCCAATCCAGCAGTTTCTCCCGATGTGAACCGGCATATTGTACTGGTAGAGCTGCTCGCGCAGCTCCGGCAGGATGGGATGTCCCGCCGTCGCGATCGTCACATTCGGTCCGATCATCGTGTAGTCGCCGATATAGATGTGCGTGTCGTCCACACAGGTCAGGTGGTAATTGGCATAGACCATCTTTCCGAAATGGCAGTGATGACCGCCAAAGTTCGCATAAAATGGCGCTTCGATATAGACGCCTTCCCCGCAGTCACCCAGCATCTCCTTTAACAGCGCCTCCCTCTTTTCCGATTCCGAGGGCTTCGTCTGATTGTACTCGCACAGTCTGTCCTGACAGACCACCTGCTCTTTTACAATCTCCTCATCACCCGGAAGATAGAGCTCTCCCGTGTGCATTTTTTCTTTCATTCCACTCATTCCAAATCCTCCCTGCTTTTTCAATATCATTTTCTGCGCAAACAGCACGCCTCTCTTATGCCAGATCAAACAGCGAAAGCTGGTTGGACTCCGGCATATCGCCGAGAATCCCAAGGTCACCCATCAGGTCGATGACCGTCTTTGTCGCCTTCGTGCGCTGGCGGAAGTCGTCCTTTGACAAAAACTTCCCGTCCTTCGCCGCCTCCGCGACCGCGATCGCCGCGTTGTCTCCCATTCCCTCGATCGTGTTTAACGCCGGCATCAGCTTTCCGTCAATGATCTGGAAACGGTCAGGCTTCGCCTGATAGACGTCGATCGGAAGGAACTCAAATCCGCGCGCATACATCTCCTGCACGATCTTCATATCACGGTAGGTGTCCTGCTCCTTCTTTGAGAGGCTGTCCTTTCTGCGCGTATAGTCCTTGTAAAAATATTCCAGCCTTTCTTTTCCCTGGCACATCAGCTCGTAGTTAAAGCCCGTCGCACGAATGGAAAAATATGCCGCGTAATAGGCAAGCGGGTAAAACACTTTGCAGTAGGCGATCCGCCATGCCATCATAACGTACGCCGCCGCGTGCGCCTTCGGGAACATATACTTGATCTTCTGACACGACCAGATATACCAGTCGGGCACACCGTGCTCCGTCATATCTTTGATCCAGTTGTCCTTTAACCCTTTTCCCTTTCGCACGGACTCCATGATCGTGAACGACTCCTCGCTGTCGAGCCCCTGATGGATCAGATAGATCATAATATCGTCACGCGTACAGATCGCGGTGGAGATCGTCGCCTTGCCCTCCTCAATGAGCGTCTGCGCATTGCCAAGCCATACGTCCGTACCGTGCGACAGACCGGAGATACGGATCAGATCCGAAAACTCCTGCGGCTTGGCGTCGATGACCATCTGCATGGCAAATTCCGTTCCAAACTCCGGGATGCCGAGACACCCAAGCGGAATCCCGTGGATATCCTCCGGCTCGACGCCGAGCGCCTTTGTATTTTTAAACAGCGACATAACGGACGCATCGTCCAGCGGGATCGTCGTCGGGTCAATCCCCGTCAGATCCTGCAGCATACGGATCATCGTCGGATCATCGTGTCCCAGGATGTCAAGCTTTAACAGGTTGTGGTCGATCGAGTGGTAGTCAAAATGTGTCGTGATCGTCGCAGT
>JAPFDX010000043.1 GCA_026168605.1 Roseburia sp. | reverse complement strand
GGAGCAGGAGTGCAGTTAGAACAGCTATTATTACATATCTCATACAAAAGCGTGCAGGGAAGCCTCATACGGGAGATCACAGACATCTGCTATCATTCCGGGAAAGTAAAGAGTGGCTCCCTGTTTATTTGTCTGAAAGGATTTCGGACAGACGGACACCGCTATCTGTCGGACGCAGTGGCGCGCGGCGCAGCGGCGGTCGTGGTGGAGGAGCGTACAGACTTTTTGCCGCCGGACGGGGTGACTGTCATTGACGTCCCTGATACAAGGGACGCGCTCTGGAGACTTTCGGCGGCGTTTTTTGATTTTCCGGCAGCAAAGCTTCGGATGGTAGGGATCACCGGGACAAAGGGTAAGACGACGACCGCATACCTTGCGGCGGAGATCCTGCGGGAGGCAGGGCACCGGGTCGGGATGATCGGGACGGTTGCCATCGACGATGGCAGGACGATGCAGCCGGCGGAGCACACGACACCGGAGGCATATGAGGTGCAGAAGTATCTGGCGGCGATGGTGGAGAACGGCTGCGACTGCTGTGTGATGGAGGTCTCCTCACAGGGGATCAAGATGCTGCGGACGGCGGGCATCCGGTATGACGTCGGCGTGTTTTTAAATATTGAGCCGGATCACATCGGAAAGGGAGAGCATGCATCCTTTGAGGAATATCTTTCCTGTAAGCGGGCGCTTTTTGATCAGTGTGAGATCGGAATTTTTAACAGAGACGACGCACACTGTGCGCAGATGTCAGACGGGCATACCTGCAGGGTGGAATATTTTTCCACAAAAGGAATTTCAGTGGACACACCCGCAGATTACCGGGCAGAGTGCGAAGAATTTTCCCTGCGCGACGGAAAATTGATGACGCGGTTTTTCCTGCGCTATGGCATCGAGTGGATACCGCTTGCGATACAGCTTCCGGGTATGTTTAATGTGAGTAACGCGGTGGCTGCGGCTGCGGTGGCGCTGCATTTTCGGGTAAAACCGGAGGCGCTGCGGCTGGGACTTGCGCGTGCGCGTGTGCCCGGGCGCTGCGAGAACATCAGCCCGTCGGAGGACTATGTACTTTTGATCGATTATGCACACAATGAGATGAGCCTGAAAAATCTTCTGGAGACGCTGCGCGGATTTTCTCCGAAGCGTCTGGTCGTTTTATTTGGGTGTGGGGGAAACCGTTCCAAGTTAAGGCGCAGCCGGATGGGCGAGGCAGCCGGAAGGCTCGCGGATGTCACGATACTGACGTCGGACAATCCGCGTTGGGAGGACGCGGAGGCGATTTTGGACGACATCGAGACCGGCATCCGCCCGACGGGGGCGTCCTATGTGCGGATCACAGACCGTGGAGAGGCGATTGCCCATGCGGTGCGCATGGCGCGGCGGGGCGATATGATTGTGATCGCGGGAAAGGGACACGAGGGGTATCAGGAGATCCGCGGCGTGAAATACCCGGTCAGCGATCATGCGTTGGCGGAGGCGGCGATCAGGCAGACTGCGGGAAGAAAGAATTATCTGTGAGTACGCTTCGGAATGGAGAGGAAATGTCAAAATACGCAAGGATCATTGTCGATATATCGCAGGAAAAACTGGATAAGACCTTTGACTACCGCATACCGGAGCATCTGCGGGCGCAGCTTGCTGTGGGGATGCAGGTGACGGTTCCGTTTGGGAACCGCCGGATGACGGGTTATGTCATAGAGCTGACGGACGAGACGGACTTTGACGAGGAAAAGATCAAGGATATTTTTCATATCACAAAGAACAGCGTCCCGCTGGAGTCGCATCTGATCGCGCTTGCCGCGTGGATGCGCAAGAATTACGGCGGAACGATGAACCATGCCCTAAAGACGGTGCTTCCGGTGAAGCAGAAGAAGAAAATGGAGGAGCATAAGCGGGTGCGGCTTGCCGTTCACCCGGTGGAGGCGAAAAATCTTCTTGCGGAATTTGTAAGGAAGCACAGCACGGCGCGGGCGAGGCTTTTGGAGGCGCTGCTTGAGGTAGAAGAGCTGGACTGGGCGGTCATTACCGGAAAGCTTGCGGTGAGCAGCAGTGTGATCCGCGCGCTGGAGGAGCAGGGCGTGTTAAAGGTTATCCGTGAAACGCAGTACCGCAATCCGGTGGGGCATCTGAGCAGGAAGGACTATGTACGGCAGTTGAATGAGGAACAGCAGCGCGTGGTCGATACGTTTCTCTCCGATTACGAGTCGGGGGAGCGAAAAACCTATCTGCTCAAGGGTGTGACGGGCAGCGGCAAGACGGAGGTCTATATGGAGCTGATCGCCCACATTGTGGCGCAGGGGAAGCAGGCGATCGTCCTGATCCCAGAGATCGCGCTCACCTACCAGACGGTCATGCGATTTTATAACCGTTTCGGAGACCGCGTTTCGGTGTTGAATTCCAGAATGACGGCGGGCGAGCGTTACGACCAGTTCCTGCGGGCAAAAAACGGGGAGATTGACATCATCATCGGACCGCGTTCCGCACTTTTTACCCCGTTTTTAAACCTCGGTCTGATCATCATAGACGAGGAGCACGAGGCGTCCTACAAGAGTGAAAATGTGCCGCGCTACCATGCGCGGGAGACGGCGATCGCGCGTGCTGCGATGCTCGGTGCGGCGGTCGTGCTCGGCTCGGCGACGCCCTCGGTCGACAGCTTTTATAAGGCAAAAAGCGGGGAATACTGCCTGCTTACGATGGAGAAACGTGTGAAAGAGCAGCCCCTGCCGGAGTGTGAGGTCATCGATCTGCGTGAGGAGTTAAGACTTGGCAACCGCTCGATCTTAAGCGGGCGTCTGACGGAGCTGATGGAACAGCGTCTGCGCGACGGACAGCAGACCATGCTTTTTTTAAACCGCCGGGGGATGTCCGGCTTTGTTTCTTGCAGAGCCTGCGGATATGTGATAAAATGTCCGCATTGCGACGTGTCCTTAAGCCAGCACGGAGGCGGGGAGGCATCGGGCAGGATGGTCTGTCACTACTGTGGCTGTGAGATGCCCCGGCCCAAGACGTGCCCTTCCTGCGGCTCGAAATATATCAGCGGCTTTAAGGCGGGGACAGAAAAGGTAGAGCAGATCGTGAAGCAGCGTTTCCCGCAGGCGCGTGTGCTGCGGATGGATACGGACACGACGAGGAACCGGGAGAGCTACGAGCAGATCCTATCCGCTTTTGCAAACCACGAGGCGGACATTCTGGTCGGCACGCAGATGATCGTCAAGGGGCATGATTTTCCGGACGTCACGCTGGTGGGCGTGCTGGCGGCGGATCTGTCGCTTTACGTCAGCGATTACCATGCGCCGGAGCGCACCTTTCAGCTTCTGGTGCAGGCGGCGGGCAGAGCGGGGCGCGGCAGGCTGCCCGGCGAGGTGGTGATCCAGACCTATGACCCGGAGCATTATGCCATTGTGGCAGCGAAGAGTCAGGACTATGAGGCTTTTTATGAGCAGGAGATCGAATACCGCGCGCTGATGTACTACCCGCCGGTGTGGAATCTTCTGGTGATCCTGTGCGCGTCGCGCAGTGAGGCGGACGCGGCGGAGGGCGCAAGGCTGCTGAAACGCCGGGTGGATCAGTGGAGCCAGGGGGCAGGGCTTTTGATGCAGGTGATCGGACCTGCGGACGCGGCGGTTGCGAAGGTGAATGATATTTATAAGAAGGTTCTTTATCTAAAGACGCAGGATTATGCGGATTTGGTAAAAATAAAAGACGAGGCAGAGAAGTTTATCCGGGAGAACCGTGCATATAAGGATGTGGCGGTGCAGTTTGATTTTAACCCGGTCAACGGCTTCTGATGCGGAATGGAGGACAAGATGGCATTGAGAAAGATACGGATACAGGGAGACGCGGTGCTGGAAAAGAAATGCAGGGAGATCACGGAGATTACCCCGAAGATCACAGAGCTGATCGAGGATATGCTCGATACGATGTATGATGCAAACGGCGTGGGACTTGCAGCGCCGCAGGTCGGTATCTTAAAGCGCGTCGTCGTGATCGACGTTGGGGAAGGACCGATCGTGATGGTCAATCCGGAGATCCTGGAGACGAACGGAGAGCAGACCGGGGACGAGGGATGCTTAAGCCTTCCGGGGAAGGCGGGATGTGTGACGCGTCCAAACTATGTGAAAGCGCGTGCATTTGACGAGCATATGCAGGAGTTTGAGATCGAGGGCACAGAGCTTCTGGCGCGTGCCATCTGCCACGAGCTGGATCATCTGGACGGTCATATGTATACGGAGAAGGTCGAGGGACCGCTGCATGAGGTGACCTACGAAGAAGAGTAGGCGTATCGTGCGACAGCAGTTTGATGGAGTGTGAAAATGCTTCAGAATGGAGGAAGATATGCGTGTGATTTTTATGGGGACGCCGGATTTTGCGGTGGGAACATTAGAAGAAATAATAGCGGCGGGGCATGAGGTAGTGCTCGTTGTGTCACAGCCGGACAAGGCGGTTGGACGGAGCAAGGCGCTGAAATATACGCCGGTCAAAGCGTGTGCGCTCGCACACGGGATCGAGGTCTATCAGCCGGAACGTGTGCGCAATGAGGAATGTATCGAGTATCTGCGCAGCTATGAGCCGGATATTATCATTGTCGAGGCATTTGGGCAGTTGATCCCGAAGGTGATCCTGGATATGCCGCGTTACGGCTGCGTGAATGTCCACGCATCGCTCCTTCCAAAGTACCGGGGAGCTGCGCCGATCCAGTGGGCGGTCATCAACGGCGATCCGGTGACGGGAGTCACGACGATGCGCATGGACGAGGGACTTGACACTGGGGACATGATCATGAAGCGGGAGGTCGCGCTGCGGGAGGATGAGACGGGTGGCAGCCTGTTTGAGCGCCTCTCGGAGGCGGGCGCAAAGCTCTGTGTGGAGACGATGGCGGCGATCGAGAACGGCACGGCTGTCTATACGCCGCAGGATCATGAGCAGGCGACGCACACGAAAAAGATTTATAAGGAGATGGGCAGCATCGACTGGAGCAGGGACGCGCAGACGATCGAATGTCTCATCCGCGGGCTTGACCCATGGCCGAGCGCCTACACGCGCCTGAATGACAGGACGTTAAAGATCTGGAAGGCAAAAGTCATTGCCGAGGGCAGCGATATGCCGCCGGGATGCATTGTGAAGGCGGACAGAGAGGGACTGCTGGTGCAGACCGGAGAGGGAATGCTGCTTTTG
The DNA here is from genome assembly GCA_026168605.1 of Roseburia sp. GTDB lineage: Bacteria > Bacillota > Clostridia > Lachnospirales > Lachnospiraceae > Roseburia. Next base: position 30,130 of record JAPFDX010000043.1, on the reverse strand, counting down.
ACGGAAGTACAGCTTGAGGGCAAGAAGCGTATGTCCGCGGAGGCATTTTTAAACGGTTGTCCGGTGGAAGCGGGAACTTATTTCAAAAAGGGTTAAACTGGCACAGAAAGGGTGATTGATATGCCATATTCATATTATTACTGGGGATTTGATCCCACATATCTGCTTGTGTTGATCGGTGCGGTCATCTGCATGATCGCATCCGCAAAGGTTAAGACGACATTCAATAAATATGCGCAGTACCGCAGTATGTCGGGAATGACGGGCGCGCAGGCTGCCGAGCGTATTCTGCACGCGGCGGGCATCTATGACGTCACGGTGCAGCATATTTCGGGAAATCTGACGGATCACTACAATCCGGGCAAAAAGACGCTTGGTCTGTCCGATTCCGTCTACAATTCGACGTCGGTGGCGGCGATTGGAGTGGCGGCGCACGAGTGCGGGCACGCGATCCAGCACCAGCAGGGATATTTTCCTCTGAATCTGCGCACGGCGATCGTTCCGGTGGCGAATATCGGATCGATGCTGTCATGGCCGCTGATTTTGATCGGACTTTTGTTTTCGCGCAATACGGGTTCCTGGCTGATCCAGATCGGGATCCTCTGCTTTTCCTTTGCCGTGCTGTTTCAGCTTGTGACGCTTCCGGTGGAGTTTAACGCGTCCTCGAGAGCGCTTGCGCTGCTCGGAAAGCAGGGCATCTTAAACGAGAGCGAATTGCCGTACACGAGAAAGGTGCTTGGCGCGGCTGCGCTCACCTATGTGGCCGGCGCGGCTGCGGCACTGTTGCAGTTGCTGCGTCTGGTATTGCTGTTTGGAGGAAGAAGGGACGATGACTGATTCCGTAAACACGAGGGAACTGGCGCTTGGCGTGCTGATGGAGGTCACGGAGGGCGGCAGTTACAGTCATCTGGTGCTGCGTTCGGTTTTGGAGAAGCATCAGTATCTGACGAAGCAGGAGCGCGCGTTCCTCACGCGTCTGGCGGAGGGAACGATTCAGCGTATGCTGGAACTGGACTATATCCTGGACCGGTTTTCCAAAGTAAAAGTAAAGAAAATGAAGCCCGTGATCCGCAATATCCTGCGGCTGGGCGTCTACCAGTTGAAGTATATGGATGCTGTTCCGGCGTCCGCGGCGTGCAACGAGGCGGTGAAGCTCGCGAAGAAAAAGGGCTTTGCCTCCCTCGGCGGCTTTGTCAACGGGGTACTGCGCAGTGTGGGCAGGGATCTTGGAGGGATCCCTTATCCCGATGAAGCGCGGGAGCCGGTCAAAGCGCTGTCTGTGCGCTATTCGATTCCGGAATGGCTGACGGCACAGTGGCTCACAGAGTACGGTATGGAGCAGACCAGGCGGATGATGCAGGCGTTTCTGAACGATGCGCCGCTTACCATCCGCACGAATCTGGGAAGGATAACCCCGGAGGAGCTGCAAAAGCGGCTCGCGGAGGAGAGCGTTACGGCAACGCCCGTCGACGGGGAAAAATATCCCGGGCTTTCGTATGCGTTTGCGATTTCCGGCGTCGATTATCTGTATGGGCTCGCCTCATTTCGGGAAGGATTATTTTATGTGCAGGACTTAAGCTCTATGCTGGTGGCAGAGTGGGCGGCGCCAAAGGCGGGAGACGTCTGTATCGACGTCTGTGCAGCGCCGGGCGGCAAGAGTATTCACATCGCCGAGAAATTAAACGGAACGGGAAAGGTGGAGGCGCGTGACTTAAGCGAGGGAAAGGTGGCGCTGATCCGGGAGAATATCGCCCGCTGCCAGCTTTCCAATGTCCGTGCAAAGCAGTGGGATGCCACGGTTTTGGACGAGGAGGCGCGGGAGAGTGCGGATATCGTCATTGCTGACGTTCCGTGTTCCGGTCTCGGCGTGCTCCGCAAAAAGAGCGATATCAAATACCGCATGAGTGTGGAGGCAGAGGAGGAACTGGTGCGTCTGCAGAGGGAGATCGTGCAGACGGTTGCGCACTATGTGAAGCCGGGCGGAACGCTCCTTTACTCCACCTGCACGATCCACCGGGCGGAGAACGAGGACAATGTGGCGTGGTTTTTGGAACAGAATCCACAGTTTGAGCTGGAACGGATGCAGCAGATTTTCCCGGAGGAGACAATCGGGGACGGTTTCTTTCTCGCGCGGCTCGTCCGGGCAGAAAAGTAAAAGGATACGGCAGCAGGGAGTATACAATGGAAAAAACAGATATCAAATCAATGAATTTGGAGGAACTCTCACAGTTTGTGGCAACGCTTGGAGAAAAACGTTTCCGCGCGAAGCAGATCTACCAGTGGCTGCATCAGAAGCAGGTTTCCTCCTTTGGGGAGATGACAAATATTTCCAAAGGACTGGCGGAAAAGCTGACGGAGCGGTGTACGCTCACGAATCTTGCGACGGAGCTTGTACAGATCTCGAAGCAGGACGGCACGAGAAAGTATCTGTTTGCCCTCCCGGACGGCAATGTGATCGAGAGTGTGCTGATGCGCTACAAGCATGGCAATTCCGTGTGCATTTCCTCACAGGTGGGCTGCCGGATGGGCTGCCGTTTCTGTGCGTCCACGCTGGACGGACTGGTGCGCGGGCTTACTCCGGCGGAGATGCTCGACCAGATCTACCAGATCGGGAAGGATATCGGGGAGCGCATTTCCAATGTCGTTGTGATGGGCACGGGGGAGCCGCTCGACAATTTTGAAAATCTGCTGAAGTTTATTGAGCTTTTGACGGATGAGAACGGGCTTCATATCAGCCAGAGAAACCTGACCGTATCCACCTGTGGCATTGTGCCGCGTATGCGGGAGCTCGCGGACCGGAAACTGCAGATCACGCTGGCACTGTCGCTGCACGCGTCCAGTCAAAAAAAGCGTATGGAGCTGATGCCGGTGGCAAACAAATATGAGCTGCATGAGGTGATCGACGCGTGCCGCTATTATTTTGAACAGACGGGGCGCCGGGTGACCTTCGAATACAGTCTTGTGGCAGGGGTCAATGACACGGACGGGGACGCCGCAGAGCTGGCGAAACTTATTTCCGGTATGAACTGCCATGTGAATCTCATTCCGGTGAATCCGATCAGGGAGAGGAGCTTCCGGCAGCCGGATCACACAGCGGTGCTTGCATTCAAAAATAAGCTTGAAAAAAATGCGATAAATGTTACTATTAGAAGGGAGATGGGCCGTGATATTGACGGCGCCTGCGGACAGTTGCGCAAGCGTTATGCGGGCGGCACAGATGCCAAAGAATAGATGGAGGGATCAGATGAAGACGTTTTCCATGACGCACATTGGACGGCGGCGTGAGACAAATCAGGATTATATGTTCACATCGGAAACGGCTGTCGGAAATCTGCCAAATCTTTTTCTGGTGGCAGACGGAATGGGCGGGCACGCCGCAGGAGACTATGCGTCCAGATTTACCGTGGAGAAGATTGTGGAGTATATCGCACAGTCGCAGGATGAGGAGCCGGTGACGGTGCTAAAGGATGCGATCGCATATGCGAATCACCTGCTTCTCGCGGAGGCGGGAGCAGATGAGGCGAAGACGGGGATGGGAACAACCATAGTCGCCGCCACGCTCTGCGGAGAGAGGCTGCACACGGCGAATGTCGGAGACAGCCGTCTGTATGTCGTGAATCAGGAGCAGATCACCCAGATCACGAGAGACCACTCGCTTGTCGAGGAGATGGTCCGCATGGGTGAGATGGATAAGGAGGATGCTAGGGAGCATCCGGACAAGAATATTATTACGAGGGCGATCGGCGTCGGCAGGGAGGTTTCGGCTGATTTTTTTGAGACCGTGGTGACGGAGGACGACACGATTCTAATGTGCTCGGACGGTCTGACAAATATGATCGACGATGCGGATATCAAGCGCATTGTGCTGGGCGGGCGCGATATTGTGGAGAAAGCAGAGCGTCTGGTGGAGACTGCGAACGTAAACGGTGGCAAGGATAATATTACGGTTGTGTTGATCGAACCGTTCTCAAAGGAAGGAAAAGAGATATGTTAGAAGTAGGAATGTATATAGCGGACCGCTACGAGATCGTTGGAAAGATCGGTACCGGCGGTATGGCAGATGTGTATAAAGCGATGGATCTGACACTTGGCAGAAATGTGGCAATCAAGGTGTTAAAGCCGGAATTTTCGGAGGATCTGAATTTTGTGACAAAGTTCCGCACGGAGGCACAGTCTGCGGCAGGTCTGGAGCATCCGAATATCGTAAATATCTACGACGTCGGAAGCGAGAGAGGTATGCATTATATCGTGATGGAGTATGTGGAAGGCATCACGTTAAAGACATATATTGAGAAGAAGGGACAGCTTTCCTTTAAGGAGGCGATCAGCATTGCCATCCAGGTGGGCAGAGGGATCGAGGCTGCGCACAATAAGGGGATCGTGCACAGGGATATCAAGCCGCAGAACATCATTATCTCCACGGAGGGAAAGGTAAAAGTCACCGACTTTGGGATCGCGCGCGTTGCAAATTCCAATACGATCAGCTCGGATGTGATGGGATCGGTACATTATTCCTCACCGGAGCAGGCGAGAAACGGATTTGTCGACGGCAAGAGCGACATCTACTCGCTCGGTATCGTCATGTATGAGATGGTGACGGGACGCGTGCCGTTTGACGGGGATACGACTGTGGCGGTTGCCATCCAGCATTTGCAGGAGGAGATGGTCACACCGAGCGCTTACGCGCCGAATCTTCCGATCAGCATGGAGAAGATCATTTTAAAGTGTACGCAGAAGAATCCGGACCGCAGATACGCGTCCATGACAGCGCTTTTGTCCGATCTGCGCAAGGCGCTTGTGAGCCCGGATGAGGATTTTGTCGTGATGGCCCCGGCGGTCAACCAGGATAAGACGCGGGTGATCGCGGAGGATGATCTGAGACAGATCAAGGAGGAAGCGGGAAATGTCCATGTGAAAGTGACTGAGCCGGTGCGGCGCAGAAAGGACGTCCGCGAGGAAGCGTACGACGAGGATGACTATGAGGAAGAGGAGGATGAGCTGGAGGATTACGAGGACAGCGGTGAGCTGAACCCGAAGATGGAGAAGGCGATCACGATCATGGGTATCGCGGCGGCTGTCATCATCGTACTGATCATTGTGGCGATCGTGGTCAATCTGTTCGGCGGTTTCGGTTCGAAAGACAAGGACAAGAAGGAGACGGAGACACAGAACACCCAGACAACACAGACAACGGAAACCCAGAGTGCGGAGAAGGTCGGCGTGCCGGAGCTTCTGGGAATGACATACGAGGAAGCGGAGAAAGAGCTCGGAAAGCTTGGACTGAAAATAGAAAACAAGGGCGAGGTTTCCTCGGATAAGTATGAGAAGGGCGAGGTGGCAAACCAGGAGCCGCTCGCCGGCACGAAGGTGGAAAAGGACAGCACGGTCGGCGTTGTGATCAGCAATGGCAAGGGCAGCATCGAGGTTCCAAGTGTTGTCGGACAGTCGGAGGACGACGCGATCAAGACACTGGAGGGCAAGGGCTTTAAGCCAAACAAGACGTATGCTTACAGCGATACCGTGGCAGCGGGTTATGTGATCTCACAGAACCCTGCGGAGGGCAAGGCGAAGGAGGGGGATACGATCACCTTAAGCATCAGCCAGGGACGTGAGGCAGTGACGGTGCCGGACGTCTATACCACCTACAAGACGGAGGAACAGGCAAAGCAGGAGCTGGCGGCGTTTAATGTCTCCGTGAACACGGCGTACAGCGACACTTATACGGAAGGCATCGTCATGGCACAGAGCATCGAACCGGGCAAGAAGGTGGAGAAGGGGACTTCGATCACGATCACGATCAGCCAGGGACCGGAGCCATCCCAGGAGGTGCCGGCGGCAACCTATAAGTGTAACGTCACCTTAAAGCTTCCGGCGGGAACGACCGGAGTTTCAGGAGCAAGCGCGGTTCTCTATGACACGGCAGGCAATGTGCTGCATGAGTGGTCAAGTCAGGCGTTGACAGCGATCAATGACGCAGGAGACCAGGGCGTGAAGTTTACGCAGGGAGGTCTTATGGTTGAGAGCGGTAAGATGGTTGTCACATGGCTGGATGCAAACGGAGGTAAGATCAACGACCAGACGGTTGAGAACCTTGCGTTTTCAAAAGAATCATAATCGGGACACAATATGCAGGGAAAGATTGTAAAAGGAATTTCCGGATTCTACTATGTTCACATAGCGGAATCCGGAATTTATGAATGTAAGGCAAAAGGAATTTTCCGCAACCAGAAGATCAAGCCGCTGGTGGGAGACAATGTCGATGCGGTAATTCTGGATGAAAGGGAAAAGACGGGAAATATCGAGAAAATCCTGCCGCGGGCGAATGAGCTGATTCGCCCGGCAGTGGCGAATATCGACCAGGCGCTGGTTATTTTTGCGGCGGCAAAGCCGCAGCCGAATTTTAATCTGCTGGACCGTTTTTTGATCATGATGGAGTACCAGAAAGTGCCGGTGACGATCTGCTTTAACAAGACCGATCTGGTTGCGGAGGACGAGCTTCACGCGTTTGCAGACATCTATGCGGCGTGCGGGTATCCGGTGGTGTTTACCTCTGCGAAGGGCGGGTATGGCATCGATGAGATGAAAGCTGTTCTGGATGGAAAGACCACGGCTGTCGCGGGACCGTCGGGCGTTGGAAAATCTTCCCTGATCAACTGCCTTCAGCAGGGCAGGCAGATGGAGACCGGGGATATCAGCAAAAAGATCGAGCGCGGAAAACACACGACCCGCCATTCGGAGATCATCCCGATCGCGGAGCACACCTACATTATGGATACGCCCGGATTTTCCACGTTAAATATCCCGGGGCTGGAAAAGGAAGACTTGCAGCAGTATTACAGGGAGTTTGCAGATTACGAGCCATATTGCAGGTTTCAGGGGTGCAGCCATATCGGAGAACCGGACTGCGGCGTGAAGCAGGCGCTTTTGGATGGAAAGATCAGCGCACTGCGCTATGACAATTATAAGCTTTTGTATGAAGAATTAAAACAAATCAAAAAGTACTGACGGGAGGATGGAAGATGAACTGTTTGGCTCCGTCGATTTTATCGGCAGATTTTGCGAAACTGGGCGAGCAGGTGCGCGAACTGGATGAGGCAGGCGCACAGTATGTACATATTGATGTGATGGACGGTATGTTTGTGCCGAGTATCTCCTTCGGTATGCCGGTGATCCGATCGCTGCGTCCGTGCAGTGACCGGATTTTTGACGTGCATCTGATGATCGAGGAACCGGGACGCTATATTTCGGAATTTGCGGCGGCAGGCGCAGATCTGATCACCGTGCACGCGGAGAGCTGTAAGCATCTGGACCGCACGGTCGAGAGCATCAAGGAGATGGGGCTGCTCGCAGGGGTTGCCTTAAATCCAGCAACGCCTCTGTCCGCGGTGGAGTATATTTTGGAAAAGGTGGACATGGTGCTCATCATGTCGGTCAATCCGGGCTTTGGAGGGCAGAAGCTGATCCCGTATACGATCCCAAAGATCCGCCAGTTAAAAAAGATGATTGATGCCAGAGGGCTCAAGACGGATATTGAGGTCGATGGCGGCGTCAATCTGGAGAATGTCACAGAGGTGATGGACGCCGGGGCAAATATTATCGTTGCCGGGAGCGCAGTGTTTCAGGGGGATCTCGTGGAAAATACACAGAGGTTTCTGGATATTTTAAATTCGTAGAGCAGGAGAAAACGCCTGCGATAAACGGAGGGGAAATGAGACATTTTTGGGTGGTTGCGGGGGGCGACATTGACGATGCGTTCGCCTGCCGTATGATAGAAGAGGACAGACCGGAGGTGATGATCGCGGCAGACCGTGGGATGGATTTTTTTTACCGCAGTCAGAAAATCCCGGATGTGATCATCGGGGATTTTGATTCGGCAAAACCTGCGAGTCTGTCCCATTTTCGTGCACAGGGAGTCCGGGTGGAAACCTTGTCTCCGATGAAGGACGATACGGATACGGAGGCAGCGCTGCGGCTTGCGATCTCGATGGGGGCAGAGCGGATCACGCTGCTCGGCGCAGTCGGCAGCAGGCTGGATCATGTTCTGGCAAATATTGAGCTGCTTGGTATCGGTCTTACAGCGGGGGTGCCGATCGTCATCGCAGATGCAAACAATAAAATCCGCATGACAGACAGAAGTATTGCAATCAGGCGTCAGGAGCAGCATGGAAAATATGTCTCCCTGCTCCCGTACACGCCGGAAGTGACGCATCTGACGCTGCGCGGTTTTAAGTATCCGCTGCATGATGTGACATTGCGCGGTTTCTGTTCGCTTGGCATCAGCAATGAGATTGTGGAGGAGAGAGCGGAAATTGTGTTTGACGGAGGGATTTTGCTTGTGATGGAGACGAGAGATTAACGACCGCATTTGCGAGACCGGTCATACAGTCAGGAGGAGATTGTCATTTATAAGAAACAGATGTTAAAATGCAGCGCGATCGTTCTCGCGTTGCTCCTTACCATTCAGGCAGGCGTATTGCCGGTCTGGGCGTCGGAGGAAACGGAGACCGTGGAAACAGAGAATGCACTGCTCCCAGAGGGAACGGAGGAAGTGTTTCCGGAGGAAGAGACAGAAGAATTGCTCCCGGAGGAGGGAACGGAGGAAGTGTTCCAGGAGGAGGAGACAGAGGAGAGCGTGGGGCAGGAGCCTGACACGGAAGAAGGGACGTCTGCCGGGGATTCCACAGAGCTCTTTATGGAAGAAATTCCAGAGGAAGAGGCAGCGGCAGATGATGCGTTTGCAGCGGCAGATGATACGGCTGCCGCGGAAAAATTAAAGGAAGAGCTTTCCAAGAATGGAAATGCAGTGACGCAGTATGTCAATGACGAGGATCAGAAGATCAAGACGACGGTCTGGGTGAAGGGTGTGACGCCGCCCGACATCACTGAGTTTACCAAAGATCAATACAGTGTTGGCGACGCGCAGTATGTCACGTACCAGATGCCATATCAGGCGGGTAAAGGCTGGTATGACGTGAACAAAACTATCGGCAGGGTCGAGGACTCCAAGCTGTGCTATGCGGCTGCGGCGTCGAATGCGATCCACTGGTGGCTGGAGCAGAACGAAACGTATATCGACCGGTATCTGGCGCAGTACCCGGATAACACAAAAAATCCGGATTTAGAGACGCTGCGGAATTCTTTTGTGAGTCAGTCGGACAGTGAGATCTATAAGCGTTTTATCAGGCAGTTTTCGAGCAGGCAGGACGGTTTCTGGTCGGATATACTGGTAGACCAGTTTGTGAACGGGTATGTGCCCAATGAACAGGGAGCAACCAACCATTCCGAGGCGGCGCGCGAGCGTCTCGTGCAGAACGGACCGAGCGATAAGGGCGGTTATTTCTATGATATTTTCGGGACGACACTGCTGACAGAACGGATGTCCAGCGGCGGCTTTCAGACGTTTGGCAATGATTTAAAGACAAACGTGACGGAGGGAAATCTTGTCCTGATCGATTATAAGATAGGGGGGATCAGCCATGTGGTGACAATCTGGGGGGTTGAATACGACACAGACGGGCAGATCAGTGCCGTATATCTGGCGGATTCCGATGATGAGGAAACGCCAAATGAGATAGCGCCATACGGAATGGTCCGGTACATGGTGAAAAATGTGAATGGCAGGCCGGTTCTCTCCACAAATATCAACGGGAATCAGGGAAGCCAGATCAATTATATACAGACGGTTTCACTCGGACAGAAGATCTGGGAGAACCGGCTGGATGTGGATCCGAGTGAGCCGAAAATACCGCTTGCTCTGGAGTGGGAGGACACGGAGTTCACCTATGACGGGTATTCGCATCTTCCTTATGTGCAGGCAGTGAATATCGAGCCGGGGGATGATGTGGTCGTTTTGCTTGAGGGAGCGCAGACGGATGCTGGCGTGCATACGGCAAACGTTGTGATAAAGGGTGCTTCCGCAGGCAGATATGAATTGCCGGATGGCGGAAAGAAAGAGTTTGTCATTCAAAAGGCGGTTCCGAAAGTGAAACTGACGGCAAAACTGAACCAGGATAAGACGGCGGTGAATATAGAGATCCGTGTGACCGGAACGAACAATGAGAGACCGACCGGAACCGTCACGATAAAAAATGGGCAGGATGTGATTGCAGATCAGGTTTTACTGACCAACGGAGAGGCGGCTTATACATGGACAAACCTGCCGCTCGGAAACCATAGCATCACGGCAGAATTTGAACCGGCGGCAGACGGTGTGGGAAAGAATTATGAAAAAGCCGCCAGCAATCCGGCATGGATCGATCTTCCGAAAAAGGAACAGAGTGCGCTTTCCATCCTCCCGGTCGGAGATAAAAAATATGGCGATGGAGACTTTTTGCTTGCGACGACCGGCGGCAGCGGCAAGGGTGCGGTGACCTATTCGTGCAGTGCGGATGACGTCCTTTCGATCAGCGGCGACACCGCAGCGATCGTAGGAGCGGGGACGACAACAGTGACGGCAGTCAAGGCAGGGGACGATACATACAACAGTACAAGCGCAACTTATACTATCACGGTTGCAAAGGCAGATGCGCCGCAGATCACATACCCGTCTGCCGGGAGCCTGGTTTACGGACAAAAGCTGGCACAGAGTGTACTCTCCGGCGGGAGCACGGAGTATGGAAGCTTCGTGTGGGGCAACGGGGAACAGATACCGGAGGCTGGAAACAGCAGTTATACGGTAAGATTTATTCCGGACGGTGACACGTTGCAGAATTATGAGACTATCACGCAGGTGACAAAGGCGGTTACCGTTGCAGTGGGCAAGGCAAATCCAGCGATTGCGTTAAAGGTTGAAGTGAAATCCGATGGAAAGCAGGCAGAATTGTCGGCATCTGTGGGGAACGTTCCGCAAGGCGCAGGCGTGACGGGAACGGTCACCTTTGTTGCCGTAAAGGATGATGGAAGCGTACTCACGGAAATTGCAAGAGCGGTTCCTGTCATAAACGGCACTGCAACTTACGTGTGGAGCGGTATGCCGCCGCAATCGTATCAGGTGCAGGCGCGCTATGGCGGTGATAAAAATTATAAGGCAGTTGCCAGCCAGACGGTGCAGACCGATCTGGGCAGCGGACAGCAGGAAAATGGCAGTGGTCAGAACGAGGATGGAAATCAGAACCCGGATCAGGGGAATGGAGACAATCATAACCAGGATCAGGATAACGACAGCCAGAACCCGAATCAGGAGAATGGCGGTAACCATGGCCCGGGGCAGGACGGCAGCGGCAGTCAGGGAACGGATGCCGGGCAGACCGACGATGATCGCCAGGACCATGAAAGCGGCGGGGATAGTATTCCTGCTGTGCCGGAAAAGGTTGGCAGTGGAGACGTTTCGAAGGGGGCTGTTTTGACAGATAAGACTCCGACCGGCAAAAATCCTGTGCACACCGCTGTAAAGGATGATGACGTAGAGCAGGAAACAACAGACAGTGTGGAAGAGGGCACCACAGAGGAGAGCACAGAAGAAAATGCGGATCCTTTGCAGGATGGCTCAGAGGGGACCGTTGTGGAAAAGGATGGTCCGGAAGAGAGCAAAGAAAATATCGCTTCTAAGATTTTTCTGGCGATCGCAGCGGGCTCGGTCGTGGCAGCTTCGGCCGGGGCAGTAGTTGTTTGTAGGAAAAAGAAATAAAAAGGCGTGGGAGATGAGCCGTGGGAAAGTAACAACGACTAAATCCGGAAAATGGGAGAAAAGGCAGATGGAGACATTTTTCATCTGCCTTTTCGTTTTTTGTGGTTTCAAAGTCGAAGGTTTTATGATATAATATCGAAATGTATTGAGTATATCTGAAAGAGTGCATCACAATCTGTGTAATAAAAAATATAGAGAAAGGCAGAAACCCGCATAAATCAAGGGTTTCTGAACAGGTAAAGATAAAAATGAAACTAGGTATCGTCGGTCTTCCAAACGTAGGCAAGAGCACGCTGTTTAACTCACTGACAAAGGCGGGAGCGGAGTCCGCAAACTATCCGTTCTGCACGATCGACCCGAATGTGGGCATCGTGGCAGTGCCGGACGAGCGGTTAAAGAAACTGGGAGATATGTATCACTCGAAGAAGGTGACGCCTGCGGTGATCGAGTTTGTGGACATTGCGGGACTTGTCAAGGGAGCGAGCAAGGGAGAGGGACTTGGCAACCAGTTCCTTGCAAACATCCGTGAGGTGGACGCCATCGTGCACGTGGTGCGCTGCTTTGAGGACTCAAATGTGGTGCACGTGGACGGAAATGTGAGTCCTGCGCGGGATATTGAGACGATCAATCTGGAACTGATTTTCTCCGATGTGGAGATTCTGGAGCGCCGCATCGCGAAGGTGGCGAAGCAGGCGCGTATGGATAAGACGCTTGCGAAGGAGCTGGAGCTTTTGGAGGCGGTCAAGGCGCATCTGGAGGACGGCAATCTGGCAAAGACCTTTGAGGTGCCAGACGACGAGGATGCAGAGAAATGGTTTGCATCCTACAATCTTCTGACCGCCAAGCCGGTGATCTATGCGGCAAATGTGTCGGAGGATGATCTGGCGGACGACGGCGCGAATAATGTGCACGTGGCTGCAGTGCGCGAGATGGCGCAGGCGGAGAACAGCGAGGTATTTGTGATCTGTGCCCAGATCGAGCAGGAGATCGCGGAGCTTGACGATGATGAGAAGCAGATGTTCCTGGAGGATCTGGGACTGAAGGAGTCCGGACTTGAGAAGCTGATCAAGGCAAGCTACAGCCTTTTGGGACTGATCAGCTATCTGACCGCCGGCGAGGACGAGACCAGAGCGTGGACGATCCGCAAGGGCACGAAAGCGCCGCAGGCGGCAGGCAAGATCCACTCGGACTTCGAGCGTGGATTTATCCGCGCGGAGGTGGTAAATTATCAGGATCTTCTGGATTGCGGAAGCCTCTCGGCGGCAAAGGAGAAAGGAATTGTCGGACTTGAGGGCAAGGAGTATGTCGTAAAAGACGGCGACGTGATTTTGTTCCGTTTCAACGTCTAAAGAGAATAACAGAGCGGGAGGGCGCATATAGTTTCTCAAGAAAGAGTGTGGGAAACTGTATGCGCTTTTGTGAATTGCAGCAAAAAGAAGTGATCAATGTCACGGACTGTAAATGTCTCGGCAATGTCGGCGACCTTGAATTTGACGAGTGCAACGGCTGTATCCGGGCGCTGATCGTGCCGGGACCGGGCAAATGGCTGGGGTGCGTGTGCCGTGAATTTGAGATTTTTATTCCGTGGTGTAAAATCGTGAAGATCGGACCGGATATCGTTCTTGTGGATATCGAGGAGAAGGAGTGCAGGCGTAAGATAAAATAGCTAATTTAAAATGTAGTTAAAAAGGAGATGTCGTCAGATGTCTTCTTTTATTTTTGTGTTTAATTTTTCAAGATCGTCGATCAGCGCCTGGATATGTGCCCGCTGTTCCTTGGTGAGGTTTGTGTAGTTGAGGAAGAGACGGTTGTCCATTTCCAGCAGATAATCTGTTGAACACGAGAAAAAATTGGCAAGTTTTTTGAGAATTTCTATGGATGGAAGAATATTATTATTTTCCCAGTTGCTGACACTTTGCTTTGAGACGTTAAGTTTATGTGCCAGATCCATCTGACTCAGATTCATTGCCATACGCAAGGTTTTGATGCGACCACCCAACATTCGGTAAGCTCCTTTATTTAATCGGTTTTCCGGAAAGTAGTATATTTACAAAATACAAAAGTATTGTTATAATAAATAAAAAAACTAAATAAGTAGTATTTACTACATATAGTGGAAAGTATAAAAATGTAGAAGAGTGATCAGAGGAGTACAGAAGATGAAAATAAGACTGGCATTGCTCGATAGTGACAAGAATTATCTGGACAGGTTGTCAGTGATGTTTACCAGCCGCTATCCGGACAAAATAGAATTTCATTCGTTTACGGATGAGCAGATGGCGTTAGACAGCCTGAAAAGCGGGAAAATGGATGTGTTTCTTGCGAATGAAAGCTTTAAGATCGAGAGAAAAGAGATCCCGGAACGGTGTTGCTTTGCGTATATTGCGGAAGATTCCGGTATTGAGGGGATCCGGGAGGAGCGGGCAGTCTCAAAGTACCAGCGGGCAGAGATGTTTTACAAGCAGATTTTAAGTCTGTATGCAGAAAACGCGAGAAATGTGACCGGATATAAGCTGAACGACAGAAACGGCACGCGTGTCTTTTCCTTTGTGTCACTGGAAGGTGGTGCGGGAAGTTCTACGGTGGCAGTGGCATTTGCGCAATGGGCAGCGAAGCGTGGGAAAAAGGTATTGTACCTAAACCTTGAACAGTTTGGCGGGACGGAAACATTTTTGGAGGGAGAGGGACAGTATGATTTCAGTGATGTGTTGTTTGCGTTAAAGAGCGGAAAAGGCAGTATGGCGCTAAAATTAGAGAGTATGGTGAGACGCGATGTAAGTGGCGTCTATTTCTATTGTAGTACAAAAAATGCGCTGGATCTGCTTGAAATGGAAGAGAGCGAGCTTTGCAGTCTGCTTGGTGAGCTCTGTGCGACGGGTGGTTATGATGAGATCGTGATCGATACGGATTTCATTTTTGATAAGAAAACGATCCGTATTTTTGAAATGAGCGATAAGATTGTATTTGTGGATGACGGTGCAGAGATTTCCAATGTAAAGCTTGTACGTGGACATCAGGCGCTTAGGGCGTATGGACAGCAAAAGGGAGTTGCTATCTTAGAAAAGGCAGGTGTATTTTACAACAAATTCAGTAGCAGGACATCACGGATGGTGGAGGGGCTTGAACTAAAGAATTTTGGTGGAACCCCGAGATTTGAAAACGGTACGGCAAAACAGATTATTGGACAACTGGTATCGCTTGGAGATTTTGAGAAAATGATTGCAGAAGAGGACTAGCCCATGAAGAGCGAACAAGAGCAGGAACTGGTTTTAAAAATACGAAAATATATTACAGAAAATTTGCCGTTGGCGCAAATGGGAAATGAGGAGCTTCAGGAGCGCGTCGAACAGTTGGTCGGAGAATATCTGGGTGCAGAATACTGTTCCATCCAGCAGCGTGTATCCATTGCGGAGCAGGTGTATGGTGCAATCCGTGGATTTGGTCTGTTGGACAGTATTTTGCATGACGATACGATCACGGAGGTGATGATCAATGGCTCGGAGAATATTTTTATCGAGCAGAAAGGACGGCTGCAGCGTCTGGAACGGCAGTTTGAGAGTGAACGTAATCTGGAGGACATCATCCAGAGAATTGTGGGACTGGCAGGAAGGGAGGTCAATCAGGCGAATCCGATCTGCGACACGAGGCTGCCGGACGGCTCGCGCGTGAATGTGGTATTGCCGCCAATTTCGCTTTGCGGACCGATATTGACAATCCGTAAGTTTTCAAAGACACCGATGACGATTGAACGCTTGATTTCGTACGGTTCTATTACGCAGGAAATTGCAGATGTGCTGGAGCGTCTGGTTCGGGCAAAATATAACATTTTTATCTGCGGTGGCACAGGTTCGGGCAAGACGACTTTTTTGAACGCGGTCTCCAATTATATTCCAAAGGATGAGCGCGTCATTACGATCGAGGATTCGGCAGAGCTTCAAATAGAAGGAATTGAAAACCTCGTAAGTCTTGAGACCAGAAATGCCAACGCGTCGGGGGCGGGAGAGATAACGATCCGGGATCTGATCAAATCATCCCTGCGTATGAGACCGGAGAGGATTGTGGTAGGAGAGGTTCGCGGCGGTGAAGCACTCGATATGCTCCAGGCAATGAACACTGGACATGATGGCAGCCTTTCCACGGGACACGCCAACAGCAGCAGGGATATGTTAAGCCGTCTTGAGACTATGGTACTCCAGGGGGCGGAAGGGTTGCCGCTGGATGCAGTCAGACAGCAGATCGCATCGGCGATTGACATTATCGTTCATTTATCACGACTGCGGGATAAGTCGAGAAAGACGATGGAGATTACGGAGCTTGTGGGCTATAAAGATGGAACTTATGAGATGAATCCGCTTTATGTATTTGAGGAGGATGCAGAGCTTTCCACGAACAATAAGGTTGTGGGCGCGCTTAAGAGGACGGCAAATGTGATGAAAAAGCAGGAGAAACTCCGGATGGCGGGAATGTGGACGGATATATAAGAGGATGAGATATGAAGAAGGAAATAGAACAGCAATATTTAAAATCACCGTTAAACAACGAGATGCTCAACTACAAGGTCTATGTACCGGGCAGAGCAGAAGCATTTTTGGTGAGAATGGCAGGATTTGTGCTCGGTGGAGCAGTTGGACTGATTTTTTATGGAGGACTTTTTAAATCGGATGGTGTGGCGACTACGGCGACATATATTGCAAATATTGTGTGCTTTGTGGTTGTGGGCATCGTGGCGTCAAAGTTTTTGATGCCGATTTATATAAAAAGAAGTCTTGAAAAACGTAGAAATACATTGAAAAAGCAGTTTAGAGATATGCTGGAATCACTGACAGCTTCTTTTTCTTCGGGAAGTAACGTGCAGGGAGCTTTTGAATCGGCATTTGAAGATTTAAAAATGCAGTATGAAGAAAAAGATTACATTGTCAGGGAAATGAGGGAGATACTCAACGGAATGGCGCAGAATATTGCAGTGGAAGTGATGATGAAAGACTTTGGATTCAGAAGCGGCAATGAAGACATTGAGAGCTTTGCAGATGTTTTTGAGGTATGCTACCGCAAAGGTGGCGACATGAAGTCAGTCATTCATCGCACGCACGCGATTATCAGTGAAAAAATGGCAGTGGCAGATGAGATAGAAACAAAGCTGACTTCGAATAAAATGCAGCATAATGCCATGAGTCTGATGCCGATTGCTGTGGTGGCTCTGTTGAAGGGAACGAATGATGCTTTTGCAGAAAATTTTGCGACTCCAATGGGTGTTATCATCAATACGGTCGCGATTGGAATTTTTATTGCAGCGTATAAGTATGGGGTGAAAATTGTTGATATAAAGGGATGATGTGATGATAGTCAATTTGATAATGCTGATTTTAGCAACGGTTGCTACATTTGTATTTTTGAGAAGTCTTTTCAGGGGAAAAAAATATGCATATATGGTGGAGAGCCTGGATGCGAAAAAGTATTTTATGAAAGATTTTTATGTGGCGGGATTTTGTCTGAATGAAGGGAAGATGTTTCGGTTGCGTGGAAAGCTGGAGCGTGATTTGAAGAAGGATGCAAAGCTGGTGTGGGGAGAGAAATACTGTGAATATTATGCTGTTTTGGCATGGGTGCAGTTTCTGACATGGACGTTGTTTGCCTGCTCTGTTGGACTGATTATTGCAGGTCTGGCAAAAGGACAGCAGGTAATGATCATACTTTTTCTTTTGGCGTTATTTACGGCAGCTTTCTGGAATCTCGCAATTTCGAATATGAAAGAGGCAGTTCAAAAGCGCAGGGAAGAATGTGAGGCAGAATTTCCCAATATGGTATCGAAACTCGCATTGCTCATAAATTCCGGCATGGTGCTCAGGGAGGCATGGTACATTGTTGCAAAAGGAAAAGAAGGTACATTATATGATTTGATGAAAAGTACCTGCCAGAATATGGAGAATGGTGAGTCGGATGTGGAAGCCATTTACAAGTTTGGTGTTCTCTCCGATTCTTCAGACATCAAAAAATTTACCAGCGCGATGATACAGGGAATCCAGAAAGGAAATTCTGAACTGGCGGATTTTATGATGAACCAGACCTCTGAGTTATGGGCACACAAGCGCCAGATCTCTCTGCAGAAAGGAGAGGTTGCAGCAGGAAAGCTGATTATACCACTTGGGATTACATTTGGTGGTATTATTATGATCATTGTCTCTGCCGCCATGCAGAGTATGTCTTTTTGATTTATACGTTTTAAACGCATAAATAAATACTTTCAGAGAAAGGAGGAGGGGGTCATGGGTATCATCCAAAAAGCAGACGCACTGTTGCTGAGAACAAAATTTAAGATCAATGATTTCCTGAATCATGAGGAAGGCGACACTAATTTCATTTCTATTCTGGTGTTGTTAGGTATCGCGCTGGCACTCGCAGGTGTTTTCCTCGGATTTAAAGATCAGGTTCTTGGATGGGTAGACGAGAATATTGGAAACTTTTTCAGCCAGAGTGGCGGTCGTTAAAAGTAAGGTACAGAGAAAACTTCTGTTTTTTTGGAAGATTTCTCTGTACAAATCTATCTGGAAATATAGGAGTGGATGAGTTGAAGTTGATGGTGTGTATGGGGGCCTGGGGACTCCTGGCGGTAGTTGTGATAGGCTTTATGAATTATGTGATAGAAAAACGGGGAGAGAGTCCTTATGTGAAGAATAAGAATACAATAGCAGCACTTGCAGTACTATTGGGAATTTCGATCATAGCTGGATATGCTGTGTGGAGCAAAGCGGTGTCTGTGGTTGCAGGAGTGCGCCTTGGTATTACATATTTTGGGTTGCTGGGAGCGGCAGTCATAGACTGGAAGCTGCATATTATTCCTAATTTTATTCCGGGCAGTATGGTCTTTTGCAGACTGGCTGTTTTGATATATCAGATTTTTATGGAGGGGGATGTCGTATATGATATCATCAGTTCCATTGTTGGCATGATACTCTGTGTGACAGTGCTGATGATCGCAGATAAAATATCACATGGAGGAATCGGAAAAGGTGATATAAAGCTTTTGGCGGCAATCGGATTTATGTGTGGTGTGTCAGTTGTGTTTGAGACGTTGTTTTTATCGCTGGTGTGTTGCTCGGCAGTCTCTGTCATGCTTGTTGTGTTGAAAAAGTGTACAATGAAAGACCATTTGGCGTTTGGACCATTTCTATATATAGGATATGTGGGTATGGTTGTTTTTTTGTAATGGAAAAGAAAGATGGTGAAAAATAGTGAAAGTATCGAAAACGATAGTGGGAGCAGGGCTGATAATGGCGCTTCTTTTGGGGTGGGGAATTTTTTTTGTGCGTAATTTTCAGACATATCGTGAATATGCCGGTTTAAAAACGGAAGCGGAAGAAAGCCTGGCAGAAGGGCTCTATGAGCAGGCTATAGAACTGTATAAAAATACATTGGAATATAAAAATTCAGTGCAAACATATCTGACAATAGAGGATATTTATGAACAGTATTATGCGGAAGAACACACTGCATTTGTCAGAGAATGTTATATTGCGGACATGGCACAGGCGGCTGCGGAGTATCCGGAGCGTGAGGAATTCTGGCTGGCACAGATTGAACTGCACCAGGAGGCAGAGAATGATTCCAAAGCATATGATGTTGCAAAAAAGGCAAAAAACAGTGGCGTGGATGGAGAGAAACTGGATACGCTTTATCAACAGCTCCTATATGAAGTGGAACTGGATTACAAATTGTATACAGAAATGAAAACTTGTCTCAACGGCTATATTACAGTAAATGATGGAAACCAGTGGACAGTACTTGATGAAAGTGGTGAAGCGTGCAGCAGCAAATATCAGTTTATTGGGTTGATCAATGATGATGGAATGGGGATTTATACGAATGATATTGATACACGCCTTCTCGACGATCATGAAGTTACAAGAGCCAGGCTTGGGATGGGGATAGAAGATGCAGGATACTACACAGAGTCGAGTGGTTATGTACCGGTGAAGATAGAAGGAAAATGGAAATATATGAATACCAGTGGTGAATTTCTGCCGGGAGAATTCGAAGAAGCCGGATGTTTTTACAACAATAAAGCGGCGGTGAAACAAGAAGATGGCTGGTATCTGATCGACCATGAGGGAAATGCAGTATCAGAAAAATATACAGATATAAAACTTGATTTGCAGGGGAACTATGTGCAGGGAGAGGTAATCCTTGCGAAGGAAAAAGACAAATATCATATTTATGATGCCGAGTTTCAGCAGATTGGGGATTTTGCGTGTGATGATATGGACATTTGTCTGGATAACGGTCTGATCGCATTTAAACAAGGGGAAAAGTGGGGCTATGTCGATACGGAGGGAAATATTGTGGTAGAACCACAGTATGAAGAAGCCAAAAGCTTTTCTAATCATATGGCGGCAGTGCGTGATGAAAATGGGCTCTGGGGATTCATTAACAGGAATTATGATCTCGTAATTGCGTGCGAATATGAAGATGTTTCTTATTTCAATCAATCAGAGAGTTGCATGGTCAGTGTGACAGATGGCGTATGGCAGTTGATGAGCTTTAGGTTTGAGTAAGTGCTGTGTAAGTACTGGGGGTGAATTTTTTGACAAAGGATAAAAGGAAAAGAGGGAGACAGAGAGAGCGGCAGGAGAGCGGAGAAATTATGCTTGAGGCATTGCTGGTGTATACGGTGACAGTTTTTTTGCTTTTGTTTGTTCTGGCATTGTTTTCTGTTCTGTTTCAGGCATGGAACATACAGGTGATTGCGAATGAAACCGCAGCCAAAGCGGCACAGACATACAAACTGGCAGATGCAGATATTGTTACAGGTTATGTGACAGAGGAACAGATTACAGAAGTCAAAGAATACCGTTATTTATGGAAGAGCAGTGAGTTGGAAAATGCCGCAAGAGACAAGCTGGTTGGTTATGCGTCGGATCGCCTGATCAAAACTACTTATACAAAACAGGTGGGAGAGCCTGAAATCAAAATGGAATTGTGCAGGGATGCATTTGCAAGGCGCCATATAGAGGTGACGATTCAGGGAAGATACACGGTTCCATTTGGAGAGGCGCTGTCCTATGCGGGGCTTGACAGTGTGACGACTTATACAGCGACAGCGAGAGCAGAGTGTCTGGATTTGATGGACTATGTGACGACAGTTGATTTCGCATCCGAGCAGGCGTCTTTGGGACAGTTTGACAGTCAACTGGTTGATTTTTTGGATAAGTTCCTGGGGTTGTTTGATACGATCAGAGGATTGTATACAGAGTGAAGATAATGGAGCGCATATGAAAAAAAGATATTACAAATTTAAGAAATTTAAATATATCAATGGTATACGGGGAGCAATTTCGTTATTTTTGGCTGTGTTAATGCTGCCATTCCTGACAATTGCAATGCTGCTTGTGGAGACCGGGCGTTATAACAGTGCAATTTCCCTATTGGATGAGGCAATGGGAGTTTCTGCAATGTCAACGCTCGCAGATTATGACGAGTATCTTCATAAAAGATGGGGGCTTTTGGCAACTTCCCAAAAACAGAATATGGACGCTCTTTACAGTAAATATCTGACGGAGAATGTAGGCGTTATGGGGAATAGTCTCAGCTTGGAGGATATTTCCGTGCAGGGGGAATATCCGCTCAGCAACGCAGATATTTTGCACAAACAGATTTTGGAATTTAGCAAGCTCAATGCACCAACACAGATGACTATGGAGTTTCTGGATATTTCCGAGCTGATCGGGCAGTTGGAGGATTTGGGAGATTTTGATAAACTTGTCGGTTTAATGGGGAATGGCGTAGGTATGATCGACTCGACAATTATATTGGCAGATAATATAGCAGAGCTTGTAGAGGATGCGAAGCAATTAGAAAATTATGGAAGTATGTATGAGGAGCAGTATACCGCTTTTTCCGGTGCGGTGGATGCACTGTGTACTGCATTACAGTCAGAACGACCAGATGCAGAAGAAGACCCGGAAGGAGCAGCGGCTTACGATGCGAATATTACAGCTTTGCGAAGTGATGCAGAGGTTGCCAGACAAAATTATCTGGAAACAGTGGATGGAGTTATACAGACCATGAATTCTTATAAAGAAAAAATGAAAAATTGCATGGCAGCAGGCGAGGGGATTTGGAGTGAAGTATCATCCGCTAGTTCTACAGTGAAAGATTTAGAAACTGCTATTGCAGATAAGCAGAAGGAAGTAGATGAGTTGGAAGAAAAGATTAAAAACATGAAACAGGAAGGAATTTCTGCGGATGATGAGGCGTATGTGAATGCTCTGAAAGCGAGGAATGAACATGAGAAGAAACTGGCAGAGTTAAAGATGGAGGAAGGAATTTCGAAAGCGACACAAGCAGGAGGAAACAGTGTAATAGAAGGATGGAACGCTTCTTTGGGGACATACAATGATGCGGTGATGGGACAAGTTATAAGCGTTTTTGAAGAGATAAAGAAAAATGTTCAAAATTTTGATGTAAATGCAGTGAATGCAGAGACGGGAGGGCTGGATGAAACGTTGTATCATCAGGCTTCCGTATCGGGGTATGTTTCTGCAGAGACTCTGGAGGGATATTTACAAGATCAGGAGCAGCAGTTAAAGAATGGGGGATTATCGGCTTTAATCGATGGATTGACATCTTTTTATGATTCGATCATGGAGATATCTATCTTTTATAACCCACAATATTCTGCGTATATTGATATAAATTACTATAACAATAATTTGGGTGGTTTGCCAGGTGCAGGAAATGCAGATGGTGGAGTAAAGGAAGTGATTACCCAGATTTCCCAGACGATAACATCAATCCAGGAATTAAAGACAAGTCTTGCGACTCTAAATTTTGTGAATGCATTGAGAGAAATTAAAGAAGTAATCATGGGAATGATAGGCACGATCCAGGCACTTGTGGATTTTGCAGCAGGTATATGCAGGAATATCTTGGATTTATTTTCGAACGGCTATGAGAGGCTGTATTACAGCACATACATAACATTTAACCTTCCATGCAGGACAGAAGCTTCTTTTACCTGCATGACAGGATATACAGTTTCGGGACTTCCGCAACAAAACACGGTGGGAAACAGCGGGGCAGGATTTGCTGATTTGGCAGCGCTGATTGATGCAATCAATCATTATGCTGAGGGAACAGGGGATGATCTGACATTTAGTGGAGCAGAACTGGAATACATTTTATATGGAAGTAATAGTGAGGTGGCAAATCAGTTATACACTTTTTTTGCAATTTATCTGATTCGGGCACTTTTGGATATTGCGCCGGTAGTTACAAACGGGGAGGTACAGTCTCTGGCAACAGCATCAACCTTTGCATATCCAGTTGTGATGGGAGTGATTATATTGCTGGAAGCGCTGGCGGAGACAATTTTGCTTGCAAACGGTTCTGAGGTATCAATCTTGGATAAAACAGTCTTTATCAGCCCTACGGGTCTTCCTGACTTATTGGAGGAGTTTGCAAGTGTAATCGAACTCACATCAGAACAAAAAGAGGATTTAAAATCCGGTTTGGTGAATGCGTTTGGAGCGACAGATGAAGATTATGATTATCAGAAATATTTAAATGATCATCAGCAGAACTCTCCTCCTGAAAATGATGATAATAATAAGGAGGAAGATCCAAGTGAATTTTCACAAAATATGACCGCTTATTTGGAAGGGCTGTTAAAATTTGACTACCGGGAATACTGTTTTATCATTCTATTGCTGACGGTTACAAAGGAACAGCAGATGGCAAGGCTTTCCAACCTGATTCAGATGGAAACACTTTATTATTATCAGCAGGAGGGAGTTGAGGAAATCTTCGATCTTCGGAATGCGTATACATATCTTTACACAAAAGCGGATGTGCAGGTAAACCAGATGCTTCCTGCCATGATAGACTCTGACAAATTCAGGGTCACAAGAGAGCAGTATAGGGGGTATTGATATGCATGAGAAGAGGGAAAAAGGAGCGATTACTCTGGAGGCATGTGTATCTGTTTTCATGTTTTTGATACTGATGTTGCTGCTTGCCGGACTCTTTAAATTGTTTATCGCACAGAATGTCACGGCTCATGTCTTGCTTCAGACATCACAGAGTCTTTCACTGGACGCTTATATGAGCGAGGAATTGGGGACAGAGGATATCGGGTCTGTGGGAGATTTTATAAAGAAATTGTTTGTGGGAGTATCCGGTACAGATCAAAATTTTGTCGCCTATGAAAAGTGTTATGACGAAGATTCTGGTCAGGTACACGCGGATGAAATCAAAAAGAGGTTTGTTGGATATCTGACAGGAGGCGACGAAAGTGCAGCAGATGATTTCCTGAAAGATATGAAAGTTGCGGATGGATTGTCAGGACTTGATTTTTCGCAATCCTATGTGGAGAATGATACACTTCATCTTGTTTTGGAGTATGAACTGGAGTATGACGCGAATATCTGGGAGATGGGTAACGTCGAGGTCCAACAGACAACCTGTTCAAAATTATGGAAAAATTTGGAGTAATGGACAATGGAAAAATTTTATTTTGAGAATCAGGGAAATGGTACATATCTGGTATATGAAGTGGATGATTACAGACGGATTGATCAACTGACTATGGGGATGCTCACCAATAATGATATTGTGAATATCGCACCGTTTGTTTATACAGAGCGCGATGGTCAGTATAAATGTATGTACAACGTGACGGCAAAAGTATCCTTATCGCAGTTTTTGGAGACAACGCTGGAGAAAAAGAAGTTTCTTGCCCTGATCGCAGGTATTCTGACTGCGATCAACGATGCGGATGAATATATGATAGACATAAGAAATCTCCTGCTGGATGAAGAAAAAATATTTGTTGACGTGTCTACCGGTAATCCACTGATTGTGTGTCTGCCAATGGTTGAAAACAGGCGGGAGATGCCGGATATCAGGGAGTTCTTTAAAAGAATCGTATTTTCCTCGCAGTTAAACTTCAACGAAGAAAATGATTATTTTATCAGGATTATGAATTACCTGAATGGAAAAAATGTGTTTTCAGTGGCAGAATTTGCACAGTTGATAAGCAGCATACAAAACCCTGTGGAGCAGAACAAATCTGACCAGTCCAAAGCGCAGGAAAAACAGGTTTCGTTCAGAGAGCCTGAGACGAACGTGGAAGAAGTACCGTTTTTTTCCGTACAACATACGGATAGTCATGGAAAGGAGATACCTCTTACACCTCCTATCTGCCAGCCAGGACAGGGAAGCAGTGTAATCCCCCAACCCTCCATTCCCCAGCCCTCCACGCCTCCCGCCCCGCAGGAGCAGAAGGAAATATCATGGCTCTATCTGATGCAGCATTATAATAAGGAAAATAAAGAACTGTACCGAGAGCAGAAGGAGCGCAAAAAGCAGCGGGAAAAGGAGGGGGAGAAGGCAAAGGGCAAGGTACAGAAGAAGGATAAGAAACAAGGAAAGAAAAAGGATAAGATATCGTCCGCACCGTCTGCGTCGATGCCGTTTGCAGTTCCGGGAGCGCCGGCAGGTTCGGGGACGCTTGTCATACCTCCGCCCGCAGTACCCCAGCCGCAGGTGCAACACCAGTTCCAGCCCAAGCCACCCACACCGGACGCTCCGGTTTCAGGGCTCTATGCCAGAGGCGCATCGCCAGAGATTCCTGCGAGAAGGACGAACTTTGGAGAGACAACGGTGCTAAATACTCCGGACATGGTGGGGGCGACGACAGTGCTGACACAGAATATGCGCCCGGGGAATGAAATGCCCGTGCCGTATCTGCTGCGGTTAAAGAATAATGAAAGAATTTTGCTGAACAAACCGGTATTTCGCATCGGAAAAGAAAAGAGCTATGTGGATTATTTTATCAGTGACAATACGGCGATCAGCAGAAGCCACGCCGACATCATGAAACGTGAGGACGGATATTATGTGGTGGACAGAAATTCCACGAATCACACCTATGTGAATGACAGAATGATACAGAGCGGCGAGGAAGTTCTGCTGGAGGACGGCACGAAGGTGCGTCTGGCAAATGAGGAATTTGAATTTCAGCTCCGCATATAGTGGAAAGGCAGGGAAGGAAGCATGAATTTTATCGTTTCTGCAAGTACAGACATAGGAACGACGAAGAAAACAAATCAGGACAGTTTAAGTGTGAAGGTGATTCGGACGAGACTTGGCAGAATGGTGCTTGCAGTTCTATGTGACGGCATGGGAGGACTTTCCGAGGGAGAGGTTGCCAGCGCCGCAGTGATAGAGGCATTTCACGGGTGGGCGGTAGAAAAATTGCCGCTGCTCTGTGAGAAGCCTTATCTGCAGGATGCCGCGATTTCCGAGCAGTGGGGAGAGATGGTGACAGAACAGAACCGGAGGATCAAAAGCTATGGTGCGAAAAAAGGTGTGCGGCTTGGCACAACCGTGGTGGCGATGCTCCTCACACAGAGCCGTTACTATATTTTAAATGTCGGGGATTCCCGTGTCTACGAGCTGACGGAGGGGATTCGCCAGCTCACGGCAGATCAGACATTTGTTGCGCGCGAGGTCGCGCTCGGGAATATGACGGAGGAGGAGGCTCGTATGGATGAGCGGCGCAATGTGCTTCTGCAGTGTGTGGGTGCATCGGACGAAGTTTATCCTGATATGTTCTATGGAGATGTGAGAGAAAATGCTGTCTATATGCTGTGTTCCGATGGCTTTCGCCATGAAATCACCCCGGGGGAAATCTATGACAGTTTAAAACCGTTGGAGCTTTTTGACGAGCAGATGATGAAGTGGCATTCCGAGAAGCTGATTGAGAGAAATAAGCAGCGTGGTGAGCGGGATAATATCTCGGTTGCGCTGGTGCGGACATTTTAAGGAGGAATGATATGCTTGAGATCGGGTCGCTTGTGGATGGCAAATACAAGGTGTTGAACAAGGTTGGGCAGGGTGGCATGAGTGTTGTTTACCTTGCCATGAATGAAAAAGCGAATAAGCAGTGGGCAATCAAAGAGGTGCGCAAAGACGGAATCAAAGATTTTGAAGTGGTCAAGCAGGGGCTTGTGGTGGAGACAGATATGCTGAAAAGATTAAGTCACCCGAGTCTCCCGAGCATTATAGACGTGATCGAGGATGAGAGCACATTTCTGATCGTGATGGACTACATTCAGGGAAATCCATTGAGCAAGGCGCTGGAGGAGTTTGGAGCACAGCCGCAGGAGAATGTGATTGAATGGGCAAAACAGATGTGTGATGTTCTGGGCTATTTGCACACGAGAACGCCGGCGATTATCTACCGCGATATGAAGCCGGCAAATATTATGTTAAAGCCTGACGGGAATGTGACGCTGATAGATTTTGGAACGGCGCGCGAGTTCAAGGAGAAAAATCTTGCAGATACCACTTGTCTTGGAACAGTGGGATATGCGGCGCCGGAACAGTTTGGAGGAATGGGGCAGACAGATGCGAGAACAGATATTTACTGTCTCGGGGCAACGCTCTACCATCTGGTCACTGGAATGAACCCTTGTGAACCGCCGTATGACATCCGTCCGATCCGGGAAATCAATCCGATGCTCTCAGGCGGTCTGGAGCGGATTATTTTAAAGTGTACGCAGCGGAATCCGGAGGATCGTTACCAGTCCTGCGCAGAGCTGATGTACGCGTTGGAGCATTATGAGGAGATTGATGATGTCTACCGGAAAAAACAGAAGAAAAAGCTGGGCGCTTTTATTGCGAGTATCGCCGCTGCCGTATTGTGCGGAGCGGTATCGGGATGGGGCTATCTGTCTGCAGAGAATAAAAAGAGCGAAAACTATGATGTCATTTTAAAGCGTGCCGAAACACCGGAGGATTTTTATGAGGCAATTTTGACAGATCCAGTGCGGACAGAGGCATATCTGTCACTGAATGAACTTCTGACAGACGATTTTGTGCTGTCGCGGGAGGAAGGGCAGATTTTACAACAGCTACAGGTTGGACTGGATGCGAAGAATTCGCAGGGATTTTCCGATAGTGTGGATGTTCTGGCTAAACTACGGCAAAATAATCCGGGAGGGTATCAGGATATTTGTTACCGATTTGGGGAATCCTTTATGTTTTACTATGATGTGAATACAGACTATGACAGATATTCAAACGCCGCGAAGTGGTTTCGTGAGGCTGTCGGGGAATATCAGGTCGCGCAGGCTTACTGTGACATCGCGGAATGTCTGGAACTGATCAACCAGTATAACGGAGCAAAAATCAAGCAGACCGAGAAAATGTATGAGGAGTATGAGAAACTCTGGGGGATGATCGGCGAGCTGAAAACAACCGCAGAAACAACGGACAGTGTGGATTCAAGACTTCAGATCTGGAATGAGATCAACCGAATGATCAACAGCCGCGTCACGCAGTTCCTGGAAGTGACTGCCATGCAGGATGTAATCTCTGTGCTGGAGGAGATTTCTCAGAGATCGGGAGAGCTCGAGGAGTCTGTCATTCAGGAGGACGTCAGGAAGCTGCAGAATGAGATTGCAGAGACAATCAAGAAACTGGAATCTGCGCAACAATAGGAGCTTAGGGATATGACATATGAAATGTACAGGTACATTTTTATCATCGGACTGATTCTTTGCATCGTGATGCTCGCGGTGTCAGTCATACTATTTTTTGTGTTGCACGTGCCGCAGATAATCGGTGATCTGAGCGGTTCGACGGCGAGAAAAGCAATCCAAAACATCCGGGAAAAGAATGAGGCAGGCGGAGACAAGGCCTATAAAACGAGTGTCGTCAATCAGCGAAGGGGAAAGCTCACAGACAGAATCTCACCTTCCGGACGGATTGATACAAGGACACGGGCACCGCTTGCGGCAGGAGTGGTAACGGCGAAGATTGCCACACAGCAGATGCCATCCGCGGATGAGACGACACTGTTAGAGCCGCAGGGAGCGGCGGTATATAGCGGACAGGCGGATGTGACCACACTGTTGGACGGTTATGCATTGTCCGTGGATTTTGAGATTGAGACAGATATTACATATATACATACAGAGACAAAGATTAGGAGTTAGGAAAATGAAAAGAGAATATCAAATATGGTTTCTGGCGTCTGTGATCTGTTTTGCGCTGCTGGCGGTAAGCTTTTTGCTGATGCCTCTGGATACGGACATTCTGCCGGAGAATCCCGCAGCATGGAACGTGGCAATGGGGATCTGGTTCTGGCTTGCGCTGATTCTCGGCTGCGGCTCTCAGATTATTTTGCAGCGGTGCTGCAAAAAAGATCTCACGGATGGCGAGTGGGAGAACTGGAGACGGCGGCGGGCAGGCGTTTTTCTGTTTTTCCAGAATAGAAGGGCAAAAATCGCGGACGTGGTGTTTGGGGTCAGCCTGCCGTGTCTGTTTCTTGGGCTGGCATTTCCGGAGGCTGCTGGATACGGCAGCTATGTAATTTTTTCAATATGTGTTTTTTCTTTTTGTATGCACTGTATTTTAAATGGAAAAGCATATTCATATATAACTGAAAACAAGAAAACAAGAGTACAGACAAAAGAGGAGTGATAAACATGAGTTTTTTCAGAAAATCTGCATGGAAGCGCGTGGCTGCGCTCCTGCTTGGTCTTGTGGTGCTGTTTACAGCGATACCCACGGGCGGGGGTGCAGTGGTGTGGGCGGAGACAGGAGCGGAAAACGGGAGCGACACCGGAACGGGAGAGCAGGCAGTCTTGTTGCCGGACGATAGTTTTGGATTCCAGGAGACTGAACCGCAGATCACCTACGCGCCGGATTCGATGTATGACAGTAGTGCGATACTTACGCCGGGAGCGGGGACGGGCGCTGTCACATACAGCATAGAAGCTCAGACGGATCTGTACGGGGCGCCGGTGACAGACGATGTCGCAACACTTGATCAGAACTCCGGCATTCTCACGGTTGCAAGATCGGGAAAAGTGACGGTAAAGGCGACAAAGGTGTCAGACGGTACATACGAGGAAGTATCTGCCAGTTATACACTTACGATTCAAAAGGAGTCACATCCTGGAATTGTTTTTGATGAGAGTGCGGTAGAAGTGCCTTTTGAAACCGGTACATATATACAGTCTGCAAAAAGCAGTCTGGCAAATGATATTGTCACATACTTGATTCCGAATGCAGATGAGCAACAGTATGCAGATATTGATGCAGTCAGTGGAACACTGACCCTGAAAGCTCCGGGCACAGTGAACGTACAGGCGGTGAGCAATGGAAACGACTGTTATGAGCGCGCTTCGGCTACTTATGCAGTGAAAATTTTGCCAAAGGCACAGAGTGGATTCGTGTTTGTTGATTCCATAGGCGAAACGACTTATCACAAGGATCAACTGACGTATACCCTCCCAACCCCACAGGGAGGCGAGGGAGACGGCGCGGTGACATACTACATAGATTCCCAGGAGGATCTGGATGGAAATCCCGTCACTGCAGGAACAAATGATATAGCGCTGATCCAGGACACCTCAAAGGGAGAGCTTGTGATTCAAAGGGCAGGAAAAGTGATCGTCCGGGCGGAAAAGGCAGCAAGCGGGGCATACGGTGCGGCAG
>JAPFDX010000042.1 GCA_026168605.1 Roseburia sp. | reverse complement strand
GAACTGGATTTATTATCGGGAGGGGCACCGTGTCAGGCTTTTTCTTATGCTGGAAAAAGATTAGGACTTGAAGATGCAAGAGGAACACTTTTTTATCACTATGCAACTTTTTTACAAAAATTACAGCCAAAGATGTTTTTATTTGAAAATGTGCGAGGATTGCTGACTCATGATAAGGGAAGAACATATGCAACGATAACAAATATTTTTGAACAGGCAGGATATACCATTCAGAAAAAAGTTTTAAATGCGTGGGATTTTGGTGTGCCACAGAAAAGAGAGAGACTAATCACTGTTGGAATTAGAAATGATTTAGTGGAAAAAGTTTCATTCTCATTTCCCAAAGAACATGATTATAAGCCTGTTTTGAGAGACGTCTTAGTGGATTGCCCAGAAGGGGCAGGAGTACCATACGGAGAAAATAAAAGGAAAATATTTGAATTAGTTCCACCTGGAGGATATTGGAGAGATATTGATCCGAAGATTGCAAAAGCATATATGAAAAGTTGCTGGGATATGGAAGGTGGAAGAACAGGAATTCTTAGGAGAATGAGTTTGGATGAACCATCATTGACGGTATTGACTTCACCGTCTCAGAAACAAACAGAAAGATGTCATCCGTTGGAAGCAAGACCGTTTACAGTACGTGAGAATGCAAGATGTCAAACATTTCCAGATGAATGGCAGTTTTGTGGAAGTGTTCAATCTCAGTATAAACAGGTTGGAAATGCTGTTCCTGTCAACTTAGCATATGAAATTGGGTTAGAGATACATAAATCATTAGAGGGGGTAAAATAAATGGCGTGGAATTTAGATTTTATATCAGAAGAAGATTTTAAGAAGCATGTGCGTGCAACAATTATGAAATATGGAGAAAAGCTAGAATCATATGATTTGAAGCGGTTCAACAGTAACTTGATTGATCCAATCAAGCTGATTATTGATAAATCGGTGTATCGTACAAGTTGGGAAGAAATTGTAAATAATGAAATTTTCCGGCAGAGAGATAAGTCTAATAATAATGATATAGGATATTTTCATCAAAATATTTTTTCTTATTTCAAGGGTTGCCAAGTTCCACAGGCAGGCTGGGATGTTATTTACAGAAATCCAGAAGGAATACAAATGCCAGATGGAGATATTGTACATACAATATATGTGGAAATGAAGAATAAACACAATACTATGAATTCTGCGTCTTCTGCAAAAACATATATAAAAATGCAAGGACAGATTCTGGAAGACGATGACTGTGCGTGTTTGCTGGTTGAAGCAATTGCAAAGAAATCACAGAATATAAAGTGGTCAACAAAAGTTGATGGAAAAAATGTACAGCATAGATTAATTCGCCGTGTGAGCATGGATCAGTTTTATGCGATTCTTACTGGTGAAGAAGATGCATTTTATAAGATGTGTATGGCATTGCCAGAAGTAATCAATTCTGTTGTAAATGAAGAAGGTGGTGTTGAAGTACCACACGATACAGTTATTGATGAATTGAGAAAAGTGGAATCATTGTATGGTGATGAAAGCGGTGAGTTGTCTATGGCAATGGCTGTATATATGCTTGGATTCAATACGTATATGGGATTTGGTGATAAAATCCGTGGAGAACTAGGAGAAGATAAAGACGGAATGCTGAAGAGAATTTATGAGTATGTTAAGAGATTTCAAGTATGTGATAAAGAAAAAAAATAAAAAGTATATAGGTGACAGTTGATTATGTTTTACACAATATATGATGTGATTGTTTTTAAAGCAGAGAAAAACGGAATAACAGAAGATGAAGTGAAAAAAAGGCTTAGAAAAAAAGGACTTACTTCAGAGCAACTAGGACTGCTGAAAAATAATTGTACCACACTTTTAACAGAAGACATTCTAGATATAATATTTGATGAGTTCGAATTGAAAAGACTGGAAATTGATTTGATGCTTGGAAGTATTCCTAAGGAATATGAGGAAAGTTATTTGAACAATATATCAGCAATAGCAGATTTGTTAAAAAGAGAAGAAACTCAAAAAAGAAAAGATAGAAAGAAGAGTAAAATAGAATTTAAGACAAATAGAGGAAAATTATATCATGCAGATTGTCTAGAAATATTACCACAAATCCAAGATAATACGATTGATTTAATTTTTGCGGATCCACCGTTTAATTTGAAGAAAGAATATGCTAATGGAAGAAGTGATGATTTGACAATTAGCAAATATATAAATTGGAGTAAACAATGGCTGGATGAATGTGTAAGAATTTTAAAACCAGGTGGATCGTTATATATATATAATATTCCAAAGTGGTGCGTATATTATGCGGAATATTTAAATTGTAAACTTTGTTTTCAAAATTGGATTGCAATTGATATGAAAAATAGCTTCCCTATAAAAGATAAATATACACCTTCACATTATGGATTGCTTTATTTTACCAAAGGAATAAAGGCAAACACGTTTAACAAACAACGATTACCAATTCAAACGTGTAGGCATTGTGGGGGAGAATATAAAGATTATGGTGGGTATAAATATAAAATGAATACTCTGGGGGTTAATATAGCAGATGTATGGTATGATATTTTTCCTGTGAGAAATGGGAAAAATAGATTGTATAATGAACTTTCTGTAAAATTATTAGACAGGGTGATTTCATTTAGTAGTAACGAAGGTGATCTAATACTAGATCCTTTTGGAGGAAGTGGTACAACATATGCAGTGGCAGAATTATTGAATAGAAATTGGATTGGTATAGAATTGGGAGCTTGTGAGGTGATAAAGAATAGATTATCATCACCAGAAAAAGATACAGAACTTTTGAAAAAGATTAATGAAGAAAAGAATGTTTTATTTACGAAAAAAAGCATAAAATTACGGAAGAAAAACGGTTTTTGGCTTCCAAAGGAGGAGCAATGAAAGTAATAACATTTTTCAATAATAAAGGTGGAGTGGGGAAAACAACTACAATTATTAATTTGGCTAGTTATTTGTCAATATATAGAGAAAAAAAGGTATTAGTAGTTGATTTGGATCCACAGTCAAATTCAACACAGGCAATTTTACCGGAGGAAACTTGGCTAGAATTTTATGATCCAGATAACCATAATGTAAGAAAAACAATATACGATTATTTTCGTGATATGGAAGAAGGAGATGCCAATTTTAACAATATCGATATTCCTGTTAGTGAAGGACAAAACAATTTTAAAATATCGTTGATCCCAGGACATCCAAAATTATCGATAATTGATGATACAATGAGCAAAAGTTGGTCTGAAACATTGTCAGGTGACAAAGGAGCCATTAGAAAGTTAAATTGGCTTAATCAACTAAAAAAAGAAAATACGACATTTGATTACATATTGATCGACGTTGGACCGTCGTTAGGTGCTTTGAATAGGAGTGCGTTATTAAATTCAGATTATTTTTTAACGCCTATGGCATCGGATATATTTAGTTTACTAGGAATATCCAATATTGGACATTGGATAGAAAGATGTATGAATTTATATGAAGCAGCAATAAAGACTTTTGTTAACAAATTTGGAGAAGAAGAAAGTCGTAAATTTTTTGATAAATATTCAATCAATACTGATATAAGAAAAACAACACGATACATCGGATACTCAATACAACAGTATTCAAAACGGAAGTTTAAAAATGGCGAAAGACCAACACAGGCTTATGAAAAAGTTATTAATAGCTTTCATGCGGAAATAGAGAAAGCGTTGGGAAAATTTGTTAAAGATGGGATTGAAAATGAAGAATTAAAATTGGGGGATGTACCATACGTTTACAGCATAATTCCGTTATCACAGACTGCGAATACGCCCATTTTTGAATTATCCTATGCAACAGGTGTAAGAGGAAATCAGACGAGTAGCGTAGAGAATTATAAAAAATATTTAAATACACTTGCAGAAAATTTTATAAAAAACGTAGGAGAATAATGAAATGAGTGATATTTGGCCAGACAATTTAGTAGAAGAACTTGCATATAGACGATGTTTGATATTTTTAGGATCAGGTATTTCTGCAACTGCAAAAAATGATGCAGGTGAATCTCCAGATACATGGGGAGCATTTCTTGATAATGTAAAATCTAAGATGAAAAATCCTTCCGAAGATGATAAAAAATTTGTTGAAGATATGTTGAAAAAACAGAATTATCTATTAGCACTACAGGCAATTGCGGATTTATGCGATTCAGGAGAATATAGTAATTATTTAAAAAGTCAATATTTAAGAGGAAAGTATAAGCCATCTAAAGTGCATGAACTTATAAAAGATTTGGATAGTAAAATTGTTGTTACAACTAATTTTGATAAATTGTATGAGGGATTATGCCATGAGCCAGAATATATAACATTTGATTATACAGATACTCGTTCTATTATAGGAAGTATAAAAGCACCAGAAAATATTATTATAAAGGCACATGGAAGTATAGATGATACGGAGAAGTTAATATTTACGGCAAAACAATACTATCAAGCTCAGGAACAGTATCCGGAATTTTATCATTTGATGACAGCTTTATTTCTTACGCATACGGTAGTGTTTTTGGGATATAGTTTAAATGATCCAGATATTAATTTGCTTTTACAATTTTTGCATAATACAGCGAATTCTTCATGTCCACATTATATGATTGATAAAAAAGGAAACAAACCACAATTAGTTAAACATTGGAAAGATACGTATAATGTTTCGCTGTTGGAGTATGGCGATGATTATAGTTGCTTAGAGTCAAGCTTAGAAGAATTAAGAGATCTTGTATTTAATTTGCGAGCAGAGAGAGGAATGCCATGATAACACCATGATAACAAAATCTCCAAAAACCACACGGATACAGTGGAAAATCCAGACTTTCCCCCGCAAATCACACGAAAAATCACCATTCGCACACCGCAATACACCGGTCTGATATCGTGAAGGTGGTAGAACTGTAGGTTCAGACCGTGTTGCTACAATCATCGAGTAATTAAAAATTATTCAGTAAATTCGAGGGTTTCGGAGATTTCTCCGGAAACCTTTTTAACTGCTATGATCTAATGATTCTCCCATTATAAAGATAGAAAGAAGGTGTTATTTTTGAAAAAAGCAATAAAAATCATTAGGATTTTTCTTTTGATCCTCCTAATATTTGGAGGACTTCCATTATATTTAACACTTATTCCTAAAAGCTATGGCAGAGAAATAAAAGAAATTACGGCAGAAACATATGTTGAACTTGCAGAAACGGATGAAATGTATCTCAGCTTACCTTATGATGCTATGGTTACAAACATATATGTAAGCCAGCAATTAGGAGATGCATATGTGACAGTCATGGTGAAAGCTCCGGAAGATAATTTGGAAAAATTTTCAGACTGGCTTAGTGAACATGAAAAACAATACCACATGGAAGATTGTACGTTTGTTTTTAGCTACTTTTTAAGAGACAGTCATACACAGTTTGGGGAGTATGCGGATGATAGAACAATTCCGTTATTTGCGAAAGTGTATTGGTCGGCATTTCTCTGTTTACTTATTGTACTATTCATACCGTTTGAAATGTTCATAAAAACATCAAATAAATTGCAAAAGGAATAAAAGAGCACGATAAAAATGAGAGCGCAGTCTTTTAAGGAGGGGGATGGACATGGAGTATCTGTCACTGATGATCCTATATGTATTGAGCATCCTGATGCTCACAAAGCCAAAGTTTCTATGGAAAATCGAACATCTTTTTACTGTAAAAAACGGTGAACCCACAGATTTATATATCACTTTGATGCGGCTGGGCGGAGCATTTTTCCTGATCGCATCCATCGGCTGCACGGTTTATCTGGTGTTTTAGAATGAAACCAGCCCCGCCCTTGACAGTTCCCCAAAATTATATTATTATGGGAAAAACAAAGAATAGCTGTGAAAAGAGATAGTAGGTATCCCGAATATTCCAGAGAGAAGCCGTCCGGTGAAAGGCTTTATAGGAGAGGTATCGAACCGGTCTTGGAGCTGTGCACCGACGATGGAAATTTCCTTTTAGGCTGCACTGGGATACGCCCATTACAGCGTAAGAGTATCTGGTGGCAGTGCGCGTCAGGTACTTGCAGAGGTTTCTGTCGCAAGGCAGGAATGAACAGAGGTGGTAACACGAAGCGGTAAGCTCTCGTCCTTGAAATAAATTCGGGAAGGAGGGCTTTTTTGATTGTTGAAGATACAGTATGAAGACGATGCGCTGATCGTGTGCGTAAAGGAGGCGGGAGTCGCCACACAGACGAAAAACATCGGGCAGAGAGATATGGAAAGTATGCTGCGAACTTACCGTATGCAAAAGGGTGAACCATCCTACATTGGCGTGGTGCACCGTCTGGATCAGCCCGTCTCGGGGCTGATGGTGTTCGCCAAGACGAAAGAAGCGGCGGCGCACTTGAGCCGTCAGATAGCGTCGAAGGCGGCAGACAAATACTATTATGCGGTGACGGACGGCATTCCGGCGAAACAGTCCGGAAAGCTTACGGATTATCTGCTGCGCGACGGCAGGACGAATTTCTCGCGGGTAGTGTCAGACAATACCCAGGGGGCAAAGCGAGCCGAACTTTCCTATGAAGTGCTGGAACAGAAGGACGGCAGGGCGCTGGTGCGGGTTTTGCTCGGCACGGGGCGGCACCACCAGATACGCGTCCAGTTTGCGCACGCGGGCACGCCCCTTGTGGGTGACTGCAAGTACAACTTTAAAGAAAACATCCGTCAGACCGGGGAGGGGCTGATGCTGTGCTCCTACAAGCTCGCATTTGTGCATCCGGTGACGAAGAAGAAACTGGTATTTGAAATGGAACATCCATTTTCCCTATAAAAATAAAGGAGAACTGTTATGGCAAAGGACAACAAGAAATTAGTAGAGGCAATCACATCTATGGAGGAAGACTTCGCGCAGTGGTATACGGATGTGGTGAAGAAAGCGGAGCTGATCGACTACTCATCGATCAAAGGGTGTATGATCATCAAACCGGCGGGTTATGCGATCTGGGAGAATATCCAGAAGGAGCTCGACCGCAGATTTAAGGAGACGGGCGTGGAAAACGTCTATATGCCGATGTTTATCCCGGAGAGCCTCCTGCAGAAGGAGAAGGATCATGTCGAGGGATTTGCGCCTGAGGTTGCGTGGGTAACGCACGGCGGTTTAAATCCGCTTCAGGAGCGTCTCTGCGTCAGACCGACCTCCGAGACACTGTTCTGCGATTTCTATAAGAATATTATCCAGTCCTACCGCGACCTGCCAAAGGTATATAACCAGTGGTGTTCGGTGGTGCGCTGGGAGAAGGAGACCAGACCGTTCCTGCGTTCCAGAGAGTTTCTCTGGCAGGAGGGGCACACCGCCCATGCGACAGCCGAGGAAGCGGAGGAGCGCACGGTGCAGATGCTAAACCTCTACGCAGACTTCTGCGAGGAGGTTTTGGCGATGCCGGTGATCCGCGGACGCAAGACGGAGAAAGAAAAATTTGCGGGCGCGGAGGCAACCTACACGATCGAGGCGCTGATGCACGACGGCAAGGCGCTGCAGTCGGGAACGAGCCACAACTTCGGCGACGGTTTCGCAAAGGCATTCGACATCCAGTACACGGACAGGGACAACAAACTCCAGTATGTACACCAGACCTCATGGGGAATGACGACACGACTGATCGGCGCGATCATCATGGTACACGGGGACGATTCGGGACTGGTACTGCCGCCGCGCATCGCTC
This sequence comes from Roseburia sp., assembly GCA_026168605.1. Taxonomy (GTDB): domain Bacteria; phylum Bacillota; class Clostridia; order Lachnospirales; family Lachnospiraceae; genus Roseburia. The sequence goes on along the minus strand of JAPFDX010000042.1, from coordinate 62,755 downwards.
CGGTGCAGGCGATGGTCATTCCGATCCAGCAGCACAAGGAAGGCGTACTTGCGAAAGCACAAGAAGTATGTGAAGCGATCGGAAAGGTATGCCGTGCGAAGCTTGACGATTCCGACAAGAGTCCGGGATGGAAATTCTCCGAGCAGGAAATGCGCGGAATCCCGGTTCGTATCGAACTTGGACCAAAGGACATCGAGGCAGGCAAGTGCGTGGTTGTCCGCAGAGACACGAGGGAGAAGCTGGAAGTCGCACTGGATGAGCTGACAGAGAAACTGCCGGAGATCCTGGAGACGATCCAGAAGGATATGTTTGCGCGTGCAAAAGCGCACCGCGATGCACATATCTGGGATGCGCACAACTATGAGGAATTAAAGGACATTGCAGCCAACAGACCGGGATTTATCCGCGGTATGTGGTGTGGAGAGCAGGCGTGTGAGGACAAGATCAAGGAAGACCTTGCGGTGACGTCCCGCTGTATGCCGTTCTCCGATCAGGAGCAGATCGCCAAGACCTGCGTCTGCTGCGGGAAACCGGCGCACAAGCTGGTATACTGGGGCAAGGCATACTAAAAGACCGAAGGAATAGGAGATATGAAGATTGTTTTACCGGAAAAAGTAAACAAAATTATCACGACTCTGGAGGCGCACGGCTACGAGGCATACGCCGTCGGCGGCTGTGTGCGCGACTCGATGCTCGGGCGCGTGCCGCAGGACTGGGACATCACGACAAACGCAAAGCCGCATCAGGTGAAGGAACTGTTTTCCCACACGATCGACACGGGGATCCGGCACGGCACGGTGACCGTGATGCTAAGCCACGAAGGGTTTGAGGTGACGACCTACCGGATCGACGGCGAGTATGAGGACGCCAGACATCCGAAGAAGGTAGAGTTTACGGGAAATCTTCTGGAGGACTTAAAGCGCCGCGATTTCACGATCAATGCGATGGCATACAATGAAAAATCGGGGCTTGTGGATGCGTTTGACGGAAAAGGCGATCTGACACGCGGCGTGATCCGTTGTGTCGGCAGGGCGGACGAGCGTTTTTCGGAGGATGCGCTGCGGATGCTGCGCGCCGTGCGGTTTGCCGCACAGCTTGGTTTCTCAATCGAGGAGGAGACACGGGCGGCGATCTGCCGTCTTGCGCCCAATATCGCGAAGGTGAGCGCTGAGCGGATCCAGACAGAGCTGGTAAAGCTTTTGCTGTCCGCGCATCCCGACACGCTGCGGACGGCGTACGAGACGGGGCTTACGGCGGTCTTTCTGCCGGAGTTTGACCGGATGATGGAGTGCGCGCAGAATAACCCACACCACTGCTATTCCGTCGGAGAGCACACGCTGGAGGCGATGCGTCAGAGTGATTGCGGGAAGGTCGTGCGGCTTGCCATGCTGCTTCACGATGTGGCGAAGCCGTTGTGCCGGAGCACGGACGAGGAGGGTGTAGACCACTTTTACGGGCATCCGAAGGCGGGCAGCGAGATGGCGGGGGCGATTTTGCGCAGGCTGAAGTTTGACAATGACACGACGGACGCCGTCTGCCGTCTGGTGGAATGGCATGACGACAATCCGGCGCTCTCCGGGCGCGGTGTGCGGCGTGCCATTCACCGCGTCGGAGAGAGGCAGTATCCGGCGCTGTTTGCGGTGAAGCGCGCGGACATTCTCGCACAGAGCGATTTCCGCCGGGCGGAAAAACTTGCCTACGTCGCAGAGTATGAGCAGTTGTATAGGCAGATCGAAAAAGAGCAGCAGTGTCTGAGTATCCAGGAGCTTGCGGTGGACGGAAACGATCTGGTCGCGCTTGGCATGAAGCCGGGGAAAAAACTCGGAGAGGTGCTAAAGAGCCTGCTGGAGCTGGTGCTGGATGAACCGGAGTGCAACACGAAAGAGCGACTTTTGGCGGAGGCGCGGAAAATGATACAATAATTTGCGGTGCGGGCTGTCATGAAATTTTATCCCCTCACATATGATGAATAGACACGGTAGGGAACCGTAGCTGAATCATATGGAGGGGTTTTTTGTGTATAATCGACCGGAAGAGGTATTGGAAAAATATGAGCTGGAAGTACATACAGTTGCGCGGGGACGTGAGAGCTATATCTGCGACACGGATCACGGGAGGAAGCTGTTAAAAGAATACCGTGGTTCTGTGGAGCGCGCGGCGTTTCTTCGGGAGATCCTCTTCTGTCTGCAGGACGGCGGCATCTGCGTGGAGACGGTGAACCTCACGAAGGAGGAGCTTCCGGTTGCCGTGATGGAGGACGGGACAAAATATATTCTGTACGATATGTGGGAGGGAACGGAATGTGACACAAAGCGGCGGGAGGAGATGATCGCTGCGGTGGAGCTTCTGGCGAAACTCCACAACGTATCATCCGGCTATCAGGGGGAGGTTCCGGACTTTGTGCGGACGGATGAGAACGCGCTCCTTTTTTTATATGAAAGGCATAACAGAGAGCTGAACAAGGTCAGAAATTACATACGCGCCAAGAAAAAGAAAAATGAATTTGAGATGCTGTTTGCCGGAAAGTACGAGTATTATATGAAAAAGGCGAGACTGGTGACGGAGGAGCTGCGCAGTATACAGCCAAAGCCGGAGATGACGGGCTTTTGTCATGGGGATTACAATCAGCACAACGTTATTTTTTCGGGTAGAGAGACGGCGGTCGTCCGTTTTGAGAGCCTTGCATGGCAGATCCGCGTGAGCGATCTCGCAAATTTTTTGCGCAAAATGATGGAAAAGCACAACTGGAACACCGGACTTGGCATGGACTTTATCCGCGCCTACGACAGGGTGCGGCGTCTCTCCGCAGAGGAGCTGCGCTATCTGTATCTGTACATGGCGTACCCGGAAAAGTTCTGGAAGATCGCAAACCATTATTACAACGCGCGCAAGGTGTGGATCTCCGGGAGAAATATCGAGAAGCTGGAAAAATTTATTTCCCAGGAAAAGGAACGGGAACAGTTCTTAGAGATGTTGTTTCATTTCACATCATGAGGTATACTGTAAGGAGCGACAGATGAGAAAGGATGAATACAGTTGAGAGAAATGAGAAAAAAGATACTTCCGGCGCTGGCGGTCGTGCTGGCGGCGTTTGTTTTCACCGGATGCGGGGAAGAAAAAAACAGCTTTGCCACGGGACAGTACTACTATCCCACCGGGGAGGAGACGGCAGAAGGTACACCGGGCGGGGAAGCCGGGCAGGAGGCAGTGACAGAGGAAACGACGGAGACGGCAGAGGACGGGGCGGTGACGGCGGATCTGTTTCTGATCACGAAGAACGATATGCAGGAGGAATGTATTATCCTAGAGCAGCTTGCATTCGGAAAGCAGTATATGTACTACTATTCTGTGACGACGCAGTTTCTGGATAAATACGGCAACCGGGCGGCGGTTTCCGAATTTACACCGGGGCGCGTCATGACAGTTGGCAAAAAAGACATCGACGGACGGCTGATGCAGGCGCAGCTCTCCGACGCGGTGTGGGAATACCCGGATGTCACGCGCTACTCGGTGGATGAGCAGAAGGGGATCTTTACCATCGCGGATACAAACTATTCCTATGACGACAATCTGTTTATCTGGTCGGATGATAAAACGCTGCGGCTGTCCGATCTGACAGAACTTGACACGCTCGATATTGTGGGGATCGGCAGAAAGATCCTCTCGGTTTCCGTGGCGACGGGGCACGGCACATTGCAGCTTCGGAACACAGAACTTTTTGACGGCAGTTTTATACAGGTCGGGGATAAGATATTTTCCGAGATCACACCGGATATGAAGATGGAGATTCCCGAGGGCGTCTATACGGTGGCGGTGGCGAACAACGGCTACGGCGGCAGCACGGACATTGAGATCAAGCGCGGTCAGCAGACAGAACTTGACTTAGACACGCTCAAGGGGGAAGGACCAAAAACCGGAAATATCCTCTTTGCCGTGGATGTGGCGGACGCCGCAGTGTTCATCGATGGTGAGGAGGTCGATTACAGCGAGCCGGTACCGGTCTCTTATGGTCTGCACACGCTGACCGTCACTGCGGACTCCTATGAGCCGTACAAGAAAAAGCTGTTCGTTAATTCTGAGGAGGCGACGATCGTGGTCGGGCTTTCCGGAGAGGACGGGGCGGCAGTTCCGCAGGAGACGGAAGAAACGGAGGATGCGAATCAGGATACAAAGGAGAACGGAACGTCAGGCGGCAGCACGCAGGGGGACGGTCAGGCGGGCAGTCTTGCCGGAGGTCTTGCCGGCAGCCATTCCTCGGGAACGTCAGGCGGCAGCGGAACAGGCACGAATACAAACGCTGCCAGTGAAGCCGAACTGGATGCGCTGGTCGAAAGTCTGCTGGACGAGGATAAGGAGGAGTCGAAGACAGATTATCTCTCGACGCTGACGGAGCTTTTGTCCGCACTGACGGAGGAGAAAAAAGAGACTGAATAATGATAAAATCCTTGAAAAATGGGGATTTTCCTTGACAAACAAGTGAAAAGCAAGTATAAATAGTAATAGATATTTTTGGAACAGTGAAATATCGTTTATTATTATGCAAATCCATAGGAGGAACTATTATCATGAACAAAGCAGAATTAGTTGCAGCAATGGCTGACAGAGCAGAGTTGAGCAAAAAGGACGCTGAGGCGGCATTAAAGGCTTTCACAGACGTTGTTGCAGAGGAGTTAAAGAAGGGCGAGAAGATCCAGTTAGTTGGTTTCGGAACATTTGAGGTATCTGAGAGAGCTGCAAGAACCGGAAGAAATCCGCAGACCGGCAAGGAGATGACCATTGCAGCATCTAAGGCTCCTAGATTCAAGGCTGGTAAGGCTTTAAAGGATCAGGTAAACGCTTAATCTATTCATGGTATGATATCAGTGGATTCCTAAGAACGGAATCCACTTTTTTGAAATGAGGAGATTTTATGAGACTCGACAAATTTTTAAAGGTATCGCGCCTGATCAAGCGGCGCACGGTCGCGAACGAGGCGTGTGACGCCGGGCGTGTGATGGTGAACGGCAAGCCGGCGAAGGCGTCGGTGAATGTTAAGGTCGGGGATATGATCGAGATCGGCTTTGGAACAAAGATGGTGAAGGTGCGCGTTCTCGATATTCAGGACACGACGAAGAAGGACGAAGCAAAGGATTTATTTGAATATCTTGCATAAAAGAAAATGCCTCCCATATATTTATAGTAAGCGGAGGTATTTTTTATGGAAGAAAGAAACGGAAACGCGGCGAAGTCGCACAAGGTACTGCTCTCTAACCGGAAAAGCGGGGCGTTCAGCGGCGTGGTGGATGTGCTGGCTTTTGATGTGGGAGAGATCCTGCTCGAGACGGAGCTTGGGATGCTTCTGATCAAGGGGCACGATCTTCATGTGAACCGCCTGAGCCTGGAAAAAGGAGAGATCGACATCGAGGGACGGATCGACTCCCTGACATATTCTGAGGTGAAGGGCGCCGGCAAGCAGGCGGAGTCTTTGCTGGGAAGGCTGTTTAAGTAGATGGCGGTCAGTGAAACCATCGGGCATGAGGCGCTGCTTTTTGGCATTTCCATGCTGGCGGGGGCAGGCTTGTTTCTGCTCTACGATATCCTGCGCATTATCCGCAGAATCCTTCCGCACGGAACGGTGGCGGTCGGAATTGAGGATTTTTTTTACTGGCTGGTCTGCACGGGAGTTGTGTTTGTCATGCTCTACCGGGAAAACGACGGCATGGTGCGCGGTTTTGCACTGCTTGGCATGGCGGTGGGGACAGTTCTCTACTATCTGCTGCTCAGCCGTTACGTCGTCTCACTTCACGTATTCCTATTAAAGTCGGTACTTCAGCTTTTACATAAGGTTTTTGGCGTTCTCTTTGGTCCTGTCATAAGGCTTGGGAAAAAAGTCGGACGATTTTTGAAAAAAGAATTGAAAAAGCTGGTGAGAGCAGTTAAAATAGGTTTATGTAAACTATGATCTGTAATGAGGATATCCATATGGCAGCAGGAAAGAGGACAAGAAAAGATAATAACCGGACGGGCAAGCGCTGCATCAGCCTGATACTGATCGTGTTTGTCGCCGTGATGTCGGTTCAGATTGTAAAGACTTACCGGAAGAACCAGGAGTATATCAGCAGGCAGGCGGAGCTTGAGCTTGAGCTTGAGGCTGAGACAGAGCGTGCGGCGGAGCTAAAAGAGCTCGAGGCTTACACACAGTCGCCGGAATATACGGAGGACGTTGCCAAGAGTAAGCTTGGTCTGACCTACGACAATGAGATTATTTTTAAGGAAGAATAGGGAGAGAGGTATCCGTCAGGCGGACGCCTCTCTCTTTAATTTCCTAAAAAGCATCACCATCTTCAAATTCCCTGAATTAGACAAGCAGAAAGAAATTTTGGCGAAAAGTTTTTAAAAACAGTTCCACTCTTTGACAAAGATTTTCCGCGGTGAAATCTATAATCAAATGCGTTCGTCCAAAGGGCGGGAATCTGGAAAGAAGGGAAGAAGATGAGATGAAAAAAACGGGAATCAGACAAATGATACTCTGCATGGCGGGGGGCGCGATGTGCAGTTTAAACATAATGGGATGCTATCCGCTGGTGCCTGCCTATTTTGCAGCGCTGTATCTGGAACAGGTCAGCACGCCGATGCTGCTTGGTATGATGTACATAGGGATCTTTCTGTTTATGCCGCTGACGGCGGGAGTCAAATATGCGGTCGTGCTTCTGGTGATATGGGGGGCGCTGCGGCTGATCGAGTGGGCGAACGAGGGCTGTCCTGCGTTTATGGCGGCATTTCTGTCCGCGGCAGCCACCGTGATCATCTCCTTTGCGGGAGGGCTGCTGGAGTGGAAGAACCAGCCGGCAGCGGCAGCGGTCATTTTGGAAGGTGTATTTATCTGCGGCGCGGTCGTCCTTCTGGGGAGGGCGATGCACATGGTGCTGAACTGGAAATTTGAGCCGCGCGTGCAGGAGCTTAAGGAGCGCGGCAACGAGGAACGGCTGCGCGGCTATGCGGAGTCCTTTCAGGGACTGTCGCAGGTTTTTTATACGATGAGCAGCAAAAAGGAGAGCTTTGACAGCGGGGAGCTCGGTCAGATCCAAAACGAGCTGACCGGAAAGATCTGTGCGAACTGCGATTCCTGCGCACTGTGCTGGGAGCGCGATTCAACGCCGCTCTATGGAATCTTGTCGCGCATGATCACAAATATTTTAAACGGTGGCACGCCGGAGGAGGACACCACGGAGCAGCTCGGTCAGTACTGTGTGAAGAGCCGCGATATGGTGGAGGAGGCGGTGCGCGTGTTTGAGCGGGTGAATCTAAACCGCGCATGGTACAACAGACTCCTGGAAAACCGGCAGGTGATCGCGGAGCAGCTTGACGCGATGGCATACATCATGCAGGACTGCGCAAAGGAGGAGCGGGTGCTGGACGCGCAGGAAAAATATGCGTTGGCAGAGATCCGCTACCGCGCAAAAGAGCAGGGGATCGTTGTGGAAAAAATGCATCTGATCGAGACGGTGAACGGGCGCAAAAAGCTTGAAGTGACAGTGCGAAGCCGCAGGGGCGGCTGCGTGTCGGTCAAGGCGTTCCTATCGGCGTGCGGTCATGTCTTAGGGTGCAGGCTGCGCGCGGCGTCGGACGCGAAAACCTTTATCTCGAGGGAGGCGGCAGACTTTATCTTCTACGAGGACACGCACTTTCGGAGCGTGCAGGGCATCGCGCGCCAGAAAAAGGACGGCGCGCAGATTTCCGGGGACAACTTTTCTTTTCTGGAACTGGAGAGCGGCGCGACGGTGCTCGGTCTCTCCGACGGGATGGGCTCGGGGAGCACGGCGTGTAAGGAGAGCGAGATGGTGCTCGATCTCGTGGAGCGTTTTCTGGAGGCGGGATTTTCGGTGGAGACGGCGATCCGCATGATGAATTCCGCGATGGTGATGAAGGGGGAGAACGATCTGTATTCCACGGTGGATCTGTGCAGGCTCGACCTCTACGGCGGGACGGCGGATTTCTATAAGATCGGCGCGGCGGCGACCTTCCTGAAGCGGGGCGATTCCGTGGAGTGCATGACCTCGGCGAACCTTCCGGTCGGCGCAAAGACGCAGATCGAGATCGAGACGGGCAGCAGAAAGCTCGAGAACGGTGATTTTGTTGTCATGATGACAGATGGTGTGTTAGAATATTTACACGTTCCGAAGCCGGAGGAGACGATGCAGGAAATCATCGAGAGTATCCAGACGAACAATCCGGGGATTCTCGCGAAGAAGATCATGGAGCGCGTCATGCTCTTTACGGGAGGAAAGGTCAGGGACGATATGACGGTGCTTGCCGCGTGCATCTGGGAAAAGGCGTGAGTGCGGCAGACACAGGAAAAGGATGGAGCGTACAGTGAGGGAGAAAGTATTTGCGTGGATAGAGCAGAAAAAGCTGATACAAAAAGACGACATGGTCTTTGTGGGGGTGTCGGGCGGCGCGGACTCTGTCTGCCTGCTGCTGCTTTTGCTGGAATACAGAAAACGCGTGCCGTTCTCTGTGCAGGTGGTGCACGTGGAGCACGGGATCCGGGGAGAGGAGAGCCGGGAAGATGCAGAGTTTACCCGAAAGCTGTGTGAGAGGCTTGACGTTGTCTGCCATATCTGTGAGGTGGACGTGCCGGGATATGCGAGGGAGCACCGCATGGGGCTTGAGGAGGCGGCGCGCAGCCTGCGCTATGACTGTTTCCGCCGCGTGGCGGGGGAGAGTTCCGCCGCTGTCAAAAAACTTGCGCTCGCCCACCATGCGGATGACAATGCGGAGACGGTGCTGTTCCAGCTTGCGCGGGGAAGCGGTGTGCGCGGACTTGGCGGCATCCGCATGATGCGGGAGCTTACCGGGGGTGTGACGGTGATCCGTCCACTGCTTGGCGTGACGAGAGCGCAGATCGAAGGGTATCTGCGGGAGCAGGGCGCGGACTGGCGGACGGACGCGACGAATGAGGATACGGGGTACAGCAGAAACCGCATCCGCCACAACGTACTGCCGGAGCTTTTAAAAGTCAACGGCAGGGCGGTGGAGCACATCGCGCAGAGCGCAGCGCAGCTTTCGGAACTTTCGGATTACGTGGAGCGGGAGGCGGCAGGGATTGCACAGAGGATGTGTCTGTGGGATGCGGGAGGATGTGTGGTTTTCAAGGAATTATTTGAGCGGTATCCCGCTGTTTTGTCAGGAGAGGTGGTCTATCAGGCGGTCAGCGGGGTCGCCGGCAGCAACCGGGATATCGGCAGCGTTCACATTCAGGCGGTGGAGCGCCTTGCCGGGCTTCAGGTTGGTCGGCGTGTCACACTTCCCTACGGAATTTTGGCGGAACGGGTCTATGAGGGCGTCCGACTGATGCGGGAGGCGCAGGGGAGCGGACAGCAGAGCGGTGGGAAGCGATGCCACGGGGATGATCCGGCACAGGAGGGATTTGAGATTTCCCTGGAGGAATTGGAAGAAAAAGAGGGGGAATGGAAGACTTTTTTACTTCCGGACGGATGTCTGCGGCTGCGTGTGCGCACATTTGACGAGGAAACCGAGAAAATTCCGAAAAAAACGTATACGAAACTGCTCAATTATGATAAAATAAAACACAGTATGCAATTTCGGAAACGTGCAGGCGGCGATTACCTGACGATTGACGGGGACGGACACCGGAAAAAACTCAAGGAATATCTGATCGAGGAAAAGGTACCGCGCGGGCAGAGGGATGACATCTGGCTGCTTGCAGAAGAAAGCCATGTGCTCTGGGCAGTCGGAAAGCGCATCAGCGCCGGATGCAGGGTGGATCCGGATACGAAAAAGATTCTAGAAGTACAGATAAGTGGAGGAAACTATCGTGAAGATTAAGAACATTAAGGAGTATCTGACAGAGGAGCAGATTGAAAAGAGGATCAGGGAACTTGGAGCACAGATCAGCGAGACCTACGGAGAGGAGCCCGTCTGCCTGATCTGTATTTTGAAGGGCTCGGTATTTTTCACCTGCGAGCTGGCAAAGCGCATCACCTCGCCGGTAGAGCTTGAGTTTATGTCGGTTTCCAGCTACGGAGCGGGCACGTCGTCCAGCGGCGTCGTGCGCATTGTCAACGATCTGGGAACGAGCATTGAGGGCAAAAATGTTCTGGTGATCGAGGACATCATTGATTCGGGAAGAACCCTGAGCTATTTGTTAGAGAATTTGAAAACAAGAAATCCAAAGAGCTTAAGACTCTGCACCCTTTTGGATAAACCGGACCGCAGAGTGGTGGAGGTTCCGGTAGATTTTGTGGGATTTGAGATCCCGGATGAGTTCGTTGTGGGCTACGGGCTGGACTACGACCAGAAATACCGCAATCTGCCATATATTGGATATGTTGAGATAGAGGAATAAAGGAGAAGCAAGTTGAATACAAAAAAGAGCAGTTACAGAGGATTTGGTATCTATCTGCTGCTGATACTGGCGGTTGTCGGTATCTGGTACTGGATGGATGGTAGCACGTCGGTCAACAATTACACGCGCGCGGAGTTTGAGAAGGCTCTGGAGGACGGAAAGGTCGCGAGCCTTACGCTTGTGCCAAACCGCGGCGAGGTGCCGACCGGAAACGTCTATATCACCTTCGAGGACGGTTCTGCAAAGCGTCTGGCAGTCAATGACGTCAATGAGATGGAAGGTTATTTGCGGGAGCAGAAGTTTACGGCTTACACGGTGGAGAACCCGCCGAAGGAGAGCTGGCTTGTCACGATGCTCCCGTATCTGATCATTTTTGCGACCGTCTTTATCTTTTTTATCATCATGAGCAACCAGGCGGCTGCCAATTCCGGCGGCGGTGGCGGCGGACGGATGATGAATTTTGGCAAGAGCCGCGCGAAGCTGATGACGGACGATCCGGCGAAGCGCATCACCTTTGCGAAGGTGGCGGGGCTTAAGGAGGAGAAGGAAGAACTCGAGGAGATCGTGGACTTTCTGCGGGCTCCGGGCAAATACACGAAGCTCGGCGCGAGGATTCCAAAGGGCGTGCTTCTGGTGGGACCTCCCGGAACAGGTAAGACGCTGCTTGCAAAGGCGATTGCTGGCGAGGCGGGTGTGCCGTTCTTTAGCATTTCCGGCTCGGATTTTGTGGAGATGTTTGTCGGTGTCGGCGCATCCCGTGTGCGCGACCTTTTTGAGGACGCAAAGAAAAATGCGCCGTGTATCGTATTTATCGACGAGATCGACGCGGTGGCGAGACGGCGCGGGACCGGAATGGGCGGCGGTCACGATGAGCGCGAGCAGACCTTAAACCAGATGCTCGTCGAGATGGACGGCTTTGGCGTTAATGAGGGGATCATCGTGATGGCAGCGACCAACCGTGTGGATATCCTGGATCCGGCGATTATGCGTCCGGGGCGCTTTGACCGCAAGGTGCACGTCGGTCGTCCGGATGTGGGCGGCAGGGAGGAGATCCTCGCCGTGCACGCAAAAAACAAACCGCTGGGCGACGATGTGGATTTAAAGCAGATCGCACAGACTACGGCGGGCTTTACCGGCGCGGATCTTGAAAACCTTTTAAACGAGGCGGCGATCGTCGCGGCAAAGGAAGACCGCGCGTATATCATTCAGGAAGATATCCGGAAATCGTTTGTCAAGGTCGGCATCGGTGCGGAGAAGAAGAGCCGTATCATCTCAGATAAGGAGAAGCGCATTACCGCCTTCCACGAGGCGGGGCACGCGATCCTGTTCCATGTGCTGCCGGACGTCGGGCCGGTGTACTCGGTGTCGATCATCCCGACCGGGGCGGGCGCAGCCGGCTATACGATGCCGCTGCCGGAGCGCGACGATGTGTTTAACACGCGCGGCAAGATGCTTCAGGACATCATTGTGTCGCTGGGCGGGCGCGTGGCGGAGGAGCTGGTGTTTGACGACATCACGACCGGGGCGTCGCAGGATATCAAGCAGGCGACGAAGCTTGCCAAGGCGATGGTGACCAAGTACGGTATGTCCGAGAATATCGGTCTGATCTGCTATGACAACGACGACGACGAGGTGTTTATCGGAAGAGATCTCGCGCACACCAGAAGCTACGGCGAGAACGTGGCGACGGAGATTGACAGGGAGATCAAGCGCATCATTGACGAGAGCTACGCAAAGGCGCGCGAGCTGATCACGGAGAACCGCAGGGTGTTAGATGCCTGCGCAGCGCTCCTTCTGGAAAAGGAAAAGATCGGACGCAGCGAGTTTGAGGCGCTGTTTGAGGCGTAATTGTGCAGATTTCTGAATGGCATTTGCAAAACATTGGAAAGAGCATATACAATATGCACAATTTTAAATAGTGAATTTTGTGAAGTTTGTGCACACTTATTGGCGGGGGCGTGGTATTATAATACACGTAAAAACCCCCAATACATTATATATAGTTTTTGCTATACCCCATAGTAAAAATACCTTCTCCTAAAAAGCAGCCGAAAGGCTGCTTTTTGCATACGCTTTTTTGTGCTTGCATAATCGAAAAGAGTGTGCTATAATCAATCCTTGTCAGAGGTCATCTGATATAAAAATGGGCAGATTCCCGAGTGGCCAAAGGGGACAGACTGTAAATCTGCTGCAAATTGCTTCGGTGGTTCGAATCCACCTCTGCCCATTCCAATCACCATAAAAGGTGATTTTTTTATTTTACGAAAGAGTTTCGCGCGCGAAACTCTTTTTATGTTTTGAAAAACTGGAACAATAGTTGCATGATGTAAAAATTATTGATACAATAGGAACATAAGAAGAATTTGTGGAAAATACAAAAGGATGGGAGTGTCTATTATGGAAAACAAAAGAGGTAAAGTCAGCTTTTTTCACTCAATTTCAATGAAAGTGGGATTGTTGTCGATTGGAATAGTACTTTTATCAATAATCGGAAGCGTGACAAATGCAGCGATGAAGATGGAGCGGGAACTGAATGGGGTGTACAGTGACTACATCTTAAGCCTCGCGGAAACGGAGGCGGCAGTGGTGAGCAATCTTCCGGAAACGGCAGACCTTGCGCTTTATAAAAATGTGATCGGAGAGGTTGCAATGGAGGGAATTGAATCCTCCTATGCTTATCTGGTAGCTGAGGACGGCACGATGCTCTACCACCCGTCGGAGGAGAAGATTGGGCATCCGGTTGAAAATACAGTGGTGCAGGCGGTAGTGGCAGAGTTAAAGAGCGGCGCAGTGCCGGAGGATAAGGTTGTTTTATATGATTACCAGGGAAGTATGAAGTATGCCGCATATGCGGTTTCCGATGATAAAAAGATTGTCGTTATCACGGCAGATCAGGATGAGATCACAGCGCCGGCACGCGAGATGATCGCGGCAATGATACTGACAGCGCTTTCAAGCCTTGTGATCTGCGCAGCGCTCGGTCTGGTTGTCAGCAGATTTATCTGTAAGCCGATCAAGCAGTTGACACAGATCATTGAGAATGCTGCGGAACTTGATTTCCGTCCAAGTGCAGTTGCGGATAAGCTGTCCCACCGGAAGGATGAGACGGGGGAGATGGCACGTGCGGTAGAGCGGATGCGCCAGAGTGTCAGCGGTATGGTGGTAGACATCAGCCAGGCGGGCAACCAGATCACGGAGAATATTGATGGATTGCAGCAGATGACGACCACGGTTGACCATATGTGTGCGGACAACTCTGCGACGAGCGAGGAGCTTGCGGCAGGTATGGAGGAGACTGCGGCGACGACAGAGACGATCAGCGAGAATGTCAATTCCATCAAGGAGGGAGCAGAGACGATCAACGCGATGGCGACCGACAGTGCAAAGACCTCCCAGGAGGTTATGGCGCGTGCGGTGGATCTGCGCACACGGACGATGGAGGCAAGCAACAAGACGCTTGATATGTATAACAGTGTCAAGACGAAGGCGGATAAGGCGATCGCGGGATCCAGAGCAGTGGAGAAGATTAATGAGCTGAGCGGCACGATCATGGAGATTTCTTCGCAGACCAGTCTGCTCGCGCTCAACGCTTCGATCGAGGCGGCGAGAGCCGGGGAGGCAGGACGCGGATTCGCCGTGGTTGCGACAGAGATCGGCAGCCTTGCCGACCAGACATCAAAGGCGATCTCGGATATCGGCAATATTGTGCAGGAGGTCAATGTGGCGGTTGCCAATATGGCGGAGTGTCTGGAGGACACCACAAGTTTCCTCGAAAATACTGTGCTGACGGAGTACAAGGGATTTGAGCAGGTCAGCGAGCAGTATAAGGAAGATGCCGATGTATTCAGAAGCAGCATGGAGGACGTAAAAGAGGCGATGAACGGTCTGGCAACTTCGATCGAGTCGATCGCGCAGGCGCTTGCTGGCATCAATGACACCGTGGGAGAGTCTTCCATCGGAGTCACGGATATTGCGGCAAAGACCAGCAATATGGTGGAGAAGACCGGAACGACGCAGGATATGGTGGCACAGTGTTACGAGTGTGTGGAGAACCTCAGGGAAATCGTAAAGAGATTTGTATTGGAGTAGATTTGTTTGATTGTGGGAGGATGTAAGCTGTATGAGCAGTTTACATCCTCTCTTGTATTTTAGGAAATAAAAAGCATAATGCACAGCACGTCCTCATAGAATGTCTTGATAAAAAAGATGGGGAAGTGTGGGCATGGAAGAGAAATATCAGGCGGGCATACGGGAGCGGGGGAAAAACGTACTGGAGGATGAGAAAAAGGATTCTATGCTGGCGGCGTTTTTGGCACAGTTGAACGATCCTCTGATTTTTATTCTTTTCTTTGCGGCGGCAATCTCTCTGCTGCTGCATGAATATGGAGATATGGCGATCATCCTGGCGGTCGTGCTGGTCAACGCCGTGGTCGGAATGGTGCAGGAGGGCAGGGCGCGGCGTGCGCTTGCAGCGCTCAAGGAAATGACGAGCCCACACGCACAGATACGTCAGGGAGCGCATATCAGGGAGATACCGGCTGCGGACCTGCTGCCGGGGGACATCGTGGTGCTGGAGGCGGGCTGTCAGGTGCCGGCGGATCTGCGGCTGACACAGGCGGTGAATCTGAAAATCGAGGAGTCGGCGCTGACTGGGGAGTCTGTTCCGGTCCCCAAAGACACGCGGGAAAAAAATCAGGCGTATATGTCCACGAATGTCACTTATGGCAGGGGCGAGGGAGTCGTCACGGCGATCGGCATGGACACGGAAATCGGCAGGATTGCGCGGATGCTCACGGAGACAAAAACGGAGCTGACGCCGCTGCAAAAACGGTTGGCGGATCTCGGAAAAATTCTCGGGACAGTTTCAGTTTTTCTCTGCGTGCTGCTGTTTGTTCTGGCAGTGCTGCAAAAGCGTAACCTCGCGGAGATGCTGATCACGGCGATCTCGCTCGCGGTGGCGGCTGTCCCGGAGGGGCTTCCGGCGATCGTCACGATGGTGCTGGCACTTAGTGTTTCCCGCATGGTAAAGGTACATACGATCGTAAAGCGGCTCCCGAGTGTGGAGACACTCGGCTGTGTCAGCATCGTCTGTTCGGATAAGACCGGAACACTGACGCAGAACCGCATGACCGTGACAAAATGCTATGCGGGCGGACAGATGCTTGCGGCGGAGGAGCTGCATACAGACAGAGAGCAGCAGTTCCTCTATGGATTTGCACTCTGCAATGACGCTTCCCTGGCGGACGGGGAACGCAGGGGAGACCCGACAGAGCTCGCGCTCCTCGATCTGGCGGAGCGTTACGGCATCCGGCGGGAGGCGTTGGAGCGGAAACTTCCGCGCGTGGATGAGATCGCCTTCGATTCGGAGCGCAAAATGATGTCTACCGCGCACCGCGGAAACAGGGAAACCATATCCTATACAAAGGGCTCGCCGGATGAGATTCTGGCGCGCTGCCGGACGGTATGGATGGACGGGGCAAAAAAGCCGCTGACGCCCTCTGTAAAAAAGCAGATCAGGGGGGCGCTCTGGGAACTGACGGGCAGAGGGCTCCGGGTGCTGGCGCTCGGTATGAGAGAGCATATGGGTACGCTGGAAGAAAATGACCTGACGTTTCTCGGGCTTGCCGGGATGGCAGACCCGGTACGCCCGGAAGCGGCGGAGGCGGTCGCGGAATTTGCGGCGGCGGGGGTGACGACCGTGATGATCACCGGAGACCGCATGGATACGGCGTTTGCGATCGCAAAAGAACTCGGGATCGCCACGCAGCCCTCGGAGTGTATCTCGGGCGAGGAGCTGGAGGGGATGGAGGATCAGGAGCTTGCACGCCGGATGCGCCAGACACGCGTGTTTGCGCACGTCTCCCCGGAGCATAAGGTGCGCATCGTGGCGGCGTGCAAAAAGAATGGGGCGATCACGGCAATGACCGGTGACGGGGTCAACGATGCCCCCTCGTTAAAGGCGGCAGACGTGGGAATCGCGATGGGGATGGCGGGAACGGACGTCGCAAAGAATGCGGCGGATATTGTGCTTGCGGACGATAATTTTGCGACGATCACAAAGGCGATCGCCCAGGGGCGCTGTATTTATGAAAATATCCGAAAGGCAGTGCTTTTTCTTCTGTCGTCGAATTTTGGAGAGATCATCACGATGCTTGCGGCGATCATCATGGGGCTTGCCTCGCCGCTCAAATCGAGCCATATTCTCTGGATCAACCTTATCACCGACTCCCTTCCCGCGCTTGCGCTCGGCGTCGACGTGGAGGAGAACAAAAGCTACATGGACCGTCCGCCGCGCCGGAAGGATGAGAGTCTCTTTGCCAATGGCGGGTGGAGCTGCACCTGCTTTTATGGCTTGCTCATAGGGGGAGTCAGTCTGCTGGCATTTTTGCAGCAGCCGGTGGCGCTTCTTCTGGCGGAGGGCAGTCCGGTCACGTTTGAGGCGATCCGTGGGCTGTTGGCTGATACACAGTTTTTGAGCCGTTGCCAGACTTATGCCTTTACCGTGCTTGGTATGGCGCAGCTTTTCCATGCCGTCGGGATGCGGGATGTGGAGACGTCCCTGTTTTGTATGAACCATCTGGAAAATAAGCTGATGATCCTCGCGGCGGCGGTGGGAATCGGCTTGCAGATGCTGGTCACCGAGCTGCCCTACTTTATCGGGCTGTTCGGCACCTGCCAGCTCACCGTTTTTGAATGGGTGAAACTGCTCGTACTCGCGGCGGCGCCGCTCGTGGCGCACGAACTGCTGGTACTTTTTGCAAAAGTTTCCAAATAACGGTTGACAAGAGAGGAATGATTCGTTATACTGCAAACTAATCCAATAAGAAGCTGCTAAGAGGGAGTAATATAAATACAGCGTCAACATTCGCGGTCCGCATGGGATCTGGCGTTGTATACCACAGTCCCCATGAATGGTTATGAGACTTTTAGCGTGTGATAAGAGGAAGATCTCTTTTCGCGCGCAGAGGTCTCATTTTTTTGCTTTATGGGATGCGGATGGCAAAATGAGATTTTTAAAAGTGGGCTTGGTAAAATGCAAAAATGGTATTCTGATTTGTGTATTTGCCAGCCATAAATACATGAGTAATCGGGCAGCTTTTGGAACAAAATAGAAGTGGAGGAAAGAGCATGAAAGAATGGTATCAGATTTCTGCGGAAGACGTGATGGAAAATATGGATACAACCATAAACGGTCTGGCGGAAGAGGAGGCTGCGGGGCGGCTTAAGACTTACGGTGAGAACGTCCTCGCCGAGGGGAAGAAGAAAACGCTGCTACAGGTGTTTCTGGGACAGTTCGCCGATCTTCTGGTGGCGATCCTGATCGTGGCGGCGGTGATTTCCGCTTTTTCCGGAAATATGGAGAGCACGATCGTGATCCTGGTTGTCATCGTGTTAAATGCGGTGCTTGGAACCGTGCAGTACAAGAAGGCGGAGAAGTCTCTGGAAAGCCTAAAGAGTCTCTCGTCCCCGAACGCGAAGGTGCTGCGCCTTGGAACAAAGGTTGAGATTCCGGCAAAACAGGTTGTGCCGGGAGATATTCTGCTACTGGAGGCGGGCGATCTGGTCGCTGCGGACGGAAGGATCATAAAGAATTATTCACTCCAGGTGAATGAGAGTTCTCTCACCGGGGAATCCACGAACGTGGATAAGAAGGAGGGTACATTCGGGGAGGAATGTGCGCTGGCGGACCGCACGAATATGGTCTATTCCGGAAGCCTTGTGACCTACGGGCGCGCGACCGTGGTTGTGACGGGCACGGGAATGGAGACGGAGATCGGCAAGATCGCCGGAATGCTAAATGCGGCGCAGGAAAAGAAAACGCCGCTGCAAAAATCACTGGACGATTTCGGAAAGAAGCTTGCGGCAATCATTCTCGTGATCTGTGCGGGTGTGTTTGGACTGAGCCTGTACCGCGATATGCCGGTGCTTGATTCACTGATGTTTGCGGTTGCGCTGGCGGTTGCGGCAATCCCGGAGGCGTTAAGCTCGATCGTCACGATCGTGCAGGCGATGGGAACGCAGAAGATGGCGAAGGAGAATGCCATCATCAAGGATCTGAAGGCAGTCGAGAGCCTCGGATGCGTTTCGGTGATCTGTTCGGATAAGACCGGAACGCTGACGCAGAATAAAATGACCGTCAAGCAGATCTATATTGACGGACAGACGATCGCGCCGGAGGAGCTTGACATCAAGGAACAGTTACACCGCTACCTGATGTATGACGCGATTTTGAATAATGATTCGAAGATCGCGGGGGATAAGGTGATCGGAGACCCGACGGAGTCCGCGCTGCTTGAGATGGTGCGCAAGGTCAACATTGACGATGATTTCTTCCGCGAGGTGATGGAGCGCAAGGAGGAATTGCCGTTTGATTCTGACCGCAAGCTGATGAGCACGAAATATCTGCTGCACGGCGTGCCGACGGTTCTGACAAAGGGCGCGCTGGATGTGCTGCTCGACCGCACCGTGCGCATCTGGGATAAAAACGGCGTGCGGGAAATGACGGAGAGCGACCGCGCACAGATTGAGAAAAAGAATCAGGAGTTTTCGGAAAACGGCTTGCGTGTGCTCGCATTTGCATATAGGGAGACGGAGGATGTGCTGACGCTGGAAGGGGAAAAAGATTTTACCTTCCTCGGACTGGTGGCGATGATCGACCCGCCGCGTGAGGAGTCAAAGACAGCGGTAGCGGAGGCAAAGCGCGCCGGCATACGTCCGGTGATGATCACGGGTGACCACAAGATCACCGCGGTTGCGATTGCAAAGGAGATCGGTATCTTTGAGGACGGGGACATTGCGATGACCGGGACAGAGCTTGATGCGATGACAGACAAGGAGCTGGATGAGCTGATCGCGCGCATCGCAGTATTCGCGCGCGTCTCGCCGGAAAATAAGATCCGCATCGTGCAGGCATGGCAGAGAAAGGGAAATATCGTTTCGATGACAGGCGACGGCGTCAACGATGCGCCTGCCCTAAAGGCGGCGGACATCGGCGTTGCGATGGGAATTACGGGAACCGAGGTGTCGAAGGATGCGGCGTCCATGATCCTGACGGACGACAATTTTGCAACGATCATCCGGGCGGTCGCAAACGGAAGAAATGTGTATAAAAATATTAAAAATGCGATCATGTTCCTACTCTCGGGAAATATGGCGGGGATCATGGCTGTGCTCTACACATCCATTATGGCGCTGCCGATGCCGTTTGCCCCGGTGCATCTGCTCTTTATCAATCTTCTGACAGACTCGCTTCCGGCGCTCGCGATCGGGATGGAGCCGATGGCGCAGGATGTTCTTGCGGAGAAACCGAGAGATCCGAAGAGCGGCATTTTAAATAAAGAATTTTTGCTGAAACTTCTCGTGCAGGGCGGTCTGATCGCAGTCAGCACAATGGCAGCATTTTATGTGGGACTGGAGCATAGCGCGGCGCTCGCGAGCACGATGGCATTTGCGACCCTGACGCTTGCGAGACTGTTCCACGGCTTTAACTGCCGCAGCAGACATTCTATTTTTAAGATCGGATTTTCGGGGAACTGGTACAGTCTGGGGGCATTTGCCACGGGCGTTCTGCTTCTGGCAGCCGTACTGTTTGTCGCTCCGCTTCAGAGACTGTTTGCAGTTGAGACGATGTCGGGAACGCAGCTTCTGACGGTTGTGCTGCTCGCTGTGCTCCCGACCGTGCTGATCCAGTTGAAAAAGATTGTCTCGGATATGCGAAAGAAATAATTATTCATACGTCAGCAGAAATTCTGCGAACTGTGTGCAGGCGTCCAGACTCTGGTAGCAGGAGAGGATGCCAAAATAGCACGTATCCGTGTAGCCGAACTGTGCAAGCCATGGATGACCGGATAAATCTATGGCGCACGGATACGGCTCCTGCGTGCCTCCCACGGTGGAGTAGATCAGGCTGTCCGCATATTCTTCCATCTGTGCGGGGGAGAGCACGTCCGATAAGTCCATCAGCGCGCCCTGGTCGCAGTAATTGAGGTAGGTATCTCCGTTTCCGAGAAAAATATCCTGATTTCCGGCGGCGATGATCGCGGTCAGCGCCTGATAGTCCATGTACGAGGAGGCAAAGGCGTTGTCGCCGTCCGGAAAATAAAATGTGGAGGCGGAAACCGGGGAATCAGTCAGATCATAGCCGTACGCCTCTTGAAATTCCCGAAAGCTGTCCGGCTGGACGGAGGAGGAATCGGCGTTGATCATGATGACATTGAGCAGCGGATTGCGGTAAGTGATAAAGTGGTGGAGTACGGAACCGACGATGCAGACCGCGAGTACCGAGCCAATGATGTGCCATTTATAATAATCCCAGATATATCCGATTCTCTGTTTTGTTGACATTTCTTTTAAATCTACTTTTTTTTCCATGATAAGTCTCCATTCTAAAGTGGTTTTTCATCAGATAGTACAAGGATAACACAGAAAGCCGAGAGAAAAAAGAAGAATAGGAAAAAAGACAAAAAAATAGAGCGGGTGATGGGAATCGAACCCACGTATCCAGCTTGGAAGGCTGGTGTTCTACCATTGAACTACACCCGCAGATAACATATGAATGAAAGATAAAAAATGAAATGCCCAGTTCCGGAATCGAACCAGAGACACGAGGATTTTCAGTCCTCTGCTCTACCAACTGAGCTAACTGGGCGTCTCACAAGTATTGATTTTACATGAACAGGAAAGATATGTCAAGCAAATTTTAAATAATAAGTTGTCTGGTATTCTGGGAAAAACAATGGGTGGCACGCTTCGCGAACCACCCTTATGTCAGGATCCGGCGGTTTTGCGTGTATGCAAAACTGCCGGATCGTTTCTCATGGCTTCTATAATCCAAATGCCTGAAGCAATTTGGGAACAGAAGTAGACAGCGCCGAAAACGTCATAAACAATACGAAAATATAACTGATCGTCATGCAGATTCTCAATGCGGTAGGTGATTTATAACCTTTGTTTACATCTTTTCTCCAAAGAAGCAGTAGAATAAACAAGCCGCCCACAGGAGTAGCGATGGACGTTGCCACATTTGCCATCAGGATTAGTTGTGTGGGAGAACCGTCGTAGCTGTAACATACGATCATTGCAAAAATAAGGCAGAGCAGGCATCCGATGCGGATGAATTTTGTCTCCAGTCCTACATCTTTGTTAAAGCCGGCTCCAAGAAGCACCATTCCCCGCTGGGTGTTCGCCAGCAGAGAGGAAAAACCGGCTCCCAGAAGTGCAAACCCCATGATATAGCTGGCTGCTTTTCCCATAATGGGAACAAGCATTTCTGCAAGCTGGGCAGGAGCGCTGATACTTTGTCCCTTTGGATAAAGTACGATTGCTCCGACAAGGATAATTGCCCCGGAGATCAGAACAACGCTGATAATGTGCACCAGAGCATCGGTAAACATGACTCCGTTAAAGAGGTCTTCCTGCTTCCATTTCTTCTCTTTGCCGAGGTAGGTTGCATAAATACCGGCTGTCACCGCTGCGTTGGTTGAGATAAACGCCAAAGCGGTATTTAAACTGCCTTCCGGTATCTGAAAGCCGACGAGACCTTTGCCAAATTCTACCGGATCCGGTCCGCCTACACCCACGAGAGTGATATAAAATGCAAGGATCATCACCACGATACATAGTGTGATAAGCTTTTCTACTTTTGAGTAAACATTTTTGGCAAAATAGCAATATAAAACGATCGCAATCATGATCACAGAGCCGGCTTTCCAGTTGATGCCAAAGATCAGGTTCATTCCTGCACCGGTTCCGGAAATATTCCCCATTGTAAAGAACAGACACGAAAGAAAGACGGCAACGCTTACGATACCTGATGCGACAGGACCATAGTATTTCCGGATCGCATGGATGGTCGGCAGCTCTGTCACGATCGCCAGACGGTTTGTAGTCATCATAAATGTAATTCCCATGAAAATAATGGGAATAATCAGCCAGATCAGTGCATACCCGTAATCTGCTCCCAGCATTGCTGAGGTTGTCACCGCACCCGGTCCGATCACGATCCCCGTTGCGATCAGCCCTGGACCAATTCTTTTTACAAGTTCTTTCAGCGGGAGACGCTTCACGTCCTCTCCGATTTTTTTGTCTTCGTTCCCCATAAGTACCTCCCTATATAAATCGGGAGGGGCACATTGCAGCGGCGCCCCTCCCAAGGCAGTAAAAGTATTCAGGTATTACTTATACTGATTCATATCAACTTTTGGCAACCGGCTTCTTTCCAGACCAAGAGCCACCCAGTCCTTTTCCTCCTGATTCAGCGGAAGAACAGGCTTTCTCATCAGGGCGTTGGAGAAAATTCCTCTCTGGTACAGAGCTTCCTTCAGGCGGGCATGAGCTTCTCCGGAAGGCTGACCGCCACCGTAAATTGCCTGGGAAATGTGGTAGATGCGGTCGGACCATTCCTGCGCCTCTTTGAGCGTATGCTTGTCAGGGTTTGCAAACACTTCGCGTGCCGGGCAGATCAGCTCAGGAACACAGCCGGCAAAACCGATCAGCGCGCCGTCCATTCCCGGGAACCAGCTTACGCAGAGCGTTTCGTCATGGCAGGTGATCAGGGAGATATCCGGGCATTCCTGACGAAGAAGTCTTACGTCATGCTCGTAGATGGAGGTCACACGGGTTCCCATCTTAATACATTTTACATGGTCGATCTCTTTGCACATTTTGATCAGAGTTTCTACCGGATAGAACGCTTTGCTGGTTGCCGGATACAGATGGATGATAATATCGATATCAGCGCCTTCTGCCACATCCTTGACATACTGGAATGGAGCGTCCGGATTCATACCAAATCTCAGCCACATATGTGGAGGCATAAGCAGGATGCCGTCAGCGCCGGCAGCCTTTGCCTCTGCTGCCATTTCAATGGATTCCTGGGTGTTTTCACAGTTTACGCCGGAGATGATCGTCATCACGTCGCCGCACTCTTCTGCACAGATTTCAACGACACGTTTTCTCTCGGCTCTTGTTAAACCGGTGATCTCTCCGGTGTGACCGTTGCATACAAGACCGTCGATTCCCTTTCCATAAAAACTCTTGATCCAGCGAAGATATACGCGGAACTCTTCCTCGTTAATGGAATAGTCGTCATTCAGAGGTACCGATACAGCGGGGAAGATTGTTTTGAAATTTTTTACTTTAGCCATTGTTATGTTCTCCTATTCTTTGTTTTCATGATTTCAACGAGATGCAGTTCCCCGTATCGCGCGCCTACAACCGGAACTTTGTGCAATCGTTTGTTTACTGTGATTCTGTTATATCATGGATATTCGGGAGCGTCAATCATATTGCCGTCGTCTGCAAATACTTGCATATGACCTGCAAATATTTGCACAAAATGACGTTTTATACAATAAAATAAGATAATAATTAGATAATATTCACAAGAGAAAATAGAGACTTCGGAAGCAATTTTGGGTTGCAGGGAGAAAGTTTATTTATTATAATCAAACGGTATGATCCATGTGTAAATAGCTGTAAAAAAAGAATTAACTGCAATCGTTTGTATAAAGGAGACTCTTATGGCGACATTAAAAGACGTAGCCCGTCTGGCTTGTGTGGATGTCAGTACAGTTTCGCGGGCGTTGAATAACAATTCCTATGTGCACCCCGATACAAAGGAGAAAATATATGCGGCTGCAAAGGAGCTCGGGTATCATCCCAATGTAGTAGCCAAAGCTCTGCGGCAGGGAAAGCGTCATACGATCGGAGTGGTTGTCCCAAGACTTCATCTTGCCATTTTTTCTGAAATTTTGCAGGGGATTGAGGAAGAGGCAAGGGGGAGAGGGTATGCGACGCTCATCTGTGTGACCGAGGATGATGCGAAGACAGAAAAGGAGTGTCTCAACCGTTTGCGAAATGGTTTTGTAGACGGAATCATTATTGCACCGACAGGGAAAAACGGGCATTTGATCCGTGACATAAAAGCCAGTGGCATCGCAGTAGTTCAGTTGGTCCGCCGGCAGGACCATTCGATCAGCAGTATTGTGGCTGATTATGAAACCTGCGGTTATGAAGCGGTAACATATTTATATGAAAAAGGGTGCAGGGAGATCGGTCTGATTGCCGGAGCACAGCATTTAGAACCGTACAAGGGCAGATATACCGGTTACCGAAAGGCGATAAAAAAGCTCGGACTCGAGGAAAATCTCAGTGAGTGTAATTTGCCGGTAAACAGTTTTGAATACGGTTATGAATGTGCAAATCAACTGCTTGCGGACAATTATGCGCTGGATGCGATCATTGCCTGTGTGGATATTCAGGGTCTGGGAGCCAGACGCGTATTGAAGGAAAAAGGAATCGGCTGCGATCAGATCAAAGTGATCAGTCTCACCGGTCATGTGGTGGGCGGAATGTTGCGGACATCTATGACCTCGATGGAGATGCCTGCGAATGAGATGGGTATGAAGGCGGCTGCTATGGTGATCGAAGAAATAGAGACTCCTTTTGACCGAAAGCTGTCGCCCAGGCATCTGGTCTTTTCGGCTTCGCTGGTAGAGCGGGAAAGCACCTGAGAGATACAGCCCCTTAAAAAAGTCTTAATGAAATTGACGGGAAGATAGAAGAAAACCTTATACGGAAGTAAAAAAACAAAGCTTCTGAACTTGGTATAATCCATGTATGCCGAGTTTAGGAGCTTTTTACTTTATAGGAAACTTCGTTCCTATAAAGTAAAAACCTCCGGGGGATCGCACTGCGGCGGAGAGGAACTGTGTCGCTGATGCGACCCGCCGCAGGCGGAGAGTTTCGCAGGCGAAACTCTTTTTGTGACATAGGAAATTGCTGCGCAATCATGCTCGGCGCAGCAAAAGTGTGCTTTATTTAGAGTTTATTACAGCGCGAAGGTGTGCGAAGCACACTTTTGTTCGAAAACGGGAAAGGAGAATATCACAATGGAGAGAACAAAACTTGCAGTTATTTTTGGAGGAAATTCCGCGGAGTATGAGGTGTCGTTACAGTCGGCGGCAGCAGTGTTAGCACATATTGATACGGAAAGATTTGAGGTGCTGCCGTTTGGGATCACAAGGAACGGCGACTGGTACCGCTACGGGGGTGAGATCAAACGGATCGCGGAGGATACATGGACGGAGGATAGAGAGAATTTACACCGGATCGCAATCTCACAGAACCGCTCGGTTTGTGGATTTCTGGAGTTGACGGAGCAAGGGTACGTGGAAAAGAGTCTTGATCTGGCATTTCCGGTGCTGCACGGCAGAAACGGTGAGGACGGCACGGTGCAGGGGCTGTTTGAACTGGCGGGGATACCGGTTGTCGGATGCGGCGTCCTGGCGTCTGCGCTCTGCATGGACAAGGACAGGGCGCATAGGCTGGTGAAGGAGGCGGGGATTGCCGTGCCGGAGGCGACGATGATCTGTGAGAACAACCGCGAGACGGCGGTTGGGGCGATCCGGGAACGCGCGTCGTACCCACTCTTTGTCAAGCCGATGCGGGCGGGCTCATCCTTTGGCATCACGAGGGTGACGGAGGAGGCGGGACTCACCGCCGCTATTGATCTGGCATTTTCCTATGATTCCAGGATCATCGTTGAGGAGGAGATCCGTGGCTTTGAGGTCGGCTGCGCCGTGCTTGGAACAGAGAGCCTGACGGTCGGCAGAGTCGATGAGATTGAGTTGTCGGGGGGATTTTTTGACTACACGGAGAAATACACGCTCAAATCCTCCAAAATCCATATGCCCGCACGGATCAGGCCGGAGGAGGAAAAACGGGTGCAGGAGGCGGCAGTTACGGTCTACCGCACGCTGGGGTGCAGCGGATTTGCCAGAGTGGATATGTTCTATACGGAAAAAGGGGAGATCGTCTTTAACGAGGTCAACACGATTCCGGGGATGACCTCGCACAGCCGTTACCCAAACATGATGAAGGGTGTTGGTCTGTCGTTTGCACAGATGCTCGAGCAGCTATTGGATTCCTATGTGAGAGACTGACGGCACAGAGGGGAGAGAAATACGATGAAGATAGTGATACAGAGAGAAATGATTGCGGAGGGAGCTCTGGTGCTTGTCAATGCGGACTATCCGCTGAAATGGAGGGAAGAAAAGCGGATGGCAGTGCGTGAGGATTCGCCGGAGATTTTGCTGTGTGAGACTGCCGCGCTGCGGCTTAGGGAGCTGTTAGAGAGGCTCGGGGCAGGAGATGGGATCGTTCCGGTCAGCGGCTGGCGCACGAGGCAGGAGCAGGAGGAAATCTATGCGCAGTCTCTGCTGGAAAACGGCGAGATATTTACGAAAAAATATGTCGCGCTGCCGGATCACAGCGAGCACCAGACGGGGCTTGCGATCGATCTCGGCGTCAAAAAGGAAACGATCGATTTTATCCGCCCTGAATTTCCGTATACCGGAATTTGCGGAGAGTTTCGCGGTATGGCGGCGGACTACGGATTTATTGAGCGCTATGGGAAGGATAAGGAGACGATCACGGGAATCGCCCATGAGCCGTGGCATTTCCGATATGTGGGGAGACCGCACGCCTCTATTATGGAAGAAAGAGGTTTGTGTCTGGAAGAATATCTGATGTTTCTAAAGGCATATACAAGGGAGCGCCCTCTGTTGTTTTGCGGTTCAGATGGGAGCAGAGCACAAATTTATTATGTTCTGGCGCAATGTGAGGAGACGGTGCTTGCACTGCCGGACGACAGCGATTACTGGATTTCCGGCAACAACATGGACGGCTTTATTGTGACGCTGGAAAAGAGACGTCGGAAACGAGAGACCAAAAGAAGGGTGGAAAAGGATGAGGACAAAAGAGTACACGGGAATTGATCTGTTTCGGTTGGCGGCAGCGTTTTTTATGGTCGCGATCCACACGTCGCCGCTGGCGGATGTCAGCGAAACGGGAGATTTTATATTGACGCGGGTGCTCGCCCGTGTGGGCGTCCCCTTCTTTTTTATGACGTCGGGATTCTTCCTGATCTCCAGAGATGTCTGCCATACGAAAAGGCTCTGGGACTTTGAAAAAAAGACGGCGGTCATCTATGGCGCAGCGATTCTGCTCTATCTCCCAGTTAATGTGTATCAGGGATATTTTCAGACGGAGCATTTCCTGCCAAAGCTGCTGAAGGCTCTGGCATTTGACGGAACGCTCTATCATCTGTGGTATCTCCCCGCCGCGATGCTCGGCGCTCTGCTCGCGTGGGGGCTGATGGGAAAGCTTGGGGAGCGGCGCGCGCTTGCGGCAGCAGCGGTGCTTTATCTCGTAGGTCTGTTTGGGGACAGCTATTATGGACTCGCGGAACGGTTCTCCGGCGTGCGCTGCTTTTACACACAGCTTTTCTTAGTGTCCGACTACACGAGAAACGGGATTTTCTTTGCGCCGCTCTTTTTCCTGCTGGGCGGGATATTGGCGCAAAAGGAGCGAAAGAAGCTGTCGGTGTGCGTGGCGGGCTTTTGCGTCAGCTTTTCCCTGATGCTTGCGGAGGCGTTGCTGCTGCGCCATTTCTCATTGCAGCGTCATGACAGTATGTATCTGCTCCTGCCGTTTTGTATGTACTTTTTATTTGGGGCGCTGCTGCATATCAGGGGCAGAAGGCTGGCGTTTTTGCGCGACGTCTCCCTCGTGATCTATCTCATCCATCCGCTCGTCATTGTCATGCTGCGTCCGGCGGCAAGACTGCTTGGGTTGTGGGAGCTTTTGGTTGAAAATTCCGTCGTTCATTTTCTGGTGGTTGCCGCCTTGTCGGCTGTATTTGCCGTGGGAGGCACCGCTCTCTGGAGAAAATACCGGCCGAAACGGGAAACCTGTGACAGGGACAGAGACCGCGCGTATCTGGAAATCAATGTGGACAATCTGGCGCACAATGTCAGGGAATTGCGGGGGCTGATGCAGCCGGGCTGTGAGCTGATGGCGGTGGTGAAGGCGGAGGCTTACGGGCACGGGATGTATGAGACGGCGGTGCATCTGAACCGGCTGGGCGTCCGCGCGTTTGCGGTGGCAACGGTCGACGAGGGGATCAGGCTGCGGCGCTGCGGCATCCTGGGAGAGATACTGGTTCTCGGCTGCACGTCGCCCGGGCGTGTGCGCGAGCTTGTGAAATATGATCTGACACAGACGGTTGTTGATCTGGGGCACGCACTGCGCCTGAATGCACAGCGTCGCACGGTGAAGGTGCACATAAAGGTTGATACGGGGATGCACCGGCTTGGGTTTGCGGCTGACGAGACGGAGGTACTTGCGAAGGTATGTAAATTAAAATATCTAAAGCTGTGCGGAATTTATACGCATTTGTGCGTGTCGGACAGTCTGGCGGCGGAGGACGCCGCCTATACGAGAGGGCAGATCGACCGCTTTTATCAGGCGCTGGATGTGCTGAAAAAAGAGGGGATCACGATCCCTGCGGTTCACATCCAGAGCAGCTACGGGCTGCTCAATTACCCGGAGTTAAAATGCGACTATGTGCGGGCAGGCATCGCTTTATACGGGATCTTAAGTAATGCAGAGGAACGGACGATACAAACGCCGGATTTACGACCGGTGCTTTCCCTGAAGTCCAGAGTCGTTCTGCTGCGCCGGGTGAAGTCTGGCGAAAGCGTGGGGTATGGCAGAGCCTTTGTCGCGGAGCGGGAGACGCAGCTTGCCTTATTGCCGGTCGGCTATGCGGATGGCTATCCGCGAGAACTCTCGTGCGGGAAAGGCGGCGTGCTCATAAACGGCTGCTACGCGCCTGTTGTGGGGCGGGTCTGCATGGACCAGCTTACTGTGGACGTCACGGATATTCCGAATGTGCGTGCCGGAAGCGAGGCGCTCCTGATCGGTGCGGCAGGCGGAGAGAAGATTTTCGCGCCTCAGCTTGCCGGAGCCTGCGGAACGATCACAAATGAGCTGCTCAGCCGGATGGGAGCACGCTTAAAGAATGTAACTGTTTCACAATAAACCAAAGAAAAGGCTTTTCTATGCGCCGCAATCGTGTTACAATAGAAAGATAGCGGCGCAGGCTGCGAATAGCAGGTGTGAGGATCACAGGGCACACAGAAATGAGGTTTATATGGGTGAAAAATTAGTGATTGTTCCAAAGAAGCGGACAATAGGAAAAAAGGTATTTGACATTGGATTGTTTGTGCTGACTTGCGTGATGCTTGTTCTGGCAATGCTTGTTCCGATCATATTTGCACTTCCGGCGATCATCGGCGCAGTGTTGTGGTATTTCCTCTGCTTTCATTCGGATATCGAATTCGAATATACATATTATGACGGCGAGTTTCGTTTTGCAAAGATCCGGGGCAAGAGCAAGCGCAAGAATCTGGGTGAGGTGCAGATGGAGGATGTGATCACGATCGCGCCGAAGGGCGACCGGAGTGTATACAAGTATGAGAACGACAGAAATCTTAGCTGTAAGAATCTGACCTCCGGCAGCGGGGATGCGAAGGTTTATGAGCTGATCTGCAAGGGCGAGAAGGGCATGGTGCGCTATGAGATCGAACCGGACGAGGAGATGCTTGACGCAGTGATGGTAAAATATCCGCGCGTGGTTGTAAAGTAAAGAGAGAAAATGCAGAGAGGGGAGCAAACGCAGGCTCTCCCTTTTTGTACAGAGAAACGCAGGAGGGAGAATTTGACGATGCGCTTTGTATACTGCCCGTATTGCGGCAAGAAACTGATAAAAAAAGAAATCGGCGACGAGGGGAGGATCCCCTTCTGTGAAAAATGTAACATTCCGCTCTGGGATATGTTTACCACAAGCATTATCGCCGCTGTGGTGAACGAGGAGCGGGAGATCGCGCTGCTCCGGCAAAATTATGTGTCGGCAGACTCGTATGTCTGTGTCGCCGGCGTGATGAAACCCGGGGAGTCGGCGGAGGATGCGGTGATCCGTGAGGTCCGGGAGGAGATCGGACAAAAGGTGGAACGGCTGGAATATATCAGAAGCTATCCGTACGAGAAAAAAGAGATGTTGATGCTGGGTTATAAGGCTTCTGTGAAAAAGCGCGACTTCGTGCTGTCCGGCGAGGTGGACGCCGCGCGCTGGGTGGGATATGAGAACGCCCTCCCGATGCTGCGGGAGGGCGGCGTCGCATGGCAGCTTGTAAAAAGCGTTACCGGGATACCTTAGGAATCCTTGCCGAAATAGCGCATACGGCTGTCTTCCAACGGAGAGCCGCAGGAATGTCCCGCCATATTCATCTGTTTTAAGCATTTGGGACAGAGCTGTCCGAAAGAAATCGGTGCGCCGCATTTGATGCAGTACATCGAGATCGTATTGAGGTGACTGTCCTTATATTCGATACGTCCCTCGCGGATCCACTGTTTTACCTGTTGAAGGGGGAGATTAAAATGTGAGGCGACGTCGTACTCGGTGACGTCGTTCGCCCGGATATACTCTTTGACCTCTTGAAAAAGCATGGTCTCCTGGCAGGCAGGACAAAGAGTTGATTCCTGATCCAATGGCAGCGGTTTTTTACAAAATTCACAGTATTTATAGTTTTCAAATAAGCCTTGCTGTTTCATTGCAAGCCACCTCCGGTAGTTACTTATTACTATTATAACATGGATATGCGGTTTCAGGGTGAAAACTTTTCAATTATATAGTAAAATTTAAAAAGAAATCATGATGGGGGAGACTATGAAGTTTTTTCATTTATCGGATCTGCATATCGGAAAGCAGCTTCACCGCTACCACATGGCGGCGGATCAGCGTGATATTTTAGATAAAATTGTGGAACTGGTCAAAAGGGAACAGCCGGACGCCGTGATCCTGGCGGGCGATATCTATGACAGTCCCGTGCCGTCGGCGGAGGCGGTTTCTGTTTTTGACCGTTTTCTGACGATGCTCGATGAGCAGACGCCGCAGCCGTCGGTGCTCATCATTGCGGGAAATCACGACAGCGCGAAGCGGCTTGATTTTGCGAGCAGTATTCTGGCAAAGCATAGGGTGCACATTGCGGGGATGCCGCCTGTGAGGGAGGAGGAGTCCCTGCGCAAGGTGACGCTTTTTGATCCTTACGGGGAGGTGGATTTTTACCTGCTGCCGTTTGTAAAGCCCGCGTATGTCCGCAGTCTTTTCCCAGGAGAGGAACTGACCTATGATCTGGCGGTGCGCCGTCTGCTGGAGCGTGAAAACATTGACAGCGCGCGGAGAAATGTGCTCGTCAGCCATCAGTTTTACACGGCGGGCGGAAGTGAGCCGTCCGTGTCGGATTCCGAAGTGCGGCTGGTCGGCGGCATCGAGAACGTGGATATATCGGCGATTGCGCTCTTTGACTATGCGGCGCTCGGGCATATCCACCGAGCGCAGAAGATCGGGAAAGAGACGTTCCGGTACTGTGGAACGCCGTTGGCGTATTCGGTCAGCGAGGCGGAGGATGAAAAGAGTGTCACGGTGGTGGAGCTTTTGGAAAAGGGGCGTGCGCCCGTGATCCGTGAGCTGCCGCTCGCGCCGCTGCGCAGGGTGCGGAAGCTGAGCGGAACGCTGGAGGAGATTTTGACCGAAACGCCGGAGGAATACCGGCACGATTATGTGAGCATCACGCTGACCGACGAGCTGGAGGCGTACCAGCCAAAGGAGCGTCTGGAGGAGCAGTTTGACCATATTCTGGAAATCCGTGTGGACAATGCGCGCACGAGGAAAATCCTTTCTTTTGCGGAGGAGGGGGAGAGCCTTGAGCCGTATGCGGCATTCTGCCGCTTTTTTGCGGAAATGAACGGGCGCGATCTGACGGAGCAGGAGAAAAAGGTACTTGGCGAGGTCATCCGCGCGGGGCAGGAGGAGATACAATGAGACCACAACGGCTGGTGTTGTCTGCGTTTGGCTCGTATGCAGACAGAACGGAGATCGATTTTACGGGACAAAAGGGCGGTCTGTTTCTGATCAGCGGAGATACGGGGGCAGGCAAGACGACGATTTTTGACGCGATCACCTACGCGCTTTACGATAAGACGAGCGGCGGGGAGCGCAGCGGCGGTATGATGCGCTCGCAGTATGCGAAATCTGCGCAGGAGACGTATGTGGAGTTTACATTTTCCTATGCCGGGGAATGTTATAAGGTGCGCAGGAATCCAGAATACCGGATCACACGCGAACTGAAAAACGGAAAGATCCGGGAGCAGAAGGTTCCCGCCGGGGTGGAGCTGACACTGCCGGACGGGAGTGTTTTTCCGGAGAAAAAAAGTGCGACGGACGCAAAACTGGAGGAGATTATCGGACTGACGGCGGAACAGTTTACGCAGATCGTGATGATCGCGCAGGGGGATTTCCTGAAGCTTCTCTACACGAAGTCGGATGAGCGGAAGGTGATATTCTCGAAGCTGTTTCGGACGGGAAAGTACTGGAGCGTGCAGGAGACATTCCGGCGGCGGTCGGCGGCGCTTGACGATGCGCTGGAGGAGAACCGTCGTGCGACGGAGCAGGAGCTTGCAAGGGTGATCCTGCCGCGCGAAGGCATGGAGGAGCTTCCGCTTGCGGAAGCGGTGCAGCAGATCCGCAAATGGGAGCAGGAGCTTGCGGCAGAGCTTGAGGAGCGGCAGAGAAAGCTTGGGGAGCTGAACGGACAGCTCAGGCAGGCGGAGGAGATCAACCGTCTGTTTGACGACCTGAAAAACTGTGAAAAGCGTGAGCAGGAGCTTGCGGCGGAAAGAGGCGCATGGGAGGAAAAAAACAGGCGCATCGCGCTGGCGGAGCAGGCACGGCAGGTTTTCGCGGAGGAAGAAAAATATCTGGAAAAGGAGCGGGAACGGGAGGAGACGAAACGCCGTTGCGCGGAACTGGAGGAATGGCTTAAGGGAGAGCAGGAGCGCTTCACAGAGCGCAGGGAACGCCTGAGAGAAATGCAGGAGACCGTGGCGCGCCGGAATGAGGAGACCGCGAGGGAGCGAAACCGCATTGAGGAGAGTCTGCCGGAGTACCGCAGGATGAGTGAGGCACAAGAGGCGGAGCGAAAACTCCGGCTCGCGTATGAGGCGGCAGAAGCTGCCTTTCGAAGGAAGCTTGTCCGGGATGCAAAGGAGCTGTTAGAGTGTGGGAAACGGCGGCGGCAGGCGGAGCAAAAGCGGCAGGCGGCAGGGCTTTTTTGGGAACAGACTGTGCAGCGGGCAGAAACGGCAGCGCGCGATTACGAAGCCGTGTACCGTGGATTTCTCGCGGAGCAGGCGGGGGTGTTGGCGCAGAACTTAAGAGAGGGCGCGCCGTGTCCGGTGTGCGGCTCGACGGAGCACCCACATCCGGCACAGCTTTCAGAGACCGCGGTCGGCGAGGTGGATGTCAAGCGCGCGGAGGAAGAGCGCAATGCGGCGGAGCAAATGCGCGAGGAGGCGTACCGTAGCTTTGAGCGTTGGAAGCAGGAGGAAAACGACGCCACCGTGCAGGAGACGCGGCTACGCAGCGCCTTTGAAAATGAGGCGAGGGATTTTTGCGGGAGCAGCGAGGAGGAGCTGGAGCGCTGTGTGAGGTCGGCGGGTACGATACTCCGGCAGCAGCCGGTAGCAGGGGCGGCAGATCGTACCGATTGGCAGCCGGGAGAGGAGTCGGCGGCGCACACAGACAGGGTGTCGGAAACGGAGTTGCCGGAAGGTGGCGACCGGGAAGCGCTGATGGCGCTGCGGCGGGAACTTGCGCAAGGGCAGGCGGAAACACAGCGGATCCGGCAGCAGTTGTCCTATGTGACGGAGACGGAGGCGCAGGAGCGCATCCGTGTGCTGACGCGGGAGATGGAGAGAAGGCAGGAGGACTGTCTGCGCCTGCAGAGGGAGAATGAAGCCTGCAAGGAGCAGCTCGATATGCGTCAGGGGCAGTGTATGCAGGAGACCCAAACTCTGCGCCAGTTGACAGAGCTGTGTGCACAGCTTCATGAGGCGTTTTTGCAGGCGGTGGCAGGCGCAGGCTTTGAAACGGAGGAAGCGTACCGCACAGCGCTGCTGCCGGAGCAGGAGAAAAAATGTCTGGCGGCGGAAGCGCAGGAGTATCTCGAGCAGTGCAAGGAGAATGAGGGGCGGAAGGCCGCGCTTTACAAGGCGGTCGAAGGAAGGGAAGAAACCGATGTGACGGAGCTTAGAGCACGGATCGCGGAGGCGGACGCGGCGCGCAGGGAGACAGAGAAGAAGCGCAGCGTCATGGGCAATGCGTATCTGACAGATACGGATGTGCTGCGTCGGAGCGGGCACTATCTTGCGGAGCGGGAGAAGCTGGAAGCGGAGGATCAAGTCATAAAAAGCCTGTTTTACACTGCGGACGGCAGACTGAAAGGCTCGGCAAAAATTGATTTTGAGACCTACATCCAGCGCCAGTATTTCAAGGAGATCATCCACGAGGCGAACAGACGTCTCTTGACGATGAGCGGCGGGCAGTTTATTCTAAAGCTAAAGGAAGCCGGACAAACCGGGCGCAGATCCAACGAGGGTCTGGATCTGTCCGTGTACAGTCTCGTGACAAACAGTGAGCGCGACGTCAAGACGCTCTCCGGCGGTGAGTCGTTTCTAGCGGCGCTTGCGATGGCGCTGGGGCTTTCGGACATCGCGATACGCAGGGCGGGAGCAGTGCATCTGGACATGATGTTTATCGACGAGGGCTTCGGCTCGCTGGATGCGCAGGCGAGAGCGCAGGCGATCACGGTTTTAAACGAACTCTCCGGCGGTGAGCGTCTGGTGGGGATCATCTCCCATGTGACCGAATTGAAAGAGCAGATTGACCACAGACTTCTTGTCACAAGAACAGAGAGGGGAAGCCACGCGGTCTGGGAATATTAAAAGGTGTGGAGGCAACCATGGAAAAGAGAGAGTGCCCGGTCGGGGTCTTTGATTCCGGTCTGGGCGGAATCAGCGTGCTGCGGGAGCTGGTGGCGCTGATGCCACAGGAAAATTATATATTTTACGGGGATTCCAGACACGCGCCCTATGGAACAAAGACGCTGCGGGAGGTGCAGCGGCTGACCCTCGCGGACGCCGAATACCTGATGGATCAGGGGGTAAAAGCGCTTGTGGTCGCGTGCAATACGGCGACGAGCGCGGCGATTCGGATTTTACGCGAGAGATATAGCGATATTCCGGTGATTGGGATTGAACCGGCGCTAAAGCCTGCCGTTTTGGTGCGCGCGCATCCGCGCGTGCTTGTCATGGCGACGCCCATGACGCTGCGGGAGGAGAAGTTCCGGAAACTGATGAAACGCTTTGAGGAGCGGGCGGAAATTATTTCTCTGCCGTGCCCGGGACTTGTGGAATTTGTGGAGCGCGGGGAGCTTTCCGGCGAACGGCTGGAAGATTTTTTGCGGGAAATCTTTGCGGAGCACGGGAAAACGGCTGACTGTGTGGTGCTCGGCTGCACGCATTACCCGTTTGTAAAAGAGGCGATACAGAAGGTGCTCGGGGATCAGGCGCTGATCTTCGACGGCGGCGCAGGCACCGCGCGGGAGACAAAGCGCCGTCTGAAAGAGTGCGGACTGCTCAATCCGTCAGAGCGGCGAGGGACTGTGCTGTTGCAAAACAGCCTGCATACGGCAGAGATGGAAGAACGCGCGAGGCTCCTGCTTGAGGCGGGTACGTTTCAGACATGAACGCTGCTGACCCGTTGCCTTGATTCCTAAATAATTTATTTTGTATTTATTAAGGAAATCTAAAACAATCGGGGAATTTTTTTAGAAATGTTTTCTCAAATCGACATATTTTAGACACATTTCTTGGATATACTAACATCATCGAAAGGAAACAGCACAGCGATATGGATAAAGGCATATCCGCAACGTGTCTTTCGATAAAAATCCTTTATATAGATTAACATTTTCATAACTAAACTCCTCGAAAGAACCCCGGAAACAGCGTGTTTCCGGGGTTCTTTCATGATTTGTTTGAGTTAAAGATTGTTCGTAATATACTTAAATGACCGGTAGATTCATGGATCCATAAAGTTGGAGATCACCTGAAAAGGAACGTTTCCACGAGATTGGAATTGTGATAGAATGGAAGAAATGAGGCGATAAATCGGAAGCTGGCGGAGGTGTTGTTTCGTGAAAATACATATAATTGGGTGCAGTGGCTCTGGAAAAACTTATTTAGCCAATGCCCTTGCGAAGAGATACAATATTCCGCATTTTGATTTAGATGATATTCAATGGGATAATAACGCCGAAGGATATGGAACAAAAAGACCGATTGAAGAAAGAAACGCATTGTTGCTGGAAATCTTAAACAATAATGAATGGGTAATTGAGGGCGTATATTACGCATGGGTGCAGCAAAGTTTTGATGAAGCAGATATAATCTATGTTTTAGATATGCCAGGATACTTGTATAAGAGCAGGATTATCATACGGTCTATAAAAAGAAAGATTGGAATACAGCAGGGAAAAAGAGAAACGATAAAATCAGTCCACAACCTTCTGAAATGGACAGAGACTTTTCAAAATAAGAACCTAAAAGAAATAAAGACCATTTTAGAGAGATATGAGAACAAAGTTATTTGGTTATCAAGTAAAAAAGATGTGAGAAAAATCATAAAACCTATTTGATAAATCACGGTTTATCGGTGGGGGAGTTTCGCAGGCGAACCTCTTTTTTATAAACTGAACCTTGGCTTCCATCATGGCAGATGCAGCCAGCTACTATATCTGCAAATGGTTAGATGGAGATGACAGTGACAACTAGCCTAAAAGAAAGCCCCGGAGTTGCGACCTCCGGGGCTTTCGCTTTTGGATACAATTTCTTTCTTGGCTACCGCTATTATGTATGACATATGCGCTTAGCTAAATCAAGTATTCAACCAAAAGACTGCAATATACATTTTTATCCCGGTATCTTTCTATGCTTTTGGGAATGTGGTAGAATGAAAAATAATAATGATTGTGTTTTTGCCACCTGGTATATATGTAAAGTTGTAGGAAAATTATCCAATAGTTAAAAATGATGGAGATACGGAGGTGATTTTTTGATTGGGAATATTGTAAAAGTCATTGTTGACAGACCGCTTGGAAGTTGCCATCCGAAGTACAAAGGTATCTATTATCCGATAAATTATGGTTATATTCAAGGAATCATTGCTCCCGATGGTGAAGAACAAGATGCGTATATTTTAGGTGTTGCTGAGCCCGTAAAAGAGTTTGTTGGAAAAGTGGTAGCTATCATTCATAGAAATGATGATATTGAAGAAAAATTAGTGGTTGTACCAGAGGGAGTACACTTGAGCGCAGAACAGATTATGGCAAGAGTGGCGTTTGTGGAACAGTACTTTGATTCCGAAATAATTTTGAAAGAATGAGGAATATACATGGGAAGAATACTGGCTATTGCAGGTGGTGATTTGCCATCCACCAGAGAATTGAATATACATACAATCAAGTTGACAAATAAAATAAATCCCAATGTACTGTTTATAGGAACAGCAAGCCGGGATGCAGAAGGATATATAGAAGCAATTACGAAAGAATTTAATTTACTTGGTTGTGAAGTGGAAAGTTTGTGTTTGTGTTCAAAGGATTATGATACCCAAGAAATAGATAATCTTCTTTCCAGGACAGATATAATTTATGTCGGTGGTGGGGACAGTATTTCTATGCTGCAAATATGGAAGCAGTATGGATTAGATGAAAAGCTGAAGAAAATTTATGAGAAAGATTTAGCAGTATTAACCGGAATTAGTGCAGGCGCAATCTGTTGGTTTAATTGTGGTTATAGCGATAGTGAGTCTTTTCATGATGAAAATAATTGTAATTATTGTTGGGCAAATGGAATGTTAGACATTTTTCCTATGGCGTATTGTCCCCATTACAATGAAGAGGGCAGAAATTCATTTGATAAGATGTTGCTTGAAAAAGATATGATTGGTTTGGCGATGGAAAACAATACAGCATTTGTTGAAAATAATGGCTATCAGTATTTTTTAAGAAGTAATGTTAATGCAAATGCATTTATTATTAAATATAAAAATGGAATAATGGACAAACAAGATATAGAATTTAACAAGCTCTAATTTGTTCAATTTCCATTTATCGGACAGACAAGGGGGAGAGCACAGAACTACCATATGACATATGCGCTTAGCTAAATCAAGTATTCAACCAAAAGACTGCAATATACATTTTTATCCCGGCATCTTTCTACGCTTTTGGGAATGTGATAAAAAAGATAAAAAATCTTTAAAATCAATAGATTTGGCAAGAGATCGGGAAAGACACACTGGAAAACATGGCTGCTATGGATTTTCTGTACCGGCGCCATATGTTTCCTTGTAAAAAACAACAAAAAAATAAAGTTTTTTGTCGCTTTTTCTCACAAAACGCCAGTTACAATTTGAACGGGATAGGTATAAAATAACAATGCTGTAAAGAAGTTTATACTTATTTTATAAAAC
Organism: Roseburia sp.; assembly: GCA_026168605.1. Taxonomy (GTDB): domain Bacteria; phylum Bacillota; class Clostridia; order Lachnospirales; family Lachnospiraceae; genus Roseburia. The sequence continues at coordinate 24,128 of JAPFDX010000042.1, read as the reverse complement.
GGAAGGTGAATTTTTATGGAGTCGTATTCATTCTTATTATTTCTGGCAATTATTATGATTTCCACAAAGGTACTGGGACTGTTCTCAAGAAAGATCCATATGCCTGCCGTTGTCGGGGCGCTGGCAGCGGGCGTGCTCCTGGGACCATCCGGATTCGGCATGATCACACTGGATGGAAGCGCGGGTATGTTTTTGGAGGATCTGGCGGAGATCGGTGTGATTCTTCTGATGTTCAACGCAGGTCTTGAGACGGATCTGGGCGAGCTGAAAAAGAATGGCGTTGCCTCTCTGGTGACGGCAGCCATCGGTGTTGTGATCCCTCTTGCAGGTGGATTTTTGGGGTATGCATTTTTCTTCCACACAGATTTTTCGGACTACACAGAAGTGTTAAAGGCAGTTTTTGTCGGCGTTGTGCTGACGGCGACGTCGGTGAGCATCACGGTGGAGACGCTGCGTGAGATGGGCAAGCTAAAGGGTAAGGTCGGTACGACGATTCTTGGCGCTGCGATTCTCGACGATATCATCGGTATCATTGTGCTGACGGTTGTGACAAGCTTAAAGGATACGAGTGTGAGCCCGGTCAGCGTACTGTTAAAAATTATAGGTTACTTTATTTTCATCGCGGTACTCACATTTATTCTGATGAAAATCAGACCGTACATCGAGATGCAGGACGAGAAGCGCAGGGTGGCGATTTTGTGCGTGGCATTCTGTTTCGTGCTGGCATATGTATCGGAGGAGTTCTTCGGGATCGCAGACATCACGGGAGCATATTTTGCGGGACTGATGCTCTGTACGATCAAGGTTGGTCCTTATGTGGCAAGGCGCTGTGAGATTCCTTCATACCTGATCTTTTCCCCGGTATTTTTCGCGAGTGTGGGACTTAAGGTAACGCTGGACGGCATGGACGCAAGCATCTGGCTCTTTTCCATTCTCCTGCTCGTGATCGCGATTTTGAGCAAGGTGGTCGGCTGTGGGATCGGTGCGAGGATCTGTGGCTGCAATGCAAGAGAGGCGCTTCAGATCGGTGTCGGTATGGTTTCCCGCGGCGAGGTGGCGCTGATCGTGGCACAGAAAGGCTATGCCAGCGGAATGCTTGACAATAAGCTTTTTGCGCCGATCGTTCTTGTCGTGATCGTGACGACACTTTTGACGCCGATCCTCTTAAAGTTTGTCATGAAGGACGGGAAACCGCAGACCGAGACCGCATAGGCGTGGTTACAGGAACCAGATATCGGCGTTGGTGGACGAGATACTGACCACGCCGGCATGAAGGAGCGCCATGACGTCCTCCTTGTCGGAGACAAGACCTCCGGCGATGACCGGAATGGATGAGATGGCGCAGATTTTGGATATGATTTTTGGCATAAGTGCAGGGAGGACCTCAATGACGTCCGGCCTTGCACTTTTTACTTGCCGCTCAATGTTTTCGTATGCCATGGAGTCGATGACAAAAAGGCGCAGGATCGTAAAAAGACCAAGCTCTCTCGCGTGTTTGATCAGGTTCGGCTTCGTTGTGATGATACCGTCCGCGTCGGTGTATTTCCTGAGAAAATCCACGGCAATTTCCTTGGAGCTTAAGCCGGCGATGAGATCTAAGTGAACCACGGCAAGCTTGCCGGACGCCTTGACGGTGTGCACGATATCGGCAATGCTGATAATGTCCCCATAGAGGATAAAGATGACGCGGCTGTCGCTGCCGGTACATTTTTTCAGACCTTCCTCATCTTTTACTGCGGCAATGATCGGAGAATCTTCGAGCGCTTCTTTGAATGTTCTTTTCATAACTAGTGTACTCCAAACTTTACTGGTATTTGCTGTCTATTTTACTATGTGGCAGAAAACAATGCAATGCTTTCGGTAAAGCCCGGGCTATTTCGCGGCGATATTTCTGGCGGCGATGATATCTACGCCAGTGTCTGCAACATTTGTGAGGATGACGTCGCCGATGGCAACCGGAGCCTGCACAATGACGTTTTTTAATGAGGCGGTGCAGGCAAAAATTTTATCCTTCGGGATGTCCGTGGCTGTCTTGACATTTACCATCGGACAGACGCCGCCTGCGACGCGGACGGTGGAGGTGACGATCCTGGTCGGGTTGGTGACCTCCTTGCGCGCGTAGGCGTCGCCGCGCGGACAGGTATTTCCGGTCACGGAGGTGACGGAGCCGTTTTCCGTTGTGACGGTGAGGGCGCAGCCCAGAGGGCAGTTGATGCAGGTTAATTCTCTTGTACTCATAATGATAAACCTCCCGTTTTACGCTTCTTCAATGCGAATGATGATCCTGCCCAGGTCAGGATGTGCGCCAAGCTTTTCCTTTGTGAGGATGATCTGCTCCATTTCCCCCGGAGCCATCACCGGACGCTTTTTCTTTTGCAGCAGTTCGTCGTCCAGATACACGCAGACGGCGCAGTTTTTATAGACGTCGCCGACGCGGAAACGAACCGTTACAGTATCGTCTATCCGTTCGGGGCGGATAAATTTCGGAACCGTGTAGCGCACGCCACCCTCCGGTACGATTTCCACAGTCCGGGCGTCGCCGGAAGAGCCGTTTTGAATATAGAGAGCCGCATTTTTTCCGGCAACAGCAGCCTCCTGCGATACATAGTCCACAAGGTCGTGTACATGGAGCACGTTGCCGCAGGCGAAGATGCCGGGGACATCCGTCTCAAGGCTGTCGTTTACAACAGGACCGGAGGTGACCGGACTGATCGACACGCCTGCGTTTTTGCTGAGTTCGTTTTCGGGGATCAGACCGCAGGAGAGCAGCAGGGTGTCGCAGGTATAGCGTTCCTCCGTGCCAGGTACCGGTTTGCGGTCGGCTCCGACCTCGGCGATCGTCACAGCCTCCACACGGTCTTTGCCCTCGATGTCAATGACGGTATGGCTCAGTTTCAGCGGAATGTTAAAATCATCCAGACACTGGACGATGTTTCGCTTTAATCCTCCGGAGTACGGCATAAGTTCAGCCACGACCTTGACCGTCGCACCCTCAAGGGTCATGCGGCGCGCCATGATCAGCCCGATGTCGCCCGAGCCGAGGATGACAACCTCGCGTCCCGGCATATAGCCTTCCATGTTGACAAGTCGCTGCGCCGTTCCGGCAGAATAGATGCCGGCGGGGCGGTAGCCGGGGATATTGAGCGCGCCCCGGGAACGCTCGCGGCAGCCCATAGCGAGGATCACTGCCTTGGCGCATAGCTCAAACATACCGTCCTCGCGGTTCATTGCCGTCACTTTTTTCTCGCCGGAGTCCATCACGGCAATATCCATGACCATTGTGTTTAACTTATATGAAATATTCCGCTCGGCTGCCTGATCGATAAAACGGGCAGCGTACTCGGGACCCGTCAGCTCTTCCTTGAACGTGTGCAGACCAAAACCATTGTGGATGCACTGGTTTAAGATGCCGCCAAGTTCTTTGTCCCTCTCCAGGATCAAAATGCTTTCAATTCCGTTGTCTCTCGCGGAAACTGCCGCAGCCAGTCCCGCAGGACCTCCGCCAACGATCACTAAATCATAATTTTTCATGACGATTCCCCCTTAAAGCTCTTTGTTTAAGCCGACGACAAGATTGCTGCCGACACCGTTCTTGGTGATGTCAAACATCTGCATTGGCACTTCACGCTCCAGTATTTCCATCGTGCGCGGAGAGCAGAAACCGGACTGGCAGCGTCCCATGCCCGCGCGCGTCCGCCGTTTTACGCCGTCTAAGGAGCGTGCGCCCAGCGGCCGGTGGATGGCGTCCATGATCTCGCCCTCGGTGATCATTTCACAGCGGCAGATGATGTTACCGTATTCCGGGTGCTCTGCGATCAGACGGTTGCGCTCCTCCATGGAAAGTGTTTCCGGGCGCAGGATCCCCTTGCGGTGCGGGATAAAATCCGGGTTTGCTGAAAGTCCGAGAAACTCTGCGGCAAGCTGTGCCACCATCTCGCCGATCGCCGGAGCCGAGGAGAGTCCCGGGGACTCGATGCCGGCTGCGTTGATAAATCCCGGCGCATCTGCCGCTTCGCCGATGACGAAATCGCCGCCTTCCTCGTGTGCCCGAAGTCCGGCGAAAGAGGTGATGACCTGGCGCATCGGGATATTTTTTACACTTAAGGAAGCGGTACGCCCAAGAGAGTCAAGTCCTGCCTGCGTCGTATTTACGGCGTCTTTGTTTTCGACGTCCACGGCGGTCGGTCCGATCAGGAGATTGCCGTGGATGGTCGGCGTCACGAGCACGCCTTTTCCCATTTTGGATGGGAGCTGGAAAATCGTGTGGGAGACGTGTGTGCCTGCGTCCTTGTCCAGCAGGCAGTATTCGCCTTTGCGCGCGGTGATGTGAAGCTTGTGTGCGCTTACCATATTGTTGAGAACGTCCGCATAGACGCCGGCAGCGTTGACGATGACCTTCGCCGCAAAAGTCTCCGTTTTGCCGCTGTCGGTGTGCGTGGTGTCAATTCTATAACCATCCTCTGATTTTTCGATATGGTCGACTTTTGTATTTAAAAAGAAAGAAACGCCGTTGGTGCAGGCATTTTCTGCAAACGCCATGGTCATATGGAACGGGCAGACGATTCCTCCGGTCGGGGCGAAAAGTGCGCACACCACGTCATCGCTGATATTTGGCTCGAGTGTGAGAAGCTCGTCGCGTTCTAAGATGCGAAGATCCGGCACGCCGTTTTTTCTTCCCTTTTCCATAAGCGCCTCAAGGTCTGCGCGGTTCTGGGAGGCTGTGCAGACGACGAGAGAGCCGGTTCTGGTAAACGGGATGTCGAGCTCGCCGGCGAGCGCGTCCATCATGGCGTTTCCACGGACGTTTAATTTTGCCTTTAAGCTGCCCGGCTCTGCGTCAAAACCTGCATGGATGATCGCGCTGTTCGCCTTGGAGGTTCCGCAGCAGACGTCCTCCTCGCGGTCGATCACGCAGATGCGGGCATGGTATTTTGATAATTCACGTGCGATGGCACTGCCGGTCACACCGGCGCCGATAATTGCTACATCATACATGGCAAATTCTCCTTATCTGTGTACAGATTGCCTGATAGCGAGAGGCGGATAGAGCGGCGTCAGATGTGGGGGCATCTGCGCGTTGCTTTATAGGGAACGAAGTCCCATAAAGCAAAAAGAGCAGAGAAAACAAAACGATAAAAATCGCCTTGGTTTACCCTGCTCATGTCTCTCGGTAATCATTTTTCAATTTCTTATATTATAACACCCATTCTTTTATCTGGCAATAGCAAAAAGAAAAGAGAAGTGGTATGATGAACACAGCAAGGATATGGAGAGGAATCTGTATGGCAAAATCGGAAAACCAGAAATTAAAGCTGCTGTATCTCACGCAGCTTCTCATGGAAAAGACAGACGAGGAGCACGCCGTGACGATGCAGGAGATCATCGCCTATCTGCAGGCAAATCACATTTCGGCGGAGCGGAAAGCGATCTATCAGGATATCGAGCTGCTGCGGGAGTTCGGCATGGATATCTTAAAAAAACCGGGTCGTCCGGGCGGCTATGCGCTTGTGAGCCGTCAGTTTGAACTGGCGGAGCTAAAGCTGCTCGTGGACGCGGTGCAGGCGTCGAAGTTTATCACCACGAAGAAATCGCGCCAGTTGATCGGCAAGCTGGAAACGCTCTGCAGCAAGGCGCAGGCGCGCCAGCTTCACCGTCAGGTCGTCGTGACGAACCGGAATAAGGCGGTCAACGAGAATATCTACTATAATGTAGATCTGATCTACAATGCGATTGCCCAAAATACAAAGATCCGTTTCCAGTATTTTGAGTGGAGCGTGAACAAGGAAATGAAACTGCGGCGCGGCGGGGAGTTTTACGAGGTCAGCCCGTGGCTGCTCTCGTGGGACGACGAGAATTATTATCTGATCGCATACGATGGAAAAAGCGGGGAAATCCGCCATTACCGTGTGGATAAGATGCTAAAAGCCGGACTGTCGGACGATGTGCGGGAGGGAAAGGAACAGTTCGCGCATTTTGACGCGGCGGCATATTCCAGAAAAACATTCGGGATGTTCGCCGGGGAGGAGGAGACGGTGGTGCTCTGCTGCGATGCGGGTCTGACCGGAGTGATGATCGACCGCTTTGGCAAGGATGTGGCGCTGCGCAGACTGGATGACACCCATATCCGCGCGCGTGTGCAGGTGGCTGTGAGCCGTCAGTTTTTCGGCTGGATCACGGGACTTGGCGCAGGCGTGCAGATCGAGTCGCCGGAGCGCGTGACGCAGGCATACCGCGGCTATTTGCAGGGGATACTGGAACAGTATGAGATTTTTAGGAAAGAGCGGGCAGATGAGGATGAAGAATAAAACATACCGGATTCAGGTTGAGGATGTTTCCATCACAGTGGTCAAAAAGCAGATAAAATATATGTATCTCCGGATCCGCAAGGAGGACGGCACGGTGCTGATCTCTGCGCCGCACGGGATGAGCGACGAGCGGATTTTTGCGTTTGCCGCAGAGCGGATCGACTGGATCCGCAAATACCAGAAGAAATATGCCGCCGACAAGAAGCAGCGTGCGGCAGGCGGCGTAAGTCCGGCAGAGACGGAGCGGCAGAAGAAGCTGCTCAAGGAGGAGGTGCTGCGCCTTGTGGCAAAATGGGAGCCCGTGATGGGCGTCACCGTTTCCGGCGTCACGATCCGGCTGATGAAGACGCGCTGGGGATCGTGCAATGTGAAGACCCACCACATCAATATCAATCTGGCGCTTGCAAAAAAGCCGCCGTTTTGTCTGGAATATGTGGTGGTGCATGAGATGACGCACATTCTGGAGGCGAGCCACAGCCCGGTATTCTGGAACTATATGACGCAGTTTTACCCGGACTGGAAACGTGCCAGAAAGTACTTAAATGACGAGACGGTGACCTTTTAGACGAACTGGTTGACAGAGGCGTCGTATTCGTAATCGATGGCGCGCAGTGTCTCTGCGATGGCAGCGCCGTCCGCCTGATAAGCGGCTGCAAGTTCGTCAAAGGATCCGTAATTGTCGCGGAGCTGTGTGTTGATAAAGCTTAACAGCATCACGGGATCTCCGGGGAGATTGTCGTACATGGTCATGGCGTATTCCTTTCTTTTTGTCATAAAATGGGCGAATGGGGCGTTCTGCGGTTGCACAGCCTCATTTCTCATGATAAAATAGCACAGCATCCATAAAAATGCAAGAAAACGAGGGTGGGATCTGCAATGGGACAAAAGATTGACAAAGAAGTATTTGATAAATTTTTCACGGAGAGTTACTGTCCCGTCGATTATGAGACGGTGCGCGAGGAGTTTGAGCGGATCGCGCAGGCGGGAAACGATATTTTTACGGGGAGCTATGAGGCGCGGAACTTAAACCGCGACAATTTCATTCTGTATCTGACGAGCGGGAGCTATTGTGACTTTGAGGCAGCGGTGCAGGAGGCGATGGACGATTTGAATCCGGAGATCCTCGATGCGGTCATGGATGTGACGGAGGCGCAGGCGGACGGCGATGCGGTGACGGAGAAGTACTGGGATATGCAGCGGGAGCTGCTGCACACGTTTCTGCTGCAGCTTTATGATACCGTGATCTGTGGATGGAAGTAGAGGAGGGAGCTATGGCGCAGACAAGCTGTGATAGTTGTGTATACAATGTCTATGATGAGGATGACGGGCAGTACTACTGCGAGGTGGATATGGACGAGGACGACGTCGCCCGCATGATGCAGGGGCACTATAAGGAATGTCCGTATTACCAGTCAGACGATGAATACGCAGTCGTAAGACACCAGATGTAGGTGCGTGCACCGGCAGGGATTGTGCCTGATTTTAGAAACAATTTAGAAAAGTCAGGAAAAGTTCACGAACTGTGTATTGCTTTTGGTTTTTAATTTCAATATAATAAAGAAAGTATACGAAAAAATCAGATGCGCCTTGTCAGGGGGCGTCTGTTTGGGAAAGGATAAATTGTTTTATGGATAATCAGGGACCTAACAACAACGGGAATGGAAACCAGAACGGGGGAAATGGAGGCAAGAATAACCGTAACAGCCAGATGATCATGGCGTTTATCATGGTTTCGCTGATCGCACTTTTTGTCATGAGCATGATCACAAACCAGTTTAACCAGATGAGCACGGAGGAGGTCTCCTATTCGGAGTTCCTCGATATGGTGACCGGAGAGGGCGAATGGGAAGGACACAGCGTCGAGTCTGTGGAGATCGGCAGTTATCAGATTGACATCACCCTAAAGTCAGACAGCAAGAGCCCTTATGAGAAGACTTATTACTGTGGTATCGTGGATGACAATACGCTGATCCCGCTGCTCAAGAAATATGACGTGGAGATCAACGGTGTGATCCCGGATAACACATCGACGATGATCCTTGGAATCCTCTCTTACCTGATACCGATCGCGCTCGTGTGGATCCTGCTCGGCGTGGCGATGCGCAAGATGGGCGGCGGAGCGATGGGTGTCGGCAAGAGCAACGCAAAGGTTTATGTGGAGCGCGAGACGGGCGTTACGTTTAAAGACGTTGCAGGTCAGGATGAGGCGAAGGAATCCCTGCAGGAGGTTGTCGATTTCCTGCACAATCCGGCGAAGTACCGCGACATCGGAGCGAAGCTGCCGAAGGGTGCGCTTCTTGTAGGACCTCCGGGTACCGGTAAGACGCTTCTGGCAAAAGCTGTGGCGGGAGAGGCGAAGGTGCCGTTCTTCTCGCTGGCGGGTTCCGATTTTGTAGAGATGTTTGTCGGTGTGGGAGCGTCCCGTGTCCGTGATCTGTTTAAGGAAGCGCAGAAGCAGGCGCCATGTATTATTTTTATCGATGAGATTGACGCGATCGGCAAGAGCCGTGACACCAGATACGGTGGCAACGACGAGCGTGAGCAGACGTTGAACCAGCTTCTTGCGGAGATGGACGGATTTGACACCTCCAAGGGTCTGCTGATCCTTGCGGCGACGAACCGCCCGGAGGTACTGGATAAGGCGCTGCTGCGTCCGGGACGTTTTGACCGCCGGATCATCGTGGATAAGCCGGACTTAAAGGGACGTCTTGAGACACTGAAAGTACATTCCAAGGACGTCATGATGGACGAGACAGTCGATCTGGATGCGCTGGCTCTGGCAACCGCCGGACTGGTCGGCTCCGATCTTGCAAATATGATCAATGAGGCGGCGATCAACGCGGTCAAGAACGGCAGGAAGTTTGTCAACCAGTCGGATCTGTTTGACGCGTTTGAGCTTGTGGCAGTCGGCGGCAAGGAGAAGAAGGACCGCATTATGAGCGACAAGGAGCGCAAGATCGTCGCTTACCACGAGGTTGGACACGCGATGGTGACGGCACTGCAGAAGAATACAGAGCCGGTGCAGAAGATCACGATCGTGCCGCGAACGATGGGCGCGCTCGGCTATACGCTGCAGACGCCGGAGGAGGAGAAGTTCTTACAGACGAAGGAGGAGCTGCTCGCGAAGATCACAACCTATATGGCTGGCCGTGCGGCGGAGATGCTGGTATTCGGTTCGGCGACCAGCGGCGCGGCGAACGATATTGAGCACGCGACGGCGATCGCCCGCGCGATGGTGACGCAGTACGGTATGTCGGACAAATTCGGTATGATGTGTCTGGCGACAGTCGAGAACCAGTATCTGGATAATCACGCAGGCTTGATCTGCGGCGAGGATACGGCGGCACAGGTTGACAAGGAGGTACTGTCGATCATTAACAGCTCTTACGACGACGCGATGAGGATGCTGACGGAGAACCGTGAGGTGCTCGATAAGATCTCCGATCATCTGTATGAGCACGAGACGATCACAGGCAAGGAATTTATGCAGATCTTCCGGGAATTGAAGGGTATCCCTGAACCGGAGGAGGAAGCAGAAAAGAAAACATTTTTCGAGCAGGCAGAGGAAGCACGTAAGGCATTGGACGGAGCGGAATAATGTTTGATATCACAGAGGAATTAAAAAAACTCCCGGATCAGCCGGGAGTTTACATTATGCATGACGAGCACGACGCGATCATTTATATCGGAAAAGCGGTCAGCTTAAGAAAGCGGGTGCACCAGTATTTTCAGCCAAGTCATGACGAGGGCATCAAGAAAGCGCAGATGGTCAGACAGATCGCGCGGTTTGAGTACATCGTCACGGATTCCGAACTGGAAGCGCTGGTACTGGAATGTAATCTGATCAAGGAGCACCGGCCCAAATATAATACGATGCTGCGGGATGATAAGACATATCCGTATATCAGGGTGACTCTCGGGGAGGATTTTCCGAGAGTCCTCTTTTCACGTCAGCAGAAGAAGGACAAATCACGCTATTTCGGTCCATACACGAGCGCCGGGGCGGTCAAGGACACCATAGAGCTTGTCAGCAAGATTTACCAGCTCCGCACCTGCAACCGGAATCTCCCGAGAGATACGGGGAAGGAACGCCCGTGCCTGAATTACCATATTCACCAGTGCGCCGGACCGTGCCAGGGCTATATCAGCAAGGAGGCGTACAGAGAGCGCATCGACGCGGTGATCGAGTTCCTGAACGGAAATTATGCTCCGGTACTCAGATCACTGGAAGAGAAAATGAATGAGGCGTCGGAGCAGTTGGAATTTGAGAAGGCGATCGAGTACCGGGAGCTTTTAAACAGTGTGCGTCAGATCGCGCAGAAACAGAAGATCACGCACACGGATGGCGAGGACAAGGATATTATCGCCTATGCGGCGGATGAGAGGGATGCGGTCGTGCAGGTCTTTTTTATCCGGGACGGCAAGCTGATCGGCAGGGACCACTTTTATGTGCGCATCGGCGCGGAGGACACGGGGGCGCAGATCCTCGGCACGTTCGTGAAGCAGTTTTATTCGGGAACGCCGTTTATTCCGCGTGAGGTCATGCTGCCGGAGGCGATCGACGAGCCGGATATCCTGGCGGACTGGCTTTCAGAGAAGCGCGGAGGCAGGGTCCATATCCGCGTGCCGCAGAAGGGCATGAAGGAGAAGCTGGTCGAGCTCGCACAGAAAAATGCGCAGCTTGTCCTCTCACAGGACAGAGAGAAGATGAAACGCGAGGAGGGGCGCACCATCGGGGCGCTGAAAGAGATCGAGAAGCTGCTCGGCATGGAGAAACTCGTGCGTGTGGAGGCGTTCGATATCTCAAACACCAACGGATTTGAGACGGTCGGCTCGATGATCGTGTATGAGAAGGGAAAGCCAAAGCGCAGCGACTACCGCAAGTTTAAGTTAAAGACCATCAGCGGACCGGACGATTACGCGTCGATGCACGAGGTTCTGACGAGGCGGTTTACGCACGGTATGCGGGAACTGTCCGAGATGGAGGAGAAAGAACTGTCCGGGGAGTACGGCAGCTTCACCAGATTTCCTGATCTGATCATGATGGACGGCGGGCGCGGGCAGGTCAATATCGCGTTGAAGGTGCTGGATGAGCTGAAATTAAATATTCCGGTCTGCGGTATGGTGAAGGATGATAATCACCGCACGCGGGGGTTATATTATAAGAATGTGGAGATACCGATCGAGCGGAGCAGCGAGGGCTTTAAGCTGATCACGAGGATACAGGACGAGGCGCACCGTTTTGCGATCGAGTATCACCGCTCGCTTCGCAGCAAGGAGCAGGTACACTCGGTGCTTGACGATATTCCGGGTATCGGTCCGGCGAGACGCAAGGCGCTGATGAAGAAATACCAGTCGCTTGAGGCGATCGGGGGTGCAACGAGGGAAGATCTCGCTGCGACCGACGCGATGAACGAGCAGGCGGCGGAGGCAGTGTACCGATTTTTCCGAAATGTTGAAGAATAATACCGCATATGGTATAATTTTTTCAGTTCATGAAAATGCGAGAATTGTAAAGGAGAATCTTGTATGTCGGGAGTTAGTATTGCGAAAATTGTCAACATTATGGATCTGTATAATTTCCTGCCGGATATGGAGCTGAAGAAGCACCGGATCATGATCAGCGACGTGAACCGTCCGGCGCTTCAGCTCAGCGGATATTTTGAGCACTTTGAGCAGTCGCGTGTGCAGATCATCGGCATGGTGGAGTATACTTATCTGCAAAAGCTGGATGCGGATAAAAAAGAAAAAATTTACCGTAAATTTATGGAATATGATATTCCATGCGTGATCTTTTGCAGGGATCTGCGGCCGGATGAGCTGTTTTTGCGGCTGGCGAATGAGCATAACCTGCCGGTGCTCGGGACGAAGCGGAGCACATCGGAGTTTATGGCAGAGCTGATCTACTGTCTGAGCGAGCAGTTGGCACCGTGCATCACGATTCACGGAGTGCTCGTGGACGTATACGGCGAGGGACTTTTGATCATGGGCGAGAGCGGCATCGGCAAGAGCGAGGCGGCGCTTGAGCTTGTGAAGCGCGGGCACCGTCTGGTGACGGACGACGTTGTGGAGATCCGCAAGATCAACGAGCACACGCTGATCGGAACATCGCCGGACATCACGCGGTATTTTATCGAGCTGCGCGGTATCGGCATCATCGATGTAAAGACGCTGTTCGGCGTCGAGTGTGTCAAGGAGAAGCAGCAGATTGATCTTGTCATTAAGCTGGAGGACTGGAAGAAGGACAACGAATATGACCGTCTGGGTCTTGAGGAGGAGTACACAGAGTTTCTCGGAAACAAGGTGGTATGCCATTCGCTGCCGATCCGTCCGGGACGAAACCTGGCAGTGATCTGCGAGGCGGCGGCTGTCAATCACAGACAGAAGAAGATGGGTTACAATGCGGCGCAGGAGCTGTATCGCCGTGTACAGGAGAATCTGACGAAGAAGTCGGCAGAAGATGAGGACTAATGCAGCAGGAAACGGCGGCAGGCGGCAGAGTGCAGTCTGTGCCGTGGAAATATAAAACAACAGAGTTATGGAGGCATGAGAGTATGGAACGTAAAAATGCATGGGAGAAATACCCGGAAGGTGAGAAGAGAGAGGCGGTTTACCGTTTTGCGGAGGACTACCGCCGGTTTATTTCAGACTGCAAGACCGAGCGCGAGTGTGTGACAGTGCTTGAGGCAGAGGCGCAGAAAGCCGGATTTGTTAATCTGGAAGAGGTGATCGCAAGCGGCAGGACGCTGCAGGCAGGCGATAAGGTCTATGCGAACAATATGGGCAAAGGGCTGGCGCTCTTTGTGCTCGGCGAGAAGGATTTGTCCTGTGGTATGAACATTCTTGGCGCGCACATCGATTCCCCGCGTATGGACTTAAAGCAGGATCCGCTGTATGAGGACACGGATTTTGCGATGCTCGACACTCATTATTACGGCGGCATCAAGAAATACCAGTGGGTGACGCTTCCGCTTGCGCTGCACGGCGTGATCGCGAAGAAGGACGGCACTCTGGTGCAGGTAAATGTCGGCGACAAACCGGAAGATCCGGTGTTTGGCGTGACCGATCTGCTGGTGCACCTCTCTGCTGAGCAGATGGAGAAGAAGGCGGCAAAGGTGATCGAGGGCGAGAATCTGGATCTTCTGATCGGAAGTATTCCGCTGGAGACAGAGGGCGAGGACGACAAGAAGGCTGCCAAAGAAAAGGTAAAAGCAAATATCATGAAAATTCTTGAAAAAGAATATGGTATAGAGGAGGAGGATTTTCTCTCCGCAGAGATCGAGGTCGTACCGGCAGGCGAGGCGCGTGACTACGGTTTTGACCGCAGCATGATCATGGGTTACGGACATGATGACCGCGTATGCGCATATCCGTCCTTTATGGCGGTTCTTGCGATGGAGAAGCCGGAACTTACCAGCGTATGCCTTCTGGTTGACAAGGAGGAGGTCGGAAGCGTGGGAGCGAGCGGTATGCAGTCGCGTTTCTTTGAAAACACCGTAGCGGAAGTGATGAATGCGGCAGGCACTTACTCTGAACTGGCGCTCCGCCGTGCGCTGAAGAACTCCAGCGTGCTCTCCTCCGACGTATCGGCAGCGTTTGACCCGAATTTCCCGTCTGTGATGACGAAGCGCAACGCGGCATATTTCGGAAGGGGACTTGTGTTCAATAAATATACGGGAGCAAGAGGAAAGTCCGGTTCCAACGACGCCAACGCAGAATATGTCGGAGCGCTGCGCGCCATTATGGATCACAATGACGTTGCTTTCCAGACAGCGGAGCTTGGTAAGGTCGACCAGGGCGGCGGCGGAACGATCGCTTACATTCTGGCAAACTATGGCATGAGAGTGATCGACAGCGGTGTCGCTGTGCTCAATATGCACGCGCCGTGGGAGATCATCAGCAAGGTGGATTTATATGAGGCATACCGCGGATATGTGGCATTCTTAAAAGAGCAGGCATAGAGGCAGGAGACGGATATGGAGCAGAGGTTGGTTGAGGAATTACGGGCGATCGTAGGAGAGGACAGTGTACGGCAGATGGAGCCGATGAGCAGGCACACGACATTTCGCGTGGGAGGACCGGCGGATGTGCTGGTACTGTCGCAGCGGAACACGCTGCCGGATGTGCTTCGCCTTTGCAGACAGCATGATGTTCCATATTATGTTGTGGGAAACGGCAGCAATCTTCTCGTGGGAGACGGTGGTATCCGGGGCGTTGTGATCAAGATCGCAAAGGCGATGGAGGAACTCCGTCTCTCGGAGGAAGGCGGCAGATATGAGCTTGTGGCGGGAGCCGGAACGCTCCTGTCAAAAGCGGCGAATTTTGCCGCTGCAAACGGTCTTTGCGGCATGGAATTTGCCGCGGGCATTCCGGGTTCGGTCGGCGGAGCCATCGTGATGAATGCGGGGGCATACGGCGGAGAGATCGCGGATATCCTTTCCCGCGTGACGGTGCTCACACCGGACGGAAAGGAGCGGGAGCTTGCGGCGGAGGAACTGGCACTGGGTTACCGCACAAGCTGTATCGCAGCGCGTGGATATATCGTGCTTGAGGCGGTATTTCACCTTGCGTCGGGGGATCCCGAAGAAATACGAAAAAGAATGGGAGAGATACGGGAACAGCGCATCGCAAAGCAGCCGTTGGAGTATCCGAGCGCCGGGAGCACATTCAAGCGCCCGGAGGGCTATTTTGCGGGTAAGCTGATCCAGGATGCCGGATTGCGTGGCTACCGGGTCGGCGGTGCGCAGGTTTCCGAAAAACACTGCGGGTTTGTCATCAACTGCGGTGGGGCGAGCGCGGCGGACATACGAAAGCTGATTTCCGAAGTCACGGATAAAGTGTGGGAGCAGTCCGGGGTGCGGCTCGAGCCTGAAGTGAAGATGGCGGGGGAATTTGAAGATACGCTTGGAGGCATGGGATGAAGTTTGTGATACTGACCGGGATGTCCGGGGCCGGAAAAAGTACGGCGATCAAGATGATGGAGGATATTGGGTTTTACTGTGTGGACAATCTTCCCATCGCACTGCTTGAGAAGTTCGCGGAGCTTTTCGACCAGCAGCAGAATACAGAGCTGCAAAAGGTGGCGGTCGGGATCGACATTCGCAACGGACAGGCACTGGAGGAACTGCGTGACACCTTAAACCGTATGAGAAGCATAGGGGTGCACTGTGAGATCCTTTTTCTGGATGCAGAGGATTCCGTTCTCGTCAAGCGCTACAAGGAGACCAGAAGAAATCATCCGCTGGCAGGTGGCGAGCGGGTGGACAAGGGCATTGAAGAGGAGAGAAAGCGGCTTGCATTTTTAAAGGAGCGCGCCGATTACATCATAGATACCAGCCGTCTTTTGACGCGAGAGTTAAAGGCGGAGCTGGATAAAATTTTTGTGCAGAACCAGGATTATAAGAATCTGTTTATCACGGTGCTGTCGTTCGGCTTTAAGTACGGCATTCCGGCAGATTCTGATCTGGTGTTTGATGTGCGGTTTCTGCCGAACCCCTATTATGTGGAGGGGCTTCGCGCAAAGACCGGGAATGACAAAGAGATCCAAGACTATGTGTTCCAGTTTGGGGAGGCGCATGAGTTTGTCGAAAAGATAGAGGATTTATTAAATTTTCTGATCCCGAATTACATCACAGAGGGGAAAAACCAGCTCGTGATCTCCATCGGCTGCACCGGGGGCAAACACCGTTCGGTCGCTCTGGCAAACGAGCTGTACCGGAGGCTTTCCGGGAGCAAGGAATACGGTATTAAAATTGAGCACAGGGATATCGGAAAGGATGCATTGCGCGGAAAATAATCGGGGAGAGGGCTATGTCATTTTCAAGTGAAGTGAAGGAAGAACTGGCAAAGCACATCGGCAAAAGCAGGCACTGCCAGCTCGCGGAGCTGGCGGCGCTGATCGCCTTTGAGTGCAGGGTCAACACGGCAGATTCTGAGAATCCGTCACTGAAGGAAAAATACCAGCTTCTGGTACATAAATTGTTTGAGGATCACGGCAGCTTTGACGCCGGGGAGGAACGGCGCATACTGGAAGCGGTAAAAATGTGGGATGAGGAAACGGGACGTCCGCATCCGACAGACACGGTCCATGGGATTTTGCTGCAGCAGAGCTGTTGTAAGAGAGCTTTCATCCGGGGAGCGTTTTTGGCGAGCGGTTCGATCAGCGATCCGAACAAGTCCTACCATTTTGAGATCGTGTGCAGAAGCGGGGAGCAGGCGGCGCAGCTCTGCGAGGTCATCAACAGCTTCGGTATGGACGCCAAGATCGTGACGCGTAAGAAATACCATGTCGTATATCTGAAGGAAGGGGCGCAGATCGTCGATATGCTCAATATCATGGAAGCATATGTGGCGCTGATGGATCTGGAAAATGTAAGGATCTTAAAGGAGATGCGCAATTCGGTGAACCGCAAGGTAAACTGTGAGACGGCGAATATCAGCAAGACGGTGAACGCGGCGGTGCAGCAGCTCGAGGATATCACATATATCCGGGAGACGGCAGGACTTGACAGCCTGCCCGATAATCTGCGGGAGATCGCGCTGCTGCGGCTGGAATATCCTGACGCGCCGCTCAAGGAGCTTGGAACCTACCTGGATCCTCCGGTGGGGAAATCCGGCGTCAACCACAGACTCCGCAAAATCAGTGAGATCGCGGAGAATCTGCGTCAGTGATCACAGAGAATTCAAACAGAACGGGGTGCACATAGTTATGAGTGGAAAAAAGAAATTGTTATTTGTCTTTAATCCGTACTCCGGAAAGGCACAGATTAAGACACAGCTTTTAGAGATTGTGGACACGATGGTAAAAGCGGACTATGAGGTGACGATTTATCCGACACAGGCGCCCGGAGACGCCACGGTAAAGGTTCAGGAGGAAGCCGGCGCATATGATCTGGTCGTGTGCAGCGGAGGCGACGGAACACTCGACGAGGTGGTTACGGGGATGATGCACCGCGACACGAAGGTGCCGCTCGGCTATATTCCGGCAGGCAGCACGAACGATTTTGCGACGTCGTTAAAGATCCCGAAGGATATGGTGCGCGCTGCGGAGAACGCGGTGTATGGAAAGCATTTTGCCTGCGATATCGGCGCGTTTGGCGGCGATTATTTTGTCTATGTGGCGGCGTTCGGTCTGTTTACCAGCGTCTCCTACAAGACGAGCCAGGAGTGGAAAAATGTGCTCGGCCATGCGGCGTATATTCTCGAGGGTGTGCGAAGCCTGCACGATATTCCGTCCTATCTCATGCAGGTGGAGTGCAACGGCGCCTATGTGCAGGGGGAATTTATTTACGGGATGATCAGCAATTCGACCTCGGTCGGTGGCTTTAAGGGCATGACGGGCAAGGATGTGGAGCTGGACGACGGCGTGTTTGAGGTCACTCTGATCCGGAAACCGAAAAACCCGATCGAGCTGAATGAGATCATCGCATCCCTCATCAATCTCGTGGACGACACCGATATGGTGTATTCCTTTAAGTCCAAAGAGGTGCGTTTTTTGTCGAAGGAGCCCGTTCCGTGGACGCTCGACGGAGAGTTTGGCGGCGACCACACGGACATCACGGTGCGCAATCTCCGGCGCGCGGTGGAAATTATGGTGCCTTTTGAGGAATTACAGGGATAAAGATTGTGAGAAATTTAACTTTATTTTTCAGTTAAAGTAATATATAATACCGTTAGGGTAATTCCCATATACGGCAAATCTTAAATTTAGGGAGGATTCTAATATGTTAGTATCTGCAAAAGAAATGTTAGACAAGGCAAAGGCCGGTCACTATGCAGTCGGTCAGTTCAACATTAACAATCTGGAGTGGACGAAATCCATTCTTCTGACAGCCCAGGAGTGCAAGTCTCCGGTGATCCTTGGTGTATCCGAGGGCGCAGGAAAGTACATGACAGGCTATAAGACGGTTGCTGCCATGGTGAAGGCTATGATCGAGGAGCTGAACATCACAGTTCCGGTGGCATTACATCTGGATCACGGTTCTTACGAAGGATGCTTAAAGTGTGTGGAAGCAGGATTTTCTTCCATCATGTTTGACGGCTCCCACTATGACATTGACGAGAACGTTGCCAAGACGACAGAGCTCGCAGAACTCGCACACAAGAACGGTATGTCCATCGAGGCAGAGGTTGGATCGATCGGCGGCGAGGAAGACGGTGTGATCGGTAAAGGCGAGTGCGCAGATCCGCAGGAGTGCAAGAGAATTGCAGACCTCGGTGTAGATATGCTTGCAGCAGGTATCGGTAACATCCACGGCAAATACCCGGAGAACTGGGAAGGCTTAAGCTTTGAGACCTTGGACGGGATCCAGAAACTGACGGGCGATATGCCGCTGGTACTTCATGGAGGTACAGGCATTCCGGAGGAGATGATCAAGAAGGCGATCTCCCTTGGTGTGGCAAAGATCAACGTAAATACAGAGTGCCAGTTATCTTTTGCAGAGGCAACACGTAAATATATTGAGGCAGGTAAGGATCTCGAGGGCAAAGGCTTTGACCCTCGTAAGCTGTTAGCTCCGGGCGCAGATGCGATCAAGGCAACTGTGAAGGAGAAGATGGAGTTGTTCGGTTCTATCGGCAAAGCAGAATAAGAGATATGAGAGAGCTCCGCAGGGCGTTTGCCCCGCGGGGCGTTTTTTACTTTATAGGAAACTTCGTTCCCTATAAAGTAAAAACCTCCGGGGGATCGCACTGCGGCGGAGAGGAACTGTGTCGCTGATGCGACCCGCCGCAGGCGGAGAGTTTCCCAGGCGAAACTCTTTTTCATAGGATCCAGGTGTTAAAAAGAGGATTCAAAAATGAGATTGGCAAAATACATAAATGAGATTCTGATTTGTGAATATGGAGAAGCTTAGAACTTCTTAATGTTCTGTCGATTTCCAGCAATTCGACGGCAAGGATGCCGGCGAAAGCCCGACTTGCGCTATGGATGGCGCATAGAGGGCGGTTGCGTTCCTGCACATTACCGGTATTCAGAACATTTTAGAAGTTCTTAGCTTCGGAATCCTGAACAAAAAGAATCTCATTTATGTATTTTGCCAGGCACAATCTGGATTTTCCGGTTGAAATCCTATGAAAAATCGCGTACATTAAAAGAAGTAAATCAGACAGCAGAGAATTACCGGCAATGAGGAAAGGATGTAGAAAATGAGCGAGACAGGGTACCTTAACGTGGCGGAGATCTTCGGTAAAAATGTATTTAATGACGCGGTGATGCAGGAGCGTCTGCCGAAGAAGGTATATAAAAAATTAAAGGAAGTGATAGACGAGGGGAAGGAGCTGGATCTTGAGACAGCGGACGTCGTTGCGCACGAGATGAAGGAGTGGGCGATCGAGAAGGGCGCGACCCATTACAGTCACTGGTTTCAGCCGTTGACCGGAGTGACGGCGGAGAAGCACGATTCCTTTATCACAGCGCCGATGGAAAACGGCAAGGTGTTGATGAGCTTTTCCGGCAAGGAGCTGATCAAGGGAGAGCCGGATGCGTCCTCTTTCCCGTCCGGCGGACTCCGCGCGACTTTCGAGGCGCGCGGCTATACGGCGTGGGATTGCACTTCCCCGGCATTTGTAAGGCAGGATGCGGCGGGCGCGACGCTCTGCATCCCGACGGCGTTCTGCTCCTACACGGGCGAGGCGCTCGACCAGAAGACGCCGCTGCTCCGCTCGATGGAGGCGATCAACGAGCAGTCACTGCGTCTGCTTCGCCTGTTTGGCAACACGACATCCAGTAAGGTGATCCCGTCGGTCGGACCGGAGCAGGAATATTTTATCGTGGACCGGGAGAAATACCTTCAGCGCAAAGACCTGATTTTTACGGGGCGCACGCTGTTCGGCGCGATGCCGCCAAAAGGACAGGAGATGGACGACCACTATTTCGGTACGATACGGGAACGCGTTGCGGCATTTATGAGGGACGTCAACGAGGAATTGTGGAAGCTTGGCGTGACGGCAAAGACCCAGCACAACGAGGCGGCTCCGGCGCAGCATGAGCTCGCGCCGATCTATGCGAAGGCAAATGTGGCGGTTGACCACAACCAGCTCGTGATGGAGACGTTGAAGAAGGTGGCGGGACGCCACGGATTGCAGTGCCTTCTGCACGAGAAGCCGTTTGCGGGCGTGAACGGAAGCGGCAAGCACAACAACTGGTCGATCACGACGGACGACGGCATCAATCTCTTAGAGCCGGGAAAGACACCGCACGAAAATGTGCAGTTCTTACTGGTGCTGACCTGCGTCTTAAAGGCGGTGGACAAGCACGCCGACCTCCTGCGCGAATCTGCGGCGGACGTCGGGAACGATCACCGTCTGGGGGCGAACGAGGCGCCGCCAGCGATCATTTCCGTCTATCTGGGCGAGCAGCTTCAGGACGTGCTGACCCAGTTGATCAGCACAGGCGAGGCGACGCACAGTATTTCCGGGAAAAAGCTTGAGACGGGAGTGCGTACGCTGCCGGATTTCATGAAGGATGCGACAGACCGCAACCGCACGTCCCCGTTTGCATTTACGGGAAACAAATTTGAGTTCCGTATGGTGGGCGCGCAGGACTCGGTGGCACAGCCGAATGTGGTGCTCAACACGATCGTGGCGGAGGCGTTTGCGGAGGCGTGTGACGTTTTAGAGGCGGCGGACGACTTTGAGATGGCGGTGCACGACCTCATCAAAAAATACGCGACAGAGCATGAGCGGATTGTGTTCAACGGAAACGGTTACTCGGATGAGTGGGTGGAGGAAGCAAAAAGACGCGGACTGCCTAATATCCGGTCGATGGTGGATGCGATCCCGGCGTTAAACACAGAGAAAGCGGTTGCGCTGTTCGAGAAGTTTAAGGTGTTTACGAGAGCGGAGCTGGATTCCCGCGTGGAGATCGAGTACGAGACGTATGCGAAGGAGATCAATATCGAGGCGAGAGCGATGATCGACATCGCCACAAAACAGATCATTCCGGCGGTCATCAAGTACACGACGGTGCTTGCAGGTTCGATCAATGCGGTGAAGCAGGCGTGCGGCGCGGATGTCAGTGTGCAGACGGAGATTCTGGTGGAGGTGTCAGATCTGCTTTCGGATTCGAAACTGGCGCTTGCGAAGCTTGAGGAAGTGACCGGGCAGGCGGCAGCGATGTCGGAGGGCAGGGAACAGGCGGTTTATTACCATGATGTGGTGCGGACGGCGATGGATGAGCTGCGCACTCCGGTCGATAAGCTGGAAATGCTCGTGGATAAATCCATGTGGCCGATGCCGTCCTATGGCGATCTGATCTTTGAGGTATAAAAAAACTCCCATAAAAGGGAGGATTGCCATGTAACATAAGTTACATGGCAGATTATGAAAAAGTTTTGTGGGTAGTAACAAATACTGATAACTATCTTTTGTATGGTTATAGTATATGATGCAGAAATGAAAATTTCATGTTTATGAAGTGAAAGAACTTTGAATCTTACATGAATAAATTGTGAACGATGGCGGAGGAATATCCATGGGCAAAAAGCTTTTGTTTATCAATAAATATCCGGAGCTGGTGGAAGAATTTTCTGCGGCGATGCAGGGAAGGGACGTCGAGATCGATATTGCGACAAACGGGATCGAGGCGGCTGCCTGCCTGAAGAAGAACACATATCAGGTCGCAGTCACGGGCTTGTCATTGGACGGATATAACGGGGAGCAGATCGTGACGTACCTGAATAAAAACTTTCCGGACACCATCTGTATTCTCTACACGACAACAATCAGTCCGGCACAGCTCTATTTTTTCTTCAATGAGCGCAATGTGTTCCGTGTATTTCTCCGCCCGGTGGATTTTAAGAAAGAGTTTTACACCGCCCTTGAGGATGCGTTTGAGCACTATGAGCTCCGCAAAGCGGAACGGGAGGAGAAAAAGGCGCGCCGGGAAGAGATCGCCGCGCAGGCGAAGGAAATGCTGGGGATGAAAGGTGAGTTTGACGCGCGCAAAAAGATGCAGCCGTATGCGCTGCCCTATATGAAGCGTCTCACCGGACTGTCCCTTCTGGAATATGCCGGAAGCCTTTCCGCCGAGGAAAAGGACCGGATGAAGGCGAAGGAGTGGCAGGCGGCAGAGCTCTGCTTTGGCGGCGAGATGCGCGGGGAGAGACTGGAAAAGGCGCAGGAGCTTGCCGCAGAGATCAGGGCGGAGCTTGCCGGCTTGTGACAGAAAACATCAGGAGGAATAGACGGAATGATGGATTGCCAGTAACTGTTCCAATATTGCGGCAATCTCATTCCCGTGCCTGTCCAGCAGATTCTTTTCCTCCGGGTTTAAAGTGTTTTCAATGATCGAGGGTTCCCCATTTTCGTCCAGGGTACCACTCATACCTCTGTTATGGTTGAGAGTGATAGAAAAATGATTTTCTTCATAGACAGTCATGTCAATCTCAACATTGTCCAGGCAAAGATATGCCTGGATATTTTTTACAAAGAAATCGTCCCGAAAGAGCGGTAATTTTTGATTTGGGAGCTGGTAGGATACCTCGTTTTCTTCCATGAGATAAACGCCGTTTTCCAGCAGAAATCCCCACGCGCGCGCATTGTCTGCAAACGCTTCGTTTTTGTCTGCCGCGATCATGTTCCATCTGGCAAATGCCAACAGGAATATGACCATTCCGGTGAGCAGGTACAGGGAAGCGATCTTTAGGAATTTCTGGATCCGTCCATAAAAATCTATCTTATTTACAAATGAATGATCTTCATTGAGTAATTTGTCGAGCGATATATGGTAGGTATTGCATATATCGATGAGCATTTGCAGATCCGGCATACTTCGCCCCGTTTCCCTTAATTAAAGATATTGTTGGGTAAAAAAGAAAGGTCAGTCGATTTTGCCGATGAAGCGGTAGTAGATTTCTACTTCCTGCTCACGGCTTCCGTCCTCGCCCTTGACAGCTTCGTGGACGGTTATTTTTTCAATTAGAGTGTTCAGAAGTTCGGCGGTCAGCTCCACAGGGTTGACATACTGTTTCATCAGGGCAATCCACTTTTCAGCGTCCGCTGCGGTCTGTACGGCGGCTTCCATCGTTTCGTGAAGCTGTCTTATTTTTGTTTCAAGCTCCTTTTGCTCGTTCTGGTACTTCTCGGACAGCATATTGAAGTTATACTCGGTTATGCGTCCGGCAGACCAGTCCTCATACATTTTAGCAAACAGCCCGTCAACCTCGGCTTTACGCTTTTCTGCCTTTTTCAGCTCCGCAGCCTGCTTTTTCTTCGCAGAGTTTCTTTCCCTGTCGCTGGCATTGAGCAGCCGTTTCAGCAGCTTGTCCTCGTCTTTCTGTACCTGCATAGACCAGTATTGCAGTCTTGCAAGCACATAGGCATACAGTACATCATAGCGGATATAGTGCATGGAACACTGGCGTAATCCCTGTCCGTACTTACTGCAATGATAGTGTGCATAGGGATTTTTGTTCTGGCTGTTTACACCATAAGCCAATGACCATCCGCAGTCCGCACATTTTACCAGCCCGGAAAATATCTGCGTTGTGCCATTCTTCTGTCGTCTGCGTCTGCTTGCAATCAGCTCCTGGACTTTTTGGAACACTTCTTCGGAAATAATGGCTTCGTGGGTATTTTCCACACGATACCATTCTTCCTGCGGCTTCCGCACCTTTTTCTTGTTCTTGAATGAAATGTTGCTCTGCTTGTTGTGGACGCTGTGACCGATGTAGGTTTCCTCTTTCAAAATGCTCTTGACCTGTGCTATTGTCCACGCATAGGCTTTTTCTGCGGGCGCTCCGGAGTAGATATTGGCTAAAGTCCCATATCTTTCATAGTTCAGACAGCCGGGGGTTGGTACTTTTTCTTCCACAAGAATCGGTG
>JAPFDX010000044.1 GCA_026168605.1 Roseburia sp. | reverse complement strand
GATAATATATTGTGAAAACGGTGAAATCTGTAAAGACTTACTTGACTTGTGTGATTTTAATAAGTAATTTTGAAAATAAACAAGTAGAAAGGCAAACAACCAAAAAATAGCCCAAAATTTTATCAAACAACCAAAATAAATTATCAAACAACCAAAGAAATAAGGAAACAACCAACATTTTAGCAAAGTGATCCTTTGCTTTTTATCAAAAATAATATATACATTAGGACTGGTAGTTCACTATCAGTCCTTTTATATTGTTAAAAAGGGAAAACGATATGGCAAATGAAAATAGCAATGCAGTAGATATATTATTGAACAAGATAGTTTCAATCATAGAAAGCAAAAACCAGAAATTAAAATATGACAAAACATTTAAATCGACAGTATGGGGGAAAAACAACGATGGTACATATAAGATTAGCTATATGAACCAACTTTATGATGTTTATAATGCTCTGGGAACAGACCTGGATCTTGGGCAAAGCGTATGGGTAAAAATCCCGTGCGGAATTTTTAGAAATATGCACATATGTGGCATTAATTATAAAAAAGTAAAACGATAGGGGTGTATAGTTATTGAATAGAGAAACAAAGATTGTACCAATAAATGAACTTCCGTCTGCTTCTTATATAGAAGATGATGATATTTTAATAAAAAGCAATTTTGAAAATACAGAAAAAGTAACTGCTGACCAGCTCCAGGAATATGTGAACAGAAAGCGCAAACATGCCGACTGGAAAGAAACAGATCAAAAATCTGATGCGTACATAGAAAATAAGCCTACTTCATTATCTGCTGATGGGGGCAATGCAGATACGGTAAATGGGCATACAGTAGAATCTGATGTTCCACCAAATGCAAAGTTTACAGATACTATATACACTCATCCAAATTCCGGGGTGACTGCATCAACATATAAATCTGTAACTGTTGATTCCAAAGGGCATGTAACTGGTGGTACAAACCCAACAACGCTTGACGATTTTGGCATAACGGATGCAGCAAGCAAAACAGAATTAGGAAATGAAGTGACAAGATCTACGAACAAAGAAAACGAGTTGGAAACAAAAAAAGCAAATCTTGAAAGTCCTACTTTTACTGGTATCCCAAAAGTTCCAACTGCATCCACCGAAACCAATACAACACAAGCCGCTTCTACTGCTTTTGTTCATAGTTCAGTTAATAGTCATAATTCTTCCACTTCATCACACTCTGATATTAGGGAATTTATAGAAGATTTGGACAAGCGGTTAAATGCACTTGCAGACAGTGACGATACAACGCTCGATCAAATGAGTGAAATCGTTGCATATATTAAATCAAACAAAAGCCTAATTGAAGATATTACAACCACAAAGGTTAATGTGGCTGACATTATTGATAATTTAACATCCACTTCTACAGATAAGCCATTATCCGCTCGGCAAGGTAAATTATTAAATGATCTGATAAGCTCGTTAAAGTCTTCTGTTGGAACAAAGGTAGAAAATATAAGCGGAGATTCCATCATAGGTGTTGTAAAAACGGGAAATAATTATTCTGTAACACACAAAGATATAACAAGAAACAATACTACTTCTTCTATATCTCCTGCCCATGGAAATAGTTTTACAGCGGTAAAATCCATATTAACAGACAATAAGGGTCATATAACAAGTGTGGACACTACAACCGTCACTTTGCCAAATGAGCAAGATTTGTCTTCAAGCAACATCCATATGGACAACGGCAACACATTAGAGGAGGAAATTGACTCATTAAAAAAATCTGTAAGTGATGGCAAAACAAAGGTCGCCGGTGCCATTACTGCTAAAGGGGTTACAACGGCGGCAAATGCAACATTTGATATAATTGCAGGAAACATAACTAAAATTCAGACCGGAACTGATACATCAGACGCAAATGCAACGGCAGCACAGTTGTTCTCTGGTTATACGGCTTATGTTAAAGGTAAAAAAATTGCAGGTGCGGTAATAAATAGGGGGGCTTGGACGGCTAATACAGTCAATGGCAATAACGTTGCCATTCCAGCCGGATATCATAATGGTTCGGGGTACGTCAGTGGAGCCGGTGCATACAATGCCGGGGTAACCGCAGCGGACAACCGGGCAAATCCGAACTCTGTAAATTACAAGACTGGATATAATAATGGATATGCAGCAGGACAAAATGCCGTAAGTGTTATGCGGAAAGAGGTAACAAGGCAGGTGCAATGTCATTCTGGAGGGGGCGAAGGATCCCCGCGCATTGAGTTGGTTACATTTGATATGGATTTCCCACACAGGGTTGTCGGTCTTGAAAATTACTGGATTGATGGTCAGGGGCAGAAATTCGGGATACACGGTTTTGACATAAGCGGAAACAGAATCACGCTTCACCTTGGAAACACGATTTCGTGGTTTGATGCGGTGATAACACTTAGGGCAATGATAGTCGGTTATTAAAACATCGTACGAGTTGATATTATAATCATTAGGAGGGTTACATATGAGCAGAATATTACAAACACCATCCGTACACCGTATAACGCCACTACCGCCCAATTTAGAAAATACGATAGAGTTCTCTTATACAGATACACAGACAGTCAAAAACCGAGCCATCATCACAGATAATTCAAACGGTGAAATTATATATGATAAAGCTCAAAATACAAGAGAACTAAAACACATAATACCGGCAAACACTTTAACTCCTGGTAAAAACTATTTATTAAGAATACAAGTTTTTGATTCTGACAACAACTCAAGCAATTTATCAGATCAAACTCTCTTCTATTGTTATAGTCCACCAGTATTTTTAATTAAAGATCTCCCAAACAAATCTGTTCTTTCAAAAGCGAATGTTGTTCTTTCCATTGATTACACACAGTCCGAAGAAGAACAGTTAAAAAATGTTCAGTTTATAAAGTATTCTTACGATAAAACACCGATAGCAAAATCTCCCATGATTTATACCGGATTATTTTCTTATGAATTTTGCACTCTTGAAAATAATTCAACATATTTTTTCCGCGCAGTTGGAGAAACAATACATGGAATACCATTAGACACTGGTTATATAGAAGTCTCTACACAGTTTGAGACCATACCAACAAATATTGTGTTTACACTGGAAAATATGTATTGTGAGGGATATATCGAGTTCATTTCAAACATCATAATTGTCCCATATAAAATTGAGAATGATAATTATAAAATTGAAGATGGTCTATTAACGATGTGGGATAATGCGCTCACTTACTGGGGCTTTTCCTTGGAAGGAGATTTTGCTTTATTCATAGAGGCTAAAAAGCTTCCCCTAAACAAAACATTTTTTACAACAAATGATAATCTTTTGTCTCTTTCTATTGTAGAGGTGTGTGGTGAATTTTATTGCAGACTTACACTTAAGGATTCCGATTATAAGTTGTATGCTCCTTTCCCAACTCCTATTCTCGGAACAGATGATAAAAGAATAATTGTCACCGGACTGAATCAGTACATAGAACTTGTTTCGACAATTTATGATGATGAACATTTGTTTGTTTTTGAGTTAAAGAGAAAGAATGGATATTATACTTTAAAGGTTTATCAAAGAAAAGAAACGGAGGTGTCTGTATGATTTTTTGCGGCACAACATTTTGTAGCGGGAGATATTCACTGACACCTCCCGCTGTTAATATACCAGTAATACTGTCAATAACTGTATTTGATGGTGTTTACAACCAGATATTCTTAACAACAAACATGGATATAACCATAGAAAAGTCCGGGTGGACAACTGGGACTATTTTAAACGCAGAATTTACGAACAGCCTTGACGCAGGAAACTCATTCTTCTCTCTTGCCAATACTGACCATCTTGTCATAAGAAGACGGGAACTCGGTACACAAAAATGGACAGTGATCCATGTTCAGAAAATTGAATCCAAAGACAGTTTTAAGCTTCGCATAAAAGACACCTATGCGAGAGCGGGTGTTGAATATGAATATTCCGTTTCCTCGTACCTGAATGGTGTTGAGAATAACTATATTATTCAAAATGTATATTCTGATTTTAGCGGTTTTTACATTACTGACAAAGACTGTCTGTATGGAACGGTTTACAATATTGATAATTGTGATACGAGCAGGAATATTGTCAATCAGACGCTTGGTTTGTTAAATAGTAAATATATGAATGTTGTTTCAAACTCTGACTTAAATTACGAAAGCGGTCAGATTTCTGGAACTCTTTTAAAAATGAACGATTCAAAAACAAAGGCTGACCAGAATGCTACCATTTCTTATAGGAACCAGTTTAAAGACAGACTTGCGAATAAAAAACCACTTATTCTCAAAGTACATGATGGACGTATCTGGATGATAAAGGTGGTGGAAAGTATCAATGATACAAGTTTGGGACACAAGGATTTAAGAGAAATTGGTTTTAGTTGGGTGGAAATAGGGGATGTAAACGACATGAGAACGTTGTATATGAATGGATTTTCGGATGTAGATTCAAGGTGGTGGACTTAAAATGAAATATATCGTTACACAATATGATAAAGATTTATTGTTACAAAACTGTACAAAATATCACTATAAGCTTTTTGTCATTGATAAAGATGAACATATTGTAGAGGAGCTGTCTGTGCTTTCTGCGTTCGGAACGTATAATATTGACACAGAATCAGATATACGACGTACTACATCATTCACGATGTATCTGGATGACACGTACAGAAATGAATCCGTAGAGAAAAAACTTTATGACTGGATTGGATACGACTTCCAGTTAAAGATTGGAATTTACAGTATCCGGGATGATGATTATACGTGGTATGATTGTGGTCATTATCTTATTACAGATGGGAGCACATCTTATAATGCGGTTGAAAACTCAATAACTGCCCAACTGTCAGATCTGTATGCAAAAATTAATGGCACTCGTAATGGTCAGATTGGTGGCGCACCAACCATCCTAGTGCCAAATGAAGATGAAGACGGAAATATCATTACAATAAAACAGGCAACAGAAGTCTTGTTAAAAACTGAAACCGATATTAAAAAGTATATAATTGATGATATTGGGCAGTTTTATGGGATGCCACAAAACAACCCAGATTATGTACAGTACAGAAAAGATAATCCAAAATGGAACCAGCTTCCTTATGAACTTGAATATGAAGCAGGATGTACAGTGGGAGATATTTTTTCAGAAATTGAAGAGTTATATCCCAACTGCCAAATGTATTTTGATATTTATGCAAATTTTTGTTTTGACTTGATACCATCTTGCGAATATGAACCAGTTGTTTTTGACAATGAATTTATGCAGTCGATCCTTATTTCTGACAATTCAGAGTCTGTAACTTATAATATTCAGGACATTAAAAACGTAACAGAGGTTTTTGGGGCAATTTATGATGTAGACAGATTTGCAGACAAGTGTACTTCATCTTCCAATGTATACACAATCACACTTAAAGATTACGAAAAATACTTTTCTGGTGATATTATTGCTTTTACTCCCGATTCAAAAAATGTGTCAAATATGAAAATAAAAATAAATGAACTGGATGCACTTCCGTTATACCATGAATACACAGAAACATATATAGAGCCAGATTTATTAGAAAGCGGTAAAACATATGTTTTTCAGGTAAAGAAAGTTAA
This sequence comes from Roseburia sp., assembly GCA_026168605.1. Taxonomy (GTDB): domain Bacteria; phylum Bacillota; class Clostridia; order Lachnospirales; family Lachnospiraceae; genus Roseburia. The sequence continues at coordinate 2,604 of JAPFDX010000044.1, read as the reverse complement.
GGGTGTCTATATGGCATACTATCTTGGGAAATATCAGCCACATACATTGTGTGTGCTTACTGATAACGATAGCGATCCAGTGTTTACAAAATCTTACTTTTCAAAGAAGTATAATTGTGACGAAAGAAATATTGTACTGCGTGTTGAAAACGGAAGTCCGTTTACAGTTCAAAAGCTTGGTGAGATTTTAGATGTTAAGACTGGTGATGAGTTTGAAAATATTATTTCTGATTCTGTAGCACTGGAAAACGCAATCTATTTTAACAGAAAATCTTCTTCCGTAAATGATATTGTAACAATTTCAACAAAGCTAATTCCATTTTTAGACGTGAATATAAAAATTGAATATAAAAAACAGCAGGTGGATAAATCAAATTTCTACATCATTCAGTCTGTATCAAATGATCTGGAATCATTAACAAGCAGCATTACCATGTACAGATTTTATCCACTTTATTATTTATGATTTGAGGTGATGAGGTATAGAATATTCAAGACTTTTTGGAAGTAAGTTCCCAGATGAGCTGATACCAGTTGGGACAAAGAAGGATGTAGATGACAATGTAGCATCTCTAATAAACCAGTATTATTCATATATTGATGCGGGGAATATAACTGATGCGAACACCCTTTATAATGGGAACAAAGAACTTTTAAAGCCATACATGATTAATATGGAATATATAAATTTTATCGAGGAAGAAATATGGAACATGAATGTCGCGACATTAAAAAAACTTACTACAATTATTTCTCCAAACGAACCAGCAGACCAGCCCGACCACGGTTTCTGGTTACAAGAATATTAGGAGCGTAAGAAATGTATATATCAGATTTTTCGTTTAAACCACACAGTGATATGAATGCAGACAATCAGGATATTGTTTTGGAACATGGCAAAAAGATAAAAAAACATCAATATAAAGAGGCGGTTAGTTTTCTTGAAGACAATGATTATCAGGATGGATTCAGAGCCTCTCTTTTTAATTACATTGAAGACAAGATGAAAAAATATCAGATTTATATATTGAACAAGTTTGTGGCAAAACCAGATGAATTTTATTCTTATACAGAGCCGACAGATGAGCAAATGAAGGGTAAAAAATTCTGGATTCAGCCCTATGATTAGGAGGTATGGATTTGGCAATAAAAGACGGATTTAAAAAATATAAAAGATACATAAGACTGGACGACGGTAATTATATACTGGACTCTGAATGGACACATGCCGCTACTGTTGAGTTTGATGACGGCAAAACACTTGCTTATAGGATGGAAGAATTAAAAAAATCTGTAAGTGATGGCAAGAAAGCCGTAGCCGGTGCCATTACTGCTAAAGGAGTGAGTACGGCTGCGGATGCTACGTTTGGAACGATGGCTGCAAATATAGGAAAAATTAAAGTTGGTGATGACACATCAGATGCTAACGCGGGAGCACCTCAAATTCTTTCTGGATATACAGCTTATGTTAAAGGCAAAAGGGTTACCGGAACGATGCCAAACAATGGGAGCTGGGCAAGCAATTCAAGTGGAAATGGTAATATTTCAATTCCAAAAGGGTTTCATGATGGGTCTGGGTATGTTTCGTGCAGCGGAGCATATAATGATGGCTATAATGCGGGTGTTTCAACCATTCCATCGTTGGCTCCTATTACTGCCTGCAAACCCAACGCCTATTATTTAAATGAAGGAAGTGGTGGAGCCGCACATACTGGTGACGAGATAGTTATGCAGATTACGAATAGGAATTATTATAATAAGATTAAGGCATGGAGTGGTGGAAGTACTGGTGTATGGATTAGAAAATACAACATATCTGACCACACAAATGGAGCGCTACTTGCCAAGGGGAATCCGGCTATAACAGATATTCCTTCGGACTGTGATTATATTGTTATAGGAATAGATATGGTTTTTGGTTCGTCTGGTGTTATTGGTATATATGGAACAATTTTCAAAGAGTGATTGTTATATAGGGGAATACATAATTTGTTTTATGTGTTCCCCTATTTTTTACGATTTTTAAAATTGAGGATATTATATTATTAGACTTATTAGATCAATCGTGGGATTATATATTGTTACCCATAAAAAATATTGTTGATGTGTAAAAAAATATTATAGAAACGTGTATTGAATTTATTTTATATTTATTGGAAATTTATTAGATTTGATATAGAAATATAGACTTTAATATTTGATAAAATAAAAAAGAACACCATTATGTGCTCGTACATTTGTTCGTGTTACCTTTGGTGTTACCTCATTATTTGCAAGGAAATTATCCACCATAAAAAATCTCCTTTCTTTCAGTAAAATCAAGGCTTTCACGGATTATTAAAATACATTAAGAAACAGGGGATGAGAGAATCGAACTCCCACCAAAGGTTTTGGAGACCCCTATCATACCATTTGACCAATCCCCTATATTTTATAAAAATGACGTAAACGATACGTCATTTATTATACTTATTTAAATTAGTTTTGTACCTTCAAAACTTCATACAGATTCCGTTTCCCAAACCTTTTCGGTCAAGCCCTCGATCGATTAGTGACAGTCAGCTCCACATGTTGCCATGCTTCCACCCCTGCCCTATCCACCTT
>JAPFDX010000039.1 GCA_026168605.1 Roseburia sp. | reverse complement strand
GTCCATTTTATACAAAAGCTTATCAAATAAATAAGGCCCAGTGGCTCAGTTGGTTAGAGAGCCGACCTGTCACGGCGGAGGTCGAGAGTTCGAGTCTCTTCTGGGTCGTTCGTAGTGAGAATACAAAATGTTGTGAGTGTCCAAGCAAGCTTATCACAACTCAGATTTTATTTTATTCACACTCACTACAAGTAACGCGTGGGATCTTAGCTCAGCTGGGAGAGCATCTGCCTTACAAGCAGAGGGTCATAGGTTCGAGCCCTATAGGTCCCACTTCACAAGCTTGCTTGTGGTATGCCGGCGTGGCGGAACAGGCAGACGCGCAGGACTTAAAATCCTGTTGTGGTGACACAGTACCGGTTCGATTCCGGTCGCCGGCATTCACATCAGGCACTTGACAGAATATTCTGTTAGTGTTATAACAGATGTGAAGCAAAGAAATTTGCTAAATGAATATGTGTGCGTAGCTCAGCTGGATAGAGCACTTGGCTACGGACCAAGGTGTCGGGAGTTCGAATCTTCTCGCGCACGTAGGAAAAGAAGCAGAAATATATTATTTCTGTTTCTTTTTTTGTGAATATTTACTATTGAAATTATAGCTCAAAATACTTAATATACATGATTATGTGTGAAAGAAAGAGGACAGAGGGGGAAATTATGAAAGAGGGAAGCAGAATTGAATTTTTGGATTATCTGAAAGCGGTCTGTGTGCTGATGGTGATCATCACGCATTATGAGTGGACGGACAAAACATCACCATTTTTTACGATGCTGATCAATATGGCGGTACCGGTTTTTATGATCATCAGCGGCTATAATTTTGCGATGTCGAACCGCAAAAAGGCAGGAGGAAAGCTTGGGAAGATGTACGGCTGGGATATGATGAAACCCAAGCTGGTCAGATTTCTTGTGCCGTTTTTTGCAGTGTGTCTGATTGAGATCGTACTGCTGATGATGGAAGATCGGGAAATTCATCCGCTGCGCATTTTCCTGCTGGGGGCTTACGGTCCGGGCAGCTATTATGTGCCGGTGATGCTTCAGCTTCTGGTGATTTTTCCTATTATTTATATTCTGGTTGCGCGCAATGCCAAGCTGGGACTCACTGTGGCAGGGATCGCGAATCTATTGTTTGAGATCGCAGTCAAGGTTTTTGAGATTGATAAATATTATTATCGTCTGAGCATAGGCAGATACCTGTTGCTGATCGCGTTCGGATGCTATTTGTATCTGCATCCGGAACACCGTGTGAAACGTTATCAGATGGTTGCGATGTTTTTGGTGGGACTGGCGTATCTTGTAGCGGTCTTTGGATTTGACAGGGAGCTGTTACTGTTTGGATACTGGAAGACGACTGCGATGCCGGTGGCGTTTTACATTTTCCCGATCGTGATCCTGCTATTCCGTAAATTTTACCACAGCCGGATTCCCGGATATTTTGGGAAGCTGCTGACGTGGATCGGAAAAGCATCCTATCATATTTTCCTGACGCAGATGGTGTATTACCACTTTGAGCTGGGCGGCGCGATTATGCAGGCGGAGTGGTATATTGCAGTGCCGTTTAACATTCTGGTTTCCGTGCCGGCAGGACTTGCATTTTATGAGTTGGATAACCGCTTTATGGAGAAAATGAGACAGATGAAGCATTATGTGAAAGCGGCTGCATAATTTTCGGAAATCATTGCAAAGTGTCTGAAAGAAGTATAGAATGGAAGAAGTGGAGTTAAAATTTTACGAGCAGGATAAAGGAGCAGAATACTATGGAAGGTATGGATACGGTAAAGGTTCAGAAAGGGCAACTGATTGCGAGACAGAAGGATAAAGTCAGGAAATGGTATCTGATCATGGAGGGAACAGTTGTTCAGCGCAATTCCTATGCAAAGGTGGTGCTGGGGAAGGATTCCGTGATCGGTATTTCTGAGAGCGACCGTTATCTGTGTGACTATATCGCCGCGACGGACTGTACACTGGGAACTTTTTCGTTTACTTCTCCGGATGATCTGAAGGCGGCGATCGACGGGCAGGCGAGCATGAGACACACATTGCTTTGCGCCGCAGTCACACAGCGCCAGACGATCCTTAAGACATACGCGGCTTTTCACAGCCTTGTCAGACAGTTCCATTCGTTTGTGGAGAATGAATATAACGAATACACGTCATTTTGTGCGCAGTACCATCTGGAGGAGCAGAACTTTAACCGGATCGATCAGTTTAAACCGCTGGAGATGGTGCACCGCGCAGAGAACTGGGAGATGAATAACAGCGCAACCCTGATGGGAGGCTATCTGGAGGAGTACCTGCGCCTGATGCAGAAGGACGACAGTATGTGCATCGGCGCGATCATGGAGTGCTGCTACCAGACGAGACGTGCGACGCAGGGGATTATTGAGATGGCAGAGTACCTAAGCTATAACCGCGATATTCTGCTCTCCGGTGCGGAGAATGACATTTTTTCGCTGTATTATGAGCTACTGGTTCGGGCAAAAGAGAAAAATTATAATGTGAAACCGCTGACAGACAATATGGATCGTATGGCGGAAGTCATAAAGAAGCTTGGCATTTATGAGGCAAATCTGGTAGCCTCCCGCGTGGGCGCTTATGAGAGCCAGGACTTCCAGACGACGGACGGCGTGTATGCGGAGCCGGAAGATGTTGCTGCGGAGGATGACAACTGGGAGGAAGAAGAGGCAGAGGAGGCAGGTGAGGACTGCCTGATGCATATCCTGACCTTTGCCGGCTACGGGGATGAGGAGAAGGCGTCCGTCAGGGAGCTCATTGAAAAATATACCAGTCTCCCGGATACCTCGTCGACGGAGCCGGAGGTGTATGGACTGCGCAAGAACCTCACACAGAAGTTTTATGACATCTACCAGAAGGTATTCCTGAAGGTCGTAAAGGATGAGGAGCAGCTCACGCCGATCCTGGAAATGTTTTTAAATTTCGGATTTATGGACGTGCAGTTAGCGGGCGAAGACAATGCGAATATTTTGTATGATCTGACGGAGCATCTGCACGTGTGCCGTTCGGAGCACATATACACGATTTACGACTGGTTAAAGAGCGTTTATGAGGGAAAGAACGAGCCGTCCAAGAATGAGTTTGACATGGACTATCCGGCATATCTGGCAGATCTGCGCAAGAACGGCAAGATCACGCCGGAGAAGCAGAACAAGCTGATGGGAAATAATGAGTACAAGGTGCGCTACGAGATGCAGAATATGTTTGTCAGCGGCAACCGCATCACCTATGGTAAGATTTCCACGTTCTGCCCGATCCTTGAAGAAGGTGACCTGATCAATTCGATCGAGAAAATGATCGTCACGGCGCAGAAGCTGGAGACGGCGATGGACAAGGTGCGCGAGATTGATTTTTCCGTATTTTACCGTGAGGTGCAGTTTTCTGATCCGGATAAGGGAATCAACCGCGAGATGATCATGAAGGAGATCTTGCCGGATATTATCCTGATGCCGAATGCCGGAACGAGAGCGCAGATGTGGCAGGAGACAGCAGGCGTCAGACGTGATACGTCCGCGCGGTTTTTATTCCCGATCTTTACGGCGGTCGATCTTGACGATATGATGATCGACACGATCGGCAGATACCGCTGGGAGATCTGCCGCAAGATTCAGGGCGTGCACTGGAATGATATCCGTGAGAAGTCGCTGACTGCGGAATATTGTGATTATCTGCAGTTTTACCGCAAGAACCATGAGCTTTCCCCGGAGGCGAAGGAGAAGATCAAGAGCGCGCTGCTGCGCAGCAGAAATAATTACCGTGAGGTATTCGTGAAAGATTACCAGAGCTGGGTGAAGTATGAGTCTAAGGGCAGCTACCGTCTGAACAAGGTGACAAGAGAGATCCTGTTAAGCTACTGTCCGTTTGCGAAGGAGATCCGAAAGGAACTTGTGACAAACCCGATGTATGAGAGCGCGCTGCATCGCTACGAAATTATGAATGAGAAGAAGATACAGCGGATCCAGGGCGTGTACGACAAGTACAGGAAGGCGGGCGGCGAGATCACGCAGGATCTTGCGGATAACCTTGATTATTACAGCTTATAAATTTTAAAATGAGAATATCTGTGTGTCGGAGTATATTTTTTGCGGAATTCCAGATAATAGTCTTGCGTGAGCAAATAAGAAAACGGCAGAAACATCTGCCGGGATGGAGGAAAACATGGCAAGAAACGCAGATACACAGAACAAGACTTCAAATTGCAGAAACAGCTACGAGAATGCAAACGGACAGAATGGTACCGGTTCTAACAGTACCGGACAGAACACGAGTGGACAGAACGGTACCGGTTCTAACAGCACCGGAAGCAAGAATAAGTCTTCCAACAAGACATCGAACGTGTCCGGCAGATAGGAAGCGGCAGTCACGAAGTGTAAGACAACTGCATAAGATGTAAAAAGCGAGAACAGATTACAGAGTGAAGCTTTGTAATCTGTTTTTGTTTAAGCATAAAAATTAGGGTGTCAAAAGGGGTTTTTATAAATTGCGGATGGCAAAATGCGCAAATGGTATTCTTTTTTGTTCAGGATTCCGAAGCTAAGAACTTCTAAAATGTTCTGAATACCAGTAATGTGCAGGAACGCAACCGTCCTCTATGTGCCATCCGTGGCGCAGTTCGGGCTTTCGCCGGCATCCCTGCCGTCGAATTGCTGGAACCTGGCAGAACCTTAAGAAGTTCTAAACTTCTCCATATTCACAAATCACAATACCATTTGTGTATTTTGCCAATTCCATTTTTAAAAGTCCCTTTTGACACCCTAAGTTTATAAAACAAAAATGCTCCGCAGGGATCGCACTGCGACGGATAGGAGGACAGCATGACATTTCACATGATTCAGCCGGAACAAATAGAACATATCCGAAAAACCAGAGGAGCGCTGATCATCGACGTCCGTGAGCCGGAGGAGTACCGGCAGAGCCATTTCCCGGGAGCCGGGAATGTTCCTTATGAGGAACTGGAGCAGCGGATGGGAAGAATCCCACGCAGACCGCTGATCCTGTACTGTGATTATGGCAGCACGAGCCTGCTTGCCGCGCGCCGTCTGGGAGCAGCCGGTTACGAGGTATATGCGGTTGCGGGAGGACTGGAAGCGATGAAGCGCCTGATTTCCATTGACAGATAATTTTAGAACGGATAATATGATAATAGGAAAGTGGACTTAAAGTACAAAAGGAGTTTTCATGAGGACATATGAATTCGTAGTTCCATGCCATTTCGGACTGGAAGCGGTATTAAAAAAAGAAATTTATGATTTAGGATATGAGATCAGCCGGGTAGAGGACGGCAGGGTTTCATTTACCGGGGATGCGGAGGCAATCTGCCGTGCGAATATTTTTCTGCGCACGGCGGAACGCGTCCTGATAGAGGTCGGGAGATTTCGGGCGACGACATTCGAGGAGCTGTTTCAGGGAATCAAGGGGCTGCCGTGGGAGGAATATATCCCGGCGGACGGGAAATTCTGGGTGAAGAAGGCGCCGTCGATCAAGAGTAAGCTGTTCAGCCCTTCGGATATCCAGTCGATCGCCAAAAAGGCGATGGTGGAGCGCATGAAGCAGCAGTACCGGATGGAGTGGTTTCCGGAGGATGGCGCCATCTATCCCGTGCGCATTTTCCTGCTGAAGGATGAGATCACGGTGACGCTTGACACGTCGGGGGATTCCCTTCACAAGCGCGGCTACCGCACGATGACGAGCAAGGCTCCGCTGACGGAGACACTGGCGGCGGCGCTGCTGCTTTTGACACCGTGGAGACCGGAGCGGATCCTGGTAGATCCATTCTGCGGAAGCGGGACATTTCCGATCGAGGCTGCGATGATCGCGGCGGGGATCGCACCGGGCATGAACCGGGAATTTACGGCGGAGCAGTGGACAAACCTGATCCCGCGGCAGATGTGGTATGACTGTGTGAAAGAGGCGGAGGAGATGGTACATACGGACGTCGTGACTGATATCCAGGGGTATGACATCGACGGGGATGTGATAAAGGCTGCGCGTGAAAATGCAAAGCGCGCGGGCGTGGATCATCTGATCCATTTTCAGCAGCGTCCGGTGGCACAACTGCATCATCCGAAGAAGTATGGTTTTATCATCACAAACCCGCCGTATGGGGAGCGTCTTGCGGACAAAGCGGAGCTGCCACAGCTCTACACCCAGATCGGTGAGGCGTACCGCGGGCTGGATGCGTGGTCGATGTATCTGATCACCGGCTATGAGGATGCGGAGCGGTATATCGGGAGAAAGGCGGATAAGAACCGCAAAATTTATAATGGTATGTTAAAAACCTATTTTTACCAGTTTATGGGACCGAAGCCGCCGAAACGGAAATAGGCAGGACATACTGTGGAGGCAGGAATGAAACATTCAAAACAGTACTTGTTTTTTGTGGTGCTTGTAGTTGGAGCGATTTTTTTCAAATTCAATTTTTTTGGTGTGGGGCATGAGGAGACGGCAGAATTTCGCGGCGCGCAGTTAGAGCCGGAGACATGGAATCCGCTGATCGCGTCGAGCGTCAACGACAATCTGCTGTCGCTTGTGATAGACAATAAAGAATACACGAATGAGGATTATCCGTTTTATATGGATGACAACTTAAATATCATGGTTCCGGTCAACATTTTGCAGCCGGCATTCAGTTGCAGTGCGCACGTTTACGACGGGGACAGCCTGCTGGTCGAGAAGCACACCAGTGAGATCACATTTCCGCTGGAATCCAATCTGGCGGACGTCAACGGCAAGTCCGAGGAGGTTGTGTCTCCGTTTACCAGGCGGGACGACGGCTACTATGTCAGCTTAAATGATCTGTCAAATTATCTGGGGTATTCCTATACATGGAATATGGAGGAGAATCTCGCATCGGCGATCGACACCTCGGAGTCGGCGGTGATCCCGACGAAGTATGATCTGCGGGAAAAGGGGCGTGTGACGGACGTGCGCGACCAGGGCTCGTATGGAACGTGCTGGGCGTTTGCGTCTCTGGGGGCACTGGAGTCCTCGCTTTTGCCGGAGGAAAATGTGCATTATTCTGCCGATCACATGACGCTTGCAAACGGGTTTAACCTCTCGCAGGAGGAGGGCGGCGAATACACGATGAGCATGGCGTATCTGGCATCGTGGAAGGGCCCGGTCTATGAGGAGGAGGATCCGTACGGGGACGGCAGGACAAATGAGGATCTGGCTCCCGCAAAGCACGTGCAGGAGATCCAGATCATCGACGGAAAGGATTATGAGAAGATCAAGGAGGCGGTGTTCCAGTACGGCGGGGTGCAGACCTCGATCTACAACGGACTGCGCAGCTCAAATTCCAGTTCGCCCTACTACAACAAGGAGACGGACGCCTACTGCTACATCGGTACGGAGAAGCCGAATCATGATGTGATCATCATCGGCTGGGATGACAGCTATCCGAAGGGGAATTTCTCGGTTGATCTGGAGGGTGACGGTGCGTTTATCTGCCAGAACAGTTGGGGCAAGGAATTTGGCGAGGACGGCGTATTTTATATTTCCTATTACGATACGAATATCGGAACGCACAATGTCGTGTACACGGGCGTGGAAGAGACGGATAACTACGACAATATTTACCAGAGCGACCTCTGCGGCTGGGTGGGACAGCTTGGTTACAACAAGGACAGTATGTACGGGGCAAATGTCTATACTGCGGCAGGCGACGAGGTGCTCACTGCGGCAGGCTTTTACGCGACGGGCAAGGACACGCAGTATGAGCTTTATGTCGTGCGCGATTTTAAGGATGAGACGTCTTTTGCGGAGGCGATCCCCGTAGCGTCGGGAACGCTTGGCAATGCCGGATATTATACGATCGATTTCAATCAGGGGATTCCGGTGGAAGCGGGCGAGCGGTATGCGATCATGCTGCATATCATCACGCCGAACGCGGTGCGGCCGATGGCGATCGAGTACGCGGCGGACCGGGCGACGCGGGATGTCATTCTGGACGATGGTGAGAGCTATATCAGCGCCAACGGGGTGAACTGGAAGTCCGCCAACGAGGTGGAGGATTGCAATCTGTGCATCAAGGCATTCAGCAATAACCAGTAGAGAGGATGGATACGGATGAGAAGAATTATTTTTGCGACAGGAAATGAAGGAAAAATGCGGGAGATCAGAGAGATCCTGGCAGACATGGACGTGGAGGTGATCTCCATGAAGGAGGCGGGGATTTCCGCTGACATTGATGAAAACGGAGAGACCTTTGAGGAAAATGCCGCGATCAAGGCGAAGGCGGTCGCAGCATACACCGATGATATTGTGCTTGCGGACGATTCCGGACTTGAGATCGATTATTTAAATAAAGAGCCGGGCGTGTATTCCGCGCGTTACATGGGAGAGGACACCCCGTATGAGATCAAGAACCAGGCGCTTCTTGACCGCCTTGCCGGCGTGCCAAAGGAGCAGCGCACCGCACGGTTCGTCTGTGCGATCGCGGCAGCGCTGCCGGATGGGCAGATGCTTATCACGCGGGAGACGATCGAGGGCTATATCGGAGATGCGCCTGCGGGCGCAAACGGCTTCGGCTACGATCCGATTTTTTATGTGGAGGAATACCAGTGTTCGACGGCAGAGCTGAGTGAACAGCAGAAGAATGAGATCAGCCACCGGGGCAAGGCGCTGCGCGCGATGAAAGCGCTGCTGCATGGGTATGGAATCTAGGCAGGAGGGAAACAGAAATGAGAGTACTGATCGTAAGTGATACACATGGAAGACACAGCAACCTGATCGAGGCGCTGGATATGGTGCAGCCGGTGGATCTGCTGGTACATCTGGGCGATGTGGAGGGCGGGGAGGATGAAATCAGGCTCCTCGCCGAATGTCCGGTGGAGATCGTTGCGGGAAACAACGATTTCTTTTCGGATCTTCCGCGGGAAACGTCCGTACAGATCGGAAGATACCGCGTGCTGCTCACGCACGGGCACTATTACGCTGTAAATGCGGGGATCATGGGGATCGCGGAGGAGGCTGGGGCGCGCGGGTATGATATGGTGATGTTCGGGCACACGCACAGACCCGTGATCGTCGAGGAAAAGGGCGTGACCGTGATCAATCCGGGGAGCATCTCCTACCCAAGGCAGGAGGGGAGAAAACCGTCATTTATCCTGATGGAGACCGACCAGAAGGGCGAGGCGCATTTTGAGCTGGAGTATCTGTAAAAAATTGCGAAAAGTTGCGAAAAGTGAAAGAAGGTGTTGACTTTTCAGAATGTGTCCTATATAATAACTTTTGCGTCACGGAGAGGATGGAAAATCACCGGACGCTTTGTATCATAAACCTTCGGGGTGTGGCTCAGCTTGGCTAGAGCGCCTGGTTTGGGACCAGGAGGTCGCAGGTTCGAATCCTGTCACCCCGATGAGCGAGGAATTATATTGAAAAATATGATTCCTTTTTTTGTTGCCAAACATATATTCGCTGGTATATAATAAGCGGAGATTGAAACGGGCGCGCTGCCGTGCCGTATGCAATCATCGAAAATACAAAAGGAAAGTGGAGAAAATACATGGGAATTCAAAATTCAGAAATGGACTATAACCGGGTAATTAAGGACTTGGAAAACTGCTGTCTGAAAGAGGAAAACTGCGGAACCTGTAACAAAAAAGATTGTATCGTAGGGTATGGTCAGACTTGTCTGACAAGATGTATGAAGGATGGCGTCACATATGTGGAGGACGGGACGGACCATATTCCCTACACGGATTTCAAGGTGTACGATGAGGAGGAATTTGAAAAGGGGATTGCCCACATTTTGAAATTGTGCAGATCCTGCCAGTATGAGCATTTTGATAACTGTATCATCAGCGTTCTCAGAAATTGCTATGAGATCGGTTTATTTGGGGAAGCGCGGAAATATGAGGGAAGCAACTTTAAGTATCTGGCGGCACTTCATGCGCAGTATCCGGAAAAAGGGCAGCGGGTGCTTGATGAATTTCATAATACGGCAGAATATGAAGGTGGCGAGGAATAGTATTTGAAATACTTTTTGTCACTTTTGTATAGAGGAATTTAAAAAGGAAGTCGGAATGATGGTAATTGTGTAAAAATCCGAAAGGTTTTAAATTTTGGTCTTGCGAAAGCGGGAAGAATATGATATTATAAGTGGGTCGTCAAGATCAGGGACGCCAACAAAATTACCAAACTGGGATGTGCACAATGAATCTTGTCACACCGATTTCGCGCGGGTGTAGTTCAATGGTAGAACACCAGCCTTCCAAGCTGGATACGTGGGTTCGATTCCCATCACCCGCTTAAAATCTGCAAAGCAGGTTTTAGCATCCATTTGGATATGTGTTC
>JAPFDX010000035.1 GCA_026168605.1 Roseburia sp. | reverse complement strand
GGCTGACTGGTTGAGTGGGAGCCATTTACGCTTGAAAAAGAAGAGTATTTAGAATTGATAGATATTCTTCTTTCACTTCCATTGGCACAACCATATTCTACCTGGTAACATTTATTTTCTCACCAGAAAGGAGGAAACTGACTATGAAGAAATTTTGGGGCTTCTATAAGAATGAATCCTATAGCGTAGGATGCAATGGCAGAACTGTATACATATATGATTTAACAGGAAAAGAACTGGCTAAATTCAGGAATTTTCCTTCCGCCCATACGGCAGCTTTTAAACCGGATTCCAATATGATTGCTGTGAAATCTACGGCAGGCGACTTGGGGTTCTATGACTTAGATTCTTTATCATTGTTAAAAAAGATAATAGTCACAAGAATCGGAGCACAGGATGAAGGCTTTGGGTTTACGCCTGATGGAAAATATTTCTACAATATCGAAAAGCCGGTTGATTCCTGTCAGACTCAACTGGGTATCTATGATGCAGAATCATTTGAAAAAGTAAACACCCTGTTCGCAAATGAGAGCAAAATGGCTCTGAAAAACTTGGAATTTGATAAAGAAACCGGTGTCTGCTATGTACTTGGTTTTATGCGTGATGACAGCAGCGGCGTATTTGATTATGGTTTTGTGGGAAAACTCGATGCCGAAAGCAGTTCAGTTACGGATCTCCATGCACTTGATACAAAACAGTATGATTATCTTAAGTGGTATAAAGTGTGGGAAGAAACAGGCTTTACAGAAAAAGCACTGAAGTGGAATCCTCTGAATGAGCTGGATTCCATTGAAGAAACAAGCATAAAGGCAGTTTTTGATGCTGTCAGCTTCTCAAATTAAAGGGGTAAGAAAAATTGTCAGATTTTAATCATCCATCTCGACAACAGAAGTTTGCATTGTATATGAAACGGACATTGGCATTATTCGCTTCAGTTTGTCTTTACATCGGGCTTTTTCAATTATGCTTTTCTTCTATTTGGAATAGATATGGAGTAGACGATGAGATCCTCTCATGGGGCTTTTGCATTGCTGTGATAGGATACTTTTGGCTTGCCGGAGGTTTGTTTTATCATTACCTGGGCTTACAGCGGTGGCAGCTTTGGGTTGCTATGAATATCATAGGTTTTCTCCTCAGCTTTCCGGTCTTTCACCGTTTGGAACCGTGGCAGGAAGAACTGGATATGATCGTGCTGACATTTTGGGTGGTATCCTATCTTATTGTTGCCTGGGGAGTAATAGGTGTTGGGTATATTTGTGTGCAATTCATTTCTAATTTTCTGGAAAAATAACAGAAGGATTGACCAGTTCCCCTTTTTCATGGAGCAGGCTGAATTTATAATCTAACAGTGCAGCCGGTACATAGAGCTTCCTGGCAGTTTCAAAAGTTAACTCAATTTCATAGAAAAAACTTAATATATGTTGTTCGCAATCAGCAGGTATTGATAGATAGCGATTTGGCAATGTTGTATCAAATGGAAACTAAGACATTAAATCATACAGTAAAAAGAAATATAAACAAGTCCGTCATAAATTTTTTTCAGCATTTCATCATAACTCCCAAATCACGAAAAAGCAAATTCAGAAACTCTGTAATTGCATGAAAAAGCAAGTTTAAGAGTTTCAAGGGGAAAGAAAACTTCCTGAATATATACTGTTCATTATTGATTTAAACCAAGCGTGAAATCTTGACAACAATAGAAAATCTGCATACAATAAATTTAGAAACCAAGAAACCAAGAATTTTGAATAAATGATTATCAACTTATATATAATAGGAAAGGAGCTGAAGCGTATGTCAGTAGCTATCATGAAAGGCAATATTCCCGTTGAAATGAAAAAAGTCAGTATATCATCAAAAAGACAGATTACAATCCCACAAAAATTTTTTTCTATGTTGGGATTCGATACAGAAGCAGAATGTATGGTACGTGGAAACGAACTTATCATACGTCCGGCAAAAACAAACTCGGGTGGAGAGTTTGCAGAACAGATACTGGCAGACCTGATCGCACAAGGCTACAGTGGCGATGATCTGCTTGCACAGTTCAAAAAAGCACAGAGAGAAGTTCGTCCGGCAGTAGAAAAATTACTTGTAGAAGCAGAACAAGCTGCCCGTTCAAAATCAGAATATTCTACCTATGAAGATATCTTTTCAACGGAGGAAAAAGAATGACAGAAGTAAGATTCCTTCCTCCCGCTGCAAAATTTCTAAAGAAATTGAAAGATAAAAAACTGAAAGCATTATACCGGGAAGCAGTTGATAAAATTTGTGAAAATTATCTGATTGGAGAACCAAAGACAGGTGATTTGTCCGGTGTGTACGGATACGATATTTACTACAACAAGACAAATTATGAACTGGCATATACGGTAGAATATGTGGAAGATCAAGTGATTGTCGTGATCATGGCTGGAACCAGAGAAAATTTTTATGACCAGTTAAAACAATATATGAGAAATCGATAATTATCTGCGAAACTGAAAAAGAGGTGGAACATTGGGGTGTAATGTTCCGCCTCTTTTCTGTTTTTTCATCAGTCCTCATACCGGATGCTTCCCTGCAGCCAGATATTTCCCTTAAATCTTCTTCCAATGTGAGGCTCTCCGAGAAGATCTTTTTCATTGATACACACGCTGAGCGGAATATCATTGCATACAATATCCAGACAGTAAACATTTTCCTCTGTCAGATGATTCTGAAGCAGTGCAAAGTCCACAATCTCCCCGAGGATTGCATACTGGTCGCTCTCGATTCCATGCGGCATAAAGTAAGAATTGACGATGCTTAAGATATCCTCATGGGAAATGCGGCGTGAAAGCATGGCGTACAGATCCATATCCTCCAGCGTGAGATTTTCCAGCGCATCCTCATCACCGTCGCGAGCGGCTGCGATCATCTGGCTGCGCTCCGCGCTTTTCTCCTTCTGGGAATGAACCTTATTTTCCGCCTTATTGACCGGAAGAAGTATCTTTCCCTCTGTCGACAGCGCTCCCAGGATCACGCCGTCCGACATATACCGAAATCCCTTATTATGCCGGATCGCCAGATAATCCACAACATTCTGCAAATAAAAGATCAGCGTAACCCCAATTCGGACTTCATCGCATATTCCTGCATAGGATTCTTTTTCCGCGTGCTTCTCAATATCTGCGGGCTCCCTCGTAGAAACCGCTTTTCCAAAAAGATACGGATAATAATATTCTATCTCAAAGGTATCGTCTTCCCTGTAAATTCCACGGACTGAGATCCCGAAAAATTCTCCAAACTCTTTCGATATCTCGGCAAATTCATTTCCTTCCGAATCCGTCGATATCTTTCGGACGGTCGGATTTTTTAAAATCTGCCCGAATAACTCCTCAAGTTCTTCCTTTTTCAACTCGGAAAATCCGATGGCTCTTAGAAATTTGTGCAAACTTCCATCTCCCTTTCTTCTATCTGTCCCTAATCCTCCAACTGGAGAATTGACAATTTTTCTTTTTTACTGAGCTTATATCGCTTGTCTGTGAGTTGTCCCCCGTCATCAAGCACACCGACGACCGGATAGATGGAATTGTCTGTCTGTGAAACGACAACTCCCAGCTCCCCCGACGTCAGGCGCACCTTCTGTCCCACCGGATAACGTCCCACAAAATTGACAAGTTCCTTGATGATCTTTTGTTCAAACAGAACCCCCGCCGACTCCATCAGGTGCTCAAGAGCCTGCTGGATTCTCACACGCTTACATTCCATACCACAGATTGCACAGTCAAACGCATCGCACGCCTGAATGATCTTACATTCCATCTCCCTGTTTTTCTGCCGAAGAGGAAATCCTGATCCGTCTTTTCGCTCATGGTGTGACAATATCATTTTTTTCGCATTTGACCCGATCCAGTCCTCGCCCTCCAGCGCAGAATACGCCTGAACCGTGTGTTTCTTATATTCAAATAATTCGGAGGCAGGTCGGTTCTGCATATCTAAATTGATATAGGGAACCGTGATGTACCGCAGCCCCAGATCATGCAGCAGACATCCCAGCGCAAGCTCCTTTAAAAATTCTTTCGGCATTTTCAGACGTCTTGCAATCATAACAGAAAGCATCGTCACCATAATGGTGTGCTCATAGAGGTTTCCATCACGCTCCTCCACGTCAATCACCATTTTTTCATCTGCCTGTAAAAGTTCCTCCACCATCTCCTCCGACAATGGCTTTAATTTTTTTAAGGAGTTTTTCTCCATATAAATGTGTTTTTCCAGTATTTTCTTTACCTGACTGATGTACTTTTCCGTCTTGTCCTTGCCCAGGATCCAATGAGGGGTTTCCCACTTTTCATAAGGATCCTCCACACAGACTGCCTCAATACCGAGAAATGATAACAAATCCAGATACTCCGGTTTTAACACCATCCCCTTCGGTATCAGGATCTCCTTTTCCTCGGTAATCACTGGCTCCGCCAGTTTCTCCCCACCTTTTAATGTGCCTACGAGACGTATCTTCATTTCCTACTCCGCTTTACCCATAGCCCTGTTTAATGCCTTCTGTTCTTCCTCTGATAATACAATGATAGAATTTCCGTCCACAATCTCTTTGATATAGGTGTAGCAGCCTTCTCTTGTGTGCATTGCATTGATGATAAATCCGCTGTCGCGTTTATCGAGCATTGCAAGAGAAAAGCTTAATTTGCCCCCCATCTCATGAAATGCGTCATACTTGATCAGCCCCATCTTCTGGTAGGTGAGCTGCATATTTTTAAAAATCTCTTTGATACTGTTCTCATTCTCTTTGTTTGCTTCGATCAGCGTGTCGATCTGGTTCAGCCGTTCAATCAGCGTGTTCTCCAGATTTTTGCCTCCCTTACCGCTCATAAAAGCTTTGTAACCCTTTTTCAGTTTTCTCATCTGGACAATATTTACAATCGTAAGAATAAAAAGAATTACGACTGCGGCTGCCAGACCAAGAATGATATAATCTGACTCAATTCCTAAATATTCTGCTATCATAACATATCCTTCCTATTAGAACACTTGTTCTACTTGTTTACTGTGCGAATCAAATCAATGATGCGATCCAGCTCATCCATCGAATAATACTCTATTTCTATTTTTCCCTTTTTATCATCCTTCTGGTTGATGGCAACCTTGGTTCCGAGGATCATTTTCATTTTTTCTTCCAGATCATGCAGGATTGCCTCCATCTTCGGATCTGCCTTCGGCACTTCCTTTGCCACCGGCTGATCCTTTTCCTGCTGGATCTTCTTTACCAGCTTCTCAGTCTCACGCACACTTAACTTTTCATCAAATATTTTCTGCGCTGTAAGATACTGTTTCTCCGAATCATCAATTCCAAGCAGCGCACGCGCGTGCCCGGTTGTCAGCATATCGTCAATCACCATCTGCTGTACTTTTTCATTCAGTTTGAGGAGACGCATGGAGTTCGTGACCGCTGTCCGGCTCTTGGATACCCGTTCAGCCACTTCATCCTGTTTCAAATGAAACTCCGTCAAAAGTCTCTTATAGGCAAATGCCT
This sequence comes from Roseburia sp., assembly GCA_026168605.1. Lineage (GTDB taxonomy): Bacteria > Bacillota > Clostridia > Lachnospirales > Lachnospiraceae > Roseburia. Next base: position 32,415 of record JAPFDX010000035.1, on the reverse strand, counting down.
CCTCGATTGGATTTAAGTTTTCTCTCTGGATATTCTCGATCAGCGCGATCTCAACAACTTCCTGACTGCTCAGCTCCTTGATGATAACCGGAACTTCCTTCAATCCCGCAAGTTTCGCTGCGCGCCATCTTCTCTCTCCGGCGATAATCTCATAATAATCTTTTTTGTCCTGAACCAGCAGCGGCTGTAAAACCCCAAACTGTTTGATGGATTCCGACAGTTCCTGCAAAGCATCCTCGTCAAAATTTTTGCGCGGCTGCTCACGGTTCGGCTCCACCTTACTGATATTTACGAGTACGCCTTCCACTACTTTCTCGTTTTTTATATCAGATTTTATATTTCCGGATTCCGGTGTCCGTGCCACCTTGTTAGGGATCAGCGAATCAATCCCTTTTCCTAAACCGCCTTTTTTTGCCGCCATAATTATACCCCTTTTCTCTCCATAACTTCTTTTGCCAACAAACGATAGCTCTCTGTTCCGGCAGATTTTGCGTCATACATATTGATTGGCAGCCCGTGGGAAGGAGCTTCCGCCAGACGGATATTTCTCGGTATCAAAGTCTCATAAATCTTTGCGTCCAGATTCTCTTTGACATTCTCCACAACCTGATTGGAGAGATTGGTTCTCACATCGTACATCGTAAACACGACGCCATCGATCTCAAGATTTGGATTCAGTCTCTGCTGTACGAGATCGATCGTATGTATCAACTGGCTCAATCCCTCCAACGCATAGTACTCACACTGGATCGGAACTAACACAGAATCTGCCGTGGTCATCGCGTTGATCGTGAGCATATTTAATGAAGGAGGACAGTCAATAATGATAAAGTCATAATCATCCCTGATATAGTCCACAGCATTTTTTAAAATATATTCCTTCTCATTGATGCCAAGCAATTCAATCTCAGCTCCGGCAAGATTCACATTCGACGGAATGATTTTCATTCCTTCCACTACTGTATCCGTCATACTCTCTTTGATGGAACACTCATCCAGCATCAGCTCATATACCGTATTTTCCAGTTCGTTCTTATCTACACCGAGTCCACTTGTCATATTTCCCTGCGGATCCAGATCAATCGTCAATACTTTCTTCCCTGCTTCTGCAAGACAAGCTGATAGATTTATGGATGTTGTCGTCTTGCCAACCCCGCCTTTCTGATTTGCAATCGCTATAATTCTGCTCATTTTCCTCTCCTCGTTTTCACTTTCCTTATTTATCTACCATCACATTATATCACTTATAAAATCTTATTTCCAGTAGAATATGTTTCACGTGAAACATTTTTTGTAAAACAAATACTGGTAGACCTCTCTTTTTCATAACACAAAATCCTATTAATTTCTCCGTGAAACAAAATTCCCGTGCAATGTTTCACGTGAAACATTGTCGGGAATCTGCTAACAATGAGTGCCACTCTTCACGGGTCACTCTTATGTCAAATAAAATAACTTTAGATATTGATCAAGTTATTGCGGATTGTAAAAACTGCTGCCTGCGTGCGGTCTTTGACATCTATCTTCTTAAAAATACTAGAGACATGATTCTTAACCGTTCGCTCACTGATATCCAATTCTTCTGCAACCTGACGGTTCAACTTTCCAATCGCAAGGAGTTTTAATACCTGAAGTTCCCGCTTCGTCAACTTTTCAAGTTTCTCATTATCCTTACTGCGGTCAATCATCTTTGCATTTAAGACCGGAATGAGACTCGGCTGAATATAGTCTTCCCCATTGACTACTGAAAGGATTGCTTTTTTCAATTCCGCTGATTCAGAATCTTTGAGGAGATAACCGTTGATTCCAATATCGACTGCTTTCAATAAATATTCCACTTCATTGTGGACTGTAAGAACGAGAACCCTGACATCCCATTTGAGTTCTTTTATTTTTTCAAGAACTTCAAGTCCATTCATATTCGGCATATTGATATCCAGAAGTAAAACTTCCGGCGTCACCTCTTTCAACTTCTCAATACACTCCACACCATCGGCTGCCTCTGCGATTACTTCAAATTCTCCCTCCAACTCAAGAAGCTGCTTTAATCCTTCGCGTATCATGGAATGATCGTCTGCAATCATCAATTTTATTGCCATAGCTACAATTCCTCCTTATTTTTGATTGGTACATTGACTGTTATTTTTGTACCGCAATTTTCTTTCGAATCTATCTCAATCGTTCCTGACAAAAGATTGACTCTCTCCTGCATCATCAGCAATCCAAAACCGGAATTATCTTTTTTATTGCCTACGATTTCACTGATATTAAATCCCTTCCCGTCGTCTTCAATACAGACAGAAACTTTATCAGGGTAATAATGCATACTTGCCTTGATATAAGATGCCTGCGCATGATGAACTGCATTACTGCACGCCTCCTGAATAATACGGAGCAATGTAATACCAATGACCGGTTTTAGGTTATAAGACTCTCCACTCACAGAAAATTCAATTTTCTTGTGCTCTAATTTTTGCAGCTTGTCAATCGACCTTTCGATCACTGCATCCAGTCCAATGTCGTCAAACGCCATTGGGCGCAGATTGTAAATCATATACCGGGTATCATCAATGATGTCCCTCAGCGTCTTGGAAAGCATACCAAGCTCCAGCTTACATCTCACCGGATCCATATCCACCAGCTTACTGCAAAGTTCTACTTTATGTATCATCCCGGTCAGATTCTGGACCGTGGAATCATGCAGATCTCTGGATATACGCTGTCTCTCATTTTCCTGCATTTCCAGGAGTGCAATACCATAAGATTCATTGGTGACTTCAATCTTATGTTCCTCCCCGGATAAATACTTCTTCGCCTCGCGAAATATAATGGCAAGTTCGATCAGCCGCTCCTTACATTTCTGGAGTTCTTCTTCCTGCTTTATCAGTTCCTCCCGCAAATCCTTCTGCTCTTCCCGCAGTTCAAGAATCTTCTCCTTATCTCTGCTGTTTACCTCACGGGGAGTAAAGGCTTCGTAATTCGGATCGTTCTTGTCCTCCAGCATCCGGATAAATTCTGTATTCTCTTTCAAGCGCAGTTGCAGATCACTGATCAGTTTTTCTAAATGAAACTGCTTCTGCATATACTCACTTTGAAACTTTTCTAAATATGATACAAGCATTTCTACCTCGAACATATGTTTGTTAATATATTTTTTAATCTATTATCATTTTATACCAATAAAAGTACAATGAAAAGGAAAATTTTTTATATATTCTCAATATTTAATTTGTATAACCAGAAAAAAGCGGCTATAATATAGTTATAAGTTACGAGTACGTCATATATATGTTGGAGGGCCTATGAAAAAAAATGTAAAACACTTTTTTCTTTTGACCGCTCTTGCCGCCGGAACGATCCATCTTGCAAATCGTTTTGTCGACATGACAGCTCAAATGAAAACGATTCTAAAATCACAGAATGGCGAATACTTTGAATCAAAGAACGGCAAGATTTTCTACACCAAGCGTGGTACCGGTGCGCCGCTTCTTCTGATCCACGAACTGAATCCGATTGCATCTTCCTATGAATGGTGCCGTGTGGTCAAGAAACTGGAAAAGGATTACACGGTCTATACACTCGATCTTCTCGGATGCGGACGCTCTGACAAGCCTTATCTCACCTACACCAATTATCTGTATGTGCAGCTTGTCACCGACTTTATCCACAATGTCATCGGTGGAAAACCGGATGTGATCACAACCGGAAATTCTGTTTCCATCGCCGTGCTTGCACAGAACATGGATAAGAATCTCATGAACCGGATCGTTGCCATCAATCCTCCGGATATCCATGAATTTGAACACACGCCGGACAAATTTTCCGCTGTCAAAAAGACACTACTTGAGCTACCGATCGTCGGAACATTTATCTACAATGTCCGCACACATGAGACCAATATTGCCAAAGAACTGCGTGAGAGATATTTCTGCAAACCGCAGCTTGTGTCCAGCAAAATGCTTGACGCATACTTTGAAGCGTCCCATATGCACAGAAGCCACGGCAAATATCTGATGGCAAGTATGGAGGGGCATTACACGGACAACACGATCCTCCACACTTTAAAGAAACTGGCAACACCACTCTGCATTATTGAGAGCCGCAATATTCCAAACGCCGTCTCCATCGCAGATTCCTATGCGAATAAGAACCAGGTGATCGAGACAGCTTATATCTCCAACGCAGGTCTCACCCCGCAGCTTGAAGTACCGGATAAGCTTCTTAGCATTGTTCATATGTTCTTGAATAATAAATAAAAGATTTAAAAAAACTGCGGCTGTGCATAAATGCGACAGCCGCGGTTTTACTTATCAACTACTTTATATCTAAATTTTTTTCAATTTTTCCAGTATAGACATTACATCTGGCTGTGTCGGCATAAATTTTACACCACGCTTTAACATTCCTAATACTTTTCTCGCCTTTTGTTCAATTACCTTTGCCGTATGCTCGCTTGTCAACATCAAATGATTTCCAGCTATCGTATATTCTCTTTCTATATACTCTTCTGTGACCGGAAACATATCTTGTATCAAAAATGCACTTTCCCGGTTATTATCCAGTTTCACAATATGTAAAAGATCACAAGGTTTTCCCGATTTTTCTTTCTTTTCTATTATCCTTCTGAACTTCTCTATTCTGCTGGAGAGTGGTATCATCCAATAAATTCCCGTCGATGTATCCTCAAAACAATAATAATGAGGTCTCATCCCCTCTTTATTACCTTTCAGATATGGATCAGACATATCTTTAAAAAATTGATCTTTTATGATGTAAAAACCCTTTTTCTTCATTTATCCAAGCAATCCCCCATAGTTTTTACTTTACCAAAAACAAAGTTTCCTATAAAGTGAAAAAAGTCCCCCACCTTACGGTGAAGGACTAAACTTACAACCCAACCATTTATATACCGCATATTGGTCAGCGGTAAACTTACAACCCGACCATTTATATACCACATATCGGTCAGTGGTAAACTTTTTTGTACCTATATCTTAGCAGGCACAAATGAGAAAGTCAATAGAACTTTCCATGATAATTCTATGCACCCAATCAAAACTTTATGCAAACATCCCCCCTTTACTTCAACTCAATCCGATGGATCACTGCATAGGACGCTGCTCCAAACAGAGCCGCAATGCAAAACCATGTCAAAAGCGGCAGAAAATGATTCACGCTTCCATCTTCCACAAACCCCATCGCCTTCAATAAAAATTCTTTTATTTTGCCAATGACTGTTTCATCCAGCACATATCGAATCAAAAATGCTCCTACCGTAACCATTCCTGCAATCAAAATTGACAGAAAAAGAAAACCTCTTTTTCCAATCTTGTTCATAACCAGAATGAAAAAATAAAAGATCATGCAGATCATAAAATAAAGTAACACCAGCCACGCCCAGTTGAAAAATGGATTTTCATAACCATAAATTACTCCATAAAGAGAATAATAGCGTCTTAATAGGAAATGAAATATATTTCCCAAAATTGTATCTACAAACGCCATAACTGATGAGATAAAAAAGAACATGATGACAGTTGCTCCAAAAATGTATTTTCTGATAAATCCATTCTGGATCAGCATCTTAAAATCTTCATTATAACCCAGAATGCCCAATATCCCGACGTAAACAATCGTATTAAACTCAAAACAGCTCACTGTCACATTTTCTGTTCCTGCCAACAACATCATCATAACATAGATAAATGCAATAATAATAAATTGAATCCCATAAAAATACCAGATGTACGGAAATGAAGTGATACATTCATACCGGATGACTGTTCCCAATTTTTTCATATCAATTTTCTCCCCTCTCTGTCAGTTTCACAAACAGCTTTTGCAGATTCATCGCTGAAATCTGTAAGTGGCTCTCCGCAGATGGCTGCTCCATTTCTCCCATGATATAAGCGAGTTTCAAACCGCCCAGTGTATCCACTCCGATAACATTTTTACCTGCACAGTACGTGTCCACTTCATCCTCTCTTCCTGAAACACAGTAACTTGTCTCAAGTAAGGTCTCCACACTCTCCTGAAGAATGATATGCCCCTGATCGATCAATACCACTTCCTCGATCAGATTTGCAACCTCCTCGATCAGATGCGTCGCCAGAATGATCGTCCGCTCATTCTTCTCAAAATCCTTCAGCAGCAGATTGTAAAACAATTCTCTGTGATTGGCGTCGAGCCCCAGTACCGGTTCATCAAAAATCACATACGGCGTCCGGATGGATAAGGCTGCCGTGAGCTTAAAAATAGACTGATACCCTTTCGAGAGCGCCTTAAACCTTTTCTCAAGTGGAAGCTTAAACTGATCTGCGATCTGCAGCGCCTTTTCCATATCAAAGCAATCATAAAAACGGCTCATCCAGAGAAACTGATCTTTGATTTTTAAACTTGTATTGTACAGATCCGCTTCACTCATGCAAAAAATTTTCTCATGAACCGCCATATTTTCTTTTGCGGTCATACCGTCCACAAAGATTTCACCCTGATCTGCAAAAATGCGGTTTGCTATGATATTGATCACGGTCGACTTCCCCGCACCGTTTCTCCCAAGAAATCCATAGATTTTTCCATATTCAAACGAAAAAGAAATATCATCCAGCGCAAGAACGTCCTGATACCTTTTCGTCACCTGCTTTATTTCAATCGCCCTCATATTTAAATCCCCTTTCGATCAAAGCTATAATCTCATCCTTCGTCATCTCAAGCTTCCTCGCTTCCTCGATCAACGCTTCCACATACTGATGATAGAACTGCCCCTGCCGTTTCTGTCTGATTTTAAAAACCGCTCCTTCCTTCACGAACATTCCAAGCCCCCTCTTTTTATAAATGATTTCTTCATCCACCAGCATATTCATCCCCTTAAGCACCGTGTGGGGATTGATGTTTAACAGCGCCGATATTTCATTTGTAGAAGGTATCTTCGTCTCCTCTGGAAATATCCCCGTAAATATGGAATCCTCCAACTGCTCCGCAATCTGAATAAAAATCGGCTTCTCCATATTTTGATCAATGTGCAATCCAATCCCTCCTCCCTCTTTACATTTGCTAGTTAGTTACTTAAGTAACTAACTATATTACACACTCAATATATGATATAATATACATTTTGTCAATCGTTTTTTATAAGAAATTTTGGTTGGTTTCTCAAGTCAACAAAATAGGCTGAATACATGACATTTTCCATATGCCATATATTCAGCCTATTTTATATTCTGATTCAAATAGATTTTCAACGATTTAAAAATCTGCCTCTTTATTTTTAAAATAATCAGACGCAAGCATACCATACATACACGCATCCACAATTCCCCTATTACTCCAGTCTGATTTTCTCAATGTACCTTCATAGATTAAACCGCACTTTTTCATCACTCTGCCGGAGTTCGGATTTTCGGGGTCGTGCATGGATTCAATCCTCCCCGTTCCGACCTCCTCAAAGAAGAAAGAAATGATTGCGGAAAATGCCTCACTTGTAAAACCGGAATGCCACCACTTACTTCCGATACAGTATCCGATGTGGACTTTTCCCGTTCGTTCATCCAGATCCGTCACCGAAATCGTACCGATCGGCTCATCGATACTTTTCGGTACAATCGCCCACTGATAATAATCCGGATTTTGATAGTGATCCATCCAGTCCTTGATGACACGTTCTGTCACTGTAATATCCCGGTGTGTCTGCCAACGCAGAAATTCTGTCACCTTTTCATCACTCGTCCAATTACGAAATGCTGCATCCACATCCTCCGATAAAAACCTCCTCAATATCATCCTCTCTGTCTCGATCGTAACGGTTCCCTTATGTTTCATGCCAGATAATCTCCACAATCCAAAAATTTTATTTTTTCTCCATAGGCTGACCAAGCGGCAATTTTGTCGGTGTGCCCGCCTTTCTCGGATAAGCCTTCGGCGTTCTCTTCTTCTTCTCGATCAGAACAAAAGAACGTTTCTGCTCGCAGAGGTCAAATTTATAAACCTTCGGCATACCTCCTCCAAGAAGTGAAACCGCCTTTTTCGACTGTTTCACTTCCTCCTCGATCTCTCCGGACTTATAGGAGATAAACATTCCGCCCTCTTTCACAAACGGAATACAGTATTCACTCAGGGACGCCAGATTTGCCACGGCGCGCGAGACACAGAGGTCAAACTGTTCTCTGTAATCCTGATTTCTTCCAAGCTCCTCCGCTCTTGCATGGATCGCACTGGTTTTCTGGAATCCGAGCTTTTCGATCACATCCTGCAAAAATTTGATCCGCTTATTCAAAGAATCTGCCAGCACCAAATCAATTTTCGGAAAGGCAATCTTAAGAGGGATTCCCGGAAATCCAGCGCCTGTTCCCATATCCAGGATTTTTACTTCACGCCGCAGATCGTAAACTCTTGTCAGAGAGAGACTGTCGAGAAAATGTTTCTCGATCACCTCGTCAAATTCCGTGATCGCCGTTAAGTTCATCACCTTATTTGTCTCAATCAAAAACTCATAGTAATCCAGAAACTGCTGGATCTGCTCCTCATTTAGGGAAATTTTCAATTTTTCCAGACCAGCCAAAAATTTTGTAAGATCTTTACTCATATGTTCTCCGTTCTAAAATGGCGAAATGTTTAATGCTGCGCCTCCATATAAACCAGAAGCACCGATATGTCTGCCGGAGACACACCGGAAATCCTCGATGCCTGACCGATGGACGTCGGATTATAAATCTTTAATTTCTGGCGCGCTTCCAGACGAAGACTCGGAACCTCATCATAGTTGAACCCCTCGGGTATTTTTTTCTTTTCGAGCCTCTTAAAGCTCTCCACCTGCTTGATCTGTCTGGAAATATAGCCGTCGTACTTGATGTTGATATTCACCTGTTCCCTCACATCACAAGGAAGCTCCGGTCTGTTCTTATCAATCGGCTCAAGCTTTTCATAGTCGAGTTCCGGACGGCGGATCAGCTCTGTCAATGTCACTCCTGTATTTAACGAAATACTTCCGAAACTCTGAAGAAGCGCCTGCACTTCCTTATTGGCTCCGATATGCACCTTTGCCACACGCTCGATTTCCTGCTTGATCAGCTCTTCTTTTTTGCACACCCAGTCATAGCGCTCTTTGGAAATCAATCCAATCTCATATCCTTTTTTAGAGAGTCGCAAATCTGCATTATCCTGTCGCAGCAGCAGACGGTATTCCGCACGGGAGGTCATCATCCGGTACGGCTCACGGTTTTCCTTTGTCACCAGATCGTCGATCAGCACGCCGATATAAGCCTCCGACCGGTCGAGCACCAGCGGCTCTCTCCCAAGGATCTGCATGGACGCATTGATCCCCGCAACCAGACCCTGACACGCCGCCTCCTCATAACCGCTGCTTCCATTGAACTGACCGCCGGAAAAAAGTCCTTTGATCTTCTTAAATTCCAGTGTCGCATAGAGCTGGTTTGGATTGATACAGTCGTACTCGATCGCATAGGCATTGCGCACGATCTTCACATTCTCAAGCCCCGGAAGCGTGCGGTACATTTCATGCTGCACATCCTCGGGCAGAGACGATGACATACCGCCGACATACATTTCGTTCGTGTGGATGCCTTCCGGCTCAATAAAAATCTGGTGACGGTCTTTGTCCGCAAACTTCACCACCTTATCCTCGATCGAAGGGCAGTATCTGGGTCCCGTCCCCTCGATGATCCCTGCGTAGATCGGCGATCGGTCGAGATTTCCACGAATAATCTCATGCGTTTTTTCATTCGTGTAAGTCAGCCAGCAGGAAACCTGATCGATCTGCACATCCTCGGGATTTGTCGTGAAGGAAAACGGCACGATCCGCTCATCCCCCTTCTGCTCCTCCATCTTCGAAAAATCAAGCGAATTTTTATCGACTCTCGCCGGCGTTCCCGTCTTAAACCGGTACATTTCCACCCCGTGTTTTTTCAGGGAATCCGTCAGATGTGTAGCTGCCATCAGACCATTCGGTCCGGTAGGAGTGATCATCTCCCCCGTGAGACAACGGGCATTCAAGTATGTTCCGGTACAGAGAATCACTGCTTTACAGTGATAGAGGGCGCCCGAAGATGTGCGGACTCCGGTAATATGTGGAAAACTCTCCCCTTCCGCATCATCCTGCCCTTCATCCCAGGAAGTCACGATCTCAGAAACTTCCGCCTGACGTATCGTCAGATGATCCGTCTCCTGAAGCGTCCTGCGCATCTCCATGCTGTAATCCGCCTTGTCCGCCTGCGCGCGCAGCGAATGAACGGCAGGTCCTTTTGACTTGTTCAACATTTTCGACTGGATAAAGGTCTTGTCAATATTGATCCCCATCTGTCCGCCCAGCGCGTCGATCTCCCGCACCAGATGACCTTTCGAGCTCCCCCCGATATTCGGGTTGCACGGCATCAGCGCAATGCTGTCCACACTCACTGTAAATATGATTGTCTCAAGTCCAAGCCTTGCGCAGGCAAGCGCCGCCTCGCAGCCCGCGTGTCCCGCACCTACAACCACCACATCATATGTTTCTTCCAAAAGATTGCGATTCATAAATTTATCCTTCTACTTACCCATACAAAACTTACTGAATATCTCATTTACCAGATCATCCCCGACCGCTTCGCCGACGATACTTCCCAGTTCCTCATAGACGTGCATGAGATCGATGGAATAGAAATCCTCAGGCATCTGGTCTGCGATACTCTGCTCTACTAAATGTAAACCAGAAAGCGCTTCCTGTAAAGCAGTTTTATGACGAATATTTGTGATATACACCTCATCATTCACCGTGATATCCCCGGAAAAAAACATCTCCCGAATCGTTCTGGAGAACTCCTCCATTCCTATCTGCTCTCTCGCGGAAACAGATAAAATCCTGCAATTATCACAGTTTTCTCCCACTGCATCACGGATTTCCTCCTCCGTTGTGACTGTTTCTAAGTCTGATTTATTGCGCAGAATGACAGACTGCCTTCCTTCCAGCAGTTTCATAATCTCATAATCATTCTCATCCAGCTTTGTCGAACTATCCACAACATAGACGATCAGATCCGCATCCTTCAAATATTTCTTTGCTTTATCCACACCGATCTTTTCCACGACATCATCGGTCTCCCGGATACCTGCGGTATCCGTCACATTTAAAATAATTCCGTCTAAATTGATCTGCTCCTCCAAAACATCCCGCGTCGTTCCGGCAATATCCGTGACGATCGCGCGCTCCTCTCCCACCAGCGTATTGAGCAGGGAGGACTTTCCCGCGTTCGGTTTTCCCACGATCACAGTTGAGATTCCTTCTTTTAAAATCCTTCCGTTGTCACTGGATGCCAACAGCTTTTCTATCTCTTTTATTATTTTATCCACAATCACCGATAACTTTTGTGGATAACCATCGAGAGAAATGTGTTCCGGGTCGTCAAGTGCCGACTCGATAAAGGCGATCTCATGCAGCACCTCACCACGAAGTCCCTTCACCTTTCCCGAAACAGAACCTGACAACTGCTTTATGGAATTTTTCAGCGCAAAATCATTCTTTGCATGGATCAGGTCGATCACGGACTCCGCCTGCGACAGATCGATTCTCCCATTTAAAAAGGCGCGCTTCGTAAATTCCCCCGGTTCTGCAGGTCTCGCCCCATATTTTATCACAGTCTCCAAAATCCTCTTTGTCACATAGATACCGCCGTGACAGTCAATCTCTATCGTATCTTCTCTTGTATAGCTTCGCGGTCCACGCATCAGAAGCACCATAACCTCATCGACCACTTCCTCACCGTCATGGATGTGACCGTAGTGGATCGTGTGCGTCTCACACTCTGCCAGCTTTTTTGTCCCTTTTCCCTGAAAAATCCTGTCTGCAATCGGGACAGCCTCGTCCCCGCTGATCCTCACAATTCCAATTCCCGCGTTCGTCATTGCCGTTGCAATCGCCGCAATCGTATCTGTTTTCATCCACACACCTCAAATATCCGACTGTTATTTTTCAACAAAGGAAGGGGTTGTCCGCCGACAACCCCCCTTGGTTAGTTTCCTATCTCTTTAAAGTTACAACCACGTGTCTGTACGGCTCCTCGCCTTCGCTGTGTGTTGTCACAAACTTATCGTTCTGTAAAGCATAATGGATCACTCTTCTCTCAAACGGATTCATCGGCTCCAAAGAAACAGGATGTTTTGTTCTCTTTACCTTGTATGCAATATTTCTGGCAAGATTCTCCAAAGTCTCCCTTCTTCTCTTCCGGTAATCCTCTGTGTCGATCTTTACCTTTACATACTCTTCGGAATTTTTATTGACAGCAAGGTTTGTCAGATACTGTAACGAATCAAGTGTCTGTCCCCTCTTGCCGATCAGCACTCCCATATCGTCGCCCTTTAACTCGACATTGATGACTTTGCCGGATTCTTCCTTCTCGATCAGAATCTCAACCGGAAGGCTCATCGCAGCAAATACCTTCTCCAGGAAATCGCGGATATTGTCTTCGACGTCATTTTTCTTTCTCACCTTGATAACGGCGTCTTTTTTGCCGATTCCGATAAATCCGGCGCTTCCCTTCTCAATCACTTCATATTCAATCTTATCATGGGTTGTCCCCAGCCTGATAACCGCTTCCGTAATCGCATCATCAACTGTTTTTGCTGAAATTTCAATATATTCCATAGTCTGTACCCCTCTATTTTCTGTTATTTCTCTCGTTGAAATCACGAACCATATTTGCCTTCGCTGTGATGCTTCCCGCTTTGGCTTTGGTTCTCACTTCATTCATTCTTTCAAGCTCTGCTTCCTGCTCCTCGGAAAGAAGATGATTTTTGTTCACATCCACCATACGTTTGGTGTTCATTCTTGCAGCATTCGAAATCTGGTTCTCCGCAATTCCCATCTTCTCACGCTTCTTCTTCGCCTTTTCCTGATTCTTCTTAATGATATCATCAAGATCCATCTTCTCAAAATGCTTATTCAGGAAAAACTGCTGTACAATTCTCACGACTGCACTGATGATCCAGTAGATACCAAGACCAACCGGAACCGAAAAACACATGAACAGAGAAAACAACGGCATGATCTTATTCATCATGTTCATCTGCTGCGCCATCGCATCATTCTGCGTAGCGGCAGAGTTTGCAGCGGACATCAGCTTAATGCTTCCCACCTGTGTCAGATAAGATACGACCGGGATCATGAGCGCTGCAATGACAAGCAGATAAGCGCCATCTGCAAAATTCGTTGTGATCACGTGCCAGGGCGTATCGGAAATGTTCAGCCCCATAAAGTTATTAACATGAGATACCGTCTCATAGGTGGATGAGATCGTATCGGAAAGCTTTGGAAACATCCCCTGTAAGCTGTCCCATCCGGCGGAATTTAACTTATAAAGCACATCCACGATGGAATTTGCAACGGCACCGTCATCCGGCGCTGTAAAATTAGCCATCGGTTGTGTAAAAATCTTAAATTCCTCGACAAGAGACTGCATCTTTGTCTCGAAGCCGCCGGTCGCCATAATACCGTTTACCAGAGCAGTAAAGTTGTCCTTCACGCCTGTAACATAAGCAGGCACATTTAAAAATACACGGTAAAGTCCAAACAAAAGCGGCATAGAGATCAGCATCTGTCCGCAGCTTCCCATCATGGAAACCCCATATTTCTGGTAAACAGCCTGCGTCTCCTCCTGCATCGCCATCATGGACGCCTGGTCTTTCTTTCCCTGATACTTTTTATTGATCTCCTGAATCTCCGGATTCATCTTCTGCGTCAGCTTGGAAAACTTCTGCTGCTTATAGGTGAGCGGAAACATCAGCATATAAACAATAATCGTAAAAATGATAATGGATAAGGCTACATTATCAAGCCCGATCATCTGCATGACCTTGTAGGTGCCATCCATAAAAAATCCAAGTACTTTTGCAATCGGTCCTAAAATCGCACCATCGTATGCAGTTAATAACATTTCTGACACTGTCAAATACCTCCATTATGGAACTGGGTCATATCCCCCTTTTGAAAAAGGATTACATCGTAAGATTCTCCAAAGGGCAAGCGCCCCGCCCTTTATGGCGCCGTATTTCTCAACAGCCTCCAGTCCGTACTGTGAGCAGGACGGATAATAGGGGCATTTGGTAGACTTAAGCGGAGAAAGATACTTTCTATAAAACTTAATAAGAGCAATTAAAATTTTTTTCAAAATGATTCCATCTTCTTTTTGTCAATTTTTGTAATCTTGTGAAGACCTCCAAGATGCAGCAGCGCGCTCTCCACTTCATGATAAGAAATATCTTTCGCTGTTGTTCTTGCGATGACTACCATGTCCAAACCACTTTGGAACATATCTTCATGTAGTCTGTAACTCTCCCGCACCAGCCGGGTGAGATGATGTCTTATAACACTGTTTCCAACTTTTTTGCTGACGGAGATCCCAAGTCTGTTCCTCTCCGTCCCATTCTCCAGAACGTACATCACCAGATAACGGTTCGCATAGGACTTTCCATTGCGGTATACGTTCTTGAAATCACTGTTTTTCTTTAACGACTCTGAATATTTCATTCTTGTGTCCTTCCTCTATGCAAACTCTTGCATAAAGAAGAAAAGACCACATAATATGTGGCCTAAGCTGATAATTTCTTTCTACCTTTTAATCTTCTTGCAGCCAATACTTTTCTTCCGCCTGCAGTGCTCATTCTGCTTCTAAATCCGTGAACTTTCGCTCTCTGTCTCTTTTTTGGTTGGAATGTCATCTTCATATTGCATTCACCTCCTCTACGTTAAAAAAACATCATTTTCAATTATAGCAGAAAAACCCGCCAAGTCAAGCATAAAATCAATAATCTGTGCCAGACGGTTATTTACATTTCCACCTTTTTCCCATTGTGGAAAAAAACTGACTGTCTTAATATAAGGAAGAAACTCTTTTCTGCAAGATACTCTGTAAACTTTTCCACACATTATACACAAAAAATGTGGATAAATCGGCGTTTTCATGAGTTACCCACGAAATGTGGATAACTTGTGGATAACTACTTGATAACCATTTGATAACTTGCTGATAACTTTTGAAAAGCCTTATTTTGCCCAAATAGCCGTTTTTTACTTTTTACATATCCCCTCACGTCTAAGCTCCCAATCGTGCAAATTATCCATTGATAAAAGCTTTCAAATGGTGTAGGATAGGAAGTGTAGGATTTTTTCAGAACTAATAGAATCGGAGCGTAAACATGGATTTAATTTTAGAAAAATGGGACGAGATATTGATGACGGTCAAAACCGAACATGACATCAGCGATATTTCCTTTGATACATGGATCCGTCCCCTTGAAGTATACGGGATCGAAAATAACACTCTATATATCCTTGTTCCATCGGAGCAGATGACCTTAAGCTATATCTCCAAGAAGTATTACCTTCCATTAAAGGTAGCGATCGGCGAGATCACAGGCACGGAATACGAGATCAAATTTATCCTGCCGGAGCAGGCGGGCAGTATGCACAAAGGTCAGTCAAAAGCGAAGAAAACCGTTTTTTCTGAAAAAGCAGACAGATCGAACCTCAATCCAAATTATACATTTGACACCTTCGTCGTGGGAAGCAATAACCGTTTCGCACATTCCGCATCCCTCGCAGTGGCGGAGTCGCCGGGCGAAGCGTACAACCCGCTTTACATCTACGGAGGTCCGGGACTTGGCAAGACCCATCTGATGCATTCCATCGGTCATTTCGTTTTAGAGAAGAATCCTGATGCAAAGATCATCTACGTCACCTCGGAGGAATTTACGAACGAAGTGATCGAATCCATCCGAAGCGGTAACGCCGCCGCGATGAACAAGCTTCGTGAGAAATACCGGACGATCGATGTGTTTATGATCGACGACGTACAGTTTATTATAGGAAAGGAAAGTACGCAGGAAGAATTTTTCCACACCTTCAATGCCTTACATTCTGCCGGGAAGCAGATCATCCTGACCTCAGATAAACCTCCGAAGGAGATGGAGACACTGGAAGAGCGCATCCGTTCCCGTTTTGAATGGGGACTTATGGCAGATATCGGCACGCCGGATTACGAGACGCGAATGGCGATCCTCCGCAAGAAGGTCGAGGCGGATGACATGGTGTTGAGCGATGAGATCCTCAACTATATCGCGACAAACATCAAGTCCAACATCCGTGAGCTTGAAGGCGCGCTCAACAAGCTTTTGGCTTACTCCAATCTGGAAAAGACGGAGATCACGATGGATATTGCCATCAAGGAACTTCAGAATATCATCACACCGGACAAGCCAAAAGAAATCACACCGCAGCTTATTATAGAAGTGGTGTCAGAGCACTTCCAGATTTCCTTAAACCAGATGATTTCCAAAAACCGCAGCAAGGACATCGCAAGACCACGGCAAATCGCCATGTATCTGTGCAAGAATATGACGGATACGCCGCTTGACGCCATCGGAGCGCTTCTTGGCGGACGCGACCACTCGACGATCATTCACGGTGTACAGAAGATTTCCGATGAATACGAATCGGACAACACCACGAAGAATCTGATCGATACCATCAAGAAAAAGATCAACCCGAACTAATCCACAACTTTCTGTTGATATCATGTGGAGCTGTTGTGAATGAATGAGGACAAGTTATTTTTTCAGGAGTTCCGCTTATAGTTTACATAATTTTCATCCACAAACTATAAGCACTTCATCCTCATCCTTTACACAGAGTTATACAGCTTTATTTTTTACTGGAAGTCCCTATTTTAAGTACTTTCAGAGGTTATTCACTTATAAACAGGCCCTATTAAGAATACTTTGAATATCTTTTTATAAATATTATCTATGGAACTCCGGTTCGCTCCCGGACAAGCCATACAGCATCAGGAAGGAGTTATAAACAATATGAAACTTATCTGTTCCAAATCAAATCTGTTACACGGCGTCAATATCGTATCAAAGGCAGTCCCGACCAGAACGACGATGGCGATCTTAGAATGTATCCTGATCGACGCATCTGCCAGTGAGATCAAGCTGACTGCCAATGACATGGAGCTTGGGATCGAGACAAAGATCGAGGGAGAGATCGCAGAGCGCGGTGTAATCGCGCTCGACGCGAAGATTTTTTCCGAGATCGTCCGCAAGCTTCCGGACAGTGACGTAGTGATTGAGACAGACGCTTCCTTTAAGACGACGATCACCTGCGAGAAAGCGAAGTTCAATATTGTAGGAAAATCAGGTGACGATTTTTCTTATATTCCTTATATCGAGAGAAATGAGTCGATCGATATGTCACAGTTCACTTTAAAGGAAGTGATCAGACAGACCATTTTCTCCATCGCAGACAACGATAATAATAAACTGATGACAGGAGAGCTTTTTGAGATCGAGGAGAATCACCTGAAAGTGGTATCACTTGACGGACACCGTATCTCCATCCGCAATATCGAATTAAAGAACAGCTACCAGCACAGGAAGGTTGTCGTTCCGGGCAAGACGCTTCAGGAGGTCAGCAAGATCCTTCCGGGAAGCGCGGAGGATGAAGTACATATGTTCCTGACAGACAATCACATTGTATTTGAATTTGACGATACGATGGTGGTGTCGAGACTGATCGAGGGAGAATATTTCAAAATTGAGCAGATGCTGTCCTCCGCCTATGAGACGAAGATCAAGATCAATAAGAGAGAACTCTTAAGCTGTATCGACCGTGCAACGCTTCTCGTGAAAGAGGGCGATAAGAAGCCGATCATCATGAATGTGACGGACGGCAATATGGAACTTAAGATCAATTCCTTTATCGGTTCGATGAATGAGGATATCGATATCGCGAAGGAGGGGAAGGACATTCTGATCGGATTTAACCCGAAATTCTTTATCGACGCATTGCGCGTGATCGACGAGGAGGAGGTCAGCCTCTACATGGTCAATCCAAAGGCGCCGTGTTTTATCAAGGATGACGACGGTAAATTTATTTACCTGATCCTTCCGGTAAACTTTAACGCAGCAACGGTATAAGAGGAGCAGATATGACAGAGATAAGTATCCGACCAGAGGATGAATTTATTAAGCTTGGTCAGGCGCTGAAAAAGGCAGGGCTCGTGGATTCCGGCGTGGACGCCAAGATGGTGATCCAGGACGGGCTTGTGCGTGTAAACGGTGAAGTGGAGCTTCAGCGCGGCAAAAAATTACACGGGGGAGAGATCATCTCCTTCAACGGAGAACAGGTTAAGATTGTAAGATGATGATAAAATCCATCGAGCTAAAGAATTTCCGGAATTATGAGGATCTTCAGATTTCCTTCGACGAGGGGACGAATATTCTTTTCGGGGACAACGCGCAGGGCAAGACGAATATCCTGGAAGCCGCCTACATGAGCGGCACGACGAAATCCCACAAGGGAAGCCGTGACAGGGAAATGGTCCGGTTCGGAGAGCAGGAGGCACATATCCGCACCGTTGTGACCCGCAGGGAAAAAGAATACCAGATCGATATGCATTTAAAGCAGGGTCGCACAAAGGGGATCGCTGTCAACCGGATTCCGATCAGGAAGGCTTCCGAACTGTTTGGAATCTTGAATATGGTGTTTTTTTCGCCGGAGGATTTAAACATTATCAAAAATGGACCGACGGAGCGCAGAAGATTTCTTGATTCCGAATTGTGCCAGATCGACAAAATTTACCTTGCAGATCTGACAAATTATAATAAGATCCTGGGACAGCGCAATAAACTGTTAAAGGATATGACGTTTCGTCCCGAGCTTTCGGACACACTTCCGGTCTGGGATATGCAGCTTGTGGAGACCGGAAAGAGGATCATAAAAAGGCGCAAGCAGTTCGTGGAAGAACTGGGGGAGATCGTGAGATCGATCCATTTTCGTCTGTCGGGCGGGAAAGAGGATCTTCTGGTCAACTATGAGCCGAATATCGACGACATCTTTTTTGAGGATGAGCTAAGTCGGGCAAAGCCAAAGGATTTAAAGCTTTGTCAGACCTCTGTCGGACCGCACCGCGATGACCTGCTTTTCTCCATCGGGGGTGTGGATATCCGCAGATTTGGCTCACAGGGGCAGCAAAGAACCTCGGCGCTTTCCTTGAAACTGTCAGAGATAGAGCTTGTGAAACGCTCGATTTCCGACACGCCGGTGCTGCTGCTGGATGACGTATTGTCAGAGCTTGACAGCAGCCGTCAGAATTATTTGTTAAATAATATATGTGATACACAGACGATTATTACCTGTACCGGGCTGGACGAATTTGTCCGGAACCGGTTTCAGATCAATAAAGTCTTTGAAGTAATAAGCGGACAGGTTTTTGAAAGATCAGTCCTTACTTAGATATGGAGGCAGATATGGGTAAAGAAAACGAATACGGAGCTGACCAGATCCAGATACTGGAGGGACTCGAGGCAGTGCGCAAAAGACCGGGTATGTATATCGGCAGTACGTCCGCGCGCGGACTTCACCATCTGGTATATGAGATCGTAGACAATGCGGTGGATGAGGCGCTTGCCGGATACTGCAAAAATATTTATGTGACCATCAATCCGGGCGATTCCATCACCGTCGAGGATGACGGGCGCGGGATTCCGGTCGGAATGAACCACAAGGCGGGAAAATCGGCTCTTGAAGTTGTCTATACCGTGCTCCATGCCGGGGGTAAGTTTGGCGGCGGCGGATACAAGGTATCCGGCGGACTTCACGGAGTGGGAGCTTCCGTTGTAAATGCGCTGTCAACCATGCTTTCCGTCGAAGTCTATAAAGAGGGAAAAGTTTATTTTCAGAGCTATCAGAAGGGCAAGCCGGATGAACCGGTGAAGATCATCGATGACTGTGAGCTGGATAAGCACGGCACAAAGGTAACCTTCCAGCCGGACAATACGATTTTTGAGGAGACGGTATACGACTACGATACCTTAAAGCAGAGACTGCGCGAGACTGCCTTTCTGACAAAGGGCTTGCGGATCGTGCTGTGTGATGCAAGGGGAGAGGAGCCGCGCGTACATGAGTTTCATTACGCCGGAGGTATCAAGGAATTTGTTACCTACTTAAACAAAAATAAAGAAGCTCTCTATCCGGAAGTGATCTACTGTGAGGGTATGAGGGACAATATCTATGTGGAAGTGGCGATGCAGCACAACGATTCCTACAACGATGGTACTTACAGCTTTGTCAATAATATCATTACGCCGGAGGGCGGCACGCATCTCGCCGGTTTCCGCAATGCGCTGACGAAAACCTTTAACGCTTACGCGAGGGCAAATAAAATCTTAAAGGACAACGAGCCGGCGCTGACCGGAGAAGACATCCGCGAGGGTCTGACCGCGATCATCAGCGTCAAGATTGAGGAGCCGCAGTTTGAGGGACAGACAAAGCAGAAGCTTGGAAACAGCGAGGCGCGCGGAGCCGTGGACTCGATCGTGAGCGAGCAGCTCACCTATTTCCTTGAGCAGAATCCGACTGTCGCAAAAAATATCTGTGAGAAATCCCTGCTGGCGCAGCGCGCGCGCGAGGCGGCGAGAAAAGCGAGGGATCTGACGAGAAGAAAGACGGCGCTTGAGGGTATGGCTCTTCCGGGAAAGCTTGCGGACTGTTCCGACAAAGACCCGAAGAATTGTGAAATTTTTATCGTGGAGGGAGATTCCGCGGGAGGCTCCGCCAAGACGGCGCGCAGCCGCGCGACGCAGGCGATTCTTCCGCTGCGCGGTAAGATACTGAATGTGGAGAAGGCGAGACTTGACAGGATCTACGGCAACAATGAGATCAAGGCGATGATCACTGCGTTTGGAACGGGAATCCATGAGGATTTTGACATTTCCAAGCTGCGCTATGACAAGATCATCATCATGACGGATGCCGACGTCGACGGTGCGCATATCGCGACACTGATGCTCACCTTTTTGTACCGCTTTATGCCGGAGCTGATTAAGCAGGGACACGTCTATCTGGCGACGCCTCCGCTCTATAAGATCGAGAAAAATAAAAACGTGTGGTACGCTTACAGCGACGATGAGCTGAACAATCTGCTGAACAACGAGATCGGACGTGACGGCAACAACAAGATCCAGCGCTACAAAGGACTGGGAGAGATGGATGCGGAACAGCTCTGGGAGACGACGATGGATCCGGAGAAACGTATCTTAAAGCGTGTGATGATCGACGAGGAAAAGACATCGGAGATCGACGTCACCTTTACGACCCTGATGGGCGATAAGGTAGAACCGCGCCGTGAGTTTATCGAGGAAAATGCAAAATATGTGCAGAACCTTGATATATAAAAGGAGACAAATTTATGGATGACAAAATATTTGACCAGATTCATGAAGTCGATTTGAAAAAGACGATGGAGACGTCGTACATCGACTATGCCATGAGCGTGATCGCACAGCGCGCCCTGCCGGACGTCAGAGACGGTTTAAAGCCGGTACAGCGCCGTGTTCTCTATTCGATGATCGAATTAAATAACGGACCGGACAAGCCGCACCGTAAATGTGCGCGTATCGTCGGCGATACGATGGGTAAATACCATCCACACGGGGACAGTTCGATCTACGGTGCGCTGGTAAATATGGCGCAGGACTGGTCGTTCCGCTATCCGCTTGTGGACGGTCATGGAAACTTTGGTTCTGTCGACGGCGACGGTGCGGCGGCAATGCGATATACAGAGGCGCGTCTCTCCAAAATTTCGATGGAGATGCTCGCCGACATCAATAAAAATACGGTTGATTTCGTTCCAAACTTCGATGAGACCGAGAAAGAGCCGACCGTTCTTCCATCCCGCTTTCCGAATCTTCTCGTGAACGGCACGACGGGAATCGCAGTCGGTATGGCGACCAATATCCCGCCGCACAATCTGCGCGAAGTGATCGGCGGCGTGGTGAAGATCATCGACAACCAGGTGGAGGAGAACCGGGAGACGGACATCGAGGAACTGCTTGCCATCGTAAAAGGACCCGATTTCCCGACCGGAGGAACGATTCTTGGAACTGCAGGCATCAACGAGGCTTACCGCACGGGACGCGGCAAGGTCAGAGTGCGCGCGGTGACGGACATCGAGCCGATGCAAAACGGCAAGAACCGCATTGTTGTGACGGAACTCCCCTACATGGTAAACAAAGCCCGGCTGATCGAGAAGATTGCCGAGCTCGTAAAAGATAAAAAAATTGACGGTATCACAGATCTGAGGGATGAATCCGACCGTCAGGGTATGCGTATCTGTATCGAGCTGCGCCGTGACGTCAACCCGAATGTCACCTTAAACCTGCTCTATAAGCATACGCAGCTTCAGGATACGTTTGGTGTGATCATGCTGGCGCTTGTTGACAATCAGCCGAAGGTGTTAAACCTTTACGAGATGTTAAACTATTATCTCATGCACCAGAAAGATGTAGTGACCAGAAGAACCAGATACGATCTGAATAAAGCCGAGGAGCGCGCCCATATTTTACAGGGGTTGCTCACAGCGCTTGACAATATCGATGAGGTTATCAACATTATCCGTAGCAGTAAGACGACGGCGGAGGCAAAAGAGCGCTTGATGGAGCGTTTCTCTCTGACCGATGTGCAGGCACAAGCGATCGTCGATATGCGTCTGCGCGCGCTGACAGGATTGGAGCGCGAGAAGCTGGAGACAGAGTATGCGGAGCTGATGGACCGCATCGCGGAATTGAAGGCGATTCTTGCAGATGAGAAAAAACTGCTCGGTGTGATCCGTGAGGAAATTCTGTTGATCGCTGACAAATACGGTGATGAGAGAAGAACCTCGATCGGATTTGACGAGTATGACATTTCGATGGAAGATCTCATCCCGGTGACAAACACCGTGATCACCATGACAAAGCTTGGCTATATCAAGCGCATGAGCCTTGACAATTTCCGTGCGCAGAACCGCGGCGGCAAGGGGATCAAGGGAATGGAGACGATCGACGACGATTATATCGAAGAACTTTTGATGACGACGTCCCACCATTACATGATGTTCTTCACCAACACCGGACGCGTATACCGCATGAAAGCATACGAGATCCCGGAAGCGGGCAGGACGGCGCGCGGAACGGCGATCATCAATCTGCTCCAGCTTCAGCCGGGCGAGAAGATCACTGCGGTGATCCCGATCAAGGAATATACGGAGGGGCATTTCCTTTTCATGGCGACCAGGAAGGGAATCGTCAAGAAAACGCCGATCACCGACTATGCAAATGTCCGCAAAACAGGACTTGCAGCGATCAGCCTCCGCGAGGATGATGAGTTGATCGAGGTGAAAAAGACGGACAACAATCAGGATATTTTCCTTGTGACAAAATACGGACAGTGCATCCGTTTCAAGGAAACCGACGTCCGCAAGACGGGAAGAACTTCGATGGGCGTCATTGGCATGAATCTGACGGACGGCGACGAGGTCATCGGTATGCAGATGGAATCGCAGGGCGAGGCTCTGATGATCGTCTCGGAAAAAGGTCTTGGAAAATGTACACTCATTTCCGAATTTACGACGCAGAACCGCGGCGGTAAGGGTGTGAAATGCTATAAGATTACCGAAAAAACCGGAAATATTGTCGGTGTGAAAGCGGTAAACCAGGACAATGAGATCATGCTTATCACGACAGAGGGAATCATTATCCGCATTAAGGTGAGCGATACCACACTTCTCGGACGCATCACCTCCGGCGTGAAGCTCATCAACTTAGATGAGAATGTGACTGTCGCAAGCATCGCAAAGGTTCGTGAGGATAAGAGTCTCATGGAAAATGTCGATGACGCTGAGCTTTTGAGCGAGGAGGAAGAGGCGCAGAGCATTGCCATCGCGGCAGAAAATGCAAAAAAAGCTGCAGGAAAGGCGGAGTTTACGGAGACCGATGACGAATTGATGAAAGAACTGTTGAACCGTGCAGAAAACGACCTTAAAAATGACTAAAAAATGTTGACATTAGGGTAAAAATTTGTATAATAAGCATATAATACTTTTTGAGGAGGTTCATGAGGATGGAAATGTTATTAGGATTTGGTATGGGAATCATCATACTGTCATTGGTTGTAGGAATCGCCTACTACGTGTTAGCTTCACTTGGGCACATGAAGGCTTTGCAGGCGCTTGGATATGATAAGGCATGGCTTGCATGGATTCCGTTTGGCGTTTATTTCGGCTGTGCAGATGCTGTCTGCGGAAATGACGAGAAGGTGATGCTTTTCGGGAAGTTTGAGATTCCGGCTATCATCTTTAAGCTGTGGTGGATCATTCCGATTGTACTTCTTTTCCTTCCGGTAGAAGGAGTTCTTGCATCTCTGCTGAGTATTCTTGACGTAGTGATCCGGGTCGTATTTCTTGGATATACATACACCAAGATGTATGCAAGAATTGATGGCAAAACAGAGCAGGATAGTCAGGTTCTTGGACTGTTATCCGGTTTTATCCCGCTGATCGCTGCAGTTAAATTCCTTACGATCAAGAAATAAGTAAAGAAAACTTCATAAAGACAAATGTTGCCGCCCGATAGGATTTCTATCGGGCGACAGTTTTATCATTATGGATTCTCACTTGGTGGGAAAATCAATACCACTTAGTCAGAATAAGAAACCTCTTAGATCAGAACTATTTATATTTTTTGAACAGTCTATATAATATAAAGAAAATTCTGATAAAGAGGTGAAACGTATGATAAAAAGATATATTTTCAAAAACAAATTAAACACACTGATCTATCTGATCGTATCCGTGGCTTTCGGTTTTATGGGAGTGTTTACGACCATTTGTACGCAGCACATATCGAAAATCGTATTCGGTGAAATTGATGCTGACACTTATCAGCTTTTGATCGTCCCTGTCGTTTATCTGGCTGTCACCTGTATGATGGTATTTCTTTACAGTTTTGTCAAAAACCGTTTTCTCAACAAAGTGATGTACGACATCCGGCAGGATTTATTTCGCTCCATTATCTCGAAAAACATGACCGCTTACTATGAAAAAAATACAAGCTACTATTTGTCGATTTTTAACAATGATCTGCAGGTGGTAGAAGAGTGCATATCTTTTGCATTTATATTTTTTCTCCAGGTGGGCGAAAGTATATTTTCCCTGACATACGCATTTGTCCAGAATACATTTATTGGTATTTTACTGGTTATCATAGGACTGATCTCCACGTTTCTTCCGGTTGTGACGCGCAAACTCCTCGAAAGGCTGAATGAAAGCTATATGAGTGAGCTCGCTGTACATAATACCGTGTTAAACAGTTGCTTTTCCGGTTTCGAGGTGATCAAAAATTACCAGATGGAACAAAATATCATCAAAAATTATAGAAGAGAAAATGATGTGGTCATGAAAAAGAAAATTCATCTGGATAAAACGAAGATGAATGTTGCCATGTTGGACTATCGTTTGATGTTGGGCCTGCAGTTTCTGGTTCTCGCGGTTGTCGGTATTCTCATTATGGGAGATAAGTTAAATGCCACACTGCTTGTGGTGATGGGAACACTCTTTAACAGTGTCAGCGGCTCGATGTACGGCGCGCTCAATGCGATCGTGGAGATAAAAGCCGGAAAGGGTATCTGCGATAAGATTTTTGGTGAGATAAAAGATTCCGGAACAGAGGAGAATGACAAGCAGGCAGATTTAGAACAGGACATTACATTTGAAAATGTCAGATTTACCTATCCCTGCAGTGAAAAGGAAATTTTAAAGGGAGTGGATCTCACCTTTGAGAAGAATAAGAAATATGCGATTGTCGGGGAGAGCGGCAGCGGAAAATCTACCATAACAAGGTTGCTGCTGCGCTATTATGATAACTATGAGGGAAGCATCAGTCTTGACGGAACAGAGTGCGGAGAGATTTCCGAGAGAAGCCTGATGGAAAATTTTGCAGTCATTCCGCAGAATGTCTATGTATTTGAGGACACCTTCCGCAATAACATTACGCTTTACAGAGACTTTACGGATGAGCAGATCATGGCTGCCATTCAGAAAGCGGGGCTGATGAATGTATACGAGAGGCTGGAAAACGGGCTTGATACCATGCTCAAAGAAAACGGCGCAAATCTCTCGGGAGGGGAGCGTCAGCGTATGTCGATCGCGCGCGCATTTTTATATCAGCGCAAGATCTTTATTCTTGATGAAGCGACGGCAAGCCTTGATAATCAGCTTGCATACCAGATTGAGAAAACGATTGTCGACACGCAGGATATCACAGTGATCATGGTTACGCACCACTACAATGAAGAAAATATGAGAAAATGCGATGGTATTTTTGTCATTGGTCAGGGAAAAGTGGAGGAAACGGGAACATTTGAGGAATTGATAGATAGACACGGGACATATTACAGGATGTACCAGCTTCAGAATGGGGAGAACTGCCAATAAGAGATAAACATTACATCACAAGAGAAACTATTTTAATCATCTTCCGAATCTTTATCGACCTGATCGTCTTTTTTATTCCGGTCACGGTTAATGAGATCATCAACGGAAAGGTGGAATTTTCCAACACCATTATCACGTTTCTCATGGTATTTATGCTACTTGAGATCGTGCTTCAGGTCGTCTATATTTTTATCGAGCTTCACCTCATGAAAAAATATAAAAAGGCACTTTCGAGGGAAATCTATCAGAAAATATTTCGTATGAAGTACGATTCCCTGATCCGGTATGGGACGACCTACCTCGTGGAGCGGGCGGATTCTACGGTGATCGCTTTTTCTAACCTTTATGTGCGCTCCGTTCCCATCCTGATTTCCAAGGCTGTGATGATCACGCTGATCCTTACATACTCCGTCACGATCAATGCGGTGATGTTTTTCGTGATGTTGTTTATCCTTGTTCTGAACATCCTCGGTTTTTATATGCTGAATAAGGAGCTGTTGAAAAAATCCGGGGAAATGCAGCGCGTCATTCCAAAGGAACGGAAAGATATCTACCAGATTGCGGAGCAGGTGGACTTCATCAAACAAAATGATGACAACAGCAGGCTAAACGGAATCCTCGAAAGGCATCTGGAAAAAATCGAGCACTTGACGATGAAGGTCAACTTGTTTGCAAGCGGAATGAATGAAATTATCAACTTTTTCAATATGTTTGCACAGAATGTCATTCTTATTTTTTCCTTTTATCTCTTTTTGCAGGGAAAAACCGGACTGAGCGATATTTTCACGATTTCGATCTTAATGTCCTACTTCCTGCCCGCCGTCATGTGCATTGTCGGGGTAAATCTTGATTTGAGGGAGATCAAGGCTTCGAAAGAATTTTTAAATCTTCTCGATGAGAATCAGGAAAAGAGCGGGGAGCAGAAACTGGATCATGTCGATCAGGTAACGATCGATCTGGACGAACTTCGTACAGCGGATGGGTATCTTCTGTCAAAGGATATTCATATAGAGGCAGAAAAAGGAGACGTCATTGGGATCATCGGCGAATCCGGCTGCGGAAAGACGACCTTGATGAAGTCTGTGATGAAGTTCTGGGAACAGAATTACGGGATAAAAATAAACGGGATACCGCTCGAGGAATACGATAATGCAGATTTCAGAAAGAAAATCTCCTACTACTCACAAAATGTTCCGATCATCACCGGGGAACTGTACGACAGCCTTTGCTTTGGCAGGGAAAAGGGAGAGGAGGAAAGCTACGAGAGACTGGAATTTCTCGACAAGTTTAAACAGAACGGAAGTCTGAACGGAAG
Organism: Roseburia sp.; assembly: GCA_026168605.1. GTDB lineage: Bacteria > Bacillota > Clostridia > Lachnospirales > Lachnospiraceae > Roseburia. The sequence goes on along the minus strand of JAPFDX010000035.1, from coordinate 4,806 downwards.
GACGATCCTGGAAAACGGAAACAATCTCTCCGGCGGAGACAAGCAGCGGATCGCGCTTGCAAGACTCTACACCGAGGACGCCGAGATTCTTGTTTTGGACGAGCCGACCAGCTCTCTAGACAGCGAGACCGAGCGGAAAATTTTAGAGCCGGTTTTTGAAAAGAAAGACAAGATCATTTTCCTCATCACACACCGGCTGGATAATCTCAAATACTGTAACAAAATCTGTAAATTAACGCCTGCCGCAAGAGCGGAAACGGAACGTATGTCAGACATTCTGTAAAATTTAAGATTGTATCGAAAAAAGCAATGGACTATAATAAATCTAGCCATTGCTTTTTTGTAGAAAGAAAGAGGAATACATATGCCGCAGAATTTTTATGAACTTGTATGGATTTTTATCATTTATGCGTTTATCGGCTGGTGTACGGAGGTATCGTACGCTGCGCTTGACACGGGAAAATTTGTGAACCGCGGATTTTTGAATGGACCATACTGTCCGATTTACGGGTGTGGGGTTGTCATCGTGGTGACGGTCCTCACCCCGTTAAAAGAAAATCTTCTGCTCCTTTTTGTGGGATCGGTCGTATTGACGACAACGCTGGAATTTATCACAGGCTACGTTCTGGAAAAAGTTTTTCACAACAAATGGTGGGATTACTCCGATACGCCGTTTAACGTCAAGGGATATATCTGCCTCAAATTTTCAATTTTATGGGGACTTGCCTGCACCTTTGTCATGAAAATCGTGCATCCTGCGATTTACAAAATCATCACGTGGATCCCATTCTGGGTGGGTGTGTTTTTACTTGTGGTTCTGATGGGGATTTTTATCACGGATTGCTGTATTACCGTATCGACCATTTTGAAATTCAACAGGCATTTGAAGGTCATGGATGAACTGGCAGCATCCATTCACCGTCTGTCCGATGAAATCGGAGAGAACATCTATGAGAATGTATCTGACATTATGGAAAAATCCGAGCAGTTTCAGGAGAGCCACGCAGAGCTGATCGATAAGATCACCGAGACAACAGAGACGACACGCGCGAGAATTTTAGATGCGCATGAGGAGAAACAGAGACAACTCGCAGAACTGCGTGAGAAGTACGAAAAACTTTTTGCAGAGAAACACAAGGGATTCCACCGTTTGCTTCGCGCGTTCCCGGATATGAAATCCCGTGACAACAATGAGATGCTCGAGAAATATAGGCTTCACTTTCAGACATTCAGAAAGCGCAGAGAAGGAGAGGACAAATGATTCGGACAATTTTGACGGAGCAGGTCACAGACCAGATCAGAGAAATGTGTATCGAGGCAAACCATTATCTGTCGCCGGACATGGACAGGGCGATGAAAGAGGCGGTATGTACCGAGAAATCGGAGCTTGGCAGGAAAATCTTAAACCAGCTTCAGGAGAACTTAAGGATTGCGGATGAGGAGAGGATACCGATCTGCCAGGACACAGGCATGGCTGTGATTTTTCTAGAAGTCGGGCAGGAGGTACATTTCGAGGGAAAAGCAATCGGGGACGCCGTGAACGAGGGAGTCCGCCTCGGCTATGAGGAGGGATTTCTGCGGAAATCCGTGGTTGGCGATCCGCTGATCCGTGAAAATACAAAGGACAATACTCCGGCAGTGATCCACTATTCGATCGTGCCCGGCGATAAGGTGAAGATCACGTTAGCCCCGAAAGGATTTGGCAGTGAAAACATGAGCCGCATCTTTATGTTGAAGCCGTCCGACGGAGCGGATGGTGTGAAACAGGCAATTCTCACGGCGGTAAAAGACGCCGGACCAAATGCCTGCCCGCCGATGGTCGTCGGCGTCGGAATCGGGGGAACATTTGAAAAATGCGCGCTTATGGCAAAACACGCGCTCACAAGACCGGTGGATGAACATTCGGACATTCCCCACATCAGGGAAATGGAAGTGGAACTGCTGGAAAAAATAAACCGCCTTGGCATCGGACCGGGCGGACTGGGCGGCACGACGACAGCGCTTGCCGTCAACATTGAAACCTACCCAACCCACATCGCCGGACTTCCGGTAGCCGTAAATATCTGTTGCCATGTCAACCGTCATGTGGTGAGGGAATTATAAAAAGTAGACGAAAGGATGGAAATCGTATGCAGAATATACTGATCGTTGTAGATATGCAGAATGACTTTATTGATGGGGCGCTTGGAACTGCCGAGGCGCAGGCGATCGTGCCGAAGGTTGCAGAGAAAATCCGCAATTTTTACGGCAGGGTCATTTTTACAAGAGACACACACGAGGAAAACTATATGGAGACGCAGGAAGGAAAAAATCTTCCCGTTCCGCACTGTATTCGTGGGACAGAAGGCTGGCAGATCTGCGATGCGCTCCGGGATTACTGTAAAGAACAACCCGTTGACAAGGTAACCTTTGGCTCATCCGAACTGGCGGCGCTGCTTACAGCAGAAAACGAAAAAGAAACGGTTGCCTCTGTGACACTGGTCGGACTGTGCACGGATATCTGCGTCATTTCCAACGCGCTGCTGGCAAAGGCATTTTTGCCGGAAACAAAGATCATCGTGGATGCATCGTGCTGTGCGGGCGTCACGCCGGAGAGCCACCACACTGCGCTAAAAGCGATGCAGGTATGTCAGATTTCGGTTGAGAATGAGGAATAGAGGATGGAGAAGTATATCAAAACGCCGATCACGGAAACTACGACAAGAGATTTAAAGGCTGGTGACTATGTCTACCTTACCGGAACCATCTATGTAGCGCGCGACGCCGCCCACAAGCGTATGGCAGAGGCTCTCGCAAAGGGGGAGGAGCTCCCGATCGACATCCGGGATGCCACGATTTACTATATGGGACCTTCTCCGGCACGCGAAGGACGTCCCATCGGCTCCGCCGGACCCACCACCGCATCCCGCATGGATAAATATGCCCCGGCGCTTTTGGATCTCGGACAAAAAGCCATGATTGGAAAAGGAAAACGGACAAGGGAAGTTATTGACGCCATCGTGCGCAACCATGCCGTCTATTTCGCCGCAGTCGGCGGCGCGGGCGCACTGCTCTCCAAATGTATCAAAAAATCAGAACTTATCTGTTACGAAGACCTCGGCGCCGAGGCAGTCCGCAAACTTGAGGTGGAAAACTTCCCGGCGGTCGTGGTGATTGACTGTGAGGGGAACAACCTCTATGAGACGGCGATCAGGGAATACTGCACGATAGAATAAGGAGAATGGGTATGCCACAAAAACAAATCAGATTGGGAACAACCGGAATGAAAACGCCTGCGGTGATCGTGGGCTGTATGCGACTGTCAGAGTTTTCTGTGCAGGAAATGAACCATTTTATCCACACCGCTGTGGAAAACGGGACAAATTTTTTTGACCATGCGGATATTTACGGCGCAGGGAAAAGCGAGGAACTGTTCGGTGCAGCAGTTTCCGGCGACACATCCTTGCGACGCGAAGATCTCATTCTTCAGTCAAAATGTGGAATCCGCAAGGGATACTATGATCTGTCCAGAGAACATATCATTGATTCCGTGGATGGAATCCTAAAGAGACTTCAGACAGAATATCTGGATATCCTTCTTCTGCACCGTCCGGATGCCCTCGTAGAACCCGAGGAGGTTGCGGCGGCGTTTGACGAGTTGGAAAAAAGTGGAAAGGTGCGTTATTTTGGTGTATCAAACCATAAGCCGATGCAGATAGAGCTTCTGAAAAAATATGTGAGACAGCCCCTGCACATCAACCAGCTCCAGTACTCCATTCCGGTCTCTAATATGGTAGCAAACGGCATAGAGGTAAACATGGAGACAGACGGAGCAACCGACCGCGATGGCAGCGTGCTCGACTACTGCCGCCTGCACGACATTACCATTCAGGCATGGTCACCATTTCAGATGCCGGACTGGCAGGGGTGCTTCCTTGGAAATGAGGCGTATGCTCCATTGAACCGGGAAATTTCTATATTAAAAGAAAAATACGGCGTGACGGACACGGCAATCGCCGCAGCATGGATTCTGCGCCATCCCGCCGGAATGCAGATCGTTGCAGGGACATCCAGCGAAAAACGTTTAAAGGAAATCCTGGAAGCAGAAAAAACAGAACTCACCAGGGAAGAGTGGTACAGACTCTATCTGGCGGCAGGACACCCGCTCCCATAAAATAAGAGAAAATCCACTTCAAATAAAGAAAAATAAAAAATTTGAATAATGTGATTGACAAAAGGCAAAACCTTTAGTATTATTATCTATGCGTTACACACGCAGAACAATATCATATTGTCAGATAAGAACTTTGGAGAAGTACTCAAGTGGCCGAAGAGGTGCCCCTGCTAAGGGTATAGGTCGGGTCAACCGGCGCGAGGGTTCAAATCCCTCCTTCTCCGCTTTATTTGAAAATATGAATTGTTCAATTTTTTTCTGAAAAAGTTGTTGACATTAGTTCTTAAACGTGATAATATAAATGAGTTGTCACTTGAGATAAAAGTTCGACAACAAGCAACTGACTTAAAGAGTTGCAAGAAAATAAAAAAAGTTGTTGACAAATCCGGTTCAAAGTGATATAGTAAATAAGCTGTCGCCGAGAACGGAGGACAACAGAAAAGCACATTGATAACTGAACAGTGAACAGACCTTGAAAGATTCAAAATTCAGCAAAGCTGAATTGGCAAACCATAGGTTTGCATTAGAAGAAAACAACGTTTTCTTCATGAGATTTCAGGCTGTCAGATAAATTTTATTTTACAGACGGACTCTTCTGTTGAAAGACAGAAGAACCTTAAAACAGTAAATTCTGGTAAAAACCAGAAAAAAGC
>JAPFDX010000007.1 GCA_026168605.1 Roseburia sp. | reverse complement strand
TTGCAGCTATCTTTGATTTTTTCGATTCCACGTCCCCATGCTTCGATAAAACCAGCTCTAAAAAATGTATTGGCAATCAGAGGATTATACGGTCTTGACCGATGTTTCCCCATTAAATCATTAATTGTCCAATCTTCCGGGAAAATACAATCATTCGCAATATAAATCCGATCTGCATACACACTGATTTGAATTGGAATTAATGCTCCATAAAATTTGTGTGCAATCGCATTAAAAACAGCTTCCCTAATTGCTTCTTTCGGAAAAGGGTAGGTTTCCACTCTTGTTACTCCTTGATACGAAATATCTGCCTTTAAATATTTCGTAAAAATGAGATCAACCACTTTATCTGCCTGTGAAATTAGTGAACCGTGAATTTCATCCTGATAACGCAGTTCTGAATCCGATTCAAAATAACCAATCTTGATGTATGCTCCCGGTATCCATTTTTCCGGATTATGATGGAATAACAAAATAGCTGCTCTTTTCAAATGACTATTTTCAAGCAAGTTCAAACTGTCCAGTAGCTGTTCATTCGTGGCATCAATATCTTTCTTGTCCATTCGTTTGCTGCGTACTGCCTGTTCCCGGAAAATATCGAAACTGTCATTTCTTAAATCTTGTATAGTTACTCCTTGAACTGGCACACTGTCCCACGTAATTCCTGTTTTCTGTAACAGAAACTGGTTTAATGCCTGTCCCTTTAACTGCTGCTTGGTGCTACCGCTCCGATAATGATATTCACCCTTGTAATTGACGGGATAACTATTCGAATTCACGCAAATTTCAATGTAGTCTTTTCCATCTTCAGTCAGCAAATTAACATCTACAATAATACCAAGAACATCCCGAACTTTATTCGGAATATCTTCCAGTAATTTTTTACTGTCCTGAATGCCGATCACCGTGCCGTCATCATTTGTGCCAATATAAATCTTGCCGCCCTGTGCATTGGCAAAACCGCATATCCACTTAAGATACTCATCTCGCCAAGACTCTTTCCATTCTATATTTTGACTTTCTGCCACACAATCACTCCTTAGTTTTCTTTCAATATCTTCATCTGATTTTTAGCTGCCTTTGAATACTTAAGCCAATCCCATATACTGATACATTTTTTGAATTGTGAGCGCGATTGATGTCCTTTTCCTACTGCTAGCAGATCAGGGTAATCCTCCAAGGCCTTATTCAAAAATTGCACTAAACTATCTGGTTCTATATCTTCCGGTGCTATTAACGGGATTTTAGATAATGTTTGACTTAATCCATGCGTGTTGTAATAATCCATTATATTTCCCATTTTAAAGTTACCATTATCTTTAATACGTTTTTTCTCTCCCCACGAAAGCATTTCTTCAAATCTCTCTTTTAGAGAAAATTTTACTTTGTCATTAATACAATCCTTAGATTGACATCTTGAAACAAATCGACATACAGGTAAAGTACTACGTCCATTATGCAAAGAGGGAACTGCTTCTCTCAAAATCATTTCATCATCATATTCTAATTCAGACTTTCCAAGTGCATAAAGATATAGTTCTTCCGCACGCAGTCCTCTATAACCAACTTTACCAAATTTGCCATATACGCCTACACCTACAACAAAATCAACATCTGTTTCCGAATCATCAATACTAGTCGCTACATATAGCTTCTCTGTGGGTTTATTAGATTTGACCAATTCATATAGTTGACTTTTTATTCGGCGAAGTGCTTTAACATCGTATTTTACTGTATTTTCAAGAATTGCATCATATAAATCACTATATTGTGTTAATAACACATTTTTCATCGTGATAGTTTTCCCATTATTATAATCAAACAACTTTTCATTAATGCAATCCGATACACTTGAATTTGAATTCCATTCAATAAATATTAGTCGTTCTTTTAATTGTTCGAGTTGATCATTTTCCAGACAGTCTGAAACTGATTGGAGAATACGCCTAATATTGGGATCGCTGATACTATACACTATAAATATTATCGGTCTTTCGAGAAATAGTGTCAAAATTTTCGAACTCAAATATGCACTTTTTTGATTGAATATATTATAATCATACGAATTGATAACTATAGATTCTGGTTTGGTACAACATCCATGGATTTTATATATTTCCGCTATCTCATATATTGTAGAAAAAAGTAATTCACTTTGCCCAATATATGTTTGAAATGCACCCTGTCCGAAACTGTTTTCTAAAAATGTGTCATAATTAGTCGTAATAATACAACTAATGTTTTTGCTTCCAATAGCCTTAAATTTAGAAATTTCTTCAGCATGCATTTCTTGAATATTGGCACTAGAATCACGAATAAAATCTGCAATGCAAAATTTGAAAGGAGAAATTTTTTGCTTCAAGTCCTCCGCATGAAGTTCTCTGCTTTGTTTATAATTGCTATCAGTATACCATACTTCATTGAAGTCTTCCTCTATATAATCAGCCAATGTTGGATACAGCATATCCACTTGATCTCGGCAAGCCCTTTCTGCTTTACCATAGTAGTATTCAAATGGCTTAACACAGAATTTTCGAAGTAAACCTTCCCAATTTGGTAGATCAAGATATCTTCTCGTTAATCCAGAACCTATAAATAAAACTGGTAATGCAGAACTTCCTGCTAATAACTTTGCAATTTCTTTTTTCATTTTTCCTCCCGATTTCCTTTAAACCATTATCATTTGCACTAAATATCTTTTCCGTAATGCACCGGTTCCTCTGCCACCATAGATAGTGTTGGTTCTGTATCATAAAGATATGTAACCTTATCCGATTCTTTTGAAACCTCTGGGCTAACCAGTCCAAAGTATTTCTCAAAGAACCCTTTTAGTTTTTCAATAACTGTCTGTTTCTTCTTATCACGAGAACCTCCACCTCCGAAACGGGAAACGGGCGGCATCAGTCGATCAACATCTGTACCAGTGGTTTTGAGTACGCCATCACGGAAAGCGTTCTCCACAAACTTTCTCGTTTCTTCCGGTTTCAATTTTTCTTCAGTGATCAAAGTCTGAATATCGGTCTCTCTCTGCTCTCTGACAAAACGCTGCCAGTCAGTATTGACATTGGTATTTGTGTTGATAGTAGCAATAAATTTTTCAATCAGTTCCTTTTTAGACCTAAGCTGCAAGCTAGATTTGATTGCTTTATCAATCGCAACAAGGATTTCCTTATCCTCACAGTTTCCATCGTGATACTTTCCAACCAGCATCAAGATATAATCAATGTTGACTTCCACTTGTTTGACAAGCTCCATTTCAAAGACAACATCATCCATAATACTTTCCTTGCTTCCCGGTTTCGGTTTGATTTCCTCGTACACATCATGGTATGTGCCTGTGTAGTCTTGGAAATCAATCGGGGATAGGATTTCATTTCCGGCAAAGCGGTCAAAGGCAGCAAGGATATTTCTCAAACGCAGAATATTACCAAACAGAACAATAAAATCCTTCTTGTTTTGCTCTCCGACAATCGGCTGTCCCAAAGGATATTTCTGCAACAATTCTGCAATTCGTTCCTCATAACCTTTCTGCTCACGACCTTTATCATCGACACAACCGTAGTAATAATCCTCATAGGATTTCAAGAGGACAATGCCGTTTGCTTCCTTGTCTCCGAACAATGCAATCGCATCGTTGGTAGCTTCTTCAAGATCACGGAAGCAGACAATATTACCAAAGGACTTGACTGAATTGAGGATACGGTTCGTTCTGGAAAATGCCTGTATCAGACCATGCATTTTCAAGTTCTTATCTACCCAAAGGGTGTTAAGTGTTGTTGCATCGAAGCCCGTCAAGAACATGTTGACTACAATCAGCAAATCGACTTCACGCTTCTTAACCTTATCGGAAAGGTCTTTGTAGTAATCTTGGAAACCCTTGCTTGATGTATCAAAATTGGTTTTGAAAATCTTGTTGTAGTCTTTAATTGCCATATCCAGAAAGTCACGGGAACTCTGGTCAAGGTCATCGGTGTCAAAACTTTCATCGTCCAGAATACCATCGGCACTATCCGCTTCATTTGGAGCGAATGAGAAGATAGTGGCAATAGTCAAATCTCTGTGCCGTTCTGCAATCTGTTTTTTAAACTCCAGATAATACTTTTTGCAGACAGGAATAGAGCTGACGGCGAACATAGAGTTGAAGCCGTTTACTCGCTGACCTTTCAGACTGTAGTAGGAATTTCGCATGGTCTTTTGGTCGAAGTGTTCCAGAATGTACTTCACAACCTCTGTGATACGCTCCGGCGAACCCAATGCTTCCTCGGTATCAATAGCGGCAACCTGCTTGTCCTGCTTGTCATCCTTCTGCTTGACCGTGTTAATATAGTCGATACGGAACGGCAGCACATTTCCATCATTGATTGCATCCACAATAGTGTAGGTATGGAGCTTCGCACCAAAAGCCTGCTCTGTGGTTCGGAGATTCGGATTTCCACCTGTCCCGGCATTGACTGCGAAAATCGGTGTGCCAGTAAATCCAAATATATGATAGTTCTTGAAATACCTTTCCACCTTGATTGTCTTTTCGCCCTTTTTGATTTGCCCTCCGACAATTCGGGTGTGCATGTCTCCAAACTGGCTGCGGTGGCACTCGTCAAACACAAGGACAATATGCTTGTTTCGGATAGGGTGGCTCGGATTTTTCGTAATGAACACATCCAATTTCTGAATGGTCGTTACGATAATTCGGGAGGTGCTGTCCTCAAGCTGTCTTTGCAAAACAGCGGTACTCTTGTTTCCGTTGGCAGCACCTTTTTCAAAGCGGTCATATTCCTTAATGGTCTGATAGTCCAAGTCCTTACGATCGACCACAAACAGAACCTTTTCGATATACGTCAGTCCTGTCGCAAGCTGGGCTGTCTTAAAGGAAGTCAATGTCTTACCGCTTCCTGTGGTGTGCCAGATATATCCTCCGGCTTCGATTGTTCCTGTTTTCTTGTAGTTGGTGGACACTTCAATCCTGTTCAAAATACGCTCGGTAGCCACAATTTGATAGGGGCGCATGACAAGCAACAATTCCTCAGAAGTGAACACGCAATATTTTGTCAAGATGTTCAAAATGGTGTGCTTCGCAAAGAATGTCTTTGTGAAGTCAACAAGGTCTGCGATAACCCTGTTGTTCCCATCTGCCCAATAAGAGGTAAATTCAAAGCTGTTGGAAGTTTTCTTGCTGTGCTTCCTGCCAGTTCCGTCATTCTCCTTGATATGGCTTGCTCTGGTGGTGTTGGAATAATACTTTGTGAATGTGCCGTTGGAGATTACAAAAATCTGCACATACTCGTAAAGCCCACAACCAGCCCAAAAGCTATCACGCTGATAGCGGTTGATCTGGTTGAACGCTTCCTTGATTGCCACGCCACGGCGTTTCAATTCCACATGAACCAACGGCAGACCGTTCACCAGAATGGTAACATCATATCGGGTATCATGTTTTCCGGCTGTTTCCTCATACTGGTTGATAACTTGCAGTCGGTTATTGTGGATGTTCTTTTTGTCAATCAGAGAGATGTTCATGGTAGTCCCGTCCTCGCGGGTCAGGTTCTGCACATAATCTTCCTGAATTTTTCGGGTCTTTTCCACGATGCCCTCATTGGCGTTGGCAATCTTGCTTTTGAAAAAGCTGTCCCATTCCTTATCCGTAAACTGATAGTTGTTCAACAATTCTAACTGTCTGCGGAGATTGGCAATGAGTGCATCGGCGTTGTGAATGGTCACATACTCATAGCCCTGTTCGCCCAGCATTTTGATAAATGCCGCTTCCAGAGCTGCTTCACTCTGGTAAGCATCAGAGCGTTTGCTTTGTGGCTCATACTCGGTCACAACAGTGCTCTCATTGGTCGAAAGCACGATATTGTAGGTACTCATAGAAACCTCCTTTTGTGGTTTACTCTGCCGATTTGAAAGTCAGCAGCTTATTACGATAATATTCGTATTGTTTCATCCTCGCTTCAATCTCTGCTGGTAAGCCGGAAGAAATGTCATTGCAGAGGGCATCAAAGCGGTCAAGTATGCCTACGATACGCTCCTGTTCCTTGATAGCAGGAAGCGGAATCGGTATTGTGTTAAGGTTCTTCTGGTTCAGCTTCGGTTGTGCTCCACCAGAAATAAATTGTGAAAGGTCGATAGCGTTCAAGTAAAACTCGACATATCTTCTCGTTGCATAACAATCAAACTCCAAAACATGAGCATGGTTATTTACCCAATTCTTGCCCGATATAGAGAACGCAATCGGTGTGCTTCGTGCCACCAAATTGTTTCCATCCTCGGAAACAAGCAGATAATCTCCATCAAAGATATAACCACTCACATAATCAACAATGCCAGATGCACCGTAGTACGGGTACTCGCCAGCTTCACGGTTGCCACTTGTGATAGGCTTTCTCTTACTGTCATGGTTTTCAGAAATCATGTTCAGCGTAACAGAAATAAAACCAAAAACATATTGACAAAGCAGAATCAAGCCATTAAGCTCGTCTGTCTGTCTGTCTGTCTGTCTGTCTGTCTGTCTGTCAAGATTGTCTTGCCAGTTGCGGCATAAGTCAAGAGAGCATCACGATAGAACTCGTATTGCTTCTGCCTTGCTTCAATCTCCGCAGGGAGACCGATTTTGAGATCTGAGCAGATAGCATCGAAATTGTCCAGAACATACACAAGGCGTCTCTGAACATCAAGTGCAGGAATGGGAATTTCAAGGGACAATACCAAAGATGAGTTCAAATCGCCTCTTGCTCCTTGCTTCCTGCTAAGGAGTTCATCATACTTGTTGTAAATGCAGTAGTAGATGTATCTATACAAGGCTTTGCTCTCATCAATCTCCAAATTCAGACAATGCTGATTGGTGGTTGCTTTTATCTTGTTAATAGCACATCTTCCTGCGGTAGCACCAGAAATTGCAACAATCACGCAATTCTCCGGTATCCACTTTACTGCGGTCTCTGCAACTGCTTTTTCAGTTATATAGCTATCCACTTCAGTAATTTCATTAAAGTGAACATCCTGCGTCCTTATCCACGGAATAGTACCGTTCTCATAGTAGCCAGAATTTCCTTTAGTAGGAGTAGAGCCAGAACAGCTCTTTTTGACAACAGTACGAAGCTGGACGATGGGAATATCAGCACCATTGAAGGTCAGTAGCTTATTCCTATAATAATTATATTGTTTTTGTCTCGCTGTAAGCTCCGCTGTAAGCTCCGCTGTAAGCTCCGTGAAATTGTCCAGAATACGGACAATTTCATTCTGTATTGGCAAAGGGGGAACGGGTATTTGGATAGCTCTAAAGTCCCCGCCTGTTAGTTTTGGAATGTTGCCGTGAATAAGCGGCTTCACATTTACAGTCTGAATAAAGTGGTATAAATAGCGAAGTGAGATACCTTCTTTTTTGGCAACGATGTGTGCGTGGTTATTAACCCATATTTTACCTGTAGCCCAAGTTACAATAGGAGTACCTTGCTCGGTTACTACGCTTCCATCCTCACCTACAAGAACAAAAGTACCGTCAAAGATATAATCGGCAACATAATCTTGAATACCGTTTGCACCATAGTACGGATATTCACCAGCTTCTCTTGCCACTTTTGTTACTGGCTTTCTTTTGTTGTCCAAAATTTCACAGCAATTTTCTAAGTTTCTATATTCAACACCATTAGGGCAAAACTCTTGTATTAGTTCTTCAAGTTTAGCCATTGAGCAAGCCCTCCTTCTTCATAAGTTCAACGATTCTTTTCTCATCTTTTTTGTTTTTGGGTACATACGGTATGTCGCAAATATCTAATAGTCCGAGTTCCCTCATACGAATGATTTCTTTTAGAGCATCAAAGTTTATCGATACCCAAATATCCAATCCATATAGAACGTTAATTCTAATGACCCCATCCTGAAGATGCTGCATAGTTTCTTCCATACACAAACCTGTTTGGAGAATGGCTGCATATTCTTTTGGATCGATTTTCTTAATGTCTTCCGTATCGTAAAATATCTTAAATTCCTTTGTCGGTACATTTGGGGGAATGGGTCTATTTCTTCCCGGATGTTTGATATTCAGGACATTTTCTTCAATGTCTTTTGTTATGCCGTTTGCAATTCTAAACAGCTTGCTATCAAAAGCCACAAAGTCTAAACTTAGCTCTTGGGGAAGAAATTCAGAGCACAACTCCTTCACCGCACGAATTTGTTCAATCATTTCGTCTGCAATTTCTTGCAGTGAGGTGTATTCTTTTGCCGTATAATTATCATCTTTGTGTGCAAAGTTCTTATCACGTTCATAGTAAATAGCAGAAATAATGAGGTTAGAACAAATAGTCTTTTTCTTCCTTGGAAAGCATTTGTCCATTACCACACAGATGCTAACATAAAACTTTTGCTTCGCATCATTGACTTCCTGTCGAATATCAATGTTGGACACTTTACTGCCATTCTCTGCAAGGAAAAGAACTGTATCAACAGATTTTTTGCCGTCTATTATGTATCGTGCCAGTTCCCACTTGTTCATTTTTGCCCCTCAATTTCTGCAATGATCTTTGCAATTTCCTCACGGAGAATCTGTTCACGGGCTACGATTTCTTCAATCTCTGCATTGAGTTTCACAATATCGATAACTTCTCTCGTATCCTCCTGCTCAACATAGGTACTGACAGATAGATTGTAGTCCTGTGCTTTGATCTCGTCATAGTTGGCAAGGTGGGAAAAGTGTTGCGTACCGTTTCGGGAAATAAACTCGTCTACGATGTGAGCTATGTTTTCTTCGGTCAGTCGATTGTTGTTCGTGACCTTGACAAACTCCTTGGAAGCATCAATGAACAGGGTGGTGTTGTCAGACTTGCTACGCTTCAAAACCATGATGCAGGTCGCAATGGAAGTTCCAAAGAACAGGTTGCTCGGCAACTGGATGATGCAGTCAATGAAGTTGTTGTCAATCAGATATTGGCGGATCTTCTTCTCAGCTCCGCCACGGTACATGATACCGGGGAAGCAGACAATCGCCGCAGTTCCATTGGTGGCAAGCCATGCCAGAGAGTGCATGATAAAAGCAAGGTCAGCTTTTGACTTCGGTGCAAGCACTCCGGCAGGAGAGAAACGAGGATCATTTATCAAAACAGGATTGTCATCGCCCTCCCACTTGATAGAGTAAGGGGGATTTGAAACAATAACCTCAAACGGTTCGTCATCCCAATGCTGCGGAGAGAGCAAAGTATCCTCATGGGCAATGTCAAACTTGTCAAAGTCAATATCATGCAGGAACATATTGATACGGCAAAGGTTGTATGTAGTCAAGTTGATTTCCTGTCCGTAGAAGCCTTGACGCACATTCTCTTTACCAAGAATTTTTGCGGCTTTGAGAAGCAGAGAACCAGAACCACACGCAGGGTCATATACCTTGTTGACCTCTGTTTTTCCAGCAACAGCCATACGAGTCAGAAGCTCGGAAACCTCTTGGGGAGTGAAGAACTCACCGCCGCTTTTTCCGGCGTTGGATGCGTACATACTCATAAGGTATTCGTAAGCATCGCCAAAGGCATCAATGGAATTATCCTTGTAGTTGCCCAAGCCCATGTTTGCAACGCCCTCGATTAGCTTCACGAGGTTTGCATTACGCTTTGCAACAGTAGCTCCCAGTTTGTTGCTGTTCACATCAATATCGTCAAACAGTCCGGCGAAATTATCTTCACTTTCACTGCCCTTTGCTGATTCCTCAATGTGGTTAAAGGCAGCTTCCAAAGTCATATTCAGATTTTCGTCATTTGCGGCTCTCTTTCTGACATTGCAGAAAAGCTCGCTGGGCAGAATAAAGAATCCCTTCGTTTTAACCAAGTCCTCGCGAGCCTGTTCAGCATCTTCATCGGACAACTGTGCATAATCAAAGCCCACTTCTCCGGCTTCACTCTCGCCCTCGTTGATGTAATTTGTTAGGTTTTCAGATATATAACGATAGAACATCATACCCAGCACATAGGACTTGAAATCCCATCCGTCCACGCTTCCACGCAGTTCATCGGCAATCGCCCATATTGCCCGATGGAGTTCATCACGCTCTTGTTCTTTTCTTATATCAGCCATTTTCTTTCTCCTTTTCATCGGGAATAAAGTCCAGAATATCATCCACCTTGCAATTAAGAGCAAAACATATCTTTTCGATACTATCCAAAGATACATACTGGTCACGCCTTAGTCGGGTTAGAATATTAGCACTAAATCCAGCTTTCTCTGTCAATGCGGCGGTCGGGATGCCCCGGTCTATCAGCAAGTGAAATAGTTTTTTATATGTTACAGCCATATAGTCCTCCTTGCCATGATAATCACTCATGATAGTATATCACGAAAATGTGAAAATTTCAATTCATCGTTATAGATATTTATATAGGAATAGTGTAAGAAAAAAGCCTGATGCAGTAGTTATTACTTACATCAAGCCTTTATATCTTTTGCAGTTCTGTATAAGCGTGGGTTCGTCATATTTGATGTGGTATCTTTAACTATGGGAAACTCCATTTTCCCAACTGGATACCGTCTGTCTTGACACTCCTAATTTCAAACCATATTCCTCCTGCGTCATATCTGAGGCGGTTCGGGTCTGCTTTATCATTTCCGCTACTGTCATTTTTTATTACCCCTTCGTTTGCAATCTGTATAACGGTAGTATGCCACAGGCTTTCCACGGGCACAAGCAAATTGTGCTTTACATCGGTGTAAAGAGAACTTAGCGCCCTGTAAAGCCCCGTTTGCTTTCCCTTCTCTGTGTTTTGAACTATGATTTTTACAGAAACAGGAAAATTGTGATCAGAAAGGAGAAAATCTGTGGACGATATCATCAAAACAGACAAACTATCAAAACAATTCAAGACAACAAAAGCTCTGGATCAGGTATCCATGTCAATTCCGGCGGGGGCAATTTATGGACTGATCGGCAATAACGGAGCCGGAAAGACAACCTTGATGAGCATTTTAGCGAAGCTTCAGGAACAGACCTCCGGTTCCGTCAGCAAAAAGAAGAACCTGAAAATTGGCGCTCTCATCGAAACGCCGGCATTTTATCCGATGCTCAGTGCATATGGAAATTTAAAGTATCAGAAAGAAATCTCAGGTGACGGAGAGACAGACGTCAAAAAATTGCTGGCAATGGCGGGGTTGACGGACTCGAAAAAACCGGTCCGGTATTATTCTCTCGGTATGAAGCAGAGACTGGGGTTGGCGATGGCGCTTGTCGGAAATCCCGATGTGCTGATCCTCGATGAGCCGCTGAACGGGTTGGATCCGGACGGTATCCGGGACGTGCGTTCCATGATCGTGGAGCTGAACCAGAAATACGGGAAGACTATACTGATTTCCAGTCACATACTGGGCGAGCTGCAGAAGGTTGCAACCCATTACGGATTTTTGAAGAACGGGAAACTCATACGGGAATTTTCCAATGATGTGTTGGATACTGACCTGGAAACATTCTATTTTGAAAATTTTGCATAAGGAAGGAGCGTGGTCGTGATGAAAAAGTTGTTATCTGCGGAATTAAAAAGAGCGTTTTGTTCCCCTTTACTGTGGGTGGGCGTATGTGTGATCGTCATCATTCATTTATTTGAAATCCTGCTGAGCGGCTATGGATTTTACATATCTGCTGATACCTTTTTGTTTTATGGTACGCCGGCCATATGTGTGTGTCTGGCTGTATGCATTCCACTCCATGCAGGGCAGGAATTTGAGGTGCGCACAGTGAATCATAAGATCATAGCAGGCTACCGGAGAAAACAGATTTACGTTGCGGAAATGGTCGTGGCAATGGTGTGTGGCTTGATTTTTCTCCTCGCAGATATGGGAAGTGTTCTTCTCTTTGCAATGATAAAAAAATTATCGTTAGATATGACATTTGGGAAGCTGGCAGTTTATTTTGTGATCTGTTATAGCTGCATCATTGCGGTCTCCACTCTTTTCACAACGATTGTGATGGTGATGCACAAGCGTTTACACAGCATCGCGGTCGCCGTATGTCTGACGCTGCTGGCGCTGCAGATTGGCGGGAACACCGTCTCAGCGTTGAAGCAGCCGGAGTATCGGGTTGAGAAAGGTGGAAGTGTTGTGGAAAATCCTCTCCATATTGACGGGGCGGGCAGAGCAGTTGCAAATATCCATGTGCTGTTATCCCCGTTTGCGCAGGCAAAATACCATCCGGAAATGCAGCATGAGACGCCGGAGATCAAGGCGGAAAATTCGCTCGTGTGCAAGGGAATGACCTATCATTGGGAATTTTGTATGGCAAATCTGATCGAAACTCTTGTTTTGGCACAGATAGGGATTTCCATCTTCAAAAAGCAAAATTTAAAATAATGAGGTGTACGGTCATGCGGCTGTTTTGCAGCCGGACATAAAATGAGCTGTTGCCCGGACAGAGGATCAGTCTGTCCGGGCAGCAGCTCGTTGTCTGCTTATCCGGTTAAGGAGTGGCAGCGCCCTCCGGCGCCGCTGCATCCGGTGGAGTCGCTGGTACATCCGGCGTTGCGGTAGACGCATCTGTCACGCCGGGCACGGGTGTGTAGTTGTAGACAAAGCCGGGGTTGTGGTACTGGCAGGTGTTCGCTGCGGTCTCCGGCGACAGAAGATAAGGCGCATCCTCTGTGGTTGGGGAGCCTCCGATGACATACACGCCGCTGGCTGTCTGGTACGGACAGTTTGGCCCTGCAAGCGCCCCGGTCTCGGCACAGATGTTGACGAGAATGTGGTGGTCACAGTATTCCGTGGGGGCGGTCCCCTCCGCAAAATATTCCGTGTAAGCGCGGTTGCCGCGCGGATCGTTCGTACACACGCCGTCGATGGCGAGCTTTCCGGACTCTGCACAGACCGTCGCGGTGACAAGACCGTCCGGCTTCGGGAAATCCTCCGAAGGAAGATCCTCATGGATCCTGCTCATAACAGATTTCCAGATCTTCTTTGGATAGCTGGTATTTTCTCCGCTCTGTGTGTCGTTGTCGTCATAGCCGCCCCATACCACACAGGTGTAATAAGGCGTGTATCCGGCAAAAAGTACGTCGCGGCTCTTGGTGGTCGTACCGGTTTTTCCTGCCTGCGCCATACCGTTTCCGAAATAAGCGGCAGTACCGGTACCCTGCGTCATAACATCCTTCATGGCGTCCGTCAGAAGCCATGCGGTTGTCTCCTTGAGCACGGTGTGGCTTTCCGGAGACGTGTTGTCGAGCAGGACATTGCCGTCGTGGTCGAGAACCCTTGTGTAAAACTTCGGCTTGATATAAGTGCCTTCGTTTGCGATTGCCGCGTACGCCGCTGTCAGTTCAAGGTTGGTCACACCGTTGGTCAGACCGCCGAGCGCGAGCGTTTCATTGCCGCTCTCCTCGATGCCTACGGTGGTGATGCCGAAGTTACGGATATAATCGTAGCCGAGAGAAGGACCGATTTCCGCAAGCGTCTTGACCGTCACGATATTGATGGACTCCGTGATCGCCTCGCGCAGTGTGGTGAAGCCGCGGTAACGTTTGTCATAGTTTGTGACCGCCTTGCCCTCTCCGGTCGTGTAATTGTAAGGAGCGTCGTCCTGCACATTTGCGAGCGTCAGTCCCCCGGCATCCAGCGCCGGAGCGTAGGATGCGATGACCTTGAAGGTCGAGCCCGGCTGTCTCGTCGTGTCAGTGGCGCGGTTTAACGTCTTGTTTCCCGTCTTATCACCGCGTCCGCCAACGATCGCCTTGACCTCTCCGGTCGACTGGTCGATGACCGTCATGGCTGCCTGCGGCTGTACGGTGTAGGTGATCGTCTCGCTGCCCTCTACGATGGTGTCGCCCTCATTCATGATCTCGGCTTTGTATTCCTCGATGGCGGCGTCTGCCTCTTCCTGACTTGCATAATTGATATCAAAATTCTTGTCCGCAGAGCGGTAGTAGGAAAGCATCGTCTGTTCGCTGTAATGCTTAACGGTGCCGTCCGGCGACTGGATGGATACGCGGTAGGCGAATGAAACCTTTGGGTCTCCGACGTAATTGTCGAGATTGTTGACCTCCTCATCACAGATCGCCTGGATCGCGGGATCCTGCGTGGATTCGATCACAAGACCGCCCTGGTAGAGCGCTTTGTAAGCCTGCGTCTCCGTGTAGCCGAGCCGGTCGATCAGATCCTGCATCACGACGTCCGTCATGGCGTCCACGAAATAGGAGTTGATCTCCGCGTCGGAGGCCTCGATATTGACTAGCTGGATGCGGTCGTATACATTGTCGGCGATCGCCTCGTCGTATTCTGACTGCGTGATATATCCCTGCTCCAGCATATAGTCAAGCACCGTCTTACGGCGGCTGGCATTGTTTTCCGGATTGGAGATCGGATTGTATTTGCTTGGGTTCTGTGTGATGGCGGCAAGTACCGCGCACTCGGAGAGATTCAGTTCAGAGACATCCTTGCCGAAATAGCGCTCAGATGCCACGCCGACGCCGAGCGTATTCTGACCGAGATTGATCGCGTTCAGATAGTTCTCGAGGATCCAGTCCTTGTCCACAACCTTCTCAAGCTGAAGCGCGAGATACTGTTCCTGGAACTTTCGCTCGAACTTGTCCGCCATGGATTCCTCGTTTACCCAGTCGAGGAAAACGGTGTTTTTCAAGAGCTGCTGCGTGATGGTACTTGCGCCCTCGCTAAAATTGAAGCCGGCTGCGATGCCCTTGATGCCGGCGCGCAGGATACCCTGCAAGTCGATACCGTTGTGCTCGTAAAAACGTGAGTCCTCGATCGCCACAAACGCGTGCTGGAGATCCAGCGGGATCTCGTCCAGCGTGACATATTTGCGGTTGGAACCGGAAGCGACAAGCGTGGCTGTCTGGTTGCCCTCCGCGTCAAGCACCGTGGTGAGATAACCGGTCGGTGTGGCGTTGATGTCCTCGATGGACGGCGCAGAGGCGATGATGCCGGATATGATGCCAAATGCGCTGCATCCTCCGATCACTACGACTGCGAAAAAGCATATAAGCAATGCCTTGCAAAAAACTACCTGAAATTTTTTGCGAATCATGGTACTTTTGGAAGCTAACTCACGTTCCCGCTTCCGTGTACGTTTTTTTCCATAATTCATAGTAGGCCTCCCTTTCCTAAATGATAAACCATCACCATATTATAGCAGAGAAATTTGCCGGAATAAAGGAAAAACTGAAAATACTGTACATTCTTCACATTTTCTTAAGGAAATATATTGCAAAAAAAGAAAAAAACATGGTAGTATTGCTCTGGACCGTACGGGAATATTTCTGGCGGCAGATGGAAGAGAGAAGGGTGGTTTTATCTATGAAATGTATCTATACCGGAGGAGAAGGGGAGATCACGGAGAAAAAATCGCGTTTTATCGCCACGGTGCGCCCGGTCGCCACAGAGGAGGAGGCAGCGGCGTTTATCGCGGAGATGAAGAAAAAATACTGGGATGCGAGACACAACTGTTCGGCATTTGTGATTGGCGGGCGGCAGGAAGTGAGCCGCTGCTCGGATGACGGAGAACCCGCGCAGACGGCTGGCAGACCGATGCTTGACGTACTGCTGCGCGAGGACATCCACAATGTTGCGGTGGTGGTGACGCGCTATTTCGGCGGCGTTCTGCTCGGGACGGGCGGTCTGGTCCGCGCCTACCAGAAGGCAGTGCAGGAGGGGCTGGCGGCGAGCGTTATTATTGATAAGAAGGAAGGCAGATATCTTTCTGTCGGAACAGATTACAACGGATTGGGAAAACTGCAGTACCTGATCGCGCAGAAGAATCTCACGCTGATCGACACCTTGTATACAGAAAAAGTGGAGTTAAAGCTGATGGTTCCGGTGGAGGTCTGCGGTGAGACAGAAAAAGAAATCACGGAGACAACAAGCGGAACTGCCCGTATTTCCTGGGGTGAGCAGGTGCTCTATGCGATGGTTGGAAAAAAATTAGAAATTTTTTGAAAAAACACTTGATTTTTTTTTATCATCTGCTATAATAGCATTTGTTGACAGCACTTAGGGCTATCGCCAAACGGTAAGGCAACGGACTCTGACTCCGTCATTTCAAGGTTCGAATCCTTGTAGCCCTGCTAAGAAACCTCAGTAGATTTTCTGCTGGGGTTTTTGTTTTTCCTTGATGGAAAACTTCATTCCCCGAAACAGTTGTATTGTCCGCAGAAAAACAGTATAATATTTCGGAGACAGTATATGGAATTTACAGAAATGAGATGGTGGCAGAATGTACCAGTTTGACAGCAGAGTGAGATACAGCGAGGTGAACAGCGGGCGGAAGCTGACACTTCCGGCTCTTTTAAATTATATGCAGGACTGTTGTACCTTTCAGTCGGAACAGCTTGGCGTCGGTGTGGATTACCTTGCGGGGGAACACGCCGCATGGGTATTGTCTTCGTGGGAGGTGGAGGTTCTGCGCAGCCCGAAACTCGGCGATGAGATCCATGTGAAGACATGGCCGTATGATTTTAAGGGATTTTACGGCAGCCGCAATTTTTTGCTGGAGGATGCCGCCGGGGAAACCCTTGTGAGGGCAAATTCTCTCTGGGTATTTATGGATACGCAGCGTATGCGTCCGGCGCGGATTTCCGACAGTGTGTGTCTGGCGTATGAGAACGAGATGGCGGAGCCGCTTGCCGGCGCGTGGAGCGAGAGAAAAATCTGTGTGCCCGCCGGGGGAGAAGAAAAGCCTGCGATTCCGGTCGCACGGTACTGGATCGACACCAACCATCATATGAACAATGAGAAATATGTGGAGGTTGCCGAGGAATATCTGCCGGAGGGATGTGAGCCGGCGAGATTTCGCGTAGAGTACAGAAAAGCCGCCGTGTTCGGAGACATGTTATATCCGACCGTTAGAAAAGAGGACGGGCAGACGACCGTCGTGCTGGCGGATGGAGCGCAAAAGCCGTATGCCATCGTGCAGTTTATAGAGAAACAGTGAGTTTGGGAGGAAGCAGTGAGATTAGGAGAATACCAGAAGTTAAAGATTATCAAAAAAGTAGATTTTGGCGTATATCTGGCAGAGCGTGAGGACGATGAGCTGCGCGTGCTGCTGCCGTACAAGCAGGTCCCGGAGGGGGCTGCGCTCGGCGATGAGATCGAGGTCTTTCTGTATAAGGATTCGAAGGACCGGCTGATCGCGACAACGAACCGGCCGAAGCTTGCGCTTGGAGAGCTTGCGGTACTGCGCGTTCTGGAGGTCGGCAAGATCGGGGCGTTTCTCGACTGGGGACTGGAAAAGGATCTGTTTCTTCCATATAAAGAGATGACGGCGCGCATCGAGGCGGGCGACGAGGTGCTGGTGAAGCTTTACATTGACAAGAGTCGCAGGCTCTGTGCCAGCATGAAAAAACTGTATGATCTGCTACGCAAGGATTCGCCATACCATAAGGACGATGTGGTGACCGGAAGGATTTATGAATTTGGACATGATTTCGGAACATTCGTAGCGGTGGACGACTGTTACTCCGCGATGATCCCGGCGCATGAGGATTGCAGCCATCTGCGCATCGGTGATGTGATCGAGGCGAAAGTGCTCGGCGTGAAGCCGGATGGAAAGCTGGATCTGACGATGCGTGCGAAGGCATATCTGCAGATGGATGAGGACGCCGAGAAAGTGATGGGTGTCATTGAGGAATTTGCAGGCGTGCTTCCGTTTACGGACAAGGCGTCCCCGGAGGTGATCAAGCGGGAGACGGGACTGAGCAAGAATGCATTTAAGCGTGCGGTCGGAAGACTTTACAAGGAGCGCCGTATCGAAATCACAGAGCGTGCGATCCGAAAGTTATAAGATAAAGACAGAGAAAGAGAGGACAAGATCATGAAAAACGTAATCAGCACAGAAAAGGCGCCGGCAGCGATCGGGCCGTACTCACAGGCGATCGAGGTAAACGGAATGGTGTATACTTCCGGTGTGATCCCGGTAGTTCCGGAGACGGGAGAGATCCCGGAGGGCTCTGCGGCACAGGCAAAGCAGGCTCTGACGAATCTGTCACATCTGCTCGAGGCAGCGGGAAGCAGCATGGCAAACGTTGTGAAAACGACGGTGTTTATCAAGGAGATGAACGACTTTGGCGCGATCAACGAGGTGTATGCGACCTTCTTTGAGGGAGATTTCCCGGCGAGAAGCTGCGTGGAGGTAGCGCGTCTGCCGAAAGATGTGATGATTGAAGTGGAGGCAGTTGCAGTGAAATAAAGCTGCAGATAGCGTGAAAAAGGGACGCCCAGAGTAGGGCGTCCCTTTTTATGAGGGAGGCATCGCTTTGCGGATCCCTCCGGCGCAAAAAAGTACAATGTTTAAAGATACACATCAATATTGCCGCCAAGCTGAGGAGTAACAGAGCGCTCCATCATCTGTATCATGGAAGCGCCCATCACCGCTGTCATGTCGAGCGACTGGCTGAGTACTTCCGTACCGACGGCATAGGCGAGACTGCCAGTGCTGACAGATGAGCCTGCATCGTAGGCGGTCATTGTACTTAAAGCGGCATCAATGGTAGAAAAATCCATGGAAATCCCACCTTTCTTTTTTGATAATCATATTATGGCATAAAAGGAACCGTATGACAAGCTGTAACAGAAAGTTATTTGTTTTCTGCGGTGGGAATGGGACTAAGTCACAGAGACAGAGGAAAAACTATTTTATAATAGGAAAAAACGAGGAGGACGGGATATGTACGATATCATTATAATAGGAAGTGGTCCGGCAGGACTGGCAGCGGCAATTTATGGGCAGAGGGCGAGACTCTCCACACTGATGATCGAAAAACAGCCGATGAGCGGCGGACAGATCGTGAATACGCCGGATGTGGATAACTATCCGGGACTTCCGGGTGTCGGTGGATTTGAGCTGGGGTCAAAATTCCGCGCGCACGCGGATGCGATGGGCATAGAGGCGGTGACCGCAGAGGTGACGTCGGTGGAACTCTCCGGCGAGACCAAGCGTGTGGTGACGGATGAAAAGACCTATGAGGGAAAAACGGTCGTGATCGCGACGGGGGCGACACACCGGAAGCTCGGCGTGCCGGGCGAGGAGCGGTTGACGGGAGCGGGCGTCTCCTACTGTGCAACCTGCGACGGAGCGTTTTTCCGTGGAAAAGAGGTGGCGGTGATTGGCGGAGGTGACGTCGCGCTGGAGGATGCGCTGTTTTTGGCAAGGATCAGCAGCAGAGTCTATCTGATCCACAGAAGAGACGCTTTCCGGGGAGCGAAGTCTCTGCAGGAGAAAGTGTTTGCGGCAGAGAATATCACTGTGATCTGGGATACGGTCGTGGAGGAAGTGAGGGGAGAAAACCGGGTGGAAGCGCTCACCCTGTGCAATACCGTGACCAAAGAGACGGACAGCCTTCCGGTCTCCGGTGTGTTTGTGGCAGTCGGCATACAGCCGAACACGGAGCTGTTTGGCGGGCAGGTCGAGCTTGACAAGGGCGGCTATGTCTGTGCCAAAGAGGAGGGCGCAACCAGCGTGCCGGGCGTGTTTGCTGCGGGAGATGTGCGCACGAAGATGCTGCGCCAGGTGGTGACGGCGGCTTCCGATGGGGCAAACGCGGTATTTTCGGCGGAGCATTACTTAAACAGCCTCTCCTGAAAACAATTTATGAATAACTTGTGAATAATGGAAATATTGGTAAATGCCGGTTGACATGGAAACATGGCTTTGCTATAATACCTCTGTAATAAATGTAATAAATTTGTAATAAATCATAAATTACCGGAGGAAATATGAAGCAGAGAACATGGAGAGTAGCAGGGGTTTTGTTGACGGGCGCATTATTGGTGGGAAGTTCGACAGCGATTTTGTATGGCGCACCGGTTGCGGGCGTGTCAACGATAGCATCTGTTGCGGGCAGGGAAGTACCGACCGCAGGAATTTCTCTTATGGTATCGGATTATCTTGTACAGAGCAGCGAGCAGGCGGCGCAGATCGCAGCAGGACAGGCGGCGCCGGTCAGTGAGAATGACACGCCGACAGTAGCGGCGGAGGAGAATGCCGGTGAGGCTGTGACTGCCGAGGTGGAGGGAGATGTCGTAACCGGTGAGGAGACAGTGCCGGAGGAGCCGAAGTCCGAGTACGCAGACATCGCGATCGCGCAGGTTGACAACTATGTCAATGTCCGCATGGAGCCGAATACGGAGAGCGAGGTGCTCGGCAAGCTTTACAATAACTCTGCAGCGACGATTTTAGAGACGACCGCGGACGGATGGTACAAGATCACCTCCGGAAACGTGACGGGATATGTGAAGTGTGAATATGTGGTAGCGGGCAATGAAGAACTGGCAAGAGCTGTCAGCACACGCTACGCGAAGGTAAACACCACTACCTTGTATGTGCGCACCGAGCCGTCAACAGAGGCGAGCGTGCTTACGATGGTGCCGATCGAGGACGACCTTGTGGTATTAGACGAGTCTATCCCGGGCTGGGCGAAAGTGACGACAGCAGAGGGTGAGGGTTATGTCTCCACGGACTATGTGATCATGACGACGGAGTTTGTGCAGGCGGAGTCGAAGGAAGAAGAGGCGGCGCGTCTTGCGAAGGAAGAGCAGGAGCGTCAGGCGGCAGCGGCAGCAGCGTCTGCGGCGAGAAGGAAACAGGAGGCGGCAGCGGCGGCGAAAAACGAGGCACCGGCTGAAAGCCAGCCGACCTATACAGCGCCGACAAGCTCAAACGGTCAGGCAGTCGTAAATTATGCGAGCCAGTTCGTGGGCAATCCGTATGTATACGGCGGAACAAGCCTCACAAACGGCGCGGACTGTTCAGGATTTGTTATGAGTGTATATGGTGCGTTCGGAATCGGACTGCCACATTCTTCCAGTGCAATGCGAAGCGTGGGCTATGAGGTGAGTCTCGCAGAGGCACAGCCGGGTGATATTGTATGTTACAGTGGTCACGTCGGCATCTATGCGGGGAACGGTTCGATCGTACACGCGAGTACACCGGCTACCGGTATTACTTATTCCAATGTAAATTACCGCACACCGATCTGTGTGAGAAGAATTTTCTAATTTGAAGAATGGAACTATGACGGGGCGCTGCTTTTGCAGCGCCTTGTTTTTTCTTTTTCCGAAAGTGTCAGTCAGATCATCCGGCGTCAGAGAGCGGGAAGAAAGTGCGCATATGCAAGATGCACAAAAGCAAAATGTGGAAGTGGAAAAAGTGACCAAAAATGAAATGTTTGTCCAAAAGTTATCCACATTCAAAATAGCCGAAAAATAGAAAAAAAGGAGTTATACACGAAGTTATGCACATTATCCACATGAAAGAAGGGAGAAAAATAAGGTTTACATAGTAAAAAAATCGAATATGTGTTTTGTATACTAATGATAAAAAATGGGAAATCCGGAAAAAACAGAGAAAAATATTGACATTTTAACTTTTATAAAATGGTAAAATAAGGGGTGAAATATCTGTCAATTTTTAGACAAACAGATTTTTTCGGATGGCGTTTACGAAGCGGGAAGAATCTTGAAATCCAAACAGAGTTTTGTTATACTGATTCCGTATGTTTGAATAAATTTGATGCGGGTGTGTTATGATAAAGAAAATAGATATTTTGGGACTTCAACTGGATAATCATACCGTGCGTGAAGCCATGATGCAGGTGGAGCACTATCTGAATGACGATGTGCTGAACACGATCGAGAATATCTCGATGAAAACGCTGCTGGCTGCGGAGGAGGATCCCGTCGTGCGCGAGGCGGTGGAGACGATGGATCTGACGGTGATCAGTGAGAAGGAGATCATGCAGGCGGCAGGGGTTGCGACGATGCAACGCGTGCAGGAGACAAAAGAAAAGGATTTTGCCGTTGAGTTTTTCCGGCGCGTGGAGCGCAACAGGAAGAGTGTGTTCCTTCTGGGGGAGGCGGGCGAGGATATTGCCCGGGTGAAGGGGGAACTGGAGGCCCGGTTTCCGAAGGTGGTTTTTGCCGGGGAATATGCGTTGGAACAGTGCGTGGGAGATTTTGACGCGGTCATCAATGAGATGAACATTACAGCGCCTGACGTGATACTTTCTATTTTGCCGACGCCAAGACAGGAGCATTTTCTGATGGAGCACAAGGATAAAATTCATGCAAATATCTGGTACGGCGCCGGAGAGCTGGAAATCCCGGGGAAGAAACGGCGGTGCATCGGCAGGATCATAAAGAGCAAGATGCACCTGGAACGGCTGAAGAATAGTATGAATAAGTATAATCATGAGGCGTAGATATGCAGAAATTATTTTACAGGAGATCGAAGGTGTGGGAATATCTCATGCTTATCGTGGGAACGGCGCTTGTGGCAGCCAGCATACAGTGCATTTACGATCCGATCAGCCTTGTCACGGGAGGATTTTCAGGTCTTGCGATCGTCATAAAGTCGGTGACCGAGCCTTTTTTTCCGGGAGGCATCCCGCTGTGGTTTACCAACATCGCGTTAAATATTCCGGTGTTTCTGGTGGCGTTTAAGGTCAAGGGCAAACGGTTTATCGGCAGGACGCTGGTCGGCGCGTTTTTGCTGTCGGCGTGGCTCTATGTGCTTCCGGCGGTCGATCTGACGCAGGGGGACTATGTCCTGGCGGCGGTGTTTGGCGGCGTGACCTGCGGAACCGGTATGGGGCTGATCCTGCTCGCAAAGGCGACGACCGGGGGCACGGATATGGTGGCGACGATCATCCAGCACTATGCAAAGCACTATTCGATCGTGCAGATCCTGCAGGTACTGGATGCGCTGGTTGTGTTGTGCGGTCTGTGGGTATTCGGAATCCACGCGGCGCTGTATGCGATCGTGGCGATCTTTATCACGACCAAGGTATCCGATGCGCTGATGGAGGGCTTTAAGTTTTCCAAGGCGGCGTTTATCATCACGGATCAATATGAGCTGGTGGCAAAACGTATTCTGGGGGAGCTTGACCGGGGCGTCACGGGCTTAAAGGCAAAGGGGATGTATTCCGGCGCCGACAAGTGCGTGCTCTACTGTGTGGTCTCCCAGAAGGAGATCGTGCAGGTGAAGGAGATCGTCGCGGAAACGGATCCCAATGCATTTGTCATCGTATCCGATGCGCGCGAGGTTTTGGGCGAAGGATTTTTGGAATATTCCAGATAAAAACGTATTTTCACGGATGCAGAGGGCGGAGTAAAAGGGGAAATGCATAAAAAATGTGCTTTTCCTCTTTCTTTTTTTGCTGTTTTGCATTAAAATATGATGTAGCTATCTTTAACAATATGAGAAGGAGCAAAGCTTATGATTTCAAATCAAATACTTCAGAACACGATTGACGGACTTAAGGGGATTACGAGGATTGATTTATGTATCATCGATGTAGAAGGAAACGTGCTTGCGGCGACCTTTCCGGAAGCGGAGCAGTATATTGAGCCGGCGCAGGCGTTTGTGGAGTCACCGGCGGACAGCCAGTTGGTGAACGGCTATCAGTTTTTTAAAGTATTTGATGAGCATCAGTTAGAATATGTCCTGCTCGCCAGTGGAGACAGCGATGATGTTTATATGGTGGGTAAAATTGCCAGTTTTCAGATACAGAATCTTCTGGTAGCATATAAGGAGAGGTTTGATAAGGATAACTTTATCAAGAACCTCCTTCTGGATAATCTCCTTCTGGTAGATATCTATAACCGCGCGAAGAAGCTGCATATTGATACCGAGGTGCGCAGGGTTGTGTTTGTCGTGGAGACGAACCGCGAGAAGGACGGCAATGAGCTTGAGCGGGTGCGCGGCATTTTCGGGGGCAAGGCGAAGGATTTTGTCACGGCTGTCGATGAGAAGAATATCATTATCGTCAGGGAAGTGGCAGAGAATGAGGGATATGAAGAGTTGAATAAAACGGCGGAGGTCGTTGTCAATCTGTTCCACGCGGACGCGGAGAGCGATGTGCACGTCGCTTACGGTACGATCGTGGGCGATATCAGGGAAGTTTCGCGCTCCTACAAGGAGGCGCGCATGGCGCTCGACGTCGGCAAGATCTTCTTTGAGGAGAAGGATGTGATCGCTTACTCCACACTTGGGATCGGCCGTCTCATCTACCAGCTTCCGATACCGCTGTGCAAGATGTTTATCCGGGAGATTTTTGACGGCAAATCGCCGGATGATTTCGACGAGGAGACCCTGACAACGATCAACAAGTTCTTTGAGAACAGCCTGAACGTGTCCGAGACGTCGAGACAGCTCTATATCCACCGCAATACGCTGGTGTACCGTCTGGATAAGCTTCAGAAGAGCACCGGGCTTGATCTGCGCGTGTTTGAGGACGCCATCACGTTTAAGATCGCGCTGATGGTCGTAAAGTACATGAAGTACATGGAAACCCTTGATTATTAAGATTCTGTGAACTTCCGGAAAAAGGTTGCAACAAAAGTAAACATTCAGTAGACTAATAGACGATAGGTTCGATGGGAACCCGCATGATGCGGGTTTAGGTACGGAAATGAGGTAAGTGAATGATAAGGTTAGAGCATGTCAGCAAGTCCTATGCGGCGGGGATCCCCGCACTTAATGACGTGAGTCTTAGCATTGAGGCCGGGGAGTTTGTATTCATTGTCGGCGACAGCGGTTCGGGTAAGTCCACGCTGATCAAGCTTCTGTTAAAGGAGCTTGAACCGACGGAGGGTACGATCACCATAGACGGCAGGAAATTAAATAAGATCAAAAGACGGCAAATCCCGAAATTCCGCAGAAATATTGGCGTGGTTTTTCAGGATTTCCGATTGTTAAAAGACAGAAATATCTACGACAACGTCGCGTTTGCGCAGAAGGTCATCGGGCAGTCGACGCGATCCATCAAGATGAACGTGCCGACCATGCTCTCAATGGTCGGGCTGGCGGCGAAGTACCGCTCCTATCCAAAGCAGCTCTCCGGCGGTGAGCAGCAGAGAGTGGCGATCGCAAGGGCGCTTGTGAACAAGCCGAAGATCCTGCTGGCGGACGAGCCTACCGGTAATCTCGATGCCAACAATGCGTGGGAGATCATGAAGCTGATGGAGGAGATCAACGAGAAGGGCACTACGGTGGTGGTGGTCACTCACAATCTGGAGATTGTCAAGGCAATGAACAAGCGCGTGGTCACGATGCGCAAGGGTGTCGTGGTGGATGATACCGCGTCGGATATGGATTATCATTCTGCGGTCGGCTATGAGCCGGAGGAGGATGACGACGATGACGACTTTTTCACCGACGGGTTTTTAGAGAGTGACGGAGGTGAAGAAAGCGATGAGGATTAGCACATTTTTTTATACGATCAAGCAGGGAATCGTCAATATCTGGAAGAACAAGATGTTTTCCCTGGCGTCGATGGCGACCATGACAGCCTGCATTTTTCTGTTCGGACTCTTTTTCATGATCGTGACGAACTTTCAGTCTATGGTCAAGGACGCCGAGGCGGGCGTGGCGGTGACAGTGCTGTTTGACGACGGCATTTCCGAGCAGCGGATCGAGGAGATCGGCGAGCTGATCGACGATCGCGTCGAGGTTTCGCATTACGAGTACACCTCTCCGGAGGAGGCATGGGAGTCCTTCCGGGACGTTTATTTTCAGGGAAACGAGGAGGCGGCGGAGAGTTTTGGGGAGGACAATCCTCTTGTAAATTCCTCCAGCTATTCGATTTACATGAATGACGTCTCCATGCAGGACACGCTTGTGACGTATCTTTCGTCGATCGAAGGCGTGCGAGAGGTCAAGCAGTCGGAGCAGATCGCGAATACGCTGACGGATCTAAACAGTCTGATCGGTTATATCTCCGCAGGTATCATCCTGATACTGCTCGGCGTTGCAGTATTCCTGATCAGCAATACGATTACGGTCGGAATTGCAGTGCGCCGGGAAGAGATCGGGATCATGAAACTGATCGGAGCCACGGACTATTTTGTGCGGGCGCCGTTTGTGGTGGAGGGTGTGATCATCGGTCTGATCGGAGCAGCGATCCCGCTCGGCATCCTCTATGTGCTATACGACCAGGTCACTGTGTACATCGGGGAGAAATTCCTCTTTATCAGCAACATGATGAAGTTCCTCCCGGAGGATCAGGTATTCCGCACGCTGGTGCCGGTAGCCCTGATTCTGGGCGTCGGGATCGGATTTCTCGGAAGTATCATTACAATTCGGAAACATTTGAAGGTATAGCTTGGAAAAGGTGTTTATGAAAAAGAAGATATTACAGCGAATCATAGCGATGGGACTCGTCCTGGTGCTGACCGCCGGGATGTCCATACAGGCGACGGCTACGACTGCCGGCAAGGCGGCGAGTGATGACACTACGCAGGCGCTCAAGGAGGCACAGCAGGAAAAAGAGGCACTCCAGAAGGAGCTTGAGGAGGCGCAGCAGACGATCAAGGAGTTAAAAGAGTCCAAGGGCGATGTGGAGGACAAAGTCGCAGCCTTAAACAAACAGTTGATCAGTATTTCGGCGAGAATCACGGAACTGGAAAACCAACTCACGGAGAAGAGTGAGGATATCGTACAGGCGCAGGAGGATCTGAAAGAGGCGCAGGCGGTGGCGGCGCAGCAGTATGAGGATATGAAGGTGCGTATCCGGTTCATGTATGAGAATCAGCAGGATTCCTATGCCCAGGTACTTCTGGCGTCCGGAGATATTGCAGAGTTTCTGAATGCGGCAGAGTATATCTCGCAGATCCAGAGTTATGACAGACAGAAGCTGGATACCTATGAGGCAACGGTGGAGACGATCACGAATCTGGAGGCAGAGCTGGAGCAGGATTACGCAGAGCTTCAGACGCTAAAGGCGGATGTGGAGACGGAAAAGGCTTCCGTCGCAGCCATGATGCGTCAGAAGGAGAGCGAGCTCGCGGGAATCTCGGACAATATTTCCGAGGCGCAGAGCGAAGCGGATTACTATGCCGCGGAGATACAGGCGCAGGAGGAGATGATCGCGGCGATCCGCCGCGCGCAGGCAGAGAAGGAGGCGTCGGGGCAGGTCGATAATCCTTACAGCGGCGGCGCGTTCGTGTGGCCGTGCCCGAGCAGTACGCGCGTCACAAGTGATTACGGAAACCGTCTTTCCCCGACGGGAGGCGCATCGTCCAACCACAAGGGAATCGATATCGGCGCATCTTATGGCGCCGACATTGTGGCGGCGGCAGCGGGAACAGTCACGACAGCTTCTTACAGCAGCTCGGCGGGAAATCATGTGATGATCGACCACGGCGGCGGGCTCTACACTGTTTATATGCACGCGTCTTCCCTGACGGTATCTGCCGGACAGACAGTGTCTGCCGGACAGGTGATCGCGAAGGTGGGGAGCACCGGTATCTCGACCGGAAACCATCTGCATTTTGGCGTGTCACTGAATGGAAGCTATGTCAGCCCGTGGAGCTATCTGGGCGGCTGAGAAAGAAAGCGATGAAGGGCTGTCGCATTAAGTTTTCTTAATGTGACAGCTCTCTTTTACATATGATAGATAACAGAGCGGCAGACGCTGCGGGAATGGAGTAAAATATGGATGAACAGCGGGAGTATCAGACAGTAACTGAGGAGTCAGGCAACAAACCGGAGAAGAAAAAAAGGGGCGGCACCGGATGGGGGATCCTGATCGGGACGCTTTTGACAGTGATCGTCGGCAGCGCCGGTATCTATCTCACGTGCCGGCTCACGGGCAGTCAGATCGTGGTCACGAGTGGTGCGGGAGAGGGCAGCGCGGTGCTTGATGCGGATGCGGTGGCGAAGATCAATGAGCTTGCAGCCTATATCGACCTTTACTACTATGACGATGCAGGGGCACAAGCCTTGAAGGACGGAATGTACGCAGGGCTGGTGGACGGTGTGGATGATAAGTATTCTACTTATTATACAGCGGAGGAATACGCGCAGTCACAGATCAGTATGACCGGAAAGTATTACGGCATCGGCGCGGGGCTGACGCAGGATACGAGCACGATGGTGGTGTCAGTAAACAAGGTTTACGAGGGGACGCCGTCAGAGGCAGCGGGGCTTCTGGCAGAGGACATCATCCTATCGGTGGACGATGTGGA
The DNA here is from genome assembly GCA_026168605.1 of Roseburia sp. Taxonomy (GTDB): domain Bacteria; phylum Bacillota; class Clostridia; order Lachnospirales; family Lachnospiraceae; genus Roseburia. The sequence continues at coordinate 20,176 of JAPFDX010000007.1, read as the reverse complement.
GTCCACGACGATGGAGCTCACCGATCTGGTACAGTTGATCCGGGGAGAAGAAGGATCGACCGTGCATCTGGAGGTATACCGTCCGGCGACGGATGAATACCTCTCTTTTGATGTGGAGCGCGCGAATGTGACGCTGCCGAGCGTGGCGTCGGAGATGCTGACGGAGGAGATTGGTTATATCCGCATCGAATCCTTTGAGACGGATACAGCGTCACAGTTTGAGACGGCTCTGGCAGAGCTGGAAAATGCCGGTATGCAGTCGCTGGTCATCGATCTGCGCTACAATGGCGGCGGTCTGGTGGATTCCGTGGTGCAGATCCTCGACGACATTCTCCCGGAGGGGCTTTTGGTCTACACCGAGGATAAGTACGGCAACCGCCAGGAATACAAGTCGAGCGGAGAGACACAGTTTGATTATCCGCTTGCCGTGCTGATCAATGGGGACAGCGCGAGCGCGTCCGAGATTTTTGCGGGAGCGATCCAGGATTATGAATACGGCACTCTGATCGGCACGACGAGCTTTGGAAAGGGTATCGTACAGTCGTTATTTAAGCTTTCGGACGGGGACGCCGTGAAGCTGACGACGGCGAAATACTTTACGCCGAAGGGCAACTACATTCACGGGGTGGGGATCACACCGGATATTGAACTGGAATACGAATACCTGAATCCGGACGGCGAGGCTTATGAGATGCAGTATGACAACCAGATCCAGAAGGCGATCGAAGTTTTGAGTGAGGAATAGGATGAAAACATTGTGGTACCGGTTACTGACGGGAGTGCTCCTGCTTGTCTGGCTCGTGGTTATTTTCCGATTTTCCGCGCAGCCTGCGACAGAGTCAGGAGCCGTCAGCGGTTCCGTATCCTTTCATGTGGTCAGCGCTTTCAATGAGCTGTTCCATATGGATCGGACGGAGGAGGAACTCTTTGTGTATGCAGAGGAGATTGAGTACACCGTGCGAAAGCTGGCTCATGTGACAGAATATGCCGTGCTTGGGATGCTCTCGTCCGCCTGCATACTGGGATATAAGAAATGGAGCGGACGCGTGGCGGCGGGGGTATTTTTGTTTGCCGCCTGCTATGCTGCGACGGACGAGATCCACCAGTTGTATGTGCCCGGGCGCGAGGGAAGCCCGGTAGATGTGTGTATCGATTCCCTAGGCATACTTCTGGGGATCGGATTTTTTTATCTTGTCCTAAAATTCGCGGAAAGCATTGCGAAAAAAAGAGCCATCAAGTAAAATAAAAAAGAATATCAAATGAAAGAGGTGATACTGTGATAGAACTTGACCAGTTCAAGGCGACCTTGAACGCATACAAAGAACCATTACAGGAAGTGAGGGATTCACTTTGACCTGGCTGGCAAAGAACAGCGGATCCAGGAATTAGAGCGCGAGATGGAGGCACCGGATTTCTGGGATGACCCGGAGATCTCCCAGCGCAAGATGAAGGAATTAAAAAGCCTAAAGGATGATGTGGAGGTGTACGCATCCTTAAAGCAGCAGTATGAGGATATTGAGACCCTGATCGAGATGGGGTATGAGGAGAACGACGCCTCCCTGATCCCGGAGATCGAAGAGCTGCTCGCAGAGTTTACGGGGGCTTATGAGGGTATCCGCATCAAGACACTGCTGTCCGGTGAATATGACAAGGACAATGCGATCGTCTCGCTCCATGCAGGCGCGGGCGGAACGGAGTCCTGCGACTGGGCGGCGATGCTCTACCGTATGTTTACCAGGTGGGCGGCGGACAAGGGATTCACCGTGGAGGTGCTCGATTCGCTTGACGGCGAGGAGGCGGGCATCAAGTCTGTGACATTTCAGGTCAACGGAGAGAATGCTTACGGCTATATGAAGTCGGAGAAGGGGGTACACCGCCTCGTGCGCATTTCACCGTTCAATGCGGCGGGAAAACGCCAGACCTCGTTTGTCTCCTGCGACGTCATGCCGGATATCGAGGAGGATCTCGATATCGAGATCAATGAGGATGAGCTGCGCATCGACACCTACCGTTCCAGCGGCGCGGGCGGACAGCATATCAATAAGACGTCGTCTGCCATCCGTATTACACATTTGCCTACCGGGATCGTCGTGCAGTGCCAGAATGAGCGCTCACAGTTCCAGAACAAGGACAAGGCGATGCAGATGTTGAAGGCGAAGCTGTATCTGTTAAAGCAGCAGGAGAACGCCGAGAAGGCGGCGGGCATCCGCGGCGAGGTGACGGAGATCGGCTGGGGTAACCAGATCCGCTCCTATGTGATGCAGCCGTACACGATGGTGAAGGATCACCGCACGGGCGTGGAGACGGGAAATGTCGACAGCGTGCTGGACGGGAAGATCGACCTGTTTATGAACGGTTATCTCAAATGGCTGTCGCTCGACTGTCCGAAGGGACTTGGTGGAGACGATGAGTAGCGTGTGGGATACGCTGCGCACGTTAAAGGGTCTCATCGGCGAGGCGGAGCGTCAGGCGGATATTCTGGCGGAGACGCCGAAATCCGTCTCCGGCATGACCAGGATCTTAAGACCGCAGATCGAGAGGGATTTTCCGGATTTCTCGCTGGATCAGTTCATAAATAAAGCGGAAAATTTTCTGGCGGCGGCGCTTTCTGCCGTATCGTCCGGCGATGCCGGAGGGCTTGCGGATGTATCCGAGGAGGCTTTGCGCCAGGTGGAAAACCGGATCGCGGACAACCGGAAAGCCGGGATACGGGAGATCTATACGCAGATCAAGGTGCATCAGACGGAGGTTGCGAATTATAGGAAGAGCAGCGGGAGCTGTGTGATCACCTTTCAGAGCGCGGTGGAGCATTATCATTACCGGGAAAAGGACGGCAGGCTCGTCTCTGGCGACAGGGAGCGCAAGGAGCAGACAAAGTACAATACGGAGCTGGTATACATTCAGGATGAACGGCTGGCGGGCGGCAGCGCGGTCGGGACGGTCTGTCCGAACTGCGGGGCGCCGGTCAGTCAGCTTGGAAATCTGCGCTGTGAGTACTGTGGACTTGCAGTGACGCCAGTCAACCTTAAGGTGTGGAAGCTGCACAGCTATTATGAGGTAGACTATCATCACGTTTAGATGCGGGCGCATACACAGACGGTATGCTGCATAAAATACACAGGATATCAGGAGGGGAACTATGGGAATTATCAAAGCAGTCGGACAGGCAATCAGCGGTGGTCTCACGGATCAGTGGCAGGAAGTCATTGAGGCGGAGGATATGGGGGAACGCACCATCTTTACAGAAGGCGTTTTGATCCGCAGGGGACAGAACACAAACCTGACGCCGGATACGGTCAGCAACGGTTCCGTCATCCATGTCTACGACAACCAGTTTATGATGCTTGTGGACGGGGGAAAGGTTGTCGATTACACGGCAGAGCCGGGCTATTACCGGGTAGACAACTCTGCGATGCCATCTCTCTTTAACGGTGAGCTGGGCGAGGCGGTGAAGGAGACCTTCAGCCGCATCAAATTCGGCGGGCAGACGCCGACCATGCAGAAGGTGTTTTTTGTCAATCTGCAGGAGATCAAGGGCATCAAATTCGGAACGCGAAATCCGATCAACTATTTTGACAGCTTTTACAATGCGGAACTGTTTTTGCGCGCACACGGCACGTATTCGATCAAAATTACAAACCCGCTTCAGTTTTATGCCGAGGCGATTCCGAGAAATGCAGGTCATGTGGAGATCGAATCCATCAACGAGCAGTATATCTCAGAGTTTTTAGAGACTCTGCAGTCGGCGATCAACCAGATGTCGGCGGACGGCACGCGCATTTCCCATGTGACGTCAAAGGCGAGAGAGCTTGGAAGATACATGGCGGATATCCTCGACGCGGACTGGAACCAGATGCGCGGCATGGAGATCCAGGCGGTCGGCATTGCCAGCGTGTCCTATGATGAGGAATCGCAGAAGCTCATCAATATGAGAAATGAAGGCGCGATGCTGGGAACGGACTTTAACGTCATGCGCGGTATGGCGGTGAAGAACATCACCGAGGGCGTGCGCGATGCAGGCAGCAATGCGGGCGGTGCGATGGCAGGATTTATGGGCGTCGGCATGGGGATGAACACGATGAACCAGACGATGGCAGGGCTTGGCTCACTGCAGACACCAAATGATATGGCGCATAGCCAGGGCGCACCGCAGATGGGGATGCCGGGCACAGCAGCAGCGCCGAATACGGCGCAGAATGTCACGGCAGCGCCGGCTGCAGCGCCAAATGGCGCGGCGGGATGGACGTGCGAGTGCGGATGTGTGAATACCGGAAAATTCTGCAGCGAGTGCGGCAAGCCGGCGCCCGCTCCAAAGACGGAGTGGACGTGCGAGTGCGGCCATGTGAACACCGGAAAATTCTGCAGCGAGTGCGGGAAACCTGCGCCGGCGGCAGAGTGGACGTGTGAATGCGGTCATGTGAACAAAGGAAAGTTTTGCAGTGAGTGCGGGAAAGCGAGGAACTAAGGATGGCGGTCATCAGTTTTAAATGTCCGAATTGTGATGGAGAACTGATCTTTGACCCGGAAAGCCAGCAGTATAAGTGTGAATACTGTAATTCACTTTTTTCGCAGGAGGAGCTGGACGCGATGAAGCCTGCCGCAGCGTCCGAAAAGCAGGCGGATCACACCGGAGAGCCGGAGGCGGAGAACGCCGCAGAGGGACAGCAGGAGAGCGCCTCCAAACAGGCGGTGCAGTATTCCTGCCCGTCCTGCGGTGCGGAAATCATCACGGATGAGACGACGGCGGCGACTTTCTGCTACTACTGCCACAATCCGGTGGTGCTCGGCGGAAAGCTCGCGGGAGAGTTCCTTCCGGAAAAGGTGATCCCGTTTGAGGTCACAAGAGAGGAAGCGGTAAAGGGTTTTCTGGAATATACGGGGAAAAAGAAGTTTGTTCCGAAAGCATTTTTTCAGAAGAAGCAGATTGAGAGCATGACGGGCGTATATTTTCCGTACTGGCTGTACCGCGTCGATCTGGAGGGCAGCGTCGATGCCCAGGCGCGTGAGATACGCGTTTGGAGAAGCGGCAACACGGAGTACACACAGACGAAGCTCTACGCGGTGGAGCGTGATGGCGAGGTGACGCTGCGCGATCTCCCGGAGAATGCGCTTGGCAAGGCGAACGCAAAACTGGCGAGCGGCGTCATGCCGTACCGCTTTGAGCAGATGAAGGATTTTCATATGGGTTACCTCTCCGGTTTTCAGGCGGAGCGCAGGGATATTGCGTGTGAGGCGGTGCAGGAGAGGATGCGTCAGACGATGCGCGAGAGTGCGGAGCGGCTGATGAGAGAGAGCATCACCGGGTACGATTCGGTGACGGTGCGGAGCGCTAATTTCCGTCCGAAGAAGGAGGACTGGTCGTATGTGCTCCTACCGGTCTGGACGATTACATACAAGGGAAAGGACGGCAGGATTTACTATTATTCCATGAACGGGCAGACGGGAAACGTGTGCGGGGAACTGCCGGTTGACCATAGGAAGCTGGCGGTTGTGAGCGCAGTGACCGCACTGGCAGTGCTGGTTCTTGGACTGATTGGAGGGTTGATCCTATGAAAAAGACGAGAAAAGCGGTCAGTCTGCTTGCGCTGCTGCTTGTGTGCGGGGGATCCACGGTGTACGCGGCGCAGGAAGGAGCGGGGCAGGCAGAAAATGTCTATGACAGCGCTGCCCTTTTGACAGAAAGCGAGAGAAGCTCGCTGCATGAGCAGATCGTTTCCCTGCAAGAAAAGACCGGATGGGATATCTATGCGGTCACAACCTCGGATGCAAAGGGAAAAAGCGGGACAGAATACGCGGATGATTTTTATGATGCACACTCCCCGGACCAGGAAAACGGCGCGGCGGTCCTGATCGATATGGATAACCGCGAGATCGCAGTCTCCACGAGCGGGGAAGCGATCCGCTACCTGACGGACGACAGAATCGATGGGATTTTAGACGACGCCTATGAGGATGTCAGCGACGAAGCGTACAGCGCGTGTCTTGGCACGATGGTGGAAGGCATTTCAGAGGCGTATGACGCAGGCATCCCGGCGGGACAGTACAATTACGATACAGAGACCGGGGAGGTGTCGAGGCACCGCACGGTCACATGGATGGAGCTTCTGATCGCAGTGCTCCTGGCTGGGGGAAGCGGCGCTGCGGTCTATGCTGTCGTAGTCGGAAGATACCGTCTGCGTTTCGGCGGTTACCAGTATGATTTTCGCACGAATGGAACCCTCACGCTCGACAAAAAGGAGGATCGTTTTGTCGACACCGTGACGACACACCGGCGGATACAGACGCAGTCGGGCGGCAGCGGGGGCGGGGGAGGCAGAAGCAGTACCCACAGGAGCAGCAGTGGACGCAGCCACGGCGGCGGCAGCCGGAAATTTTAAAACAAGATAGGACACAGAGAAAAAGAGGTTGCTTTGGCAATCTCTTTGTGTTATTATCTTTCACATGAGGACAACTGTCAGCGTACTGCATACACGGGGCAGAAGTGGCAGGGGAAAGAAGAACGGAAAGAGGAAGAGGGAAGATGAAGGACAAAGGCAAATATTTTGTTTTAAAGGAGCGGGCGGTGCCTGACGTACTTTTGCGCGTGGTGGAAGCCAAGCGCCTGATCGACTCCGGCAGGATCACCTCGGTGCAGGAGGCGACCGAACGTGTCGGCATCAGCAGGAGCTCTTTTTACAAATATAAAGACGATATCTTTCCGTTTCACGAGACCGCGAAGGGCAGGACGATCACGATGGTGATCCAGCTCGATGACGAGCCGGGACTTTTGTCCGTTGTGCTGCGGACCGTGGCAGAGTTTCACGCAAATATACTGACGATCCACCAGAGTATTCCGATCAACGGCATCGCGTCTTTGACGCTCTCGGTAGATATTTTACCGGAGACCGGGGATATGGCGGAGATGATGGCGCATATAGAGGAACAGACGGGTGTTCACTATGTAAAGATTTTGGGCAGAGAGTAGGAGGAGCTATGATTAAGGCAGCAATAATGGGATACGGGACCGTCGGTTCCGGTGTGGCAGAGGTATTAGACATCAACAGGAGCAGCATCACAAAGCGCGCCGGAGAGGAGATCACAGTCAAATATGTTCTGGATCTTCGCGACTTTCCAGGCGATCCCGTGCAGGATAAGATCGTGCATGATTACCAGACGATCGTAAATGATCCGGAAGTGAAAATCGTCGTGGAGACGATGGGCGGCGTGGAGCCGGCATACACCTTTGTGAAGGCGATGCTGGAGGCGGGAAAACACGTGACAACCTCCAACAAGGCGCTGGTGGCGGCAAAGGGCGCAGAGCTGATAGCCCTCGCGAAGGAAAAAAATGTAAACTTTATGTTTGAGGCGAGCGTCGGCGGCGGTATTCCGATCATCCGCCCGCTCAATTCCAGCCTGACGGCAGACGAGATCGAGGAGATCACGGGTATCGTAAACGGTACGACGAACTACATGATGACAAAGATGAGCGAGGAAGGTCTGGAATTTGATGAGGTTCTGCGCGACGCGCAGGAGAAGGGGTATGCCGAGAAAGATCCGACCGCGGATATCGAGGGCTACGACGCCTGCCGGAAGATCGCGATCCTGACCTCTCTGGTGTGCGGACAGCAGGTTGATTTTGAGGATATCCACACCGAGGGGATCACCCGCATTTCGGCGGCTGACATCAAATATGCCAGGGCGATGGGGCGGGCGATCAAGCTTCTCGCGTGCAGCAAAAAGGCAGAGGGAGGTTATGTGGCGATGGTAGCCCCGTTCCTGCTCCCGCAGACGCATCCGCTGTACAGTGTGAGCGGCGTGTTCAATGCGATCTTTGTGCACGGCAACGTGCTGGGAGACGCGATGTTTTACGGAAGCGGCGCAGGAAAGCTTCCGACGGCAAGCGCCGTCGTCTCGGATGTGGTGGACATTGCGAAGCATCTGGATGTGAATATCGCTGTGGAGTGGAGCTCAAGAAAGCTGGAGCTTGTGGACTATAAGAGTCTGAAGAACCGTTACTTTGTGCGGACGACGGCGGAGAAAGCGGCAGTGGAGCAGGCATTTGGCAGCGTGGAGTATGTCACCGCGGAAGGTGTGACGGGAGAACTTGGATTTCTCACGGAGTGCATGAGCGAGGCGGACTATGAGAAATGCGCCGCGCAGCTTGACGTCGTGCTTCAGATGATCCGTGTGGCATAGAGTCCTTTTCGCAGAAAGGAGAGCGGGAAAATGAAGTATCTGGTAATACTGGGAGATGGAATGGCAGACCGCCCGATGGAAAGTCTGGGCGGGCAGACTCCGTTAGAATATGCAAATACCCCGATGATGGATGAACTGGCGTCGAAGGGGGAGACCGGTATGGTACATACGATCCCGGACGGGATGAAGCCGGGAAGCGATACGGCAAACCTTTCGGTGCTCGGCTACGATCCGCGGAGATTTTACTCCGGGCGTTCACCGCTTGAGGCGCTCTCCATCGGCGTGCCGATGAAGGATACGGATATTGCGCTCCGGTGCAATCTGGTGACACTCTCCGAGGAGGAGCACGATTATGCAGGGCGCACGATCATCGACCACAGTTCCGGCGAGATCAGTACGGAGGAGAGTACTGTTTTGCTGGAGGCGGTGAGAAGGGAGCTTGAGACAGAGAACTTTCACTTCTATGCAGGCACCAGCTACCGCCACTGCCTGATCTGGGAGGGCGGCGAGGTGACAGACCTGGCAGCGCCACACGATGTGCTCGGTCAGAAAACAGGCGATCATCTGCCGGAGAATGAGCAGCTTCGCGCGATGATGGAGAAAAGCTATGAGATCCTAGTGGATCACCCGGTGAATACCGAGCGGCGGAGACGTGGATTAAACCCGGCAAATTCCTGCTGGTTCTGGGGCGCGGGGACGAAACCGGCGCTGTATCCGTTTGAGGAGCGCACGCATAAAAAGGGCGCGATGATCTCCGCTGTGGATCTGCTCAAGGGGATCGCGGTCGGCACTTCAATGAAGGTCATCACCGTCGAGGGAGCAAACGGCGGTCTTGACACGAACTATGAGGGCAAGGCGCAGGCGGCAGTCGATGTGCTGACGTCGGGCGGCTGTGATTTTGTCTATGTGCATCTGGAAGCTCCCGACGAGATGGGACATCAGGGAAGCGTGGAGCGAAAGATTCGGGCGATCGAGAATCTGGACAGCCGTCTGATCAAACCGGTTGTGGAGGGGCTGCGTGCGGCGGGCGAGGAGTTCCGCATGATGGTTCTGCCGGATCATCCGACTCCGGTGAGCATCCGCACACATTCTGCGGAAAATGTGCCGTATCTGCTCTATGACAGTACGGCGGAGCGCCGCAGGGTTGCCCGCTATAACGAGAGGGAAACGGCGGAGACGGGAATACTGGTGGAAGAAGGGCATAAGCTGATCGACCGTCTGTTGCAGTGAGCGTACCGTGCGAATGTGCAACTGCACGGTAAAAATAAAAAAGAAGTTGAGAAACCGCATAAACTGGTGTAAACTAGTGCCAAGGCACTAGTTTTTACTTTATAGGAAATTTTGTTCCGTGAGGGTGTGCGAAGTATAGGTTTGTTGGGAAACAGAGGAGAAAAAATTGGGCGAGCAGGACGTATTTGAAAAATTAAAAAGGGAAGAGATCGAGCACGCCAGGCAGCAGGGGCTTGCGATCTCCTGCTGTGAGGACGAGGCGTATAACTGGCTTCAGGTAAAAGAGATCCGCAAGGGACTCGAGGCTGGGATAGACACATCGGTGTACCAGTCGCCGGATATTCCGTGGGAGAAGATGCGCGAGATCCGCAGGGGACTGAAAATCGGGATCAATCTAAAGCCCTATCTGGCGTTTGACGAGGGTGTTTTGCGCTAGATCAGGAAGGCGAAGGAAGCAAATGTCAACATCATTCCTTACATAAAAGAAGGGTATCAGGCAGAACAACTGGAAAAGATCATCGGGGCTCTTGAGAAAGGTCTTGATATCGAGCCGTATCTGACCAAGCGTTTTCTGGGCGTTGCGATCCGGGAGATCTGCCGGGGACTGGAGGAAGGCATCGACGTCTCCCTGTATGCAGACCCGAAATACAACTGGCAGCAGATGCGTGAGATCCGTCTGGGGTTGGAGCGCCATCTCGACGTTTCCTCCTATGCAAGCCGTTTTTTTGACGCGAGACAGATGCAGGAGATCCGGACCGGACTGGAGGAAGGCATCGACGTCAGGGAGTATGCGAAGTTTATGTATACGGCGACGGATATGAAGCGCATCCGTGAAAATGCCGGACGGCGCACGGAGCAGGAAGCCGCAGAGGCGGCGGCAAAGCGTCAGACACAGTCGATGGAGCAGGCGGAAGAGCTGCTGAGTGAGGGGAGCAGACAGCAGATGGAGCTGGTCGGTATCTCTGTCAGCAGTGACGAGATGGAGGCATATATCATCTATGACGAGAAACTGACGAAGATGAGCCGTGCGGATCTCATCAAGGCGCTGCGCCGTAAGGGCATCGTCAAAGGCATCGACGAGGCGGCGATCACACGCATTTTAAGCGGTGAGGCGGAGACGGATAAACCGGTTCTGGTTGCGCAGGGCAGACCTCCGGTAAAGGGAAAGGACGGCTGGTACGAGTATTTTTTCCGGACGGAGGTTGCGAGAACGCCAAAGCAGCTTGAGGATGGCAGCGTGGATTACCAGAGTGTGGAGTGGTTTGAGATCGTCCGGGAGAACCAGAAGGTCGTGGAATACCACAAAGCGCAGGATGGCGTTACGGGATTTACTGTGAAGGGAACGCTTCTTCCCGCCTTGAAGGGAAAGGAGCTTGAGATACTCCGCGGCAGCGGTTACCGCCTGACGGACGATGGAAATGTCTATATCGCCGCGATGGACGGACGCATCGAGCTGCGGGGAACGCAGCTTGTGATCACCAGGATGTTTATTTTTGACGAGATCACGACGGCGACCGGAAACGTGGATGTAGACGGAAATGCCTATGTCAGGGGAAACGTCGGCAGCGGCACCAGGATCAAGGCGACCGGGGATGTCGTCATTGACGGCTTTATCGAGGGAGCGGTCATTGAGAGCGGGGCAAATATTTTCCTGCGCAGCGGCGTCAACGCCTCCGGTCTGGGATACCTTCGTGCAGAGGGCGATGTTGCGGGCAGCTTTTTTGAGGCGGCGACGGTCTGGGCAGGCGGTGATATCCGTGCGAATTACAGTCTCGACAGCGAACTGCACGCGAAGGGAAGGCTCAGACTTTCCGGCGAGAAGGGCTCGGTGATCGGCGGCAGGGCGGACGCGGCGAAAGGGATCGCGGTGTACAAGGCAGGCAACTCCGCGGGTGTGCCGACCTATCTGCATTTTGGTGTGACGGACGAGATGAAGAGGCGGGCGCAGGATCTGGAAGAGAAAATTGCAGAGATCAACCATGAGCTTGAGGTGTTCCGTGGCGCATACGCGGATTTCTATATGAAATATCCGGCGGAGGTGCGCAATTCGATGGAGCTTTATATCAAGGTCGAGAGAGCCATCTATACAAAGGAGAAGGAGCTTGCGGAGCTTTTGCCGGAGCAGGAGAAACTTGCGGAGATCATCAAAAATGCCGGGGACGCTGTGGCGGTGATCCGGGATACTGTGTATGAGGGAGTACAGTTTGAGGCAAACGGAGTGACATGGAATGCCAGAACCGTTTCGAATATCCGGGTGAAACGCGTGAAGAACCGGATTGCAGTGTATCCCAACTAGAGACAGATGGAAAAAAGAAACGGGAGCGGATGGGAATGGAAAAAATACTAATTGTAGATGATGTGAAAATGAATCGCGAGATGCTCGCAGACTTGTTTAAGGAGGACTACGAGCCGGAGATGGCGGAGAACGGGATGCAGGCGCTGCGCCTGCTAAAAGAACGCAGGCAGGAATATGTCGCCGTTTTGCTGGATCTGGTGATGCCGGAGCTGGACGGGTTTGCCGTGCTTGAGGTGATGAGAAACCAGAAGTGGTTTGATCTGTTGCCGGTCATCGTGATCAGCGGGGATGAATCAAGAGAAAAAGAAAAGAGAAGTCTGCTGCTCGGCGCATCCGATTTTATCAGCAAGCCGTTTGAGGCGGAGGTGTTGCGCCAGAGAGTGAAGAAACTTTCGGAACTGTACGGCTACAAGCGTTCCATGGAAAAGAAGGTGGCGGAGCAGACCCAAACGCTGCGCAAGCAGTACCGCCTGCTTCAGATACAGTCGGAGAAGCTGCTGGCGAGCAACGAAAAGGTGATCGACATCTTGGGTATGGTTGTGGAGTACCGTAATTTAGAGAGCAGCGAGCACGTCCACCGTGTGAAATCATTTACGGAGATACTTGCCAGAGAGTGCGCAAAGGAATATCCGGAATACGGGCTGACGGAGGAGAAGATCAAGGAGATCGTTTCCGCGAGCGCACTGCATGACATCGGAATGATCGCGATACCGGATGAGATCCTGCTAAAGCCGGAGAAGCTGACCAGGGATGAGTTTGAATATGTGAAATCACACGCGGCGCGCGGCGGGGAGATCCTCGAACAGCTCAAAGGGATCTGGGAGGACGAATACCGCCAGATCTGTTATGAGATCTGCCGCCATCACCATGAGCGCTATGACGGCAAGGGCTATCCGGACAGCTTAAAGGGTGAGGAGATCCCGGTCTCCGCACAGCTCGTATCGATCGCGGACGTCTATGACGCGCTTGTCACGGAGAACGCATACCGTGAGGCGTTTTCGCCGGACGACGCGTTCCATATGATCATTTCCGGAAAATGCGGTGTTTTCTCGCCAAAGCTTCTGGAGTGTTTCCGCAATGCGCATGACAGTTTCCGGTCCGTGATGCAGGGGCACGGCGGATTGTCCTGACAGGGGAAGGAGCACCTGCGCCCCAAGACTGAATATGATAAAATAAAAAATCAGTTTTGAGGTAAAAATGTGCAGGTAGTTCTCTTGATCGTGGCAGTGAGCATGGACGTCTTTTTCGCCTGTGTCTCCTGCGGAATGGAAAAGATCAAAATCGGCACGAAAGCGGCGCTTAGCATCAGTGGGATCTGCAGTGGTGTGTTGTTTGCGGCGCTTCTTGCGGGCAGCGCGCTCGAGGGGATCATGGCAGGAAGCACCGGAGCGTTTTTGAGCTTTCTGGCTCTGTTTTTGATCGGGGTTTATAAACTTACCGGATATGGCATCCGAAAATATATCAGTAAAAAGAAGTTTGTCTGTAAGCGGGTGAAAATATCGTTTTCCCAGTTGGACTTTATTCTGAGCATTTACAACAATCCTGCGGCGGCGGATAAGGATCATTCGGCGACGATGTCGGTGGCGGAATCCGTATGTTTTGCGCTTGCGATGTCGCTGGACGGATTCTTTGGAGGCCTGGGCGCGGGACTGTTCGGTATGAATCTGTGGACGGCGACGCTTGGAAGCTTTGTGGCGGGATTTCTTGCGGTAAAGCTCGGCTGTCTTGCCGGGAGGCAGGCGTCAAAGGTACACGGTGCAGATCTGTCATGGCTGGGTGGCATGATGTTTTTAGCGCTTGCGTTCAGCAAATTCTTATAAAAAGGTACAGTGAAATCGGGCAGAATTTGCAAAAAATGTTGCCGTCAGGCTGCTTTTTTTGTGAAAATCTGCTTGATTTTCTTATATGCTATGGTATAATACCGATATATCTTAATAGTGTTGGGATCAGAGCGCGGAGATGATTTTAATTCTTGTGGCTGTGGGGGCAGTTCATAAGTGTTATTTTGTATCTCCTTTTTTATTGCAGGAAAGCGGGATCCCGTACATTACCATGCAGATCATCGAAGAGAGTGACATAAGGAGGAACAAGGGATGGCAAAATATGTAATGGCGTTAGATGCAGGAACTACGAGCAACCGCTGTATTTTATTTAACGAGGCAGGAGAGATCTGCTCGATGGCACAAAAGGAGTTCCGGCAGTTTTTTCCAAATCCGGGCTGGGTGGAGCACGATGCGAATGAGATCTGGTCGTCGATGCTGGGCGTTGCGGTGGAGGCGATGAATATGATCCGCGCGACGGCGGCGGACATCGCGGCGATCGGTATCACGAATCAGAGAGAGACGGCGATCGTCTGGGACAAGGAGACGGGAGAACCCGTCTACAATGCGATCGTGTGGCAGTGCCGCAGAACGTCGGATATCGCGGATGTGTTGAAGAAAAAGGGACTTGAGGAGAGTTACAGGAAAAAGACGGGGCTCATCATCGACGCCTACTTCTCATCGACGAAGATCAAGTGGATCCTCGACAACGTGGAGGGGGCAAGGGCGCTTGCCGAAGAGGGAAGGCTCCTGTTTGGAACAGTGGAGACCTGGCTGATCTGGAAATTCACAAAGGGAGCCGTTCATGTGACGGATTACTCCAACGCGTCCCGGACGATGCTCTTTAACATCAACGATCTGTGTTGGGATGAGGAGATTTTGAGGGAGCTTGACATTCCGGCTTGTATGCTGCCCACTCCGGTGCCGTCCAGTCAGGTGTACGGCTACACCGATCCGTCATTCCTCGGAGACGCGGTTCCGATCGCGGGCGCTGCGGGCGACCAGCAGGCGGCGCTCTTTGGGCAGACGTGTTTTGGCGAGGGCGAGGCGAAAAACACTTACGGCACGGGATGTTTCCTTCTGATGAATACCGGGGAGAAGCCGGTCTTTTCCAGGAACGGACTTGTCACGACGATCGCGTGGGGGCTTGACGGAAAGGTCAACTATGCGCTTGAGGGTTCTATTTTCGTGGCGGGCGCTGCGATCCAGTGGCTGCGCGACAATATGCGCATGATCGACTCCTCGGCGGATTCGGAGTATATGGCGAACAAGGTGCACGGCACACACGGCTGTTATGTGGTTCCGGCGTTTACGGGACTTGGCGCACCACACTGGGATCAGTATGCGCGCGGCACGATCGTCGGACTGACGCGCGGCACGAACAAGAATCACATTATCCGCGCGACGCTGGAGTCGATCGCGCTTCAGGTCTGCGACGTCATCGACGCGATGCGCGCCGATGCGGGTGTGGAGTTAAAGTCCTTAAAGGTGGATGGCGGTGCGAGCGCCAACAATTTCCTGATGCAGTTTCAGGCGGATATGATCGACGCCCCGGTCAAGCGTCCGGAGTGTGTGGAGACGACGGCGATGGGCGCGGCATATCTGGCAGGGCTTGCTGTCGGCTACTGGAAGAACAAGGAGGACGTCGTTCGTAACCAGAAGATCGACTGTGTGTTTATGCCGGAGATGGCGGAGGAGGACCGCGCGGCGAAGCGCAGGGGCTGGAACAAGGCGGTGAAATACGCATACGGCTGGGCGAAGGACGAGCCGGAAGAGGAAGAAGAGTAAGACAGATACAGGCAGGACAGAGGAGGAATGAGCGTTTGATGGAGATTCGTCAGTTATGTGAGAACGAGGTACAGATGGCGGTGCAGACGGCACATGAGGTTTTTGAGAGCTATATGCGTCCTTATATCCGCTCGCCAAAAGAGCCGGAGCAGTTTTATGGCTATGTGCAGGCGGAGCGCTTGTGGCGTGAGATGCACGAGGGACGGCTCATCCTCTGGGGAGCCTTTGACGGGGGAAGGATGTGCGGTGTTGCAGCGATGCAGAAAGTCTGCCACATCACGATGCTCTATGTCAGACCACAGTATATGGGGAAAAAAGTCGGTACGCGGCTTTTGTATGCGATGTGTGGATATGCGCGGGACGTCATTCACCAGGAACGCGTCACCATCAATGTTATGCCGGTTGTGGCTGCACCGTATTTTTACCACAAGGGTTTTGGAATGATACAGAATGTAGCGCTGACCGACGTCTATGTGCCGTTGGAGGGCAGGGCATCTGCGATCCTGCCAAAGTCGCCGGAAATTGTCTACAAGCCCAGAAAGGTGAAGGCGGGGTTTGTGGCGGCGCTCACCGCGAGTGTGCTGGTATTCTGCACTGTCATGATGGCGGGCGTGACGATTTCACATATGGTGTCGGACGGACTGCTCACAGACTATGACTATGAGATGATGCAGGAGGATGGAGAGACCGTTTAAATCTGTATTTTATCGCTGTAAAAACCAGAAAATCCGGTTTTGCGAATATATTTTCTTTCCTGCGGCATAATAAATGAAAATGCAACATTTCTTACAGAAATGTTGCATTTTTCTATTACATATTCTATATCGGCTCAAAATTTTTATTCTTTAGCCCATTTTCAAAAATTTTTCAAAGAAATTTTCCATGTTATCCAAAGAAATTTAACTGCAAAAAGAGAGAATCCCGCTCGTCCTGCTCGATCCCGAGGTATTTTTTGGTGATCCGGTAGGACGAGTGGTTGTAAATATCCATGAGCAGAGCCGGGGGCGTTCCCTGCTTCCATGCCTGATAGCCGAAGGTTTTGCGCATGGAGTGGCAACTGATGTGCTCTTCGTGAACGGTGTTTTCGGCAGCTTTTTTGATGATGCGGAATGCCTGCGAGCGGCTTAACGGCTTGCTGTAATCGGTCGCCTTTGTAAAAACAAAGTCCGCGGGCTTTGGATTTCTTGTGTTCCGGTAGCACTCAAGGATCTCTCCTAGCCTTGGATTTAAGGCGATAACGGTGCGCTTCCCGGTCTTTTTTTCCCGGATAAACAAATGCTCCTTGTAACATTTCTGTGAAAAATCGTAAATGTCCTGCCAGCGTAGTGCGAGGATGTCGCTGATGCGCAGCGCGGTGTAGGTGCCGAGGGACAGCAGCGCCAGATTGCGCTCCGACGGCACTTCTGTCTGGTAATACTCTAAAAAAAGCTTCAGTTTTTCTTTTTCCCGGATTGGCTGTGTTGTTCCCATATTCCCTCCTGTCTTATGAAAATGCAACAGTTCTGTAAGAACTGTTGCATTTTCATAAGACAGGAGAATCACAAAAACAGGGAGGTTATCTATGTTAAAACTTTCACTTCGTCCGGGGGAATACATTGACATCGGGGAAAATGTCCGCGTGATATTTTCCGGCGGCTCCGCGAACAACATCCATCTTCTGGTGGACGCGCCGCGCGAGGTCAATATTGCGAGAAGCTCCGCAGGCGGAAAAAATTCCGGCTACTACCGGGAAAAAGGGATTTCCGATGCGGCGAAGCGGGAGATCGCGGACATCCTGATGAGGGAGAAGCACAAGCGGTGATAATGCCATGCTAACCTAGGGGCGCGGCTTATTGCATACACACTCCGGGAACGGAATCCCGGGAAAAACATTTCTCACATGGAGGTAAAAATTTATTGTAGTACAGCACAATTTAACAGCGATGAACTCAAACAGAATGTTAGGTATCACAACCGGACAGCAGGCGAAGTCCTCGGAGAAGTTGTCCTCCGGTTACAGGATCAACCGTGCAGCAGACGATGCAGCAGGTCTTTCCATTTCTGAAAAAATGAGAAAGCAGATCCGCGGACTGGATCAGGCTTCCACCAACGCGCAGGACGGCGTATCTTCCGTACAGACGGCAGAGGGCGCGCTGACAGAGGTTCATTCCATGTTACAGAGAATGAACGAGCTTGCCGTGCAGGCTTCCAACGGAACAAACTCACAGGATGACCGTCAGGCGATCCAGGACGAGATCGACCAGCTCACCACAGAGATCGACCGCGTGGCAGAGACGACAAAGTTCAACGAGATCTATCTGTTAAAGGGCGATGCTCACGGAACAACAAAGAATGTTTATATGCAGGGGCATGACGCCGGATTAAAAGGTACATTTACCGATGGTGCGAAGGAGGCAACTTTTGCAATAGATGCGCTTGAAATTGGAGACAAGTACACAATCGGCGGCAAAGAGTATACAATTGGAGGGAAGAAAGCTGATGTTAAAGCAGCTTTAGAAAAAGAACTTCTTGAGGATCCGAAAGTAGCAGGTAAGTATGCACAGGGAGCAACATTCTCCGTCAATGGTGAGACGTATACAATCAATGTAGATAACACAACAAAAGCCATCACAACAATCCAGAATGCGGAAGGTTTGTATGCATATGCGGATGGTGGAACAGTCAAATGGGCGGCAGACTTAACGGATGTTGATGGTAAGGGTACGGATAAGAGTGCTGGTGCCGTCAAAGATGTTGGACAGCTTTTGGCGGAAGGAGATACTGTTCAGGCAGGATCTTCTGCCATGAAGGTTATGTCAGACGCTGATGCAACCGCAGGTGTAGATAGTACGGATTCGTCTGTTATCACCGCAGAAAAGGCATATTCTTTGATTGCAAATGAGCTTACTGCTGCGAACAACATTGGTGCAGTAGATGGAAAAGCCAAGGTTACGAACAATGGAGACGGTACCTTTAAAATTGAAAAGGGATTTGCAACCGTGGCAGGAACGTTATCTTTTAATCTTCACGTTGGTGCAGATGCAGATATGACAAACAAGATTACCGTAGATGTTGAGTCAATGGGCGCAGCGGGTCTTGGAGTTAAGGGCTTGAATGTAAAAGATACCACCGGTCTTGCAGCAACCTACGCTGTTGATGCGATCGCAGACGCTGTATCTAAGGTTTCTGCACAGCGTTCCGCTCTTGGTGCAGTGCAGAACCGTCTGGAGCACACCATCGACAACCTCGACAACATCGTTGAGAACACGACGGCAGCAGAGTCCCGTATCCGTGATACAGATATGGCTGAGGAGATGGTTGAGTACAGCAAGAACAACATTCTTGCACAGGCTGGACAGTCCATGCTCGCGCAGGCGAACCAGGCAACACAGGGCGTTCTGTCTCTGTTACAGTAATTTTTGCAGATTCATACCGGAGGTATGTGCCGGATGAAAAACATGAGGATGCCGCTTGAGGCAGGAGTGCTTATGGAGGTATCTAAAAACAAGGGGCGGCTCGCTTTGCGGGCCGCTCTTTTATAATATCTTGTTCTGCCGAACCATTATGCGACAGTCTGCACTTATGTTGTCGTCTGGCGTTAATCTTCATAATGATATTTGCAGGAATAAATGACCAGATTCCTGTACGCGTCAAAATTGTATGTGAGTCTGTGCTCGTCTGTAATTCTTCGACTGCACGCTTTCCGGTGCTTTAAAGGCTCGGGTTTGCCAATACCTGTCAGAAGACCGTTTCGGTCAATATCCTTTATGAGGTCATTGATCCGCTTCACGACTTTTTTATCCTCACGCTGCCATTCGGTATATTGCTCCCATGCAGTAGGTGTAAATACGACATTCATTTATTCATATTCCTCCAGATCTGCGATGGTCTTTGTGATAAATCCCCCGGTTTCGGCTTCTGCCATGGATTTATCCAGCATGGCAAGGTATTCAGCATTTTTTTTTGCTTTCATCATATCATTGTATTCTGTTTCGGATAACATCACAATATTTTCGTTCCGGGGTCTTGAGACAATCAGTGTCTCCCCGTGAAAAACCCTGTCGCACAATGCTTTGAAATTATCTCTTACATCCATTGATTTCACTGCCAACATTTTAACACCTCATTTCACGATAATACGTACGTTTTTCCGTATTTATATTTTACTATCATAGTATTCCATTGTCAACGTTTCTGATACTGAAAAAATTTCTAAAATCAATTAAATTACACTTGAAATCCATATATTTTTCTGTTACATTATTCTTATCTTAAAACACGGTAGGGATGAAGTTTATCCATATCTGCCCGTAAAATCTTTGGAGAAGCACTGCTTTTCCATTCCGGCGTTTCGCCAGTCATTTCAGATACAGAAAACAAAAGAATCGTGTGTTTTGCCGCAAAACCTTATAATTTTGCTGTTGACGGTTGCGGGAAAGCGGAAAAAATTTTATAATGGAGGGGAAGAACCTTTGGGAAAAAGTATACAGAGACACCAGAGAGAGTACAAGGACCGCCTGTTTAAAAAGATATTCAGTGACAGGCGGGATCTGCTGGAGCTTTATAATGCGCTGAACGGGACGTCATACGACAACCCGGACGACATCGTGGTCAACACGCTGGAGGATGTGATCTACCTTGGGATGAAAAACGACATCTCGTTTATCCTGAAAAACATCTTAAGCCTCTACGAGCACCAGAGCACCATATCGCCGAACCTGCCGCTGCGTGGGATGCTGTACATTGCATCGGTGATACGGCAGGAGATTGTGAACACGGAGGATCTTTACAGCAGCAGACCGATCGCGCTGCCGCTGCCGAAGTTCGTGGTGTTCTACAACGGGACGAGGGAGGAGCCGGAGCGCAGGGAGATGTTCCTGCATGATCT
>JAPFDX010000036.1 GCA_026168605.1 Roseburia sp. | reverse complement strand
TTCTCTGCCCGCAATGTCGACCTCCAGAAGCGCAACCAGTCTGGCAAATCCAGGGGGGTTCTTCTCTTAATCTATCTCTCCCGATTCTTTGCCCCCCCCCAGAAAAATCAATGGTTCCGGCGGTTTCATGGACTCTCTGGTGCACCGGGATGATCTCCTCCACCAGTTCCGCCACCTCCTGATTTGTTCTGGCTTCCGCACTATAAAGATATTTTCCAAGCGCACATGATTTATAATCCAGCGTCCCCTGAAACTCTGTTCCAAGCCCGACCGCCGAACACAAACCTTCCGCCCACGCATAATGTGCGCGCTCCGCCTCCACGGCATTCGTATGCAGTTGCTCCGCTTCATTCATTTTTCGGATGGAAGCCCTGGTCGCAAACAGTGCGCCAAGAGAAAACAGCAGCGTCATCAAAAATGCGCCAAGCACAAACGATAACTTCACAGTCAAAACTTTTTTCATACTATTTTTCATAACATAAACCCTCGTATCAAAAACTTTACCATAGTATCTTAGTACCACTATGCGTGATTTGTAGAAGTTTGTCAAGATTTAAACCAAATTTAATGCTTTCTTTTGGATAAGAAGCGCTGCCTGCTCCAACTCCTTTTCCCTGGCTGAAAAAAACATCCGGTAAGATTCACAGTAAATGTTTTTTCCCGCGCTGCGCTCCCTACGGCAGCCATTCCTGCACAGCACATAGAAGCGGCAAGTTCTGCAATCCTCCGGCAGCTTCGCCGATTCCTCCAGAAATTCCCGCGCCGCCGTTCCCTCGCACATACTTTCAAAACTTTGCTCTCCCACCGTCCCCATCCGCCATTCGTCCAACACATAAAAATCGCAGGGATATACACCCCCGTCTCCCTCCACGACAAACTGGATCGAACACCGACCAACCATCCCGCAGCACGCCGGCTGTCCGCCCAAAAGAATCGCCATCCAGTTGTCCAGATGGCGGATGCTCACAAACTCTCCCCGTTTCAGATCCCCGAGCCAGCAGTCGAAAACCTCCGTCAGAAAACGTCCGTATGTCGTTGGCGACGGCGCATACCCGCCCCCCTCCGGCGCCCCGTCAAGCGGCGCCAGGCAGGGGATAAACTGCATCCACCCAAACCCCTGCTCACGGTAAAACCGGTAGATTTCACGTCCCTTTTTCGCGCTTTCTTCCGTCACCACGCACAAAACATTATAGTCGGCGCAGAAGCGCTTTAGCAGGGCGATCGTTTCCATCACCTCGCGAAACGTTCCCCCACCGCTCCTGCCCGTCCGGTAAAGATCATGAACCTGTTCCGGTCCGTCCAGGGATACCCCGATCAAAAACCTCTCCCTCACAAAAAAACGGATCATATCTTCTGTCAGGCGATACCCGTTCGTCTGGATCGAATTATAAATCAAAACCCCGTCTTTCCGGTGTTTTTTCTGCAATCGGATCACACTCTCATAAAAGGAAAGTCCCGCCAGTGTCGGCTCCCCTCCCTGAAATAAAAACGAGCAGGACCGCTCTGCCAGTTTCATTGCCTCCACGATGACCTGCTCCATCTGTTCTTCTCTCAGAAATCCCTGAAACTCCTGCTCCCTGCTATTCGCCACATCCTCATAAAAGCAGTAGGCGCACTTCATATTGCAGGCAGAAGAAGCCGGTTTTATCAATACGCTTATATGCTGCATCCAACTGTTCTCCCTTCTTTTCATCCCCGCTGTTCCGGCGTAAAATCTCTTTCCCCCATCTGTTTAATGGAGTTTCCAATATAAATCTCCGGGCGCAGGATCAGCGAGTAATCACGATTCCCCCTCTCTTCCCTCTCTATCATTCGCATTAAAAGTTCTGCCATACGGCAACCGATTGTATATCCCTGATAGACAGAGCAGGTAATCCCCTCCTGCTCTTTCCCCTCCGCCGAATAATCAAAGCAGACCACCGAGTAATCCTGCGGCACGCGCTTTCCCTGCGCTTCCAGCACCTGACGCACCAGACGGTAAATTCTGTAATTGCAGCAGACAATCGCGGTCGCGCGGGGTATGCTTTTTAAAAACTTCCAAATAGAACGCGCAAACTTCTCGTCATGCGCCTCATTTGAAATGCACCATTTGATATAATCATCCCGAAACTCAATTCCATGTGTAAGCAGGGCTGCAAACATTCCCTGAAACTTTTCCACGCTCTGATAATTATCATATACAAAAATGCCTGCGATCTCACGATGCCCCGCCGAAACCAAGAGGTGGATCAATTCCTTTGCACTTGAGTTATTATTGACCCCAACCCGAGCACAGTGCAGATTCTGATAATAGTTATTGAAAAAAATCAAAGGAATGCCGCGTCGCTGCACCTCCTGATAACAGTCGAGGTTCGGACTTGCCATACTGGCTTTTACGCCGTCCACAATAAATCCCTGAAAGTTCTGGTGCATAACAGTCTGCAGACACCGTCGTTCATTTGCAAACTTATTGTCCGTCAGAAAAATACGCAGATCCACCTGCCTGTCCCGGATTACGCTGCGAACCCCACGAATCAGCTCCGCCTCCGCATCTCCATCCTGTCCCTGGAGGATCAGACCGATCTTGATATCCGCTCTGCCACTGTCTAAGGCAGCGGATATACTGACGTCTCTGTTAAAATACGTCCCGCTTCCCCGCACTCTGCGGATCAGACCTTCTTCTTCCAGATGTTTCATCGCATAGCGCACAGTATCCCTGCTCACCTTTAAATAACGGCAAATATCATTTTCAGACGGCAGTTTTAAATTTCCCGAAAATTTATTCCGGTCAATGTACGCCAAAACCCAGCGATATACCTTCTCCCATTTTTGATTGAAAACTTCCATTCAACCCTCTCCATTCCGAAGCTCTCCTGCATAACAACGAGCGGCACGCTTCGCGAGCCACTCTTATGCCAAGAAAACGCGAGCCGGATTTAAAATCCGGCTCTGCGCTTTCAATGTTCTCTATTTTTTCTCGTTCACGATTTCCGGACGACTGCCCTCTGCACGCGCGATCCAGTCCAAAAGACGGCTGCGCAGATCTTCCTTTGCCTTTTGATAGGCCGGATCTGACACAACGTTTTCAAGCTGCCACGGATCTTTTTTCAGATCGTACAGATAATCATCCGCATAGATTTCTGCTGCTCCCTGCTCCCCGCCGTTAATCCCCGGCGCATAGACGCCATAGAGATAATCCTCGGTGCGCACCACGCGTCCGATCCGGCTCTCCGAAATCTGTGCAAACACCTGGTTTTCTCTCTGCGGATTCTTCTTTTCCACAACGTCCAGCAGATTTTCTCCGATCATCGCATCCTGCATATCCACACCTGCCATCGCGAGGATCGTCTTCGGAAGGCTCTCTGTGCTCACCAGCTCACGAACCTCTTTTCCTCCCCGGAACGGTCCACCGGCAATCACAAGCGGAACATGAAGCGCGCCGTCATGTCCGCTTCTCTTATAATCATCGTAACCGTTCAGGTGACTGTCCGTATTGCGCGTCTTAAAATGCGATCCATGATCCGATGCGTAGATAATGATCGTACTTTCATATAATCCTTTTTCTTTCAGTTTGTCAACAAGTCTTCCGAGATTTTCATCAAGACTTGCGCACTGCCCAAGATAATCGGGATATTCCGCCGCCGCATTTCCCTTCAAAACTTCAAGATCATGCGGAAGGACAAAGTTGGCATATTTCTCCTTTGACCCCTCCGGTCCTTCATAGTGATTATGATCGTTCTGATGATGCGGCTCAATCTGGGAAACCGTCATAAAAAATGGCTTCTCCCACTGATACTGATCTAGGTATTCCAGCGCAAAATCATTGATGCAGTCCGCGCGGTAACCTTTAAAATCAATCCGCTGATTATTCTCATCGAACACAAATCCGTCATAACCGTGCGAGGTAAACTCCAGAACGTCGGCTGCACGCCAGAATCCCGTATATCCGCCTCTGTACTCCAGAGGCACAGCGGTAACGGTATGGTCGATCACCGGAGTCTTTTCCAGTTCTCCGTCGCTTGCAAGATGCCATTTGCCGACATACGCCGTCTCGTATCCCGCCTCTTCCATGTAATTCGCCAGTGTTTTTACATCCCGGGGAAGCATGATATTATTGCGGAAACAGCCTGTTTCTGTCGGGTATTTTCCAGTCTGGAACAATGCCCTGCAC
This sequence comes from Roseburia sp., assembly GCA_026168605.1. GTDB lineage: Bacteria > Bacillota > Clostridia > Lachnospirales > Lachnospiraceae > Roseburia. Next base: position 54,218 of record JAPFDX010000036.1, on the reverse strand, counting down.
GGACCGCACACCGGCTGGGGAGAAAATGCATTGTCAAATTTTACCCCCTCCTTCGCCAGTCTGTCCAGATTCGGCGTGACGTCCAGCGGCTGCCCATAGCAGCCGCACGTATCCCACCTTTGCTGATCCGAAAAATAAAAAATAATATTGTATGCCATAAAATCTCTCCTTCTCCTGCTACTGTTTTGCCTTCTCGCGCTCTTTCCACTTGCCACGCAGAATCATCGCGACTGCGAATACGATCAGCGCCACGAAGATCCAACAAAATACGCTGCTGAAGAAAATCGTCGGGCTGCCATTGGAAATCAGCAGAGCCCTGCGGAAGTTTGTCTCCGTCATGCTGCCGAGTACCATGCCCAGAAGAATCGGAACCGCCGGCAGATCTAGTTTCCGTAAAAACCATGCCAGTACCGCAAATACCAGCGCCACTCCCACGTCAAAGTAATTTTGATTTACAGAATATGCTCCTGCCATACAGAAAATCACGATGATCGGTGTCAGAATCTCCTGCGGGATCGACACTACCTTCGCAAACAGACTCGTCAAAAACTTTCCCTGCAACAGCATAAACAGATTGACAAGGATCAGACCAAGCATAATCGCATACATAATATCGCCGTCCGTCGTAAACAAGCTCAACCCTGGATTTAAACCGTTGATCATAAGTGCCGAGAGCATAATGGCTACGGTGCCGTCTCCCGGAATTCCAAGCGTCAAAAGCGGTATCAGCGTTGCTCCCGTAACTGCGTTGTTGGCGGATTCCGCCGCCGCGATTCCCTCGACAGATCCATGCCCGAACTCCTCCGGGTTCTTTGACATATTCTTTGCCTGCGAATAACTGAACCACGAAGCCTCGGAGGCACCGGTGCCCGGAATGATCCCCACCAGTACACCAATCAGCGAAGACAGAAATACTGGTCTTGCCATCCGTTTATATTCCTCTTTTGTGATCTTTCCGTCATCCTCCATCTTGGCGGTATCCAGCCGGAGCGCCCCCCGGCTCTTCTCCGCTTTCGCCAGAACTTCCACCAGCGCAAACAGTCCGATCAGGCAGACCGCCAGATCCATTCCCAGATACAGTCTGCTGTTTCCAAAAGTAAACCTGTCATAGCTCGTCATGGGATCCGATCCGATGCAGGCGATAAACAGACCAAGGCAGGCGGAAAGCAATCCCCGGACGATACTCTTCCCGGATACTCCGGCAATGATCGTGAGTCCAAACACACAGACCATAAAGTATTCCGGCGTTCCAAGCTGCGCCGCAACCCTAGCCACCTGCGGTCCTAAAAACAACAGCATCAACGCAGAGAATACGCCGCCGAACGCAGAAGCGTAGAGCGCGATCTTTAACGCTGCTTTTGTGCGTCCTTTCTGGGAAAGCGGATGTCCGTCCAACATAGTCGCCGCTGCGTGCGGCGTGCCCGGCGTATTGATGAGGATCGCAGACACACTTCCTCCGTAGCCTCCCGCACAATAGATTCCGAGCAAGAACATCATGCCCGGAATCGCCGGCATGGAATAGGTGACCGGCAAAAACAAAATCACACATAGGATCACGCTCAATCCAGGAATCGCTGCAAAAATAGATCCAATAAACACTCCGGCATTAATCCACAAAATATTTTGCAGCGTAAAAAGAAGTCCGGCTGCCGGAACAAGGTATTTCATCATCTATCCGGTCCTCCTCTCTAAAATCCTACATTTAACACAAAGCGAAATACTGCCCAGATGCCGACTGCAAGTATCAGAGTAATCACATAATAGACAGGTTTTTTACAGCGGAAATACACAAGAAATCCAAGACTGCAAAAAATCGCTCCCACAAGGAAAAGTCCCGTCACCTTACTTAAAAAATATGTAAAAAACAAGATGCCAAAAATAACAAGCGCTTTTACCTCGGTCAGTATCTGAATGGTCTTCCATTCCAACGGCTGCTTCCTAATGATTTTATAAACTTCTTTCGCCACAAGCAAAACGCTGCACAGTATCATCACTGTCATCAGGAGTGTCGGAAACGCCCTTCCATTGACCACATCCTTTTCTGAAACCTGTACCTGCTGCGGCATAATGAGCAAGACCGCCACCGCAAACAAAAAACAGACGATTCCCGCAGTCAGATTGATTGGGATGCGGATTTCCTTGTCCTTTAACCGTTCTCCGATCCGGTCAGTCCTTTCATCAATCGCGTTGCTTAATTTGCCCACCAGAACATCCTCCTTTCCCAAACTCCTCTTTCTCTGTTACTGTGTAACAACATCCTTATACTCGTTTACGATCGCCTTCACACTCTCAATGTGCTCCTTCACCTGATCCTCGGACATCGTATCCACCTCGAGAAGCATGGTATCCTGAAGCCATGTTGCAACTTCTTCGTCTGCAAGAATATCGTCGTAAAGCTTCTTAAGCTCCTCAACCTTCGCTGCATCCGTCCCCTGTCTTGCCATGATAAAACAACGGTTTCTGAAATATGGATATCCTTTCTCTCCCACACCTTCTGTTCCGGCAAACGGACCGTTCTCCAGAGGCTTTTCATCAAATGCACAAACGATGGACACACCTCCCTGCTGATAGGTTTCCAGAATCTGTGACTGATGGGAAACAGCAAACTTTGTCTCGCCTTTTGCGACTGCCTGTGCAGCTTCCGCCGCCGAAGCATATGCCACCAGCTTCAGATTTTCTCCTGCGCCCATATCTCCAAACAATGCCGCAGCCAGGAATGCTTCCGAGCTTGTCGCACCATTTACCGCCACGCTGATCTCCTCACCGCTCGCGGCAAACGCCTCCAGATCTGCAATATTTTTGATATTCATGTCTGCCTGTGCCGACAAGACAAAGATGGATGAGTAGAGATTCTCTACATATGCAAAATCTTCATAGGTAAACTGCATCTTTGCCGGATCTAAGATAGAGGTAATGGAAAACAATCCCTCCCCTGCAAATACCATTTCTTTTTCGTTTGCCTCCGTGTCTGCCACCCATGTGTTGACGGTCGCCGCGTCTCCCTTGATCGCCTCCGCAACCAGAGTGATATTTTCCGAGTATGTCGTTGACTTTTCAGCCGCTTTCTGACTCACCATCGCCGCAACGCCGGAGGGAGCCCACGGGCAGGTAACCTTCCAGCTCTCCTGACCGGAGCTGCCGCATCCTGCCACAAGTCCTACCGTCATAACCATCGCCAAAACTGCGCTTACGAAACGTCCTTTCATAATTTCCTCTCCTTTTGATTCACTTTTTTCACGTTACCGGCCGATAACTTTTGATACATTTATCTTAGAGGAATCATTTTTTTAATACAACAAATTTTCTCTTTTTCTCAAATAAGTTGTATGTTATTTGTAATTTTCTCCAATATTTGTATTATTAAGAATTTATTTTTACCAGTTTTAACTAATATGCTTTTTTAGATTTTATAATTACACACAATATTTTTCAGATTTACACTCTGTTTTTTGATAATATGCCGGATTGTGTATCACCAACCTCACGGATTGCCTCATATCGGCAAAAAGCCATGGATCGCAATGTTATTTTGCAATCTATGGCTTTTTCGTCTATTCATATACAATTCCGATCATCGTCAGACCGTGCGCCGGAGCCGTCGGTCCCGCCGCGCTGCGGTCACGTGCCGCCAGGATCTCCTGCATCTGCTCCGGCTCCCACTCTCCTCCGCCAACGCGGATGAGTGTCCCAGCGATGATCCTTACCATATTATATAAAAATCCGTTTCCGGCCACCCGGATGGTAATGATGTCATTTTCCCTCTCGACATCGCAGGCGCAAATGGTGCGCACCGTGGATTTCACCTGCGCCCCGACGGCACAGAAACTCTTGAAATCGTGCTCCCCTACCAGATATGCCGCCGCCTCTCTCATTTTTTTATGGTCGAGCGGATGATGGTAAAAATAAGTGTCAAGCCTGCGCGTCGGCATACGGAATGTCCGGTTTAAGATGCGGTACTCATACGTCTTTGTGCTGTTCTGGTAACGCGGATGCCAGTCCGGCGCCACCTCGCACGATCCCTGCACGACGATATCCTCCGGCAGTCTCTGGTTTAATGCAAACGAGATCTTGTCCGCCGGCATTCTCGTCCGCGTGTCAAAAACCGCCACATTTCCCAGCGAATGTACGCCAGAATCGGTGCGGCTCGCGCCCGCCACCACAATATCCTCCCCCAGCAGCCCGGTAAGCTCCCGGTTCAACACTTCCTCGATCGTGATCCCGTTTGGCTGCACCTGCCAGCCCTTATAATTTGTGCCGTCATAGGCAACCGTCATTTTTACACGCATCGCTCTCCCCTGCTACGGCCAGTTCAGATATGCCCTGCACAAGAGCACCGCCGCAAAATATAAAATAATCATCAGATACGCCGCGCGATCCCTGCCCTCATAGCGCAGCGGTTTCATCTTCGTGCGCCCGCCACCGCCGTGGTAGCAGCGCGCCTCCATCGCCATCGCGAGATCATCCGCACGCCGGAACGCCGACACAAAAAGCGGTACCAGAAGCGGTATCATACTCTTGACCTTTTTCAAAAGATTCCCGCTCTCAAAATCTGCTCCGCGCGCCATCTGCGCCTTCATGATCTTGTCCGTCTCCTCGATCAGGATCGGGATAAAGCGGAGTGCGATCGACATCATCATCGCGATCGCGTGCACCGGTATGCCGATCTTCGACAGTGGCATCAGCGCTTTCTCCAGACCGTCCGTGAGCTGGTTTGGCGTCGTCGTCAGCGTCATGATCGACGTCCCGAGGATCAGATAGGTCAGACGGACCGCCATCAGCGCCGCATTCACCACACCCTCTTTTGTGATCTTAAAGATCCAGAAGGAGACGAGCGTCTCTCCCGGCGTCATAAACAGATTAAACGCCGCCGTGATCAGCATCAGTATCATGATTGCCTTCAGCCCCTTGACCATGAATTTAAACGGAACTTTGGACGTCCAGATCACCGCGATCAAAAACAGCGTCACGGTCGCAAAGGCTGCCGCTCCCCGAAAGCAGAACAGCGAGATAATATAGATCAGTGTGCCAAAAAGCTTGACACGGGGGTCCAGTTTATGGATGACAGAATCTGCCGGATAATACTGGCCCAGTGTAATATCTCTCAACATAGATTTGTTTCCTCCGTACGGCTACACATGGATGTCTGTGTGCCCTGCATCAATTCCCGCAAGCGCTTCCATCAGGCTCTGGCGCGCTTCCTCCACCGTCGTCGCCTCCGTGTTCACCAGAAGCCCGCGCTCCTTCAGCTCGTGCATCAAATATGTCACCTGCGGCGCTGCAAGTCCGACGCTCTCAAGCTCCTTATAGTGTCGAAACACCTCTCTGGGCGTGTCGTCAAACATGACAGCTCCCTGATTCATCACGATAATGCGCTCCACATATTTCGCCACGTCCTCCATGCTGTGCGAGACGAGAATGACCGTGATGCCGCGCTCCTTGTGCATCCGTGCAACCAGATCGAGTATCTCATCGCGCCCTGCCGGGTCCAGTCCCGCCGTCGGCTCGTCGAGGATCAGCACCTCCGGCTTCATCGCGAGCACACCGGCGATCGCCACGCGCCGCTTCTGTCCTCCCGAGAGGTCAAACGGCGACTGGTAGTAAAGCTCCTCCGGCATTCCGACGCTGCGCAGCGCCTCAAACGCCCGCAGTCCCGCTTCCTCCTTACTGAGTCCCTGATTCTTCGGTCCAAAGCACACATCGTCAAAGATCGTCGTCTCAAACAACTGGTGCTCCGGATACTGGAACACCAGACCCACACGGCTGCGGAGCTTTCGCAGATCAAAATCATCCGCGTAGATGTCCTGCCCGTTAAAATAAATCGTGCCGGAAGTCGCCTTCATCAGCCCGTTCAAATGCTGGATCAGCGTTGATTTGCCCGATCCCGTGTGACCGATCACACCGATAAACTGCCCGTCCCTGATCTCAAGGTTTACATCACGAAGCGCCTGGATCCGGTACGCAGTCTCCTCACTGTATACATAATTCACCTTATCTAAAATAATTGACATCCCATTCCACCTTTATGCTTACCCGGTAATCTGTGCTTCGCGCAACAGCGCCTCCACAAGTTCCTCCCGCCGCAAAACCCCGACCGGCACATCCAGACCGGACTGCCGGAGCAGATCTGCCAGGATCGTGATCTGCGGGACGTCGAGCCTGTATTCCTTCAGCCTGCCCACCTGCGAAAAGATCTCCCGCGGAGTTCCCTGCATCACCACTTTTCCCTTGTCCATCACGATCACCTTGTCGGCATCCACAACTTCTTCCATATAATGCGTGATCAGAATGATCGTCACACCCTTTTCCCGGTTCAGCTCATGTGCCGTGCGGATGACCTCGCGCCGTCCATTCGGGTCGAGCATCGCCGTCGGCTCATCGAGCACGATACACTTCGGCTGCATCGCCACCACGCCAGCGATCGCCACACGCTGCTTCTGTCCGCCGGAAAGCTTGTTCGGCGAGTGATGGCGGTACTTTAACATCCCGACTGCGCCAAGGCTCTCCTCCACACGCTTCCAGATCTCGTCGGTCGGCACGCCGATATTCTCCGGTCCGAATCCAACGTCCTCCTCGACGACACTCGCGATGATCTGGTTGTCCGGATTCTGAAACACCATGCCTGCCGTCTGGCGCACTTCGAGCACATTTTCCTCCTCGGAAACGTCCTTTCCGTCCACCCAGAGCGTCCCTTCACTCGGTGAGAGAAGCGCATTGATGTGCTTTGCCAGCGTCGATTTTCCCGAACCGTTGTGTCCGAGAACCGCGATAAATTCGCCTGCATTTACGTCCAGATCGACGTGGTCGAGCGCCGTGGAGATCGACTCCACATTGCCCTCCTCGTCGCGTCTGATATATTCATGAACCAACTGTTTCGCTTTGATAATTCCCATACTGTTCTCCATTCGAAAGCGTGTCTCCCGCTGTTCTGTCAGTCCTCCCAGCGCAGTCTGTGAAGCTCCCCCTGCGTCTTCATGTGGTCAAACCCGTTCTGGCGCAGCGCCTCGTACAGCACGATCGCCACGGAATTTGACAGATTTAAGGAACGCGTCTCCCGGATCATCGGGATCCGCACGCTGGTGTCCGGGTGTTCCTTTAAAATCTCCTCCGGGATCCCGGCGCTCTCTTTTCCAAAAACAAGATAGCAGTCCGGCTCATAGCTGACCTCGGTGTAGACATGGCGCGCTTTTGTCGTCGCCATATAGAGCTTCGCATCCGGGTTCTTCCCGCAGAAATCCTGCCAGTTGACATAAGTCACAACGTCCAGATCCTTCCAGTAATCCATACCCGCGCGCCGGATAGACTTTTCATCCAAACGAAAGCCGAGCGGCTCGATCAGGTGAAGTCTCGTCCCCGTCGCCACGCAGGTTCTGCCGATATTTCCCGTATTTGCCGGAATCTCCGGCTCGTATAACACAATATTTAACTCTGCCATTTTTCCTTTTCCCAACTCACGCCGCACACACGGCGCACCTGACTATTTTCTTTTGCGCAGCTCTGTGACAAACGTCTCCATCCGGTCCATCGCCGTCTTGAGATTTTTGAGCGAATACGCATAGGAAATACGGATAAATCCCTCCCCGCAGGCGCCGAACGCCGTCCCCGGAACGACCGCAAGCTTCTGTTCCTTCAAAAGCTCCGTGGCAAATTCCTCGGAGGTCATACCGAACTCCTGAATGCACGGAAATACATAAAATGCGCCAAACGGCTCAAAGCAGGAAAGCCCCATCTCCTCAAAACGGTGAAGCAGATAGCGGCGTCTCCCGTTGTACTCCTCACGCATCCCCGCAACGTCCGCATCGCCGTTTTTGAGTGCAGCCACCGCCGCAAACTGGCTGGTGGACGGCGCACACATGATCGCGTACTGGTGGATCTTTAACATCTGCTGGATGATCACCTCCGGTCCGCACACATAGCCGAGCCGCCATCCCGTCATCGCATAGGACTTGGAAAAACCGTTGATGACGAGCGTGCGCTCCCGCATCCCCGGAATCGATGCGATGGAAACATGATTCTCGAGATATGTAAGCTCCGAGTAGATCTCATCACTCAACACGAACAGATCGTGACGGATGATCACCTCCGCGATCGCCTCCAGATCCTTTTTCTCCATTACACCCCCCGTCGGGTTATTCGGAAACGGAAGCACAAGAAGCTTTGTCTTTGGCGTGATCGCCGCCTCAAGCTCCTCCGCTGTCAGACGAAACTGGTTTTCCGCTTTCAGCTCGATCACAACCGGCGTTCCGTTCGCCAGCACTGCACATGGCAGATAGGAGACGTAGCTTGGCTGTGGGATCAGCACCTCGTCGCCGGGGTCTAACATGGCGCGCATGGCGATGTCGATCGCCTCGCTGCCGCCGACCGTGACGATGATCTCCGCATCCGGATCATAGCTTAATCCGTAGCGTCTCGTCAGATACCGGTCGATCTCCACCTTCAGCTCCTTCAAGCCGGAGTTTGAGGTATAGTGTGTCTTTCCCTTTTCCAGCGAGTAAATACCCTCGTCGCGGATGTGCCACGGCGTATCGAAGTCCGGTTCGCCCACGCCGAGAGAAAGCGCATCCTCCATCTCGCTCACGATATCAAAAAATTTGCGGATGCCGGACGGCTGAATATTCACAATCGTTTTATTTAATGGATCTCTCATGGTATCATCTGTATCCTTTCATCCTTCGTCTGCTCGGCGATCACCGTTCCGTGATCCTTATATTTCTTCAAAATAAAATTCGTTTTTGTGCTCAGGACAGAATCCAGCGCGGACAGCTTGTCAGAAACAAACTGCGCCACATCCCGCAGCGTCTTTCCCTCGAGCGTCACCATGAAATCAAAACCGCCGGAAATCAGATAGACGGAGTTGACCTCCGGATAGTTGTAAATGCGCTCCGCCACCTTGTCAAAGCCCATGCCGCGCTGCGGCGTCACACGCACCTCGATCATTGCCGTCACCTTGTCGATCCCGACCTTATCCCAGTCGATGATCGTGTGGTAGCCACAGATTACGTGCTCCGCTTCCATCTTCTCCAGCTCATTCATCACCGTCACCTCATCGACGCCAAGCACGATCGCCAGCTCCTTTAAGTCGATGCGGCTGTTTTTCTCGATAAAAGTCAATATTTTCTCTCGCATTTTCCTCTCCTCCTGCTCACACCTTATACAGTTCATCCGTCTTCGGCGGTTCCAAAAACCGCCGCTCATCCTCATTCCACAGCACACGGTCGTTTCCTTCGGTCGCCTTGCCGACGATCGCAGCGGAAATCCCCGCCCGCTCCAGCTCGCGCAACAGCCTCGTGCCGTCCTCCGCCGCCATCAGCATACTTCCGCTGGAGATCAACTGATACGGATTGATGCCGAAAAATTCACAGATTTCCACGGTCTCCTGACGGATCGGGATCTTTTTGAGGTCGATCTCAAGTCCCACACCGGACGCCTCCGCCATCTCCCAGAGCGCGCCAAAGATACCGCCCTCGGTCACGTCGTGCATCGCGCCCACGCCGCAGCATACCGCGACTTCCGCCTCCGGAAGCACCGACAGATACGCGTCCAGCCCTTTCGCCGTCTCCACAAACGGCGCGGAAAAGCGCTCCCGCAGCTTCTTCTCCTGCTCCTTTGCAAGAATCGAAGTACCCTCAATGCCGATCCACTTCGTCACAAGAATATCCATGCCCGGTTTCGCGCCCGCCGTCGTGACAACCCTGCCGTCCTTCACCTTGCCGACGCCGCACACGGTGATCACGGGCTGCGCCACCGCGGCAGTAACCTCGGTATGACCGCCCATGACCTGCACGCCTGCCGCAGCACAAGCGGTCTCCACCTGCCCCATCATTTCACGCAGTCCGGCTTCCTCCACATACTCCGGCAGCAGGACTGTGAGCAGGACTCCGACCGGCTCTGCCCCCGCGCTCGCCAGATCATTTAATGTGATCTGGATGGAAAGCGTACCGATGTCCTTCACGGTTCCCGTGATCGGGTCTGTGGACAGCACCAGCGTCTCGTCCGCCGCCAGTTTCACCGCCGCACAGTCCTCGCCGACACCCGCTCCGAGAAGCACTTCCGGTCGTTTGGTATGAAGCTGTCTGAACACAGCGCGTTTTAGCACATTTTCCGGTATTTTTCCTATCTTCATCTGTCTGCTCCTGACATCATCCATCATGGTATTTAAGGCTGTCTCACTCTGAGGCAGCCTTATCACTTCTTATTTTCAGTTATTGCCCCGCAGGCGGCTGGCTGCCGTCCGCAGGTGCCTCCGGTACGACCGGCGTCTCCGGTGTTGCGGGTGGCGTCGGTGGCGTCGGGTTTAATATCGCGCTGGCATTTGCCGTATACGGCGCAACCGCTGCGTACACCGTCGCCTCGTCGCCCGTCGCGATCGCTGCGCCGATCGCTGCGGCAACATTTGCGTCGCCCGTCGCCGTTCCCACATTCACGATCTTTGGCGTCGATTTGTAGGTACTCTTATTAAAAATCTCACGGCTCTGCTCCACGCCATCCACTGTGACAACCTTCCAAAGCCTTGCCTGATATCCGACACGTCCGCCCTGCGCCACTGCAAGATGCCCCACCGGGTCGCCCGTTGCCACAAACTGCACGCCCGGATCCTGTCTGGAAATAACCTCGCTCTCGTACGTTACCACCCGGTTTTCCGGTCTGTTCTCTTCTCCATATATATTAAAATACAGATCCTTGCCAACCGTATATCCCTCGATGTAAATTGGAGTATCCAGATTATTTTTAAAGCACAGATCCTTGTAATCTCCTGCGATCGCCGCATCCATGGACGCCTTTACATAGTCCACAGTCATGGAGTGGTTAAACCGCTCCGTGACCTCCAGCTCTGCCAGGATCACGGCGTTGTAAAGCGTTGTGGACACCTGGCACACACCGCCGCCGTAAGACTGCACGGTCTGTCCGTTCTCATAAGCGCCCGCAAGCTTGTAGCCCATCGATGCGTCCAGCGGACCAATCGCGTCCGCAACAGAAAACTCATCGCCCGGATACAGGATCGTACCGTCAATCAGGTCTGCCGCAAGCGCAATGTTGTGAACTCGGTTTGCATTGGAGCTCTTGTAATTCGTCGTATAACCGCCGAGCAGATCCGTGATCTTAGACAACTCCTCCGCATCGCCGCGCGGCTCGCTAACCTCCGCCACAAGCTCGATCTCCGCCGCCGTTCCATCCCATTCTTCTCTCACAAATGTCTCGATAACGGCCGCAGACTCCTCCACATTCACGACAATCCCCTGCTCGCCCTGCACAAACACGAACTCGCCATCTTTGCGGGTGAGGCTGTTGTCAACCGCCTCCTGATCCAAATTGTCCGATTCCTCTGTCAGCAGTTCCGTTACCTTGTCGTGGTCTGCCGCAAATCGCAGCTCGATCACCTTGTTGCCATGCTCCAGATCCTTCTTATCCTTATACCGCTTGATGAGATTCCCGCTTCTGCCGACATCCATCGCCTCGTCGATCAGGCTCATGTCCGAAAACGTAACCCCAAGCTCATCCCCGGTGACCTCGATGCTCTTCTCCCCGACAGAGAGTGTGAGCACTGCGCGATCCATCTCCTCCACATAGGCGTCGACCGCAGCGGCAGCCTCATCACGCGTCATACCGCCCACGTCAATATTTCCAATGTAAACCCCGTCTTTGATCGTCTCTGCCTCCCCGGCATAAGCCTGCGCCGGAGTGAAAGACAGCAGCCCCAGTACCGCCACCGTCCCGGTCAGCAGCCAAAACCCGCTTTTCTTTTTCATTCTTTTCCCTCTCTCAGTGTTGCTATCGCTTTATTTTAACCATACCCATTCTCTTTTTTCAAGGTGCATAACCACGAATATATTTGACTAGCCCTTTTATTTTTAGTATATTTTACATGAACGCTGCCAGTATGGTTGTCAGCAGCATCGTCCCAACGATCACAATGACAACTGCCGCCAGCATTTTACGGTTCTTTTTTTTGCCGAAATTATACATGATTTTCACCTCGTCTGTTATTGTTATCACAAGAAAGGATTTTACTTATGATATTTTTAGGATTGTTTATCTTTTTTATTTTTCTGCTTGCCTACTACCGGAAAAAGGGTCTGCGCGAGCAGGAGGACATTGAACAGGCCTTCTGGGACCGCGAAAACGAGGCAAACCATGTCCGCCGCAAAGATATCAGTGGACTTCCCTATATTAGCATACCTTTAGAGAAATTTCCAATAAATATATGCGGGAATGAAAAATTAAAAGAGTGCGAGACCGAACTGACGCGCCTCTCCTCCGCAAAGATCCTGAATCTGGGAAACCAGACCAACACAGATTTAAAAATGAAATATGGTCCTGCCAATCTGGATGCGCTCGGCGAGTGCCACGACAATTTTATCACTTTGTGCCGTGTTCTGGTCACCTACGCAGAGACCCTTCTCTCCCTCGGTTACCGCGACGGCGCCAGGACCGTTCTCTCATTTGGCATCGACTGCGGCTCTGACCACAGCAAAAATTATGAGCTGCTCGCCGGTCTTTATCAGGAGCAGGGCGACGCTGCCGCGCTTGGAGAGCTGCTCGCCAAAGCAAAAACCCTTGACACGCCGATGAGACAGTCGATCATTTCGCATCTGGAAACTGCTTTGGAAGCCTGCCATGCTGCGCCATAAGGCGGTCGGTCAGGCGCGACGCCTCGCTCCGTGTCATTTCCGTTTCCAGTTCGGGAACCTCAATTCCAAAATGCGCGGCATATCTCTTTAAATACTCGATCTGACGCCCCGTTGCGGGCGTCTGTTTTTTTGCCCGGTAGCAGAGCGGATACGGCGCAAACGCTTCCGGATCGGCTTCCCCAAAATCCGCTTTCAGCCTCTCCAGCACGCGAAATGTCTCCACCGCATCGTCGAGCGCCCGGTGGGCGCGCTCCCTCTCCACACCGAAATATTCACACAGATGCGCCAGATCTTTTTTCTGCTCCTGCGGCAGAAATCTGCGCGCGAGCTTTAGCGTATCAACCGCCCTCCGCTCAAAGTCAAACGAATGGTTCACCGCCCACTGTTTTAAGAAGCTGTAATCAAAAATAATATTCTGCCCGACGAGGATATCCTCCCCCACAAACGCAAAAAATTCCGCCATCGCCGCCTCCGGCTCCCGTCCGGCGCGCACCATCTCCGGGGTGATCCCCGTCAGCTCCGTGATCCGCTCCGGCAGCTTTCTCCCGGTAAAAATCAGGGCGCTGTAAGTATCTGCGATCTCCCCGCCGCGCACGCGCACCGCTCCCGTCTCTATGATGGCGTCGGTCTTTACATTCAGTCCGGTCATCTCCAGATCAATTACCGTATAGTCCTCTAACAATCTATTGTCCCGTCCCTTCGATTATTCCTGCTTCTGCTCTGTCACATACTCCCAGTACGCCTGATGATCCAGCGGGTCGCGCCGTGTATAGTCAAACCGCACATAGACCGCCTGCTCCCGCCGGGCGGGAAGCGCGCCAGCCAGCCGCTGCTCTTTTTCCGGGAAGCAGTAGAAAAACCGCTCCACATGGGACTGCTTTCCGTTTTTACAGTGCTGCCGCGTCAGCGTCTTCCATTCCGACAGATCCGCCGCCCACGCCGGGCGGCTTTTCATATTTTCTCTGTGATACAGATCAAAAACCAGACTTTCCTCTAATACCGGCACTGCTGCACCCGCTTCCTCCCCGGCAAATTCCAGAAGGATCTCCGCGCGCCGCAGACGTGAATGGCTCATGGCAAAATAGCCCTTCCTCTCATAGAATGCCCCAAGCCTCCGGTACATTTCAAACGCTCCCGCAAACTGCGTTTCCAAAAGTCTGATCGTCAGCCCGTACTGCCCGCTGTTGTAGTAAACCTCCAGCATCTCCTCCACCTGACGGATCAGGAGCACCTCGTCAAAGGACAGCCACCTCGTCTCCATCACCTCGTACGGCGGCTTTGTGCGATATTTCATCCCATACTCCGCCGCGTTCCCATGCAGATAAGAGCCCTTTAACACCTTGAGAAACCCAAGCTGGAGCTGATCCGGCTTCCACGCGTAAACCTCGTCAAAGGACTTCGCAAATGTCTCATAACCCTCATATGGCAGCCCCGCGATCAGATCAAGGTGCTGGTGGATATTTCTGCCCGCAGCGATACGGGCAACAACCTCCCGCAGCCGCTTTAGGTCCATCGTCCGGTGGATCTCCTGAATGGTCGCATCGTTTGTGGACTGCACGCCGATCTCAAGCTGCACCAGCCCGGGGCGCATCGTCCCAAGCAGTTCCAGCTCCTCCTCCGTCAGTAGATCCGCCGACACCTCAAAATGGAAATTCGTGACACCATTATCGTGTTCATGGATAAACCGCCAGATCTCCATCGCGTGCTCATGCTTACAGTTGAACGTGCGGTCGACAAACTTCACCTGCGGCACTTTGTTTTCCAGAAAAAACGCAAGCTCCTCTTTCACCAGGGCCGGACTTCGAAACCGCAGCCTCTTGTCCACGGACGACAGACAGTAACTGCACCGGAATGGGCATCCGCGGCTCGATTCATAGTAGACGATGCGGTTTTCAAATTCCGTCATATCCTTGTAACAAAAGGGAATCCGGCTCATGTCGATCACATCCCTTTGCACGGTAAAACAGAACCCATCGCCGCCGCGGTATGCGATACCCGCGATCCGCCGCAGATTTTCTTCCGGGGAGCTTTTTGCATAATGCTCGCAGAGCTCCAAAAAGGTCTGCTCGCCCTCCCCGATCATCGCGCCGAAAACAGCCGGATGCTCCCGCAGGAATCTCTCCGTCCCGTAGGACACCTCCGGACCTCCCACCCACACCGGCACGCCCGGGCAGAGCTTATGAAACTCCTCCGCCAGCTCCTCCACATAGCTGATATTCCAGATGTAGCAGGAAAAGCAGAGCACGTCCGGTTTCTCCCGGTAGATATCCGCGAGGATGTCCGCCACCGCCTGATTGATCGTATATTCGCGGATCACAATCTGTGCGTCCGTGGTCCGGTACGCCTGCGCATAGGCGCCGAGACTGTAAACCGCAAGATTGGAGTGTATATATTTGGCATTGACCGCCGTCAGTAATATTTTCATCGTTCTCTCCGTACAGAAAGCAGGACCGCCGCGCAATAACCTCTTATCACACAGGCAGTCCTGCCAGCTCTCATTTCTAAAAACAGCACATCATATGGCGCATGACCACATCGATTCCCGCAATCCACAAAAGGATGGCGCCGCCAATGTATGCCTTCGTCTTGTGCTCAAATCCAAAGTGGTATCCCACATACATCCCGGTTACCACGACCGCCACACTCACACAGACAGTCGTCGCCAGCATCAGCGGCAGGTTCGTCCGAAGAAAACCGAAGGCGATTCCTGCGAGCAGCGTATAGACGCCGGTTCCCGCCGCTATCCCAAGAAAGCGTCGGATCCCAAGCGATTCCTCCCGGTGCTCATTGATGCGCTCGTTGCGCACCGCCTTCACGATCAGCCGGACGCCCAGCGCAAAAAAGATCACTGCCGCCAGAGCAAGTCCGATCCGTTCTTCCCCGCGTGTCGGCTGATCGCGGTAAAGAAGGGTTGCAAGACCACTTCCCACAGCTAACGCCGCCAACTGCCACACCGTCACCAGCACGCAGATGACTGTCAACTGCTTTTTATCTACCCTTGCGACCAGCGAACCCTGACATTCCACCGCCGCAAAAATATCGAGTGAAATACCCGCCACGATCAGCAGGTTCTCCATCCAGTTCATCCGCCGTCTCCTCCGTGTGCTTCCTCTCCATTATACTCTCTTCCCGCAGAATTTCCACAGGAAATATAAATTTCCGGGAAACTCCATTATTCCTCTGCTTTTACCGCGTCCGTCTTGTAGATAAACTTCACGCTGCCGTTCACGCCGTCCGCCACGCCACTGTAACTCTGATATTCCTCTCCTGCGTCGAGTACTTTCTGGATCCGATCCATCAGCGGCTCAATATCGCCGTTGTACGCATTGACGATTTTAGAGATTCCCTCCTCATTGAAGGTCACGATGCCGTCCGCCAGTTCATGCGCGCCGTCGCCGAGCGTACCGACGCCCTCAACGATCGCACCCGTTCCGTTTTGCAGTTGTCCTGCGCCGTCCTTCAACGCATTGACGCCGTTTACCAGCTCCGGCACTTTCTGCACCAGCTCCTGCGTGCCTGCGCTCATTGCCGCCGCGCCCGTCACAAGACTGTAACCGTTCTCCTGCTTTGCCTCGATGGAATCCGCGATCGTATTCTTCGTCGTCTCAATTCCGGTGACAAGCGCACTGGCTGCCGCCTGCTGTGCAGCGCTCTGACAGGCGCTCACAACTCCTGCTGCCGTCGAGTCTGCACCCGCAGCCGCAATACCTCCCGTCACGCCGCCTGCAATCGTCTGGAGGCTTCCCATCACCTGCTCATGGATTGCCGCCTGCTGCGAACCGCGAAACTGTGCCAGCGCCGCCTGATATTCCGCCACCGTCATCTGTGTCACATCCAGCCCCTGCGACTGTGCATACGGTACAAATGCCTGCTCCGATACCACGGAAAACAGTGCCTGATACAGCGCAGTCGGATTACCGGAGGCATCCGTTGCCAGCGACTGTGCGATCATGTCCGTGCTGCCGCTCATCGCATCCGTAAAGTTCTGTTTTGCAGAATTGTAGATCATATTGTAGGTATCTGTGCCCGGAGCAAAATTTGCATCCACCATCGCACCCGCCTGGGCACTGTAAGATGCCTTCTCTTGGTCTGTGAGGGCGGTGCGCAGTGTCGTATCCAAAGCCGCGATGCCGTTGTTGATCGCCTGCGCGCTACTGTTTAATGTGCCAGCACCGTCCGCAAGCGTGCCCGCGCCGCTCTGGAGCGAATTGACTCCGTCTGCGAGCGCATTCATGCCGGTCTGAAAATCACCGAGCCTGCTCTTTAATGTATCCACACCGTTCGCAAGCGCCGCAGAACCCTCCTCAAGCTGACTGGTCGCATCGGTCAGCGTGCCAAGTTCATCCTCCAGAGATAAGCTGTCCGCACCCTCTGCACTGATAAAGTTCGTCGCATTCATCACGACCGTCATCGTCATATCCAGTGAAAAATCCGTCACATCCGCAGTCACCTCCACATATTCTGGAAGCGTCACATCCCCGTCAAAATCCTTCTCGGAAACTTTCAGGCTGTCCTTTAATCCCGGGAGCGCATAGCCGACAACCATCTCGCGGTTTCCGTCCGAGATCACTTTGCCGTTTGTCACCTCCACATTCCGGAAGCTGTCGTCCAGCACCATGCCGCTGATCGCCACAAACGGCACATAGACGTCACCTGATTTTTCCTGATTGGTATAGTCAAACCGGATCGTCACCTTTCCCGACTTTCCCGCAAGCTTTTCCGGCGCGATCTCCTTACCGTCCAGATAGTAGGTGATCTTCTGGCTCATAGGCGTCTTTTTCTCCGATGTGCCCTGATAATAGATATCGTTTCCGTCTGCCTGCCATACCAGCTTCTCTCCGGTCTGCACAAAGCTCTCGTCTCCCTTTACATTTTCAATATCCTTCAGGGATGAGACGTCCTCGATCGTATCCTTACCGTCCTTGTTCACCAGATGGTCGGAAACGATGATATCCTGCGCCGTACCCACGCTGTCGGCGATCACATAGACCGTCTCCTCTTTTCCGATCTCCTTTTCCTGCACTGTCACACGGCTGTTGATCAGCTCATCCAGCGTATCCTCTGCATCTTCCTCCTGCTCTGTATCCGCCGTCTGCTCTGTCTTTGTCTCCTGCTTTGCACCTCCCGCCTTTGCTGCGCTGACGCTTGAGACCGATACCCCGGTGCCCACGAGCGTGACTACAAGAACGCCTGCAATGATCCGGATCGCATATTTATTTTTAAATGCTTCTTTTAATTTTGTGAATTTCATGATAAAACCTCCATTCCTTTCTTCTCAACCCATCCACCTACTGTACTGCCGTCTTATCTCCGACCGGCGCCGCTTTCCGGCGGAAACCGATGCTCGTCGCACAGATCAGCCTATCAAAGATCATAAACGCGGACGGCAGGATAAAAATAACCACGATCATACTGACAATCGCACCGCGCGCCATCAGGGAGCACAGCGCACTGATCATATCAATATTGGAGTAGAGCCCCACGCCAAACGTTGCCGCAAAGAAGCTCAGGGCGCTGACGATCACCGACTGCATGGAACTGTGCAGTGCGGTCACGATGGCATCCTCCTTCGCCGCACCGTGACAGCGCTCCTTTTTGTATTTATTTGTCATCAGGATCGCGTAGTCAACGGTCGCGCCAAGCTGTATCGTTCCGATGACAATGGATGCGATAAACGGCAGCGTTGTCCCGGTGTATGCCGGGATTCCCATATTGATAAAAATCGCAAACTCGATGACGGACACCAGAATGACCGGGAGTGAAACAGATTTAAACACAATGGCGATGATCAGGAAAATCGCCCCGATCGACACCGCGCTGACACGCTTAAAATCCTCGTCCGTAATCTCGATCAGATCTTTCGTACACGGCGCCTCGCCGATCAGCATCGCCGAACCGTCATATTTTTTGATGATCGAATTGATCTGTTCACACTGTGCATTGACCTCATCCGAAGCCACCGCATATTCTGAGCCGACCAGCATCAACTGGTAATCCCCGCTGATCAGCATTTCCTTCACATCATCCGGGATGATCGCCTTCGGCACGCCCGGTCCTACCAGAGAATCAAACCCAAGCGCCATTTTCACGCCGTCCACCTTTTCGATCTCATCCAGCATCGCCTTTGCCCTCTTCGCCGGAAGGCTGCTGTCCGCCAGGATCATATGGGTCGCTCCCATCTGGAAATTTTCTTCCAGCTTCTCATTCGCCGTGATACTCTCCAGACTCTTTGGCAGCGTACCTGCAAGGTCATAGTACACATCTGTGTGCGTGTAACCGTAAACCGCCGGTCCTAAGATCAGCAGAAACACCACCAGAAACGCTTTATGATGCCGTACCACCCAGCCGGAAATATTCCCGAGATCCGGCATGACCGGACGGTGCTTTGTCTTTTCAATGATCCGGTCAAATACCAGAAGCATGGAAGGAAGCACGGTCACACAGCAGATAACGCCGAAAACAACGCCCTTTGCCATCACGATTCCAAGATCCATACCCAGGGTAAAGCTCATAAAGCAGAGTGCGATAAATCCTGCCACCGTTGTAATGGAACTTCCGACAACCGAGGTGATGGTATTCGAGATGGCGTGCGCCATCGCCCTCTTTTTGTCCCCATTGAACCGCACCTGCTGTTCCTCGTAGCTGTGCCAGAGGAAAATGGAGTAGTCCATCGTAACGCCGAGCTGAAGTACTGCTGCCAGCGCCTGCGTCACATAGGAGATCTCTCCCTGCAGCACGTTTGTTCCAAGATTATAGACAATCGCCATTCCGATGCTCAGCAAAAAGAAAAGCGGTGCGACCGCCGAATCCATCGTGAGCGACAAGACCACGATCGCCAGAATCACCGCGATCAGCACATAGACCGGCGTCTCCTTGTTGGAAAGGTTCTTCGTGTCCGTGACAACCGCCGACATACCGCTTAGGTAACAGTCGCCCTTGACGGTTGCGCGGATCTCCTCTATAGCGTCCATCGTCTCGTCCGCCGACATCGACGTGTCGTAGAGAACCATCAGAAGCGTACTATCCGTCTCCCTGTTATTGAAAAACTCATACAGATCATCCGGCAGCATTTCCATCGGAATACTGATGTCCGCCAGCGAGTCATACCAGACAACGTCCTTGACGTGTGCAACCTGCGCAATGTCCTCCCGCATCGCCGTGATGTCCTTTGCCTCCATTCCCTCCACCACGCAGAAGGAGAACGCTCCGGTTCCAAACTCATCCAGCAGAATCTCCTGCCCCTCCATCGTCTCGATGTCTTCCGGAAGATAGCTTAAGATATCATAGTTGACTCTCGTGTTCAGATATCCGAAACCCGCGGGGATCAGCAATAAGATACTTAAAATCAGTATCGGCACCCGCAGCTTCACAACTCCTTTTCCAAACTTGATCATTTTCATTCCTCACTTTCTCTTGTCAGTGCACACATTGTATAAAAAAAAGACTGAATATCAAATATTCAATCTTTTCAAACTGTATCAACCGGATATACAAATCTGCCAAAATGTATATCACCCGCGACAAACCTTTTAAATTGTATCATTTTTTAATGCTATTTACAAAATTCCTTGAAAACCTCGTCCATCGAATGCTTCATCATGTAATTGTAGGCACAGAGCAGATCCTTCGCGGAAATCGTCATCCCGGACTCCACCCACCGGATCAGCATATAGCACATCGACTGGGCATAATACTCCGCGATCAGCTCCGGCGTCAGCCAGATATGCTCCACCGCTTTTTCTGCGGAATTTTCCGTCAGGATGCGCAGCAGCACCCGCTTGACACATTCCTTTGCGATGCTCTCAAAGGAGTTCTGCCCCTCCATGCGGCACGCCCGTGCGTAAAACTCCTGCTCACGCTCAATACTGGTAAACAACAGCAGGAGCGCCTCATTGACCATACCATTTTGAAGCAGCGGCTCCAACGGCTTTAAGAGCTGCGCCGTGATGATCCACTCCACCAGCTCGTATTTATCCTGAAAATGGTTATAGAATGTCGGGCGTATCAGTCCTGCCTTGTCCGTGATCTCTTTGATCGTAATTTTCTCGATCGGCTGTTTTCGCGCAAGCTCTTTAAAGCTCTCTGCCAGAAGCACATCGACTGCTTCCCTTCCCTGTCCCATCATGACCACCTCTTAAAAACTCTCAAACCTATTCCTCAAATTCAACCGTGACAAAGTACCCTTTCGGGGTCTCCTTCACATCCACGACCGTCCCCTCCTGCGAGCGGATGCGCTCGCTCACGCTGTAATTTGCAGACATCGCATACGCCTTTCCCAGCGTGTAATAATAAGAATTGGGAAGTTTTCCCTCCGTGACCGGGAGCACATCGCCGACTGCGAGCAGCCCGGTGCGTTCCATCTTAAACTCTTCTCTCCTCATCATCCACCTCGCGGTATTCCGCCTCAAGCGCTTCCTCCTGCATCTTCCTCTCCTTTGCCGCGTGGATTACGCGGCTTGCGATCCACAGATCCTTCACGCCGTCATAGATCAGGGCGATCCCGATAAACTGGAGTGCCAGCGTCACCATGCCAAACGCGTTGATGATACAGAGCACGCCAAAAATCAGGCTGACAGCCGCCATAAGCAACATACTCCACCACCGCTCATAACCGTTCGCCTTTGCCTCAAATGCAAGTCTCGTATCCTGGATCCCGTGCACGCACAGCATCACGCCGATCACGATCGGCACCAGACTCACAACGCTCGCCGGCCGCACAAAAATCCAGATGCCGACCAGCAGCACGATCGGACCAAGTACCGCGCCGAAAGGATGCAGATCCCGGTTGGCAAAATAAGAGACAATATTTACCACACCGATCACGATCAGTCCCGCCGCCAGTATCCTGCAAAAAAGATCGATCGTCTCCGCCGGCCACACGAGAAGTACCACGCCAAGTACCACGCACAGTATTGCCGAGAGAAACACATCCGCTTTTATTCTCTTTATCATATCCATCATAAGCCCATGCTTCCTTCCTTTTATTTCTCGTCATTATAGCATCTTTCCCGCACATATTCAAGAAAATGCGCTCACCCTGCCACTGCAGAAATCCGGTGCCCCCGCACTCCATACCATCTTGACAGGAAACGTCCGGTTCGCTAGACTGAATTTGAAAAAATCCTGTGGGAGGTAACAGACAGTGGGCAAAGAATTAAAGACGAATGCCATGCGGATTCTTGACAGAAATAAAATTCCTTATGAGATCATCCAATATGAATGTGACACGTTTATCGACGGCGTGCATACGGCAGAAAAGACCGGGGCTCCGGTCGCACAGTCCTTTAAGACGCTGGTCATGCGCGGAAAAAGCGGACAGCACTATGTGTTTGTGATCCCGGTTGCCGCAGAAGTCGATCTGAAAGCCGCCGCACGGGCAGCCGGAGAGAAGTCCATCGAGATGCTACCGGTCAAAGACATCACCGCCGTGACCGGATATGTGCGCGGCGGCTGCTCCCCTCTTGGCATGAAAAAGCAGTTTCCTGCGATCGTGCAGGAGACTGCTGCTTCCTATGATAAAATCTACATCAGCGGCGGACGCATCGGAACATCGATCACCGTCGCCCCGGATGCGCTGCTCTCCGTGATACACGGTGTGTACGCCGACGTGATAAGGCATGACGCCCCGGCACCCTAGCTTGTCATGCCCGCCCCGTCCATGCGGGCAAGCTCTATGATCTTCTGGAGCTCCGCGCCCTCCACCGGCGCTTCTCCCAAATCTGTGTGCGTGCCGTCTGCCTGAACCTGACCGAGACGCCGCACATCTCTCTCCGCCGTCATCTCAATCGTATAGTAACCCGCTTTTTTCATGATCGGGTCAAAGGTGAAGTACACGCGCGGGCAGAGCGGCGGCACGTTGCCCTTCTCCGGCAGATCCACACGGACAAGTGTCAGATCCTCGGCGATGTCGAGCGCCATCACGGAATAGTCGTCCTCCGTATATGGATAAAGCTTCGCCTCACGGAAAACCTCCGCAAAGATCTGGTTCACAAACGCTTCCTTTTCGTCACAGAGTTTCTGGATAAACGTCTCACCCTCCTCATGCAGACGCTTTGGCAGCGCCGCAAACTCCGCCTGCTTTTTTGCAAGGACATGAAACTGCTCCGGCGTCATCTTGACCTGCTTCATCTGCCCTGCCTTCATGTCAGCCTCATGCAGCTTCTCGATCAGTTCTTTTTTTAAAATCAGGTTGTCCGAAAACGGATTGATCACCATACCGGTCAGCTTAAGCTCCGGTTTTACCACGATACTGTTGCAGTTCTGGAACGGCATCGAAAGTATCGCCTGACTCTTTGGCTCTTCCGGTATCTGGGCTTTGGAGGTGTACACCGCCAGAAACTGTCCGCCGCCGTCGCTTCTCAAAAAACACGGCACCGGCTGGTCTGGCGCTTTTAGCATCGCCGGAACCAAAAGCTTCGTCGGACGCAGCAGATTCAATACCGCCGCGAGGTTCTCCTTCGTGTGGTCAGCCGCGTAGGTGCGGATCGCCTCCTCCAGTTTATCGTTTGTAATTTCCATGATCGTCTTGTCTTCCATGATCCATGATATCCTTTCTCTCCGCCGTCACTGCATCCGCAGGAGGGTCATATGTTCAAGTATATCATACCGCGCCCTAAAAAACAGCACTAAAACGCATATTTCTTTTGGAAATCTGTCGAGGGGCTGTTACAGATTGCGACTGGAAAATGCACAAATGATATTCTTTTTGTTCAGGATTCCAAAGCTAAGAACTTCTAAAATGTTCTGAGTATCGGTAATGTATAAGAACGCAACCGCCCTCTATGCGCCATCCGTGGCGCAATTCGGGCTTTCGCCGGCATCCCTGCCGTCAAATTGCTGGAACTTGACAGAACATTAAGAAGTTTCTAAGCTTCTCCATATTCACAAATCAGAATATCATTTGTGCATTTTGTCTATTCTCATTTTGAACAGCCCATTTTGACACCCAAATCCTATAAAATATGTCCGTTCGTCGAAATCGTCACCACGCGCCAGGGAATAAATTTGCCGCTCGCGCGCAGGGCGTTTTTCACGGCATTTTCAATACCGCCGCAGCACGGTACCTCCATGCGCGCAACCACGACGCTCTGAATATCGTTATCAGCGATGATCTGCGTCAGCTTCTCCGTGTAATCTCCCTCATCCAGCTTCGGACAGCCGATCAGCGTCACATGGTTTCTCATAAATTCACTGTGAAAATTGCCATACGCATACGCGGTGCAGTCCGCCGCGATCAAAAGATTCGCCCCGGCAAAGTACGGCGCACGGGTCGGCGCCAACTTGATCTGCACCGGCCACTGGCGCAGATGTGATGCCACCGCCATCTCACGGTGCGATCCCATACTTTCCTCCCGCTCAATCTCTCTTGCGCGTGTGCCCGGACAGCCACACGCGAGTGTCTGCTGCTCCCGCTTGTTCGCGAGAACCGCCGCCTCGTCATAAGCCGCCGCCTCGCGCTCCACAAAGGTGATCGCCTCCACCGGGCAGGTCGGCAGACAGTCCCCCAGACCGTCGCAGTAGTCGTCCCGCAAAAGCTTCGCCTTTCCATCCACCATACCGATCGCCCCCTCGTGGCACGCCTCGGCACACAGTCCACATCCAATACACTTTTCTTCATCAATCTGGATAATCTTACGAACCATATGTTCCTCCTTCTATGTCTGCTTGACTTTTCCCATGCAGTATATTATGATTTTCGCAGCAAATATGTTGTTTCTACAACAAGTGAGGTTTTTATGGATACTTCTTTTTTGACGACCACAGCTCTGTTCCGTGGGATCTCTGCCGGAGAGATCACTTCCATGCTGGACTGCCTTCAGGCGGTACAAAAACACTATGACAAGGGCGACACCGTCTATCATGCCGGGACCACCGTCACGTCGCTGGGCGTCGTGCTCTCCGGCAGCGTTTTTATTGAAAATGACGATTTCTGGGGAAATAAGAATGTACTGGATAAGGTGCTTCCGGGCGAGGTATTTGCAGAGACCTACGCGAGTATCCCCGGCGAACCCCTGATGTTCAATGTGACTGCCGCCGAGACGACGGAGATTTTATTTTTGAATGTTCAGCGGCTGCTCGCCGTCTGCCCACACTCCTGCACCTACCATCACAGACTGGTCGAGAATCTGCTCTCGATCTCCGCGCAGAAAAATATCCATCTGTCCCGCCGCAGCCTGCACACCGCACCAAAAACAATTCGCGGCCGCCTGCTATCATACCTTTCTTATCAGGCAATCCGGCAGGGCAGCCGCGATTTTGTCATTCCATTTAACAGACAGCAGCTTGCCGACTATCTCAACGTCGACCGCAGTGCGCTCTCCAATGAGCTTGGCAAGATGCAGCGTGATGGTCTGCTCCGTGTGGAGAAAAACCACTTCCATCTGTCCGCCGATGAAATGGAATTTTATCTGTAATATACTTTTGCCGGTATCCTACTGCTCCCGGAAGCAGATCTCACCCGTTGCCGCGTCCATGCTCTCCACGATGGCGAGAGACTCCAACTGATAGCCGAGATTGCGGATGATGCGTCCGCCGGACTGAAAGCCTTTCTCAACCGCGATGCCGATGCCTTCCACCGTGCCGCCCGCAGACTGCACGATCTGGATCAGCCCCTGAAGCGCACAGCCGTTTGCAAGGAAATCGTCGATGATCAGCACATGGGAATCCTCATCCAGAAACTTCTTGGAGACGATCACCTGATTTTTGCAGCGGTGTGTGAAGGACTCCACCTCCGCCACGTACATTTCCCCCTCGATGTTGATGCTCTTTGACTTCTTCGCAAACACGACCGGAACATGGAAATACTGTGCCACAATGCAGGCAATTCCGATACCGGACGCCTCGATCGTCAGGATCTTGTTGATCGGCTTTCCCTCAAACCGCCGCTGAAACTCTTTGCCCATCTCGTTGAAAAGCGCAATATCCATCTGGTGATTTAAAAAGGAATCGACTTTTAACACGTTCCCCTCTTTTACAATACCGTCTTTTCTGATGCGTTCTTCCAAAAAATTCATGTCTTCTCTCCCCTTAAAAGTACAGTTCCTTGCTCGGATATACCGGCTCGCAGGTCACGCGCAGCCCAAGCTTGCGGAGCGTGTCCTCATCGCCCGCGAAAAGCATCTGCGTCGAGTGAAATTCACAGTCGCGCAACTGCTGCAATGCGCGCATGGCACGCGCGGTCAGCGTGTTCGTCGCCCCGGAAATGGACAGTGCGGTCAGCACGTCCTCCAGATTCAAAAGCGTGCTGTGGTTGTTTAAGATGCTCGTCTTAAGCTCCACGATCGGCTTTAGGATCACCGGGCTTAACAATGTCAGATCATCGTCGATATTTGTCAGTTCCTTGATCGCATTTAATACCACCGAGGAGCTTGCCGTCATAAGCTCGCTTGATTTTCCGGTCACGATCCTGCCGTCCGGCAGCTCGATCGCCGCCGCCGGCATATCGCTCGCCGCAGATTTGTCGAGCGCCGCCTTCACCACGTCACGGATGTCCGGCGTGATATTTAACTGCCGCATGATGAGCTTGATCTTCTCCACCGCTTCCTGCTCACCCTTGCCCTGACGATGTGCGCACTTCGCCGCAAAGAAACGCCGGATGATCTCCTGGCAGCTCGCCTCACTCACTGCCGCATCGTCAAAAATCGCATAGCCCGCCATATTTACACCCATATCGGTCGGGCTCTTGTAATCGAATGCACCGCCGTTAATGCTGGCGAGTGTGCTCTTGACGATCGGGAACGCCTCCACGTCACGGTTATAGTTGACTGTCGTCTCCCCGTATGCCTCCAGATGGAATGGGTCGATCATATTCACGTCGTTTAAATCCGCCGTCGCCGCCTCATAGGCAAGGTTTACCGGATGCTTCAGCGGAAGATTCCAGACCGGGAACGTCTCAAACTTCGCATACCCCGCCATATTTCCACGTTTCATCTCATGGTACACCTGTGACAGACAAGTGGCAAGCTTGCCGCTGCCCGGTCCCGGCGCCGTCACGACAACGAGCGGCTTCGTCGTCTCCACGTACGGATTTGCGCCAAAGCCCTCCTCGCTGCAGATATAATCGATCTCCGTCGGATAGCCCTTGATCGGTTTATGTGTATAATTTTTTACTCCGCGCATGGTAAGCTTGGACATAAATGCATCTGCCGCCGGCTGCCCGGTGTAGCGGGTGATCACCACGCTGTTCACCTCGATGCCAAGATGCGTGATATTGTCGATCAGCCGGAGGATATCCATATCATAGGTAATGCCCAGATCCGCCCGCATCTTCGTCTTTTCAATATCACTCGCAGAAATCACAAAGATGATCTCCGCCGTCTCCCGCAGTTCGTAGAGCAACTTGATCTTCGCGTTGACGTCAAATCCCGGAAGTACTCTCGCCGCGTGATAATCGTCAAACAGCTTGCCGCCAAATTCCAGATACAGCTTGCCCTTCGCCTGCTCGATCCTCTCTAAGATATGCTCTTTCTGCTTTTTCATATACAGATCATTGTCAAATCCAATCTTGTCCATGTGCATACGCCTCTTCTAATTTTATTCTTTTCCACCTACAACGAAATTAGATTATCATGTTGCGATGCTTTTTTCAAGGTTCTATCTCCCGCCGACCCGATAATTTTTGTACATGATTCGTATGCTGCCATCTCTTCCTTGTATACATGAACTCAAACTTCTGCAAATTTGCGTCTTGAAAAATTACCCGGCACATATTATAATAAAAGAAAGAGAAGCAACCGCCCACAAAGTGGTTAGCCTCATGAATGGTTATAAAAAAAGCCACTCGTCCGCCAAGACAAGAGTGGCTTTTTTATTTTCGCTTGTTATTCCTATCTATGTAGGCAAGCAGTGCGATCAGAAATCTACAATCCTTTTTTCAATTATGATTCCTTAGCAGACGCCCTGCGCAAGCATCGCGTTTGCAACCTTCTCAAATCCCGCGATATTCGCTCCTGCGACATAGTTTCCTTCCATGCCATAGCGCTTTGCGGCATCGTCGATATTGTGGTAGATATTGACCATGATCTGCTGAAGCTTTGCGTCAACCTCCTCAAACGTCCAGCTTAAGCGCTCGCTGTTCTGGGTCATCTCGAGTGCAGAGGTTGCCACGCCGCCCGCATTGGAGGCCTTGCCACAGATAAACCACACGCCGCTTTCCTGGAGATATTTGGTTGCATCCAGGGTCGTCGGCATATTCGCGCCCTCGCAGACAGCTTTGACACCGTTTGCCACGAGCTGCTTTGCGTCGTCGATGAGAAGCTCATTCTGGGTCGCACACGGAAGTGCGATGTCGCATTTTACACTCCATACGCCACGTCCCTCATGATACTCGGCGCTCTTTCTGGCTGCCGCGTACTCGGTCAGGCGCGCGCGCTTCACTTCCTTGACTTCCTTGAGCAGGGCGACGTCAATGCCCTCCGGATCGTAGATCCATCCGGTAGAGTCGGAGCAGGTCACAACCTTTGCCCCCATCTGCTGCGCCTTCTGGATCGCGTAGATCGCTACGTTTCCTGCGCCGGACACCACGATCGTCTTTCCTTCCATCGATTCGCCATGACATTTCATAAGCTCCTGCGTAATATACAAAAGACCGTATCCCGTCGCCTCGGTACGCGCCAGAGAACCGCCGTAACTCAATCCCTTTCCGGTGAGAACGCCCTCATTCACCCCGCGAATCCTCTTATACTGTCCGTACATATAGCCAATCTCTCTTGCACCTGTTCCAATGTCACCCGCAGGCACATCCACGTCAGCGCCGATATATTTGCACAGCTCGGTCATAAAGCTCTGACAGAATGCCATGACCTCCCGGTCAGACTTGCCCTTCGGGTCAAAGTCCGCGCCGCCCTTGCCGCCGCCGATCGGCAGTCCGGTCAGAGAGTTCTTAAAGATCTGCTCAAATCCGAGGAACTTGATGATACCGGTATTTACCGACGGATGGAGACGCAGCCCCCCCTTGTACGGTCCGATCGCATTGTTGTACTGTACACGGTAGCCGATGTTCACCTGCACCTGTCCCTGGTCGTCCACCCACGGAACGCGGAACTTGAACTGTCTGTCCGGCTCAACCAGACGCTCTAACAGGGCTTCTTTTCTGTACACTGCCTCGTTGGCGTCGATCACCGGTCTTAAGGACTCCAGCACCTCCTCCGCCGCCTGCAAAAATTCAGGTTCAGAAGCATTTTTTTCTTTTACCTTCGCTAAAACTTCATCCACATATCCCATCTTGCACATTCTCCTTATAAAATTTATAGTTTCCAGTGCAATGCCGAAAGTTTTGTTTCCAGCACAACATTAGTAATGTTATTTTAGTATAATTTTGCCGCAGGCGCAATATTTTTTCTTTAATTCATTAAATTGATAAAGCGCTCCGCGTTTTTCCTGACTTTTTCTGTGAAATACGACGATATCTCTCAGATCAGGCGGTAAATGATGATGGCGATCAGCACACCGATGATGCTCGCGATCGTGATTTTGATCGACAATCCAAATGTCAGTACCATGATCCCAAGATCCAGCACGATGGGGCTCGTCAGTCCAAAGCTCTGCCCGTAATTGAGCCAGCCAAGTCCCGGCACGCCTGCCGCCAGATTTCCGATAAAGCCTCCGAGCACGATTCCCGCCAGCAAAAGCAGAAACAGCCCCCAGTTATTTTTTCCAACAATTCCTCTGCTCATTTCTCTCGTCTCCTCTATTCTTCTGCAATCCCGTATTCTTCCCGGAAATAGTCGATCAGCTTCGCCAGACTGTATATGAGGATCGGCATCTCCTGCTCAGTCAGTTGTCCCTTTGCCTTCTCGATCATGTTCCGGTGAAACTCCTCGTGATGCGCATACGCCTCCCTGCCTTTTTCTGTCAGGGACACCCATACCACGCGCTTGTCCTGCCTGCTCCGTTCCTTGACGACATATCCTTTCTCCGTCAGTCCGTCCATCGCCTTCGTCAGCGTTCCCGTCGTCACGTCCATCAACTTCGCCACGGTTGACATACTCTTTGGCTCTTTCAGCCCGATCGCCTCGATCACATGAAAATCATTGTAGGTGAGGTCTCCAAAGCCGCCCTGCGTCAGGCAATGCCCCTCGATTTCCATAATATCCTTAAATAGTTTCACCAGAAGTTCATTTAATGTTTCATCCGTGGTCATAGATCTCTCCTGTCTGAAGCATTCCTGTCATAAATCGCCTGTACACAGTGCTATTCTCTGCGTTCCACGCATATTATAAACATGATTCCCTCTGTTGGCAATCACTTTTTCCTTGACATTCCCACATGAAGTTGTTATAGTTAGCTTCGTTAAAAATAATATTGAATATCACAACGCTAGGGGCGCTTTTGCTGAGAGATGTAATTTTTCATCGACCCTCATTACTTGAACCGGATAATACCGGCGTAAGGAAGCTTTTACGAAAAAGAGTAAATCCCCCTGACGGTGCATATTCACCACAAGGAGGATTTTTTTATGAATAACTTTTTTGCTACGCCGGAAGGCGCCTGGGGTGACGGCTCCGTCCATGTGACGCCGCTCGGCGTCGGAATCATCGTCGCGGTCATCGCCGCGCTTGTGATCATCGCTGCCATTATGCGCCAGCGCAATTCCAGCAAAAAAACAGCACTCACGACCAAGCAGCTTGTCTACTCTGCCGTCGCTATCGCACTGGCTGTCGTATGTTCCATGATCAAGCTGTTTGAAATGCCGATGGGAGGCTCGGTGACGCTGCTCTCCATGCTCTTTATCGTGTTGATCGCCTACTGGTACGGTCCTTATGTCGGCATTATGACCGCAGTCGCTTACGGTCTGGTGCAGTTTGTCACAGAACCGATTTTCTACACGATCCCACAGATGCTGCTCGACTACCCGCTCGCATTCGGTGCGCTCGGTCTGGCAGGCTTTTTCCATAAGAAAAAATATGGCTTGCAGATCGGTTACGTCGTCGGCGTACTTGGGCGTTTCCTCTTCTCCACCGCATCCGGCGTGATCTTCTTCGCCTCCTATGCGCCGGAGGGAATGAATCCGCTCGTTTACTCGATGGGCTATCAGGCTTCCTATCTCATTCCGGAGGCTGTCGTAACACTCATTATCATCTCTATTCCGCCGGTTGCAAAGGCGCTTGCCCAGGTGAAAAAGCAGGCGGTCGAGGACTGATGCGGATGCCGTTTGTGCGGGTATTGGGGGAATATACCTCTTATCTTCTGTAATCTTCCCGCACAAACGGTTCTTTGATGTTTTCCTCTGTTAAAATCCCATATTTGGACGGATGGCGGTAGGCGTTGCCATGCACTTCCGACGCACGGTAAGCGCGAAGCTGCGGCAGATCAAGCCGTGCCATATAAATCCCTTCTTCTCCGCCCGCCTGCAGGATGCACATATCCCGCGAGCCTTCCCCTTCCGGCAGATATGCCACTCCGTCGAACACGCTCGAGCCACCGTTACAATCCGGGACGGTTTCGGGATAATTGCAGGTTGCGACTGCAAGCATATTTTCATAAGCTCGCGCGCGAAGCTGCGAGAGACGGTTAATCTCCATCGGGCACGCATTTGGTACGAGAACGAGCTCCGCACCTTTGAGCATCAGAATCCTCGCGCTCTCCGGAAACTCTCTGTCATAACAGATCATCGCGCCGACTTTCACCTCGCCCTTTGCGGTATCCAGCGGCGCAACCACAAACTCCTCGCCGGGCGTCAGATCGCGCTCCGCTCCAAAGTCGCAGGTATGTACCTTCGCATAGGTGAACACCTCTTTCCCAAATCTGTCAAAAAGAACCAGCGTATTGCGCGGCGCACCTGCGTGTTTCTCCAGAAATGTGACGCCGATCGCCATGGAAAGCTCACGCGCCAGCTCCTGAAATTCACGGATAAAACGGCTGTCCGCAGACAGCGCCTCCGCCTGCCATTCCAAAACCGGACGGTCATAAATCCCGTATCCATTGCTCCACATCTCCGGAAACAGCGCAATGTCTGCCCCCTCCCGCTTCGCTTTTTTACAGTATTCCATTCCCTTTTCCAGGTTTTCCTGCCATGTGCCGCATGGCGCGATCTGGAGCAGCGCGATCTGCAACAAATCCATCTTTTCCTCCCTATAAAATGTTCTTAAACCGGACACTCCAACTGACAGTCATATGGCTCCGCATCCACGTGCCCCTGATGATACACCTGCGCCTCTGTGCAGCCCATCTTCTTATAAAACGCCTGGCTTTCGACTGCAGAGTGCGCAGAGATATACAGCTTTTTCGCACCGTTCTTCTTCGCCCAGCCCCTCGCCGCAAGAAAAAGCGCCGCTCCGATGCCCTCGCCGCGCATATCCTCCGAAACGTGGATGCTTGTCAGGTCGAGGTACTGCTGCTCACCGCCAAACAGTTCTGATTCCACAGAGACAAATCCTTTTAATTCTCCCCGGCAAAACGCCCCGTATACAAAACCGCCCGTTTTCACCGTGTTTTTCAGGCAGGAAACCAGTATCTCATAATCCGCCTCACTCCAGTCGTCGATAAACGGATCGTCTTTGACCAGCCACTGCCCATGCTCCCTGCGCCAGCACTTCGTCACATTCTGGCGACGGATAAAATGCCCGAAAAGCGCTCTGTCAATTTCCGTTTCCCTGATCTCTCTGTATGTTATCATCCGGCTGTCCCTCATTTCATATTTTAAAAGCAGTTTAACACAAAAAGCGAATGCTGCCAATACAACCGGCTGCCATTCGCTTTTCCCATTTCATCCGTCAATACATATCCTCTGCCACATATTCAAATCCAAGTGTCTGATAGTATATGTGAAATCTGCATCGCCTTGCTTCTACATATTCCGCATGAACCAGCAATCTCACAAACTTCTGCACTTCCCTCCGGTTCAGATGTTCCACATATTCCCGGTTCAGCGCCTCCGTCAGTTCCTCCACTCCCATCGCCTTGTTGCAGCGCCACAAAACATTTAAAATCCGATTTGCAGTGCGCGGCAAATTTTCTAATAACACCTCATCCTTCACTTTTCTTTTGTCCTTTACATTATTTATAGTTTTCTACATTTGTCCCAAATAAATGTTAAAATGTATTCCAGATTTTGGCAATATTTTCTTTCTATATAGGATTTAATTTTTATACTTTTCCAAGAATGGCAGAATGACGGCTGTTTGCAGATTCCATTATCTGTTTTTTACCCATTTTGCACATACGGTTTTTATGTTATGACACTCTTATTGATAGTATGCAGAAGCCTTTTTCATAAACTCCTCCAGAAGTACACAGTATTTCAATGTGATATTCTCAAAATATTTCAACGCCAGTTCGCCGTCATAATCATGCGCGAGATTATTTCTTGCCCGGAGCATCTCCAACCACAAATCGTCATCGATCAGTCCTACACTATGCGCCATCCGAAGCGTCTCCCGCGGAGACCCTGTCGGATATTCTAGCGCACCATGAAACTCTCTGATAATATCCTTCATCACCTTCCATGACAGATCAAACGACAAATTAAACATTTGTGCCGTGCCACTTAAGACAAACTTGTCCTGCGGATCTCTGCCTCTGGCATCTTTTAGATTCTCCAGACTCCTGCAATAACTGCGATACCGGTTAATAGATTTTTCTTGCATACTTGTCCATATCCTCCTTCAAAAATCTGTTTTGACATAAATCATATTCAAATAAATCAATCTTTTTCAAAGTCATAATCTCATCCACCTGCTCCTGCAGATGTTCGATATCTACCGGACCATAGACAATAAAATCCAGATCGCTGTATTTTGTTGCATCCCCTTTCGCATAAGACCCAAACAGCGCCAAATGCTCCACATGATTTTTCCTGCAAATATCTGTTACCTGCCCAATAATTTCATCGACTGTCATGGTCTGCCCCCTTTTCTTTACCAGTTTACGATATTTCCGCAGCGCTGGCAAGACTCTGTTCCGCATCCTGACCATCCGACCCCCAAAGTAACCGGGCATAGACATTTTCTTTTCCCGCCATCATAATTGTAAAAAAACAAGGAGAATTTTACATATGAATCTTTTAGACAACCACATTGCAGAATATCTGGAATACTGCCAATACCGCAAGCATCTGGATCCCAAAACGCTCAAGGCTTACCGCATCGATCTGACACAATACGCAGCTTTTTCCCCAGGTGCAGCCGATGCCCTGTCCAGAAACACCGTGGACTGTTTTATCACAAGCCTGCACAAAACATACAAATCCAAGACTGTCAAACGAAAAATTGCGAGCCTGAAAGCCTTTTTTCACTATCTTGAGTACAAAGAACTGTTAGCAGAAAATCCTTTTTCCCGTCTGGACATCCGTTTCCGCGAGCCAAAACTGCTGCCAAAAACAATTCCTTTTCATTCCATCCAGAAATTTCTCGCCGCTCTATACAGAAAAAAATCCCTCGCTGCCTCTAAATACCAACTGCGCTGCTGTCTGCGGGATATTGCCGTCATCGAGCTTTTGTTTGCAACCGGTATGCGCATATCGGAGCTGTGCTCGCTGAGACCTGCGGATATTGATCTGGAAAATAAGACGGTTTTGATTTATGGGAAGGGAGCGAAAGAACGAATGTTGCAGATAGGAAATCCCGATGTGCTTGCTGCCCTGCTTTTGTATCGGGATGCTTTCCGTGAAGATATTTCTTATTGCGGATATTTCTTCGTCAACAGACTCCGCCAAAAATTATCTGACCAGTCCGTCCGCTTTATGATCGATCAGTATGCACGGCTTGCCGGAATTGAGCAGCACATCACGCCGCATATGTTCCGCCATTTTGGGTCAATAGGCATCCGAGGAATTTGGTGCGGATGGAGTAAATTCATAACTTCCTTGTTCTCTCCATATTCTCATTTGTGGCATAGCTTAACCAAAATAATATTGAATCTTATCTCACTCTATCTCCTTTAATGTTGAAAGAATTGCGACTGTCAGTTTTTCAGCTCCCGTCTCGCTCAGATGGTCTGTATCGTTAAAGTCCTCCTCCGTATAGCCAGTATCTCCTGCCAGATCCAAAACATGGATTTCCCCACTTGATGTATTTAGCACATGATAAAAGTTAGCTCTGCAATCATCGGAAATACAATTAAGGTAATATGGTGTGACCGGGGTGACAACCAGCAAGACGTGAATATTTCTTCCCGAACAGAAATCAAGAAAGCTTTGAAATAATCCTACATTTTCAACCAGACTCGCTTTTCTTTTTGTAACCTTATTGTGAAGCCCTGCTCTCTGTTTTCCAGCCCCTTCTTTTTCGTCTGGTCTTAAATCTGTCCAGTTCTTTTCCTTGTCATCCCATGCCCTGACAGCATACTTTTCCCTTGGATGAGTTTCATGAAAGTAGCCCTTATGATATTCCTCACAGCTATAAATTTTAGCTACATTATGAAGATCAAAAATATTACTCTCATACATTATTTCCTCTTTGGGCGGAAGCAACACACAGTTATGAATATCATGATACAATGGTGCATATACCTTTGAAATTCTGGAAACCTCTTTGAGACTCTGGGTTTTTGACAAATCAGAAAAGAAATAATAGTACCCCATACAGAGGACAACATTCTGAATACCGGGATTTCGTTCACACACATAATAAATCCCTTTCAGTGAATAGTACAGATCCTGCGATGTCATAGAAAGATTCACTTCATGCGAGAGCAGTGTGTGATCTATGCCATACAAACCGTAAGAAGATCCTGATATGATCGTTGTAATTTTAGGGCTAACAGCCTCCTCCAACGCATTCTTCATATAATAATAGTCATAATTATAGTGGTATTCCCTCCTTACATTCAGCAGAATCTTCTCAAAAATCTCTTCACAGATAATAATCGTACACTCCAATTCCTCCCTCCGCATAACAGAGGAATCCAATCTGGAAACAATAACAATATCCCCCACACTTACCTCCGCAAAGGAATGAAGCGGCAACAAACACACATTTTTACTGACCCACGGAATCATCATTTCAATTGTCAGCGTATCCAAAAACTCTTTTACATAAACTTTCATCGTATCAGCACCCTTATCCTCAGAAAATCACGGCATTTATAAAAACAAGAGCGAACGGCTGATCTTTTTCTCTCGTAGCTGTTCCATCATATGCTTCCTCAGAAAAATCAAAAATTCTGGTGTCCACTCTGCCCTCGTAACTGTTGCCAGAAGTATCATTTCAGGACGTTCCCTCATAATCTGGTTTCCCCCGATATCCAGTCCTCGGCTACGCATTTCCCGCTGGCAAAACTGTAACATTTCAAATGGAATCTGCTCGTAATTTAGCAGAAACTTCCAAAATGTTTTCAATAAGAATATTCTGACAAATACATACTCCGCCATCTCCCTCTTGCTATCCATCAGTCCACGTTTCTCACACTCTGCCCAGAATGCAATTCCTGCTTTACATCTCTCAAACTGCCTATTGCTGTCGGGTGTTACAGAATGTGACCAGCTCCCCATGTAATTTCTATAATGGATCATTGGTCTTTCCAGTTTTCCAATCTTACTGCAATACATCACAAGCATTCCCGAAAAATAATTATCTGAAAAACCGCTTCTTTGATTTCCATCATTATGCCAGATCTGGTTTTCCTCCAGAAACTTTCTTCTATATATCTTATTCCAGACAGGAGTCAGTCCCGGCAGAACTCCCTGTTTTACCAAGTCCTTCCTCACCTGTTCATTTTCTATTTCAAAGACAAAAAAGTTTCCGCTTTCTCCGCCTTTGAGCTTTAACTGCTTCCCCGCTGTATCCACATACTGAACACCGTATTCAATATAATCCAGATGCGTCTCTTCTTCCATAAGTCCCACCAGAACTTCCGCTGCATCTGGTTCATACCAGTCATCCTGATCAAGAAAAAGAATATAATCCCCCGACGCGCAGCAAACTGCAATGTTCCTATTCACTTCCATTGTCTTCAACGAGTTTCTCTCTCTTAAAATCAGACGGATATGCTCTGGATACAGTTTTTTATATTCTTTTAAAATTTCTACAGTAGCATCTGTCGACGCATCATCTACAATGATGATCTCCATATCCCCAAATCCGATTGTCTGGTTCACAACAGACTCCATACATTGCCGGATATATTTCTCGCCATTATAAGTGCAGATAATTACACTGACCATGATTCTCCTCCACAGCGTTTAATTCGCTCTTCACACATTCCCATATCTGTTTCCCCGCATCTCCTTGTGTATTCCATGCCAGCCTTGAGAACTCCGGTTTTCTTTTTTCTGCCAGAATATCCACTCCATCCAGAACCATATCAACATATGCCTCTACAGAAATATCTCTTTCATAATATACCGACTTCAGCCTTCTATTCACAGATATCTCTTCCAGCCTCTTCTGCACGTTTTGCTGCTCCCAGCAACTGACTACGCTCTGCCCCAGCAATTCAATCTCCCGGATAAAAACAGGCTTTCCCGTTACACCAAACATCGTCACTAATGAACTTTTATCCCCGATATAGGCATCTGCCAGTGCAATCGCAAGCTGGGGATCTGGTGTTTCATCGTATACCGCATTATTAAGCATCTGGAATCGTTTGATAATCTCCTGATAATACTGCAAAATCGCCGGATTCTTTGCTTTCGCTGTCTCAATACTCAGCGGATGTGGTCTCCAGATGACAGCACCAGCCTTTCGTTTCTCAAATATGCTTATAATCTCCTCCAAGGCCAGAAGCATATTTTCTGCCTGGTTTATAATCTGATTCAGGTGGGTATTCAGCAGAAATACTTTTCTTCCCCATACAGCATCACTCCATGTATCTGGCATCTGCGGTTTATGCACTGCGTTACGGACAACCTTATCGATTTTTGGGGACCCTGTAGCCACAATCTTCTCTGGCTGGTAATACTTTAAATAAACTTCTCTCACCTGCTCAGACTGTACAAATACTCTCCAGGCATTTTTTACCCCGGGCATGACACAGTAAAACTCTTTCACTTTTCCACTACACACCTTGTAAGGTACATACACCAAGTGGTCTGTATACTTCTTTAGTTCTGAGCTAAAATACTGCTCCGGAAGAGAGGTCACACTATTTTTATCATCATATGGATTATGAATGAAGATGACATCCGGCAACTCAGTCGCTAGGTGATACTCCCGATAATCCGTAATCGGAATATTATCAGGAAACATAGTCCCCTCATATTCTTTCTCAAGCGCTGTCCTATCCTCTGTCACATGATAATACGGAACCGGCATAACCCTTACATTGCAGTCTGTACAGTCTGCTGCTTCCAGATAAACCGACTCCAATGCATCCCACATTGATGCCTTATACGGCAGAAACAGTATCTCATATACACCTTCCAGTGCCGACACCACCATGTCTCGGGCTTTCTTTAACTGCGATACCAGTTTCTCCCGGCTTCTCTCATCCTTGTAACGCTCCAAACGGCTGGTCTCATAGATCTCCTCCGCAAGATTTTCCAGTACCAGGATGACAGCGTCACTGTCGCTCACCCGTCTCTCAATCATCTCTCCAATTTCAATCACGGTCTCCTGTATCATCTGGAGAAGCACTAGCGCATCTTCCCCTCCCTCTACTTCTGCAAGCTGCGACACACTGCTTTCTGCCCCCAAAAACCGTTCCATCACCGCATTTTTCAGCTTGTTACCCACGCAAATCCTCCCCGTTCTAATAAGTCGTTCGCAGTATCTGAATCACATCCTGCTGATTCAGTTCCACTGCATTATTATCCATACGCCCTAATGTAAATGATTTTCCAGCAATCTCTTCAAGCATTTCTTCTGCAATGCCGTAATCCCTCAAATTCAATGACACAGTCTCTCCACATATCATTTCCAGATACCGCCGGATTCCACCATATTTGACAAACAGTACCATCAGTGCATCCTCCTCTGGAAATGCCCCATGATTATGCTCTGCTATCTGTGCCAGCGTCATGGCCACTGCTATTCCGTGTGCAATGCCATACCCCATGGTCAGCGGATATGATATCGAGTGACTGGCCGTCGTCCTTGTCATAGAAAATGCAAGTCCCGAAAGAACAGATGCCGTGCACTGCTTCTCACGCAACAAAATATCCGCTGGATTTTCCAGGATTTGTTGCAGATTCGCAAGTGTCATTTCCACGGATGTCTTAGACAATACACGCACGAGTGGTGACGTTTTTCTCGACCAGTATGCCTCCAGAGCATGTGCCATGGAATCCAACCCGGTAGAAATCGTAAGTTTCTTGTCCGCTTTGGCAGTAAATGCTGGAACAATATATGCTTTATCCGGTTTCAATGTATCATGATCAATCGAATACTTAACATTTCCCGCATCATCCCATACCGTTGCCCATTTTGTCAACTCTGCCCCTGTTCCCGCCGTTGTTGGAACGGCAATCAGATCCATCCGGCTCCCCCGGATCTCTTTTTTCTGTAAAAGCTCCGTGATCATT
The DNA here is from genome assembly GCA_026168605.1 of Roseburia sp. Classification (GTDB taxonomy): domain Bacteria; phylum Bacillota; class Clostridia; order Lachnospirales; family Lachnospiraceae; genus Roseburia. Next base: position 15,194 of record JAPFDX010000036.1, on the reverse strand, counting down.
TCTATAGATGGAACCTCTTCAAATCCCCCAAACGCCTTCATCGCCTTGGCAAAATCGATTGCACTCCCCCCACCGACTGACAAAACCACTTCCGGTTCAAAATCTGAGAGCATAGACAGCCCGATATGCAGCATTCTCTGCGTGGGATATGAAACAGACTGTTTCATCCACACCATCTGATACCTCTGTTGCATCTGCTCCACCAGTTCATTCATCTGGTACCTCTCTGCCGCCTGCTGCGATAAGATCAGGAAAATTCTCCGGTAGGGAAGATTCAGACACGCCTCCCGAAACTGATCTTCCTCCAAAAACTCAATATCTGTTCTGCAAAAATCACTGTACTTCATTGCCATTCCCCTCTTCAAATATCACATAATCCTAAAGTTTCCGCATCATCTGATACCACTCTTCGCTTTCCGCACATACGCTAAAAGTATTTTTCTCATAAAATGATACCGCACTTTTATTTGCTCTGTTCACAGAAAGCACTATTTCTGTCATGCCCCTATCTTTTGCCTCCTCAATGATACGCCCGATCAATGCTGAGCCAAGTCCCTGCCCGCAAAATTCTTTTGCGACATTTATCGATGTGATAAATGCCCGGCTTCCATGGTTCATATAAATTGCGCACATACCTATTTTCCTATTCTCCCATTCTATCCAGCAAACACTGGCATTCTGCGAAATCTTCTTTGCATACTCGCTGATTTGAACCCGCGATGCTAGTACTGGTATAAATTCCTCATCATATTCACGCAGATATCTCTCCAACTCCTCAGCATCTGCCTCACTCTCCCGAAACAGCATTGTCACCTTTTTCATAACAACCGATATCCTTCCAGCATCTCATTGATGTGCTCGGCGGGTTCAAACATCATCACATCAAGGATCGAAAGCCCCTTTTCAAATCTGCCTTGGAATTGCCCGTATTCTTTCAGTTTCATATCCATAAACTTCAAATCAATCCCTGCTCCAGAATACTTGCTTCTATCAAAAAATGTCATTCCCCCAATCGGGTTCCAGTACTCATCCACCCCGTCAATAGCTTTGCAAATATTGAGAGCCCATTCATCCGCATATTTTGCCAGTTCAAAATCAAGATTCATTCTGGAACAAACCTCAATGGGCGTATCTATGTGCAAATACTCACAAGTTTTCCTCAAAGCCATTTGATCAAGCGAAGTGATGTCCTGATATTCCTCGGCAAAAACCTCCTCCAGCATTCCGGTGACTTGACGATAATATGGCGCTCGCTTATAACAGACAAGCTGTGCTTTTATTTTTTGCTTCCATTCAATTTCATTATTTATACGAATCTCCCGAATCGGTGTCTCCCGGTGATGTCTTTTTAACGGCACTGCGATGTAGTTCCACCCCCCCCCACCCGGTTTCAGGATGCGGTTTCTTTCAATCCATCCGTGCCTGATAAATTGCACATCATCAAGAAGAATAAATAAGTCTGTGTGCTTTATCAATGATATATAGCCAATATACGGAAAAAAATATGGCTGCATAATTCCAAGTCTCATGGTTTCTCTCCAGTTACTTTACAATTTTAACCATTTCATCAAATGCGTCATGTGCCTTCTTCTGCACCTTCGGTATTTCAATATGTAATTGCTCCCTGATTCTGTCCAAATTCTCCCAGCACTGATCAACCGCGTTGCATATCCCTTCTTTATCCGAGGGTTCACAAACATATTTCCCTAAACCTACCAACGATGCAAATCCATACATTTTTGTACTAGGAACAAAGCTTTTTTCATAGGAGATAAAGACTGTCGGGACATACTGTGAAATTGCTGCAACTGAGGCATGTACCCGCCCTGTCACCATCATGTCGCACTGTCCGATGATCCCCTTTGTCACAGCCGGAAGGTGAGGGTGTTCCACACACAAAACATCATCTTTCTTCACCCTGCCTCTTTTTAGAAGAATCTCCTGCAACTGTTTCAAAATAGGAAAATCCCTCCCATTGATCAATTTGAAATCAGGCGGCAATAAAAACCCATTCGTATGTGAAATAAGCAAAACCCTTGCACCAAGATTTTCCACAATATGTTCAATCGCCTCCACAAATGCTTCATACTGCCATTCTTCTCTCGGCCACATATCGTAAGGACCAACTGGCAGATTAAATCCCCCGATCGTAAATCCCACAATTTTGCGGTGGTCTCTTTGAAAGATATTTTCATCCCTAATTATCTTACTGACAACCGTCTCACTCTCCGACTGGTACAAAAACGCCGGGCACGCAAAATCTCTCACCTTCGCCATCTCAAAATCCCACTTCTTCAGATTCGCGCTCGACGTCGGCTCTCTGTTTACAACAAGATCAAAGCCGCTTAACACTTTCTTTGCAAATTCTCGTGTTGTATCGTCATAAAACGGTCCTGGCGTTCCCGCAAACAGTACCGTCCTGACCCCGAGCAACTGTGCCGTCCGCATCTTGTACAAATCTACAGCAAAGCGGTCTTTTCCGACATGTTCTGCATTATCTCCCCACATATCCCCCGAAAAATTGATAAGAAGGTCTATCCTCTTTAAAAGCTTCGCATATTCGCTCGGATAGTTACTGCCTGCTGCCACAGTCTCATACTCCTCTCTCGCAAGTGCAAGTTCATCTTCTCTCCATGCATAATACAGCTTCATAGGCAAAACGGTGATATCCTCTCTTTGCGCAAACTCCTCCGTCATCTGGAAAGTCGTTAAAACTTCCGCCTCTGGGAAAACTCTATGCAGCTCACGAAACAGTGGTTCTATGATATAATAATTCCCTACATTTCCATATTGCAGCCTTCCCCAGTGTAAGGTACACAGTCCTGTGACAAGTATTTTCATAATCTCTCTCCTATAACTGTTCTGCCGGTTTATGGCGCTCCACGCCATTGTAAACACCATTACAGTACGCACATGAATTGAGTGCTACCAATGTCTCTATCTCCAAAAGTCTCTTCTTCATTTCCAGAACCTCTGCATCCTTCATATTCAATAAATCAATATATTGCTTCTGATCTCTTGGAATAATACCGTTTCTCATCCTCCAGTACGATCTGCTGCACGGGTGAAGTTCTCCATCGTTGATGACATAGTAATGTCCTCTACGGAAAATGCACCTTAACGCTTGCTGCAAGAGTTCCTCTTCTGTGGTATGCTTTAAAGAATGATCACGAAAGTCTACCCAGCCGTCAAACAACCAGTCCCCGTCACCCGCATAATTCTGGATGCGGTAACAAATCTTGTGTTCCTCAAGTGCCTGAACTATCTTTCCTATATTTTTAGAAAGATCTGCACCATAATCACTCACGATCACACGTGCCTTTTCCCTATTTCTCTCAAGAACTTTCAGCAGATCACCAGAAAACGGAATCGTGCCGTTTGTGACCAAATCCACCGTCTCTTTCACCTGATTACTATATGTAAATACCAGCTCCATAATCCTTACAATATCTTTATGAAGCAATGGTTCACCACCCGTTATACTAAATATTCCCACTTGATCCACCAATTGAAAATATCTTTTGAGCGTTTCCTCAACATCAGCAAACAGCATATCCACCGGATTCTCATAATAAGGCATAAATGCAAGACACAATTTACATTTTAAAGTACATCTCTGTGTAATCACCATAGTTGTTCTCTTTAGTTCCATATACCTATTCCCCTTTTTCCTCGATCCTTCGTATACGCTCTTCTGCCGGACTGTGCGCACCGCATTGTTTATACCACTTTTTTGCTGCCGCCATTTCTCCCAGACATTCATAAATCACACCTATGTTATAGTACGCCAGATAAGAATTAACCCCCTTTGTCCGGCATATTTTATGCTCTACTGCCTTTTGAAATTCCAAAATAGCTTCTTCATACAGAGCATTATTCATATAAATCAGTCCCATCAGAAACTGAAAGTCCGCACTATTCCCAAACGTATTATAAATATTTTCAAAAAACAGCGCTGTCTTTGCCTGTCCGCTGTTAAGCAGTGCATATCCATATGTTTCTACCATATCTGTCACATACTCCAGCTTTGGGTTTAAGTCGTAAGAAAGTCCCATCTGAAAATAATTGCACGCCTTGCTGTAATCCCCCAGCATATAATAGCTCTTTCCCAACTGATATAACACATATGGTATCTGCCCATCCTTTTTCTCCGCATCCACTCCATCGGTACTTGTTTCCAACTGTTTTCGCTCCTCCTCCAGCAGGCGGATATTGCGCTGCGCCTTTTTCCTGCGCTCCTCTTCCGGCAGATCGTAGCCACTATGTGAAACAATGACCGGGAGCTTGTGGGTGCGATAATCGTCTCCATCCCGTCGGACAATCTGCTCGTGTATCCTGCCATTATAGCAGAATTTTTCTCTTGAAAAAATCCGGTTAATCCACTCCGTGACCTCCTGTTCCTGCCTTCCCCGGGTAAAAACATTCCTTCGCTGTATCCTGCCGACCATATTCGGGTTTTGCTCCATGAATTGACATATATTCTCAAAGTCAGCAGTCTCTACATACTCATCACTGTCGATCATCATCACACAGTTATTAGAAGCCTTTGAAACCGCAAAATTTCTAGCTGCTGCAAAATCATCACACCACACAAAATCATAGACATTTGCGGTATATCCAAGAGCTATTTCCCTTGTGCAGTCTGTCGATCCGGTGTCCACAACAACCAACTCTACATCATATGCACGCAAATGTTCCAGGCACCGGGCAATATTCTTCTCCGCATTTCTGACAATCACACAAACTGACAACTGCATAAACTAATCTCCCTCAACGGCTCTCCCTATCCGCCAGAATCCTTTTAACCTCTGCCAGATCTTCCTCCTGATCCACTTCCTGACAGAGCATCGTCTTAAAATCATATGGATATAATTCTATCTCATCCGTAATCTCATTCAAAGCCTTTTCCGCATAAGAAGATACCTCTCCATTCTCACAGAATCTAATAATCTGTGCAAGCCACCGCTCCCATGCCTCCCCCAAGAAACGATACATCGGCTGCGCCGCAACTGCATTCTCTGTAAATTCAATTCCCACCGCCGTAATCTTTTTCCCGACGATCACTGCTTTAAAATCTTTTTCTGGTAGCGGAACCGCGGAACTCACCGCCATACAGCTTTCTTTTGTCTCCACCATATGACGGAGAACCGTCTCCTCAAATACCAGATCTCCATGCATCAGAAGAAGATCAGAATGAAGATGTTCCCGTGCAAGATAAATGGAATAGATATAATTGGTCTCCTTATATAAAGGATTGTGGATATACTGTACTTGAAGCGACAGTTTTAAAGCTTCTATATAATCTTGCAGCAGTTCCTTATACGGTCCGGTAGTCATAACCACTTCCCGAATCCCAACTGCCTCTAACAGACGAAGCTGCCGTGCCAGAATTGTCTCCTCTCCGTCAAGGCGAACCATACACTTCGGAGAATTTTCCGTATATCGTCCCATCCTTTTTCCTAAACCAGAATTTAGTATCAGCGCCCTCACTCTCAAATCCCTCTCATATATTCCATAAAACTGTTCTTATTTTCTTGTGCAGTCGTTGACGGACGTCCAAGGTCACTCCTCGCCCCCAGCGCTGTCTCTATTTCCATAAACGTCAGTACACTGGATACTTTTGCCTCCTCCATCGCGAACGCCACCTCTTCCAGCGTCGTCGCCTTTAAGATCTTCCTATATCCACACCCCTCCGCGATCTTGGTAAAATCCACACTTCCCGAGACAGTCGGCATTCCGCCTACCGTTTCATGCGCCTCGTTATTGATCACAATATGTACCAGATTTCCCGGAGCATTTGCACCCATGACCGCCATTGCACCCATGTGCATCAATACCGCCCCATCACCATCAATGCACCAAACCTTTTGCTTCTTTTTTTGCAGAGCAATGGCCAGAGCAATCGACGAACTATGCCCCATAGAGCCAACCGTCAAAAAATCATATTCATGCGTCTGTCCGCTTCTCTCCCTGATTTCAAACAGTTCCCTGGATGCCTTTCCCGTTGTAGAAACAATGATGTCCCTGCCTGTGTACTTCACAATTTCAGACAGCACCGCCTCCCTCTTCATATGGTAAGGATTTGTGTACATCACACCATCATCCTCTTTCAGGGCACCCTTTTCCACAATAAATGCGGTGCATTTGCCCGCCGCCAGACACTCTGCAAACCTCTCACAAACAGATATCAATTTCTCTTGTGTCATCTTCTCTGTGATAATCTCCGTCTGTATTTCAAGCAACTGCATAAGCGACGCAGTAATCTGCCCCTGGAACATATGCTGCGGCTCATCTTTCACCCCAGGCATCCCACGCCAGCCGATCACAAACACACATGGTATCTTGTATACCTCCGGTGCCAGCAGTGACGCATACGGATTTAAGGCATTTCCCTGTCCACTGTTCTGCATATACACACATGCTGTCTTCCCCGTCGCCAGATGATAGCCTGCCGCCAATCCAACAGCATTTCCCTCATTTGCCGCCACAATATGCCGATCTGATACTCCGTAACGCTTCATAATCTCATCCGTAAACGGGCTCAGCAATGAATCCGGCACCCCGGCATAAAAACCAGTCTCTAATATTTGTTCTATTGTATCAACAAATTCTGCTGCTCTCATATCACTCTCTCCATATCTAAATCAATGTCAGAATCTCTTTGATGGGCATACAGTATTCGCTTGCCTCCATAGAGCGTTCATGTTCCAGAATCATATGCGCCACCTTATTCATAGCAGGAAACGCGCTTCGGATCAGATGATTCGCATAAATGATAATGTTGACCCCGTATCTCCCAAGCTCATCCTCCGTCACCTGATTATAAGTGGTGGGCACTACAACCAGCGGAATTTCCTTATATCTTTCACGAAATCTTTCACAGAACTCAAATATCTCATCTGGCTCTTTCTCTTTCGAGTGGATCATAATACCATCAGCCCCTGCTTCCACATAAGCAAATGCCCTCGTTAAGGCATCCTCCATTCCCTGCTTTAAAATCAAGCTCTCAATCCTTGAAATAATCATAAAATCTCTGGTCATCTGTGCAGCTTTCCCTGCCCGGATTTTTTCACAAAAATGTTCCACCGTATCCTGACACTGGCTTACCTCTGTTCCAAACAAGGAGTTTTTCTTTAATCCGACTTTATCCTCGATAATGATCGCCGAAACCCCCATCCTCTCCAACGTCCTGATGTTATATACAAAATGCTCCGTCAATCCCCCGGTATCCCCGTCTAAAATGATCGGCTTTGTCGTCACTTCCATAATCTCATTGATCGTATTCTCTCTGGACGTCATATCCACCAACTCAATATCCGGCTTTCCCTTGGCGGTCGAATCGCATAAACTTGACACCCACATCGCATCAAACTGACGGATTTCTTCTCCCTTTTCCACATAAGACTTCTCTGCTATCAAACCCGTGAGCCCGTTATGTGCCTCCAGAACCCGCAATGGTCTATCGAGAAGCTGAAGCGCTCTCCGCAGTTTTCCCCTGCGCGCCTCTGGCATATGGCGCATCCGGCTGGTTCGCATATCAAATATTTCATACTCATTCTTTTCTGTATAAGGAAACTCTATCAGCTCCCCACCATATTTTTTTAACACTTGCTGGATTCTCTCCTTCGTCCGGCTTCTCCAGCGGTCACTATGCACGACATAATCCGGTCTTAATTCTTCAATGACTTTTTCGTAGCCAAGCGAATCTTTCTTTATGACCTTTGACACTCCTTTAATATGGCTGACAACCTTGCAACGCTCCTCGTAGGTCAAAATCGGATAACCTTTATACCGCATCAGTACCTCATCGGACAAAACCCCGACCGTAAGTTCCCCCAACTCTGCGGCTTTCTCGATAATCGCAATGTGTCCGCCATGTATAAATTCTGCTCCAATGCTTAAAAATACCGTCTTTTCCATATCTATTCCTCACACTCCTCTTTCGTCAGATAAATATACTCATGCTCCATATACTCCTGTACATTCCTTCCACGCAGATCAATCTCAACATCCAGGGAGTAACTGACCGGCGGATGGAGCGTTCGCTGTGATTCCGGTGGGTACTTCCAGTAATCTCCGTACTTTCCTTCCAGATATGCCTTGTATTCCTTACAGATAAAAAACGGAAATCCTTCAAACTCTATCTCTATCTTTTCTTTAAACCACTCTGCCCTAGCCGCTGCTTCCCAAAACCTCCGTCTGACCAAAAACGCATCCCTTCGGTAAAAGGAAATACAGTATACATACTCTGTCTGTCTCCGATTGGCTCTCTTCCCAAGCCACTCCATAATATTGAGCGGGATTTTTTTGTCTACATGACGCAGACCTCGGTAAAGAAAACGTTTTAATGGACTAGGGTCTTCTGTCACCCCCACCACTGACCAGAGCGTCTTAATACAGCCACGTCGAATGACATGATGCAAGAATCTAACGACCATATGATCTGGTACATTGTCAATAATAAAAATATCAATTGAAACTCCCGACACACACTTGATGGCTTCCTGTCCAGACCTTAGATACTCCGTTCCTTTTCGCCTGACCTTCGCATATCCCCACCGGTATCCTGGATCCGTATCTGCCGTCTGTAAAAAAAATCTCTCCGTATCCAACTGTGTTTTGCAGACCTGAGAAAACTTTTCAAACTCTCCACGCTTCATTCTTATATCCAGATCATCGTCCCAAGGTATAAATCCTCTGTGCCTTACTGCTCCCAAAGCTGTGCCTGCAGACAAGAAATATTCGATAGCATTCTCCCGGCAAATCCGGTCTACTTCCAGCAACATTTCCAGTTCTATCAGTTGCAGTTTTCGCAAATCTTCGGGTGGCATTATCTTTTTCTCTGACTGCATAAATTCTTCCTCCATGTATCACAAAAAAACCGACCATATGTATCCATATTGGTCAGTTTTTTGTGATATCTTATAAGTTTAACCAACAACTGCCTCTGCAGCATTTCCAAGATTTTCAAACTCAGGCACCAGTGCTTTTAATGCATTTGCCATTCCAGCATCATCTTTCGCATTGACTGCTTCCCCAAATGTCACCACCTTCCGGTTAAAGCTGTCCTTGTCAATCCGCTTCTCACCTTCGTTCAGCAACTCCATCGTGCCGTTCATCACTGCAATCTCCCAGTTCATCGCATCAATAATACTCTTTAAAAAGTTATTCGTGTCGTCCAGGCGTGCACCTGATAATTCCTTGACTGCGATATTCATGTTTTTTAAAAGGCGCCCATTGAACTCTACGAGTGTCTCCAGTGCCTCTCTCTGCTCTTCTCTGTTATCCTCCATGATTTACAATCCTCCATGATATATTATAAAGTTATCGTTATATATATCGGCTAAAGTTTCTCTTTTTGTTACAATTTCCCCAATTTTTCTTGCAAATAATATAACACCTAACTATTCCTTGATTCCCAGCAGCTTTTTGATGTTGCAGACGCACTCTTCCATGCTACATCCCCTCACCGCCTGGCTTTCCACAGCATGCTCTCTGTCCACCACGGCTTCGAAGAAGATCTGTCTTAATTTCCGACACTCCTGCCAGATTGACAATAACCCATACCGCTCTGCCAACCTGCTAAGAGAAATCACCTGATCCATCCACGGGTATGACTGGTAGAACTCTTCAAATGCTGTATACAGAACATATTTGACCGGGACATTTTCCAATATCCATTCCTGATCAAACCAGTAAATCTCACCCTCGCAATAAAAAGCATTCCGAAAGATCATATCCAGATATGCCGTTTTTAAGACTGCTCCAAACTCCTCTGCCCGCTCTTTTCCCACAATCTGAAGCTGAAAAAAAATGTTGTCCTCCTCCGGTGCCAACGCACAAGAATGTGCAATGTCTTCACATACCTTGTCAAACACTGCATAAATCTCGTCTGTTTTCCTCTGGCGGTACAATTCCAACAAATAATCCTCCAACAATTTTTCCGCACAGAGTTTTGATTTTATTATATCACCTTCAAGCACAGATTTCCATATTTTTATCCCGGATTCTTCCAGCGCATTCAAATTTTTCACTGTCTGACACAAATGTTCCCGTCCTTTATGCTTATTCAGCGCGATTTTCTCGACCACCTCCCCCTTAAACCTGGTGGCAATACGATACTCTTCCCGCCGCTCACTGCTGATATTTACAAAAGACACTTCTCCCACCGCACCATCCGAGCACTCTACAAGAAATGAATTTGCAAAAAATTCAAACACACCATTCCGGATCAGATCGTCATAAATTCCCATTTCATCCGCAACAAGCACCTTCTTATTGGTATAATACGGCTGAAGATTCTGCATATTTCCATTGTCCGGCAATCTTCTCTCCGAATAAATCACCGTGGGCAGCTTGTAGTCAGGCATTGGATAATAAAAATAGGTACTCCTAAATCCGCTTTCCTTTATCAATCCATCCAGTTCTTCTCTGGAAAAAGTCCGCGCATTCTTATTCCCAATCCGATACTGATTGATGCTGTCAAATGGAACTCCCGTATGATCCTCCCCCGCTCCGCACCAGTACTTTAATCCATACTTATTCTCAATCGCAATTAAAAGCTTCCCTTCCGGCTTCAGCAATCCCTTGATTTCCTTTAAGAAATCTGTAAATGGGTGCTCTGTGTCTGTGTACTGTCCCTGGTATTCCAGTACTCCGATCAGTGTAATATAATCAAACTTTTTGTCAAAACATATGTCATTCAGGTTTCCTACGATAATCTCAAGATTCTCCCTTTCCCTGCACCGCAGCAGCGTCGCCGTTGCACGTCTCTTTGACAATTCCACTGCCGTCACATCTCCACAATTCTCACAGAGCATATTTGTGATAGCGCCAAGACCACATCCAATCTCTAACACACTGTCTGCCTTTTGGAAAGGATACCAGTTTAAAATATTCTTCCGTAAATGTGTCAGATGATAATAAGTTGACCAGTTGTAATTCTCATAAATTGCTTTTGTATAATTCTCCGGTTCATTTTCCAAAATCATTTGAATAATAAGATCTTCTATATCCCCTTCCGAATACAAATCTTCATTCTTATACCACTCAAGATTGAACTTCGGTTTCGGCTGTACCCTACTTATAATTTCTTCGTACATATTCACTGCTCCTTTATCCTGAAAAATAAACTTTTCTATTCTGCCGCCTTGCCCTTGTATTCAGCCGCTGCAACAATCGAACCTCCCACAATCATAATCCCTGCAAACAACGCTTTTTTATCCGGCAGTGTACCCAGAATCACAAATGAAAAGATGATCGCCCACGCAGAATAGGTAATATTAAGCGCCATTGCCTTAGTCGCCCCTATTTTGTTAATGGCGCTATAATAACACAAATACGATGCTGTTCCAAACAGAGCAGCCACCAGAATAATCATAGTCGCCTTTGTAACTGCAATCCCCGCCGTGAACTTCCAGCCCCCCAGTAAGGAAATTATGATTCCGCCGTAAAAGACTGCCGATACAATCTGGCGGATTGTCAGCGCATCCGCATTGCTGACACAAGGATCTTTCATCCCATATGCGCAGATTACCGCTTCTGCTGCCCAGCCCACACAACACAACAGAGCACACGCAAAACCCAGTATCACATTTTCACCGATCGCACCATTTGGATCATACCCCAAAAATATAACCCCTAAAATACTCACAGCCAACCCTGCCATCTGCCGCAACAGCATTTTTTCCTTTAGAAATATGTAGGAAAACAGTGCTCCAAGAGCCGGAAACAATGCAGATATAACTGCTGTATATGCTGGTCCGATGTAATGGATTGCAGCGACATAGCCGGACATCCCTATGGGACCTCCAAGAAGTGCTCCTAGCATAATAAACTTGCCGCTTTTCGTCTTTAGCGCCCGGATCACACTGCTGTACCGTCCGTAAATTCCCATATAAATCAACATCCATACAGATGAAAACACATCATGAAAAAATGTACTTACAAAAGGCGCCAAAAATACTGCCTGCTCCGTCGCGCCGAAGGGAGACATCGCCAGTGCAATACCAAGTACTACGGTATCAAGCGCCCATAGGACTCCCGCCATAATTCCTTTTCCCACCCTACACTTCTCCTACTTCTGTTAAATTTTCCGCTCCCGGATAACGGTATATATATCCTTTTCCATTGCAAATAAACCGGAAACCCTTCTCTGCGTCTCCACTACCAAGAGGAACAATTCCTGTAATCTCCCTCTCTGCGCAAGCGAGCGTCTGCGCAATGCGCTCCATAATCCTGCAATTCGATCTGTCACAATACGACACATCAAATGCGCGAAGATCCTCCAAACTGTCAAACTCCAGAATCTCGCCCTTATCATATCTTCTAATGTACAAAGCCAGTTCCTTCACATGGCGCATATACACACTCTCCCACAGTTCTCTGCGCGTCTGTTCCCTTTCATACTCCTCCACAAGAATTTTTTTAAATCTCTCGCTAAAATCCGGCAGAAAACAAACGTGCCCCATCATACACCATGCATCCGTCCCTCCCACTGTGACGTCCACAATTCTTCCATTTTCATTGACCGACAAGCACCACTCATCTGTTTTTCCTCTCTGAAAAACTGCTGCGTAATAAGGTTCTGTAACCTCTCCCTTAAACACATTCTCTAAAAAAAAGTTATCCGAGGAACACAGATAAGTCGCCGAAATCCTATCCAACACACGCATCAGAGTAGAGGTGTTATTGTACTTGTCATAATCATCATTTTCAATTATTACGACTCCGAACTTCTCTTTTAAGTAATAGAACTGTTCTTTCTTATAGCCAACCACGATGGCAATATCTTTAATTCCTGCTTTTTGCAATTGTCTGATCTGTCTTTCAATCAGTATCTCCCCTCTGACCTCCCACAGTCCCTTTGGTTTTTCGTAGGAAAGCGGAGCGAAACGTGTACTTTTCCCCGCTGCCATGATCACTGCATTCTCAATTTTCATTCTCGCACGTTCCTTTCCAGATCTGGTAATATTCCTTTGCATAACGGTACTGCCACAGCGCATATTCTCCAAATTCGACTCCATTTTGCCGTTTATACTCACACCAGTTACTCCATAACAGACCACACACGGCAATATAGGCATATATTTTCCTGCGCGTTTTTTGATCGCACTTTCCCTCAAAATAGAAATCGATAATCCGGTCAATATCATCTCTGCCGTACATCGAATAAACAACAAACATCGCAATATCGATATGAACATCCTGCATTGCCGCATACTCCCAGTCTATCAGACAAATTTCCTCCTGGCCATTCCCATTCTCATACAGAAGGAAATTATCCGACACGGCATCCATATGTGCAAGTCCCCACTCCTTTGGCTGTGCTTCTATATAATCCTTTAGCTCCCAAATCTTTTTCTTCGTTTCCTCATAGTCCGGATAGCAGGAATCCCCCCCGTTTCGCAATGACTCATAATATAATATTTTGCCAAACACATCAAACGTATGACCTACTGTAAGTTTCTGCTCATGCACGCCGCGCAGTCTCCGTATACATGCCAAAACCTCCATCATATTACCAGGATCACACGTTCTTGCATTTGTAATATATTTTGTGAGCTTATACCCACCTTCCGGATCTATGTAACAAATTTCGTCGCAAATTCCCTTACCACGAATGACCGAATAAACTTCAAACTCCTCTTTTCGGTTGATGAGACAACTTGTTCCTTCTCCCGGCATACGCATGATATACCGCTCCCCTTTACAAGAAAACAAAACAGAACGGTTTGTCATCCCTTTCTTGAGCATCTCAATCTCTTTGATCTCTTCCGGCTGTACACCTAAAATCTCTGTAATCTTTTGTACTGCATTTCCATAAAGCAGTCCTTCCCTCTGCCTTGTTTCCTCCATGAATCATCTTTCTCCCATCTCTGTGATTGTTTACTTTCCGTTCTTATGTGCTGCCAGATAATCCTCCACCATCTGCTTCTGGTTTTTATAAAATGGATAATCGTGACTGGCGCTGTTTTTCACAAACGTTCTCCACTCTCCATACATCTTGTCCAACACTTCCTGGTAACCTACTGGGACTGGGATCAAAATATTTTCAAATGCCATGTCGACAGAGCTCTCATACCACTCCTTTTTCAAACGAAAATCCCGGTGAACAAAAAAGTGTTCTGTCAGCGTATACTCATCTCCATCCGCCTCTCCGTAGAGTTGACTGATACGATCAGCAAGTACCAACAACTGCTCCAAGACATCCCCGCTCCTATCAATCTCCACGTTCAAAAACTCATGCAATTTCGATAAGGTAGCCTCCAGTTCTTCTGAACCTTCTCGCAACTGCTTCAGTGCTCCCCACAAAATCATCATAATCTGAGCCTGCAGTTCCTCCTCCTCCTCATCTCTTGGAATGATATCCAACGGAAAAATATCAATGCCAACCACATATGGGCATCCATAAAAAGTTTCCATGCGCTCCTTGTCGAAACTTATTTCACTGGAATTCACAACTCTGGCGAACATATTCGGATAACCCGCTTTTCCTGCTGTGTGCAGGCGGTATCCCTCCGGCAGTTCTTCTTCTGCAATTTTCAAAAAACGTTTATAATCTCTGCGTTTCATCGCAATATCCATATCATCATCCCACGGTATAAACCCCTTATGACGCGCAGCCCCGAGCAATGTCCCCCAGTCCGCAAAATACTGAATTCCATGCCGTCTGCAAATACGGTCAATCTCCCGCAAGACTACGATCTGTGCCGCCCATGCACGTTTCATCATGCTCTCAATCAGGAATCCCTCCCGTTCCTCTTCGTTAAAATATTCCTCCTGGAATACCAGTTCTTCTATCATATACTCCTCCCATACTTTGTAATATATTGTATCATATTATACTATATCGGCTGAATCATTCTGAATATTTATGAATTGCTCCTCATCCAACAGATGTCTCCTCCGTCAGTATCTGAAACATTTTCCCAAGCTGCACCTCGTAGGAGAATTGTTCACAGACTTTATTCCACCCGCAGTACGCAATTTCCTTCCGCTCCGATTCGTGTACCAGATAATATTCTGTGAGATATAGTAACTCTTCTATGTCTGAATACATCACCACTTCTTTTCCAGCAACAAAGCATTCCGCAATCTCCGGCTGGTAATTCGTCAAAAGAAATCCACCCGCTCCCATAATATCCAACGCGCGAAGCGGTATACCGCTTCGGATTGATCGCAATGTCATATTG
>JAPFDX010000012.1 GCA_026168605.1 Roseburia sp. | reverse complement strand
GTGCGGCAGAGGCTTTTTATACTCTGACAATTAAGAAAGGGGAGCAGCCGGATGTCACTTTCACTGAACCGAGCCCGGGAGAGGTCGAGTGGGGAAGTGGAAGTTATACGAATGAGCTGTTGAATAGCAAGACGGGAAACGTCACATATACGATTACAAGCGGAACGGAGTTTGCTGAGGTTGATCCGGCAAAAGGTGAACTGACTTTTAAAGCAGCAGGTAGGGTGACGGTTTCGGCAGTGAGCAATGGCAACGACTGTTATGAGTCAAGCGCACCGGTAGATTATACGGTTACGATCCTCAGGAAGCCCCAGACACTTAGCTTTACGGAAGGGGAAGATGTTTCCTTAAAATACGGGAAAGTTTCCTATGTCAATCCGCTTAAGGATGCAGGAGAGGGAAGTGGAGCAGTCACCTACGAGTTGAAAGATGCAGCAGTTGGAGAGGGTATCGTCAAGGGATTTGCCGCTGATACGGGAACAATCACGTTCAATGACGGTGTGGTCGGCAGCGTGACAGTTGTGGCGAGGAAAGCGGCGGATGACTGTTATGCAGAAGCTTCCGCGGAATATACACTTACGCTGACCTATACAGACACACCGGAGCTTGCCTACATATTAAAGGGAGATCAAAAAAATGGCAGTGGCTGGTATACCGGAGCAGTCGCGATAGAAGCGCCAAAAGGTTATGCGATCAGTATGAGCAATAAGCTGGAAAATAACAAATGGGAAACGGCGGTTATGCTCGAGGCAAATGGTAAGTATGACGATATTCAGGTTTATTTAAAAAATGGAAACGGCGAGATCACGGATGCAGTAACATTGACGGAGGAGATTAAAATCGACCAGATTGCGCCAAGTATGCAGAAAATTACTTATACACAAGATCTGATCGAAAAAGTGCTTGGGACGATCACGTTCGGCTTGTATGATGGCGGTGAACTTGGCGTTACGATTGTGGCAGATGACAGTGCGAGCGGATCGGGGATTGCAGCGCTGAAATATGCATATCTGTCTGATGGAGAGGTTGCGGGGAGTAACCATCAGGAAAAATGGATGGAAATCCCGGTCGCAGGGAATCCAGACGTAGTGGTCGATCCAACAAGTGGAACAGCGACTTACCGGTTTCAGATTCCGGCAGAATTTCACGGGGACGTCCGGATTACCGCTGTTGACACTGCAGGAAATGAGGCTGTGGAGCAGAGCGACGGAAGAACGATTGTTGTGGATAACAAGAATCCGGATGTAAAAATCCGTCTGCTCGATGAAAGTAACGTAGAGATTACAGACAGTGCAGCACCAGTCAACGGAACCGTAAAAGCAGAGATTACAATTGAAGAATCGAATTTTATACCATCCCAGACCAGAGCGACAGTTGGTGGATCAGAGAGGGCATTTGACAACAGCACATGGAGCAGATGGAGTGATGAGACCGGTGCAAAGACGGACAAGTGGATCAATACGATCACATTTACAGATGGCGGTGAATACCAGTTAAAGGTAATGTCTGCTGACTTGCTGGATAAAGAGGGGAGTGCAGAAAAAGCCTTTGAGGTCGACCAGACGGCGCCTACGGGGGAGATTCTTCCGGCAGAGCCGAAGGTAAAGAGCGATGACGGTACTGTGTGGTACTATGATACTGATATAAAAGAGGAGAAATTGGTTACCCTGCGGATCACAGAGAAAAATTTTGTGGGGCAAAATGTGACGGTGAAGGTAAACGGTGAGCCTTATGCATTGACAGAAGAGTGGAAAAATACCGGGGAAAATATCTGGGAGAATACCGTTTCGATCACGGGTGACGGGAACTATAAGATTTCTATGGACTGTGTGGATGAGGCGGGAAACCCGATGCAGCCATACGAGCTGCCTCATACGCTTGTGATCGACCAGACTTCCCCGCAGGTGCAGACTGAGTTTCTGGATACAGCGGGAGATAAGGCAGAGCCGGTACTAAATGACGGCTATTTTAACCGGGATGTCAGGGTGGGGGTTACGATCACCGATCCCAGTCTTGCGCCGGATAAAACCGTGACAGTGAAAAACGGTGTGGTGGAAACCGTTGTCTGGGAGCAGAAGGCGGCGGACCGCTGGTATGCCGAAATACCGTTTATAAGGGACGATAACGCTACGCTGGAAGTGACAGCTCTTGATGTTTTAGGGCATGAACAAAGTGTGAACAAGGAATTCTGTGTGGATAAGACTGCTCCCGGAGCAGAGCACATGGCAATCTCATACAGTAAAGAGTTGAAACAGTGGGAGAAAATTGTCAACAGTGTGACACTCGGATATTATTATGCACATACAAAGACGGTTGACGTCACGGTCGAAGCGCGGGATGCTTTGAGTAGCATCGACCATTTCACATGGACATATACAAAAGAGGACGGTGCGAGCGCAGTAAATGTGCCGGAGAAAACGGAGACGATTCCGAAGGAAAAGATACAGTATGGTGCGGATGGTTATGCGACAGCCGCATTTTCGCTGACAGCGTCTGAATATGAGCAGTACCGTGGCAGCATAACGGTGGTGGCGACAGACCGTGCAGGAAACAGCAGCGAGAAAAAGGACAATGGGAACATACATATTGTCGATACCATTGCACCGAAACGCATAGTGACTTATACTGATGCCAGACAGGTGGTGGATGCGGATACACTGCGCACGATGGCAGAGTACCGTTACGACAGCGAGGACACTAATGCCATTCTTTACTATGATGATGATGTGACAGCCACATTTTTGATAGAGGAAGCAAATTTTTATGCGGACGATGTTGTGATCAAGGTGAACGGTGAGCGGCAGAAGTTGGATCACTGGAAGCAGAATGGAGACCTATGGAGCGCTTCCATTATATTAAAGAATGAAGGCGATTACATTGTTTCTATGTCTTATAAGGACCGCTCCGGAAATGAGATGACAGAATACCAGTCGGAGAAAATTGTGATTGACCGGACGGCTCCGGCGATCGACATATCCTATGGAAACCGGAATGTGCAGAATGAGATTGAGGGAATCCGTTACTTTAACGCGATGCAGACGGCGCAGATTGCGGTTACCGAGCATAATTTCCGTGCGGATGATATGATTGTAACGGTTTCTGCGAAGGATGCAGACAAAAATGATGTAACGGTCAGCGACTATGCATCCTATCTTTCCAACCGCAGCAACTGGGAGAAAAATGGGGATGTCTACACTGCAAACATCACATTCCCGACAGACGCCAATTATGAGTTCGACATTGCATATAAGGATCTTGCCCAAAATGAGGCGGCAGACTATGAAAAGGATCTGTTTACCGTGGATAAGACAGCGCCGGAAAATCTTGAGCTTCGCTACAGTGAGAGTGTGCTGGAGGAAGTTCTGGAGGGCGTTACATTTGGTTTCTATGAAGCACAGATGACGGTGACGGTTACGGCACAAGACATGACCTCGGGAGTACATGAGATTATGTACAGTGCGCTCAAGGCAGATGGTGTCAGCGATGTGAACACGGAGATCATAGGTGAAGTGATCGGCGAGGGTGCGCTCCGTCTTGAGGGAAGCAGTGCAACCGCAGAGATCAGAGTGCCGGCGGGAGAGCTGGCGGAGGGAAGCCAGTTTGATGGAACAATTACCTGCGAGGCTTCGGATCGCTCAAAAAATAGGAAAGAATTAAAGGACGACCAGAGGATCGTTGTTGATAATATTGCGCCAGTCATCAATGTTACGTTTGATGAGCCGGTCAGGGAGGCGAACGAAATCTCTTATTATGCCGGAGACCTTGAGGTGCGGATGGAGGTCAACGAGGCAAACTTTTATCCGGAGGATGTGAAGGTAAATGTGACGCGGGATGGCGCAGACATCGCGGTGAGTCCGGAGTGGCAGGATGAGAGTGCAGATATTCATGTGGGAACTTTTACCCTGCGTGAGGACGGGGATTACTTTATTACGGTGGATTATACGGACAAGTCCTCCAATGAAATGGAGCAGTATACATCGGGGCAGCTTACGATCGACACGGAGGATCCGGCTATTTCCGTATCGGAAATCCGGGCAAACGAGGCGAGCAGAGAAGATGTCTATGGATTTACCGTCACTGCGGACGACACAAATCTTGATGCGGAGTCGTTTACACCGGTGCTGACGGCAGTCGTGCAGACGGAAAGTGGCGTCTTTGAGACAAAGGAAATTTCACTCGGAGCGATGAGGACTGTGGAGGCAGGAAAAACCTATGCGTACACGGTTTCCAATCTGCCGGAGGATGCTATTTATACACTGAGCTGTACCGTGACGGATATGGCAGATCATGAGAATGCGCTGATGAGGCTTGAGGATGGAAACGAGTATGACAGCGTGCAGTTTTCCGTTAATAGAGAGGGATCGAACTTCCTTCTTACGAATGATACAAGCGATTTGGTAGCGCAGTATTATGTGTATGGTCTGTCGGAGGATGTCGTGATCCGTGAGATCAATGTTGATCCGGTAGAGACCTACACTGTTCGCCTGAACGGGGAGATTCTTTTGGAAGACCGCGATTATGATACGACAATCTCCGGAGGCGGTGACAGTTGGAGCGAACGTGTTTACCGGATTGACAAGGAGATGTTTGAGGAAGAGGGTGAATACAGCGTCAGCATAGAATCTACAGACAAGACGGATACCGTTTCTTACAGCGATGTCAAAAATGCAGCAGTCACCTTTGTGGTGGATCAGAGTGCACCGATTGTCTCGATCAGTGGTCTGGAAAGCGGTGGGCGGTATGAGACGGATGAACAGACGGTCACTGTTTTGCCGACCGATGAAGGTGGCAAACTAAACAGCTTTTCTGCCCACGTGCTGGATGCGGAGGGGAATCCGTTAATGGATAAGAACGGAAAGGACATCAGCAGCCTGATTTCTTTGGATGGGGAATATCTGGAGGAATATCTGGAGGAACATGAGGGAAAGGTCACTTTTACTGTTCCCGAAGGGATTGATTCCCAGGTTCAGATTATCTGTACAGACTGTGCACTTCATCCGGATGGAACGACAAATACCTACAATGAGATCTTTGAGGATATCACGGTGTCCCGAAGTGGTTGGATCATGTTCTATGCAAATAAGACATTGTTCTATGGAATGATCGCCGGCATTGCGGGTGTGACAGCGGCAGGTATAGGTTTTATCTTCTGGAGAAAGAAGAAAAGACAAAATGCAGAATAGTATAGGTGTACATAACAAGTTTTCAAAGATTGTGTCGGTCGCAAAGTCACATGAAGGTTTATGATTGACACACTATTTTAGCAAACTATAAATGGACTATTTACAAAAGACGAAATATTGATATAATAAACGTAGAAAGTAGAATATTGGAAGATGAATGAGGAGGTCAGGGAGACAATGATAACAATGCAGGATTTTATGTATATGATACCTGTGGTATGTGGAATCACAGTAGGTATACTAAGTGCAGTAAAAAAATTGAAAGGGAAGTCATCTAACCAGAAATTTATAGAGAAAGCCAAGCAGGATGGGTGTGTAGTAAACGCTACATTGGTAGATACATGGGTCAATGCCAGAAATAATAACAACAGTGCAGAGAATGATGATCCAAGTCTTCATGCACTATACGAATACTATGTAGATGGTAAAAAATACACGAAAGGGTTGTATTTTTACAAATCTTTTGGCAGAGAGCATGATAGGTTTCCACAGACTAAAACCATATACTATAAAAAAGGAAATCCTAAGAAAGCCATTACAGATGGGGAAGCCACAAATGGAGATAAAATGGAAAGAGGATGTCTGGTATCCATATTATATGCAATTATAGTGATTGCTGTATTGGCATGGGTATTCAAATGGCTTGGTCTTATAGAGTAAGGAGGAGAAAATGGTAGCAGATGCAATAATAGGTATAATTGTATTGATTGTAGCAGGAAAACTGATATATTCAGACTCACAAAAGGGATTTGTAAACAAAGCTGCGAAAAAGGGTTGGGTATCGAGAGGTAAGCTAATACGGACATATACAGACGATGGGAAATATTATGGTACATACGAATATGAGGCAGATGGAGATGTGTATACTTTGGAAGTGGAGTATAATATAGACTTATATAAAGAGGATCCGCCAAACTATATGGGTATATACTATAAGGGAAGTAATCCCAGAAAAGCATGTATAAGAGAGAAGTCGGCAAAGCAGGAGCTTAAACAGAATTGGAAAAAGGCAGTCATGTTTTGTATGGTGATGGGGCTTGTGGCTGCTTTCTGGTATATTAGAGCTCTAGATTAACACAGGGTATAGGATACACTTTGCGAGTTTCCCTTATGTCGATAAAAAGGCAACAAGAAAGCAGGATGCGAAAAAGCATCCTGCTTTCTTGTTGCCTTTACCCCTCCGCAGCCGTTTCCTCCGTATCCTTATGTTCCGGCTTCTTGATATAAATCTTCTCCACGCGGTTTTTATCCATCTGTTCCACGCGGAGCAGAACGTCGTCATCGGTGATGATAATCTCGTTTTTCTCGGGGAGATGATCCAGCAGACCCACGAGATAACCGCCGATGGTGTCGTAGTCCTCCGAGCGGAAATCAAGCCCCAGTTCGTCACAGAGGTCGTCCAGATTCGTGGAGCCGAGCACGAGAAATTCGCGCTCATTTAGCTGGATAATGGGGTCCTCCTCGTCGGTATCGTACTCGTCACGGATCTCACCGACAATCTCCTCCAGCAGATCCTCCAGGGTGATCAGACCCGCGGTAGCGCCGTATTCATCGAGAACAATCGCAAGTGAGATCGAGGACTTACGCATTTCGATAAACAGCTCCGCCGTGTTCTTGTGTTCATAAGTAAAGTAAGGCTCGCGCATAATATCGCGGATATGGAAATGCTCTTTGTCCTTGTAGAGCAGCAAGTCCTTCATGTTCAGGATGCCGACGACATTGTCGGTGGTGTCCTCATAGACCGGAAGTCTGGTAAACTTATCCTCCTGAAAAATTGCGATCAGCTCGTCATAGGTACTGTTGATATTGGCAAACGTCATGTCGATCCGCGGAACCATAACCTCTTTGGCTTGCGCGTCGCCGAAATCAAAAAGGTTGTTGATCATTTCGTGTTCCTCGGTCTCGATCACACCGGATTCCTTGCCGACATCAACGATGGTGCGGAGTTCCTCCTCCGTCATCTGCTGTTCTCCTGCCTTCGGGTCTACGCGCATCAGCAGCAAAAAGCCCATCGAGAACTTGTTGACAAGAAAAATCACCGGGGTCAGCAGCTTCATCAGAAGCTCAATGGCAGGAGAGTACAAAAGTGCGATGCGCTCAGAATAGATCGTTGCCAGTGTTTTCGGCGAAATCTCTCCGAAAATCAGGATCAGAAGCGTTAGAACACCGGTTGCGATACCCGCACCCACACTGCCCCAGAGCTTAATCGCCAGAGATGTGGCGATCGAGGACGCCGAAAGGTTTACAATATTATTGCCAATGAGAATTGCGGAAAGCATTTTTCCGGAATCGTCTGTGATGCGCAGCACACGTTCCGCACGTTTATCACCGTCCTCTGCGAGGGTTCGCATACGGATGCGGTTTGATGTGGTCAGCGCTGTCTCAGCGGAAGAAAAGAATGCAGATAATAGAATCAGAATCACTAAAATAATCAATTGAAATATGTCACCAGAGTCCAAATAAATTCACCTCAACTAAAAAATGTGGACCGGAAAAGTTCCGGATATGAATTACTTTCCGGCACAGTGGCTGTGCCGGAAAATATGTGCAACTTAGAAAGTATTATATAGGGAAATTTCCTATTCGTCAATACTGTAATTCGGAGCTTCCTTTGTGATGTGGATGTCATGCGGATGGCTCTCGCGCAGCGCAGCCGCAGAAATCTTCACAAATTTGCTCTTAGTTTTCAGATCCTCGATGGTAGGACAGCCGCAGTAGCCCATACCGGAGCGGATGCCGCCGACCATCTGGAATACAGTGTCCTCCACCGTTCCTTTGTAAGCGACACGGCCTTCGACGCCCTCCGGAACAAGCTTCTTTGCATTTTCCTGGAAATAGCGGTCCTTGCTGCCGTTCTCCATCGCGGCGAGGGAACCCATACCGCGGTAAACCTTGTATTTTCTACCCTGATAGAGCTCAAACGTACCGGGAGCCTCGTCACATCCGGCAAAGAGACTTCCCATCATGCAGACATTTGCGCCGGCGGCGAGAGCCTTTGTCATATCGCCGGAATATTTGATACCGCCGTCCGCGATGATCGGGATGCCGGCCTCCTTTGCGACGTTGTAGCAGTCCATGATCGCGGTGATCTGCGGAACGCCGATGCCTGCGACGACGCGGGTGGTGCAGATGGAACCCGGTCCGATGCCGACCTTGACAGCGTCAGCGCCGGCGGCGATCAGGTCGCGGGTCGCTTTCCCGGTTGCCACGTTTCCGGCGATGACCTGCAGATCCGGGTAGGCGGTTTTGATCTTTTTAACTGCCTCAAGGATATTTCTGGAATGACCGTGCGCGGAATCGACCACGATTACGTCCACGTGCGCATTGACGAGAGCCTCCACGCGCTCCATCATATTGCCGGTGATGCCGACGCCTGCGCCGCAGAGCAGCCTGCCGAGCTCATCCTTTGCGGAGAGCGGGTATTTGATCTGCTTTTCAATATCCTTGATGGTGATCAGACCCTTTAAGTGGAAGTCTTTGTCCACGATCGGGAGCTTCTCCTTGCGCGCCTTGGCGAGGATGGTTTTCGCCTCGTCCAAAGTGATGCCCTCAGGAGCGGTGATCAGCCCCTCGGAGGTCATACTCGCACTGATCGGCTTTGTGAAATCCGTCTCGAACTTTAAGTCGCGGTTTGTGATGATGCCGACCAGTCTGCCGTTTTCACAGATCGGAACGCCGGATATACGGAATTTGCGCATCAGATCCTCTGCGTCCTGCAGAGTATGGGTTGGAGAGAGGAAGAACGGGTCGGTGATCACGCCATTCTCAGAGCGCTTTACCTTGTCCACCTCGTCAGCCTGCGCCTGAATCGACATATTTTTGTGAATGATACCGATGCCGCCCTGTCTTGCCATGGCGATCGCCATTCTGTGTTCTGTCACGGTGTCCATCGCGGCGCTCATCATAGGAATATTTAAAACAACCTTTTTGGTCAGATGTGTGGTCAGATCGATCATATTTGGTGTTACTTCGGAGTACTGCGGTACTAAGAGCACGTCATCAAAAGTAATTCCCTCGCCGATTATTGTTCCCATTCTGTTTTTCCTCTCTTTCTTTAAAGTCATCATTTGGTGTTAGTAATAGAAATTATTAGTCAGATAATAGCAAAAAAAAACGTGTGTGTCAACGACAGATAAGCGGGAATTTATAAAAAACAGAGACACATTAGAAAAACTAATGAGATAGTAAAAAGAGCGTAATAAAATGAATATTCACAAAAGCAGGGCGTTGTGCTATGATGGCGAAAGACCAGGGGTTCAAGAGGGAGGGAGAAGGCGATGGAGTTTCGGCCGTGTATTGATATCCACAACGGAAAGGTAAAGCAGATCGTGGGTGGCAGCTTGAGGGATGCGGGCAACCGCGCCGAGGAAAATTTTGTGGCGGAGCAGGACGCCGGATTTTTTGCACATTTATATAAGGAAGACCGAATTGCCGGAGGGCACATTATTCTGTTAAACGCGAGGGACAGCGCGTATTATGAGGAGACGAAAAAGCAGGCGCTTTTCGCGCTGCGGGAGTATCCGGGAGGATTGCAGGCAGGCGGCGGGATCACACCGGAGAATGCGGAGGAATTTCTGCGGGCAGGCGCGAGCCATGTGATCGTGACCTCCTATGTGTTCCATGACGGGAGGGTGGACTATGACAGGCTGCGGCGCATGGCTAAGACCGTGGGGCGCGGGCATCTCGTCATCGATCTAAGTTGCAGAAAGCGAGGGGAGGACTATTATATCGTGACCGACCGCTGGCAGAAGTTTGCAAAAGAGAGGATCACGCCGGCGCTTCTGGACGAACTGTGCGGGTACTGCGATGAATTTCTCGTGCACGCCGTGGATGTGGAGGGGAGAGCGTCCGGCATTGAGGAGCCGCTGGTGCAGCTTCTGGGCGACTGGGGAAAAATCTCGGTCACCTACGCGGGAGGCGTCGGCAGCTTTGCGGATTTAAAACAGTTGAAAGAGCTTGGAAGAAACCGCCTGAATGTCACGATCGGAAGCGCGCTGGATCTGTTCGGGGGTTCGATGGAATACCGGAAAGTACTGGAATATGTCCGTGGGGAAATTGATTCCGAGTAAACAAAAATACTTGCGGTGCACCGGGAGGAATGATATACTGTACCCAGTGACAGTGAAAAATGCAGGCGGCGAAAGCTGCGGCAGGAATAAGGAGAGAAGTATGTACAAGATCAATACCAATTACCAGAAGTTACCGGGAAGCTATCTGTTCAGCACGATCGCGAAGAAGGTAAACGCATACACTGCGGCACATCCCGATAAGCAGATCATCCGTCTGGGGATCGGCGATGTGACACAGCCGATCGCCCCGGCGATCATCGAGGCGATGCACAAGGCGGTTGATGAGATGGGGAGAGCGGAGACCTTCCACGGCTATGCGCCGGATCTGGGGTATGAGTTTTTGCGCTCCGCCATCGTGGAGCACGATTACAAGACGAGAGGATGCGACATTGCGGCGGACGAGATTTTCGTGTCGGATGGAGCCAAGAGCGACTCCGCCAATATACAGGAGCTTTTTGCGCAGGATAACCGCATCGCGGTCTGCGATCCGGTTTATCCGGTCTATGTGGACTCTAACGTTATGGCGGGCAGAACCGGAACCTACGACCCGGCGACGGAGATGTGGAGCGATGTGATCTATATGCCGTGTACGATGGAAAACGGCTTTGTGCCCCAGTTGCCGAAGGAGACGCCGGATCTGATCTATCTGTGTCTGCCGAACAACCCGACGGGCACGACGATCACGAAAGACCAGCTCCAGACCTGGGTGGATTACGCCAACCGCGTGGGGGCGGTCATCATCTATGACGCGGCTTATGAGGCGTATATTTCAGAGCAGGATGTGGCACACTCCATCTATGAGTGCGAGGGTGCAAAGACCTGCGCAATCGAGCTCAAGAGTTTTTCCAAAAATGCCGGGTTCACCGGCGTGCGTCTGGGCTATGCCGTCGTGCCCAAGGAATTAAAATGCGGGGATGTGTCCCTGCATGATATGTGGGCGAGACGCCACGGCACGAAATTCAACGGTGCGCCGTATATTGTGCAGCGCGCGGGCGAGGCGGTCTATTCGGAGGCAGGCAGGGCGCAGCTCAAGGAGCAGGTTGCCTACTACATGGAAAACGCCGGAGCGATCAAAAACGGGCTGAAGGAAGCGGGATACACGGTGTTTGGCGGGGTAAATGCGCCGTACATCTGGTTAAAGACTCCGGAGAACATGACGTCCTGGGATTTCTTCGATTATCTTCTGGAGAATGCAAATGTGGTCGGCACACCGGGAGCCGGCTTTGGACCGAGCGGCGAGGGCTATTTCAGACTGACCGCATTCGGCAGCCGTGAAAACACACTGGCAGCGCTTGCGCGCATCCGCAAGCTGTAACAGAAACGGCGGTTGACAAATCTTAAAATCGTTGTATAATAAAACGCAAACAAGTTGCAAATGCAAATGATATGCAAAGGCAAATTGTTTGCGTTTTTTGAAAGGAAGTACGGTTTTATGTCGCATATTCTGCTGCACACGCTGGAACATTCGGTGATGGACAGTGTAAAGCTGCTGCCATTTTTATTTTTGACCTACCTGCTGATGGAGTTTCTGGAACATCACGCCGGAAATACAATACAAAAGAGGATCGGCGCTGCCGGAAGGTTCGGACCGGTGTGGGGCGGACTGCTCGGCGTGGTTCCGCAGTGCGGTTTTTCAGCGGCGGCGTCCAGCCTCTACGCCGGGAGAGTGATCACCGTCGGGACGCTTCTTGCTATTTATCTCTCGACCTCGGACGAGATGCTCCCGATCCTTATCTCGCGGGCAGTGCCCGCGGCGACCATCGCAAAAATACTCGCGACGAAAGTGCTTCTTGCAGTGGCGTCCGGCTTTGCGGCAGAATTTTTCTACGTGAAAATTTTTGGGCGGAAAGAAAAGGAGATGGATATCCATGTCGTGTGTGAGGAGGAAAAATGTCACTGCGAGGACGGGATCTTTGTGTCCGCGCTCAAGCACACGCTTCGCATTTTCTTTTATATTTTTCTGATCTCCGTCGTGCTAAACGGCGCGGTTGAAATCATCGGGGAGGAGACGCTGGCGAGGGCGTTTACGGCTGTGCCGGTCGTGGGCGAGGCAGTGGCGGCGCTGATCGGACTGATCCCAAACTGTGCGTCCTCGGTGGTCATCACCGAGCTGTATCTGGACGGGATCATCGGTGCGGGAGCGATGATGTCCGGGCTTTTGGTCAACGCGGGCGTCGGTCTGCCGGTTCTTTTGCGGTTAAACCGCAATGCGAAGCAGAATGCAGGAATTATCGCGGCGCTCTATGGACTTGGCGTGTTCTGGGGTGTTATAATAGAACTGCTTGGAATCACATTTTAGAAAAAGGAGACGTATTATGGCGGGGAGCGGGTATGCGACGGCAAGCCGCAGGAGAATACTGGATTTTTTGAAAAAGAATGCAAATCGTGCCGTGACGGCGGCGGATATCGACAGCCATCTGAAAGAAAACGACAGCGAGGTGAACATCACAACGATCTACCGCTATCTGGACAAGCTCGCGGGAGAGGGCACGGTGATGAAATATGTAGCCGAGAAGGGCGGTAAGGCGGCTTACCAGTATGTGGAGCATGGGCACCGCTGTGAGGAGCACCTTCATCTGAAGTGTGTCGGCTGTGGCAGGATCATCCATCTGGAGTGCGCTTTTATGGATGAGATCTCTTCCCATATCAGGGAGGATCATGGATTTGAACTCCAGTGCAAAAATTCTGTCCTGTACGGCACGTGCAAAAAATGTCAAAAATCAATATCACAATAAAAAAAGAAAAGGAGAGAGAAACATGAGATTAGCAGTTACTTACGAAAAAGAGACGGGCGATGTATTCCAGCATTTCGGGCACACCGAGACATTTAAGGTGTACGATATCGCCGAGGGAGAGATCCGCGGCGAGCAGGTGATCGACACCAATGGCACCGGACACGGCGCGCTGGCAGGACTTCTGGCAATGGAGAAGGTCGATGCGCTGATCTGCGGCGGCATCGGCGGCGGTGCGAGAAATGCGCTGGCGGAAGCGAAGATCGTGGTCTATCCGGGAGCCTTGGGTAATGCGGACGAGAATGTGAAGGCATTCCTGGCGGGAGAGCTTTCCTACGATCCGGATACCATGTGCAGTCATCACGGGGAGGATCACACCTGCGGTGACCACGAGGAAGATCATAGCTGCGGTGGTCATGAGGGTGGAAACTGCGGCGGCGGATGTCACTGATGGAATAAGAATCACAAGCCCTGAAAGAGAAAGGATGAATAGTCCTTTCTCTTTTGCTATATAATGAAGAGAAACTATGCGGCGGGCAGGCTATGAGAGACGGGAAGAGACAGAGCGAGTGGGTGATCCGTTTGAAAGCGGCGATCCTTTTGGAGGCGGCGATGCTGTTTGCGGTGGTCATGATCTGGGCGGAGGACGGGCGTTTTGCGGAGCACGACACGGTCACTGCGTCCGGCAGCAATATTCAGTGGGTGGATTTTAATGTGTCCTACGAAGCGCTTTGCCGGGCGTATGAGTATGATGTAGACACTTATGGGACGAAAATACATCTGAACTGGATCGAACTGCTTTCCTATGCGGCGGCAAAGTGCGGCGGCGACTTTGGCGTCGGAGCCGTGGAGGATATCCGCACAATTGCGGAAAAAATCAAGAGCGGCGAGACGACAATGGAGGAAGCCGCAAAGGACATGAAATATTTTTCTTATTATAAGGAGGCATATACGGCGGTGCTCGGGGGACTGGTGGGGGAGTACGAGATCCAGGAGAGCCCAGGGGGAGCCTATGTGAAAAAGTATGGACTCAAGGGATTTTCCCCGATCGCGAAGGGATTTGAATACAGTGATTATGACGATTTCGGAGTGTCGCGCAGCTACGGTTACCGCAGGCAGCATCTCGGGCATGACATGATGGGGCAAGTGGGAACGCCTATTATCGCGGCTGAGTCCGGCTATGTGGAGGCGCTCGGCTGGAACCAGTACGGCGGCTGGCGTATCGGCATCCGCAGCTTTGACGGCAAGCGCTATTACTATTACGCCCATCTGCGTCAGAACTATCCGTATCAGGGAAAATTAAAGGAAGGCGACATTGTCACAGCGGGGGAAGTCATCGGCTATATGGGGCACACCGGGTACAGCACCAAGGAAAATGTCAACAATATTGACCAGGTGCATCTGCATATGGGGCTGCAGCTTATTTTTGACGAATCGCAGAAAGAAGGAAATAATGAAATCTGGGTGGACTGTTATGACCTGACGCGCTTCCTCTATAAAAACCGGTCGGAGGTCTATAAGGTGGAGGGAACGAAGGAGTGGAAAAGGCGGATGGAAATGCGTGATCCGGCTGTGGAACATTACCGGAAGGAGCAGAAAGGCAAAAATAATACATAAAAATGTGATTATGAGGTAGTTCAGCGACCAGATTGTCTATGATGGTCTGGGGTGTTGCACTGCGGCGGAATGGAGCTGTGCCGCTGATGTGACCGGCTCTATTTTTATGCCTTGAAAATAGGAACGGCAGGCTTTTTAAGAGTGTAATATTAAGGCGATATGCTGTGAATTTTGTAAAAATTTGTCGTCAATACAGGCAGAATGATTGGAAAATTTTGTTAAGTATTGAAAATGAAATAACATTTTGCTATGCTCATAAAAAATATTCGGATTCTGTTTGTTATTTTTGTATATTTGAGATAGAGAGGTATCCGAAGCAAGGGTGGAGGACGAGTTGAAAAAGGGCTCAATGCTTTTCCAAAAGCATTTAAACGTCCGCCGAGAGGTGATGTGAAACCGGCGGTAGCCAGTCATTAGGAGAGAAAAGAGGTGATTGTCCCGGGGAGTTTTAGACAAAGAGTTTCGTGCATGGTTGGAGCAGGGAAATGAAGGGAGAAAATGGGGATGAATAAAAAGATTACATCATTAGTGTCAGCGGCGATGAGTGCCGGTTTGATTTTACCGCTTTTATCAACAACTACTATTGCCGCAAACTTAAGGGTTTTCGGTCACAAGGAAGTAATTTTCGATTAGGCGGCATAGTTCCATAACAAGGGCTATGCCGTCTTTTCCTGTTCATTCGTTGCTTTCTGTTTTGTCTGCGGGTCAGCCGGCAAGCGGATTTCTCCCACAAAGTTAAAGACAATATCCACTTTCTGATAACGCTTGCCGTCTATCTTTTCCGGCGCATGGACGACGATTTTCTTGATAAACTCATTGACGATAACAGGCGTTAATTCTGTTATACCTACATACTTGCGGATAACGGCGGCGAAGCTGTCGAAGTCGCTTTTATTCTGTTCGTAGGTATCGACTTCTTTCTGCTCCGCATTTACCTTTTCTGTCAGTTCCCGTTGTTCTGCTTCATATTCGGCAGACAGCTTCAAAAACCGTTCATGGCTGATTGTGCCGTTGATGTCGTCCTCATAAATCCGCTTGAAAATCCGGTCAAGCTCCGCAATCCGTTTTTTCGCCTGTCCGACTTCCCGACGCTTACGTTTCATGTCCTTTTCTGCTTCGTCAAACCGCTGTTGCCGTATCAGTTCCATAAAAGCGGTAATATCATCATAGAACATAGCCGTTACAGCGAATATCCGTTTATAGACGATAGCTTTTAAGACTTCCTCTCTGATGAAGTGCGCCGTACAATCTCCTGTATTGCTTTTGTACCTTGCACAGCGGTAATGGTCCTGTGAGCCGTCAAAACTTTTGCAGGTTGCAAAGTGAAGTTTGCTTCCGCAATCCGCACAGAATACCAAGCCGGAAAACATTCCCTGTCGCTCTGCCTTTGTGGGACGGCGTTTGTTCGCTCTCAATTCCTGCACCCGTTCAAAGACAGCTTCCTCAACGATTGCTTCATGGGTGTTGCGGAAAATAGCCTGCTGTTCCTTTGTGGTAGGAATCCGCTTTTTCAGCTTGTGGGACTTTGAATAGCTTTTGAAGTTTACCGTATGCCCGCAGTAGTCCATACGCTCTAAAATGCCGACAATGGTGCTGTCCTGCCAGTTATACGGATTATCGGGGAGTGACTTCCCCTTTTTCTTTGCGTAGTATGCCTTTGCTATCAGCACATTGTCTGCTTTTAGGATTTTTGCTATCCGCATAGGTCCGTTTCCGGCAATACATAAATCAAAAATCCGTTTTACCACAGCGGCGGCTTCTTCGTCCACAATCCATTTCTTTTTGTCGTTGGGGTCTACTTTATAGCCGTAGGGCGGCTTTGTCAGATGCTCCCCTGCCATGCCCTGCGCTTTCTTGATTGCCCGGACTTTCTTGCTTGTGTCCTTTGCGTAAAAATCATTGAATAGATTTCGGAACGGGGTAAAATCATTGTCGCCCTTTGCGCTGTCTACGCCGTCATTGATAGCGATATAGCGCACATCTCTTTCCACGAAAAAGATTTCCGTATAATAGCCGACTTTCAGATAATCACGCCCCAAGCGGGACATATCCTTGACAATGACTGTCGCTACATTTCCGGCTTCAATCTCTGTAATCATGCGGTTAAAATTCGGGCGGTCAAAGGTTACACCGGAAACGCCGTCGTCAATGAAAAATACCGGATTGGTAAAGCCGTTATCCGAAGCGTATTTTGACAAAACTGCTTTCTGATTAACAATGCTGTTGCTGTCGCCGTCTAATGCGTCCTCTTGGCTTAAACGGGCATATAATGCGGTTATCTGTTCGGGCTTATATGTATTTGCTGTCATGTTCATTCCTCCTGTAATGAACGCCCGACAGACAGGTTGCTGTCTTCATTATAACGGACCTTTTCTTTTTTGTCAGCAGGCGTTTTGACGGATTCTGATTTTATAAACCGCTTCATCTTCTCAAAAAGAGGTTCAGAGCCGCCGCATGAGGTAGACACTTCAAAGTATGTGCCGCCGATTTTGTAAGTGACTGTTTCGTTTGTCGGATTGCCGCGTTTTGGCTGAAAATCCGTTGTTCCCTGTTCCAATTTCTTTTCCATTCCTTTCCCGTCCTTTCCTTGTTTTGTAATGTGATAAGTTTCGTAGCAAGCATAGGAAAAGGGTACCCTTTTCCGAAAATGCGCTACATTTTACTTGTTGGGAAGTTTCCCAAACCCTCTGATTTTCCTCTCACTACCTACAACACCGCACAGGGCGATTTTGCCGAAGCTTTGAGAGAAATTTTTCAAAAAGTTTTTCTTATCTCTTAATACGGAAAAGTTCCTGAAATGCCAAATAAATAACCGAAAATATTTCGAGTATCATTGCTTAAAATCTCTTTTAATCTTGACAGTGTAAAGTTTGAGTTTTATAATATAGACAGTGTAAAGATTGGAGGAATTAGCATGGAACAGCAACGACAGACTTATCATCACAAGGACTTGCGAAACGCATTGATTGAAACAGGTATTCAGATTGTAAATACAGAGGGAGTAAATGCTTTTTCTTTGAGAAAGGTAGCTGCGGCGTGTGGTGTCAGCCATGCTGCCCCTTATAGCCATTTTCAAAATAAAGAAGAACTGCTTGAAGCAATGCAATTATTTATCACAGATAGATTTTCTAAACAATTAGAAAGTACCGTTCAAAAGAATAATAATGTCGCAGAAATAATGAAAGATATGGGGATAGCCTATGTATCTTTCTTTGTAGAGAACCCTGCTTATTTTCAATTTTTATATTCTCAATCCAATATAAAAATTGACTTATCATTATCAATACCAGACGACCAAAACTATAAACCTTATATTATCTATAAAAATATTGTAAGTAAATTATTAGGGCAGACGCACTATTCGGAAGAAAAGCAAAATGATATTATCATAACCATTTGGGCTTTTATACATGGCGTTACTTCATTAGCCACCATGAATAATGTAAATTATGATAATGATTGGAGAGAGAAAGTCATTGATTTTATGGACGTTTTTCAACTTTCCTTTTTAAATAATACGGGAGAAAAAATATGATTGGGATTTATTTTAGCGGAACAGGAAATACAAAATATTGTTTAGAAAAGTTTGTTGCCCTATATGATAGGAACATTGAAATAACTCCTTTAGAAGATAAAGATACCATAGAAAAAGTTACATATCATAAAGACATCATTTTTGCTTATCCAATCTATTACAGTAACCTGCCTAAAATTGTACGGGATTTTATCTGCGAAAATTCTGATATATGGAAAGGAAAACGTGTTTTCATTATTGCAACAATGGGACTGTTTAGCGGCGACGGTGCGGGTGTATCTGCAAGATTGTTCAAACGATACGGCGCACAGGTATGGGGTGGACTTCATTTGAAAATGCCGGATTGTATTTGTGATGTAAAAGCCTTAAAGCGTACTCCGGCTCAAAATAAGCAAATTGTTATACAAGCAGAAGAACGCATAAAATCAGCGGTGTGCAATTTGAAAAATGGCACTCCAACTAAAGACGGTTTGGGATTTTTATGCCATATTGCAGGGCTTTTGGGACAGCGGCTTTGGTTTTACCGTAAAACACAAGAATATTCAGACAAAATACAGATAGATACCGACGCTTGTATAAAGTGCGGGAAATGTGCATTGGTGTGTCCTATGAACAATTTGTCATTATCAGAAGATAAGATTATAGCAGACGGACGGTGTACGTTATGCTATCGGTGTGTAAATCAATGTAGCAAGAAAGCAATTACCATTTTGGGGAAACAAGTGATTTTTCAGCACTCTGTTTCTGATTATCATTAAAGGTAGTTTGATTAGAAATGAGGTGGTGCATTGCAACAAGAAAAATGGATTTTATGTCCTGTATGCAATAATAAAACCCGATTAAGGATACGGGAAGATACAGAAATAAAGAATTTTCCCCTATACTGTCCGAAGTGCAAGCAGGAAAATCTTATCAATGTAAAAAATTTGAATATTTCAGTTATCACAGAGCCAGACGCATTGACGCAGAGCCGATAATCACAAGAAATAAATCTTATGATTATTGGCTCTTTCTGTTTTGTGATAGGAAAACAAACCGCCATTTCCTGTATATAAAATGGAATAGCGGCAAATACACAATTATTTTTATAGACATGGCGGTGTCGGGAGATATTGCCATGTTTCTTTTTCACATTTTTAATTCTATTCCATTGTTAAAAAAAGCCTATTCCATGCAACGGTTTTTTGCAACCATAGAGATGAATACACAAATCATCATAATTACTTAAATAACTCATATTGCCAAACGCCTATGCGGTTTTACGCCTGCATGGGCGTTTGTTGTAATAGAGCCCCCTACTGGGAAGAAAGGGGGTGATGAGAAAATGAAGTATTCTGAACAATTTATGGAGCATATCGAATATGCCTTTGCCGCGTTCTGTAAAATCGTTCTCTGCAACGCGGCAATCAGCGCGTACCGCGATTTTGGACGGAAACAGAAGTATGAAGTGTCGCTTGACTATCTGATGTCAGAAACGTCTTTTGAACCGTTTGCCACCGACAACTATTTTGAGCAGTATATTTATGAGAAGCCGACTGTTTTTGTCGTGCAAGGGAAAAAAGTTGTCGTTACAAGTAAACGGTTAGCCGACGCATTAGCTAACCTGTCAGAACAAAGGCGTACTGTTCTGCTGATGAATTTCTTCCTCGGTTATAGCGAAAGAAAAATCGGGAATGAGTACGGAAGAAGCAGAAGTACAATCAACTACTGGAAACTGGCGGCATTGAAGCAGTTAAGAAAAGAATTGGAGAAAACGAAACATGAGGAATAAGAAGCTGATACCCTTTGAAACCATTGAGAAAGCTGTTGCCGGCGAGCCGGAAGCCATAGACGCGGTACTGCGGTATTACACAGCGCGGATTAAATATCTGTCTACCTATCGCGGATATATTAACGACGATATTCAAGACTGTCTGAAAGCACAGCTTATCAAAGCTATCCTGCAATTCCGTTTTGACAGGTAAGAAGTAGCAAAGTCAGAAAAAGCCGTCAAGGATAAATTGCACGCTTGCGCGTCCTTGACGGCTTTACCTGTCTTTGCTGTCGGGCAACTAAGAGAGCGCAATCGGATAAACCGCTTACGCTCTCGAACCATTATGTGTTGTTACGCGGTATAGATTGATTTTTCCTTGATTTATGTAGGGTGCAGAGTAGCTAAAACACTTAAACGGTATTTTATATGACACCCCTCGAAAAAGGCGTTCTATTGCGTAACAGCTATTATTGTAGTAATCGCTATTTATTATGTGGATATGCCATGCTATAATTAAATATAGTTTGAAAATCTTGAAGGGGAGAAAATGTATGGCAAATATAAGAATATATAGAAAAGGATTGTTTTGAAGAACTGTTTGGTATGCGGACGGGCTATGTGTTAGATTTTTCCAATCGAGGGTTTCAAGAGTTTGTTTTTGAAAAAATACATCTTGACATATATGCTAAATACCAGGGACTATCTAAAGCGAAGATATTGCGCAGAATAATATCTGATTATGATAATGTAACGGTTGGAAAACTATTATTAGAACTGATGAGATATATGCAAGCAAAAGGAATGGTCACTGATGAAAATAAAGTTAATTTTCAGAAGTGCGCTGAAATTGGTAACCGTCTTATTGGGAAAAAGGTTACTGTAAAAAGGTCAGCTCAAACCTCATCTCCAAAATCAACGGTTTCTATTGTGGATTATGATTCACTTTTGAAAGAACTAACAAATATATCAAGCCACTCTGATACACCACAATCAAGAGGTTTTGCATTTGAAAAATATTTGAATAAGTTATTTGAAGATTACAATTTAGAACCGCGAGGTAGCTTTAAAATAGTCGGTGAACAAATTGACGGGAGTTTTATTTTGCATAATGAGGTTTATTTATTAGAAGCCAAATGGACAAACAAAAAAATAGACAAAGCAGATTTGGTTGTTTTTAATGAAAAGGTATCTTCAAAGTCGGGCTTTACGAGAGGATTATTCATTAGTTTCTCAGGTTTTTCTGATGAAGCATTGACTACATTCGCAAATGGCAGAAGTGTCAGGATAGTTTTAATGACAGTACAGGAATTAGCAATAGCGTTAAGTCGTAAACTTGATTTTACGAAAGTGCTATCAGCTAAAGTTAGAGCATTAGCAGAAGAAGGCGATTTTAATAAATCTATTTTAAGCTTATAAAAATATGGAGAGCTTATCACATAAAGCAAAAAGCTCTCCATATACATTTGCACCTGTCTGTCAGCGTTAGTGATAAGTTGTTGTAGATACTTCCTTATCAGCGTAAAACTAAGTGCCGGGGAGACTTTCGGTGATCCTGATGCAAACAGAGTAGCGTACTACTCGTTTGACCAGCAAAACACCAATAGCCAGTGGGGAGGTGAAGATAAGAATGCAGTTGCTGATGTGCCGGTTACCTATGAGGAGGGACTTTCCGGCATGGCTGCAAGGCTATCGCAGGAGACGCCTATTCGCCTGCCCTATGAGGCTTTTGGTTTGACGGACAAGGGTCCCTGGACAGTGAGCTACTGGGTGAAGCAGGAAGGCTCCCTGAATGATCGCTGCAGCGTTCTTGCCACAGAGGATGACCTGTTTGGGTTTGACTTGAAGCTTACATCAGAACCGGACAGTGTGGGAGGCGTTCATGTCGGAGCCACGGATGCGGATATACTGTCAGCGGTATATTCTTTTACATCAAATGAATGGTATCATATTACATGGACACAGGATCCGGCGGTCGGTATCACCATGTATGTCAATGGAGAGAAAGCGGATGATGCGAATGCATGGACGATCGGGGCAGAAAATACGTTCCATGCACCGGTACAAAAAATTGGCGGAGTTGGTTTTGACGGTCTGGTCGATGAGGTGAAGATCTACAGCAAGGTATTATCCGAGGAAGAAATTGCGCAGGATGCTCTGACAGATGAGGGCGGTCAGCCGCAGGCATTAAATATGTATAATGAGCTATGGAATGAAAACTACCAGCTGAATGAGAAGTATCTGACGGACATGGAAAAGAATGCAGATTATGATCACCCGCGGCATTATCTCGGACAGCCGGATATGGTGCGGACCCGTACCGGAAAGCTCATCACGGCTTATCCCATCGGGCATGGCGTAGGACCGTTGGTCATGCGGACCAGTACGGATAACGGCGAGACATGGGTGGAGAAGGAGGATACACCGGAGTCGTGGAAAAACTCTCAGGAGACGCCTACCTTGTATACGCTTACTTTGCCGGATGGCAGAGAACGGATCATGCTGATCACCGCGTGTCCGACCAGTTGGGGAAAGAAACAAGGCGGCTGGGAGACCTCATATTCCGATGATGACGGCGAGACATGGACGCCTTATCAGTCATGGCACGCGACCGATCCTTCCGGAAACAAGAGACAGGCTATCGTGGCGATGGCAAGTCTGGTACAGATGAGAGACCCGCAAACGGGCGAGTTCATACCGAAGTGGATGGGTGTATACCATGATGACAGTAATGGAAAATTTGTGAATTATAAGACTTACCTGACGTTTGAGCAGCAGGGAGATAAATGGGTGGAGAAATGGAGTGAGCCAACTGAGCTTCTGCCCAATTATCATGAAATTGAAACGCAAAAGGGTATGTGTGAGATCGGAATGTTCCGTTCACCGGATGGAAATCGTATTGTTGCACTGGCAAGAAACCAAAACCACAACGGCCATTCGACTATGACGTATTCCGATGATGAGGGCGAAACATGGAGTCAGCCGGTGGATCTTCCGGGAACACTTGCAGGGGAACGTCATAAGGCTGTCTATGATCCGGTCAGCGGACGGCTGCTCATAACCTTCCGCCGCGTCAACTATGACCTGAACAAAAATGGTGTCCATGACGGCGCAGATGACTGGCGCTGCGGCGGCTGGGAAGCATGGGTCGGCACATATGAAGACCTTATGGCACAAAAGCCGGGCGACTTTACCTTTGTTTTGGATATGGATCATGCCCCGAACCGCTATGGCGGCGACACCGGCTATACGGGGATCACGGTGCTTGAGGATGGCACGTTTATCATGAATTCCTATGGTCATTTTGATGAGGAAATCTCAAAAAATTCTTTGAATCATAACATTGGTGTTTATGATGATATTTGCTATATCCGACAGGCGAAGTTTAAGCTCGGTGAGATCGAAAATGATTTTGGTCGGATTGACCGTGCAAAAATTAACGAGGTGATCCAGGAGGCAGAGGGATTGCTGACAAAGGAGGGAGAGTATACAGCAGACAGCTTTGCGGCATTTAAGAATGAATTGGAAACCGCAAGGGCAGCCGCATCGGATTATGCGTCACAGCAGGTTCAGTTGGATCAAAGAGCGGCTGCATTGGAGGAGGCAATGGCAGGGCTTATAAAATCTTCGTGATTTGCTATTTGACACAAAATATAATCGCAGCGACCGATTGTAAGTTTTCGGCGCTGCGATTTTATCCTATTTGTGCGGAAACCCTTTTAGAGCAGCTAAAAAATCGGTGCTGTACCTTATTTCGGCGAATCCTGCACACAGTTGTTATTTACATAACCGCTATTTATTTCTGATCGCCGCACGTTTACGCATGGTCGGATCCAGAATCCGCTTGCGGATCCGCAGGCTTTCCGGGGTGACCTCGAGGAGCTCGTCCACGTCGATGAAGTCGAGTGCCTGCTCAAGGCTTAAGATCTTCGGTGGCACGAGTGTCAGCGCCTCGTCTGCGGAGGAGGAGCGCGTATTGGTCAGATGCTTCTTTTTGCAGACGTTCAGCTCGATATCCTCAGCGCGGGAGGAGGAGCCGATCACCATGCCGGCGTAGACTCTCTGGCCCGGTCCGATAAAGAGCGTTCCGCGCTCCTGTGCGGAGAAAAGTCCGTAGGTCACGGATTCCCCGGTCTCAAAGGCGATCAGAGAGCCGAGCTTGCGGTAGGCGATCTCGCCGCGGTACGGCGCGTAACCGTTGAAGATCGTATTGATGATACCATTGCCCTTTGTGTCCGTCATGAACTCGCCACGGTAACCGATCAGACCGCGGGAAGGAATGTTGAATTCCAGACGGGTGTAGCCTCCGGTGATCGGCTTCATGTTCAGAAGTTCGCCCTTGCGCTGGCTGAGCTTCTCAATGACGGAACCAGTGAACTCATCCGGCACATCGACATAGGCGAGCTCCATCGGCTCCAGTTTTTTGCCGTTTTCGTCAGTGTGGTAGAGCACCTCCGCCTTGCTGACTGCAAACTCAAAGCCTTCGCGTCTCATGTTCTCGATGAGGACGGACAGATGCAGCTCTCCACGGCCGGAAACCTTGTAGGAATCCGGACTGTCGGTCTCCTCGACGCGGAGGGAAACATCCGTATTCAGCTCCTTGAACAGACGCTCCCTGATATGGCGGGAGGTCACGAATTTGCCTTCCTGTCCGGCGAGCGGGCTGTCATTGACGATGAAATTCATCGACAGTGTCGGCTCGGAGATCTTCTGGAACGGGATCGCGACCGGATCCTCGGGCGCGCAGATGGTGTCTCCGATATGGATGTCCGCGATACCGGAAATTGCCACGATGGAACCGATTTTTGCCTCGGTGACGTCAACTTTGTTTAAACCGTCAAATTCGTAAAGCTTGCTGATGCGGACTTTTTTCATCTTGTCAGGCTCGTGGTGATTGACAACCACAGCCTCCTGATTGATCTTCAGGCAGCCATTGTCGACCTTGCCGATGCCGATACGTCCGACATACTCGTTGTAGTCGATCGTGCTGATCAGCACCTGCGTGTTTGCATCCGGGTCGCCCTCCGGTGCCGGGATATAGTCTAAAATCGTCTCAAACAGAGGCGTCATGTCTTTTTTACCATTGATCAGATCGCGGATCTCACGCACGGCATAGCCGTCTCTTGCGGATGCAAAGAGGAACGGGCAGTCAAGCTGCTCGTCGGAAGCGTCCAGATCCATAAAAAGCTCTAAAACCTCATCAACAACTTCATTCGGGCGCGCCTCCGGGCGGTCCACCTTGTTGACGCAGACGATGACCGGAAGTGCCAGCTCAAGCGCCTTCATCAGAACGAATTTGGTCTGCGGCATCACGCCCTCGAAAGCGTCCACGACGAGGATGACGCCGTTTACCATTTTCAGTACGCGCTCCACCTCGCCGCCGAAATCGGCGTGTCCCGGCGTGTCGATGACGTTGATCTTTGTTCCTTTGTAAGTGATGGCTGTATTTTTGGAAAGAATGGTGATGCCGCGCTCTCTCTCAATATCATTGGAGTCCATGACACGCTCCTGCACGGCCTGGTTTTCACGGAACACGCCGCTCTGTTTTAAGAGCTCGTCCACCAGTGTGGTCTTCCCGTGGTCTACATGGGCGATAATTGCGATGTTACGGACATCTTCGCGTTTCATTTTCATAATAACCGATACCTTTCTTGCGATTGCTGTTTATTCCTTAATATATGTGTCTGAAAAAACTAACTTATACATTTTATCATATTTTTTTAAATGCGCAAGTCTTATACGACAAAAACTGCCATTTCATTCTTTTCCTTATCGACAGGTTCCATCCAAATTCTGCCGCGGGTTCATGGTAAAAATAGGGTGTCAGGCAGGCCGCACCAGAAAACAGACAGAGAAAACAAAAATACAACGAAGGTGCAGGACCTAGAGGAAGGGAGAAAGATTCATGGCAGATAAAATTTTTGAAAACAACCAGGTATCAATCGTGGGGGAGATCGTGTCGGATTTCAGATTTAGTCACGAGGTTTACGGAGAGGGATTTTACATGGTGGATGTGGCAGTGAACCGCCTGAGCAATTATATGGACTATATTCCGTTGATGGTTTCCGAACGGTTGATCGATGTGACGGGAAATTACATAGGAGAGTATATCTATGTGACGGGGCAGTTCCGCTCCTTTAACCGCCACGAGGAGAAAAAGAACCGTCTCGTGCTCTCAGTCTTTGTCCGGGAGCTGGAATTTATCTCCGAGCTTTCCGAGGACATGAAAAGCAACCAGATTTTTCTGGACGGCTACATCTGCAAGGAGCCGATTTACCGGAAAACGCCGCTCGGCAGAGAGATCGCGGATCTTCTGATCGCAGTCAACCGCTCCTACGGCAAATCCGATTACATACCGTGTATCTGCTGGGGCAGGAACGCGAGATTCGCCTCGGGATTCGAGGTCGGCGGGCACGTGCAGGTCTGGGGGCGTATCCAGAGCAGGGAGTATGTCAAAAAGCTGTCCGAGACGGAGACGGAGAAGCGCGTGGCGTATGAGGTCTCTGTCAGCAAG
The DNA here is from genome assembly GCA_026168605.1 of Roseburia sp. Classification (GTDB taxonomy): domain Bacteria; phylum Bacillota; class Clostridia; order Lachnospirales; family Lachnospiraceae; genus Roseburia. Next base: position 283,890 of record JAPFDX010000012.1, on the reverse strand, counting down.
GTGGATTTTTTGGAGGAGTGAAAGAGATATTTGTCATGGCAGATTGGTGTTGTATCACAATTCTTGACACTTCTGCTTCACGGATTTATAAAAAAACAAGTGGAATGGAGGTCGTAAAATAGCACAGAAAAAAGTTTATGACGAGGAATTTAAAATTCAGGCTGTGAAGGAAGCCTACGCCGGACAGCGCAATGATCCTTACAGAGGAAGTGCAGAAACTCAGACAGCAGAACAGGGAGCGGACAAAGGACTGTTTTGCAATTGGGTATGGTTTCGAGTTTGATGATCGTCTACTGGAAAGATCAGGCAGTATAAGACAGCTATATTTGGAAGAAGAGAATTGGATTGCCAGCCTTTCACACCCACACTTGCGCCGCCGCGTCAGAGATGGCATAATATGGATAGGACAAAATACAGACAAGGAACAGGCGAGGGAAAAGTGATGACCAGAGAGGAATTTAGAAAGCTGACACAGGAGAATGTGGTAATTTTGGACGGTGCGACGGGAACGAATCTGCAAAAAGCGGGTATGCCGGTCGGTGTGTGCCCGGAGCAGTGGATTTTGGAACATCCGGAAGTTATCACGGAGCTTCAGGAGCGCTATGTGCAGGCGGGCACAGATATTTTGTTTGCGCCGACCTTTACCGCCAACCGGATCAAGCTTGCCGAGTATGGTCTGGCGGATGAGCTTATCTCCATAAACCGTGCGCTGGTGGCGCTTTCCAAGAAGGCTGCGGGTGGACGGGCGCTTGTGGCGGGCGATATGACAATGACGGGCGCACAGCTTTATCCGCTCGGTGAGCTGATGTTTGAGGAGCTGGTGGACGTATACAAGGAGCAGGCGCGGGCGCTGTATGAGGCGGGTGTGGATCTCTTTGTCGTGGAGACGATGATGAGCCTTCAGGAGTGTCGGGCGGCGGTGCTTGCCATCCGCGAGGTGTGCGAACTGCCGGTGATGGTGTCGCTGACCTATCAGGAGGACGGGAGAACGCTCTACGGAACAGACCCAGTCACGGCAGTGGTTACCCTGCAGGCGCTCGGTGCGGACGCTGTCGGTCTCAACTGCTCGACGGGACCGGAGGCGATGCTGCCGTTGGTGGAGGCGATGGCGGAATATGCGACTGTGCCGGTTTTGGCAAAGCCAAATGCGGGAATGCCAAGATTAAAAAATGGCGTGACGGTGTTTGAGACGACGCCGGAGGAATTTGCGGCTGCCGGAAAAAGGCTTCTTGACGCAGGCGCGTCAATCCTCGGCGGCTGCTGTGGTACGACGCCGGAGCATATCCGCGCGTTGCACGATGCGGTGTCTGGCGGAACGGTCAGAAAACCGCTTGAGAGAAGCCGCAGAGTGCTGACTTCGGAGCGCGGATTTGTGGAGGTGACACTGGACGGAAATTTTCTGGTGATCGGCGAGCGCATTAATCCGACCGGAAAAAAGAAACTTCAGGCAGAACTGCGGGAGGGCAGCTTAAATCTTGTGCGGCAGATGGCACTGGAACAGGAAGAAAACGGCGCAAAGATCCTGGACGTCAATATGGGCATGAACGGCATCGACGAGAAAGAGATGATGCTGCGCACAGTCTATGAGGTGACTTCGACTGTGGACACGCCGCTTTGCGTGGATTCCAGCTATGTGGATGTGATCGAGGCGGCGCTGCGCATTTATCCGGGGCGCGCACTCATCAACTCCATTTCACTGGAGAGCGAAAAAATAGAGAAGCTGCTTCCAGTCGCAAAAAAGTATGGCGCGATGTTTATTTTGCTACCCCTTTCGGATGCGGGGCTGCCGAAGGACTGTGAGGAAAAACACGCTTTGATCCGCGAGATACTTGCGCGTGCAGAGGAAAACGGGCTTGGCGCGGAGGATGTGATCGTGGACGGTCTGGTGGCGACGGTCGGCGCAAATCCTGACGCTGCGCTCGAGTGCTTTGCGACTTTTTCTTACTGCAAAAATGAGCTGAAGATTCCGACGGTCTGCGGTCTGTCAAATATTTCTTTCGGTCTGCCGGAGCGTATGTATGTGAATACGGCGTTTCTCACGATGGCGATCGCACATGGTCTCACGATGGCAATCGCCAATCCGTCCCAGGAACTTCTGATGAACGCGGCGTTTGCGTCGGATATGCTGCTTCACAAGGAGGGGAGCGATGTCCGTTATATCGAGCGGATGAATCTTCTTTCGGAAAAGTATGCGGGAATGGAGCGGGTGCTTGTGCGGACGAAGGAGACAGACCATGTGGGGGAGGAGACGTCTCCTGCTGCAGGCGGGGCGCACAGTGCAGTCTATGAAGCGGTGCTCAAGGGAAATAAAAATACCATTGTGGAGGAGACAAAAACGCTGATCGCGTCCGGGACTGCGCCCGATGCAGTCATCAATGAGCATCTGATCCCGGCAATCGGCGAGGTCGGCGAGCTTTTTGACAGACAGAAATATTTTCTGCCGCAGCTAATCGCGTCAGCCAATGCCATGAAGCTTGCAATCGAATATTTAGAGCCAATGCTAAAGCGGGAACATATGCAGGAGAAAGCTGCTATCGTTGTGGCAACGGTGGAGGGTGACATCCATGATATCGGAAAAAATCTGGTCGTACTGATGCTGAAAAATTATGGCTACCGCGTGACCGATCTCGGCAAGGACGTTCCCGCGGAGACGATCGTTGACGTGGCGATCCGCGAGAATGCGCAGGTGATCGGACTTTCTGCGCTGATGACCACAACGATGATGCGTATGAAAGAGGTCGTGGAGCTTGTAAAAACGCGCGGCGTCCGCTGTAAGGTTGTGATCGGCGGGGCGGCGATCACGGAGAGTTTTGCGGAAGAAATCGGTGCGGACGGTTATTCGAAGGATGCGGCGGACTGCGTGAAGCTTGTGGAGCGTCTATTGGAGCAAAAAATTTGACAGAAAAATATAAAAAAGGTGTTGACAATTAAAAAGACAAGTAGTATACTTATCAAGTCGGTTGCGGTAAGCGACCGACAGATATGGGATCTTAGCTCAGCTGGGAGAGCATCTGCCTTACAAGCAGAGGGTCATAGGTTCGAGCCCTATAGGTCCCATACTTATCTAAATATGGCGGAATAGCTCAGCTGGCTAGAGCACACGGTTCATACCCGTGGTGTCGAGAGTTCAAGTCTCCCTTCCGCTACTGAAAGCAGCCCTTGGAAACTATTTAGTTTTCAGGGGTTTTTGTTTTTATAAAATTCAGGTGTCGAAAGAGTTTTTCAAAAATTGGATTGGAAAAATTCACAAAGGATATTCTGATTTGTGAATATGAAGAAGCTTAGAACTTCTTAATGTTCTGTCAACTTCCAGCAATTCGACGGCAGGGATGCCGACGAAAGCCCGAATTGTGCCATGGATGGCGCATGGAGGGCGGTTGTGTTCCTGCACGTTATCGATATTCAGAACATTTTAGAAGTTCTTAGCTTCGGAATCCTGAACAAAAAAGAATATCCTTTGTGAATTATGCCAGTCGCAATTTGTAAAATCCCCTTTCGACACCCATAGGCAACTTCATTTATACTTCACTCATGCAATTCCAGTGGAAGTCCATCCGGATCAAAGAAAAAAGTCATTTTTTTATGCGTATAGTCGTCATACCGGATCGGTTCACATACAATTCCGAGTTTTTCCAGTTCGGCGACCGTCGCATCCACGTCCTCCACGCAGAATGCCAGATGGCGGAGACCACAGGCTTCCGGCCGGCTGACGCGCTTTGGCGGATCCGGTTCCGCGAAGATTTCCAGTTCAACCGTATGTTCCCCGTCTCCGATTTTTAAATCCAGTTTCCAGTCATTTCTCTGATCCCGGTAATTTTCCCGGATGATCTCAAAGCCAAGCTTGGAGACGTAAAAATCCTTTGCGGACTCAATGTCAGACACAATGATTGCAACGTGATGGATTGCGTTTAATTTCATTCTTATTTCCCCCTTCCCACAATAAAAATTATATCACGCAGAAGCGAGGGTTTCCATCTTTTTCATACATCGTACCAGCGAAATAGTCAGTCATCCCCATTTGTGAAAAAAGTGTGAAAAAACAGGGAATTAGTACTTGACGAAAATTGTAGGGGGGGGGGGTAAAATGAAACGGAGGAATTGGAATGATGTGGAAAAAGAGTGGAAACAAGAGGGCTTTTGTCATCCGGGCAGGAACGAAGAAGAGAAGATGGGGGCGGTATGTTTTTGGCACAGTTGCAGGAGTGACTTTGGCAGTCGCCTTGGCAGGAGCGCTGCTTTATTTCGGAAGTCTGCGCAGCCTAAAGGGACAGGCGGTGACGGCGGATGCATGGGATGCATATGACAGTGAGCTCATCGATCGCGTTCTTCCGGATACAGTCTCGTGGAATGGCAGAGGGTACCGCAGAAACGAAGAAATCTACACGATCCTCTGCATGGGTATCGACACGGAGAATGATATGGTGGCGGAGGGCACGGGGATGCGGACCGGTGCACAGTCGGACGCCAATTTTCTGGTGGTTGTCGATGCGGAGCAGGACAAGCTTTCCGTTGTTGCGATCCCGCGCGATACCATGACGGAGATCGCCTGCTTTGACACGGAAGGAACGTCGACGGGGGTGATCAAAGATCACCTTGCCCTGCAGTATGCATATGGAGACGGAGGGAACAGGAGCTGTGAACTGATGCAGCAGTCCGTCTCGCGACTTTTTTATCATCAGCCGGTGGATGCCTATGTGACTTTCAGCCTGAATGCTATCGAGGCGCTCAATGGCATGGTCGGAGGTGTTTCCGTCACACTTATGGAGGATCTGGACGGACACAAGGCGGGAGAGGAGATCACGCTGAACAATGAGCAGGCATACCAGTATATCCGCGTCCGTGACTGCGAGGAGGATTACAGCGCAGAGTACCGCCTGCAGAGACAGAAGCAGTACCTGACCGCTTTTATTGAAAAAGCGATCGCCTACACAAAGGAGGATATCCGGACCCCGTTTCGGATGTATGAGCAGGTTTCGGACTCCATGCTGACGAATCTGTCCGATGCACAGATCCTGTCGCTGGTGCTCTTGGGGTTGCAGTGTGATTTTTCGGACGAGAGCTTGTATGTCGTGCCGGGAGAGCAGGTGATCGGTGGATATTATGAAGAATATCATGTGGATGAACAGGGACTTTATGAACTGATACTGGAGATATTTTATCTGGAAGAGGACGGACCGTCTGGCAGAAAAAACTGATATTGGCGCGTTTGCGTTGATATAAAAGACCACACAAAAATAAAAGAATAGGGAGAGAAGACCAATGAAGAAGATGATTGCAACAGTGGCAGCTATGGTATTGACATTATCTATGAGTGTAACTGCATTTGCGGCGCAGAGCCCTACATTGCCAAGTGAGCCTGAGCAGAAGCCTGATTACAGCGGCAGCGTGATCATGAACGATACGCTTGTACCGGCAGATGCAGTGGATGCAAACGGCAAGGCAGTTACCGTTGTACGCAAAGAGATGACAGCAGAGGCAAAGGCAGCAGCAAAAGATGCTGTTGTGAAAACATTTGGAGAGAAGACAGATGTATTATCCATCGGTGATTACCATGTGGACGGTGCATCCGAGGAGAACCCGATCACATTGACCTTTAAAGTTCCGGTAGTGAAGGCAGGCGATGAGGTTTATGTGCTTCACAATGTTGGAAACAAGGGAACATGGGTGAAAGAGCCGGCAACTGCAAAGGACGGAGCTGTTGTGGCTACGTTCACATCTTTCTCACAGATGGCAGTGGTAAGAGTTGCAGAGGCACAGTCCGAGGGCGGATACTCTCCGGAGTACTATGAGTCCCTGAAGGCTGATATGGCAGCAGCACAGGAAACACAGACACAGAGCACATCTCCGAAAACAGCAGAGAATGGCGTGGCTATGGTTATGGTAGCTGGTCTGGTAGCTGGTGCGGCAGTTCTTGTACTGGTAAGCAGAAAGAAAAGAGCATAAGTTCACAGAAAAAAGAAGATAACGTCTTTGTGTGGTGGAGAGGATGACCGGAAAGTGGAAACATTTTCCGGTCTCCTTTTTTCCCTATAAAGATTCGAGTGTCAAAAGGGGTTTTTACACCCGAATCCTATAAAAAAATTTTGAAAAATGATAAAAATACTGGAAAAAGATATGCGGATGGCATTACAATAGAGAGGTATTGCGAATGAAGGAAGAAAAGGAGTACGGATGATGAGCTTAAGAGAACGCCGAAAAGAGGAGCGGAGAAAGCAGTGGTGGAAGAACACGGTGTTTCTTGCCGTCACAGGAGTACTGGCTGTCATTGCAGTGGGCTGCTTTTGCTATGCGGGTGTCTACTATTATAAATTAAATCAGGGCGAGGATCAGTTTGACAAGCTGCGCGACACAGAGCAGACCGAGGCGGTATACCCGGAGGAGACTGAGGAGCCGGAGGGCGTGTTCTGCGAGGCGGTTTACGATTTCGACGAACTGCGCGCAGAAAATGAGGACATCTATGCGTGGATCACCGTCCCGGGCACGCAGGTGGACTATCCGGTGCTGCAGAGTGAGACGGACAACTATTATCTGGACCGGAATCTGGATCATTCGCAGGGCTATCCGGGATGTATCTATACAAATAAGGTCAATGCAAAAGATTTTTCGGATTATAATGTCGTACTTTACGGACACAATATGAAAAATGGAAGTATGTTTGGCTGCCTCCATTCCTTTGAGGAGAGGGAGTTTTTTGACGAGAACCGGCAGATCATTGTATACACCGAGGACAGGCGTCTGACCTACGAGATCTATGCGGCGGTAAAGTTTACGGACGCCTACATTCCGGCATACTATGAGGTGACGACGCCGGAGGGCAGGGATGCTTTTTTGCAGGACCTGCGCACGGAGAGCGAGGGCAGCAGTGTGTCGCATATCCGGGAGGACATGGAGATCCTGCCGGAGGACCGGCTGATCACACTGTCCACCTGCGTGAACGGGGAGCGCCCGAAGAGGTATCTTGTGGTCGGAAAGCTCACAGAGGAGGCGTATTATCTGTCCGGCGGTGAGGAAAATGCCGTCGGCACGGAATTGAAAAATGAGGAGTAGTGAAAGATGTTATTTAACTCATATCTGTTTGTGTTTGTGTTTTTTCCGGTTGTGCTGCTGGTGTGGTATGGAGGCAGCCGTCTGGGGCTGCAGAAACTTGCGCAGGCGGCGCTTGTGCTGCTGTCGCTTGTCTTTTACGGGTACGGACACCCGGAATACATTGTGCTGATCCTGGCGAGCGTATTTGGAAATTATTTGATTAGCTGGCTGATGGAGTGGTTTGGTGAGCGCGGGCAGAAGCCGGAGCGGGTGTACAGGATTCTTGGAATTTTGGGGATCGCGTTTAATCTGGGGCTTCTATTCTATTTTAAATATTACGATTTTTTTGTCCGGAATATCAATCAGGTGATCGATACCGGACTTACTGTAAAAAATATTGCGCTGCCGCTCGGCATCAGCTTTTTTACATTCCAGCAGATTTCGTTTATTGTGGACCGGATGTGCCGGAGAGCGTCACACTACGCGATGCTTGATTATATGAACTTTGTCACGTTTTTCCCGCAGCTTGTGGCTGGTCCGATCGTGAGCCATAAAGACCTCGTTCCGCAGTTTCGAAGGATCGGAACGGATGCGGGAGCGCTTTTTCGCCGTGCGGACTGGATGCAGGATGGGCGAAGCCCCATGGAGATGGGGGCGTGCCTGTTTATCGCGGGTCTTGCCAAGAAAGTGCTGCTTGCGGACAAGCTCGGCGTGGTGGTGGACTATGGCTACGGAAATATCGCGGGACTTGACGCGGTGAGCGCGTTTGTGGTGATGCTGTGCTATACTTTCCAGATTTATTTTGATTTCAGCGGGTACTGTGATATGGCGGTCGGACTGGGCTGGATGCTGCACATCAATCTGCCGCAGAATTTCAATTCCCCGTATAAGTCCCTGTCGATCAAGGAGTTTTGGAACCGCTGGCACATTACCTTAAATGAGTTTTTTACACAGTATATCTATATTCCGCTCGGCGGCAGCAGATGCGGGCAGGTAAAACGTCTGCGCAATATCATGATCGTGTTTTTCATCAGCGGTATCTGGCACGGCGCGGCGTGGAGCTTTGTGCTCTGGGGCGTGGCGCACGGCGTGCTGATGTGTGTCGAGTCATTGTTTGAGAAACTCCACAAATGGGTGCGCTGGCTGATCACGTTCTCCTTTGTAAATCTCGCGTGGGTGCTGTTTCGGAGCGGTTCCATTTCCGTTGCCGTGCAGTTTTACCGGAAATTGTTTTCTTTTTCCTACACGGGCGCAGTCTGGGAACTTGCAGGACAGACGGAGGCGTCGTGGAATTATCCGGGCAGGCTGCTTCTTGAGCGCGTGGGAGCCGAGGGGCTGGCGGCGGGCTATCCAATGCTGATCCTTCTGTTGTTGCTTGGACTTTCCGCATTTTTCTGTACGAGAAAAAATGCTTACGAAAGTGTGTGCGCGCGTGAAGCGTCGTCGGTGAAAATATGGATGCTGGCGCTTCTCTTTACGTTTAGCGTTCTCTCGTTTGCCGGCGTCACAAAGTTTTTGTATTTTAATTTTTAGGAGGCGCGCATGAAAGGTCACAGAAAAATATACCAGTTGCTGCTTGCAGTTGCGCTGTTTCTTGGCGGGGCTGCCCTGCTTGTGTATCTCGTCGATCCGTTTTTCCATTACCATGCGCCGTGGTTTGGGCTCAAGGCGGTGGAGGATGAAAAGGAATACCAGGTGCCCGGAATGCTCAAAAATTTTGAGTACGAGGGGGTGCTTGCGGGTTCCTCGGTTGTCATGAGCATGAATACCGATACGTTAAAGGAGCGTTTTGGCTGTGAGACGGTCAAGGCGGTCGGCGGTTCTGCAGCAGCGCCGCTCCTGGATGATTATCTCGATATCGCGTTTGAAAATCATGAGATTTCCCATGTGTTTTACGGGGTGGATGTTTTTTCTTTCTACAATCCGCCGGATATGCAGACCATATCGGACGACGTGGAATTTCTGGTCAACGAAAATCCGTTTGACGATGTGGAATATCTCTGGAATATGGATATTATCGGTGGAAAAATTCCCGATATGATCGAGACGTCGCAGGATGAGAATTATCAGGAGGGACTGATCTACCAGTTAAACAAGGATGTTCCGGTGGGACCGGAGGGCGTGCTTAAAATGCACTGTCCGGGTGCGGGGGCTGTGCAGGAGGCGAAGCCGCTGACGTGGCAGGACGCCTATGTGACAGAAAATATCGACCGTCTGGAAGCGCGCGTACTGGAAAATCCGGACACGGAGTTCTTGTTTTTTATCCCGCCGTATAGTATTGTATGGTGGGATGACGCCTATGAGAAAGGGCTGCTTGATACCTATCTGTATACCTTAGAGCGCTGCATGGAGCGTCTGCTCCCCTATGAAAATGTCCGTTTTTACGGGACAGAGTTCAATGAGGCGGCGACGATCACAGATATGTACCAGTATATGGATTACATTCACGGCAGCGTTCCCGTGACGAAGCGGATGGCGCAGAAAGTCGGCTCGCCGGAGGATGAGATCACGCTCGACACCTACCGGAGTGAGCTTGCGCAGTTGCGCGATGTGTTTGAGCGGTTTCGCGCCCGCGTGGAGACGGAGGGATACGGATTTATTTACGAGGGACCGATCGAGTGAGTGCGGATGGAGAAGTTTTGGTGGCAGCGGAGTTAAGCTGCCGGAAGGGAGAAAAACGATGAGAGTTGGAATGGGATATGATGTGCATAAATTGGTGGAGGACAGGGATCTGATCGTCGGAGGTGTGAAGATTCCGCACACCCTGGGGCTTTTGGGGCATTCGGATGCCGATGTGCTGCTGCACGCGGTCATGGATGCGCTGCTGGGCGCGGCAGGACTTGGGGACATCGGAAAGCATTTTCCGGATACCGATCCGCAGTACCGTGGGATTTCCAGTGTGAGGCTGTTGGAGCGCGTGGCTAAGCTGATCGGGGAGCGGGGGTACGTCGTTGAAAATATCGATGCGACGATCATCGCGCAGCGTCCAAAGATGCGCCCGTATATGGAAGAGATGGAGCAGAATATCGCGTCGGCGCTTGGAATTGGCGCGGATCAGGTGAACGTGAAGGCGACCACGGAGGAAGGACTCGGATTTACCGGAGCGGAGCAGGGGATTTCGGCGCAGGCGATTTGTGCGCTGACCTCGCTGTACGAGGGGAGCGTTGCAGTGGCAGATTCCGCGGGCGGCTGCGGGGGCTGCGGCGGCTGCGGGAGATAAAAAAGCATTGACAAAACGCAGCGAACTGCATAAACTATATTATCAAGGGAAAAGCGATGAACGGAAAGAGTAGGAAGTCAGGCGTCCGAAAGAGAGAGACTGTCACCGGCTGAAAGCAGTCTTCGGAAAGAGAGTTCCAAAGTGCCTCCGGGAGCTGATCCGGTGAGGGGAGGGGAAAAGCCTCCGGTAGCCGGGTACGTTTCGCACGCGTTATGTGCTTTGAGGGAAAATCATTTGATTTTTAGTAGAGTGGAACCGCGGATTATTTCGTCTCTGTGAAGATGAAATAGTCCGTTTTTTCCTTTATAAGATTCGGGTGTCAAAAGGGGCTTTTACAAATTGCGACTGGCAACCTGCACAAATGATATTCTTTTTGTTCAGGATTCCGAAGCTAAGAGCTTCTAAAATGTTCTGAATATCGTTGATGTGTAGGAACGCAACCGCCCTCGATGCGCCATCCGTGGCGCAATTCGGGCTTTCGCCGGCATCCCTGCCGTCAAATTGCTGGAACTTGGCAGAACATTAAGAAGCTTCTAAGCTTCTCCATATTCACAAATCAGAATACCATTTGTGTAGTTTGCCAATCCCTATTTTTGCGTAGCCCTTTTGACACCCGAATCTTTATAGGAAATGTCGCTTCCTATAAAATAAAACCCTCCGTGGGATTGCACTGCGGTTGCAGCAAGACACACTTTTGTTTTTAGGAGGAATCAGTATGGGTATTATCAGACACGCGAAAGAGGAATTTCAGGTGATCAAAGAGCGTGATCCTGCAATAAAATCTCCGCTTGAGGTTTTGCTTTATCCAACGTTTCATGTTATGCTTAGTTACAGGCGTGCGCACCGGCTTTACGAAAAGGGACATTATTTCTGGGCGCGCCTGATCTCGCAGCGCGCGGCGCGGCGGACGGGGATCGAGATCCATCCGGGCGCAGTGATCGGAAAAGGATTTTTTATTGACCATGGCAGCGGTGTGATCATCGGCGAGACGACGATCATCGGGGACAATGTCACGCTGTACCAGGGCGTGACGCTCGGGGGAACCGGCAAGGAAACCGGAAAGCGCCACCCGACGATCGGGGATAATGTCATGATCAGTGCGGGTGCAAAGATCATCGGCTCTTTCACGGTCGGCGAAAATTCCAAGATCGGTGCGGGCAGCGTCGTGATCGAGGAAGTGCCGCCGAACTGCACGGTTGTCGGCGTGCCGGGGCGCATTGTCAAGCGGGGCAATGCGAAGATACCGCGCAGCGATATGGATCAGGTGCATCTGCCGGATCCGGTCAAGGAGGATATCGCCGTGCTTCAGCATGAAAACGCCGAGCTTGTGAACCGCGTGCTGGATCTGGAGCGGACAGTCCGCAGGCTTTCCGGGAAACCGTGCGAGGAGAGTGAAGCTATATGAAAATGTGCGGGTGTCAGGGACGTCTGCGCGAAGAAAAAGAAAAGAATGGAGAATACAAAGGTGGAGAATAAGTTTCAGTTTTACAACACATTGACAAGAAAGGTCGAGACGATCATTCCGCATGAGGAGGGAAAGATTGCGATGTACACCTGCGGACCGACGGTGTACCACTATGCGCATATCGGGAATCTGCGCAGCTATATCATGGAGGATGTTCTGGAAAAAGCGCTGCGCTATGTCGGCTATGACGTGAAGCGTGTCATGAACATCACGGACGTCGGGCATCTTTCCTCTGACGCGGACACCGGGGAGGATAAGATGTTAAAGGGCGCGAAGCGCGAGCACAAGACGGTCATGGAGATCGCACAGTTTTATACGGACGCGTTTTTTGACGATTGCAAAAAGCTCAATATCAAGACCCCGGATGTGGTGGAGCCAGCGACGAACTGCATCCCGGAGTTTATCCACATGGTGGAGGTGCTGCTGGAAAAAGGATTTGCGTATGTGGCGGGAGGCAACGTCTATTTCGACACCTCCAGGCTTCCGGACTACTATGTTTTTTCCTCCCAGAGCGAGAAGGAGCTGCTGGTCGGCGTGCGCGACGACGTGGAGGAGGATGCGAATAAGAAAAATAAAAATGATTTCGTGCTCTGGTTCACGAAGTCCAAGTTTGAGGATCAGGCGTTAAAGTGGGAGAGTCCGTGGGGCGTCGGCTATCCGGGCTGGCATATCGAGTGCTCCTGCATCAGCATGAAGCATCTGGGTGAGTACATGGATATCCACTGCGGCGGCGTGGACAACATTTTCCCGCACCATACGAATGAGATCGCGCAGTCGGAGAGCTATCTGGGACATAAGTGGTGCAATTACTGGTTCCATGTAAACCACTTAAACGATAAATCCGGCAAAATGAGCAAGTCGAAGGGGGATTTTCTCACGGTATCGCTTCTCCAGGAAAAAGGCTACGATCCGATGGTGTACCGTATGTTCTGCTTACAGTCGCACTATCGCAAGCCACTTGAATTTTCCTACGAGGTGCTCGATAATATGAGCGCGGCTTACGGCAAGCTGGTGAAAAAGATCGCGGAGCTTGGGGAGGACGGCGCGGTGAATGAGCAGTGCTTTGCCTCATACAGGGAGCGGTTTTCCGATGCGCTCTGCAATGATATGAACACCTCTATGGCGATTACGATCGTATATGATCTTTTGAAAGAAGATACAAACGATGCGACAAAGCTGGCGCTGATCAAGGATTTTGACCGGGTGCTTTCCCTGAACTTAACGACCGCACAGTCGAAGGAGAGTCAGAGCGTGGACGCGGAGCTGGAAGCGTATATCCTTGCAAAGATCGAGGAGCGGAAAGAGGCGAAAAAGGCAAAAGATTTCGCGAAGGCGGACGCGATCCGCGAGGAGCTTCTGGCGAAGGGAATCGCGATCAAGGACACCAGAGAAGGCGTGGTCTGGAGCGTGCAGTAAGCAGGAAAGGAAATACAGCGGATGAACAAAGGGATTGATTCTTATATCAAAGAGCAGTTTCATATCGAGGATGTGGATATCCGCACCTATTCCCCGCTCACGCTGGCGTATATCGGGGACGGTATTTTTGATCTGGTGATCCGTTCCGTGGTGGTGGCGCGGGGGAACACCAGAGCGGGGCAGCTCCACGGGCGGACAAGCCATATCGTCAAGGCGCACACGCAGGCGCAGATGATCGAGGCGCTGCTGCCGTTTCTTACCGAGGAGGAGACAGAGATCTACCGCAGAGGACGCAATGCGAAATCGCCGACCATGGCGAAAAATGCGACGGTGGCAGACTACCGGAAAGCGACGGGATTCGAGGCGCTGATGGGCTGGCTGTACCTGAGGGATGAGTTTGAGCGTCTGGTGGAGCTGGTGAAAATGGGGGCGGAGCAGTTAAAGCTGCGCCTATAAGATGGGAGAATATATGGGATACGAGGAATTAAAGATTGAGGGACGGAATGCTGTGCTCGAGGCGTTTCGTTCCGGCAAAACGATTGACAAATTATATGTGCTGGACGGCTGTGAGGACGGTCCGGTGCGCACGATCGTGCGCGAGGCGAAGCGGCACGATACCATTTTAAATTTTGTGGGAAAAGAGCGGCTGGATCAGATTTCCGAGACAAAGAAACACCAGGGCGTGATCGCGCTGGCTGCGGCGTACTCCTACGCCACGGTGGAGGATATCCTCGCGGCAGCGGAGGCAAAGGGAGAGCCGCCGTTTGTTTTTTTGCTGGACAATATTGAAGACCCGCACAATCTGGGGGCGATCATCCGTACCGCGAACCTTGCGGGCGCGCACGGGGTCATCATTCCCAAGCGCCGCGCGGTCGGTCTGACCGCGACGGTTGCGAAAACGTCGGCGGGGGCGATCAACTATACCCCGGTGGCGAAGGTGACAAATCTGACGGCGACGATCAAGGAACTGAAGGAGCGCGGCGTCTGGTTTGTGTGTGCAGATATGGGTGGCACACGGATGTACGATCTCGATCTGAAAGGTCCGATCGGGCTCGTGATCGGAAACGAGGGCGACGGTGTGAGCAAGCTTGTGCGGGAGAGCTGTGATTTTATCGCCTCGATACCGATGAAGGGCGAGATCGACTCCCTGAACGCATCGGTGGCTGCGGGCGTGCTGGCATATGAGATCGTGCGGCAGCGGATGTCGTAAGATGGTTCCTTGTGGCAGAAAAGCTGCATGGCGGCAAAACATATGCAGGAGGAAATGCAGTTTTGGACAATTACCGGAATTTATCGGATGAGGAGCTGATCGGGGCGCTGCGGGACGGCGACAGGCGAATCATGGATTATATTCTAAATAAATATAAGCCGCTCGTTTTGCGAAAGGCAAATGCGATGTATCTGATCGGCGGGGACACCGATGACCTGATCCAGGAGGGGATGATCGGGCTTTTTAAGGCGATCCGGGATTACAGGGAGGAGAAGGAGACGTCATTTTTCCATTTTGCGGAGCTATGTATCAACCGCCAGCTTTACAGTGCGGTGGAGGCTTCCAACCGGAAAAAACACGCGCCGCTCAACACCTATGTGTCGTTTTACTCCCGGAACGGGGAGGAGGGAAAACCGCTGGCAGAGACGCTGCCGACCGACGTGATGGACGATCCGGAACAACTGATGATCGACCAGGAAAGTGTGCGTCTGTTTCTGGAGCGGGCGAGGGACAGCTTGAGCCCGATGGAGCGCACAGTTCTGGACGAATCCCTCGCGGGGCTTAATTACCGCCAGATCGCGGAGAAGCTCGGGAAAAGTCCGAAGGCGATCGACAATGCGCTGTCCCGCATCAAGGCAAAGATACGGCAGGTGCAGGGCGGCTCATAACATCATTAGCGGGAGAAAAAGGAAGTCGATTGTTCAGAATGTACGGCAGTTGAAAATGAGCAGAAAAAATGTGATGTGCAATATGCACAATTTTGGACAATGATTTTTGGTAACTTTGTGAACACTTCTCGGGGCGATCATGCTATTATAATACACGTAAAAACCCCCCAATACATTATATATAGTTTTTGCTATACCCCATAGTAAAAATACCTTCTCCTAAAAGGCAGCCAGAAGCGGCTGTCTTTTTTTGTGAAATCAGCGCTTTTCCTTTTGAAGAAGGTAGATGTAATCTGTTTTTCCTTTTCAGTTTCAAAGTTAAGTTGCCAACGATTGCTTGACATAAACATTTATTCATCCCCCCCCCTTATTGTGATCGAAATAACAATGTAGTATAATCAGTGTGTTGTCATACCCAATCCGGCAACGGAAAGGGGTGTATATTTATGTTGGATTTTGTAATTTTGGAATCGTGATAAAAAACTTCCATCTTCCGCCCGAATATGGTATGATAAAAAGCAGAAGTCTAATGCTTCAGAATAAGAGTATGAGAGGTATTTACAAGTGAAGAGAAGAACAGTATTGTTATTGGCAGTGCTGGCGATGTCAACGGCGCTTGTGGCGTGCGGCGGAGATGCCGCTGAGGAAACGCAGCAGGAGCAGAACGTTGTAGGAGAGACCGTCGATACAACTGAGGACGGAGCGTCTGCCGAAGAAGAGACGGTTGACGGAATGTACCGCAGCGAGCTGACGAATGAGTGGATTGACGAGTCCTTGAAGGACCAGAGACCGATCGCGGTTATGGTTGACAATGAGTCGATCGCCCTTCCGCATTATGGACTCTCAGAGGCAGACGTGGTATATGAGATGATGAACAGCACCATGAACGGCAGAATTACCCGCTTTATGGCACTGTTTAAGGACTACGAGAGCGTAGAGCAGATCGGAAGTGTCCGGAGTGTCAGACCAACGAACGTGATCCTTTCCGCGGAGTGGAATGCGATCCTCTGCCATGACGGAGGTCCATTCTATATTGATGAATATCTGGCAGAGCCGAGCACCGACAATTTCAGCGGTACATTCTCCCGCGTGGACAACGGCAAGCCGAGAGAGTACACAGAGTATGTCCTTTCCGGAGATATGGAAAAGAATTTTGAAAACTCCGATGTGGACAAGGAGTACAATTCCTACTATGAGGGAGAGCACTACCAGTTTACAAGCGAGGAGAACCCGGTTGATCTGTCAGAGAATACGGATGCCATCGATGCGTCGCTGGTAGACCTTCCATTCCCGCACAACGGTTCCTATCTGGAGTACGATGAGGACGCGCAGGTGTACAATTATTTCGAGTACGGAGAGGCGCATCTGGATCCGGGCAATGACAACGCACAGATGAACTTTAAGAACCTGCTGATCCAGAGCTGCGGCTTTACACAGTATGATGAGCACGGCTATATGATTTTTGACTGTATCAGTAAGGGCGGCGGCTACTATGTGACAAACGGCAAGGCGATTCCGGTGACCTGGGAGAAGACAAGCATGACGTCTCCGACCCGCTACTATGATGCGGCAGGCAATGAGATCACACTCAATACAGGAAAGACATATGTCGGATTTGTTCCGGTGGACGACTGGCAGGATCTGGTGATTGAGTAACAAAAGAAAGGGGGTGTCGCAGTTTTTCTGCGGCACCCCTTTTTGACATTCGTCTACTCGTATTTATTTTTAGCTCCGATCTCCTGAAGTTTCATCGCTCGAACCTTTAACGGTAGACCAAACAGTGTGATAAAGCCCTCCGCGTCGTGGTGGTCATAGAGATCCCCGGTCGTAAAGCTTGCGAGCGACTCGCTGTACAGAGAGTACGGGGAGGTCGTTCCCGCCTTGATGATGTTTCCCTTGTAGAGCTTAAACTTCACCTCTCCGGTGACATATTCCTGCGTGGATTCGACGAATGCCTGCACGGCGTCGCACAGAGGTGTAAACCATTTGCCCTCATACACGATCTGCGCCAGCTTATTTCCCATATCCTTCTTCACGTCCATAGTGGCACGGTCGAGAACCAGTTCCTCAAGCTGCTGGTGCGCCTCCATCAGGATCGTTCCACCCGGTGTCTCGTAAACACCGCGGGACTTCATGCCGACCACGCGGTTTTCCACGATATCCACGATGCCGACGCCGTGTTTGCCGCCGAGGACATTCAGCCTTCGGATAATGTCGGAAACCTTCATCTGCTTACCGTTGACAGCGGTCGGAACACCTTTTTCAAATGCGATGGTCACATATTCGCCCTCGTCCGGCGCCTTCTCCGGCGATACGCCGAGCACTAAAAGATGGTCATAATCCGGCTCTACGGCAGGATCTTCCAGCTCAAGTCCTTCGTGGCTGATGTGCCAGAGATTGCGGTCGCGGCTGTAACTGGTATCTGCGGAAAACGGGAGGTCAATGCCGTGTGCCTTGCAGTAATCGATCTCGTCCTGACGCGATTGCATCGTCCACTTGTCGTCTCTCCATGCGGCGATGATCTTAAGCTCCGGTGCGAGCGCCTTGATGCCGAGCTCAAAGCGGATCTGGTCGTTGCCCTTTCCGGTTGCACCGTGGCAGATCGCGACAGCGCCTTCTTTTTTTGCAACCTCCACCAGTTTTTTTGCGATCAGCGGGCGTGCCATCGAGGTGCCGAGCAGATATTTGTTCTCGTATACAGCGTTTGCCTTCACGCACGGCATGATGTAGTCGTCACAGAACTCGTCGATGATGTCTACAATATATAATTTGGAAGCGCCGCAGGAGATCGCGCGTTCTTCCAGTCCGTCCAGTTCCTCCTCCTGCCCGCAGTCGATGCAGCAGCAGATGACCTCGTAATCGTAATTCTCCTTCAGCCAGGGGATGATGGCGGTTGTGTCCAGCCCGCCGGAATAAGCCAAAATAACCTTTTCCTTCATAATCGTAAAGATCCTTTCTTTATGTATTTCTGTAAAATCACTAAGTCCAATATACAATAAACATTCTAAAATGGCAAGTGAAAAAATATACATAAATAACTAATAAAAATACAGTATCATATGCAAAAATGACGATTAAAAGAATTATTGCAAAAAATATATTGCATAAACGGATATGTAGACGTATAATTATGCAAAAGAAAATGGCGTGGAAGGGGAGTTGGAATGATAAGGGTAGGAATTATCGGGGCGACCGGATATGCGGGCAATGAGTTGGTGCGGCTTTTGACGGGACACAGGGATGTTAAGATCGTGTGGTACGGCTCGAGAAGCTATATGGATGAGAGCTATGCGTCGGTCTACCGCAATATGTTTCAGATCGTGGACGCGGCGTGCCTGGATGACAATATGGAAAAACTGGCGGAGCAGGCGGATGTGATCTTCACCGCGACACCGCAGGGATTTCTGGCGGGCGTGTTGACGGAGGAGATCTTAAACAAGACAAAGATCATCGATCTGTCTGCGGATTTCCGGCTGAAGGATGTGAACGTCTACGAGCAGTGGTATCATCTGGAGCACAAAAGCCCGCAGTTTATCGCTGAGGCAGTCTACGGTCTGTGTGAGATCAACCGGGAAAAGGTGAAGGGTGCGCGGCTTGTGGCAAATCCCGGCTGCTATACGACCTGCTCGATCCTGACGGCGTATCCGCTGGTGAAGGAAGGGCTGATCGACCCGTCCACACTGATCATCGACGCGAAATCCGGGACTTCCGGCGCGGGAAGAGGTGCGAAACTGCCAAATCTTTTCTGTGAGGTCAACGAGAACATCAAGGCGTACGGCGTCGCGGAACACAGACACACGCCGGAGATCGAGGAGCAGTTGGGCTATGCGGCAGGGAAGGAGATCACGGTGAATTTTACCCCACACCTTGTGCCGATGAACCGCGGCATTCTCGTGACGGAATATGCGTCTCTGGTGGGAAAACCGGACGGCAGCCTCCCCTCGCACGAGGAGATCGCCTCCGTCTACGAAAAATATTATGGAGAGGAGCGTTTTATCCGCGTGCTTCCGGCAAAACAGTGTCCGGAGACGAAGTGGGTGGAGGGAAGCAACTATGTGGATATCGGCTTCCGGATCGATGAGCGGACGGGACGCATCATTTTGATGGGAGCGCTTGACAATCTGGTCAAGGGCGCTGCCGGACAGGCGGTGCAGAATATGAATCTGTTGTTCGGATGTGCCGAGGAGGAAGGACTGCGGCTTGTACCGCTGTTTCCATAGAGAGGGACTGCACCCTCTGACAGCAGACGGCAGAAGGAGTTTTGGCATGGATACACAGAAATGGAAGATCCGCGTGATGCAGCCTGCGGATTATGAAAAAGTATACGGTCTGTGGACCGGGATCCACGGCTTTGGAATACGGAGCCTAGATGACTCTGCGGAGGGTGTGACCCGCTTTCTCAAAAGAAATCCAACGACCTGCATGGTGGCGGTCAGCGGGGACGAGATCGTGGGCGCGATCCTCTGCGGGCATGACGGGAGACGGGGCTGCCTCTATCATGTGTGCGTGCGGGAGGATCACCGCGAGCACGGCATCGGGCAGGCGCTGGTTGCCGCTTGTCTTGAGGCGCTTGCCGCCGAGCAGATCAGCAGGGTCAATCTGATCGCATTTTGCAGCAATGAGATTGGCAACCGTTTCTGGCAGGGGCTTGGCTGGTCGTTTCGGGAGGACGTCAACTATTATGAATATGTGTTGAACGAGAAAAATATCACGACCTATAACCCGTGAGGGATGCGGCACTTAAGCCGCACAGAAAAGAAGATTGCTTTGGAATGGAGGAGAAACATGGATCAGATCAAGGGCGGAGTTACCGCGGCAAAAGGATTTCAGGCGGCAGGCGTGGCAGCCGGGATCAAATATCAGGACAGGAGGGACATGGCGCTTTTGTACAGCGAGATTCCGTGCGCTGTGGCGGGAACATTCACAACAAATATTGTGAAGGCAGCTCCGGTGAAATGGGATCAGCGTGTGGTGTACGAGACGAAGCAGGCGCAGGCGGTCATCGTCAATGCGGGGATCGCCAACGCCTGCACGGGACAGGCGGGCATGGAGTATTGTCGCAAGGCGGCGAAGAAGGCGGGCGAGGTCTTAAATGTTCCGAAGGATCAGGTGCTTGTGGCGTCCACCGGAGTGATCGGTATGCAGCTTCCCATCGGGCGCATCTGCGCGGGGATCGACGTGCTTGCGGGCGCGCTTACGGCTGATTGGGCTGGCGGACACGCGGCGGCGCAGGCGATCATGACGACCGACACCCGTCCGAAGGAGGCGGCTGTCACGGTGGAGCTCGGCGGCAGGACGGTGACGGTCGGCGGGATGTGCAAGGGGTCTGGCATGATCCATCCGAATATGTGCACGATGTTGAGCTTTGTCACGACGGACGCAGCGATCACGCAGGAGCTGTTGCAGGAGGCGCTTTGCACGGATGTGGAGGACACTTACAACATGGTTTCGGTGGACGGCGATACGTCCACGAACGATACCTGCCTGCTCCTGGCAAACGGCATGGCAGAAAATCCGCTGATCGCAGAAAAAAACGAGGACTACCGGACATTCTGCGAGGCGCTCCACTGCGTCAACGAGACGCTGGCGAAGATGATGGCGGGCGACGGCGAAGGGGCGACGGCGCTGTTTGAGGTGAAGGTCATAGGAGCGGAGTCGAAGGAGCAGGCGAAACTTTTGAGCAAGTCCGTGGTAAGCTCCAGTCTGACAAAGGCGGCGATCTGCGGGCACGACGCGAACTGGGGCAGGATCCTCTGCGCGATGGGCTATTCCGGTGCCAGGTTTGACCCGGAGAGGGTGGATCTGTTCTTTGAGAGCGCTGCCGGAAAGATCAGGATTTTAAAGGACGGTGTGGCGGTGGATTACAGCGAGGAAGAGGCGGCGAAAATCCTTTCCGAGCCTGCGGTGACAGCCATTGCGGACATTAAGATGGGAAGTTTTGAGGCGATGGCGTGGGGCTGCGACTTAACCTGCGACTATGTGAAGATCAATGCGGATTACCGCTCGTAGCACGGAAAAAAGTGTGAAAAACCGTTTCGGAATGGAGGAAATATGGACGAGAAAAATATGCAGAGCCTGCTCGGCAAGGCGGAGGTTTTGATCGAGGCGCTGCCGTATATCCAGGAGTTTAACCGGAGGATCATTGTGGTAAAATACGGCGGAAGCGCGATGGTGGACGAGGAGTTAAAGCGCCATGTCATCCAGGACGTGACGCTGCTGAAGCTGGTGGGATTTAAGCCGATCATCGTGCACGGCGGCGGCAAGGAGATCAGCCGCTGGGTGGAAAAGGCGGGCATGAAGCCCGTGTTTGTGAACGGGCTGCGCAAGACGGACGCGGCGACGATGGAGATCGCGGAGATGGTGTTAAATAAGGTCAACAAATCGCTGGTGGCGCTCGTTGAGGAGCTCGGCGTCAATGCGGTTGGCGTCAGCGGCAAGGACGGCGGTCTGCTGAAGGTAAAGAAAAAATATGCGGACGGCGAGGACATCGGATTTGTCGGGGAGATCACAGAGGCCAATCCAAAGATCCTCCATGACCTTCTGGAAAAGGATTTTCTTCCGATCGTCTGTCCGGTCGGCATGGATGACAAATACCAGAGCTACAACATCAATGCGGACGATGCGGCGTGTGCGATCGCAAAGGCGGTGAATGCGGAAAAACTGGCGTTTCTGACGGACATCGAGGGCGTGTACAAAGACCCGGCGGACAAGGGGACGCTGATCTCCGAACTGAATGTGGAGGAGGCGCGCGCCCTGATCGGCGGCGGACTGATCGGGGGCGGTATGCTGCCGAAGTTAAACAGTTGTATCGACGCCATCGAAAACGGCGTGTCGCGCGTACATATTCTGGACGGAAGGATCGCCCACTGTCTGCTGCTGGAGATCTTTACAAATCAGGGGATCGGCACGGCGATCCTCGGGGATAAGGAGCAGGGGTATGGGCAGGAATAGAGAAGAGATCATAAAGGACGCCGAAGACAGCATCCTCCATACATACAACCGTTTTCCGGTCGTGTTTGACCACGGCAGGGGCGTGTATCTCTACGATACAGATGGCAGAGAATACCTCGATTTCGGCGCGGGCATCGCGGTCAGCGCGCTCGGCTATGGGAATGAGGAGTATGGCGCAGCGGTGAAGGCGCAGGTCGACAAGCTGCTGCACATCTCCAATCTGTACTACAATGAGCCGGTGGCGGAGGCGGCAAAGCTTCTCACGGAGGCGGCGGGCATGGAGCGCGTCTTTTTTACGAACAGCGGCACGGAGGCGGTCGAGGGGGCAGTCAAGGCGGCGAAGAAATATGCGTATCTGCGGGACGGTCATGCGGGACACGAGATCATTGCGATGAACCACTCGTTTCACGGCAGAAGTCTGGGAGCTTTGTCCGTCACGGGCAATGCGCATTACAGGGAACCGTTTGAGCCGCTGCTGCCCGGCGTGCGTTTTGCAGAATTTAATCAGTTAGAAAGCGTAAAAGCTT
Source organism: Roseburia sp. (assembly GCA_026168605.1). Classification (GTDB taxonomy): domain Bacteria; phylum Bacillota; class Clostridia; order Lachnospirales; family Lachnospiraceae; genus Roseburia. The sequence continues at coordinate 261,407 of JAPFDX010000012.1, read as the reverse complement.
TGATAAATGAGCGAACCTGTGCTATTATTTTGGAGACAGTACAAGGCGAGGGTGGAATTTATCCTGCCACGGCGGAATTTTTAGAGGGTGTGCGCGCACTCTGCAATGCGCATGACATTCTGCTGATCCTCGATGAGATCCAGTGCGGGATGGGACGATGCGGCGCGATGTTCGCGTGGCAGCGCTACGGCGTGAAACCGGACATTATGACGGCGGCGAAGGCGCTCGGCTGCGGTGTTCCCGTCGGCGCATTTCTCATGACGGAGCGCGTGGCGAAAAGATCCCTTGCGCCGGGCGACCACGGCACGACCTACGGGGGCAATCCCCTGGCGGGAGCTGTGGTGACAACGGTGCTAAAGATGATGGAGCGCGACGATGTCACAGGACACGTGAATGAGGTTGCGCCGTATCTGGAGCAAAAGCTGGATGAGCTTGCAGCGTCCTTTGATTTTGTGACGGAGCGCAGGGGGCTGGGGCTGATGCAGGGACTGGTCTGCAAAAAGCCGGTCGGAGAGATCGCCGCGCAGGCGCTTTCCGGGGAGCTTATCGTGCTCACGGCAGGATCGGATGTGCTTCGTTTTGTACCGCCGCTGATTATCGAAAAAGAGCACATAGACGAGATGGCAGAGAAGCTTTCCGCTGTCTTTCGTGCAGTCGGTAAAATATAAACAGAGCATAGGGAAGAAAAATGGAAGCATTACAAAAGAAATTATTGTCTGCGGCGGCGATCGGCGGAGTGCTGGTGCTCGCGGCAGTTGGCGTGACAAAGAGCGGTCTGACCGACATCCTGGGGAAGGGCGGCGACCCTTCCGCGGATACGGAGGCGGCTTATGACGAGGCGTACCAAAGTGCCGCTGCGGATGTGGTATTCTGGTATGAGGATGAGAGTTATACAAAATTTTTTGAGGAGGCAGCGCGGGCTTATTTTGACAAAACGGGGGTCAAGGTGGCAGTGCAGTGCCAGAATGTGCCGGATTATATCGGCGCGATCTATGATGAGACCATGCAGGACGGGGCTTTTCCGGACGTCTACCTGATTTCAGGGGACAATCTGGAGGAGGCGTACCGCTATGGTCTTGTCTCCGTGAATGAGAACGATGTCAGCGCGGCACGGGCTGCGAAAAATGCAGTGACGGCGTCGACCTATCAGGGGAAGCTGCTCGGCTATCCGTTAAGCTTTCACACCTGCGTGTTTGTCTACCAGAACGGCTATTTTGAGACGGCGCCGGATTCGCTTCAGGCGCTCATCGATTACTCCGATGCGAACGAGCCGCCGGAGAATGTGTCCTATCTGCTGGAGTGGGACGTCAACGACGCATTCTATGATTTTCCGTTTATCTCAAACAGTGTGACCTTCGAAAAGACGGAGGCGGAGAAACTGAATGTCATCTATAATGAGGAACTGTACCAGCAGGATCTGGCATATTTTGAGAAAATTCTGGAGTCCTTCTCCGTGGATGCCCAGACGGTGTCCGAGGAGAGCATTATCGAGAATTTTCTGGGCGGAAGAACACTGTCGGCAATGATCGACACGAGTTCTCTGTATCGGCTGGAAGGCTACGAGTATTCCCTGATGCAGATCCCGGATCTGAACGATACGCTGCCGGCGGATCCCTGCGCCATCACGGATATGCTGGTCGTGAACGATTTTTCGGAAAAGGGAGAGGAGGCGGCAGATTTTGCCTACTTTGCGACAGTCACGATGGCGGGAGAACTCCACGGTCTGAGCGGTCACTATTCGGTGATCCCGTCCGCGGAGCCGGACTGGGTGGAGCAGGTGGCGTTTGACGCCTACGAATCTGCGGTTCTGGTGCCGGATTCTGTCGACGCCAAGGACTTCTGGGTATCGCTGGAAGAGACGATCTCTAAATATTTCTGAAAAAACATCCAATGCCCCTTGTCAGGGGCATAAATTTTCGCTAGAATAGAAGTAATGGGCATTGAGGACTCCTTCATTCGGAACCAGAAGGAGAGTGCTTATGAACTTGAGAGTAAAAATGATGATCATCGCGGCAGTTCTGTGCCTTTTTGGCGCGGGTTGCGGCGGGGAAGACCAGGTTTATCTGGAACAGGCGGTCGCAGAGACTGCGGCTGCCGGGACAGAGACCGCCGGGGAAGACGATGTGTCCCGGGAGGAGCAGCCGGCAGGGGATGTTCCCGGGACGGAGGAACAGGAGAGGGCGCAGGAGGTTTCCGCAGCAGAGGGACAGGAGCCAGATGCGATCTGTTATGTTTATCTGTGCGGCGCGGTGGCGCATCCCGGGGTCTATGAGGTGCCGTCCGGCAGCAGGATCTATGAGGTGATACAGCTTGCGGGCGGACTGACAGCGGAGGCAAGCGCGTCTTCTGTCAACCAGGCGGAGACGGTCAGCGATGGGCAGATGATATTTTTGCCGACGGTGGAGGAAGCGCAGGCAGGCGTCGGCACGGACGTGCTGAATGTTTCGGGTGGCGCTGCGGGAGAACCGGCAGAGACAGACGGGCGCGTGAATCTCAACACGGCGACCGGCGAGGAGCTGATGACGCTCCCGGGTATCGGGCAGTCGAAGGCGGATGATATTCTGGCTTATCGTCAGGAGAGTGGCGGTTTTTCTTCCATTGAAGAGATCATGAATGTGACCGGTATCAAAGAGGGGCTTTATAACCGGATAAAAGATAATATAAGGGTGAAGTGAGATGGCGAAGAAGGTTCTTGTGGTAGATGATGAAAAATTGATTGTGAAGGGAATCCGCTTTAGCTTAGAGCAGGACGGCATGGAGGTGGACTGCGCCTATGATGGCGAGGAGGCGCTGCGCATGGCGCGGGAGACGGTGTACGACATGATCCTGCTGGATATTATGCTGCCGAAGATCGACGGCTTTGCGGTGTGCCAGCAGATCCGTGAGTTTTCCGATATGCCGATCGTCATGCTGACGGCAAAGGGTGACGACATGGATAAGATCCTGGGACTGGAGTACGGTGCGGATGATTATATCACAAAACCGTTCAATATCCTGGAGGTCAAGGCGAGGATCAAGGCGATCATGCGGCGGACCTCGGGAAATGCGCAGAAGAAGAAAGAGGAGGAGGCGAAGGTCGTCGAGGCGGGCGATCTGCGTCTGGACTGCGAGAGCCGGAGGCTCTTTATCCAGGGCAGAGAGGTGAATCTGACGGCGAAGGAATTTGACCTTCTCGAACTGCTGGTCAATCATCCCAACAAGGTGTACGGCAGGGAGAATCTTTTGAATCTCGTGTGGGGCTATGAGTACCCGGGTGATGTGCGCACGGTGGATGTTCATGTGCGGCGTCTGCGCGAGAAGATCGAGAGCAATCCGAGCGAGCCGAGGTATGTGCACACCAAGTGGGGTGTGGGATATTACTATTCCGAGAATTAAACAGGTGTATGGAATGACGAAGTTTAAGAAAGCAGCAGATTTTTTTGGAAGTCTCAGGTGGAGACTGATCCTTTTGTTTCTTCTGATAGGAATCATACCGAGCGTACTGTCCCGTGCAGGTATGCTCGGTTCTTATGAAAACCGTGCGGTGTTTATCCGCACGAGTGAGATCTTGAGCCAGGCGAAGATACTGGCAAATCAGATTGTTTCCAGTGATTATCTGAATAGTGGGCAGACCGTGGGCGAGGTGGATGTACAGATCGAGCAGCTCTCCACGATTTATGACGGGCGGGTCATGATCATCGACGACAGCTTTCATATTGTGCGCGATACCTATGCGCTTGACAATGGAAAGACGATCATCTCGGAGGAGGTCATGAAAAGTTTTGGCGGGGAGGAGATCACGAAATATGACGCCAAAAACCGCTATATTGAAATGACACTCCCGCTGATAGAGACGGAGGAGGACACCGGGGAGAAGTATATCATCGGTGTGATGATGGTCAGCGTGTCGACTGACAGCATCAATCTGAATCTGGAATATCTCTCCACGAGCACAGCCGTGATCATGCTGACGTGTATTTTTATCATCGGCACGATCGCCTATTTTGTGGCGTCATGGCTGGTAAGACCGCTGCATAAGCTGTCGCGGTCGATCGAGGAGGTGCAGACCGGATACGGCGAGGATGCCCTTGCGGTCGATGATTACACAGAGACAAAGGAGATCTGCGAGAAGTTTAACGGGATGATCGGCAGAATGAAGGTGCTCGATGATTCCAGACAGGAATTTGTGTCGAATGTCTCCCACGAATTAAAGACGCCGCTCACTTCCATGAAGGTTCTGGCGGATTCCATCAACAGCATGGAGAATGCTCCGGTCGAGCTGTATCAGGAATTTATGGCGGATATCGGCAACGAGGTGGAGCGTGAGACGAAGATCATCAATGATCTGCTCTCCCTTGTCAAGATGGATAAATCTGCGGCGGATCTGAATATTTCGCAGGTGAATATCAACGAGCTGGTCGAGACGATCCTAAAGCGCCTAAAGCCGATCGCGGAAAGGCAGAAGGTGGAGCTGGTGTTGGAGAGTTTCCGTCCGGTCACTGCGGATGTCGACGAGGTGAAGATTACGCTGGCGTTCACGAACCTGATCGAAAATGCGATCAAATACAACAAGGAGGACGGCTGGGTGCACGTCTCCCTAAACGCCGACCACCAGTATTTTTATCTGAAGGTGGAGGATTCCGGCATGGGGATTCCGGAGGATTCGCTGGAGCATATTTTTGAGCGTTTTTACCGCGTGGACAAGTCTCATTCCAGAGAGATCGGCGGTACGGGACTTGGACTTGCGATCACGAGAAATGCCATCCTGATGCACCGCGGTGCGATCAAGGTGTTTAGCACGGAGGGGGAGGGCACGATCTTCAATGTCCGCATCCCGCTCAATTATATTTCTTAGGAGAAGATGAGATTGAAAAAAATAAAGGAAAAAAGGTATGGAAGGGGCAGCAGGCGGATGCAGGCGTGTCTGCTTGCTCTGTGTATGGTTTTTGGAGTGCTTTCCGGCTGCGGCGGCGCGCCGGAGGAGAGCACGTATTATATCGAATATCTGAATAAGGAAAAGACGGCGATCGTTCCGGTCGCGTATGAGCCGGAATCGACGAGAACCGGGGATCTGATCCGGGAATTTCTGGCGGCGCTCTGCTCGGATACGGACGAGGTGGAATACCGCAAGCCGGTGCCGAGCGACGTGGAGATCACCAGATATTCGCTGGACGGCGCTCTGCTGACACTGTGGTTTGACGCGGACTACAAGAAGATGGGGGCGGTCGAGGAGGTGCTCTGCCGGGCGGCGGTCGTGCGTACCATGACGCAGATCAAAGGTGTGGACACCGTGAATTTTTATGTGGAGGACGCGCCGCTTACGGATTCGCACGGCAATCTGATCGGCAGTATGAGCGCGGACAGCTTTGTGGAAAATCCGGGAGAGCAGATCAATTCCATCCAGAACACCGCGCTGACGCTCTATTTTGCAAATGAGACGGGGGACGCTCTGGTGCGGGAGGTGCGCGAGGAGGTCTATTACAGCAGCAATGTGTCGCTGGAGAAGCTCGTGATGGAGCAGCTTTTGGAGGGACCGTCCGCAAAGGGCGCGAAATCTGCGATCCCGGCGGGAACCAAGCTGGTGAAGGTCTCGGTCGTGGACGGCGTCTGCTATGTGAGTCTGGACGAGGGGTTCCGCAATCAGGATTACCAGGTGAGCGAGCCGGTGGTCATCTATTCGATCGTAAATTCGCTGTGTGAGCTGCCCGCGATCAATAAGGTGCAGATCTCCATCAACGGCGACACGAGCGGCGTCTACCGGGATACCCTTAAGCTTGAAGATATGTATGAAAGAAATCAGGAGCTTGTGGAGGGGGATACTTCCGGCAAAGCAGATTTGGAGGAGACTGGGACGGAGGAGGAGTAAAGGCGTATGCTGCGAAGACCATTTTGCGGAATGGCAGTATGCTTCCTGCTCGGAATCCTTGGCGCTGCGTATTCTGGCGGGCGAAGTCCTGCACCCGCAGTGTTTCTTCCGGCTGCGGCATGGGTGTTCGCACTCTGGGCAGTGCGGTATCTTTCCGGCGATGTGCGCCGCCTCCGCTTCCGGGTGAGCGTCTGTGCGCTGATGTTTGTTCTGGGGTTTGGGCAGTATCAGGGGGAGCAGGCGAAGCGGGCGTGCTATCTGCCCGGGCTTGTGGACAAAGCTGCGCTTACCGTTCAGGGAAAAGTGGCAGGAAAGCAGATCAAATATGATCAGTATCTCTATGAATTGACGTCCTGCCTGATCGAAAATCAGGCGGGATCCCATCAAAATGATCTATCCGTGCAGGAGCCGGTCGCGTGTAACCGGATCCTTGCATATTCAGATTCCGACATCGCTTCCGTCGGAGAAATCCTTGTGTTAAATGGAACAGTAGAATTGTGGAAAACAGCGGTCAATGAGGGAAATTTCGACGCGCGCTCCTTTTATCTGGCGCGAAAGGTGGATTTCGCGCTCAAAGACGTCGCGCTTGTCTCCGCGCACGGCCAGGCGAGCCGCTGGCGCGAAATGCTTTTTGACTTAAGGCTGCGTCTGCGGGAGGTCTATGAGAACAGGATGCAGCCGGAGGCGAGCGGCGTGATGGCGACGATGGTCATCGGGGACAAGACGCTTTTGGACGAGGAGACCAAGCGGCTCTACCAGACGGCAGGACTTTCCCACATCATGGCGATCTCGGGACTTCACATCTCGGTGATCGGCATGACGCTGTACCACTTTCTGCGAAAAAGAGGGCTGCCGTTTGGCGTGTCCGGGCTGTGTGCCGGCGTGCTTTTGTATGGCTATGGCACGATGGTGGGGATGGGGGTGTCCGTGCAGCGCGCAGTCGGAATGTTTGTGCTGCTTCTGCTGGCGCAGACGCTTGGAAGGAGCTATGACAGCCTAAACGCGCTGGGTCTTATGGCGCTGGTGCTGCTGTGGAACAATCCTTATCTGCTGTGGGATGCGGGATTTCAGTTTTCTTTTGCGGCGATCCTCGGCGTTGTGTGGCTTGGCGGCTGCGTGTCGTTTGAGGATGCAGAGCACGGGAAGAAAAAGCAGACACTGTTTGTCAGCCTGACCGTACAGCTTGCGACACTGCCGCTTGCGGCGTGGCACTATTTTGAAGCGCCGTTGTACGCGCTCCCCGTCAATCTTATCGTGCTGCCGTTGATGGGTGTGCTGCTCGCCTGCGGTGTTGCGGGCGGACTGTTTGGGCTGGTCTGCCCGCCCGCAGGCACAGCGATCCTCTTTTGCGGGGAAAAACTGCTGGGATTTGTGCGTTTTGTCTGTGCGTGCTGCGCCGGACTGCCGGGGAGCATGGCGATCCTCGGACGTCCCGCGCTCTGGCAGGTGGCGTGCTATTATGCGGGGCTGGCTGGCGTCGCTGTTTTTCTGTACCGGAGAAAGGGAGTGCAGGGGGCGGAGGAGCTTTCGGGCAGGTCTGTGCGGCATTTCCTCGCCGTGGCAGCCGCACTGCTTGGCGTGCTGCTGTTCCGTCCGCCGCAAGGGTTTGAGATCGCTTTTCTGGACGTCGGGCAGGGGGACGGAAGCTACATCCGCACAGCGGAAGGCTACCATCTGTTCGTGGACGGTGGCAGCTCCGACGTCCGCCAGGTGGGAACTTACCGGATCCTGCCGTTTTTAAAATCCCGCGGGGTGAAAAGGATTGATTTCTGGTTTGTGTCGCACACCGACGAGGATCACATTTCAGGGCTTAAAGAGGCTTTGGAGGCGGGGTATGAGATCAGGAATCTTGTGTTTGCCGAGGCGATGGAACGGGAGGAAGCGTATGAGACGCTGGCAGCGCTCGCGCAGAAAAATGGAACCGGGATTTTGTTTGTGGAGGCAGGCGATACGCTCCGGCTCGGCGGTGCGCGCGTGGATATGCTCTATCCGGCGGCAGACGCCGGCAGCGGGGATAAAAATGCAGACTCGCTTGTGTTTTCCTACCGGGAGGACGGATTTTGCGGTCTTTTCACGGGGGATACCGGGATCGCGCAGGAAAAAGAGGTTTTGCGGAGGATGCAGGAGCTGGCAAAAGAGGAAACGGACGGTGGCACGGTTGCGGTGGACGTCTACAAGGCGGCGCATCACGGGTCAAAATATTCTAATTCCGAGCTGCTGCTCGCGGAGATCTCGCCGCAGGCAGCCGTGGTCTCCTGCTCGCAGGGGAACCGTTACGGACACCCGCACGAGGAGGCGCTCGGACGGATGGAGCAGACGTGCGGTGGGATTTTCTGTACGATGGATCTGGGGCAGATCACTGTGCGGATGGAAGAAAAAGGGGTAAAGGTGTATGGTTTTTCGTCTTCCGGTGTGTTAAAATAGGACAATAGTTAAGGGAGCGTGCAGAGACAATGAAGACAGTGGATGAAGATATCAGGACGGGAAATTTTAAACAGATCTATCTTTTTTATGGGGAGGAAGGTTATTTAAAGAAGCAGTACCGTGATAAGCTAAAGATGGCTCTCGCCGGATCGGAGAGCGGACCTTCGATGGGGGAGGACATGAATGTTACGGCGTTTGAGGGGAAGGATGTCAACCCGAAGGCGGTCATAGATCTGGCGGAGACGCTGCCGTTTTTTGCGGAGCGCCGCGTGATTTTGATAGAAAACAGCGGGTTTTTTAAAAGCTCCTGCGACGATCTGGCGGATTATCTGGCACAGCCCGCAGAGACGACGTTCTTTTTGTTTGTGGAGGAGGAGGTCGACAAGCGTTCCCGGATGTACAAGGCAGTGAAAAAAGCCGGGAAGATCGTCGAGTTTGCCACGCAGACGGAGGAGCTGCTCACGCGCTGGATCCTGTCGCGCCTTAAGAAGGAGGGCAAAAATATCACGGCGCCCGTGATGCAGCTTTTTCTGGGAAAGACAGGATCTGACATGGGAAATATTGACCGCGAGCTGGAAAAGCTGCTCTGCTACACACTGGAGAAGGATGTGATCGAGGCGGAGGATGTCGAGGCGGTGACGACGGAGCAGACGACAAACAAGATTTTCGAGATGGTCAATGCGATTGCAGAGCACAATCAGAGGAGAGCACTCGATCTGTATTATGATCTGCTGACGCTCAAGGAGCCGCCGATGCGCATCATGTATCTGATCTCCAGACAGTTCCAGATCCTGCTCGCCATCCGCGACATGGCGGCAAAAGGGATCGGGCAGCAGATGATGGCGCAGAAGGCGGGAATCCCACCCTTTGCCGTGCGGCGCAATCTCGCGCAGGCAAAGGGCTTTACGGTGGAACAGCTAAAGGGCGCGCTGCGCGAGGGCGTGGATCTGGAGGAAGCGGTGAAAACCGGACAGATGAACGACCAGATGGCGGTGGAGCTGTTTATTATGAAGTACAGTGCTGCGAAAAGACAGGAGGAATCCGGGCGAGGACGATGAGGAAGATACCCTATGTCTGGGAACACAATGGAGATGATACGATCTTATACGCGGGAAACTTGGGTTTGATGGAGTGTAATTGATGGAAAAATTTTTGTAGTGTAGGAAGAAAAGTTGAAACACATTGACAATCAGAATCGATAGTGTTATGGTAGAAAAAATAAGATACATAGTTGATAGAGGTTGCGTACTTTAAGAGTAGCTTTCCGGATGTGGCAGGCGCAGAGGATGGGGAGTGAAAGGGGAGCACGCCGAAAGTGTACAGATCTGCGGCTGTATCGCTTGGGCATGGGGTTAAGAACTCTATGACTGTCATCTTTTCGGATGGGGCGCTATCGGTTTCTACGTGATTATCAGGTGAATGGATTTTATTCGCGGTATAGGGAAGCAGACCGGCTCATCAGAGCCGGTTTTTTTGACATTAGGAAATTGCTGCGCAATCCTATGTCAAAAAACACACTTCGTGTGAGAAAGCGCATTTTGAACCGGCGGAGCATATAATAGTTTTAGGAGGAATTGGAATGTCTATATTTAAAGGTGCTGGTGTGGCAATCGTCACACCGATGAAAGAAAATGAAGAGGTCAATTATGAGAAGCTTGAGGAGCTGATCGACTGGCAGATCGCGGAGGGGACGGACTGCATTGTCATCGCGGGAACGACAGGAGAGAGCTCGACGCTTACGACGGAGGAGCACACGAAGGTCATCGAGGCGGCGGTAAGGTTTACCGCACACCGTGTTCCGGTGGTGGCGGGCACGGGATCAAACTGCACGAGAGAGGCGGTCCATCTTTCGCAGGAGGCGGAGCGCGTGGGCGCGGACGGGTTGCTCGCGGTGACGCCGTACTACAACAAGGCGACGCAGGGCGGACTGATCCGGTACTATACGGAGATCGCCGACGCGGTGAAACTGCCGATCATTATGTACAACGTGCCGGGCAGAACGGGATGCAATATTCTGCCGGAGACAGCGGCGAAGCTGTTCCATGACGTGGAGAATATCGTCGGCATCAAGGAGGCGACAGGAAACGTGGCGCAGGCGGTAAAGACGATGTACCTGACCGACGGAAAACTGGATCTGTATTCGGGCGAGGACGGGATTGTCGTGCCGCTTCTGGCGATCGGCGCGGTGGGCGTGATCTCCGTCTGGTCCAATATTGCCCCGAAAAATGTGCACGAGATGTGCGCGGCATATGCGGCGGGCGACGCAGCGAAGGCGAGGAAGCTTCAGTTGGAGGCGCAGCCGTTAGTGGACGCCCTCTTTAGCGAGGTGAATCCGATCCCGGTCAAGAAGGCATTGAACCTGATGGGAAAAGAGGTCGGACCGCTCCGCTCCCCGCTGACAGAAATGACAACAGAAAATGCGGCAAAGCTTGCGGAGGCAATGCGAGGCTACGGTATCAAGCTGGCGTAACGCCGGCTTGAAGCCGTATGAGGGAGGAGAACAAAATGATAAAAGCGATTATGAATGGATGTAACGGTAAAATGGGACAGGTTATCACGGGTATCTGCAGGGAGGATCCGGAAATTGAGATCGTGGCGGGGATAGACCTCTACGACGGGATCACAAATGATTACCCGGTATTTCCGAATATTTCTGTCTGTGACGTGAAGGCGGACGTTATCATCGACTTTTCCAATGCGGGGGCGGTGGATGATCTGCTGATTTACAGTGAGGAAAAGCAGATTCCGGTCGTGCTGTGTACGACGGGACTTTCTGATGCGCAGCTTGTCCGTGTCAGGGAAGCGTCAGAAAAGACAGCGGTTTTGAAGTCGGCAAATATGTCCCTTGGGATCAATCTGCTGCTGGAACTGTTGCAGCAGGCGGCACAGACGCTTGCTCCTGCCGGATTTGATATGGAGATCATCGAGAAACACCACAACCAGAAGCTGGACGCGCCAAGCGGCACGGCGCTGGCGCTGGCGGACGCGATGAACGGCGCGCTTTCGGACGCATACGAATACAAGTATGACAGAAGCGCCGAGCGCAAAAAGCGCGACAAATACGAGATCGGGATCTCTGCGGTGCGCGGCGGCAATATCGTCGGGGAGCACGAGGTTTTATTTGCGGGGCTCGACGAGGTGATCACCTTTTCACACACCGCGTATTCCAGAAGCGTGTTCGGTAAGGGTGCGGTGGAGGCAGCCAAGTTTCTTGCCGGAAAGCCGGCGGGCTTTTATGATATGCAGGATGTGATCAGAGCAGGACATTAAGTGGAGAATGTGATGGAAAACGGAGAACTCAGATATTTAAAAAGTCTGGCGAAGCAGTATCCGACCGTGGCTTCCGCGGCGACGGAAATCATCAATTTGCAGGCCATTCTGAGCCTGCCAAAGGGAACCGAGCATTTTATCACCGATATTCACGGGGAGTATGACCAGTTCCGGCATATCATTAAGAATGGCTCCGGCGCCATCCGGCGCAAGATCGAGGACGAATTTAGCAATGCCATCAGTGCGACGGAGAAAAAGGCGATCGCGGCGCTGATCTACTATCCGGAGCAGAAGTTAGAGCTGGTATTGAAGAATGAGGAAAACATGGAGGACTGGTACAAGGTGACGCTTTACCGTCTCATCCGTATCTGTAAGAGTGCATCCTCCAAGTATACCCGCTCCAAGGTGCGCAAGGCGCTGCCAAAAGACTTTGCCTACGTGATCGAGGAACTTTTGACCGGGAGACCGGATATCTCGGATCAGGAGGCATACTATAATGAGATCATCAATTCGGTCATTGGCACGGGCAGGGCGGGTGAGCTTGTCATTTCTCTCTGTAACGTGATCCGTCGTCTGGTCGTGGACCATCTGCACGTTTTGGGGGACATATTCGACCGGGGACCGTACCCGAATCTTGTCATGGACACACTGATGCGCCATCATTCAGTCGATATCCAGTGGGGAAACCATGATGTTTACTGGATGGGTGCGGCTGCGGGGAATCAGGCCTGTATCTGCAATGTCATCCGTATCTCTGCCAGGTACGGCAATCTGAATTTGCTTGAGGACAGCTATGGCATCAATCTGGTCCCGCTTGCACGTTTTGCGATGAGCCGCTACGAGAAAGATCCGTGTACCTGTTTTAAGCTGGATTATAGAGAGGACGAGTACGACGTCCATGACGCGATGCTGGATGAGAAGATGCACAAGGCGATCGCGGTGATGCAGTTTAAGCTCGAGGGACAGATGATAAAGAGACATCCGGAATTTCATATGGACGGGCGGCTGCTTTTGGACAAGATCGATCCGAAAAAGGGAACGGTCTGCATCGAGGGTGTGGAATACCCGATGAAGGACATCAGTTTTCCGACCATTGACTGGGAGCATCCGTACGAACTTTCACAGGAGGAGGCAGATGTGATGGAGCGCATCACGCTCGCATTTTTGAACTGCGAGAAGCTTCAGAGACACGTGCGTTTTCTGTTCACAAAGGGGAGTCTCTACAAGGTGTACAATGGCAATCTGCTCTACCACGGCTGCGTGCCGATGAATGAGGACGGCAGCTTTACAAGCGTGGAGATCTACGGGAAAAAATATGCCGGAAAAGAACTCTATGACGTCCTTGAGAGCTACGCAAGAAAGGGTTACTATGCGATCGATCCCGGGGAGAAAAAAAGAGGGCAGGATATTCTCTGGTTTATCTGGGAAAACCAGAATTCCCCGGTGTTTGGAAAAGCGAAAATGACGACGTTTGAGCGCTATTTTGTGGCGGATAAGAGGACGCATGAGGAGCCGAAAAATCCTTACTACCGTCTGTTGGACGATGAGGAGACCGTCAGCCGTATTCTGGCGGAATTTGGTCTGGGCGGCGCGGAGTCGCATATCATCAACGGTCACATTCCAGTGGAGGCAAAGCGCGGGGAATCTCCGGTTCGGTGTGGTGGCAGATTGCTGATCATCGACGGCGGTTTTTCCAAAGCCTATCAGCCAAAGACGGGGATCGCGGGCTATACGCTGATCTACAACTCCTACGGTCTGCTGCTCGCTGCACATGAGCCGTTTGAGTCGGTGGAAAAGGCGGTGAGGGATGGAAGCGACGTCGCATCGCATACGGTTCTGGTGCAGCACGTGACGCGCCGCAAACTGGTGGCGGACACCGACATCGGTAGAGAACTGCGGGAGTCCATACAGGATTTGCAGGCGCTGCTCGCCGCCTACCGCTCGGGTGTGCTGGCGGAGCAACTGTCAGAAAAAAATGAGAATTGAAAGGAATCAAAATGTATATAGGAAATCACTTATCGACGACAAAGGGCTATACCGCGATGGGGAAGGCGGCGGTAAAGCTCGGAGCAAATACATTTGCGTTTTTTACAAGAAACCCACGCGGCGGAAAGGCGAAGGAGATCATTCCGTCCGATGTGGAGGGAATGCTTGCGATCACAAAGGAGCGGCAGTTTGGCACGCTCGTGGCGCACGCGCCGTACACCATGAATCTGTGTGCGGCAAAGGAGGACGTCCGGCAATTTTCAAAGGATATGATCGCCGATGATCTAAAGAGAATGGAGTACACGCCGGGGAACTACTATAATTTTCATCCGGGCTCCCATGTGGGGCAGGGCGCAGAGGAGGGGATCCGGCTGATCGCGGAGACGTTAAACGAGGTGCTCACGCCGGACATGACGACGACGGTGCTGCTTGAGACGATGGCGGGCAAGGGCACTGAGGTCGGAAGAAGTTTTGAGGAGCTGCGCGCCATCATCGACCGGGTGGATCTCTCCGAAAAGCTTGGGATCTGTCTCGACACCTGCCATATCTGGGACGGGGGCTATGACATTGTAAATCGTCTGGATGAGGTGCTGGAGGAGTTCGACGCGGTCATTGGGCTGGAGCGTCTGCGCGCGGTACATTTCAATGACAGCATGAATGAGTGCGGCGCGCACAAGGACAGACACGCCCGCATCGGGGAGGGGCATATCGGATTAGAGGGAATGAAGCGCGTTGCGACCCATCCGCTGCTCGCCGGAAAGCCGTTTATCTTAGAGACGCCAAATGACGATGAGGGATACAAGCGGGAGATCGCACTGGTGCGCTCCTGGACGGAGTAAATTTTATTTGCATTTTTTAGCGGGGTGTGCTACAATCAAGCTTACATGAATGCGAAAGAGTTTTCATGCAAATATTTGCCCACCAAGGAATTGGTTAAGCCCATACGGACAGGCGGGGCAGCTGCCGATTGTGGCGATGAGCCACGTTATTGATTGAGTTAGAAGCTCAAATTTTATAAGTATCACTTGTGAAACGGTCAATAAAGCGTAGGATTAGCAAATATTTGCTGGCGGAATTGCTGGGTAAGACTCTAAAGGGTGTGTGACAAGGCGTCATGCACAGATAAGACGAGACTGGATAGAGATAAGGCAGGTGATAGTGTGACTACTATTACCTGCTTTTTGTTTTACTTGTAAAACAAAAAACATTTTGCCAAATCGCACTGCGGCGGAATGGCATTGTGTCGCTGAAGCGACCCGCCGCAGGCGCAGCGTTTCACGGGCGCAGCATTGCGCCGCGAAACGAATTGAAGTTATGGAGGTTTATGATGGAAAAGAATCCACAGATGCGTGCCCCGGTGTACGAGGCGCTGGAAAAATTAAAAAAGCGGCGTGTCGTGCCGTTTGATGTGCCGGGACACAAGAGAGGGCGCGGAAACCCCGAACTGGCAGAGCTTTTGGGGGAGAAGTGCATGAGCCTTGACGTCAATTCCATGAAACCTCTCGACAATCTCTGCCATCCGGTCTCAGTCATCAAGGAGGCGGAGGAGCTGGCGGCGGAGGCGTTCCGCGCGGAGCACGCATTTTTTATGGTCGGAGGGACGACCTCCTCGGTGCAGAGCATGGTGCTGTCGGTTTGCCGTGCGGGCGATAAGATCATTTTGCCGCGCAATGTGCACAAGAGCGTGATCAACGCGCTGGTGCTCTGCGGAGCGATCCCGGTCTATGTCAATCCGGAGGTGGATAAGAAGCTTGGGATCTCGCTCGGCATGGAGGTCTCCGAGGTGGAGCGCGCGATACTGGACAATCCGGGCGCGGTGGCGGTGCTGGTCAACAATCCAACCTACTACGGTATCTGCTCGGATCTGCGCTCAATCGTAAAGCTGGCGCACGAGCATGAGATGCTCGTGCTCGTCGACGAGGCGCACGGGACGCATCTGTATTTCGGAGAGAATCTTCCGGTTGCGGCGATGGACGCCGGGGCGGATATGGCGTCCGTCTCGATGCACAAGTCGGGAGGAAGTCTGACACAGAGCTCCCTGCTTTTGACCGGGAAAAATGTCAACTGGGAGTATGTCAGCCAGATCATCAATCTGATGCAGACGACGAGCGCATCCTATCTTCTGATGTCAAGCCTTGACATTTCCAGGAGAAATCTGGCGCTGCGCGGGCGGGAATCTTTCGCAAAGGTGGCGCAGATGGCGGAGTACGCCAGAGAGGAGATCAACAATATCGGCGGTTATTACGCGTATGGAAAGGATCTCGTGAACGGTGGCAGCGTCTACGATTTTGACGTGACAAAGATGTCGGTCTACACCAGAGACATCGGACTTGCGGGGATCGAGGTCTATGACTTGCTGCGCGATGAGTATGACATACAGATCGAGCTTGGAGACATTGCAAACATTCTTGCGTACATCTCCATTGGTGACCGGATCCAGGATATCGAGCGGCTGGTGGGGGCGCTTGCGGATATCAAGCGGCTTTATTCCAAAGACCCGGCGACCATGCTGAATACGGAATACATCAATCCGACGGTGCTCGTATCCCCGCAGGCGGCGTTTTATTCTGAGAAGAAATGTATGCCGATCCGGGAGACGGCGGGCAGGGTCTGCGGAGAGTTCGTGATGTGCTATCCGCCGGGGATCCCGATCCTGGCGCCGGGTGAAATGATCACGCCGGAGATCATCGATTATATTGTGTATGCAAAAGAAAAGGGCTGTTCCATGCAGGGAACGGAAGACCCTGACGTAGAGTACCTGAATGTGCTGGTGGATGACAGACAGGTATGGAAATAGAGGAGGAAGGGTAGTTGGAGCTTTGGTTTTCAGATTATCACACGGACAAGGTTGCGGTGTCCGTGAAGGTGGAAAAGCAGTTGTTTGGGCAGGAGACGGATTTTCAGCGGATCGACGTGTTCGACTCCAAGGAATTTGGGCGTTTCCTAAGCTCGGACGGCAGCATCGTCTTTTCCGAAAAAGACGAGTTTGTCTATGACGAAATGATCGTGCACGTACCGATGGCGGTACATCCGCAGGTCAAGCGGGTGCTTGTCATCGGCGGTGGGGACGGCGGCGTGGCGCGTGAACTTTCCTATTATAAGGAAATTAAACAGATCGACGTGGTCGAGCCGGATCGTGTTTTTGTGGACGTCTGTAAGAAGTTTTTTCCGGACAATGCGTGCGGACTGCTGGATGAGCGCGTCAATATTTACTATGAGGACGGACTCCGGTTTCTCCGCACCAAGCACGATGAATACGACCTGATCATCAACGATGCGATCGATCCGCTCGGACACACCGCGGGACTTTTCACAAAGGAATTTTACGGAAACTGTTACCGTGCCTTGAAGGAAGACGGGATCATGGTGTACCAGCACGGCAGCCCTTTTTACGATGAGGACGAGGAATCCTGCCGCGTGATGCACCGGAAGGCGAGCCACAGCTTTCCGATCAGCCGCGTCTACCAGGCGCACATTCCGACGTGTTCATCGGGGTACTGGCTGTTTGGCTTTGCGTCAAAGAAATATCATCCGCTCACGGATCTGGATGCCGCACGCTGGAAGGAGCGCGGGATCAAGACATGGTATTACACGACGAATCTTCACAAGGGAGCGTTTATGCTGCCCAAATATGTAGAAGATATGTTAGAGGAAGAAGAAGACAGAAAATAGGAGGAAACAATCATGGGAAAATTACTGATCATCGGATGCGGCGGAGTCGCAGGAGTTGCCATCCACAAGTGCTGCCAGAACAGCAAAACTTTTTCGGAAATCTGCATTGCGAGCCGCACGAAAGAAAAATGTGACGCGCTGAAGGAGAAACTGGAAAAGACGACGGACACCGTGATCACCACGGCAAAGGTGGACGCGGACAATGTCGATGAACTGATCGCTTTAATCAAAGAGTATCAGCCGGACGCAGTCTTAAACGTCGCGCTTCCTTATCAGGATCTGACGATCATGGACGCGTGCCTTGCCTGCAAGGTGGACTACATCGATACCGCAAACTATGAGCCGGAGGACACGGATGACCCCAAGTGGCGCGAGATCTACGAGAAGCGCTGCAAGGAGGAGGGCTTTACGGCATACTTTGACTATTCCTGGCAGTGGGCATATCAGGAGCGTTTCAGGGAGGCGGGCATCACAGCGCTGCTCGGAAGCGGCTTTGATCCGGGTGTGACGAGCGTGTTTACCGCCTATGCCTTAAAGCATTACTTCGACGAGATCGACTACATTGACATCTTGGACTGCAACGGCGGCGACCACGGCTATCCGTTTGCGACGAACTTCAACCCGGAGATCAACCTGCGAGAGGTATCGGCAAACGGTTCTTACTGGGAGAACGGTCACTGGGTGGAGACCGAGCCGATGGAGATCAAGAGAGAGTACGATTTCCCACAGGTGGGACAGAAAGATATGTATCTCCTTCACCACGAGGAGATCGAATCTCTGGCAAAAAATGTGCCGGGCGTGAAACGCATCCGTTTCTTTATGACCTTTGGACAGAGCTACTTAACTCATATGAAATGTCTGGAGAATGTCGGAATGTTATCGACCTCTCCGATTTCCTATGAGGGAAGGGAGATCGTTCCGATCCAGTTTTTGCGTGCGCTGCTGCCGGATCCGGCATCGCTTGGTCCGAGAACGGTCGGCAAGACAAATATCGGCTGTATCTTTACCGGAAAGAAGGATGGAAAGGAAAAGACCATCTACATCTATAACGTGTGCGATCATCAGGAGTGCTACAAGGAGGTTGGCTCACAGGCGATTTCCTACACCACAGGAGTGCCGGCGATGATCGGCGCTGCGCTTGTCGTGGACAAGGTCTGGGATAAGGACGGCGTGTTCAATATCGAGGAGTTCGATCCGGACCCGTTTATGGAGATGTTAAATGAATACGGCTTGCCGTGGGTAGTCGACGAGAACCCGCAGATCGTAGAATAAGAAAGAAAAGAGGTTTCGTGCATGACATGGAACGATTTACCGACCCCGTGCTATTGCGTGGATGAGAAAAAGCTAAAAGAAAATTTAAAAATCCTGCGGAATCTGGAGCAGGAGACGGGCTGTCATGTACTGCTTGCGCAGAAGGCATTTTCGATGTATGCCCTCTATCCGCTGATCGGATCCTACATCAGCGGTGCGACGGCGAGCGGGCTCTACGAGGCGCGCCTCGGACATGAGGAGATGGGAAAAGAAAACCACGTCTTTTCCCCTGCCTACAAGGATGCGGATCTGGCGGAGCTGGTAAAGATCTGCGACCACATGGTGTTCAATTCGATGGCGCAGTACAGAAAGCATCGCGGGACGGTGGCAGAACATAACGCGCGCGTAGCGGCGGGAGACGGGCAGGGGGAGCATCCGGTGAGCATCGGTATCCGTATCAATCCCGAATACTCCACGCAGGAGGGGCACGCCATCTACGATCCGTGTGCGCCCGGCTCAAGACTTGGCATCACGTTTGACCGGTTGCAGCAGGGACTGGCAGAGCTTGGTATGGCGCGCGGTACAGACGGTGTGTATGAGCTTCCGGAGGATATCGAGGGACTTCATTTTCACACGCTTTGCGAGCAGGACGCCGACGATCTGGTGCGCACCTTCACGGCATTTGAGGAGAAATTTAAAGCATATCTGACGAAGATAAAGTGGCTGAATCTGGGCGGAGGTCACCACATCACCAGAGAGGGCTATCAGCTTGACAAGCTCAAGGAGCTGATCGGCTACATCAAAAAGACATATCAGCTTGAGGTATATCTGGAGCCGGGGGAGGCAGTTGCGTTAAATGCCGGGTATCTCGTGACGGAGGTGCTCGACATTGTGCACAACGGCATGGATATTCTGATCCTGGACGCATCGGCGGCGTGCCATATGCCGGATGTGCTTGAGATGCCTTACCGCCCGCCGCTGCGCGGCGGCTACGAGGCGGGAGAACAGCCGTATACCTACCGTTTGTCGTCCATGACCTGCCTTGCGGGGGACGTCATCGGCGATTACAGCTTCAAGGAAAAAATCTCGGTCGGCGACCGTCTTGTCTTTGAGGATATGGCGATCTATTCGATGGTGAAGAACAACACGTTTAACGGAATGCCGCTTCCGGCGATCGCACTCTTACATGAGGACGGTACAGTGGAGCTGGTAAAGGAATTTGGCTACGAGGACTTTAAGGGGCGTTTGTCATAATGAAAGAAAATTGCAGGATGGAATCCGGTTTTTTGATGCCGGGAGAATTTGAGCCGCACGAGGGCTGTATCATGATCTGGCCGGAGCGTCCGGGCTCGTGGAGAAACGGCGCGAAAGAGGCGCGCAGGGCGTTTCGCGATGTGATCGCGGCGGTCGCGGAGAGCGAGCGCGTGTATGTCGCGGTCAGTGAGACTTCAAGGGTGTCGGCGGAGGAGCTTTTGTGCGGGGAGCAGCAGTGGCAGAAGAACGTCACGCTTTTTGCGGCGGAGACGGACGACGCATGGGCGCGCGACGTCGCGCCGACCTTTGTGCGAAAAGAGGACGGAAAAAACCCGCCGCAGATCTGCGCGGTCAACTGGGAATTTAACGCATGGGGCGGCACGGTGGACGGGCTGTACGCATCGTGGGAAAAGGACAATGCCTTTGCCGGATGCTTTGCGGACAGATTCGGATATGAATTGATCGACGCAGTGCCGTTTGTGCTGGAGGGCGGCTCCGTGCACAGCGACGGCGAGGGAACGGTTCTTGTGACCGAGGCGTGCCTTTTGAGTGAGGGTCGTAATCCGCAGCTTTCCAGAGAGGAGATCGAGGAGCGGCTGCAATATTATCTTGGAGCGGAGAAGGTTCTGTGGCTGCCGCGCGGCATCTATATGGATGAGACAAACGAGCACGTCGACAATGTCTGTGCATTTTTAAAGCCGGGCGAGGTCGTGCTGGCGTGGACGGACGATACGAGCGATCCGCAGTATGAACTCTCGAAGCAGTGTCTGGACTATCTGGAAGGTGTGCGGGATGCAAAGAGAAGGAAGATCACCGTACACAAACTCCCAATCCCCGACCATCCGGTCTGTCTGACGGAGGCGGAGGTCGAAGGCTATGCGTTTGAGGAGGGCGAGGATACGCGCGAGACCGGAGAGCGTCTGGCAGCGTCCTACGTGAATTTTTATTTTTCCAACGGGGCGGTCGTGATGCCCGTGTTCGGCGGAGAGAATCAGGAGAGCGATACGCGCGCGGTGGCGTTGATGCAGCAGTGGAATCCCGGGCGAAAAGTCATTCCGGTCTATGCGAGAGACATTTTGACCGGAGGAGGGAATATCCACTGCATCACACAGCAGATCCCGGTGGGAAGAAAATAAGGAGCATGGTGTTATGAGCGAAAAAGTCAGGGTGGCAGCCATTCAGATGCGCTGCGCGGATACAGTGGAAGAAAATTTAAAGAGTGCAGAAGAAAAGGTGCGCCTTGCAGCGGCAGAGGGAGCGAAGATCATCCTTTTGCCGGAGCTGTTTGAGCGCCCCTATTTTTGTCAGCAGAGACGTTATGATTTTTATTATTACGCAAAGCCTGTGGAGGAAAATGACGCGGTGCAGATGGGGATGCGCCTTGCGAAGGAGCTTGGCGTTGTGCTTCCGGTCAGCTTTTATGAGCGCGAGCAGAATAACCTCTACAATTCCATTGCCTGCATCGATGCAGACGGAAGCCTGCTTGGCGTATACCGAAAGACGCATATCCCGGACGATCACTACTATCAGGAAAAGTTTTATTTTACGCCGGGAAACACGGGATTCCGTGTGTTTCAGACACGCTATGGAACGATCGGCGTCGGCATCTGCTGGGATCAGTGGTTCCCCGAGACCGCGCGCTGTATGGCGCTCATGGGAGCGGAGCTTTTGCTTTATCCTACGGCGATCGGGTCTGAGCCGATTTTAGAATGTGACAGTATGCCGCACTGGAGGCGCTGTATGCAGGGACACGCGGCGGCGAATCTGATGCCCGTGATCGCGGCGAACCGGATCGGCAGGGAGAGTGTTTCCCCGTGTGAGGAAAACGGCGGGCAGACCTCGGAGCTTGCGTTTTACGGTTCTTCCTTTATGACGGATGAGACGGGAGAGCTTATCGCGTCAGCGGGGCGCGAGCAGGAGGAGATCCTCTACGCCGAGTACGACTTGCAGGAGCTGTTTGCAAAGCGTCTGGAATGGGGGCTGTTCCGTGACCGCAGACCGGAATGTTATGGGAAGATCACCGAGTAAACCCACGCTTGACATCGCAGCGTGTTTGCGCTATATTAAATCATATAATGTTTACAAGGAAACAAAAGGAGAGGCGTTATGAAAAGACAGGAGCTGCTGCTAAAGGAGATCGCGCTCATGCTGGAACGGCAGGATATGCTGTCCCGGCTGACGGAAAGTCAGTGCCTGGATGAGTACGGTTACTCGGAGACGCATTGCATCGACTTTATCGGCAGGCTGGAGCTGCCAAATGTCACGAAGATCGCGGAGCATATGCGCATGACGCGCGGGGCGATCAGCAAGATGACGAAAAAACTTCTTGCAAGGGGACTGATCGAGAAGTACACGCTGGAGACGAATAAGAAGGAGATTTATTTCCGGCTGACGGCGGAGGGGCAGACGCTGTTTGACGAGCACGCGAAGCGTCACAGACTCTGGGAAAAGCGCGACATGGAATTTCTGGCGCGCTATCCGAAGGAGAAGCTCGACACAGTCTATACCTTTATGCAGGAATTTAACGCGTATCTGGAGACCCAGATCCAGACGCTTGCAGAATAGGCTTTCGTCAATATAAGCCCGGCACAGCCGGGCTTAAACTGTAATCTTTAAAGAACGGTCACGGTGATCACGGGAGTTTCCTCCGTGGCGTCGGCAGGTTTTGCAGACGCATCATTCGCAGTCTCACCGGAAACAGAGTCCGACCGGGTGAGCAGATCGACAAATGCCCGTAGGGCGTCTGTGCTGACCGTGCCGGATGAGAGAAGGCTGCTTAAGGATTCCTTCACATCGCTCTTATTTTCGGTGTTGAAGTAAGAAAGCACTTTCTGCACATAATCCTGTGTCTCCGCAAACGGAGGGATGCCGCCGTAGCTGTCCACATTGCCGCTTCCGGCATTGTAAGCGGCGAGCGCAAGGGAAGTGTCGCCGTTATATTTGTCCAAAAGCTGTGCGATCAGTTTTGCGCCGCCCATGATATTCTCGCGGACGTCGTACGAATTGGTGACGCCGAGCGAAGCCGCGGTTTGGGGCATGAGCTGCATGATGCCGACGGCGCCCGCAGAGCTTACCGCATTGGGATCAAAGCCGGATTCCGCGCGTGCGATCGAGGTCAGAAGGTTGACGGAGACGCCGAAGGTTTCGCCCGCCTCTTTAAAAATACCGTACAGATCAGCCGGACATTCGACGGATGGCGCGGGGGCGGTACTGCCATAGGCGGCGGATGCGTTGTTTAGCGTAGCGGAGAAATCTGCTGCCTGGCGGGCTGCTTTTTCCGCTTCCAACGCTCTGGCGCGCTCCTGCGCTGCGGCATTTACCTGATCGACAAACGCCTGATTGTGGTAAGGCAAAACAGTAATGCTCATGGGAAGCTCCTTTATCATCAAAACTCAAAATACATACAACCAGAAACATTATAACACAACCGGAAGAAATGGGGAAGAATAAAATAAAATTGGCAGATGGAGGACGAAGTATGAAAAAAGAAACTTTTGTGACGAAAGAACAGTTGGAGGAGATCGTAAAAAAATATCCGACGCCGTTTCATCTTTACGATGAGAAGGGCATCCGGGAAAATGCAAGGGCAGTGAAGGAGGCGTTTGCGTGGAATCCGGGATTTCGGGAGTATTTTGCGGTGAAGGCGACGCCGAATCCGTACATTCTCAATATTTTAAAGGAATACGACTGCGGCTGTGACTGCGCCTCCCTGACGGAGCTGATGCTCGCGGATTCGCAGGGGTTTGACGGAGAGCATATCATGTTTTCGTCAAACGATACCCCGGCAGAGGAATTTGTGCTCGCGGACCGGCTGGGAGCGATCATCAATCTCGATGATTTTACGCATATTGAGTTTCTGGAACAGACGATCGGGAAGATCCCGGAGACGATCAGTTGCCGCTACAATCCGGGAGGCGTGTTTAAGATGAGCAACGGCATTATGGATAATCCGGGTGATGCGAAGTACGGCTTTACACATGAGCAGATTATTGAGGGATTCCGGCTTCTAAAGGAAAAGGGCGCAAAGCATTTCGGCATCCACGCGTTTTTGGCGAGCAATACGGTGACAAACGAGTATTATCCGAAGCTGGCGCGACAGCTTTTTGAGCTTGTCGTGGAATTAAAGGAAAAGACGGGCTGCGACATCTGTTTTATCAATCTCTCCGGCGGTGTGGGAATCCCGTACACACCGGAGCAGACGCCGAACGATATCCGTGTGATCGGTGAGGGCGTGCGCGAGGCGTTTGAGGAAATCCTGGTGCCGGCGGGGCTCGGCGACGTTTCCATCTACACGGAGATGGGACGTTTTATGTTGGGACCGTACGGCTGTCTGGTGACGCGCGCGATCCACGAGAAGCACACGCACAAGGAGTACATCGGCGTGGACGCCTGCGCGGTCAATCTGATGCGCCCGGCAATTTACGGCGCATACCACCACATCACCGTGATGGGAAAGGAGGATGCGCCCTGCGACCATAAATATGACGTGACGGGCTCGCTCTGCGAGAATTGTGACAAATTCGCCGTGGACCGGATGCTCCCGGAGATTGACATGGGTGATCTTCTGGTCATTCACGACACGGGTGCACATGGCTTTTCGATGGGCTACAACTACAATGGAAAGCTCCGCTCGGCGGAAGTGCTCCTGAGGGAGGACGGATCGACACAGTTGATCCGACGCGCCGAGACGCCGGAGGATTATTTCCGGACGTTCGACTGCTTCGATGTCTTAAAGGATATGAAGTGGGAACAGTAAAGGAGGAACTAAAGATGGCAGATGTTGCAAATGTTTATGCGGCGGCAGGGACGCGCTATGACACGATGGCGTACAACCGGGTGGGGAGAAGCGGTCTGAAATTCCCGGCGGTGTCGCTTGGCTTGTGGCAGAATTTTGGCAGCAGGGACAGCTACGACAACAGTAGGCAGATGTGCCGGACGGCGTTTGATCTGGGGATCACACAGTTTGACCTTGCCAATAATTACGGACCGGTCTATGGGAGCGCGGAGGAGACATTCGGAAAGATCATGGAGACAGATTTCCGTCCGTACCGGGATGAGATGGTGGTCACGACAAAAGCCGGGTACGATATGTGGGACGGACCGTATGGAAACTGGGGCAGCAGGAAATATCTGATGGCGAGCCTTGACCAGAGTTTAAAGCGGATGAAGCTGGACTATGTGGATATTTTTTATCATCACAGAATGGACCCGGAGACGCCGCTGGAGGAGACGATGCAGGCGCTGGCGGATATTGTGCGCAGCGGAAAAGCATTGTACGCAGGCGTCTCCAATTATGATCTGGAATATACAAAGCGTGCAGTGGAACTTTTAAAGGAGCTACACTGTCCGTTTATCGTAAACCAGAGAAGATACTCGATGTTGGACCGCACGATCGAGGAGGACGGCGTGAAGAAATACTGTAAGGAAGCCGGAATCGGGATCATTGCGTTCAGTCCGCTGGCGCAGGGGATCTTGTCGGACAAATATCTGCAGGGGATCCCGCAGGAGAGCAGGATCGGAAAGGGCTCGCGCTATCTGAACGAGACGGCGCTGACGGAGGACAAGCTGAAAAAAGTGCAGGCGCTCAATGAACTGGCGAAACGGCGCGGGCAGACGCTGGCGCAGATGGCGTTGTCATGGGTGCTTAAGGACGACGAGGTCTGCTCGGTACTGATCGGCGCATCGACGCCGGAGCAGATCCGTGAGAATGTCGCGATCTTGGATGCTCCCGCTTTTTCGGAGGAGGAGCTTTGTGAGATTGAAAACATTTGCCGGTAAGGGCAGGGCGGTAAAAGCCCCCGGGTGCAGAATTGCATCCGGGGGCTTTCTGTCCTTATACCGACAACTCAAACGACTTGCACAGAAATATTGTCGGTTGTATTGCTCTGACCCACTGTGCTATGATAGTTGACAGAATGGGCGAGAAATCCGCACCGGAAAAGAAAGCGTAAGAAAAATATGTGTATTGACGAGGAACGTTTTGAGCAGGCAAAAAACAGAATTATCGGCGTTTCGCGGGAGCGTCAGGGGATCGGGACGCTGTCGGAAAAGACGACGCACGCGGTATTAAAAAATTATTATGCGCCGGATCCGGCGGTGCACGAGATCCCGGTCGCGGATTTTGTGGCGGACATCTGTGACGGGAAGGAGATCATCGAGATCCAGACCCGCTCCTTTCAGGCGATGCGGCGCAAGCTGGCGGCATTTCTGCCGGAGTATCCGGTGACGATCGTCTATCCGATCCCGAGACAGAAGTGGCTGTACTGGATCGACGAGGAGACGGGAGAGACCTCGGCGGGGCGGAAATCCCCGAAGAAGGGCAATCCGTATCAGGCGTTTATCGAGCTGTACAAGATCAGGCAGTTTCTGGGGGATCCCAATCTGCATTTTCGCTTTGCGCTTTTGGATATGGAGGAGTACCGTCTGCTGAACGGCTGGAGCAGGGACAGAAAGAAGGGCAGCGAGCGGTTTGACCGCATACCGACCGCGTTTGTGGAGGAGGTCTGCATCGACTGCCGCGAGGATTATATGCAGTTTGTTCCGTATGAGATCCCGGAAAACTTTACGGCAAAGGAGTTCGCAAAGTGTGCGAAGATCCCGGTGCGTCTGGCGCAGACGACGCTGCTGCTTTTGACGGAGCAAAAGATCGTGGAGCGCATCGGAAAAGAGGGCAGGAGTTATCTTTACCGGGTCTGTGAGATCCTTTCCTAAAAAAGTACTTTCTATTTTGTGAAAAACGTGTTATACTCCTTGAATGAATATTTATACATAAAATATGAAAAAACAGTCATTGCAGGAGAGAGTGATCATGAAGAGAAAAAAACAGATCCTTTGTCTGCTGCTCGCGGGGATGGCGTTGCTTGGCGCGGCAGCCTGCGGACAGAGCACAGCGGGAACAGAGGCAGGACAGGAGACAGAGACGGTACAGGGAACGGAGACGGCGGAGCACACGGTCACATCAGTGGATGATCTGCCGGGCGCGCGCATCGGCGTGCAGCTTGGAACGACGGGCGATATTTACGTCAGCGATTATGAGAGCGACGGATCCGGCACGGTCGTGGAGCGCTACAACAAGGGCGCGGACGCGGTGCAGGCGCTCAAGCAGGGAAAGATTGACTGCGTTGTAATTGACGAGCAGCCGGCGCTTAGGTTCGTGGAGCAAAACGGTGGGCTTCGGATCCTTGAGGAGGAATTTACACTGGAGGACTATGCCTTTCTGATCGCGAAGGACAATGAGGAACTTTTAGAAAAGGTAAACGGAGCGCTCGCCGAGTTGAGGGAAGAGGGCGTTTTGGACGAGATCAAGAAAAATTATGTCGGCGCGGAATCAGAGGTGGGCAAATATCCCTATGAGTCTGCGGATGTGGAGCGTCCAAACGGCACGCTTGTCGTTGCGACAAACGCAGAGTTCCCTCCCTACGAGTACTATGAGGACGGCGCGGTGACCGGCATGGATATGGATATCATGCGGGCAGTCTGCGACAAGCTGGGCATGGAGATCAAGATCGAGGACATGGCGTTTGACTCCATTATCCCGGCAGTATCCAGCGGAAAAGCGGACATCGGCGCGGCAGGCTTTACGGTGACGGAGGAGCGGAAGAAGAATGCGAATTTCTCCGACACCTACACGACCTCCAAGCAGGTGATCATCGTGGCGGATGAGGATGCGGTGCAGGCGGGACAGACGCTCTCCGAGAAGTTTTATAACAGTTTCATCAAGGATAGCCGTTATATGTATCTGGTGAAAGGTCTTGGAAATACCATTGTCATCACGATTTTTGCGGTGATGATCGGTATCGCGCTCGGCTTTCTGATCGCGGTCGTGCGCACAAACCATGACAGAAACGGCGGATTTACGGTGCTGAATGCGATCTGTAAGGCGTACCTGACGATCGTGCGCGGAACGCCCGTGATGATCCAGCTTTTGATCATCTATTATGTCATTTTCCAGAGTGTGACGATCAACAAACTTGTCGTGGCAGTGATCGCATTTGGTCTGAACTCGGCGGCGTATGTGGCGGAGATCGTGCGCTCCGGTATCATGGCGGTGGACGTCGGACAGTTTGAGGCGGGCAGAAGTCTGGGACTGACCTACCGCCAGACGATGGGAAGCATTGTGATGCCGCAGGCGGTAAAAAATATTCTTCCGGCGCTGTGCAACGAGTTTATCAGCCTCTTAAAGGAGACCTCCATCAGCGGTTACATCGGATTTATGGATCTGACCAAGGGCGGAGACATTATCCGGAGTGTGACCTACGATGCGCTTTTGCCGCTGCTCGCGGTGGCCCTGGTCTATCTGCTGATGGTGATGGGACTGACGAAAGGTGTGAATCTGTTAGAAAGGAAGTTACGGAGCAATGAGCGATAATACAGTGATTTTGGAGACGAAAAACCTTCGCAAATCCTTTGACGGGCAGGAGGTTTTAAAGGGCATTACCACAACGATCAAAAAAGGGGATGTGCTGGCGCTGATCGGACCTTCCGGCTGTGGAAAATCCACATTTCTGCGCTCCTTAAATCTCCTTGAGATCCCGACGGACGGTCATGTGCTGTTCGAGGGCACGGATCTGACGGACAGATCCGTCGACATCAATCAGGTGCGCCAGAAGATCGGCATGGTGTTCCAGCAGTTTAATCTGTTCCCGAATATGACGATCAGGGAAAATATTATGCTCGCCCCGGTGAAGCTTGGGAAGCTGACAAGAGAAGAAGCGGAGAAAAAAGCGGTGGAGCTCCTTGCGCGCATCGGTTTAAGCGACAAGGCGGACGCTTATCCGGCGCAGCTCTCCGGCGGACAGAAGCAGAGGATCGCGATCGTGCGCTCACTGGCGATGAATCCGGATATTATTCTGTTTGACGAGCCGACCTCGGCGCTCGACCCGGAGATGGTCGGCGAGGTGCTCGCCGTGATGAAGGAGCTCGCGAATGACGGGATGACGATGGTGGTGGTGACCCACGAGATGGGATTTGCCAGAGAGGTTGCCAACCGCGTGATGTTTATCAACGACGGTGTGATCCAGGAGGAGGGAACGCCGGAGGAAGTATTTGGCAGTCCGAAAAGCCCGAGACTGCGCGAGTTTTTGTCGAAAGTTTTGTAGAATTATCAGAAAATTTATGGGGGGGGGTCAAATACTGACGAAAAATTCTGTACAAACGAGAAATTATATGTTAGTATGAAAATAAAGCTTTCTTCAAAAAAATGGAAGAAAATATTTACATAGGGGGAACAGTGTTATGAGGAACAAACGAGAAACGTCGGATAATGGAAGGTCTGACCAACGACGCGGAGGGATTGAGGAGCAGATCAGAACGCGGATCGGTCTGGATGCGCTGATGGTATTTGTCGTGGTAGCGCTTGCCGTTATTTTTATGGTGCGCGCCGTGGTGATGGAGACCAAGCAGGAGGAGCTGGTCTTACAGTCGGAGAAAGTTGCCTACCAGCTTGGGGACGTTCTTGACCAGTATACGAGGATGACGGAGACGCTTGCCGTGAATCCGGAGGTTCAGGCGCTGGTGGCGGAAACGAAGTCAGGGGGAAATATCACAGAGGCAGAGAGCTGGCCGACGGTTTTTGACAATCTTAAGAATGTGACGGGACTGGACAGTGCGAATGTACTTGCGACATGGGTTGCGGATATAGACGCCAATATGATCGCGCAGTCAGATGGATTTATCTCCAAAAAGGGGGAGTTTGACGTTACTTCAAGGGAGTGGTATTCCTGCACAGAGGTGGGACATACGGTACTCACGGAGCCTTATGCGGACGTCAGTACAGGTCAGATGGTGCTGACAGCGGCGACGCCTGTCTATGACAAGAGCGGAAAGAAGATTCTCGGCGTAGTGGGGATTGATGTCACCATGGGGCGTCTGAATGAGATGATGGAGAAGCACAGGATCGGGGAGACGGGATTTGTCGTGCTGTTATCAGAGCAGGGCACGATCCTTGCCCATCCGTCAGAGGATATGCTGTATAAGAATATTTCCGAGGCGGATCTGTCGCAGAATGTGCTGGACGCGATTGCGGCGGACGAAGAGGTCTTCTTAAAATATAAGCAGGGCGGACGGACACAGTATGGTCAGGTGTCTCATGTGAGCGATACCGGATATATGGTGGTCAGCGATCTGCCGGCTGTGGAGTATTATAAAGATCTGGTGAGACTGATCGTTGTGCTTGTAGTGTTGTTTGCGATTGGAATGGTCGTGTTACAGTTTGGGCTGCGCAGGGTGGCGACAAGGATCACAAGACCGCTGCGGGAATTAAACCAGACGGCATTAAAGCTTGCGGAAGGCGATCTCGATGTGAGCCTTCAGATCAACTCCAACGATGAGGTCGGGGAGCTGGGCGCGTCGATCAACGAGACCGTCAAGCGGCTGAAAGAATATATTGCCTACATCGACGAGGTTTCCGAGGTGCTTGCAAAAATGGCGGAAGGCAAGCTTGCGATCGAGCTGAAATACGATTATGTCGGAGAGTTCCAGAAGGTGAAGCAGGCACTGCTCAATATCTCGGATTCGATGAACGAGGTGATGCTCGGCATCAGTGAGAGCGCGGAGCAGGTGACCGCAGGTGCGGATGATCTGGCGCGTGCATCGCAGAGTCTTGCGGGCGGCGCAGGCACGCAGGCGGCTGCAGTGGAGGAGCTTGTTGCTACGGTGACCTCCATCACAGAGCAGGTGGAGGAGAACAAGACGGAGGCTGAAAACTCTGCCAAAGAGGCAATGCAGGTTGTCACGAAGATGGAGGAGAGCCAGGAGCAGATGAAGCGCATGATGGAGGCGATGAGCAAGATCCATCAGACGTCGAGAGAGGTTGTCGGGATCATCAAGACGATCGAGGAGATCGCAGACCAGACAAATCTTCTGGCGCTCAACGCGTCGATCGAGGCGGCGCGTGCCGGAGAAGCAGGACGGGGCTTTGCGGTGGTTGCCGGGGAGATCGGTAATCTGGCAGACCAGAGTGCGAAGGCGGTCAATACGACCCGCGATATGATCGGGGTATCGCTGGAGGAGATCGAGCGGGGCAACACCCTCGCAGAAGAGGTGGTGGCTTCCCTGAAGGCTTCCGTGGAGGCGGTCGAAAATGTCAATGGCAAGATCCAGCGGACGTCAGAAAATGCCGTATGCCAGGCGATGAGCATTGAGCAGATTAAGGACGGGATCGAGGAGATCTCCCAGACCGTGCAGGATAATTCGGCGATGGCGCAGGAGAGCTCGGCGACCTCGGAGGAGCTTGCGGCGCAGGCGACGACGTTAAATGAGATGGTACAGAAATTTGAATTAAAGAGATAAAAAGTTTTTCGGGGAGGAACCGCGCTTGCGCGGTTCCTTTTTTCAATGATACCTATTTGCAACACACCGCAAATTGTGATACTATATCTATTATTGCGCACACGTTTTATCATGGAGGCTTTTTATGAAATGGAAAAAATACACGATTGAGACGACGACGGCGGCGGAGGATTTTATGAGTGCCACGTTGATGGAGCTCGGCATTGAGGGTGTGGAGATTGAGGACAACATTCCTCTTTCGAAGGAGGATCAGGCAGATATGTTTATCGATTTTCTGCCGGAGCTTCCGCCGGACGACGGCGTGAGCCATGTCAGCTTTTACCTTGAGGACAATGGCGAGGACTACACGGAGCTGTTAAAGCAGGTAAAGACCGCGTTGGAGGAACTGCGTGAGACCGTGGATGTCGGCAGCGGAACGATCACCTCGGACGAGACGGAGGATCTGGACTGGATCAACAACTGGAAACAGTTTTTCTCCTCCTTTTACATCGACGATATCCTGATCAAACCGACGTGGGAGGACTTAAAGCCGGAGGACGCGGACAAGTTTTTGATCGAGATCGATCCGGGTGTGTCGTTTGGCACGGGAAAGCATGAGACGACGCAGCTTTGCATCCGCCAGTTGTTAAAATACATCCGCGGAACGAAGGAGTACACGCCGGAGTGGAACGCTCCGAAGGTGCTTGATGTCGGCTGCGGCAGCGGGATCTTGTCGATCGTGGCGTTAAAGCTCGGTGCGTCTGCGGTTGTCGGGACAGATCTGGATGCGGACTGCATGACGTCCACACGGGAGAATATGCAGGTCAACCATCTGGATGCGTCGCTCGGAACCTTCTATGTCGGCAACCTCATCGACGATGAAAAATTGCAGGACAAGGTCGGCAGCGAGGAATATGAGATCGTGGTCGCCAATATTCTGGCGGACGTGATCATCCCGATGGCACCTGTCATTCCGGCGCGCCTGAAAAAGGGCGGCTACTTCATTACCTCGGGAATCATCGATTTCAAGGAACAGGAAGTGAAGGAAGCGATCGAGCGGGCAGGACTTACGGTGGTTGAGATCAACCACCAGGGCGAGTGGGTCAATATCACGGCGAGAAAATAATACCGGATCAGCGGTCGATCGGCGCAGATCCGGCAGAGGATAAGGGGAAGAGATTATGTACCAGTTTTTTGTGGAGGATGCGCAGGTCGGGGAGCACACCGTCACTATTGAGGGCAGCGACGTCAACCATATCAAAAATGTGCTCCGCATGAAGCGCGGCGAGCGGGTGCGCATCAGCAGCACATCGGGCAAAAATTATTTCGGTGAGATCGCAGAGTTTTCCGGCGATACGGTGCTTGTCGCCATCGCACAGGAATGTGCCCCGGACACGGAGCTTCCCAGCCGGATTTATCTGTTTCAGGGACTTCCCAAAAGCGATAAAATGGAGCTTATCATCCAAAAAGCCGTGGAGCTTGGCGCCTGTGAGATCATCCCGGTTGCGATGAAAAACTGTGTGGTGAAGCTCGATGAAAAAAAGGCTGCGGCAAAGACGGCGCGCTGGCAGGAGATCGCAAAGAGCGCGGCGAAGCAGTCCAAGAGAAGCGTCATCCCGACGGTGGGGCGTCCGGTGAGTTATCAGGAGGCGTTGACGATTGCGGCAGAGCTTGACGTTGTGCTCATCCCCTATGAGAATGAGCGCGGGATGGCGGCGACGAGAGAAGCGATCGAGGCGATCGTGCCGGGGCAGAGCATTGGCATTTTGATCGGTCCGGAGGGCGGTTTCTCCGACGGGGAGATCGCGCTGGCGCGTGAGCGGGATATGAAACTCATATCTCTTGGAGGGCGCATTTTGCGGACGGAGACGGCGGGGCTTGCCACGCTGTCTGTTTTGATGTATCATCTTGAGACGAACGACAGATAGAAAAGAGTGGAGACATGGAAGCATATTTGGATAATTCGGCGACGACCCGGTGCAGCGCGTGCGCGAAGGATCTGATGGTCCGGATCCTGACGGAGGACTACGGGAATCCGTCGTCCCTGCACAACAAGGGAAAAGAGGCGGAGGACTACATTCGCACGGCGAGGGAGCAGATCGCTCGGACATTAAAAATTGACGGAAGGGAACTGGTCTTTACCTCCGGGGGGACGGAGTCCAACAATATGGCGCTGATCGGCGGGACGCTTGCAAACCGTAGGAATGGCAGGCATATCATCACGACGGGTATCGAGCACGCGTCAGTTTTAGCGCCGCTCGACTATCTAAAGGAGCTTGGATATGAGATCACATACCTTTCCGTGGATGAGAATGGGCAGATCTCACTGGACGAGTTGCGTGAGGCGGTGCGCGAGGATACGGTGCTCGTCTCCATCATGATGGTCAACAACGAGATCGGCGCGCTGGAGCCGGTCGAAGCGGCGGCGAAGCTGATCAAAGAAAAAAATCCCGGCACGCTGTTTCATGTGGATGCGATCCAGGCGTATGGGAAATTCCGCATTTACCCGAAGAAATGGGGCATTGACCTGATGTCCGTGAGCGGTCATAAGATCCATGCGCCCAAGGGAACGGGTTTTCTCTACATCGCGGACAAGGTAAAGGTCAAGCCGGTCATTTACGGCGGCGGGCAGCAGAAGGGGCTGCGCTCCGGCACGGAGAACGTGCCGGGTGTGGCTG
This sequence comes from Roseburia sp., assembly GCA_026168605.1. Classification (GTDB taxonomy): domain Bacteria; phylum Bacillota; class Clostridia; order Lachnospirales; family Lachnospiraceae; genus Roseburia. Next base: position 227,759 of record JAPFDX010000012.1, on the reverse strand, counting down.
CGCTCGGCGCGGCGGCGGAGGAGGCATACGAGGATTTCGAGTCAAAAACAGAGCGCCTGTACGCGCTCAGAGAGCGCCTGATCCGGGGTGTGACAGAGATCGGGGGAGTGACCGTCAACGGAAGGACGGACCGGGACTGCGCGCCGCATATCGTGAATATCAGCATCCGCGATGTGCGAAGCGAGGTCATGCTGCACTCTCTGGAGGAATACGGCATCTACGTGTCGGCGGGCAGCGCCTGCTCCTCAAATAAGCCTGCGCCAAGCCGCACCCTGCAGGAGATCGGGCTGCCAAAGAGCGCGGTTGCGTCTGCCATCCGCATCAGTTTCTGCGCGGAAACGACGGAGGAGGAAGTCGATTATGCGGTAGAGAAAATGAAGGAGATCATCCCGTTCCGCAGAAAATTTGTCCGCAAATAGACACGTATATGTAAAAAGAATGGAGATTATATATGTACAGATCATTTTTAATCAAGTACGCAGAGATCGCGATCAAGGGAAAAAACCGCTATCTGTTCGAGGATGCGCTCGTCGGTCAGATCATCCATGCGTTAAAAAAAGTGGACGGTAAATTCCGCGTGCGCAAGGAGCAGGGCAGGATTTATGTGGACACGGAAGGGGAGTATGATTACGACGAGGTGGTCGGCGCATTAAAGTGTGTGTTCGGCATCGTCGGCATCTGCCCGGTTGTGCTGATCGAGGATGAAGGCTTTGACCGCCTTGTGGAGGAGGTGCTCTCCTATGTGGACAAGGTATACCCGGACAAGCACTTCACGTTTAAAGTCAACGCGAGACGTGCCAGAAAGAATTACCCGATGGAGTCGATGGAGATCAACGCGAAGCTGGGAGAGAAGATTTTAGAGGCATTTCCGGAGACGCGTGTGGACGTGCATCATCCGGATGTGGTGTTCAATGTTGAGATCCGCAATCAGATCAATATCTATTCCGTCATCGTGCCGGGGCCGGGCGGTATGCCGGTCGGGACAAACGGCAAAGCCATGCTGCTCTTATCCGGCGGCATCGACAGTCCGGTGGCAGGCTATATGATCGCCAAACGCGGCGTGGCGATCGACGCGACCTACTTCCACGCGCCGCCTTATACATCGGAGCGCGCCAAGCAGAAAGTTGTCGATCTGGCGAAGATCGTGGCAAGATATTCCGGTCCGATCAACCTGCACATCGTAAACTTTACGGACATTCAGCTCTACATCTACGAGCAGTGCCCGCATGAGGAGCTGACGATCATCATGCGCCGCTATATGATGAAGCTCGCGGAGCATTTTGCGAAGGAAAATAAATGTCTGGGACTGATCACGGGGGAGAGTATCGGTCAGGTGGCAAGCCAGACGATGCAGTCGCTGGCGGCGACAAACGAGGTCTGCACGATACCGGTATACCGTCCGCTGATCGGCTTTGACAAGCAGGAGATCGTGGAGGTGTCCGAGAAGATCGGCGCATACGAGACGTCCATTTTGCCATACGAGGACTGCTGTACGATTTTTGTCGCAAAGCACCCGGTGACAAAACCGAGCTTAAACGTGATCCACAATGACGAGAAAAAGCTTGAGGAGAAGATCGACGCGCTGATGCAGGAGGCGATCGACACGACGGAAGTGATCCGGATCGAGGGATAGAAAAGAAGGACAGAAAAACCGCAGGAAAGTATCCTGCGGTGTGCTGTCTTAGATATTAGATTAAGTACGGTTTTAAGGTCTCCATGATCTCGTCCACATTTGACTCTGCATGAATTGCAAGATCGATCGGCTTGGACAGATCTAAGCTGAAGATACCCATGATAGATTTTGCATCGATCACATATCTGCCGGAGATCAGATCGAAATCAAATTCATACTGTGTGATCGCATTGACAAAGGACTTTACCTTGTCGATGGAGTTTAAAGAAATCTGTACTGTCTTCATATTAAAAGAACCTCCTTAAGATTAACTATTTCAAGATAATTTTATAGTAATGGTTTTTCATGGAAAAGTCAACAGTAAAACAACCGAAAATGAGGAAGAATCGAAGATGAAAAAAGCAGCGTTGCACAACCTGGGATGTAAAGTAAATGCGTATGAGACGGAAGCGATGCAGCAGATTTTAGAGGGCGCGGGATATGAGATCGTACCATTTACAGAATATGCCGACGTTTATGTGATCAACACCTGCTCGGTGACAAACATGGCGGACCGCAAGTCCAGACAGATGCTGCACCGGGCGAAAAAACTGAACCCGCACGCCGTCGTCGTGGGGGCGGGATGCTATGTCCAGACAAAAGAGGCACAGGCGCTCGTGGACGAGGCGGTTGACATTGTGATCGGGAACAACAGAAAGCATGAACTCTTAAGCCTGCTGGAGGAATATGAGGCGTCACATGTGAAAGCGAAGAGTATCGCGGACATCAATCACGAGGAGCAGGAGTATGAGGAGCTGTTCCTCTCCAAAACGGCGGAGCACACCAGAGCGTTTATCAAGGTGCAGGACGGCTGCAACCAGTTTTGCAGCTACTGTATCATTCCGTTTGCGCGCGGCAGGGTCAGAAGCCGCGGCACGGGAGAGGTTCTGGCGGAGATCCGGCGGCTGGCGGCAAACGGCTGTAAGGAGGTCGTACTGACGGGCATCCATCTAAGCTCCTACGGCGTGGATACGGGGGAGAGTCTGCTGCACCTGATCGAGATGGTGCACGCCGAGGAAGGGATTGACAGGATCCGTCTGGGCAGTCTGGAGCCGCGCATCGTGACGGAGGAATTTGCGGAGCGTCTGTCACAGATGCCGAAAATCTGTCCGCATTTCCATCTGTCCTTGCAGAGCGGCTGCGACGCGACGCTCGCGCGCATGAACAGACGCTATGACACGGCAGAATATGAAAAGGGATGTGAGATCCTGCGCAGGTATTTCGCGCATCCGGCGATCACCACGGACGTGATCGTTGGATTTCCGGGGGAGACGGAGGAGGAATTTGAGACGACGCGCGCGTATCTGGAGCGGATCCGTTTCTATGAGATGCACATTTTCCAGTATTCGAGGCGCGAGGGCACGAAGGCGGCAGAGATGAAGAACCAGATCCCGGAGTCGGTAAAAAAGCGGCGGAGCGAGGAGCTGATCGCACTCGGAGAGCGGATGTCGCGCGAATTCCGGGAGTACTATGTGGGAAGGGAGACCGAGGCGCTTTTGGAGGAGCCGTTTGTCCGGGAGGGCAAAACCTACTACACCGGGTACACAAAAGAGTACGTCAAAGTGGCGTATGAGACGGATGCGGATATGGAAAATCAGTTCGTAAAAGGGACGATAAAAGGGGAGCTTGCAGACGGAGTCTATCTTTTGGTTGAATTTTAGGACAAACTATATTAGAATAAAACCAGCAATGCTTTTCACACAAGAGAGATAAAATGCACAAATTCTTGTGAGAGCAGGTATAAGGGCGTGACGAATATGCAGAATATCAATAACACACAATATTTCAAAGTAGAGAAAGAGCCGGAGCTTAAGGTGAGCGATGTGCTGACCATCGTCTACCGGGCGCTGACCGAGAAGGGCTATAATCCGGTGAATCAGATCGTTGGATATATTATGTCCGGTGACCCCACTTATATCACCAGCTATAATAATGCAAGAAGTCTGATCATGAAGGTGGAGCGCGATGAACTCGTAGAGGAGGTTCTTAAGGCTTACATCAGGAATAACCATTGGGAGTAGGAGCGGATGAGGATTTTAGGATTGGATTTCGGCTCAAAGACCGTGGGAGTTGCGGTCAGTGACGAGCTTTTACTGACGGCGCAGGGACTGGAGATCATCAGGAGACAGTCCCCTAATAAGCTGCGCCAGTCTTTAGCCAGAGTGGAAGAAATTGTGCGGGAATACCAGGTAGAGCGTATCGTGTTGGGTTACCCGAAGAATATGAACAATACCGAAGGGGAGCGTTGCGAGAAAACCAAAGAGTTCAAGGAGATGCTGGAGCGCCGGACAGGTCTTGAGGTGATCTTGTGGGACGAGCGCCTGACGACCGTTTCCGCCGACAGACTGATGATGGAGACCGGGGTCAGGAGAGAGAACCGGAAGAAATACGTGGATGAGATCGCCGCGGCATTGATACTGCAGGGCTATCTGGATTCTTTGAGTATGAACAGGTGAATGGAGTCATTTATGGAAAAAGTTGTATTTATCGAGCCTGAGTCGAAGGAGAAAACAGAGTTTTTCGTAGTGGAAGAAACAAAGGTAAACGGCACAAGGTATCTTTTTGTGACGGAGGAAGAGGACGGAGACTGTGACGCATATATCTTGAAGGAGGTCTGCACAGAGGACGAGGAGTCCGTGTACGAGATGGTGGAGGACGACACCGAGCTGGCGGCCGTGGGCAAGATTTTTGCGGAGCTGATCGAAGACGCAGACATCGCGTATTAGATGTGAATGAGAACGGAATTTATGAATGGAGGTAAAATTTTGAAAAAAGAAAAAACTGCAAAGCTTAAGATCATTCCGTTAGGAGGATTGGAGCAGATTGGTATGAACATTACTGCCTTTGAGTACGAAGACAGTATTATTGTTGTGGACTGCGGACTGTCATTTCCGGAGGACGATATGTACGGGATCGACCTGGTGATCCCGGATATCAGCTATCTGAGAGATAACATCGAAAAAGTAAAGGGATTTTTTATCACGCATGGTCACGAGGATCACATCGGAGCGATCCCTTACGTTTTGCGGGAGATCAACGTGCCGATTTACGCGACCAAGCTGACAAACGGTATTATCGAGCACAAGCTGCGTGAGCACAATATGCTCACAAAGGTAAAGCGCAAGGTGGTAAAACATGGACAGCACATCAATCTGGGCTGTTTCCGCGTGGAGTTTATCAAGACAAACCACAGTATCCAGGACGCGGCGGCGCTTGCGATCTATTCCCCGGCGGGGATCGTCGTGCACACCGGAGACTTTAAGATCGACTACACGCCGGTATTCGGCGACGCGATCGATCTGCAGCGCTTCGGCGAGATCGGCAAGAAGGGTGTACTCGCGCTGATGTGCGACAGTACGAACGCGGAGCGCCCGGGCTTTACGAAGTCGGAGAGGACGGTCGGAAGAACCTTTGAGGAGCTTTTTGCCGATCATAAGAACAGCAGGATCATCGTCGCTACGTTCGCGTCGAATGTGGACCGCGTGCAGCAGGTGATCAATACGGCGCACAAGCATGGGCGCAAGGTTGCGGTCGAGGGGCGCAGTATGGTGAATATCATCGGGATCGCGTCGGAGCTTGGATATATCCAGATACCGGACAATACGCTCATCGACATCGATGAGGTGAAACATTATCCGGACGAGCAGATCGCCCTTGTCACGACGGGAAGCCAGGGCGAGGCGATGGCGGCGCTCTCCCGCATGGCGAGCGGCATTCATAAAAAGATCACGATCAAGCCGAATGACACGATCGTGCTCAGCTCCAACCCGATCCCGGGCAATGAGAAAGCGGTTTCCCGCATCATCAACGAGCTGTCGATGAAGGGGGCAAACGTGATCTTCCAGGATGTTCATGTGTCGGGTCATGCCTGCCAGGAGGAGATCAAGCTGATCTACTCCCTGCTGAGACCAAAGTACGCGGTACCTATCCATGGAGAGTACAGGCATCTGATCGCACAGGCGAAGGTGGCAGAGGAACTCGGTATTCCAAAGGAAAATATTTTCCTCATTTCCACAGGAGATGTCCTGGAGCTCTCGGAGGAGAGCGCCGGGGTTACGGGAAAAGTGCACACCGGAGCGATCATGGTGGACGGTCTCGGCGTCGGAGACGTCGGTAATATCGTGCTGCGTGACCGCCAGCATCTGGCGGAGGACGGTATCATTATCGTGGTGCTGACACTCGAGGGAGGCTCGGGTCAGGTTCTGGCAGGACCGGATATCGTGTCGAGAGGTTTCGTCTACGTCAGAGGCTCGGAGAGCCTGATGGAGGAGGCGAAGCATCTGCTTGACGATAAGATGCAGTACTGCATGGATAAGAGGATCACGGACTGGGGCAGGATCAAGACGGAGATCAAGGATTCCCTCAGCGATTTTGTCTGGAAAGAGACAAAGAGACGTCCGATGATCATGCCGATCATCATGGAGGTATAAACGCGGCGTTCATTTGGGAGAAAACGCTTTGGATACAGCGGGCGAGGAAGATACATGAAGTTAAATAAAGTGATTTTGAAATTTGTCAGCGTCAGTTTTTCCATTTTGGTCTTATTGCTTGTCGTGGTGGGACTCATTGAGCTTGGTGCGTTCTGCTACGATTTCGGTTACCGGGTGTTTACCGAGACTGCGGTGGAGGAGGCGCCCGGAACAGACATCGTCGTGCAGGTGACAGAGGGTATGTCGGAGGGCGATATCGGGGATATGCTGGAGGAGGAAGGACTGATCCGCGACAGCAAGCTGTTTTTTGCACAGTTAAAGCTGTCGGCGTATTCTGGCAAACTTCTGCCCGGCACCTACACGCTGAACACCTCGATGACCGGAAAGGAAATGATCGCGGTGATGGGCACCGGAGCGGAGGAGAGTACCGAGCAGTGATAGTGAATGAGAGACTGGCTTCCTATATCAATTCGCTTGATACGGGAAATACAGAGATTTTAGACACAATCGAGAGAGAGGCGGTTGCGGATCATGTTCCGATCGTCCGCAAGGAGATGCAGACTTTTCTGAAAGTGCTGCTCGCCTTAAAGAAGCCCGCGCGTATTCTGGAGGTCGGCACCGCGGTCGGGTTTTCCGCGATCCTGATGGCGGAGTATGATCCGGTGCGGGCGCAGATCACCACGATCGAGAATTATCAGAAGCGCATTCCCATCGCGCGGGAGAATTTCATCCGCGCGGGGAAAGAATCACAGATCACCCTTCTGGCGGGGGACGCCACGGAGGTTCTAAAGACGCTGGAGGAACCGTTTGACTTTATTTTTATGGATGCGGCGAAGGGGCAGTATATCCATTTTCTGCCGGAGATCCTGCGTCTGCTGGCGCCGGACGGCGTGCTGGTGTCGGACAATGTGTTGCAGGATGGCGACATCATCGAGTCGCGGTTTGTCGTGACGCGCAGAAACCGCACCATCCATAAGCGCATGAGAGAATATTTGTACGAGCTGACCCACCAGGGGGAGCTTGTGACGACCGTGCTTCCGGTCGGAGACGGGATCACGGTGAGCACAAGACGGTCGGAGACGGCGGGGAAGGATCGTCTATCTGAGACAGAGAGGAAGTAGCATATGAGAAGACCGGAATTACTGATACCGGCAAGCAGCCTTGAGGTATTGAAGATCGCAGTCATCTACGGCGCGGATGCGGTATATATCGGCGGCGAGGCGTTTGGGCTGCGTGCGAAAGCGAAAAATTTTTCGATGGAGGAGATCCGCGAGGGCATCGCGTTTGCGCACGCGCATGACGTAAAGGTGTATATCACGGCGAATATTCTGGCGCACAACGGTGATCTGAACGGCGTGCACGCCTATTTTGAGGAGCTGCGGGAGATAAAGCCGGATGCGCTGATCATCTCGGATCCGGGCATATTTGCCATCGCGGCAGAGGTATGCCCGGAGATTGAGCGCCATATCAGCACGCAGGCGAACAATACCAACTACGGAACATATCTGTTCTGGTATGCGCAGGGTGCGAAGCGCGTGGTTTCCGCAAGGGAACTCTCGCTGGCGGAGATCCGGGAGATCCGTGCACACATCCCGGACGACCTTGAGATCGAGACATTTATCCATGGAGCCATGTGTATGGCGTATTCCGGGCGCTGCCTGCTGTCGAATTATTTTACCGGAAGGGATGCGAACCGGGGCGCGTGCACACACCCCTGCCGCTGGAAGTATGCGCTGGTGGAGGAGAAGCGTCCGGGAGAATATCTGCCGGTCTATGAGAATGAGCGCGGCACTTATATTTTCAACTCCAAGGATCTGTGTATGATCGAGCATATTCCGGAGCTGATGGAATCCGGTATTGACAGTTTCAAAATAGAGGGTAGAATGAAGACAGCACTATATGTGGCGACCGTGGCGAGAACTTACCGCAAAGCCATCGACGATTACAAGCAGTCGCCGGAGCTTTACCGGGAGAATCTGCCGTGGTATCTTGACCAGATATCGAACTGTACTTACCGCCAGTTTACGACCGGATTTTTCTTTGGAAAGCCGTCTGACGAGACCCAGATCTATGACAACAACACGTATGTGAAGGAATATACATATCTTGGAATTGTCGGGGAGCAGAATGAGGACGGACTGTACCGCATCGAGCAGCGCAACAAATTTTCCGTGGGAGAAGAGATCGAGGTGATGAAGCCGGACGGGGAGAATCTGACGGTGACGGTGAAACGCATTGTGGATGAGGACGGGACCGGGATGGAGTCTGCACCACATCCAAAGCAGGTACTTTTTATCGATCTGGGACAGCCGCTGGAAATGTATGATATTTTGCGCAGAAAAGAATAAGGATGGTACAAGGCGATGAAACAGGAGAAATATGTTGCATATGTGGGTACCTATACCCATGAGAACAGTGTCGGAATCCATATCTATGATGTGAACGTGGAAAAGGGGGAGATGAAGGAGCGCAAGGTCGTCCCGATCAATAATCCCTCGGATATCGTGGTGTCGAAAAACCGTAAGTTTCTGTACTCGATCGCAGATGAGGGCGTGGAGGCGTTCGCCATTCAGCCGGACGGCGACCTCATTCCGATGAATAAGCAGTGGATCGGCGGTATGCGCGGCTGCTATGTCGAGGTGGACGATGAGAACCGCTATCTCTTTGTGGGCGGGCACCACGACGGGCGTGTCAGCATGATGCGCCTTGAGCCGGATGGAAGCATCGGCGCGATCGCTGACGGCGTGTTCCACAAGGGGATGGGAAGAAGTATTGCACAGCGCAATTTTATCCCGCACGTGGACTGCGTGAAGCTGACACCGGAGCAGAAATTTCTCTGCGCGGTAGACAACGGTCTGGATCAGGTGAAAGTGTACCGTGTGGATTATGAGCGCGGCAGATTAAAGCTGATCGACATTATCCGCGGCAAGCTGGAATCCGCACCGCGCATGATCCGTTTTTCCAGAGACGGAAAGTACGCGTATATCCTGTATGAGCTGCTCAATGTGATCGAGGTGTACCGCTATTCGGTGGTGGACGACACTCCGGTCTTTGAGAAGATCCAGGAAGTGCACACCGTGACGAACAAGGAGGAGGACGTATGTGCGGCATCGGGTATGGAGGTGTCGAGAAGCGGCAGATATCTGATGTGCAGTAACGCTGGCGTCAACTCTGTTGTGTGCTACGAGATTGATGCAAAGACAGGGATGCTCACCGAGAAGTTTATGACGAAGGTCAACAGTGACTATCCGAAGATGCTTGCCTTTTACCCGGATGAGCAGCACTATCTGACACTGAACAATAATTCAAATGACATTTATACGTACCAGATTTATTATGACCAGGGCTACTCCCTTCAGGAAGGGCGGAGCGTAAAGGTCGATAAGCCGAACTGCATTTATATTTTAAAGTTGGAAGAATAGATTTTGAACAGGAGACAGAAATCCGTGGGGAGACTGTCTCCTGTTTTTGTCTATGGAAAATGCTCCCTCTGCAATTTTCTTTTTGCAAGAATGATATTCCCTTGTCTGGATATAGTTAATAAGAGAAATGCAAAAAGGAGAAATGCGATGGACAGAGCGGAGCGGTTAAAAAGGCAGAAAGAGTTTCTTATCCGGGCAGCGTACTGGGCAGTCCTTGGCGGTCTGGCAATCCTGGTGCTCAAGTATGCCGCTGCGGCAGTGTTTCCGTTTGTTCTGGCGTTTGCCGTGGCATGGGCGCTCTCCTTTCCGGTGGATTTTGCGACAGAGCGGCTGCATATGGGGCGGAAGGTGGCGGCGGTGCTTATCGTCGTGCTCTTTTACGCGCTGCTCGCGGTGCTTTTTTATCTGCTGGGCTACCAGATCCTGGATCTTTTGTCCGGCTGCACGGATCAGCTTTCCTGCTTTTTTCAGGAATCTGTGGCGCCTTTTTTCCGGCGGGCAAGCGCATGGGGAAAGGAATTTTTTGCAGGAGATGCCGGGGGACTTGCGGCAGCGGCGGGGCGCACCGGAGATATGGCGGCGGAGATTTCCGGAAAGGTGGTCGACGGGGTTTCGGCGGTGGCGGGACACATCCCCGGTATCTGCATGGATCTGTTTCTGACGGTGATCGCGACGCTTCTGATCGAGTTGGAGTTTCCTGATATCTGCGCGTTTCTGGTTGCGCAGGTGCCGGAGCGTTTCCGGCAGTATGCGCTCGATGTGAGGAAGTATGTGCTGGGAACGCTGGGAAAGTGTGTGCTTTCCTACTGCCTGATCCTCGGGCTGACGTTCGTCGAGCTTGTGGCTGGGCTTTTGCTGCTGCGGGTGGAAGGGGCGTTTCTGATCGCGTTTCTGATCGCGCTGCTCGATATTCTCCCGGTGCTGGGGACGGGAACGGTCTTGCTGCCGTGGGCAGTGATCGTTTCCTGCGCGGGCGACCTGCCGTTTGGCATCGGTCTGGTGGCGCTGTATCTTGTGATCACCGTGGTGCGCAATATCGTGGAGCCGCACCTCGTCGGAAAGCAGATGGGGCTCTCCCCGGTTGTGACACTTCTTTCCATGATCCTGGGGCTCCATTTTCTGGGGATCGCGGGGATGTTTTTGCTGCCGCTTGCGATGGCATTTTTAAAGAGCTTAAACGATAATGGCGTGATCCATATTTTCCGGGAGTGGGATACCGAAAAGAGCAGAAAAGCCGGGAAAAACGGAGAACTATAAGAAGGAGTGCAAATAAATATTAGCATTACTTATAAATAAAAGTCTTTTTTTCAGAAAAGCTCATTTTCCTATTGACGGAAAAATATTGCTGTGCTAAATTGGCAATGTATTTCCAAGAAGAATACTGGAGGAAAAGGGATTATGAAAAAAATACTGAGTGTGTTACTTGCAATGGGACTTTCCGTTTCTATGCTGGCAGGCTGCGGTTCAGACGACGCGGCAGGAACAGCGGCAGACGGCGGCGCAGTGGGTGAGACTGCGGGCACGGAGGCAGCGGGGGAACCGGTTGCAGCAGAGGATATTAAGGTCGGCATCATCTATATCGGCGATGAGAACGAGGGTTATAGCTCCGCCCATATGGCTGGTATTGACGAGATGATGGAGACGCTGGGACTTTCCGAGGATCAGGTGATCGAGAAGACAACCGTTCCGGAGGACGAGTCCTGCTATGATGCGGCAGTGGACCTTGCAGAGCAGGGATGCGATATTATTTTTGGAAACAGCTTCGGATTTGAAACCTATATGATCCAGGCGGCAGCGGAGTACCCGGAAATCGAGTTCTGTCATGCGACCGGCTATCAGGCGTCCTCCTCAGGGCTTGCCAATATGCACAACTATTTTACTGCCGTGTATGAGTCACGTTATGTGTCCGGTGTGGTCGCAGGTCTTAAGTTAAACGAGATGATCGCAGACGGCACGATCACCGAGGACGAGGCAAAGATGGGATATGTAGGCGCCTTCCCGTACGCGGAGGTGATCTCAGGCTTCACATCCTTCTATCTCGGCGCGAGAAGCGTCTGCCCGAGCGTTACGATGGAGGTTCAGTACACCAACAGTTGGGCGGACATGGCAGGCGAGGCAGAGGTTGCTTCCAAGCTGATCGACGACGGCTGTGTGCTGATCAGCCAGCACGCAGATACCACAGGAGCCCCGAGCGCTTGTGAGGAGAAGGGCGTACCGTGTGTCGGCTACAACATCGATATGACTTCCGTAGCGCCAAACAGCGCGCTGACATCCGCATCGATCAACTGGGGACCGTATTACACCTACGCGGTAGAGTGCGTGATGAACGGTGAGGCGATCGTGACAGACTGGTGTCAGGGATATGTAGAGGGAGCAGACAAGATCACTCCGCTCAACGAGACTGTGATCGCAGAGGGAACGGCAGAGAAGGTCGCAGAGGTTGAGGGTGCGTTGAAGGAAGGAAAGCTTCACGTATTTGATACGAGCACCTTTACCGTGAACGGTTCTTCTCTCGAGGATCTGATCGCACAGGGCGGTGATTACGAGAAGTACAGCGCATATGTGTCTGACGGCTACTATCACGAGTCAGAGCTTGCGAGTGCTCCGGCATTTGATCTCATCATCGATGGCATCACTTCCGTGACAGAGTAACTGACAGCAGAAAGGGATCCCGCAGGCGGGATTCCCCTCTGCATGATATAACAGATAAAAGCGGAACCGCGGAACGCCTCTGGCGTCCGCAGTTCCGCAGTTTACGTTAAAGGAGGACGATTGTGGAACCGGTAAATGCGATTGAGTTAAAAGGCGTTACCAAGCGGTTTGGCGAAGTGACCGCGAATGACAATGTAAATCTGACAGTGAGAAAAGGAGAGATCCTCTCGATCCTGGGTGAGAACGGCAGCGGCAAGACGACGCTGATGAATATGCTCTCCGGCATCTACTTTCCGGATGAGGGGGAGATCCGGGTGAATGGCGAGACGGTGACGATCCGTTCGCCGAAGGATTCCTTCGCGCTCGGCATTGGAATGATCCACCAGCACTTTAAGCTGATCCAGATCCTGACGGCGGCGGAGAATATCATCCTCGGTCTGCCGGGCAGCGGACGGCTGAACATGAAGCAGGTGGAGCGGGAGATCGCGGAGCTGACGGCGCGCTATGGTTTTGACCTGAATCCGGCACAGAAAATTTACGATATGTCGGTTTCGCAGAAACAGACGGTTGAGATCGTGAAGGTGCTCTACCGGGGCGCGGATATCCTGATCCTGGACGAGCCGACGGCGGTGCTGACGCCGCAGGAGACGGAGAAGCTCTTTGCGGTGCTGCGCAATATGCGCGAGGCGGGAAAATCCATTATCATCATCACACATAAGCTGAACGAGGTTTTGGAGCTCTCCGACCGCGTGGCGGTTCTTCGGAAGGGAAAATACATAGATACCGTACCGACGAAGGAGGCGACCGTGGAGTCCCTCACAGAGATGATGGTCGGCGAGAAGGTGACGCTCGATATCCACCGCACCAAGCCGGAGGGCGTTAAGAAGCGCATTGAGATGCGCGGTATCACCTGCAGGAACAAAGAGGGACTTAAGGTGTTAAAGGAGGCGTCGTTTGACGCGTACAGCGGCGAGATCCTCGGTGTTGCGGGAATTTCCGGCAGCGGTCAGAAGGAACTTTTGGAGTCGGTCGCAGGACTGCAGCCGATCGAGAGCGGCGAGATCCTGTACTATCCGCCGGAGGGTGCGACGGAGAAGATCTCCGGGATGAAGGCGGAGGATATCAAGAAGCTCGGCATCACGCTGTCCTTTGTGCCGGAGGACAGGCTGGGGATGGGACTGGTCGGATCGATGGACCTGACCGACAACATGATGATCCGCAGCTACAAGGAGGGCGGAAAATTTTTTGCGGACAGAAAGAAACCGAAGAAGCTTGCGGAGGAGATCGTAAGCCAGCTTGAGGTCGTGACCCCGGGTGTGGATACGCCGGTCAGTCGTCTCTCCGGTGGAAATGTCCAGAAAATTCTGGTGGGACGCGAGATCGCGGGCAACCCGACCGTGCTGATGGTGGCATATCCAGTCAGGGGGCTTGATATCAATTCCTCCTACACGATTTACAATCTTTTAAATGAACAGAAAAAGAAGGGTGTGGCGGTGATCTGCGTCGGCGAGGATCTGGATGTGCTGCTCGCGCTCTGTGATAAAATCCTTGTCTTAAACAGCGGGCGCGTGGCAGGTATCGTGGATGCGAGAAGCACGACGAAGGAGGAGCTCGGACTGATGATGACAGGAGACGGAGAGGAGAAGAAGGCAGATGAGTAGAGAAGTGACAGTGGCGAAGAGAGAGCCCGTTGTCCGCATGGCAAAGAGAGATACGATTTCCAGGGGGAAAGCATGGGGAATCCGCCTGATCGCAGTGCTTCTCTCCCTGGTCACGGCGGCGGTGGTGATCGTTGCGATCACGAAACAGAATCCGGTCGAAGTGTATCTGGGGATCGTGGACGGCGCAGTCGGAACAAACCGCCGCGCGTGGGTGACCATCCGTGAGACGGTGGTGCTTTTGTGCATCGCCATCGGACTGACTCCGGCATTTAAAATGAAGTTCTGGAACATCGGGGCGGAGGGACAGATCCTGATGGGCGGTGCGGCGACAGCCGCGCTGATGATCTATGCGGGCGACGCTCTGCCGAACTGGCTGCTTTTGATCGTGATCTTTATCGCGAGCGCGGCGGCAGGCATGGTGTGGGGACTGATCCCTGCGATCTTCAAGGCAAAATACAATACGAATGAGACACTGTTTACGCTGATGCTCAATTATGTGGCGATGCAGGTCGTGACCTTCTGCATCGTGTTCTGGGAGAATCCGGCAGGATCGAATACCGTCGGGATCATCGGCGCGGCAGGACAGAAGGGGTGGTTTCCCCCGGTGCTTGGCATCACTTACGGGCTGAATGTCATTCTGGTGGCAGTGCTCACGGTGGGGATCTATATTTACATGAAATACAGCAAGCATGGCTATGAGATCTCGGTGGTCGGCGAGAGTCAGAATACTGCCCGGTATGCGGGCATCAATGTAAAGCGTGTGATCATCCGCACGATGATGCTCTCGGGTGCGATCTGTGGTTTTGCGGGATGCCTGATCGTCAGCGGCGCAAGTCATACGATCTCCACGAGTACGGCAGGCGGACGCGGATTTACCGCGATCATCGTCGCGTGGATGTCGAAGTTCAACCCGTTTGCGATGATCCTGGTGTCGGCATTTCTCGTGTTTATGCAGCAGGGGTCGATCCAGATCGCATCCCAGTTCGGGTTAAACGAAAACGCGTCGGATATCATCACCGGTATTCTGCTGTTTTTCCTGATCGGCTGTGAGTTCTTTATCAACTATCGTCTGGAATTCCGCAAAAACCGGAACGCATGAGAGGAGTGAGGTGCTATGAATTTACTGTTGACATTTATACAAAAGGCGATCGGTCAGGGCGTGGCAATTCTTTTTGGCGCGACCGGAGAGATCGTGACGGAGAAATCCGGAAACCTCAATCTCGGGATTCCGGGCATCATGTACATGGGCGGGATCGCCGGACTGATGGGGGCATTTTTCTATGAAAATGGAACTGAGAATCCGAACGGATTTGTGGGCTTTCTGATCGCGATCGTATGCACGCTCGCAGCGTCGGCGCTTGGCGGTCTCCTCTACAGTTTTCTGACGATCACGCTGCGCGCAAACCAGAATGTGGTCGGACTGGCGCTGACCACGTTCGGCGTGGGCTTCGGCAACTTTTTCGGAGGCTCGATCTCAAAGCTTGCGGGCGGCGTCGGACAGATTTCGGTCAAGACGACAGCGGAGGCGTTCCGCGCACAGATCCCGGTGCTGTCCGAGATTCCGGTGGTCGGGGATCTATTGTTTTCCTACGGTTTTCTGACCTATCTGTCGGTTGTGATCGCGCTCGGCATGACCTATTTCCTAAAGCGCACAAGGAAAGGCTTAAATCTGCGCGCCATCGGGGAGGATCCTGCGACAGCAGATGCGGCGGGCATCAACGTCTCACGCTACAAATATGTGGCGACTGTGACCGGTGCGGCGATCGCCGGAATTGGCGGACTGTATTTTGTCATGGAGTATCTGGGCGGCACATGGTCGAACAACGGCTTTGGCGACCGCGGCTGGCTTGCGATCGCGCTTGTGATCCTGGCGCTGTGGAATCCGGCAAATGCGATCTGGGGATCGTTTGTCTTCGGTGGACTGTATATCCTCTACATCTATCTGCCGGGGCTGACGCGCGCGACGCAGGAGCTGTGCAAGATGCTGCCGTATGTCGTGACGATCGTGGTGCTCGTGATCACCAGCAAACGGAATAAGCAGGAAAACCAGCCGCCGGCAAGTCTCGGCGAGGCGTATTTCAGGGAGGACAGATAAACAACAGGCGGCACGCTTCGCGTGCCGCCTGTTGTCAAATCGTTTTTCTCACTGCATTATCATAGAAACGGAAGTAATCAGGGCGGTGCCTGGACTGGGTATATTCAAACATCAAGCCGTCACTGTTGTAAGTTTGGCTGCTGACCACGGCCAGACAGTTATAATCATCAGCGTTTATTTTTAAATATTTTTCGTCAATTTGGGTCATTTTTTCTACAGTCATGATTCTCTTGCTGTTTACGATCGTCATGTGCAGCGTTTCTTCCAGATATTGATAAATGGAACGCTCTGCGATTTCTTTTGTGAGTTCGCCAACCGCTTCTTTTAAGAAATAGTTGTGATTTAAAATCAGTGGCATGTCATCTAAATAGTGTACACGCTGGATATAATAAATCTCACTCCCTATAGGAAAACCGGTTTGTTTCTCCTGTTTTTCGTTGACGGCAAATTCTGTAAATAAGATAACTTTTGTAAGCGACTTGTGCCCGTTGCGCATAGCAGACTCACGGAAACTTTCAATCTCCCCAATAGTAAAAGCAGTCTGTGCTACGGGCTGATAGATATTACGGACGCCTTTTCCCTGTATGGTTTGTACATAGCCATCGCTTACCAGGCGGCTTACTGCCCGGCGAAGTGTGTTGCGGGAACAGTTATAAATCTGTATCAATGTGTTTTCTGAGGGCAGCAGTTCCTGATAAGCGAACACATCTGTTTCTATTTTATGTTTCAAATCTTTATAAATATCTTCGTAAATTGATTTTGGCATGTCTGTCACCTCTAAAAAACTTTTCCCTGATTCCATTTCAATATAAAATCATTATAAAAACAGAGATAAAAAAAGTCAATAACTTGTTTAAACAAATTTGAATATGCGTATTGACATGTTTAAACAAGTGTGCTATAACATAGGAAAAGAAACATGTTTAAACAAGTTGAAGCGAACGGAGGAATGAGAGAATGGGAAGATATGCAGAGGACGCAAAACAATTGTTGCGTCTGATAGGCGGAAGAGAGAATATCGCGGCGGTTTCACATTGCATGACGAGAATGCGCTTTGCACTGGTGGAGCCGGCAAAGGCAGATGTGAAAGCCATTGAGACGATGAAAGTAGTAAAAGGAAGTTTTACACAGTCGGGACAGTTTCAGGTAATTATCGGGAATACGGTGGCTGATTTCTACAACGATTTTGTAAAAGAGGCGGGCATTGAAGGCGTCTCAAAAGAGGCGGTAAAAGAGGCGGCAAAGAAAAATCAGAATGTGCTGCAGAGAATTATTACGGCGTTGGCTGAGATTTTTGCGCCGCTCATTCCGGCAATTATTACCGGAGGATTGATTCTCGGATTTAGAAACTGTATTGACAGTTTGTATTTACTGGAAAACGGAACGAAAACGTTATGTGATGTAAGTCAGTTCTGGGCAGGAATCGACAGTTTCTTATGGCTCATCGGCGAGGCGATTTTCCATATGCTGCCGGTTGGTATCTGTTGGTCTGTGACAAGGAAAATGGGAACCACACAGATGCTTGGTATTGTCCTCGGACTCACGCTGGTATCCGGTCAGTTATTGAATGCCTACGCAGTTGCAGGGACAGCGGCGGCAGACATCCCCACCTGGAATTTCGGCGGATTTGAAGTGAACATGATCGGCTATCAGGGGCAGGTGATTCCGGCAATCATGGCGGCATTTACGTTGGTATATCTGGAAAAATTCTTCCGGAAGATTACACCACAAGTGATTTCCGTGATTGTGGTTCCGTTCTGCAGTTTATTGTTATCCGTCATCGCGGCGCACTTTGTATTAGGACCCATTGGCTGGAAAATCGGAGCAGCGATTTCTTCCATTGTATTTGCGGGAATTACAGGACCCTTTAAGGTCGTGTTTGGAGCAATTTTCGGTGTTGTCTACGCACCGCTTGTGATCACAGGACTTCATCATATGTCAAATGCCATTGATCTGCAGCTTATCGCAGACTATGGCGGAACCATGTTGTGGCCGATGATTGCCTTATCAAATATCGCGCAAGGTTCAGCGGTTCTTGGTATGATCTGGCTTCAGAGAAAGGATGCGGAGGCACAGGAAGTCAACATTCCGGCATGTATCTCATGCTATCTTGGTGTTACGGAGCCGGCAATCTTTGGTGTAAACTTAAAGAGAGGATTTCCGTTTGTCTGTGGAATGATTGGTTCTGGTATCGCAGCAGTTGTCTGTGTAGCCACAGGAACGACGGCAAATGCCATCGGCGTAGGCGGTGTTCCGGGGATCCTTTCCATTCAGACGCCTTATATGGCATCTTTTGCAATCTGCATGGTGATTGCCTTTGCAGTACCATTTTTCTTGACAACCATCGTTGGGAAAAGACGTTTGCAGACAGAAAAAGGAAATGAGGCAGTGGAACTTGCGGAAATAGCTGCAGGAGCAGGACAAAGTGCAGTAGCTGGTGTAGCAGCAACTGTCATGCGTGAGAAAAGAAGAGAAGAAAAAACGGCGGCAGCACCAACAGCTTTCACAGCATTTTTAGACGGAAGAGCCATTGCTCTCGAAGAAGTTGGAGACGGTGTGTTTTCTGAAGGAATGATGGGAGACGGTATGGCGATTATTCCGGAAAATGAAATTTTATATGCACCGGCGGATGCGGAAGTTACAGTCATGATGCCGGAGTCCGGACATGCCTGTGGCTTAACCCTTGCAAATGGCATGGAAGTATTACTACATATCGGAATTGATACAGTAGGCATGAACGGAGACGGATTTGAATATCTGATTGAACAAGGGCAGAAGGTAAGCGTGGGAACTCCGCTCATTAAATTCGACAGAGCAAAGATTAAGGCAGCAGGACACCCAGATGTGACAGTTTGTATCATTACAAATAAGGGTGCTGCTTCGGATATTCAATTTGTAACGGGTGTGAATGTAAAAGCAAAAGAGACAACAGTGACAACTTTCAAATAAAGCGAGGTAGAAAGAATATGGCAGATTTTAGTAATAAAGTAGTTTATCAGATTTATCCCAAGTCATACAAAGATACGAACGGAGATGGGTTTGGAGACATCCCCGGCGTAATCGAAAAGCTTGACTATTTAAAAGACCTGGGAGTGGATTATCTGTGGTTGACGCCATTTTTTCCTTCGCCGCAGAATGATAACGGCTATGATGTGGCTGATTATTGTGCGGTGGATCCAAAGTTTGGAACCATGGAAGATTTGGAAAAACTGATTTGCGAGAGCGAAAAAAGAGGCATGGGATTGATGCTTGATATGGTGTTCAATCACACTTCCACAGACCATGCATGGTTTCAGAAGGCTTTAAAAGGAGAAGAAAAATATCAGAAGTATTACATTTTCAAGGAGGGCATGCCGGATCAGGCGCCTACAAACTGGCAGTCAAAATTTGGCGGAACAGCATGGGAATATGTGCCGGATTTGAAAAAGTGGTATTTGCGATTGTATGATATCACCCAGGCGGATTTGAACTGGGATAACCCGGAAGTCCGGGAGGAATTGAAAAATATTTTGAGATTCTGGAAAGAAAAAGGTATCCGGGCATTTCGCTTTGACGTGATAAATGTTATTTCAAAACCGGAAGAAATGAAAGATGATTTTGAGGGAGACGGACGAAGATTTTACACGGACGGTCCGCATGTACATGAATATTTAAAAGAGCTGGTAAGAGATGCGGGCATTGAGGATTGCGTAACTGTGGGAGAGATGTCCTCCACATCCCTTGCACATTGTATCCGTTATTCGGCTCCGGAGGAAAAAGAACTTTCCATGTGTTTTAATTTCCACCACTTGAAGGTGGATTACAAAAATGGCGAGAAATGGTCGCTGATGCCGACAGATTATAAGAAGCTGAAAGAACTTTTTGCAGAGTGGCAGATGGGCATGCAAAAAGGGAATGGCTGGAATGCACTATTTTGGTGCAACCATGATCAGCCGCGTATCGTAAGCCGTATGGGAGATGAAGGGATTTACTGGAAGGCGTCGGCGAAAATGCTGGCAGGCATGATTCACCTCATGCGGGGAACACCTTACATTTATCAGGGGGAAGAGATTGGCATGTTAAATGCCCACTATCCTTCCATCGAAGAGTATCGGGACGTGGAAAGCCTGAATTATTATGAGATTCTTTTGGGCGAAGGAGTGACAAAAGAAGAGGCGCTTGCTATGTTGGCTGTAAAATCCCGTGACAACAGCAGAACGCCGATGCAGTGGAGTGATGAAAAATACGGTGGATTTTCTGAGACGGAGCCGTGGATTCCGATGTCGGCTGCATTCAAAAAAGAGATTACGGTGGAGGCACAAAAAGAAGATTCAGATTCTATTCTGGCATTTTATAAGACATTGATTTCTATGCGAAAAAGTTATCCAATCATTGCAGATGGAGAAATTGACTTTGTAGAAACAGAGCCGGATACGCTAATTGCTTATGAAAGAATGCTGGGAGATGAGCGGATGGTAGTTTTCTGCAACATGGATAGCAAAAAGCAGGAAATAAACCTGGCAAAAGAGTGGAGAGATTATAGCTGTCTGTTAGATAATTACAGCCATAAAGTTGTAGATTTAAATACAGAAACGTACACGTTAGAACCATACGAGATCGTGGTTCTCGGAAAGCTGACAAGATGAAGCACGATATCAGATTAGTAGCAGTTGATGTGGATGGTACGTTTGTCCGTTCGGATTATACATATGATGTTCCGAGATTCCAGAGAATTTTTGCAAGAATGAAAGAGATAAACTGCAGGTTTGTAGTAGCAAGTGGCAACCAATATTATCAGTTGAGGGATTTGTTCCCGGAATGTCATGAGGAAATGTCTTTCGTAGCGGAAAACGGAGCTTTTGTGAAAGATAGGAGAGAACTTATTTTTGCAGCCAGTATGTCGAAAGAGACAGTGGATTCTGTGATTGATGTATGCATGGAATACCCGGAAATACAGAATGTATTGTGCGGTGTGGAAAGCGCATACTGTGAACGTGGAACGGTAAGCCAAGCGTTTTTTGATCTGACCAGTATCTATTATCATCGTTTGCAATGGGTGGATGATTTGAAAGAGGTGAAAGATCAGATACTGAAATTTGCACCAACCGTACCGGAAGAAAAGACTTACAAGTATTATGATATGTTTAGAGAACGTCTGTGCGGAAAGGTTGAACCGACAACAAGCGGGCATGGTTCCATAGACTTAATTGTCCCCGGATGCCACAAGGCATCAGGTTTAAAACGCCTGACAGAACGCTGGGGCATCAGACCGGAACAATGCGCTGCCTTTGGAGATGGCGGAAATGATATTGAGATGCTTAGGTTTTGCGGACAAAGCTATGCGATGTCAAATGCTCCACAAAATGTGAAAGATACTGCAAAATATATATGTTTGTCTAATGAAGAAGATGGAGTACTTGTAGCATTGGAAACCTTAATGGGACTTTAGGTTAGAATCGTGTTGCTGTAAGGAAAAGCACAGATGCCGATTGCACACAAAAGGGAAAACGTGTATAATGAGCAGAGAATATTTTTGACGGGAGAGCGAATATGGCAGAAAAAATTATTTTGACGGGAGACCGTCCAACCGGAAAACTCCACGTAGGTCACTATGTGGGTTCGTTAAAGAGAAGAGTGGAACTTCAGAATTCAGGGGAGTTCGATAAGATATTTATCATGATCGCGGATGCGCAGGCGCTGACGGACAATGCGGACAATCCGGCGAAGGTGAGGGACAACATTATGGAGGTTGCGCTCGACTACTTGTCGGTGGGGATCGATCCGGCGAAGACCTGCATTTTTATTCAGTCCCATGTGGCGGAGCTGACAGAGCTCGCCTTTTATTATATGAATCTTGTGACGGTTTCCAGACTGCAGCGCAATCCGACGGTAAAGGCGGAGATCCAGATGCGCAATTTCGAGACGAGTATTCCGGTCGGCTTCTTTACCTATCCGATCAGCCAGGCGGCGGATATCACGGCGTTTAAGGCGACGACCGTGCCGGTCGGCGAGGATCAGATGCCGATGATCGAGCAGACGAAGGAGATCGTCCACAAATTTAATGCGGTGTACGGGGAGACGCTTGTGGACCCACAGATTCTCCTGCCGTCGAACAAGGCGTGTCTGCGTCTGCCGGGCACAGACGGCAAGGCGAAGATGAGCAAGTCGCTGGGCAACTGCATCTATCTGTCCGAGGCGGAGGAGGATGTGCGCAAGAAAGTGATGTCGATGTTTACAGACCCGGATCACATCCGCATCGAAGACCCGGGAAAACTCGAGGGAAACACGGTTTTTACCTATCTGGACGCTTTCTGCAACGACGGTCATTTTGCGGAGTATCTGCCGGAGTATGCCAACCTGGATGAACTGAAAGCGCACTACCAGAGGGGCGGACTTGGCGATGTGAAGGTAAAGAAATTCTTAAACAACGTCATTCAGGAGGAGCTTCGTCCGATCCGTGCGCGCAGGGCGGAGTACGAGCAGAGAATCGGCGATGTTTACGACATCTTAAAGGCTGGCAGCGAGAAGGCTCGGGAGGAAGCAGCCAAAACGCTGGCAGAGGTAAAGGCGGCGATGAAGATCAACTATTTTGATACGCCGGAATTTTTGGAGGAGCAGAGCAAGAAGTATTCCAAATGAAAAATCAGTACAACAAGACGATCACCGCGTGTTTCATCGGCTATATCGTGCAGGCGATCGTAAATAATTTTGTTCCGCTGCTGTTTCTGACATTTCACAGCAGCTATGGTATTTCGTTGTCAAAAATCACCTTGCTGGTCACCTTCAATTTCGGCGTCCAGCTTCTGGTGGATCTGCTGTCGATCGGATTTATCGACCGGATCGGTTACCGGGTTTCAATGGTGCTGGCACACTTTTTTGCGGCGGCGGGTCTGGCAGCTTTGACGGTTCTGCCGGAAGTGCTCCCGGATCCGTTTGTGGGGATTTTGCTCTCCGTCATGATCTATGCGGTCGGCGGAGGGCTGTTGGAGGTGCTGTTAAGCCCCGTGGTGGAGGCGTGCCCGTCCGGGAACAAGGAGGCGGCGATGAGTATGCTGCACGCCTTCTACTGCTGGGGTCATGTGGGCGTCGTACTGATCTCCACACTGTTCTTCCAGATATGCGGGACGTCCTCGTGGAAGATTCTGGCGCTGTTTTGGGCGCTGATCCCGCTTGCCAATATGTTTGTCTTTACAAAAGTCCCGATCGCCACCCTGACGCCGGAGGGGGAGAGTGGGATGAGTCTTGGGGAATTGTTCTCAAACAGACTGTTCTGGGTGCTTGTCTTGATGATGGTGTGCTCCGGCGCGAGCGAACAGGCGGTGAGCCAGTGGGCGTCCGTCTTTGCGGAGATGGGGCTTGGGATCAGCAAAACGCTTGGGGATCTGGCGGGACCGATGGCGTTTGCGATCCTCATGGGAACCTCCCGCGCCTTTTACGGGAAGTTTGGCGAGCGGCTCAATCTCGACCGCTTTATGGCGGGCAGCAGCATTTTGTGCATTGCATCGTATCTTACCATCGTCTTTGTGCCGGTTCCGGCGGTCAGTCTGATCGCCTGCGCCATCTGCGGTCTGTCGGTCGGCATCATGTGGCCGGGGACGTTCAGCAAAGCGTCGGCATCGCTCCCGGCGGGCGGTACGGCGATGTTTGCACTGCTGGCGCTCGGCGGCGATCTGGGCTGCTCGGGAGGTTCCACGCTGGTCGGTATGATTTCCGGCGCGATGGACGACAATTTAAAAGCAGGAATTTTGTTTGCGGTGATCTTTCCCATTTTGCTGCTGGCAGGAATCCGGCTGTGCAACCGGTGGAACAAGGAACAAAAGTAAAAAGTTTTACAATTAAAAAAGAAAGGGAGCATCATTGAAAAGTGTATTAGAACAGTTGGAACGCACGGCGGCACGCTTTGCGGATAAAACAGCGGTGGATGACGGAGAAGTCAGTTATTCCTGGCAGGAGCTTTTGGAATTGTCGAAGCGGGTCGGGTCGGCGCTTACAAAGCCGGGACGGGAGGGCAAGCCTGTTGCGGTTGTGATGGACAAGCGTGCGGATACACTGGCAGCCTTTTTCGGAATCGTATATGCCGGCGGATTTTACGTTCTTGTAAATCCGGAATATCCGAATGTGCGGATAGAAAAGATTTTAGAGACACTGCAGACCGATACGGTGGTATTGGATCCGAAATACGAAGATAAGATAAGGGCTTGTGGATATGCGGGGGAAGTGCTTGAAATAGACGCGGCAAAGGCGCATGAGCTACGGGAGGATGTACTTTCCGATATCCGGGCGCGCGCGATGGATCAGGATATTTTGTACGGTATCTTTACCTCCGGTTCTACGGGAGTGCCAAAGGGCGTGATCGTGAGTCACCGCGCGGTGATTGATTTTATCGGTTACTTCACAGAGCTGTTTGGTTTTTCGGAAGAGGATGTCATTGGAAATCAGGCGCCGCTTGATTTTGACGTTTCAGTAAAAGACATTTACTCGTCGATATTTACCGGAGCGAAACTGGTGCTGATACCGAAGCATATGTTTTCCATGCCGCCGGCACTGCTGGACTTTTTGTGCGAGAAGAGGGTGACGTCTCTCACATGGGCGGTCTCGGCGCTCTGTATCGTGACGACGCTGCGCGGGTTCGAATACCGCATTCCGTCGGATGTGAAGCGGGTACTTTTTAGCGGAGAAGTGATGCCATATAAGCACCTGCAGGCATGGCGGGAGGCGCTTCCCGGGGCAGAGTTTGTGAATCTTTACGGGCCGACAGAGATTACCTGCAACTGTACCTATTACCGGGTGCGGGGGGATGAAGCGCCGGATACGGCGCTTCCGGTAGGAAGAGCATTTCCGAACCGGAGGGTATTTTTGCTGGATGAAGAAGATCATGAGGTGACAAAGCCCGGAGAGAGCGGAGAAATCTGTGTGGCGGGAAACTCGCTTGCAGCGGGCTATTACAATAACGCAGAGGAGACAGAGAAGAGTTTTGTACAAAATCCGGGCAACAGAAGCTACCCGGAACGGATCTACCGGACCGGCGACAACGGTTACTGGAGGAAAGACGGCGCACTTTGCTTTTTGGGGCGGAGGGATTTCCAGATCAAGCGGATGGGACACCGGATTGAGCTGGAGGAGATCCAGCTTACGATCGAAAAAGCGGAGGGGGTAGCGCGCGCCTGCTGTATCTATGGCGAGGCGGAGAACAAGCTGGTTGCTTTTTATGCCGGAACGGCGGACAAAAAGACGATCCGCAGGGACATTAAGGAACAGATGCCGGGCTTTATGATGCCGGATAAATTTTTCCGGGTGGAGGAAATGCCTCTGACGAAGAATGGAAAAATAGACAGGACGGCGCTGTGGAGCCGGTACAAGGAGGAAAAGAAGCGATGACCCAGGAGATTTTGGCGCGTGCGGCAAAGGAGTATGGAACACCTCTTTATCTGTTTGATCTGGACGCCTTAAAACAGGGGACGGAGGAGATCAAGGATGTGCTGGGAGAGGAAATTTCCCTATGCTTTGCGATGAAGGCAAATCCGTTTCTGACAGACCGGATGGCGGGAATGGTGTCTAAGATCGAGGTATGCTCGCCGGGAGAGTTACAGATTTGTCTCGCGAAGAAGATTCCCATGAGCCGGATCATTTTTTCCGGTGTATTAAAAGATGAGCAGGATCTTGAACTGCTTTTCGGCGGAGCGAAATTGCCGGTTTTTACAGCAGAGTCCGAGATACAGGTAAAACAGCTCTGTGAAATGGCGGAAAAACACGGGCGCAGGGCAGAAGTTCTTCTGCGCTTAACCAACGGAAATCAGTTTGGCATGGACCGGGAAACGCTGCTTACGGCGGCAAAAGTGCTTTCTGTACATCCGTTTGTGAAAATGAAAGGGATCCATTTTTATTCCGGCACCCAGAAGCGTAAAGCGGGGCAGATCCAAAAAGAATTGCTGCTGCTCGATGAGGTGTGTCTGGAGGTCTGCGAAAAAACTGGAATGCCGGTGGAACATCTGGAGTATGGGCCGGGATTTGGAATCGAATATTTCAAGACCGCGAAGCAGTGGGGCAAAGAGGACGCCGTTGCATTATTAAAAGCGGCGGGCGATTGTGCGAAAGAACTTAAGTTCGGCGGCGCTGTGGCATTTGAGATGGGAAGATTTCTTACGGCGATGTATGGATACTTTGTTACCTGTGTCCGGGAAGTAAAGCGGAATGAGGATAAGGATTATTGTCTGGTAGACGGCGGGATGCATCACATCAATTATGACGGACAGGTCATGGCAATGAAGACGCCATACTGTACGCAGATTCCGTCAAGGGAGGCAGCCGGAGAGAAAAGCTACACCATTTGCGGAGCGCTCTGTTCGGCGAATGATATTTTGATCAGACAGTATCCGCTGCGGGAAATAAAGCCCGGCGATCTGCTTGTGTTTGAGCGGGTCGGGGCATATGCGATGACAGAGGGAATGTCTCTGTTTTTGAGCAGGGATCTTCCGGCGGTAGTGTGTTATTCGGAAAAGGATGGGTATACTGTTTTGAGAAAATGCACACCGGGCTATCCGCTTAATATGTAAGTAAAATGAGTAAAAATACAATGAAGGAGAATGGAAATTATGGAAGAGCTATTAGAGATTTTGGAAGAGATTGAACCGGATGTGGATTATGCCACGTGCACCACGCTGATCGATGACCACATTTTAGATTCTTTTGCGATTCTGTCACTGGTATCAGAGATCGGAGATGCCTTTGATGTGCAGATCGCGCCGGGCGACATGGTAGCGGAGAACTTTAACTCCGCACAGGCGATCTGGGCAATGATCCAGAGACTGGAGGAAGAGGGCTGAAAATGGCTTATCATACGTTATTGTTTCTCATTGTCTTTCTGCCTGCCGTAGTAATTCTGTACCAGCTTGCGGGAAAAAAATTCCGGCCGATGGTGCTGCTTGCTGCCGGATATGTGTTTTTCTTTTCCTTCAGCAGATGGCTTTTTGTCTACCTGATCGGGGCGACCGTGGTGATGTATTTTGCGGGGATCGGTATGGAAAAGTACCGGCTGATGTTCAAGGAGCAGAAAAAGGGACTTGACCGCACGGCGGCGAAAGAATTAAAAAAAGCGATAACTGCCAAAAAACGGAGAATCCTTTTCGTGGGGATTCTCTTTCTTGCGGGTACGCTTCTTACGGTGAAATACTATAATTTTTTTGCGGAGAATGTGACGAAGATTGCGGCGGCGCTTTCCGTGTCTGCCGGTCTTCCGCAGCTTGATATTTTGCAGCCGATCGGTATTTCCTTTTACACCCTGCAGGGAATCGGCTACCTTGTGGATGTCTATGAGGGCAAGATCAAAGCGGAACGCAATTTCGGAAAGCTCGCGCTGTTTATGGCGTTTTTTCCGCAGATCATGGAAGGACCGATCAGCCGGTATGACCAGACTGCGGATCAGCTTTATGCGGGAAGACGGATTTCGGTGCAGAATCTTACGATGGGTGGGCAGCGGATCTTCTGGGGGCTGTTAAAGAAGATTGTTGTTGCGGACCGTCTCAACACGATGGTCGGAAATATTTTTTCTGGTTATCAGTATTGTGACGGTGCAGTGATCTTTGTGGGCGCGGCGGCGTACACCCTGCAGCTTTATATGGAGTTTTCCGGATGTATGGATATGGTGATCGGCACGGCAGAAATTTTTGGGGTCACGCTTCCGGAGAATTTCAGGCAGCCGTTTTTTTCCCGGAATGTGTCGGAGTTCTGGAGACGCTGGCACATCACACTGGGGGCATGGCTGAAAGATTACATTTTTTATCCGATGTCACTGACGGAAGGCGTGAAGAAGGCGGGAAGCCATGCAAAAAGCCGGTTTGGCAAGCATGGGGCGAAGGTTGTAGTGTCGCTTGCGGCGCTGTTTCCGGTATGGCTGTGTAACGGCATCTGGCATGGCGCGAGATGGAGCTATATCTTCTTTGGAATGTATTATTTTGTGCTGATTCTGGCGGGGGTTATTTTTGAACCTCTGTTTCTGAAATTTTCGGAGCGTTTTCCTAAGCTTGTGAAACATCCGCTTTATATCGCATTTCAGATCGGACGGACCGGTGTTCTGGTGGTGATCGGAGAATTATTCTTCCGGGCGGAGGGATTAAAACACGGATTGCTGATGTTTTCACATATGATAAAGAATTTCCATCCAAGTGCGGTTGTGACGGGGAACCTGCTTGGGCTTGGTCTGGACGTGAAAGATTATCTGATCATACTGCTGGTGGCAGCGGCTGTTTTTGTGGTTGACTGTCTGCACGAGAGAGGTGTTGGGGTTCGGGAAAAGCTGGCAGGGATGCCGGCGCCTGCCCGGTGGTGTGCTTACTATGTACTGATGCTGTCCGTGATTATTTTTGGTGCATACGGAGACGGATACCTGGCAGTGGAACTGATTTACGCAGAATTTTAGGAGGCTGGAATGGAAAAAGTAAAAAAATATACAGGATATGTTCTGTTCTGGGTGATTTTTGCGTTATTGTTATCGGTGCTGTCGGGAATTTTTACACCGAAGAACAACTCAATATTAGCCGGTGTGTCGGAGCGTGACTGGAAGCCGATGGGGGCAATCGCGGAAGAGCGCGACCGCGTTGATGTGTTGATTTTGGGGGACAGTATTGTCCTCACGGGAGTTTCCCCGCTTGATATCTGGAATCAGCAGGGAATCACATCTTATGTTGCAGGACAATCGGGGCAGAAAGTAGTGGAATCCTATTACTGGCTGAAGGAGATTTATCCGAAGCAGACGCCGGAACTGGTGATTCTGGAAGTGAATGCACTCTATAATGGAGAGGGCGCTGTGGCGGAGATGGACTATAGCCTTGGAGAGCTGGTGGAGCATTATATTCCGCTGGCACATTATCATGACCGCTGGAAGAATCTTACAAAGGCAGATCTTACGGAGGAACAGGTTTACACCGAAATTGATATTACGAAAGGCTTTAAGGTAAAAACCGGCACAGACCCGTATCTGGGCGGGGATTATATGGAAAATAACGAAATGAGCGGAGAGATAGATCCGGCGACGGAGCTGTATCTGAAAAAACTGACTTCCTTTTGCGAATCCCACGGGATAGAACTTCTGCTTTTAAGCGTGCCATCCCCGCAGAGCTGGAATAATGAAAGGCATGATGCAGTGGCGGAATATGCCGACGCACACGGTCTGCCCTATCTGGATCTGAATCAGATGACGGAGGAAGTGGGGATTGACTGGACCAGGGACACAATGGATGCCGGACTTCATCTGAATTATGCAGGTTCTATGAAGGTGAGCGAGTATCTGGGCAGCTATATCGCCGGACAGTATCCGCTCACGGACCACAGAGGGGATCCGGTATACTGGGTATGGGATGAGAACTATAAGCAGTATCAAATGAGGCTGCCGCAGGAGATCAAGACGGAAAAATAAAAGTAATTCTTAACAAACACAGACAATTCGTGTTATATTATACTTGCACCTTATAGGGGTATCATGTATGATATTTCATGAGTTGCTATGTTTTTTTGAGGAGGAACAGACACAATGGAGAATGAGAATATCTCAAAGAATTTTATCGAACAGATCATTGATCAGGATATAGAGGAGGGGCACTGCACCAGGGTGCACACGAGATTTCCCCCGGAGCCGAACGGCTATCTGCACATCGGTCATGCGAAGTCCATTCTGCTGAATTACGGGCTGGCGCAGAAGTATGGCGGCAAGTTTAATCTGCGTTTTGACGATACGAATCCGACCAAGGAAAAGACGGAGTTTGTCGAGGCGATCATCGAGGATATCCGCTGGCTGGGCGCCGACTGGGAGGATAGGCTGCTCTTTGCATCCGATTATTTCGACCAGATGTATGAGGGCGCGGTGAAGCTGATCAAAAAGGGGAAGGCGTATGTGTCAGACCTTTCGGCGGAGCAGATCCGCGAGTACCGCGGCACGCTGACAGAGCCGGGAAAAGAGGATCCGTACAGCAGCAGAAGCGTCGAGGAGAATCTGGCGCTTTTTGAGGATATGAAAAACGGGAAGTTTGCGGACGGAGAGAAGGTGCTGCGCGCACGCATCGACATGGCGGCTTCCAATATCAATATGAGAGACCCGGTGATCTACCGTGTGGCGCGCATGAGCCATCACAGGACGGGGGACACATGGTGCATTTATCCGATGTATGACTACGCGCATCCGATGGAGGACGCGATCGAGGGCATCACACATTCCATCTGCACGCTGGAGTTTGAGGATCACAGACCGCTCTACGACTGGGTGATCCGGGAGGTCGGAGCAGAGATGGTGCCGGATCAGAGTCAGATGCCGCCGAGACAGATTGAGTTTGCGAAGCTTTACCTGACAAACGTTGTGACCGGAAAGCGCTATATCAAGCGTCTGGTGGAGGAAGGTATTGTGGACGGCTGGGACGACCCGCGTCTCGTGTCGATCGCTGCGCTCAGGAGAAGAGGCTTTACTCCGGAATCCTTAAAAATGTTTGTGGAGCTCTGCGGCATTTCAAAGGCAAACAGTTCGGTGGACTACGCGATGTTAGAGTACTGCATCCGCGAGGATCTGAAGATGAAGCGCCCGCGCATGATGGCGGTGCTGGATCCGGTGAAGGTGGTCATCGACAACTATCCGGAGGGCGAGACGGAGTATCTGGACGTTGTCAACAACCTTGAGAACGAGGCGCTCGGCAGCCGCAAGGTTCCGTTTTCGAGAGAGATTTATATCGAGCGCGAGGACTTTATGGAGGAGCCGCCGAAAAAATATTTCCGTATGTTCCCAGGCAATGAGGTGCGCCTGATGAACGCCTACTTTGTGACCTGCAACAGTTTTGTGAAGGACGAGAATGGAAAAGTGACCGAGATCCACTGTACCTACGACCCGGCGTCCAAGGGAGGAAACAGCCCGGACGGCAGAAAGGTCAAGGGAACGATCCACTGGGTATCCGCCGCTCATGCCATGCAGGCAACCGTGCGTCTGTACGAGAATATCGTGGACGAGGAGAAGGGCGTTTACAATGAGGACGGCAGTCTGAACCTGAATCCAAACTCCCTGACGGTGCTAAAAAACTGTATGCTGGAGGAGAATCTGGCAGATGTGAAGGCGTACGACAGCTTCCAGTTTGTGCGACAGGGCTTTTTCTGCGTGGACGCGAAGGATTCGACGCCGGAGAATCCGGTATTTAACCGTATCGTATCGCTCAAGAGCTCATTCAAGCTGCCGACGGCGTAGGGCTTTACACTTCACTTAGGAGGAAAAGAAAATGAATTTATTATCAGGACTCGAAAAGTTTGGTTTAAAGGCAGAGGATAACATGAATCTGTTTGAGGATGAGAAGCGGGAAACTGTGACGGAGAACGGCACAAAGACGGAGGCGGCGCCGCAGGAATCGAGTTTTCTGCTCGATAAGGCGATCCGCTGCGTGGTCTGCGACAAGGTGTTTAAGACGAAGATGGTCAACAGCCGTGTCAAGCGCCTGGAGCCGGATCTGGATCTGCGCCCGCGCTACGAGCACATCGACACCTTAAAATATAACACAAAATCCTGCCCTTACTGCGGTTACACGGCGGTGAGCCGCTATTTTGAACACTTGTCGAGTATGCAGATCCGTCTTTTAAACGAGCAGGTCTGTGCAAACTTTAAGGGCAGTGACGATGTGGAGCCAAAGCTGTTAAGCTATGATGAGGCGATCGAGCGTTATAAGCTGGCGCTGTTCTGTTCGATCGTCAAGAAGGCGAAGGCGAGTGAGAAGGCGTACACCTGCCTGAATCTGGCGTGGTTGCTGCGCGGCAAATACGAGACTCTCGACCCGAATGACGCATCGCTGGCAGAGGAGCGGAAGGAGTGCAGGGAGCAGGAGGAGGCTTTCTACGCGCAGGCATTTGAGGGTTTGACCAAAGCAGTGGCAAGCGAGAATTACCCGATCTGCGGCATGGACGAGTGCACGCTGGATTACCTTCTGGCGACGATGGCATATCACTTTAAGAAATATGACGTGGCGTCCAAGTGTATCGCGCGCATCCAGCAGTCGGCAGCGGCGTCCAAGAAGATGAAGGACCGTGCGTATGATCTGAAGGAAAAGATTGTAAACGAGATCAAGAAAAGCAAACAATGACAGAATTTATGATTGATTTACAGGGGGGAGCGAAAGCTCCCCTTTATGAAAAAATATACGAATATATCAAGAGTGAGATCACTGCGGGAAAGCTTGCGAAGGGGGAAAAGCTCCCCTCGACGCGCCGTCTGGCGGAGGGGCTCTCCATCAGCCGCAGCACCGTTGACATGGCATACGAACAGCTCCGGGCAGAAGGGTATATCAAAGCGGAACCCTGCCGGGGTTTTTTTGTATGCGATATCACGGGGCTCTACCGGCTCGGGCAAAAACAGCCGGATGCCGGGGAGGAAAATGTGGCGGACAGAGAGGCGGTGTGTTTCGGGGAGACGGGGGACAGGAGGATGGAGATCGATTTTTCCCCGTATGCGATCGACACAGAGAGTTTTCCCTACAATGTCTGGCGGAAGATCAGCAAAAATGTGCTGTTGGACGACAGAGAGGAGCTGCTGTTTGCGGGGGACGGTCAGGGGAGCAGACAGTTGCGGGAGACGATCGCGGTCTATCTTCACCGGGCGCGCGGTGTCAACTGCCTGCCGGAGCAGATCGTCATCGGTGCGGGAAATGAGTATCTGGAAATCCTGCTGTCGCAGATCCTCGGCGGCGGGCAGACTGTCCTCATGGAAAATCCGGGTTATCCGCAGGCGTACCGGACCTTCCGGAATATGGGCTGTGAGGTGAAGACGGTGCCGGCGGGGGAGGACGGTCTGTCGGTGGAGGCAGTGCGGCGGGAAAACCCGTCGCTCGTCTATGTGATGCCCTCCCACCAGTTTCCGCTCGGCTCTGTGATGCCTCTCGGGGAGCGCATCAGGCTTCTGGCTTGGGCGGCCGGGGAGTGCGGGCGCTATCTGATTGAGGATGACCATGACAGTGAGTACCGTTACCGTGGGAAACCGATCCCGTCCTTACAGAGCATTGACCAATCCGGAAAGGTGATCTATCTCGGCACGTTTTCCAAGAGTATCGCGCCCTCGCTTCGCATCAGCTATATGGTGCTGCCGCCGGAACTTTTGGAGCGATACCGCAACAGATGCGGTTTTTATGCGACGACCGTTCCACGGATGCAGCAGGAGATCTTAAACAGCTTTATCCGTGAGGGACATTTTGAGCGCCATCTCAATAAGATGCGCGGCATCTACCGCTCCAGACATGATTTTCTGCTGGGGGAATTAAAAAAGCGGGAATGGGTGCGGCGCATCGTGGGCGAATACGCCGGACTTCATTTTCTCGTGGAGGTGGAGAGTGCGCTGGCGGGGCAGGAGATCTGCGCGCGCGCAGCACAGCTTGGGGTAGGAGTCTCGGATATCGAGCAGTATGATCTGCGGCGGGAGAAAGCTGCCTCCGGCGCGGTGGAAGGTCAGAAAACGGAATATCCGCTTCTGCTGCTCGGCTATGGAAGGCTGCATGAGGCGGAGATGGAGAAGGGACTTGTCATACTGGATAAAATTTTATCATGTGAAACGCATAGGGATGAAACAGATGAATACAAAAAATAATATGATTATCATAAAAGATCAAATAAAAACAAAAGAAATAGTGCGTTGTGAATATAATACAGACACAAAAAAATGGGATATACAATTTGGTAATGAAAAAATTTATTCTTATGCGTATTCAAATGTGGAATGGTTAAAAAAACCGAAAGTTTTGAATCCTGATATGTATCGTATCAGCAGAGAAGGAAGAGAATTTTTTGATATAACGGGTATCTATGTATTTAAAAATAGGAATCGTTCTTATTGGCATATTTGTTTTGGGGACGGCAGTGAGAGGGATTATCAGGAGAGAGACTTAAACATTACTGAATCATGTTTAGGTCAAAGTCAGACGGAGGATGTGTTTGAATATATAAAAGAGATTGCAAATTTAAGCGAACTTGAGAATGAGGAGACTGGTGAAAAATTATTAGCTCAAAAGTTTGAAAAAATATCATTTGTAGGTAATGATGTGGCATTGGCAAAATATTTAAATCCATCAGAGTACCAGGTGGAAAAAAATAGGAACGGCTCTATGACAATTTTTCCGTTTGGATGTAATAATAGTCAGTACAAGGCGGTTAAGAGAGCAATGGAAAATCAGATTAGTGTGATTCAGGGACCTCCGGGGACAGGTAAGACGCAAACGATATTAAATATTATTGCCAATATACTGATGCAGGGGAAAACAGTACAGATCGTTTCTAATAATAATTCAGCTACGGAAAATGTATATGAAAAATTGTCTTCTTTAAAATATAATTTGGGCTTTGTTGTAGCAACATTGGGCAAATCCAAAAATAAAAAAATATTTATTGAACAACAGAAAGCGAATTATCCCGATTTTTCATCATGGAAAACAGAAGAATGTGCGGCAGTCTTGCAGAAAGATATTTCAGAAAAAGTAATGCAGTTAAAGGATGTTTTTGATAAGCAGGAGAGGCTTGCATATTTAAGGCAGGAATATTCCCAACTGGTTACAGAATTGAAATATTTTAATGATTATGTGGAGGAAACAGATGTTGATACAGAGGGGATCTGGCTTAGGAAAAACCTTTCGTCACAATGTTGGATGGAAATGTGGCAGGAGTGTCAGTTGCTTTCTGAGAAGAGGCAGAAAATAGGATTTATATTTAAAATAAAAACATTTTTTAAATACGGAATTTGGAATTGGAGTTTTTATAAACAGGATATTGCCAAAATAATTACTGCTTTTCAGGATGCATATTATCAGACAAAACGGATAGAGCTGGCAAAGGAAATCGAAGAGGTTGAAAATTATTTAAATAGTGTAGATGAGAATTTACGGGAGGATTTATGCAATCAGTCAATGGTAATTTTAAAAGACAAGTTAGCAAGAAAATATGGAAATAATGGAAACCGTAAAGTATTTAGTGAAGATGATCTATGGAAAAATCCGTATGATGTTTTGAAAGAATATCCTATTATATTAAGTACAACATTTTCATCGAGAAGTAGTTTGAATAGAAACGTGGTGTATGATTATCTTATTATGGATGAGGCATCACAGGTAGACATTGCAACAGGAGCATTAGCACTGTCATGTGCAAGAAATGTTGTAATTGTAGGAGATACAAAGCAACTTCCTAATGTGGTTACAGAGGAGGTAAAAGTTGCAGCAAAAACGATTTTTGATAAGTTTCATATTGATGAAGGGTATGAATTTAAAAAAAGTTTTTTGCAGTCGGTTTTGGATGTGATTCCCAATGTAACGCAGACATTGTTGCGGGAACACTATAGGTGTCATCCTAAAATAATAAATTTTTGTAATCAGAAATTTTATCGCGGTGAATTGATTATAATGACAACGGATAAAAATGAGAAAGATGTTTTATCGGTGATGAAAACTGTCCCAGGAAATCATGAGCGCAATCATTATAGTCAGCGTCAGATAGATGTGATAATAAATGAAATTATACCTAAGTATGTTTCAAACCCGGATGAGACGGGAATTATAGCGCCATATAAGAACCAAGTGGCGGCGTTGAGAAAAGAGATTAAAGATATCGATACGGAGACAGTACATAAGTTTCAGGGAAAAGAAAAAGAGACGATTATTATATCAACAGTGGATGATGAAATTTCAGATTTTGCAGATGACCCATATTTGATCAATGTAGCGGTATCGAGAGCAAAAAAGAAATTGATTTTGGTTGTTACAGGAAATGAGCAGACAAGAGAGCGAAATATAACAGATTTGATAGATTATATTCAATATAATAATTTTGAAGTTACTGACAGCAAAATATATTCAATTTTTGATTATTTGTACAAGCAGTATACAAAAGAAAGAATGGCATATTTGCAGAGGCACAAAAAAGTATCAGAATTTGATTCCGAAAACTTGATGTATTCACTGATAGAGGAAATCATTGCTATGGATAAGTTTTCCAGTATAGATGTCGTGTGCCATTTTCCAATGAATATGTTGATCAGAAATCTGGAACTATTAAATGAAACAGAGTGTCAGTATGCAATGAATCCGGCTACTCACATAGACTTCCTGCTATATAACAGAATCAGTAAAAAGCCTATGCTGGCGATTGAAGTGGATGGATACGAATATCATAAAAAAGACACAGTGCAGGCTTCAAGAGATTTGTTAAAAAATCATATACTGGAGTTGTATGAAATTCCGTTGTTAAGATTTCGGACAAACGGGAGCGGAGAGAGAGAAAAGATTGTAGGAGCACTGGATCAACTAGTTCAATAATGGGATGAAAAGGAGTTGGTGAAAGTGTGAGACTCTCAGAAAATCTCTGCAAATAAGATTCTTTTATAATAAAGGGGAGTATCCCAAAGCTTGTGTAAGCCTTCAAACTGATGTAAGATAGGCAGACACAAGGTTTGGGATAGTTCATCTTCATCATTTGCAACTGGAGATTTTTTGCTATTCAAACAAAATTTGAAACGGACTCAAAGCAGCTCTTTTTTCTTACCAGTAACACCCGTTATCCAGTTCATCTTTTCCTTTTTGATCCTTCGGCGCCTCTGTCTTTGGCGGGCGAACCCAGTGCTCATTCTTCAGCGGAAGATATGGCGGGTAGTCATCCCAGCGGGAACCCCATATGCCAAAGAGAAGCTGCATGGAGCCACCCATCTGGATCGCCTGTCTGCCTGCGCGCTTGATCATCGGCGCAAGATTGTAGCCGAAAGCGCTGCAGCTTAAAAGGGCGATGTCAAAATCAATCTTCATGATTTCTGTGTACATATAGTCTAACGCGTCAAACCAGGTTGCAAAATCGTCGTCCCTGCCGGTGAACCAGACTGCCTTAAAAGTTTTAAACGTGATATTCCTCGGCAGTACCTTGCGGTCGGGGAATATCAGATCTATGTGGGGATACTGTTCCAGCATCGTATCGACAAAGGGATTGACCAGAAGCACGGTTTTTCCCTCGAGCGCAAGCGTCCACGGCTCCTCGTATGCCAGTGGTTCAAGCTGGCCGAGACGGATCAGCTTCATGTCTTTGGGGCAACTGGTGTGGACGATATATTCCTCGCCCGGATGATCGTCAAAATATGCCATGATGTCGATATCCTGATTGTCCTTTTTGACCAGATCGGACCAGCGCCCCACTTCCCCGGGATCGTGGTGGAAGGTCTCGAACATATTGCTTCTGCCAAGCCGGTTGGTGTGGAAAAGTATATGCTCGTCATAGAGCTGTAATTCGGAAAACTCCGCGCTGCCGAGACGGCAGAGGGCGAAAGGCTTGCCGCTTTTAATGGAATCCCGGATCAGTGCGTTGGCTTCTTCGTCACTGGGAGCGGGAATCCCCATAAATTTTCCGAGGATGTTATAGCGGCCGATGAACTTTTCGCGTATCTTGTGGTGGATGTGTTTCAGATAATAATAAATATATAAAAAACGCTGCTTCATAGTCTCTCCTTTATGAAAAATCACATAAAAACATTATAATAGTTGTGTTTTTAAAGTCAAGCGATAAAATCTACACCGGCGAACCGCCCGTTTCCCGGCGAAACTGCGTCGGGGTGACGGAAAACTTCCTGCGGAAATGGTGGCAGAACGAGGACGTATTTGAGAAACCGCAGGAATTGGAAATCTCCGTGATCTGAAGCGCGGTGGCGGAGAGCATCTGCTTTGCCATGCCAAGCCGGTAATCGATCAGATACTGCTGGGGAGAAACACCCAGTTCTCTCAAAAAAAGCTTATACAGATAGGTGCGGTCGATGCCGGTGTGGCAGGCGATGTCCTGTATGCGGATATTGAAATTATAATTGTGCTGTATGTACTCGATCGCGTGGGACAAAAAATCCCCCGGGACGTTTGCGTGCGGGACAGTTTCAGGCAGGAGCAGCGCGAACAGTCTGTACAGCAGGGACAGCAGGAGATAGCTGTTGTGTGGGTTTGCCGACAGGGCGTCGTTGACAGAGAAAAGGATCTCCTTCGCATCGGAAGCTTTTGCTCCGAAATGGATGACGGGATTTTTTTCACTGAGTCTGCAGGAGTCTAAGGCGATCTTCACATCCCGCCCGTCGAAGCCGATCCAGCAGTATTCCCAGGGCGTTTTGTTGTCTGATTTATAGCTGGAGACAATGCCAGGAATGATCAAAAAGGCGTCTCCGGCAGAAAGCTCCCAGGTGCGGTCGCCGCTGGTGAAGGTTCCGCTGCCGGATAAAATGAAGTGCAGCAGATAGTGAGGCCAGACGCCCGGTCCGCACATATGGTTTTTGACCGTCTGTTCGTGGCCGCTGAAAAATACATACATCGGCATGGACAGAGAATGATCGGGTTGCGGGGCAGACAGATACATTGGGAACCTCCTGAAAATTTTTGGCGCCAGAAAGCTGACTGGCAACATAAAGACAATCATTGGCAACAAGCGCGGATGCCGCTGCCATCTTCTTAAAGTATAATGGTACAAACGAATCCAGTCAAGGAGAAGGAGGATATGATATGGCGATCCATGTATCAGAAAACGGGATGATTTTTAACATCCAGACACCAAATACAGCTTATATGATGGGAGTCGCAGATAAAAAATATCTGGGGCATCTGTATTACGGCAAAAAGATTGAAAGTATGAATGCCAAATATTTGATGCGGTGGAACTATGATCCCCATGAGAAGCAGAAAAACAAGATTGACTGCATCGACAGATTTTACTTTGAATATGCAACATTTGGAGTAGGGGATTTCCGCGATAGCTGTCTGCGCGTCCGAAGTGAACAGGGATACCGGGTGTGTGAGCTGGTCTATGACGGTTATGAGATCATAGACGGGAAGCCTGCGCCATCCGGGCTTCCGGGAACCTTTGCGGGGGAGGGGAGCGGGCAGAAAGCCCAGACGCTGGTCGTCACATTGAAGGATGAGGTTCTGGGATTAAAGGTGCTGCTGCGTTACAGCGTCTTTGAGGACAGCGACGCGATCATAAGAAGCGTTGTGGCGGTAAACGAGGGAAAAGAAAATCTGTATCTGGAAAAGATCCTGAGCGCGTGTCTGGACATGGATCAGGAGGGATTTGAACTGGTCACACTGCACGGGGCATGGGGGAGAGAGCGCCACATTGCAAGCCGGAAGGTGACGGAGGGAAAGTATGTGGTCTCCTCGCTGCGCGGGGAAACGAGCCACCAGGCACAGCCGTTTCTGGCGCTGGCGACGCACGGCACGGACCAGAAGCATGGGGACGTCTATGCGATGAATTTTGTGTATTCGGGGAATTTCATCGCGGAGACGGAGATGGACTATAACGAGAGTATCCGCATGAGCATGGGGATCCATCCGGATGGATTTGAATGGGTGTTAGAGCCGGGCGCAGCGTTTGAAACGCCGGAGGTTGTCATGGTGTACGCCGCGCAGGGACTTGGGCAGATGACAAGGATTTTCCATGATCTGTACCGAAACCATCTGATCCGGAGCAGATACCTGCACAGGGAAAGACCGATCCTGGTCAACAACTGGGAGGCGACCTACTTTGATTTTGACAGCGACAAGCTGGTCGCCATCGTGAAGGAGGCAAAAGCGCTCGGGATCGAGATGCTGGTGATGGATGACGGGTGGTTTGGAAACCGCAACAATGACGAGTGCGCGCTGGGCGACTGGAGCGTAAACGAGGAAAAAATCCGGGGAGGGCTTGCGGCTCTCGTGGACCGGGTCAATGCGGAGGAGCTGAAATTTGGTATCTGGTTTGAGCCGGAGATGATCTCCCCGGACTCGAAACTTTATAGGGAGCATCCCGACTGGGCAGTGCAGATGCCGGGAAGGGACATCGGCATGAGCAGACAGCAGTACGTGCTGGATCTCACCCGCCAGGAGGTTGTGGACTATATTTATGAACGTGTGGCGGGCGTCATCCGCAGCGCCAACATCGAATATGTCAAATGGGATATGAACCGTCCGGTCGCCGACGCCGGAAGCATGACGCTGGGAAGGGAGCACATGGGAGAATTTATGCACCGGTATATGCTTGGGGTATACCAGATGCAGGAGCGCCTGCTGCGCGATTTTCCGGATCTGCTGCTTGAGAACTGTTCCGGCGGCGGAGGCAGGTTTGACCCGGGTATGCTCTATTATAGCCCGCAGATCTGGACGTCGGATGACATGGATCCGATCGAGCGGCTTGCCATTCAGGAGGGAACGGCAATGCTTTATCCGCTGAGCACGATGGGGGCGCACGTCTGCGTCTGCCCGAATCACAGCGTGGGAAGGGTGACGCCGTTGGAGACGCGGGCGAATGTGGCGCTCGCCGGCACATTCGGCTATGAGCTTGACATTACGAAAATGACCGCGGAGGAAAAAGAAAAAGTCATTTCGTTTAACCGGCAGTATCATCAGTACCATGCGCTGATGCGGGAGGGGAACTATTACCGGATCGCATCTTACAGGGAGAATCAGATGTACGACTGTTGGCAGGTGGTTGCGCCCGACCGGAGCGAGACGCTGGTCACCTACGTGCAGGTGCGGTTTGAGACCCGTAGAAAATCCGCCCGCTTAAGGCTGGAGGGGCTGGATGCGCAGGCGCAGTATGCTCTGGCGGGAACAGACGAGGTGTATGCCGGGGAACTTCTGATGCAGGCGGGGTATCTGCAGGAATTGATTTTCGGGGATTATGGCAGCCGTCTGCTGCATTTTGTGAGACGGTGACAGGTATTCTATTCCAAAGAGCAAACTTTGTTGACAATTCAGGGATTGGCAGATATACTACGGTATATAGGAAGATAGCGATGTGGAGGTGGGATATGAAGTGTCCATTTTGCAGCAGTGATAATACGAGGGTCATTGATTCCAGACCGGCAGACGATAATAATTCTATCCGCCGCCGCAGACTGTGCGACGACTGTGGCAAGCGTTTTACGACCTATGAGAAGGTGGAGACGATCCCGCTGATCGTCATCAAGAAGGACAACACGAGAGAGCAGTACGACCGTTCCAAGATCGAGGGCGGTGTGCTCCGGGCGTGTCACAAGCGTCCGATCTCCATCAACCAGATCAACCAGCTCATCGACGAGGTGGAGACGGAGATTTTTAACCGTGAGGAGAAGGAGATACCGAGTTCCCTGATCGGTGAGATCGTGATGGACAAACTCAAGGATCTGGAGGCGGTCGCCTATGTCCGCTTTGCGTCCGTGTACCGTGAGTTTAAGGACGTGAACACCTTTATGAGCGAGCTTAAGAAGATGCTGGATAAATAGGACAAAATAATACCGGGGAAGCGGAAACGCCTCCCCTTTGTCATGCCGCAAAGCCGGAGAGGGAGCGGCGGAAAGGAAGTGTTTGTACATGAGGATCAGACTGGAAGACGCCTGCTGTGTGGCAGTGGACTATCAGGAGAAATTTATGCCGGTGATCGCGGAGAGGGAGCGGCTTCTCGCCAATTCCGGCAGGCTGTTAAAGGGGATGCAGATACTGGAGGTTCCCGTTTTTATCACGACGCAGTATGCGAAGGGACTCGGGGCTACGGTGCAGGAGATCACAGAGGCTGTGGGCGAGGCGGAGACCTTCGACAAAAAGAGCTTTTCCATCTACGGGGATGCAGCGGTGCAAAATCATCTGAAAGCGCTAGGCAGAAAGCAGGTCATTTTGTGCGGCATCGAGGCGCATATCTGCGTGATGCAGTCTGCGCTGGAGCTTTTGGATGCGGGTTATGAGCCGGTGCTCGTGGAGGACTGTATCAGTGCGCGCAGCTTAAACGACAAGGAC
Source organism: Roseburia sp. (assembly GCA_026168605.1). Lineage (GTDB taxonomy): Bacteria > Bacillota > Clostridia > Lachnospirales > Lachnospiraceae > Roseburia. Next base: position 186,100 of record JAPFDX010000012.1, on the reverse strand, counting down.
GTGGCGATGCTTCGGGCGCGCGCGGAGGGCGTGACCGTTACGACGTATGAGGCGCTGCTCTTTGAGCTGATGCAAAGCGCGGAGCACGGGAAGTTCCGCCAGATCTCGAACCTTGTAAAATAGAAGGAAGAAATGTGATGTTAAAAAAGTTTTATCCGGGTGAGTACGTGGACTCCACCTATGAGATTGATTTTGACGGGCTGTACGCGCAGGGCTACCGCGGGATCATTTTTGATATTGACAATACGCTTGTTCCCCACGATGCGCCGGCTGACGCGCGCGCGCGCGGATTGTTTGCGCATTTGAAGGAGCTTGGCTTTGCGTGCACGCTGCTCTCCAACAATAAGGAGCCGCGTGTGAAAACGTTTAACGACGCCGTGCAGGTGTCCTATATCTGTAAGGCGGGAAAGCCAAAGCCCGGCAATTACCGTCTGGCGATGGAGCGGATGGGAACCGACACCACAAATACCCTGTTTGTCGGCGATCAGGTTTTTACGGATATCTATGGGGCGAATCTCGCGGGGATACGCTCTGTTCTGGTGAAACCGATCCATCCGAAGGAGGAGATACAGATCGTGCTCAAGCGCTATCTGGAAAAAATCGTCTTGTTTTTTTATAAGAGAAGTTGTGTCAAATAAAAAGAGCAGCAGGGCTGCGGAATGGAGAGAACGATGAAGATTGTAATTGGAAACGATCATGCGGCGACAGAACTGAAGTTTGAGATCGCGGAGTATCTAAAGGGACTTGGGCACGAGGTCGTAAATATCGGCACGGACAGCACCGAGAGCTGTAACTACCCAGAATACGGGGAAAAAGTGGGGCGCATGGTGGCTGCGCACGAGGCAGACTGCGGCGTGCTGATCTGCGGAACAGGCGTGGGCATTTCGATCGCGGCGAACAAGGTGCCGGGCGTGCGGGCAGCAGTCTGCTCCGACACGGCGACCGCCCGTCTGGTGAAGGAGCACAACAATGCCAACATTATCGCATTCGGCGCAAGGATCGTCGGCAGCGAGCTGGCGAAGGACATCGTGAAAGCGTATCTGGACGCGGAATTTGCGGGCGGCAGACACCAGACGCGCATCGATATGATCCACGAGATCGAGAAAAAGAACATTGCAAAATGAAATGAAAAAAAGCTTGAAATATGGCGCTATTTATTATAAAATAGAGAAATCGGAGAGTTTAGAAACCGGAACGTATTTGAAGGAGGAAGTGTTTACATGATTTCAGCAGGAGATTTCAGAAATGGTATTACCATTGAATTAGAGGGCAATATTTATCAGATTATTGAATTCCAGCACGTGAAACCGGGTAAAGGCGCAGCGTTTGTAAGAACCAAATTAAAAAATATCAAGAGTGGCGGAGTGGTAGAGAAGACATTTCGTCCGACTGAGAAATGCCCGCAGGCACGTATCGACAGAAAGGATTACACCTATCTGTATGCAGACGGAGATCTGTACAACTTCATGGACGCAGAGACTTATGAGCAGATCGCTCTTTCCCAGGAGGACATCGGCGACGCGCTGAAGTTCGTGAAAGAGAACGAGATGGTGAAGATGTGCTCCCACAACGGAAGCGTGTTTGCAGTTGAGCCGCCTCTGTTCGTAGAGCTTGAGATTACAGAGACAGAGCCGGGCTTTAAGGGTGATACCGCAACCGGCGCTACCAAGCCGGCGGTTGTTGAGACCGGTGCAACCGTATATGTGCCGCTGTTCGTAGAGCAGGGCGATGTGATCAAGATTGACACACGTACCGGTGAGTACCTTTCCCGTGTGTAAGATTTTGGACAAGTTGATAAGGATGTAAAGAGACGCCGCAGGATCATCGGAACAGATGGTTCTGCGGTGTTTTAGCTTGACAAGCTGGTGGACGAGCTTGCAAAGGGGAAAGCGCTGGAAAAAGTATTGAGAAAAACAGAGTGACTATCAGGACAAGGAGAAGAAAGCATATGAAGAAAATTCCGGGAATTATGGCGACAGTGGCGGGAATCGTGATACTGGTAATGAATTTGATCCTAAAAATAAAACTGAACGCATCTGTATCTGTGATCGGGGGCGGGGACGGTCCGACTTCTATATTTATTGCGGGGAAAATCGGAGACGCTCCGGCAACATTTGGGATCATTTTGGGGGCGGTACTGCTGGTGCTTGGCATTTTTATGCTCGTCAGGAAAAAGTAAGTTTTTCCCGATGAGTTTTTAATTATTAAGAAAAAATAAAATACAAATTTTTCCCGGATTCGCTGTTGACAAAGAAAACGGATGGTGCTATCTTAGGTACATAAGATATTAGCACTCCATATGAATGAGTGCTAATAATCAGAAAGGAATTGCATATACTCTGAGATAGAGGGGACCGCGATGGAGGAATTGGAATTAGACGAGAGAAAAACCAAAATACTGGATGCAATTATCCGGAACTATCTGGAAACCGGGGAGCCGGTCGGATCGCGCACGATTTCCAAGTACACGGATCTGAATCTAAGCTCTGCGACCATCCGCAATGAGATGGCGGATCTGGAGGAACTGGGATATATTGTACAGCCTCACACATCGGCGGGCAGGATTCCTTCCGACAAAGGATACCGCTTTTATGTGGATCATCTGATGGAGGAGAAGAACCGTGAGGTCAGTGAGATGAAGAACTTTGTCATTGAGCACACGGAGAAGGTCGAACTGGTATTGCAGCAGGTGGCGAAGATCCTTGCGAACAATACGAATTACGCGACGATGGTCACCGCGCCGAGCTATCACGGCAACAAGGTCAAGTTTATCCAGCTTTCCAATGTGGATGAGGATCAGGTCCTGGCGGTCATCGTGACGGAGGCAAACCTTGTGAAGAACAAGATCATTCCGGTGTCCGAGCCGATCGACAATGAGACGATGTTAAAGCTGAATTTTCTGCTGAATTCGAATCTGAACGGTCTCGCACTGCAGGAGATCAACCTCGGGACGATTGCGAAGCTCAAGGAGCAGGCGGGCATCCACAGCGACATCATCAGCAATGTGCTTGATACCGTGGCGGAGACGATGGGGCAGGACGACGATATCCGCGTTTATACCAGCGGGACGACGAACTTCTTTAAATATCCGGAGCTGAGCGATTCGGCGAAGGCGAGTGAACTGATCTCCACCTTTGAGGAGAAGCAGCAGTTGGCGAGCCTTGTGACGGAGAATCTCCTGGAAGAAGAAAATACAGGGATTCAGGTTTATATAGGAAATGAAAGCCCGATCCAGACGATGCGCGACTGCAGCGTTGTGACAGCGACCTATGAGCTGGGCGAGGGCGTCCGCGGTACGATCGGTATCGTCGGACCAAAGCGGATGGACTATGAGAAGGTCATGGACAATTTAAAGGTTCTGAAAAATTCTCTGGATGGAATATTGGACAGAAGGAACGGGCAGACGTAGCGGCTGACCGCATGGAGGAGAGGAATCATGGCAGATAAGAAGGAAGAAATTTTGGAGGAGGCACTCGAACAGGAGGAAGCCTTACAAGAGGAAGAAACCACGGAAGCTGAGACCGCGGAAGCGGCGGAGGAGAGTGCGGACGGGGAAGCCGGGGAGGATGTCCCTGAGGAGACGTCGGAAGAAACGCCAAAGACCGCCGCAGCACAGGGCGAGGAGAAGAAGGGCTTTTTCAAAAAGAAAAAGGACAAAAAAGACGAGCAGATCGAGGAGCTGAACGACAAGGTAAAGCGTCAGATGGCAGAGTTTGAGAACTTCCGTAAGCGTACCGAGAAAGAAAAGACACAGATGTACGATATGGGAGCGAGAAGTATCATCGAGAAGATCCTGCCGGTCATTGACAACTTTGAGCGCGGCTTTACGATGGTTCAGGAAGAGGACAGGGAAGACCCGTTTGTGGTCGGCATGGATAAGGTGTATAGGCAAATGCTCACCGAGCTTGAGTCCATCGGCGTGAAGCCGATCGAGGCAGTCGGCGCCGAGTTTGATCCTGATTTCCACAACGCAGTGATGCAGGTGGAGAGCGAGGAATATGAGTCGGGCGTCGTAGCGCAGGAGATGCTTAAGGGCTATACTTACAAGGACACCGTTGTGCGTCACAGCATGGTGGCAGTCGTGTCGTAGCCGTTGGCAATAAATAGCAGGCAATCACTTTTTTATATGATTTCAGGAGGAACATATCATGGGAAAAATTATAGGTATTGACTTAGGAACAACAAACAGTTGTGTGGCAGTTATGGAGGGCGGAAAGCCGACCGTGATCGCCAACCAGGAGGGCGCTAGAACCACACCGTCCATCGTCGCTTTTACAAAGAACGGTGAGAGATTGGTCGGCGAGCCGGCAAAGCGTCAGGCAGTGACCAACGCGGAGAAGACGATCTCTTCCATCAAGAGACATATGGGAACCGATTATAAGGTAGCGATCGACGACAAGCAGTATTCTCCGCAGCAGATTTCCGCGATGGTGCTTCAGAAACTGAAAGCGGATGCGGAAGGATATCTGGGTGAGAAGGTGACTGAGGCAGTCATCACAGTACCGGCTTACTTCAACGACGCACAGCGTCAGGCGACCAAGGATGCAGGCAAGATCGCAGGTCTCAACGTAAAGCGTATCATCAACGAGCCGACCGCAGCAGCGCTTGCTTACGGTCTTGATAATGAGAAAGAGCAGAAAATCATGGTATACGATCTCGGCGGCGGTACATTTGATGTCTCCATCATCGAGATTGGCGACGGCGTCATCGAGGTACTTGCGACAAACGGTGATACACGTCTCGGCGGCGATGATTTCGACAATAAGATCACACAGTGGATGATTGATGAATTTAAGAAGGCGGAGGGCGTTGACTTATCAAACGACAAGATGGCGCTCCAGAGACTGAGAGAGGCAGCAGAGAAGGCAAAGAAGGAGCTTTCCTCCGCTACCACGACCAATATCAATCTTCCGTTTATCACAGCGACGGCAGAGGGTCCGAAGCATTTTGACATGAATCTGACCAGAGCGAAATTTGACGAGCTGACACATGATCTGGTAGAGAGAACAGCGATCCCGGTTCAGAACGCGATGAAGGATGCCGGACTGACCAACGCAGAGATCGGTCAGGTACTGTTAGTCGGCGGTTCCACCCGTATCCCGGCAGTGCAGGATAAGGTAAGACAGCTCACCGGAAAAGAGCCGAGCAAATCCTTAAACCCGGATGAGTGCGTGGCACTCGGGGCTTCCATTCAGGGTGGTAAGCTCGCCGGCGATGCAGGCGCAGGCGAGATCCTGCTTCTGGATGTCACACCGCTTTCACTCTCCATCGAGACCATGGGTGGCATCGCAACCAGACTGATCGACAGAAATACGACGATCCCGACCAAGAAGAGCCAGATTTTCTCCACGGCGGCAGACAACCAGACCGCTGTTGATATCAACGTCGTACAGGGTGAGAGACAGTTCGCGAGAGATAACAAGTCCCTCGGACAGTTCCGTCTGGACGGTATCCCGCCAGCACGCCGTGGTGTTCCTCAGATCGAGGTTACCTTCGATATCGATGCGAACGGTATTGTAAACGTATCTGCAAAGGATCTTGGAACGGGTAAGGAGCAGCACATCACCATCACCGCCGGATCGAATATGTCGGATGACGAGATCGATAAGGCAGTCAGAGAGGCGGCAGAGTACGAGGCACAGGATAAGAAGAGAAAAGAAGCGATCGACGCGAGAAACGAGGCGGATTCCTTCGTATTCCAGACACAGCAGGCACTTGACCAGGTAGGTGCAAATATCGACGCGGCTGACAAGACTGAGGTGGAGAATGACATGAACGCCGTAAAATCTTTCCTTGACGCACACCAGAATGCGGAGGATATGACGGAGGCTGACGTCACAGAGCTGAAGTCCCTGCATGAGAAGCTGACCCAGAGTGCCCAGAAGGTATTTACGAAGATGTATGAGCAGATGCAGGCAGCACAGGGCGCGCAGGGAGCTGCAGGACCGGACATGGGTAACATGGGCGGCAATGCAGGCGGTGCGGCAGACGATGTGGTAGATGCAGATTTCAAAGAGGTATAAATTGCTTTTTGTGGTACGGGGTTTTCGGATGGCAGCATCCGAAAGCCCCGTGCGCACGCCGAAATATGTGGAAATGAGGAATTGTTATGGCAGACAAGAGAGATTATTATGAGGTCTTGGGCGTAAGCAAGACCGCGTCCGACGCGGATATCAAAAAGGCATTCCGTGTCCTTGCCAAAAAGTACCATCCGGATATGCACCCGGGAGATAAAGAATGTGAAGAGAAATTTAAGGAAGCGCAGGAAGCATATGCGGTTTTGAGCGATCCGGACAAGAGAAAGCAGTACGACCAGTTTGGCCATGCGGCATTTGACGGTACGGGAGGCGCAGGTGGCTTTGACTTTTCCGGCATGGACATGGGCGATATTTTTGGCGACATTTTTGGTGATTTCTTCGGCGGCGGCAGCAGAAGGAGAAATGACGGCCCGATGAAGGGGGCGAATGTCAGGAGCAGTGTGCGCATCACCTTTGAGGAGGCGGTGTTCGGCTGTGAGAAGGAGATCGAGGTCGTCTTAAAAGATGAGTGTAAGACCTGCCACGGCACGGGCGCAAAGCCGGGTACGACGCCGGAGACCTGTAGTAAGTGCGGCGGCAAGGGCAAGGTTGTGTATACACAGCAGTCTTTCTTTGGGACGGTACAGAATGTGCAGACTTGTCCGGAGTGTCACGGCAGCGGAAAGATCGTCCGTGAGAAATGTTCGGACTGCCGTGGCAGCGGCTATATCGCGAGCAAGAAAAAGATACAGGTTTCCATTCCGGCGGGAATTGACAACGGTCAGAGTATCCGCATCCGCGACAAGGGCGAGCCGGGCACAAACGGCGGACCAAGAGGCGATCTTCTGGTGGAGGTTTCCGTATCCAGACACCCGTTTTTACAGCGTCAGGATAGGGATATCTATTCCACAGCGGAGATTTCCTATGCGCAGGCGGCGCTTGGCGGCGAGATCCGGATCGCAACGGTGGACGGCGACGTCATTTATGAGGTGAAGCCGGGCACCAAGACGCACACGACCATCCGGCTGAAGGGCAAGGGCGTACCGACGCTCCAGAGCAAGGGAACGGTGCGCGGCGACCATATGGTGACGCTGATCATCAAGACCCCGACGAACCTGAACGCGGAGGCGAAAGATCTGCTGCGCAGGTTTGATGAACTCACGGGCAACTCCCTGAATAAAGGCGGAAGTGAGCGCGCGGCGCACGGCGGAGAGAAGCCGAAGAAGAGAAAAGGGTTTATGGATAAATTAAAAGAATCATTGGACGATATATAGAAATGAAAGTCAGTGGCAGGAGCGCTGTTTTCGCAGATGGATCATCGGCGGAAGCAGCGCTCTGTTTTTATGGCATTGCACAGCGTAAAGAGCCTTGACAGTCTGAATAGGAAAGATGCATAAGGTTAGTCTTGATTTTACAGATTTTATGTGATAGAATATACAAAATTATAAACGTAGGAGGTGTTTGCGATGGGGCTGTTCATTTTGGTATGTTAACTCGTTTTACATTTAGCGTTCTTAATGGCAACTAAGGAATTGATTGAAAGGAGCAAAATTATGTTAAAAAAATCTATAGCATTTCTCTTGTCACTTGTTATTTGCGTATGTACGGGAACTACCGCATTTGCTGCTACAAACGCTACAATTCCCGATTCAGAGATGACTTCAAGCGAGTTAGTTGCATATTTGAATTCTGTTGACTTTGGTGTTGATGTTACGTTCACAGAACTGCCAACTACAAGGTCAAGTAATAATGATTTATTGAAATTTGATTCTGTAGAAGAAGTGGAGATGTATTTCCAGCAACTGTTTGCAGAACGGCAAGAGTTTAGACAAGCTATGGAATCAACCCTTGTTAGCGAAACTCATAGTTTGAATCTAACTAGGGCAAGTAACGGATGGAAAGAAGGTACTGTTGATTGGTGGGGTGGCGGAAACACTAGTTTGCTCTCACTTACAAATGCAATGATTAGACATTATTATAGTAATGGTGAAATATCAAATATCACAGTTCAAGATTCGTATATGACAGGTATTGTTGGTGCAACATGGACACATAGGAGAGGATCGGGCACTCCTCTTGGTGGGACGTCAGCGAAATTTTCGGTAACGGGAACATGGTTTATCGGATTGGACATTTGGGGATTCCCGGTTGGTGCTTCTTTTGATGAAACTCTCAATTCCCCTACGATAAATATAACTGTCAACTAAAAATATGTGAGGTATTATGATAAAAAATATATTATTTATTGTTGTAGGATTGATTGTTCTTATGGTTACCGTGATATGCCCATTTCCGATGATGTTAGGAATTTCTGGCATAGTGTGGAGAGTTATTATTGGTTTACTAGGATGTTTTTCGCTTATTTTAGGCATTTATAAAATATCTAAAAAAAAATAGACTTATATTAGTCAATAAAGAAAGTAAGGCGGCGGGGGTGTATTAACTATCCCCACCGCCTTTTCTGTTGTATAGGGATTGTTACTCATCCCTCTTACACTTTTGCGCGACCGTTATTATAATATACTTATATAACTCCTGCAAAATTTAAATAGTATACTTACATAACTCCGGAGAAATACGAGATATTTCACCCGCAAAAGGTGATCTCCACCGAAAAGCGTCCGTCCTCCTCCCGCTGTTTCAGCGTGCCGTGGTGGAGCGCCATCATTTTTTCCACGCTTCTAAGACCAATCCCGTTGCCGGCGATCCGGGACTGGAAAGTTTCACCTGCGAAACTCGTTTTTATGGCATTGCACAGCGTAAAGGAAATGGAATCTTTCCCCGCGTGGCAGGAGATGGTGACGGGCACGGATTTGTCCCCATATTTTAAAATATTGGAAAAGAGATTATTGAAAATGCGCTTGATCATCACCGTGTCGCCGTTGACTGTCCGCCCGGTCAGGGACGGAGACGCGGTCAGGCATGGAGGCTCTGCGGTGTGAAAGCCTGCAAGGCGGATGAAGTCCATATTTTCCGCAATACATTCCTCAAAAAAGGAGAGCGGGACGGCGGCGGGGGAGACTTCCTCGTTTTCCTCATAGATGAGCGCATACTCAAACATACGGTCGGTCAGCTCACGGATGTCGTCCGCCTTTTGCAGGCAGCGGGAGAGGTACTCTGCGGCGGCGTCAGATTCCGGCAGCTTTAACTGCAGGACCTCGAGGTAGCCCTTTAGGATGGTCAGCGGTGTGCGCAGGTCGTGGGAGAGCGCGGTGATCAGATCCTGATTTGCCTGACGGCTTTCCTCCTCCCTTGTGATGTGGGAGTGAAGCGCCAGACGAAGCTCATCGAGCTCTCTTGACAGAATACCGATCTCATCCGCTCCGCACGGCGCGACGGGGTGCGTCAGATCGCCGGAGGACATTAAGAGCATCTCATCCTTTAAGAGAAGAAGTTGTCCGGTGCGTTTCCTAAGGTAGAGCAGCATCGGGGCGAGAAACACAGCCGTGGCACAGATCAGGCAGAAGAAAAGGTAAGGATAGGTGAAGCGCAGATAGAGGAAGGAGAGAATCTGAACGGTATAAGTGCCGTTTTTAAATTCCATATCATACCAGTGGGCGTGTTCTTCCCCCATGTGTTCTTGTGAGAAAATATATTCCTCCGTCAGGGAGGAGACATAGTCCAGGACACTCCCGTTTATGACTTTGTGGAGAACTTTTGGGAAGGCGCTGGCGCGGTAGAGCCCGTCGTCTTTTCCGTAAACATAGACGCCCGTGTAATCGTCGGACAACGCAAAAAATCCCTGCATCTGTCCGGCACCGTTTTCTCCGGCGGAATAGGCAGGAACGGTGTGGTTTGGCGCTTCCTCGCGCAGTGCCGCAACGAGCGCCTCCTCATCCCACGCGAAGGGAGGAAGCGCGGAGAAAACGTTCCACGCCTCGCCGATATGGCGCAGGAGAAAGAAAAAGGTAAAGAGCCCGAGCAGCCCTGATACGAGCAGCAGAGAGATAAATTTTGTGCGCAGCTTTGCGGTTTTGATACGTTTAATCACAGCGGTATCCCTTTCCCCAGACAGTTTTGATGATATTTGGATGGGTGGCGTCCTCCTCGATCTTGCACCGCAGATTCCGGATGTGGACCATCACCGTGTTGTTTGCCGTGTAGTGGTACGGCTCGTTCCAGACGGCCTCATAGAGCTGTGCCGCCGGAAAAATCTGCTCGCGGTGCGACAGAAGCAGCAGGAGGATTTCGTATTCCGTATCGGTCAGCTCCAAGGGAACGCCGTCCCTGCTGACAAGCTGTTTTGTGGGATCGATCGTCAGTTTTCCGCAGGAGAGAAGCTCTGCCCGCTTTGGTGAGGGAGCTTCCTCCTGCGGAGACTTGCCCTGATAGATCCGGTAGCGGCGGATGAGCGCCTTCGCGCGGGAGACCAGCTCATTGTAGGAAAACGGCTTTGCCAGATAGTCGTCCCCGCCGCTGGAAAAGCCGAGTGTCTTATCGCTTTCCTTTGTCTTGGCGCTCAGAAAGAGGATCGGCGCGTTGGAGCTCTCGCGGATTTTTAAACAAGTCTGGTAGCCGTCTAAGTGCGGCATCATAATATCTAAAATGATGAGGTCAAAGCTTTCGGCAGAAAGAGCCAAAAGCGCGGCGGCGCCGTCGCCCGCCTCTGTCACTTCATAGGATTCATTTTCCAAAAGGATGCGTAAAATCTCGCGGATTTCCGGGTTGTCGTCCACAACCAGGATCTTTGTCTGTTCCATCGTATTCTCCATTCATTCTGTTTCCTGCATTATACATAAAATTTTCGTATAAGACGAGCAGTTTTTGTACTCTTAAGGATTCTTAAGAATTCTTTGGAAAAATTTTGGTGATTTTTTTGGGGCTTTTTGATAGAATAAGTCGGACAAATGATATGGAGGAATTTATGAAACGGACATTACTTCTGACGGGACTGGTTCTCGTCCTTTTATTTCTTACACTGCCAAATGGAATGGTTTACGGTTCCAATATGGACTGGCTGTCGCAGCACGCCGCGCTTGCGGAGACGATCCGCGATGCGTGCAGAGAGCAGGGGACGCTGCTGCCGCAGGTCCTGCCGCTTGGCGGTGGCGTCAACGGATTTCAGTTTTCTTACTACGGCTATCTGCGCCCGGACATTCTGATCGGCTGTCTGCTGCCGGGGGTCCCGATGTACCGGATCCTGATCGTATATATGTGCGTTGGCTATCTCGCGAGCGTTCTGTTGTTTGATCTCTTCCTGCGCAGGGAGCTGAAAAGTGATGCGGCGTCATTTTTCGGCAGCGTTTTATTTTTGTGTGCAGCCTGCTTTTTTCACACGCACAGGCAGGTCATGTTTATCAACTATATGCCGTTTTTTCTGTCCTCTCTGCTGATATTGCAGAGCAGATGTGCGCTGCTGGCGGAGCAGCACAGACGTGTAGGGCTTGCGGCAGTTTTTCTGGCGGTTGCCTACTGCAACAGCTTTTACTATTCGATCGCGATGCTCGCGGCAGTCGGGTGGTACTCCTACCGCAGAGAGGGAAAGAAATTCTGGCGCGGCTATCTTGTGACGGCGGCGGGCTCCGTGGGACTTGCGGCGATATTGCTGGTCCCATCGTTTTTCGTGATCCTGGAGCACAAGCGTGAGACGGCGGGAGCACTCTCCGTGCCGCTGCTTCTGCCGAAGCTTAACTTTCTTTTGTACAGTTCTTACGGGATGGGGCTGACGCTGCTGGTATTGTACTTGTTGTTCGCGGGACTTAGGAAGAAAGAGTACCGGGCGGACAGTCTGTTTTATCTGCTGCTCATCTCATGTGGGATCGGCGCGTGGCTGTTAAACGGAACGCTCTATGCGCGCGGGAAAATACTGGTGCCGTTTGTGCCGCTGTTTCTGCTGCATGGGATGCGCGTATTCCTTGCTATGTGGCGCGGGGAGATGAAGTGGCAGATTTATCCGTTTCTCCCGATGGCAGTCTGCCTTCTGTTTCACATAGGCTCCGGTGATCTTCTGGGGATGAGTCTTGACTTTCTGCTTCTGGCGGTCTTTGTGGCTGTTATGCGAGCCACTCCTATGTCAGGAAAAGCTGCGGCACTTGCCTGCCTGTTGCTTTTGCCCGCGCCGATTGTCAGCTTTGCTGCGGCGTCTTTTAGCGAGGACTATGTCAGTGGGGAGAAGCTGGCGCAGATCGAGGCGGCGGAGCATGGGAGCATTGCAAAAACGCTCGGCGCGCTTGCGCGGGAGCAGCCGCTGTACCGCTTTGACAGTCTCTGTGATCCGCTCGCCCGTGCAAACCGCCTCGGGGAAGCCTGCTTTGGCATAGGGAAGAGCGCGATGTACTCGTCTGTCACAAATCAGGCGTATTCCGACTTTTATTATGACCTGATGCAGACTCCGGTGCAGATCAATAACCAGGTTGCGATACTGCCGGAGGAGAACCCGTTTCTGCTCTCGTTTCTGGGGGTTCGCTATCTGGAGACGACGCGGGAAAAACTGCCCGAGGGATATGAGGTGATCGCCACAGAGGGCGGGAGCCTTTTGGCGGAAAATCCATCCGTGCTTCCGGTTGCCTACACGGTGCCGGAAGGGGAGACGATTTCGGAAAAAACGTTCTATGGACTGGATGAGAGCGCAAGGATCGCGGCTCTGATGGAGCAGACGGTGATCGGGGACAGTGGGAAGAAAACGGCAGATGAGGGTCAGGATGCGGTGAAAAAGCAGCCGGAGTCTGGCAGTCGGATGCAGCCTGCGGTGTCTGAGACTGCACCCAAATTTTCCGGCTATGAGAAGAGCGATGCGCTCACCATCACAGAGAATGAGGATGGCAGCCTTGCCATCACGGCGGACGAGGGGGCATCGCTGACACTCTTTTTAGAGGAGGAGATCACAGATGAGATCCTCGGCATACAATTTGAGGTGGAGAGCGACGGGAAGCGCGCGGTGGTGATCACGATCAATGGAAGGAAAAATAAGCTTTCTGCGGACGGTGCGCCTTATCCCAATGAGAATCACTGTTTTCACTATCAGCTTTCCGGAGATGAGAACGGCAGTTTAAAAAAGATCGAGATTTCATTTTCCAAGGGAGAATATACGCTCTCTGATCTACGGTGCGCGTCCTACGAAAAGTCTCTTTTGACAGAAAAGCGCTACGTCCCGGCAGTTGGGGAGGAGACCGAAGGAAATGAACTGTTATCCTGCAGGGTGCAGACAGAGGCGGACGGATATTTCGTGACCTCTATCCCGCGCCAGCGCGGAATGAAACTGTACATAGACGGGAAGGAGACGGAGCTTTTGACCGTGAACACGGCGTTTGTGGGAGCGAAACTTTCTGCGGGAGCGCATGAGATCACGCTCTGTCTCACGCCGCCGGGATTATATATCGGCTGTGCCATAAGCGTGCTCTCTGCGATCGGACTGCTTGCGGCAAAAAAGTTAATTTAGCGCAAGCAGAGAGCGGCAGACCGCCAGGGCAGCCGCTCCGACGGCGCCGGTATAGGGCGAGTAGGGCTTGATGATGATCTGCTGTCTGGACGGCAGGGTAAACAGATTCGGCTCAAAATCCAGATAGCTTTTTAAAAGCGCCACGGTCTTTGGATTGTCAAACAGCTCCCCGTGGATAAAAATCCGGGCGGAGTCGATGATCATGTTCAGGTTCGTGCTGGCGATGCCGATGCTTTTGACCGCGGAGTCGAGAAGCTTTACGGTCAGGTCGTCGCCCAGTTCGTAGGCGGTCAGAAGCGTCTGCAAGGTAATCTCGTTTTCATTTCTCACAAGCTGGTGCAGGCAGGTGTCGGCGATGCTGCCGTAGAGCAGCCGCGCCTTGCGCAAAAGCCACGCCTCGCTGGCGTAGGTCTGGAGGCAGCCGCGCTTGCCGCACTCGCACAATTCTCCGTCCGGACGGATGATCATGTGTCCGATCTCACCGATCTTTAAATTTTGCTTTCCGTACAGATCATCGTGATACATATGGGTGCAGTGGATGCCGCGTCCGATGTGGAAAAACAGAAAGTTGCTGTTGTCACCGTCGGAGGATGGGTAAAAGAGGGATTCCGCCCGCGCCATGCAGTGTACGTTATTGGAAAAAAAGACAGGAACCTGAAAATGCGCAGCGATATCCGGGAGGGAAAAATCCTGCCAGTAGGCATTGTTTGTCATGATCTGATGCGGATGCTCCTTCGTGTAGTGCCCGGGAATGGCGACTCCGATCGCCCGGATCTCCGCGGCGTGATCTGTTTTGTCCAGAAAGGCGGAGAGATGTCCGGTGAAAAAAGCTGCGTTCATCGGCGTATGGCGATCGTGGAACACCGTTTCCTGCGCAAACACAACGCCGGTGTTGTCCGTCAGCACAAAGGAGAAAAATTTTTCGGAGATCTCGGCGCCCGCATAAAAGGAGTGGGACGGCGCGACCGAGAGCAGGATCTTTTTGCGACCGACGGTCTCGGGAGCCTCCGCCTCCTCGCCGATCTCCCGGATCAGGTGCTCCGAGAGCATATCCGCGGTGATCAGGCTGACTGTCGCCGGAGTGATCCCCGTCTCCCTTGCAATGTCAATTCTGGAAATTTCATGTCTGGTATAAATCTTGTGAAGAATCGTCGTGTAGAGCTGCTGCTGTTTTTTTGTCTGTTTCATTCCCCTATTTCCTCTTTTACCGTTTATTTCCTTAAATTATAGCATAAAATGAAGTTCCGGTCATTCAGAAAAGAAAAAATGGCAAGTTGATTATATTTTACAAACAATTAAAACAAAAATAGAAATAAAAATAACTTTTCTATGGTAATAATAGATAAAAAACAGATAAGAAATTTGTTGAAAAGCACAGTATTGATTATAAACTATAAATAAATATATACAAAATAAACTTTATAAGTTATAATTAGAAAAAATAAAGCAAAGGAGAAAGTTATGAACAAATTTCTAAACGAAAAGCTTATGCCGGTAGCGGCAAAGATGGCGGCAAACAAATTTCTCATTGCCGTGCGTGACGGTATCACACTGGCGATGCCGCTCATTATTATCGGTTCCTTGTTGATGGTGATCGCGACGGGTTTTGCGATTCCGCCTCTGGAGAAGTGGCTGGGAGATATGGGGATCGGCACTTATCTATGGAAGGGTTCTGACAGCAGCTTCGGACTGATCGGTCTTGTTGCAAGTTTCGGTATTGCCCACAGCCTTGCAAAACAGTATAAGACGGACGGAGTTTCCGCTGGTATCATCTCATTGTCCACATTTATTCTGGTGACGCCGTTTGTGAGCGGTGAGGCAGGAAGTGGAATGCCTACCACTTATATGGCAGCGCAGGGTCTGTTCGTTGCGATCGTACTCGGTCTGATCAACGGATGGGTATACCAGTGGTTTATCAACCACAATATCCAGATCAAGATGCCTGAGAGCGTACCGCCTGCAGTGTCAAAGAGTTTCAGTGCGATCCTGCCGGGCGCAGTGCTGATCGTAGGATGGCTGATCGTATACGGTGTGCTGGATGCATTTGGACTTCCAAACCTGCACATGATCGCAAAGACAGTGCTTGGTGTACCGCTTGGACTTCTTGGAAATAATATTATCGGTGTTGTTGTTCTTGTGTTATGCTGCAGCTCACTCTGGTTTGTGGGACTGCACGGCGGAAATATCGTAAATAAGATCATGGAGCCGATCTGGCTTGCAAATCTTGGTGAGAACACAGAGGCGTTCCGCGCAGGCGAGCCGCTGGAGCACATTTTTACCACACCGTTTATGGATAACTTCGTATACATCGGTGGCGCGGGAGCGACGATCGGACTTGTGCTTGCACTGGCATGGCTGGCGCGCAGAAAGCACGCGAGCAAGCAGGCAAAGACCCTTGCACCGCTCACGGTTGTTCCGGGACTGTTCAATATCAACGAGCCGACGATGTTCGGACTTCCGGTTGTGTTAAATATTCTTTTATTACTGCCGTTCGTGCTCGCGCCGATCGTCAACCTGGTTGTCGCATACGCGGCGATGGCGACGGGACTTGTTCCGCTGACCTACACGGCTCCGGGATGGACGACACCGCCGATCATCAGTGGATTCCTTGCGACAGGAAGTATCCGCGCGTCGATCTTACAGATTGTTTTGATCGTGCTTGATATTTTGATCTACCTTCCGTTTATCGCATCGGTAGAGAAGCGCTTTAAGGCAGAGGAAGAAAAAGAAACCAAATAAACGCAAAGGAATATAGAAACTATGAAACGACTGATTAGTGCAAATACGTCAGAGATTCTGGCAATGGACGCCGCAGAGTTAAAGCAGAGCATCCGGGCGAGCGAGGGGCGCGTCGTTGTCTCAGAGAATGTCGCAACGAGAGAGAGCTATATCGGGGATATCACAAACGCAGAGATCGCGCGCGCATTCGGCGCCGACCTGATCCTCTTAAACTGTGTGGATGTGTTAGATCCGCATATTTTCGGACTGGAGCACGACAGGGATAATTTTGTGAAGGAGCTGCACCGTCTGGTCGGTCGGCCGATCGGCGTCAACCTGGAGCCCGTAGATCTTGCGGCAGAGATGCTTGAGGACAGACTGGAGATCCCGAAGGGACGTCAACTGAATGAGGAGACTGCAAAGCGCCTTGACGAACTTGGTTTTGATTTTGTCTGCCTGACCGGAAACCCGGGAACGGGCGTGACAAACGAGCAGATCGGGAACGCCATCCGTCTGATCAAGCAGCATTTCTCCGGGCTTGTGATCGCCGGAAAAATGCACGCGGCAGGCTCGGATGAGCCGGTGGCAGATCTTGCGGTTGCCAAAAGCTTTGTGGAGGCGGGCGCAGATGTCATCCTGGTTCCGGCAGTCGGGACGGTGCCGGGCTTTGACGCGGAAGAGTTAAAGGAAGTGGTGAAGGAAGTGCACCGCCTGGGCGGACTTGTCATGTCGGCGATCGGCACGAGCCAGGAGAGCTCGGACGAGGCTACGATCAGAGAGCTTGCGATCGCAAACAAGATCTGCGGCGTGGATATGCAGCACATCGGCGATGCGGGCTACGGCGGCGTTGCACCGGTGGAAAATATCTATGCCATGAGCAAGGCATTGCGCGGGATCCGTCATACGGTGTCTATGATTGCGCGTTCCATCAACCGTTAGAGAAGGAGGGTTTGATTTATGGAGAAGAAAACGATCATGCTGGCGTGTGCCGCAGGGATGAGCACAAGCTTGCTTGTTTCCAAAATGCAGAAGGCTGCGGAGGATGCGGGGATCGAGGCGGAGATTTTTGCCGTGCCTGCATCGGAGGCGGAGGATCATGCAGACAAGCAGAAAATTGACGTGGCGCTTTTGGGACCGCAGGTGCGGTTTATGGAAGCGGACTTTAAGAACAAAATGGAGCCGAAAGGAATTCCGGTCGGCGTTATTCCGATGGCAGATTACGGGATGATGAACGGACAGAAGGTTTTGGAATTTGCGCTCGGTCTCCTGAAAGGATAAGAGGATGGACGAGAAAAATACAGAGGCGATCATGAGCCTGATCCTCTATGGCGGGGATGGAAAAAGCTCTGCGATGGAGGCTGTCTGGGCGGCAAAGGAAGGCGATTTCGCAAAGGCGGAGGAGAAGCTTAAGGCGGCGCAGGAGTCGCTGACGCTGGCGCATCACGCGCAGACGGAGATGCTCGCGAAAGAGGCGGAAGGAAATCCGATGGAGGTGTCGCTTTTGATGGTGCACGGACAGGATCACCTGATGACAGGAATGATGTTTTTAGATCTGGCAAAGGAGCTTGTGGATGTGTACCGCAGACTTCCGGAGCAAAAATAAGAGCGAAACGCAGATGTTTGTGGGCGGAGACAGAAAAATGACTGTCTCCGCTCATTTTTTGGTTGCACCCGTCACAAAAATCTTTTATCATCGTATCATAATAACAGATGGGTGGAAATGGGAATGAAACAGGGAAGAAGTAAGGTATTGCGCGTGGCGGCGGCTCTGCTATTGTTGACGGCGCTTGGAATTACGGGATTCCGCGCGTATGCGTCGGATTATTATGTGGCGGAGCGCTATACCCCACAGACAAAAGAGGTGGAGGAGACGGAGGACTATATCGTCTACGGGGACACAGAGAGTGCGGTGGGATTTATTTTTTATCCGGGCGCGAAGGTGGAGGAGACGGCGTATGTGCCGATCCTGGATGAACTGGCGCAGGCGGGCGTCTGCTGCGTGCTGGTGAAGATGCCGTACCACCTCGCAGTCTTGGATGCGGATGCGGCGGAGCGCGTGATGGCGGAGCTGCCGGAGGTGGAGACGTGGTATATCGGCGGTCACTCTCTGGGCGGCGCGATGGCGGCAGGCTTTGCAGAGGAGCATGAGAGCGCGCTCGCGGGTCTGATCCTGCTCGCGGCTTATCCGACGGGCGAGATCGGGGAGCTTCCGGTGCTCTCCCTGTACGGCAGCGAGGATGAGGTCTTAAACAAAGAAAAGTACGACAAATCCATCCCGCTTGCGGCGCATCTCACCGAGTATGTGATCGAGGGCGGAAACCATGCGGGCTTCGGTAATTACGGAGCGCAGAAGGGCGACGGGGAGGCGTATCTTCCGAGAGAGGAACAGTGGCAGGAGACTGTGGATTATATTTTAAGCTTTATGGGACAATAAAGGTCAGGGGAGGAGAATGAGAGTATGGAACTGGCGGCAGGATTACTATTACCGTTTCTTGGCACGACGCTCGGGTCAGCGTGTGTATTTTTCTTAAAGGATAAGCTAAACCGTCTGGTGCAAAAGGGGCTTCTTGGCTTTGCGTCGGGTGTGATGGTGGCGGCGTCCGTGTGGTCGCTTTTGATTCCGGCGATCGATATGGCGGGGGAGACGATGGGAAAGCTCTCCTTTGTGCCTGCGGCGGTGGGCTTTGTGGCTGGTATTTTTTTTCTGCTCGGGATGGACAGAGTAATCCCGCATCTGCATCTGCATGAGGAGCAGCCGGAGGGGCTTCCGAGCCAGTTGAAAAAGACGACGATGCTCGTGCTCGCCGTGACGCTGCACAATATCCCGGAGGGCATGGCGGTCGGCGTGGTGTTTGCCGGTCTGATCTCGGAAAATGCAGGGATCACGCTGGCGGGAGCGCTGGCGCTTTCGTTTGGCATTGCGATCCAGAATTTTCCGGAGGGAGCGATCATCTCCCTGCCGCTCAAGAGTGAGGGCGGCAGCAGAAAGCGGGCGTTTTTTTACGGCATGGCGTCCGGCATCGTCGAGCCGATCGCGGCGGTGGTCACCATTCTTCTGACCGGAGTGATCGCACCGCTGCTGCCGTATCTTCTGGCGTTTGCGGCGGGGGCAATGATCTATGTGGTGGTGGAGGAGCTGCTTCCCGAGGCTTCGGAGGGCGCACATTCCAACATCAGCACGATCGGCTTTGCGGCGGGATTTCTTGTTATGATGATTCTGGATGTTGCGCTGGGCGGCTAGGTCGTGATACTATAAGAAGTGACAACGAGAGAACAGAGGATAAAGGAGCGAGGATCATGCAGGATGATATAAGAGCGGAGCTGATCAAACAGTTTCCTGCGGATGTGGTGGAGGTCACACAGCAGGAGGGAACAAAGTACTATGCGTGCCCGACTTGTAAGCGGCCGGTTGCACTTGGGGACAGTAAATGTGAATTTTGCGGCCAGGTGCTGCGCTGGGAGCAGATACGGCAGGAGGAAGAGCGGTCGGTCGGCGTGAGGACGGCGACCCTGACCTTTGAGGTTGCAGGAGATTTCGTCAGCGGAGACTGCCGTAAATGTCCGCTTTCCTATATTTCAAAGCTGAATGAGGAGAGTGTTTACCAGTGTCCGTTAAATATGCGGGCGAACTGTACGCTGGAGATCTCATAGAAGTTGTGGGGAGCTCCGAAGGTTTGGCAGCGGGAGAGAGAAAATGGAAAAAATGCACAACATGATCGCAGCGGTGGGGGCAGTGACCTTTTTATGGTTTTCCCTGCCGTTTGTGTTAAGAGGGATCATCAATATCGGAAATATCACGGGGATGCTTCTGGCAGGGCTGGTGCTCTCGTATGCGGTATCCTATGAGAAAGTACACCAGGGCGTACAGGCACTCTGGCAGCACGCCGTGGGACGGGCAGGGCTGATCCTGCTGGCAGTGGTGGCGGCGCTCGTGCTTGTTACCGTGGCGGTCGAGACGGTCTGTATGGTGCGCGCGGCGGGAAAGCACCCGCCGAAAAATACGACGGCGGTTGTGCTCGGATGCAGTGTGAAGGGGGAGAATCCAAGCCGCATTTTAAAGGAGCGTCTGGATGCCGCGTATGTGTATCTGATGGAAAACCCCGAGGCTTACTGTGTGCTCTCCGGCGGTCAGGGAGAGGACGAGCTCATCAGTGAGGCGGAGTGTATGTACCGCTATCTCACGGCGGCGGGGATCGATGGAGACCGCCTGATCCTTGAGGATGCGTCCGGGAACACGGAGGAGAATCTGCGGTTTTCCGGAGAGCTTTTAGCGGAACGCGGGCTCGACGGGGACATCACGATCGTCACGAGTGAGTTTCACGCATACCGCGCCCAGAAGGCGGCGGAGCGTCTGGGGATGAACAGTTACAGCACGCCGAGCCGGACGTTTTTTCTGTATCTGCCGACTTACTATGTGCGGGAGCTCTATGGGATTTTGTATTATGCGATAAAATAAGCGTTAAAAAGTAAAAGAAAGAGAGAACAAAGCAGCGATGGCGGTCAAATATTATGCAGTGAGAACCGGAAAGAAACCGGGCGTTTATATGAAGTGGGAGGAATGCAAGGCGATGGTACACGGATTTCCCGGAGCCGTGTACAAGAGTTTTCCGACCAGAGCGGAAGCGGAGAGGTTTGTGCAGGGGGATATGAGGGGGCAGCAGTCTGGAAGAACGGCGTCCGGCGCGGCATACGGTCAGAAAGCGGAAGCGTCTGTGGGAGATGTGATGCCGGAAAATTACGCTTTTGTGGACGGCTCCTACAATGCGCCAAAGAAAATCTACGGCTACGGCGGTTTTCTTATGCACGGCGGAGTGAAGGAGGTTCTGCAGGGCGCGGGGGAGGATGCGGAGATGGCGTCCATGCGCAATGTGGCGGGTGAGGTGTTAGGCAGCATCGCGGCGGTGGAAAAGGCACTGGAGCTTGGACTGGGGGAGCTGACGATCTACTACGATTACATGGGGATCCAGATGTGGGCGGAAGGAAGCTGGAAGCGAAACAAAAAGGGCACGGCGGCATACCACGACTATATCGCCTCGGTGCGCGACAGGATCACACTCCATTTTGTGAAGGTCAAGGGACACTCGGGCATCGCTGGAAACGAGGAGGCGGACCGTCTGGCAAAGGAGGCGGTCGGCATTGGATAGCATGGAATTACGCCGGATTTTGATCGTGGAGGACGACCCTGCGCTCGGGCAGGGGATCCGCATTGCACTGCAGGGCGAAACGCTTGCGGTCACGGTGGTGCGGACGCTTGGCGACGCGCGGACCGCGCTTGCGGAAACGGACTTTGCGCTGATGCTTTTGGACATCAATCTGCCGGATGGAAACGGACTTGATTTTTTGCTGGAGCTGCGGGGGAGCAGCCGGATGCCGATTATTCTGATCACGGCAAACGATATGGAGACGGATATTGTGGTGGGGCTTGAGTCCGGCGCGGATGACTACATCACGAAGCCGTTTTCTCTCGCTGTGCTGCGCGCCAGAGTCAACACGCAGCTTCGGAAGACGGCGGCAGGGGAAACGCGCATCTTCATCGATGCGTTTGCGTTTGATTTTGAGCGCATGGAGTACCGAAAGAATGGCGCGGAAGTGACATTGAGCAAGACGGAGCAGAAGCTTTTGCGCCTTTTGGTGGAGAACCGCGGGCGTGTGTTAAGCCGTGCCGATCTGGTGGACCGTATCTGGACAGACGGCGCGGAATATGTGGACGAGAATGCGCTGTCCGTCACGGTCAAGCGTCTGCGCGACAAGCTGGAGGAAACTCCCTCCAAGCCGCAGTATCTAAAGACGGTGTACGGCATCGGCTATACATGGGAGGGAAAGTAGATGGAGGCTCTGACGATCCTTGCGGTGCTTTGTGCAGCAGCATCCCTTTTTGCGGCATTCTGGTTTCGGAAAAGGGAGAAGGACACCTTAACGCACTTGTCAAGAATGTTGGACGATGCGGCGGAGGGCACGTTTTTGGAGCAGACGTTTGACGAGAGTCTCTGCTCGGCGGTGGAGGCAAAATACAGCCGTTACCTCTCGGCGTCCGCTGTGTCCGCGCGGAATCTCGGCGAGGAGAAGGACAAGATCAAGACGCTGATCGGGGATATTTCACATCAGACCCAAACGCCGCTTGCCAATATTTTGCTCTATACGGGTCTGCTGGAGGAGGAAACCCTGCCGGAGCGCGGCAGGGCATATGTGGAGGCGCTGGGGCTCCAGGCGCAGAAGCTGCAGTTCCTGATCGACGCCTTTGTGAAAACCTCGCGTCTGGAAACGGGTGTGCTCGCGCTGCGCCCGAAGGAGCATGAGGTGCTCCCCATGCTAAGCCGCGCGGTGGAGGCGCAGGAGCAGAAGGCGGCGGCAAAGCGGATCAGAGTCACGCTTCTTTCGGATGAGAGCACGATGCGGCAGAGGGCGATTTTTGACGAGAAGTGGACGGAGGAGGCGGTTTTAAATCTGCTGGACAATGCCATCAAATATACGCCACAGGGCGGTGAGGTGTCGGTGCGCGTCACACCCTATGAGCTGTTTTGCCGCATCGATGTGGAGGACAACGGCATTGGAATTTCCGAGGAGGAGCAGGCAAAGGTGTTCGGCCGCTTTTACCGGGGAATGGAGGTTTCCGGAGAGGAGGGCGTCGGCATCGGGCTGTATCTGGTGCGCCAGATTATCTCCGGCGAGGGCGGCTATCTGAAAGTGACTTCAAGACCCGGCGAGGGGTCGGTCTTTTCGGTATTTCTGTCGTCCGTGTAAATCTTTCAAAACTGTTAGATTTCGGAAAGAAGCAGGAAAGATTCTTGTGCTAAAGTTTGTCTTGTAGAAAACAACATGAGGGAAACGGCGCGCCATGCCGTTTTGGAACGGAGGCTTTTATGACAATTTTAGAGACGAAGAATCTGAAAAAGATATACGGAAAAGGGGAGACCGAGGTGCACGCATTAGACGGCGTGGATCTGTCTGTGGAGAAGGGCGAGTTTGTGGCGATCGTCGGCACGTCCGGCTCCGGCAAATCGACGCTGCTTCATATGCTGGGAGGGCTTGACCGTCCGACCAGCGGGAGCGTGACGGTGGACGGGAGAGAGCTCTCCCAATTAAAGGACGAGGAGCTGACGGTATTCCGCCGCAGGAAGATCGGCTTTGTGTTCCAGAATTACAATCTCGTTCCGGTGTTAAGCGTATATGAAAACATCGTGCTGCCGATCCAGCTTGACGGAAACCGTGAGGACGAGGCATATGTAAAGAAAATCATTGAGACGTTAGGTCTTGAGAAAAAATTGAACAATCTGCCGAACAATCTTTCCGGCGGACAGCAGCAGCGCGTGGCGATCGCGCGGGCGCTGGCGGCAAAGCCGGCGATCATCTTGGCGGATGAGCCGACGGGAAACTTAGACAGCAGCACCAGTCAGGATGTGATGGGACTGCTCAAGGTGACGAGTGAGCGTTTTGCACAGACGATCGTCATGATCACCCACAATGAAGAAATCGCGCAGATGGCAGACCGGATCATCCGCATCGAAGACGGCCGCATCGCAGTGAGGGGGTGATGAGATGATTCGTGTGGCAAACAAAAAATGTATTGGCAATCTCTCGCGCAAAAGCCTCGCGGCGTCAAAGACAAGAAATATCATCGCCGTGCTTGCGATCGCGCTCACCACGATTTTATTTACGGCGCTGTTTACGATCGCGCTGTCGATCAACGATTCGTTTCAGGAGTCGAATTTCCGTCAGGTCGGAGGATTTTCGCACGGAGGTTTTAAGTATCTGACAAAAGAGCAGTATCTGGAGCTTCGGGATGATCCGATGATCAAGGAATACGGCATGAGACGTTTTTTGGGAATGCCCAGGGACGTTCCGTTTAACAAAAGCCATGTGGAGATCAGTTACAGTGACAAAAACAACGCGCACTGGATGTACTGCGATCCGATCGAGGGGAGACTCCCGGAGGAGGGGACGAACGAGGCGGCGACAGACCTCGGTGTGCTGGAGCTTCTTGGCGTGACGCCGGAGCTTGGCGCAGAGTTCACGGTGACCTTTCTCGTGGACGGAATCGAGACGACGCAGACTTTTACGCTGTGTGGCTGGTGGGAGAGGGATGAGGCGATCGTTGCCAGTCATATTCTGATCCCGGAGAGCCGGGTGGATGCTATTTTGCAGGAGGTCGGCGTGACGCTTCCGGCAAAAGATGACATGACCGGAAGCTTTAATCTCGATGTGATGCTAAAGAACTCGGCGAACATCGCGGATGATCTCGATACGATCCTGGCAAATCACGGCTATCAGAGCGAGGATCCGAGCGGCGGGGAGCTGCCTTATATCCGCAAGGGCGTTAACTGGGGCTATACGGGAGCGCAGCTTTCCGAGAGTATGGATCTTAGCGTGGTATTTGCGATTGCGGGAATGCTGTTGCTTATCATCTTTACCGGATACCTGATCATTTACAATGTATTCCGCATTTCCGTGGTCGGCGACATCCGTTTTTACGGGCTGCTAAAAACGATCGGAACGACCGGACGGCAGGTGAAGCGGATGCTGAGGTATCAGGCGCTGCTGCTTTCTGTCTGCGGCATCCCGCTTGGACTGCTTGTGGGGTGGCTGATCGGATCCAAACTAACACCGGTGGTGTTAAGTCGGTTAAACGGCATGGCAGTGGATGTGGTGTCCGTAAATCCGCTGATCTTTTTCGGGGCGGCTGTCTTTTCCCTGCTCACCGTGTTGCTTTCCTGCGCAAAGCCGGGACGCATGGCGGCAAGGATCTCACCGATCGAGGCGGTGCGCTACACAGAGGGCAGCGGTATGAAAAAGACCACCCGCAGAAATAAAAAGGGCGTTTCTCTTTTTTCACTGGCGCTTGCAAACATCGGTCGGAGCAAGAGCAAGACGATCGTGACGGTCGCGTCGCTCTCGCTGGCGGTGGTGCTGCTAAACACCACGGTTCTGTTCACAAGAGGCTTTGATATGGATAAATATCTTGCCGCTAATTCCGTGAGCGACTTTATCGTCGCAAACGCCTCCTATTTTCAGACCGGTACAAACTTTTCCGATGAAGCTGCCGTGGAGGACGGCGTGACGGAGAGCATCGCGGACTTCGGCGGCATCACGGAGGGCGGCAAGGTGTACGGACAGACGAAAGCCGCGCAGGAGTTTGTCACCGAGGACTATTACCGGCAGATGTATGGTCACTGGTATACAGAAGAACAGTTGGATGAAAAGGTTGCGGGGGCGGAAAAGGCAAAGGACGGTAAGATCGTAGACCGTGTATCGCTTTTGGGAATGGAAGCCTATGCGCTGGACCGGCTGGATGTGCTGGAGGGAGACTTAAGTAAACTCTACGAGCCGGGCAGCAATTACATCGCGGCGGTGTACGCGGTGGATGATTATGGAACAGCAGAAATGGATTCCCACTGGGCGAAGGTCGGAGATAAGGTCAGGCTGCGGTATGTGGAGGAGTTTGAATACTACAATCCCGACACCGGAGAAGTTTATGAAGACCTTGATGCGATCGGCGACCTTCCCTTTGCGACGCGCGCGCTGACATACACCGAAAAAGAGTATGAGGTCGCGGCGCTTGTGGGTGTCCCGAATGCGATCAGCTACCGCTATTATGGCGCGGATCAGTTTGTCTTAAATGACCAGACGTTTATCCGCGACACCGGAAGCGATGCGGTCATGCTGTATGCGTTTGACACGACGGATGAGGCGAACCTGCTGATGGAACAGTTTTTGGAGGATTACACAATAAACGTAAATCCGACCTATGACTATGAGAGCAAAGCGACGTATCAGGCGGAGTTTGAGAGCTTCCGCAGTATGTTCCTGCTTTTGGGCGGCGTACTAAGCTTTATCGTCGGCATGATCGGCGTATTAAACTTCGTCAATGCGATCCTGACCGGGATCATCACGCGAAAACGCGAATTTGCAATGCTCCAGTCGATCGGTATGAGCGGCAGACAGCTAAAGGGAATGCTGGTCTATGAGGGACTGCTGTATGCGCTTGGCTCTGCGGTGTTTGCGCTTGTGCTCTCCCTGCTGTCAGAACCTGTCATGGCGTCTGCAATGAGCAGTATGTTCTGGTTCTTTACTTACCGGCTGACCGTGGCGCCGATCCTTATCATCGCCCCGGTTCTGGCAGTGCTTGGCGCGATCGTTCCGCTGCTTGTCTACCGCGTTGTGGCGCGACAGACGATCGTGGAGCGGCTGAGAGAGACAGAGGGCTGAGGATCGTTGAATCTTCTTATGTCATAAAAAGTAATTGCATTGTAACGGCAAAAGCGTTACAATGCAATTACAAGGAGGTCTGTCATGGAGAAAACAGCAACGTTGAACTTAAGAGTGAATCCGGTTGTGAAGGAACGGGCAGAAAGAGTCTTATCCCAGTTAGGGGTTTCCATGTCAACAGCGATTGACATGTATTTAAACCAGATTTCTCTTACGGGAGGGATTCCGTTTTCTGTTTCATTGCCGCGGGTGCCGTCATCCGTCTGTATGGATGATATGACAGCAGAGGAAATTCATAGGAAACTGGAAAAAGGCTACGGTGATATAGAGGCAGGAAGAATACAGAATGCAGCGGAGGCGTTTGTCAGATTCAGGGAGAGCCATTGATATGAAGCGTTATATGGTCAGGATTACAGAGGAAGCTCTGGCTGATATGGAGCAGGTGTATCATCATATTGCTTATGTTCTTTGCGCACCCGAAAATGCAATGGAACAGTACAGCAGGATTGCGGATGCCATACTGACGTTGGAGACAATGCCGGAACGCATCCGCATTATGGATGCAGAGCCGGAGCGAAGCAAAGAAATGAGAAGGCTGCTGGTCGATCATTATTCAGTCTTTTATGTGATCCGGGAAGATGCCGTGATCGTAACCGATGTGTTATATAGTGAGTCTGATATAGAAAGCCGGTTAAAAGGCTGACAAATAGAATAGAAAAATCCCCGGACGCAATCCACATTGTCAGCCGGGGATTTTCCTATTCCATTCATTGGTCTGCTTCATAAGTCTCTCTCTAGGCGAACGCATCAAAGCCGGAAGGATTCCCGGGATTCTGCGGTTTTCGCAGCGCCTCAAAGATCGCTGCGAAGGAATCACGGTTTTTCTTCGGATGCTGCTGGCGTCTCTCCTGCGGGGTAAACCGGTCGATATGGTTTACCGGATTTACGGGTAACACCTGGGTAAAACTGCGGCTGTATGCTGCGATCACGCACCTCCTTTTCATCTTTCTTCTTATTATATATATCGGCAGATATCGGCGATTGTTTATGGGAATGGGGCGTGCGTCCCCATTTTTTTGTGGAAAAGGTACAAATGTGCGGTGGGAGAAACTGATGAATTGACACCCGTTTGTGTATAGTGATAAAATATAATGAAATGTAAAATTTTAAAATCACAGAAATACGATTCAGGAGGATATTCTCATGCCAAAGAGAGCAGATATTCACAAAATACTAATCATTGGTTCCGGTCCGATCATCATCGGACAGGCGTGCGAGTTTGACTATTCGGGAACGCAGGCGTGCAAGGCGCTGCGCAAGCTGGGATACGAGATCGTTCTTGTCAATTCGAATCCGGCGACGATCATGACAGACCCGGAGACGGCGGATGTGACTTATATCGAGCCGTTGAATGTGGAGCGTCTGGAGTATATCATCGCAAAGGAGCGCCCGGATGCACTTCTCCCGAACCTTGGAGGACAGTCGGGATTAAATCTCTGTTCGGAGTTAAATCAGGCGGGAGTATTGGATAAGTATGGCGTGGAAGTGATCGGTGTTCAGGTGGACGCCATCGAGCGCGGCGAGGATCGTATTGAATTTAAAAAGACGATGGATCAGCTTGGCATCGAGATGGCGCGCAGTGAGGTGGCGTACTCGGTGGACGAGGCGCTCGCCATTGCGGACAAGCTCGGCTATCCGGTTGTCCTTCGTCCGGCATACACGATGGGAGGCGCAGGCGGCGGTCTCGTCTACAACAAAGAGGAGTTAAAGACGGTCTGCGCGAGAGGACTTCAGGCGTCTCTGGTCGGCCAGGTGCTCGTCGAGGAGTCGATCCTCGGATGGGAGGAGCTGGAGCTTGAGGTTGTGCGCGATGCAGACGGCAATATGATCACCGTGTGCTTTATTGAGAACATCGATCCGCTTGGCGTGCACACAGGAGACTCCTTCTGTTCCGCACCGATGCTGACGATTTCCAAGGAGTGTCAGAAGCGTTTGCAGGAGCAGGCGTACAAGATCGTGGAGTCCGTGCAGGTGATCGGCGGCACGAATGTACAGTTTGCACACGATCCGGTATCCGACCGCATTATCGTGATCGAGATCAACCCGAGAACCTCACGTTCCTCCGCACTCGCGTCAAAGGCGACGGGATTCCCGATCGCGCTCGTGTCCGCGATGCTGGCGGCGGGGCTGACCTTGAAGGACATTCCGTGCGGCAAGTGCGGCACGCTCGACCAGTATGTGCCGGGCGGCGATTACGTGGTGATCAAATTCGCACGCTGGGCGTTTGAGAAGTTTAAAGGCGTGGAGGACAAGCTCGGCACACAGATGCGCGCAGTCGGCGAGGTCATGAGTATCGGAAAGACCTACAAGGAGGCGTTCCAGAAGGCGATCCGCTCCCTTGAGACAGGACGCTACGGACTTGGTCATGCGGGCAATTTTGATTCCCTGAGCAAAGACGAGCTGCTGCGCAGACTGGGAACCCCGTCGAGCGAGCGCCATTTCCTGATGTACGAGGCGCTGCGCAAGGGAGCTTCGGTCGAGGAGATCCACGAGATCACCAAGGTCAAAGCTTACTTTATCGAGCAGATGAAGGAGCTGGTGGAGGAAGAGGAAGTGCTGCTTGCATATAAGGGCAGACTGCCGGAGGACGAGCTGCTTGTCAGTGCGAAAAAGGATGGCTTCTCCGACAAGTACTTAAGCCAGATCCTTGCGGTTTCCGAGGATGAGATCCGCGAGCGCCGCATCGCGCTCGGCGTGGAGGAGACCTGGGAGGGCATCCATGTCAGCGGGACGGAGAACAGCGCTTACTACTACTCGACCTACAACGGCGAGGACAGGAATCCGGTAAACAGCGACAGACCAAAGATCATGATCCTCGGCGGCGGTCCGAACCGCATCGGTCAGGGTATCGAGTTTGACTACTGCTGTGTACACGCGGCGATGGCACTCAAGAAGCTTGGATTTGAGACGATCATTGTAAACTGTAACCCGGAGACGGTGTCAACCGACTACGACACCTCAGACAAGCTGTATTTTGAGCCGCTGACGCTTGAGGATGTGCTGAGCATCTACAAGAAGGAGCAGCCGCTCGGCGTGATCGCGCAGTTTGGCGGTCAGACGCCATTAAATCTCGCTTCCGCGCTCGAGGAGAACGGGGTGAGGATCCTCGGTACTGCGCCGTCAGTCATTGACCTTGCAGAGGATCGCGATCTGTTCCGCGCGATGATGGAGAAGCTTGAGATCCCGATGCCGGAGTCCGGTATGGCGACGAATGTACAGGAGGCGCTCGCGATCGCGAAACGCATCGGCTATCCGGTGATGGTGCGCCCGTCCTATGTGCTCGGCGGACGCGGCATGGAAGTGGTTTATGACGACGAGAGCATGGAGGGATATATGAAGGCGGCAGTCGGCGTGACGCCGGACCGTCCGATCCTGATCGACCGTTTCTTAAGCCATGCGACCGAGTGTGAGGCGGATGCGATCAGCGACGGCACGCACGCATTTGTCCCGGCCGTGATGGAGCATATCGAGCTTGCGGGTATCCATTCAGGAGATTCCGCCTGCATCATTCCGTCGGTACACATCTCACCGGAGAATGTGGCGACGATCAAGGAGTATACGAGAAAGATCGCGGAGGAAATGCACGTCAAGGGTCTGATGAATATGCAGTACGCCATCGAAAACGGCAGGGTTTATGTGCTTGAGGCGAACCCGAGAGCATCCCGCACCGTGCCGCTCGTATCGAAGGTATGTAATATCCGCATGGTGCCGCTGGCGACAGAGATCATCACATCGGAGCTCACCGGACGTCCGTCGCCTGTTCCGGCGCTGAAAGAGCAGGCGATCCCGAACTACGGTGTGAAGGAAGCGGTATTCCCGTTTAATATGTTCCAGGAGGTAGACCCGGTACTTGGACCTGAGATGCGTTCGACCGGAGAGGTGCTCGGCTTATCGGCTTCTTACGGCGAGGCGTTTTACAAGGCGCAGGAGGCGAGCCAGTCAAAGCTTCCGTTGGAGGGAACCGTGCTGATCTCGGTCAACAACAAGGACAAGGCGGAGGTCATCGAGCCTGCCAGAATACTGGCGGAGGACGGCTTCTCGATCGTGGCGACCGGAGGTACGTGCGAGCTGTTGAAGGAGAACGGGATCCCGGCGACGAAGGTCAGAAAGCTGTATGAGGGACGCCCGAATATTGCGGACATGATCACAAACGGCGAGATCCAGATGATCATCAATACGCCGGTCGGCAAGGACGGTGTCAGCGATGACAGCTACCTGAGAAAATCGGCGATCAAGGCAAAGGTGCCTTACATGACGACCGTCGCTGCGGCGAAGGCTTCTGCGGAGGGCATCCGCTACGAGAAGCGCCACGGTCACAGCGCAGTGAAATCCTTACAGGAGATCCACGCGGAGATTCATGACAAATAAATTCATATGATATTGCAGCTTACCGCTCCTGCACGCAGCCCGCAAAAGGAATTGCAACGCAGGGGCGGTTTGTTTCGGAAATGTGAGGGACAGATGTCATTACAGTTTGTTTTTGGAAATTCCGGCAGCGGAAAGTCCGGCTATCTTTATGAATATGTACTCAGGCAGGCGGCAGAGCACCCACAGCAGAATTTTCTGATCCTTGTGCCGGAGCAGTATACGATGCAGACACAGCGCGAGCTCGTCGTGCGGCAGAAAAACCATGCGATCATGAACGTGGAAGTCTTAAGCTTTGTGCGCCTCGCCTACCGTGTGTTCGACGAGCTTGGCAGGCAGGACATTGTCGTTCTGGAGGAGACCGGGAAGAATCTGGTGCTGCGCAAAGTAGCGGAACTCAAGAAAAAAGAACTTACGATGCTCGGCGGCAACATGAACAAAATGGGCTATGTCGGCGAGGTGAAGTCGCTGATCTCGGAGCTGGCGCAGTATAATATCTCGCCGGAGGATCTGGAGGCGTTTCTGGAGGGGGAACAGCTTGGGGACGCACTGCGCTGTAAGCTCTCGGACATCCTTGTGCTCTACCGCGGTTTCCGGGAATATCTGGCGGGGAAATACATCACGGCGGAGGAGGTGCTCCTGCTGCTTGCCGAACTGGCAGGAAAATCTGCGCTGCTTCGGGAGAGCGTGCTCGTCTTTGACGAGTTTACCGGATTCACCCCGGTGCAGAACCGCCTGATGCGGGAGCTTTTGCCGCTTGCGTCCAAAGTTATGGTGTCGGTGACGATAGACGTCCGGGAGGACTTTTACCACAGCAGGGGCATTCACGAGCTCTTTGCGATGAGCAGAAAGACGGTGGAGACTTTGCAGAAGCTGGCATTTTCCCTCTCTGTCCCTATGGAAGATCCGGTCGTCTTAACGCCCGGGGAGAAAAAGCGCTACCGCAACGCCGCAGAGCTTTTCTTTATGGAGCAGAATCTTTTCCGCCCCGTCTACGGCAGATGGAAGGGGGAGGCTTCCTGCATCCGCATCACGGAGCTCTCCGACCCGCGCAGTGAACTTGGCTTTGTGGCGCGGGAGATCACGAGGCTTGTCAGGGAGAAAGGTTACCGTTATAGGGATATCGCGGTGGTCACCGGGGATGTGCCGCAGTACGCCAACTATGTGCCGGAGATTTTTGCGCAGTATGCGATTCCGCACTTTATCGACCAGACGAGAAATATCCTGTTCCATCCGTTTATCGAACTGATCCGCGCGGCGCTTGAGGTGGTCGAATCGGATTTTTCCTACCAGAGCATTTTTCGCTTCCTGCGCAGCGGGCTGGCGGAGCGGATCTGTCTTGCCGTGTCGGAGGAGAATGGAGAATGTCAGGTTCTGACAGAGACGGATACCGATATGCTGGAAAACTATGTGCTTGCAAAGGGCATCTGTGGGAGACGGCAGTGGAGCAGACCGTGGACGTTTGTGACGGGCAGGCAAAAGGAAGGTGAGCGGGAGCGTCTGCAGGAGGAGATGATGCGCTTAAACGCCATCCGGGAGAGTATCTGGGAGAACTTTGCGCCGCTGTTTGAGGTGTTTGGCAGGGGGCATACGGTGCAGGAGCAGACGTATGCGCTTTATGAGTTTTTAAACCGCCTGGATGCGGAGGCGCTCTTAAAGGAGAGAGAGCTTGCGTTTCAGGGGGAGAACCCCGTCCGGGCGCAGGAGTATGCGCAGATTTACCGGATCGTCATGGATCTTCTGGATAAGGCGGCATCCCTGCTCGGCGATGAGGAGATGACGGTGCGGGAGTACGGGGACATTCTGGACGCCGGATTTTCGGCGGCGAAGGTGGGCAGTATTCCGCCCGGAAATGACAGAGTGACGATCGGCGATATTGAGCGGACGCGTCTTAGCCATGTGAAAATCCTGTTTTTCGTGGGCGTCAATGACGGCATCGTGCCTTCCTCGGGCAGCAAGGGCAGCATTATCTCACAGTTTGAGCGGGAGAAGATGGCGGAGCATCATTTAGAGCTTGCGCCGGGCGCGCGTGAGAAAGTGTTTATCCAGAAGTTCTATCTGTATCTGACGATGACGAAACCGTCGGATGCGCTCTATGTGACATTTTCGCGGGTCAACGCGGAGGGAAAGGCGCTGCGCCGCTCGTACCTGATCGGCACGCTGTTGCATATGTTCCCGGAGCTTGCCGTAGAGAGTAAGGAAGAACTTTTGCCGGCGGAGGATGTGCTCACGCCGGAAAACGCGGTGGCATTTTTTCTTGAGGGTCTGGAAGGGCAGGAGTCCGGAGAGATCCGGGGAGAACAGGAGCGGGCGCTCTGGCGCGCGCTTGCCGCGTGGTATCTCGCCGATGATTCCTACCGGGATGAGACGCTGCGGCTGCTTGCCGCAGCGGATTACCGCTACACGGGCGAGCCGGTTGCAGAGGCTGTGACGCGGGCGCTCTACGGGACGACACTGGACAACAGCGTGACGCGTCTGGAACGGTTTGCGGCGTGCGCCTTTGCGCACTATCTGGACTACGGACTCCACCTGCGCGAACGCGGGCTTTTGGAGTTCGCGCAGGTGGATATGGGAAATATCTATCACGACGCCTTAGAGCACTATGCGAAGCGAGTGCAGGTGTCGGAGTATACGTGGGCTGCCGTTCCCGAGGAGATGCAGCGGGAGTGGGTTTCCGAGAGTATGGCGGACGCGGTGGCATCGTGTGAGAATGCGGAGGCATTTTCGGAGGCGAAAAACCGCTATCTGCTGGCGCGCATGAAAAAAACTCTGGAGAAGACCGTGTGGGCGCTCTCGCTGCAGGTGCAGAAGGGAAGGTTCACACCGAGCGCCTTTGAGGTTTCCTTTGCGGGCACCGATGATCTTGCAGCAGTCCGGTTTGCACTCAGTGATGAGGAAAAAATGCGGCTGCGCGGAAGGATCGACCGCATCGACACCCTCGAGACGGACGATAAGGTGTACGTCAAGATCATCGACTATAAATCGGGAAACACCGCGTTTTCCCTGCTGAATCTGTACCACGGACTTCAGCTTCAGCTCGTGGTCTACCTAAACGCTGCCCTTGAGCTGGAGGAGAAGCTGCATCCGGGCAGGAAGGCAGAGCCGGCGGGCATATTTTATTACCACATCGACGATCCGATGGTGGAGGGAAGCGGCGCAGAGTCGGAGGAGGAGATCCGCCGCGCCGTGTTGGAGCAGCTAAAGCCGGGCGGTCTGGTGAATGAAAACGAGGAGATCTACCGCGCGATGGATGAGGATTTTACGGGAAGCTCGGCGGTCATCCCGGTTGCTTTAAAGGCGGACGGCTCCTTAAAGGCGACGTCAAAGACGGCAGGTACGGAAGATTTTTATGCGATGTCCGGGCACGTCAACCGCACCGTGATGGAGGCGGGACGACGGATCCTGGCGGGGGACGTCTCTGTGCATCCATATGAACTGGCAGAGAGGACGGGCTGCGATTACTGTCCGTACCACACGGTCTGCGGGTTTGATGTGAGACTGCCGGGATTTTCCTACCGGAAGCTTGAGGTGATCGCAAAGCCGGAGGATATTCTGGAGAGAATGAGAAAAGAAGGGGAAGAAGGATAGAGCGATGGGAGTTACCTGGACAGCGGAACAGCAGCAGGTCATAGATTTGAGAAACCGCAATATACTGGTGTCTGCGGCGGCGGGATCGGGAAAGACGGCGGTGCTTGTCGCGCGCATTATTCAGATGATCACGGACAGGGAGCATCCGGTGGATATCGACCGCCTTTTGATCGTGACGTTTACCAATGCTGCGGCGGCGGAGATGCGCGAGCGCATCGGGGCGGCGATTGAGAAGGCGCTGCTTCCTGAGCCGGAAAATGAACATTTGCAGCGGCAGCTCACGTTGATCCACAACGCGCAGATCACGACGATCGACAGCTTCTGTCTGTATGTGATCCGCAATCATTTTCATGAGATCGATCTTGAGCCGAATTTCCGCATCGGGGACGAGGGCGAGCTAAAGCTTCTGCGCGAGGACGTTTTAAAGCGTGTGCTTGCGCGCAATTACGAGGAGCTTCGCCCGGAGTTTCAGGCGTTTATGGACGGCTATGCCACGGGGCGCGGCGACGCCAGGGTGAGCGGGATGATCTTAACGCTCTACGAGTTTTCGCGCAGCTACCCGTGGCCGAAAGAATGGCTGGCGGAGTGCGCGGACGGCTATGCGGTGGGGTGCGCAGAGGATCTGCAGGACGTCTTGTGGATGCAGCCGCTGATGGAGCACACGAAGCTTGTGACAGAAGATCTGGTCAGGCTGATGGACCAGGCGCTTTTGCTCGCGCAGGCGGATGACGGACCGGATCTGTATGAGAAGGTGATCCGCAGCGACCGGGAGAAATACAGGGCGCTTGCCGGATGTAAAGATTTTGCGGAGTTTTACCGGGAGATCACAAACCTCTCCTACGACAGACTTCCGTCCAGCCGCGGCTTTGACGGGGATGTGGAGAAGCTCGAGCGCGTGAAGGAGCTGCGCGCGGATGCGAAGGAGATCGTCAAAAAGCTGACAAAGCAGTACTTTTTTGCATCGCCGGAGCTTCTCGCGGAGCAGATGAGGCAGACTGCGCCGCACGCGGGGGAACTGGTGCGCCTGACGCAGGAGTTTGCGGATGCGTTTGCGGAGGAGAAACGGCGCAGGAATCTGGTCGATTTTCACGATCTGGAGCATTTTGCGCTGAATATCCTCGTGGACGGGGAGACGAAGCAGGCGAGACGTGCGGCGGAGGAATTTCGCGACACGTTTGCGGAGATCATGATCGACGAGTACCAGGACAGTAACTATGTGCAGGAGACGATCCTGCGGACGATCTCGACGGAGGCGCGCGGGCGCAATAATCTCTTTATGGTGGGCGACGTCAAGCAGAGCATTTACCGTTTCCGTCTGGCGAGACCGGAACTTTTTATGGAAAAGTATGACACCTACCAGACGGCGGACAGCGATACGCAGCGCGTGGATCTGCACAAAAATTTCAGAAGCCGCGAGAAGGTGCTCTCCTGTGCGAACGACATTTTTTTCCGGATCATGGCGCGCGACCTCGGCAATGTGGCGTATGACGACGACGCGGCGCTCTACCCGGGGGCTTCCTATCCCGAAAGCGACGATAAGACCATGTTTGCACCGGAGCTTCTGCTCGCCGACAGCAGCGATGAACTGCTGGAGGAGGGGGAGGAGCGCCGGACGGAGGATAAGAAACTCATCGAGGCGCGGCTCGTGGCACAGCGCATCCAAAAGCTGATGAAAGAACAGCTTGTGACGGACAAGGAGACCGGGGAGCTGCGCCCCGTGCGGTACTCGGACATTGTCATTCTGCTGCGCAGCCTAAGCGGCTGGGCGGATGCGTTTGCCGGAGTGCTGGGCGAGGCGGGGATCCCGGCTTACACGGTGCTTGCGACGGGATATTTTTCGGCGGTGGAGGTGCAGACGGTGCTCGCGATGCTTCGGATCCTCGACAATCCGAGGCAGGATATCCCGCTGGCGGCGGTGCTCCGTTCTCCGCTCGCGGGACTCTGTGATGAGGAGCTGGCAAAGCTGCGCCTGACGGATATGGAGGCTGGCTTTCACGACTGCGTGCTGCAAAAATGCGAGGCGCTTGTGTGCGAGGCAGCGGAGAAGAAGGACGGGAAACGGGAGTGGGAGGCTTATGAGGAAAAGCTGTACCGCTTCTATGTGATGTACCAAAAGCTGCGCCG
The DNA here is from genome assembly GCA_026168605.1 of Roseburia sp. Classification (GTDB taxonomy): domain Bacteria; phylum Bacillota; class Clostridia; order Lachnospirales; family Lachnospiraceae; genus Roseburia. Next base: position 149,647 of record JAPFDX010000012.1, on the reverse strand, counting down.
TCTTGTGCCGGATACGCCGATCCACGAGCTGATCGAAATCCTCCTCCGGGAGACCGGATACGGCAATTATGCGGCGGCGATGCCGGCGGGAAGAAGACGCCGCGCCAATCTGGATATGCTGGTGGAGAAGGCGATCGCGTATGAGAATACCAGCTACAAGGGATTGTTCCATTTTGTGCGCTATATCGATGAGTTGCAAAAGTATGATGTGGATTTTGGCGAGGCGGACATGACGGGCGAGCAGGAGGATGTCGTGCGCATTATGAGTATCCACAAGAGCAAGGGGCTGGAATTTCCGGTCGTGTTTGTGTCGGGGCTTGGAAAGAATTTCAACCGTCAGGACGTCAGGAGCTGTATGGTGCTTCACCCCGAGTTTGGTATGGGCTTAGACTGGATGGACGGAGAGCGGAGGATCAAGGCGCAGACGATCGCAAAGCGCGCGATCGCGAAGCAGACAGATCTGGAAAACCTCGGGGAGGAGCTGCGCGTGCTCTATGTGGCGCTGACGCGCGCGAAGGAAAAGCTGATCCTGACGGGATGCAAAAAGGACGCCGCGAAGGCGGTGGAAAAATCCCGCATGGCGGGGGAATTTTCCGGGGCGCTCGGCTATGCGGACAGAGAGGGCGCATCCGGCTATCTGGACTGGCTGATACCGGCGGTGTGCTCCTACGGGGAACGGTATCCGCTGCGCGTTGTTCCGGTGGCGGAGCTTGTCGCAGGCGAGATCCGCGCGCGCGTGGGAGAGCACATCTCGCGAGCGGAGCGCATGGAGGAGATCGGGCGGGCGAGCGGGGCGCTTGTGGAGGAGATCGGAAAACGTTTTTCCTTCCGCTATCCCCAGGGGGGACTGTGGGAGCAGAAAAACAAGTATTCGGTGTCGGAGTTAAAGCACCGTGCCATGCGCAGGCTGATGGAGCGGGAAGAGGAGGAGATGACGCCGCTCTTTCCGCAGGAGGAGCTTGTGCCGTATATTCCGCCGTTTGTGCGAAAGCTGCGCGAGGAGGAAGAGCCTGTCAATCAGGGCGCGCTGCGCGGTACGGCGGTACACCGCGTGATGGAATGTTACGATTTTGCATCGGAGCTTTCGCCGGGGGAGCAGCTTGCACAGATGCTCGCGGAGGGCAGCATCACGGAGGAGATGTACCGGCTTGTGAAGCTTCCGCTGATCGAGACGTTTGTGGATTCTGAAACCGGAGCGCGGATGCGCGCGGCGCAGAAGGCGGGAAAGCTCCACCGGGAGAAAGCGTTTGTGATGGGATTTACCGGAGAGGAACTGACGCGGTTTGGTTTTGGAGAGGGATCCGCCGCGTCAGACGCATCAGCCACAGCGGAGGAACTGACGCTGATACAGGGAATCATCGACGTGTTCTGGGAGGAGGACGACGGCATCGTGGTGCTCGACTATAAGACTGACCGCGTCGATACGGCGGGACAGCTCGCGGAGCGTTACGCGGCGCAGCTTGTGCTCTACGGCGAGGCGCTCGAACGTCTCTTTCAGGGAGACGGAGCGCGCAGGGTGCGCGTGAAGGAACGGCTGCTCTATTCGTTCCGGCTGGGCGAGATCGTACCGATAGAGAGAAATGGAGGAGAATAAAATGGGACAGATTATACTGGCGTCCGCATCCCCGCGGAGAAGGGAACTGCTGGAGCAGATCGGCATCCACTTTGAGGTCTGCCCGGCAAAGGGGGAGGAAGTCATCACGAAAAAGCTTCCGCACGAGGCTGTGGAGGAGCTTGCAGGGCAGAAGGCAAGAGAGGTCGCCGGGATGGTGAAATCTTATGGGGCTTCCCATGAGGAGCTGGTGACGCCGCAGGATATTTTGATCATCGGAGCGGACACGGTCGTGGCATATGGGGACGAAATCCTCGGAAAGCCAAAGGACGAGGCGGACGCATTCCGGATGCTCTCGATGCTGCAGGGAAAGACGCACGAGGTCTATACCGGGGTGTCGCTCGTGCTGCTGGACGCATCCGGCAAGGCGGGCGAGCTGACCTTCCACGAGAAAACAGCGGTGTCGGTGTGCAGCATGACGGAGCAGGAGATCCGGCGCTATATCGCCACGGGCGAGCCGTTTGACAAGGCGGGAGGCTACGCGATCCAGGGAAAATGCGCGATTTATATTGACAAAATCGACGGCGACTATAATAATGTTGTAGGACTTCCGGTTGCAGCGGTTTACCAGAAGTTAAAGAAGCTTGGAATTGACCTTTATTTATGGTAGAATTTAAGAGAAAAATCATAGGGAGGGTATCTGTATGTATGATGAGATGTGTCTGGAGACTTTTTTGGCACAGCAGGGAAAACTGTTTCCCGAACCGGTGGCAGAGACTGCGGAGGAGGCAGAGGAATTTTTAGAGGACTGCATGGCGGTGGTTGCCGGAAACATCAGGGAGGTCCGTGCCTATTTCGAGGAAGAGGGCGTGGATATTGCAGGTATGGATGATGAGGAACTGGAGGAGTCGCAGGAGGTGTTTGCACTTCCGGACGGCAGATACCTGATCGTGGAAGCATAGAACAGATAGAAGTGAGGAATGACGATGAAAAATTATGATGTGATTATCGTGGGGGCAGGACCATCCGGTATTTTTTGCGCGTATGAGCTGATCCATGCGAAGAAGGATTTGAAGGTGCTTATGATCGAGAAGGGCAGACGCATCGAAAAGCGCGAGTGCCCGAAACGAAAGACAAAGGTGTGCGTGGGCTGTAAGCCGTGTTCGATCACGACGGGCTTTGCGGGCGCGGGTGCGTTTTCGGACGGAAAGCTCTCCCTCTCCCCGGACGTGGGCGGCAACCTGCCGGAGATCCTGGGCTATGACAAGACCGTGGAGCTGTTGAAGGAATCGGATGATATTTATCTGAAGTTCGGCGCGGACACGAAGGTGTACGGCGTGGACAAGGAGAAGGAGATCCGCGAGATCCGCAGAAAGGCGATCATGGCAAACTTAAAGCTGATCGAGTGTCCGATCCGCCATCTCGGCACGGAGGAGGGCTACAAGATCTACTCCAGACTTCAGGAGCATCTGCTTGCGGAGGGCGTGGAGATGGAGTTTCACACGATGGTTGACGATATCATCATCGAGGACGGCTGTGTGAAGGGTGTGATCACGGACAAGGGTGAGACGTATCTTGCGGGCGAGGTGATCTCTGCGGTCGGACGCGAGGGCGCGGACTGGTTTTCCCACATCTGCAAGCAGCACGACATCGAGACGCAGGTCGGCACGGTGGACGTGGGCGTCCGCGTGGAGGTGCGCGATGAGGTCATGGAGTTTTTGAATGAGAATCTCTATGAGGCAAAGCTGGTGTACCACACGCCAACCTTTGACGACAAGGTGCGTACCTTCTGTACGAATCCGTCGGGGGAGGTCGCGACGGAGTACTACGACAACGGGCTTGCCGTGGTGAACGGACACGCCTACAAGTCAAAGGACTTAAAGACGAATAACACGAACTTCGCGATTTTGGTTTCAAAGAATTTCACAAAGCCGTTTAAGACGCCGATCGAGTACGGCAAGCAGATCGCGCAGCTCTCAAATATGCTCTGCGACGGAAGGATCCTGGTGCAGACCTTCGGCGATTTCCGCCGTGGGAGAAGGACGACCGAGGAGCGCCTCTGCAGAAACAACCTGATCCCTACCTTAAAGGACGCGGTGCCGGGCGATCTGTCGCTTGTGTTCCCACACCGTATCATGGTGGATATCGAGGAGATGATCCTCGCGCTTGACAAGGTGACTCCGGGTATCGCGAGCGACGAGACGCTGCTCTATGGCGTGGAGGTCAAATTCTACTCGAACAAGGTCGTTGTCGATCAAGACTTCCAGACGAGTGTGAAGGGTCTGCGTGCGATCGGCGACGGGGCGTCTGTGACCAGAGGATTGCAGCAGGCGTCCGCAAACGGTATCTCCGTTGCGCGCAGTATCCTGCACGCGATGGAAGCATAATAAGGGTAAATTACATGAGAAAAAAGAAGAGGGTTAGGGGATGGCTGCGCGCGGTGTGCGCAGCCGCCTGCATGACACTTCTGCTGTCGGGATGCCGGATCGGAGACAAAGAGTTCGTCCTGTCGAAGAATTTAAACAACCGTCAGGTGTTCCGGATTGACAGGAGTATCTGCGAACTGAAGGAGGCGAAGGTCTATCTCGCCAATTACCAGAATATCTATGGGACGGCGTACACCGTGAATCTGTGGGAGCACGATTTCGGCGACGATTCTTTGACAGACTATGTCAAGGATATCACGCTGGAGGAGCTGACGACCGTGTACTGTATGGATCTTCTCGCCGAATCGCAGGAGATGGCGCTTACGGAGGAGGAGCAGCAGAAGGTGGCGGATGCGGCGGAGGAATATTATGATTCGCTCTCAAAAGAGGAGATCTCCTATCTGGGAGTCTCCGAGGACGATATCGAGGAATATTACGGGCATTATGCGCTGGCGCAGAAGCTTTATCATTCGCTGACTGCCGGAGTCGATGAGGAGGTCAGCGACGACGAGGCGCGCGTGATGGAGATCATGCAGATTTTCGTGACGGACGCGGGGCAGGCGGGTGTGGTGAACCAGAAGCTTGCCGCGGGGGAGGATTTTGCCACGGTGGCAAACAATTATAATGAGCTGCCTGCGATCCAGGTGACGGTATCGCGGGACGACTTTCCCGAGGAGGCGTCGGAGATCGTGTTCCGTCTGGAGAATGACGAGACGTCACAGATGATAACGACCGAGGACGGATACTATTTTATCCGGTGTCTGAATAAGTATAATGTAGAGCTGACGGAGGAAAATAAGAAAAATATCGTGGCGAAACGCCAGAAGGAGGCGTTTGACGACATTTACCGCGAGTTTGCAGGAACGAGGGAAGCGCAGATGAATGAGGAGTTGTGGGAGGAGCTTACCTTAGAGACGGGGGGCGAGATCACTACGGACAGTTTTTTTGCGGTTTTTAAGAAGCATTGCGGGGATATCTGACCGTCACAGTGAATGGAATTGGGAGAGCTTATGTTAGAATTACTGAAAGCAATTATTTTTGGTATCGTTGAGGGCATCACGGAGTGGCTGCCGATCAGCAGTACCGGACACATGATCCTGTTAAATGAGTTTCTGACGCTCGACGTCAGCAAGGCGTTCTGGGATATGTTCCTCGTTGTGATCCAGCTTGGGGCGATCCTTGCGGTGATCGTGCTCTTCTGGGGCGAGATCTGGCCGTTTGGACTTTCCGGCGGCAGAAAGACGCCGCGCGGCGTGAGCGTCTGGCGCGAGGAACACTGGTTTTTCGGACCGCTTGCAGTGAAGATGCCGATCATCATCAACTGGTTTAAGATTGTGGTCGCGTGCCTGCCGGCGATCTTCTTTGTCGCGCTGGGGCTGGACGACGTGTGCGACGAGCTGTTTTACAATCCCATCGGCGTGTCGGTGGCTCTGATCGTGTTTGGTATCGCCTTTATCGTGGTGGAAAACCGCAACGCGGGAAAGACGCCGAAGGTGGAGACGATGTATGAGATCACCTGGAAGATGGCGGCGGCGATCGGCGTGTTTCAGCTTCTGGCGGCGGCGTTTCCGGGCACTTCGCGCTCCGGTGCAACGATCGTGGGCGCGCTTTTGATCGGGATTTCCAGAAAGGCGGCGAGCCAGTTTACATTTATCCTGGCGATTCCGGTGATGCTTGGCGCAAGCCTTCTGGAGATCCTCGACTTTGGTCTTGCACTGGGCGGCAGCGAGTCGATGATCCTGCTTGGCGGAATGGTAAGCGCCTTTGTGGTCTCCATTGTGGTGATCAAGTTTCTGCTTGGCTATATCAGAAAGCATGACTTTAAGGTGTTTGGCTGGTACCGCATTGTGCTCGGTATCGTGGTGTTACTGTATTTCTGGATAAAATAAAAATACAAGGAGTTTTATGAGTATTTTAAATGTAGAGCATTTGACGCATGGATTTGGCGACCGGGCGATCTTTGACGATGTGTCGTTCCGTCTGCTAAAAGGGGAACATATCGGACTGGTCGGCGCGAACGGCGAGGGCAAATCCACGTTTATGAATATTGTGACCGGGAAGCTGATGCCGGACGAGGGCAAGGTCGAGTGGGCGAAGCACGTGCGCGTCGGCTATCTCGACCAGCACTCGACGCTGACGAAGGGCATGACGATCGAGAGCGTGCTAAAGTCGGCGTTCGCCTGGCTCTTTGAGATGGAGGAGAAGATGAATGAGATCTGCGATTCCCTCGGGGAGGCAGGACCGGAGGAGATGGATGCGATGATGGAGGAGCTGGGCGTGATCCAGGATGCGCTCACACTCCATGATTTTTATGTGATTGACGCGAAGGTGGAGGAGGTCGCGCGTGCGCTGGGACTTTTGGAGCTCGGTTTGGAGCACGACGTGACGGATCTGAGCGGCGGGCAGCGCATGAAGGTGTTGTTGGCAAAGCTTCTTTTGGAGAAGCCGGATATTTTACTTCTGGACGAGCCGACAAACTATCTGGACGCCGAGCATATCGCTTGGTTAAAGCGTTACCTGACGGAGTATGAGAACGCTTTTATCCTGATCTCGCACGATATTCCGTTTTTAAATGAAGTGGTGAATATCATTTACCACATGGAGAACCAGCACCTCGACCGCTATGTGGGCAACTACGAGAAGTTCGAGGAGGTCTATGCGGTGAAGAAGGCGCAGCTTGAGGCGGCGTACCGCAGACAGCAGCAGGAGATCAGCGAGTTAAAGGATTTTGTGGCGCGGAACAAGGCGCGCGTGGCGACGCGGAATATGGCGATGTCGAGGCAGAAGAAGCTGGACAAGATGGACATCATCGAGCTTGCCGCCGAGCGTCCGAAGCCGGAGTTTTCTTTTCCGGTGGGGCGGACGCCGGGAAAATATATTTTTGAGACGAAAGATCTTGTCATCGGCTACGACGAGCCCCTCTCCGTACCGCTCAATATTTCGCTGGAACGCGGGCACAAGGTGGCGCTTGTGGGCGCAAACGGAATCGGTAAGACGACGCTGTTAAAGAGTATTTTGGGACTGATCCCTGCGCTTAAGGGAAAGGTGGTCACGGGAGAAAATTTAGAGACCGGATATTTTGAGCAGGAGATCAAGGGTGAGAATAAAAACACCTGCATCGACGAGATCTGGGAGGAATTTCCGGCTTTCACGCAGTATGAGGTGCGTGCGGCGTTGGCGCGCTGTGGTCTGACGACGAAGCACATCGAGAGTCAGGTGCGCGTGTTAAGCGGCGGTGAGCAGGCGAAGGTGCGCCTGTGCAAGTTGATGAACCGTGCGACGAACGTCCTGCTTTTGGACGAGCCGACGAACCATCTCGATGTGGACGCGAAGGAGGAGTTAAAGCGCGCCTTAAAGGAGTACCGTGGAACGATCCTTCTGATCTGTCATGAGCCTGAGTTCTATCAGGATATCGTGAGTGAGGTTTGGGACTGCTCGAAGTGGACGACGAAGATCTTGTAAATATATGATGCCGCCAGGGACGTTTGTAAAGTGCAATGTCTCTGGCGGCATTTGGGGTTGATGAGTCTTGTGATGATGTGGAAATTTTTCAGAAAACTGAAAGTTGTCTTTTATTCAATAACTAATTTTACATAAACATTTCCGGCTTCTTCATATTTTTTATTGTAAACGTGTTTACCAATAATACTTCTTAAATTTTTTATATCATCCATTTCTGAAGCTGCAAATTCCAGATAGCATTTTTCAGAATTAGGAACATTTAATTCTTCATAATAATCAGAGATATGGCAATAAAACTTATCTAACAAATCTTCTAAAGGGTATTGAGAAATTTCACTTGCACATTTTCCTTCCTGATACCCCGGCTCTTGTACAAAAGATAATGAAGTTACATAGAATATTTCATTCTTTTGTCTGTGTTCATAAATTTCATGCTCTACTTTTTTATATTTTTGCCTTTTTAAATATTTTGTTGCATTATAATTTTGAATATTTTTCATCAGCGCACCTCCATAACTTCAACTTCTGATTTTTCACGTTTTTAACTCCATAGTAAACTGGAAGTTATACAATAGGGAGCAAATCATTATCGTAGTATCGTTTGCTCTTCACTCTGCCATTCACTTTGATGTGATAAAAGTAACAGTTTAACTTGAAATGCCAACGAACCTTGCAAATGATTCCTATTACTTTCTGATTGTTCATTCCATTTCACTCACCAATAAACCGGAAATTATTCCACGAAGTACCATTCAATTATAAGGTATGTAAATCATCCAGTGAAACAATATAGCCATTTTCTGTTTTCAAAAATTCGATTTGGAGTGTCAAATCGTTTGGTTCACCATCTGTTGTCAAATCATAATCCATTTGATACCCATCGCCATCCCTAAATGCAATTAAATTGATTCTTTGATGGTTCAGTTTTAAGGCTGGATCATCAATTTTTGTAATAGGACAAGTTTCGTCTAAATATTTAAGGGCTAAGATCAATTCATCCTCTGTTGTTATTCGACTGCTGTCAAAAAGAGATAAGAAAGAAGCATATTCCTCTTTTGCTAATTTTTCTAAAGCATTTTCCACAAAAGTGATAAAACATTCGGGCTCTTTTCCTTTTTCTGGATATATCATGGAATAAAACCTTTCCTTTCATGCTGTCAAATGTCAGCACTGATACCAGTTCGACTGGCAGATGGTGTATCAATATCCATCTACAGTAGTAATAAAAATGGTCACATATTTTCTTCATCCCTCGGGCTGTAACAGAAACCGTCTTGTACGCTGACACTCATCACTTCCTCCGCATAAAATTCAAATAGGATCACATCCCCGGACATTTTAGATACACGAACTTCTGGGGGCAGCCTGGTTTTTTTAGCTCTGCGGTATCTATGATACCTTTTTCGCAGGAAGTTAGAGACAGTGACGGCAATATGCCGCAAATGATAGGATAGCTTTTTTACATGGATGAAATCCCCCGAAGATCTTGCTTGCTTCGGCAAAGAAGGAAGTGGGGGATTGTAGTGATGTGGCAACTCACCGGAAAACCGGAATTATTTTTGGTAAACAATTGTAATATCTCCATCAACGAAGCCAACACCAATGCCTTCATAAGATTTCATCTGTTCGGCATACTTTCCGGTTTCAATATATTTTTTAATTTTAGTGATTACCTCTTCCAAAATTTCTTCCCATGTTGCCTTCTTCACCCATGACTGCAAATCATCTCTTGTATCAAATACCTCGTCTGGAATAGTATCCTCAAATATATCATCTATCCATTTTTCAATGTTGTCCATAGTTAGGTTTCCTCCTATCAATTCTGATTTACCGCTCGATTCAGCGTCTTCATTTTGGCAAATAACCATGCTGTTTTCTATTTGATTTTGGGATTTTTGGAAAAAATTTTCTTGCTTTATAGGAAATTTTGTCTCCTATAAAGCAAGACTCTCTGGGGAATCACACTGCAGTGGATTTGAAAAGCTATTTTTTGAATAATTCCGAATGTGTACCGAGTCGATAGAGCATCAAAACCAATACATTGTTCTGTATCTCATAAATGAGTAGCCAGTCAGATTCAATGTGACATTCACGCGTGCCTTTATAGTTGCCTATAAGATCATGGTCTCTGTATTTATTTCATACTTCAAGTGCCGACCTAAGGACTTCCATACTGGAATATCTCGGAGCCGAAGGATCTGCCATAAGTTTTTTTCCTTCTTCAATGGCAGCTATTGTAGTTTCATTCGGCACGTCCAATTTCAACTCAAAAGGAATACCATGCTCACGGATCGCGGTTCTCAAGAACATATTTACGGCAGTTGTCATATTCAGACCAAGTTCATTGAAGATTTCCTCTGCCTGGTCTTTGATAGCTTTATCTGTTCGAATATTTAGATTTGTTGTTGCCATACAGAATACCTCCATTCAAGTAAAGTATATGCAGAAGTTCGTTTTTTGTCAACACATTGTCATTAATTTAAAACCTCGGCAAAATCGTTTGATCCGGAATAAAACTGTCAAAAATAAAGAGATCAAAATGCTTTTTTGCTTCCGCAAGCTGCGCCTGGTTTTTGATCGTCCATGCGACGGCGAGCGCGCCCATGCGTTTTGCGAGGCGGAAGGAAATGTTTGCGGCATCGGAGTGCCGGTATGCGATAAAATCCGGTCTTGCCGCCACATTGGTCACAAGAAAGGAGAGGATCCAGACGAAAGGATTTGTCCGGTATTTTTCATCGTTCCAGTATTCCATGCCAAGCTGTCCGCGCACGACGTCGGGGCGGTGCTTCCTATACCATTGCAGCGCCAGTGGATGAAAAGACTCGATGCAGTAGGCGCCGGGGTAGGTGAGGAGCTGCTCATTGACAAGCCGGCAGACCTCTGTCTGCGGAACGTCGAGCTTGTATTCAATGATGAGCGGCACTTTGCCGTTTACGGCATCAAGAACCTCGGCGAATGTGGGGATCACGGCGTCTGAGTGCGCCAGCTTCATCTGCTTTAGCTCGGATAAGCTGTATTCCCAGACCTTGCCGTTTACGCCGCACATCCGCTTTAAGGACGCGTCGTGAAACACTACGGGAACGCCGTCCTTCGAGAGCTGCACGTCGAGCTCGATGCCGTAACCTGCTTCGATGGCTTTGCGGAAGGCGGGGAGGGAGTTCTCCGGGGCGTCGGTGTCGTTGTCAAACAGACCCCGGTGCGCGTAGAGCACGCCAAGAAGCGGCGTGCGGTCCGGTTTTCCCCGCATACGCGGGGCGATCAGGAAAAGGTAGAGCAGGAGCAGTGCGGCAGTGATGATGAGTGCGAGAGATAAAGTTTCCATAAAAATCCCTTTCTTTGACGGTACGTTCTATATATATGCAGGAGTTTTCAGGTGTCTGCAAGTTGGAGTTCGTAGAGCTTTTTGTAGATGCCGTTCTGCCCCAGCAGCTCCTGATGTGTTCCGGATTCCTCGATCCTGCCGTGGTGCATGACGATGATCGTGTCGGCGTGCTGGATGGTGGAGAGACGGTGTGCGACCATGATGGTCGTGCGTCCCCGCATCAGATGTTCCAGCGCCCCGGTGATCATGCCCTCCGTCTCGGTGTCGATATTGGCGGTCGCCTCGTCGAGTACGAGGATGGCGGGATCGTAGGCGAGCGTCCGCGCAAAGGAGAGAAGCTGGCGCTGTCCGGCGGAAAGTGTGCTTCCGCGCTCGGTCACCGGCTCGTCGTAGCCGCCCGGGAGTTTTTGGATAAAGTCGTCCGCATTGACAATCATGGCGGCGCGCTTTGCAGCCTCCAGGGAAATCGCCTCGTTGCCAAGCGTGATATTGCCCTTGATGTCCCCGGTGAAGAGAAAGACGTCCTGCTGCACCTGCCCGATCGCGCGCCGGAGCACGCGGGTGTCAATGTCTCTGATATTTACCCCGTCGATCAGAATCTCCCCTTTTTGAATGTCAAAATATCTTCCGATCAGATTCAGGATCGATGATTTTCCCGCGCCCGTTGCGCCGACAAACGCGATGCGCTCGCCGGGCTCGATCACAAAGCTGACGTCCTTTAAAATGTAATTGTACGAGCCGTCGGCATTTTTTTCGTAGGCGAACCAGACGTGCTTAAATTCGATGCGCCCGCGGATGGCGACGTCGACGGGATGCGGCGGATTGACGATCTCGGGCTGTTCGTCCAGTATGGAAAAAATCTTTTCGGCGGACGCGAGCGAGGACTGCAGCGTGCCGAACTGTTCCGCAAGCTCCTGGATCGGCTCAAAAAATGAGCCGATGTAGGTGATAAAGATAAACAGCGTGCCGAGCGAGAGCGTGCCGTTTAACACAGAGGAGCTTCCAACGCCGATGACGAGAATCATCGCGAGCACCGATACAAAGTAGATGGACGGGCGGAAAATGGCAAACGTCATGACCTCGCGCCAGTTTGCAGCGAACAGCTCGCCCGATTTTTTCTCAAACTGCGCATATTTTTCTTTCTCGCGGGCGAAGATCTGGATCAGGCGCATCCCGGAGATATGCTCCGACAAAAAGGTGTTTAGCTCCGTGATCTTCGTGCGTGTGATCTGGTACGCTTTTCTGGAGAGAAAGCGGAAGAAAAAGGTCAGCACGGCAACCAGCGGGAGCAGCAGGAAGGAGATCCCTGCCATCCGCGTGTCGATGGAGATCATCACCACGGCATAACCCAGGATTTTTACAATGTTTTTAAACAGCTTGACCAGGATCGTCGTAAACAGCTCGTTGACCGCCTCGGTATCGTTGGAGACGCGCGTGACGAGCTTGCCGACCGGGGTGGTGTTAAAAAAGCCCAGCGACAGACTGTGAATGTGGGTGAATACCTCCTCGCGCATCCGGTAGATGATTTTCTGTCCCATTTTCTGGAGCATCCAGGTGTCGGCGGCATTTAAGACGAAGCCGAGCAGGAGCATCAGCAGGTAGAGCGCGGCGGCAGCCAGAATACCCGTAAAATCATAGTGCCGGAGAGACGCAAGTTCCACACGGCCAAGCGGTGGGGCGTCGCCGATATAGCGCGCGATGGTCTCCGGGGACGCGCTGCCAAGACGCTCACATTCCTCTGCGGAGAGCTCCTCCGCCATATAGTAGCGGTCGTTGTATAAAAGAAGCTGGTAGTAATCGCCGTCTGACGCATTTTCCAGGACGGAAGGGTCTTTGGTCAGGTACACAGAGCCGTAGGGGACTGCGCCCGGTGCATCCTCCGTGGTCACTGCGTATGGCAGATAGTAGCCGTTGATGTAATTGTCGATGGCGTCGCCGATGATGACCGGGCGGTAAAGCTCGACAACGATGATAAAAAGAACCAGAGTCGTCGCGGCGGTCATCACCCATTTATGCGGTTTTAAATATGTGAGAAGTCGTTTCATGTGCGTGTACCTCCCGGGAGAGTTCCGTCGTCGGAAATGCCGTCGGTATTCGACTGTCCGGCGGCTTCCAACTGTTGCTTTTCAAACATATTGCGGTAAATGCCGTCAAGCTTCATCAGCTCGGCGTGCGTGCCGATCTCCTTCGCAGCGCCGTCCTCAAGCACCATGATGATGTCGGCATTCTGTATCGTGGAAATGCGGTGGGCGATCAGGATCGTGGTCTTTCCCGCACGGTTCTTTTTCAGGTTGTTAAGGATCTGTTCCTCAGTGTCGGTGTCCACAGCGGAGAGCGCGTCGTCCAAAATCAGAACCGGCGCGTTTTTGAGCAGGGCTCTCGCGATGGAGCTGCGCTGTTTCTGACCGCCGGAGAGTGTGACGCCGCGCTCGCCCACAACGGTCTCATAGCCGTCCGGGAAGGAGACGATACTCTCGTGGATGCAGGCGTCCGTTGTCGCCTGCACGATGGCGTCCATATCCTCCCCCTCCACGCCGAAGGCGATGTTGGACTTCAACGTGTCGGAAAACAGAAAATTGTCCTGTGGCACATAGGCAATGTTTTCCCGCAGCGTCCTAAGCGGAATGGAATTGATGTCCCGCCCGTCGAGCAGGATCATGCCCGGTCCGGTATTGTAAAGGTGCAGCAGGAGATTGACGAGCGTTGACTTGCCGTTTCCGGTGCGCCCCACGACCGCAAGCGTCGTTCCCGCCGGGACGTCGAGACTGATGTCTTTTAGCGTGGGCTCGGTGTGACCGCGGTGTGTGAAGGTGAGGTGTGAGAAAGTGATGTGCCCGGTCAGGTCATCCTCCGTGTCTGTGGAAACCAAGCGGTCGCGAACTTCCGACTGCGCGTCAAAGACTGCCCGGATCCTCCGCAGCGACGCTGCGCCCTGCGAAAACATATTGATGGCGTCCCCGCAGGCGAGCATGGGCCAGACGAGCATACTGATATACTGGTTGAAGGCGACGAAACGCCCGAGCGTAATGTCGCCGGTCAAAGCCAGATAACCGCCATAGATCAGGGTGATCAGGCTCGACAACCCGATGATCACGTCCAGAAGCGGCATGACGATCGCCTGAAGGCGCACGACGCGCAGATTTTTGTCCATTGTCTTTGCGTTCGCCCTTGCAAACGCGAGGCGCTCGGCGTGCTCGCGGACAAATGCCTTGATGACGCGCACGCCGGAAAAACTCTCCTGCACGAAGTCGGTCAGATCGGAGACCGCCTCCTGCCGCTCGAGAAACCGCTTGTGGATGATTTTTCCGTAATAAATCTCGCCAAAGCAGATCAGAAGCATCGGGATGATGGCGAGCAGTGTCAGACGGATGTCGACGTAGTACATCATCTGGCAGACGACCATGACGGTCATGACCGTCGCGTCAAACACGCAGATCACGGCAGGACCAATCGACATACGCACAGCGTTTAGATCGCTGGTAAAGCGCGTCATCAGATCGCCCGTTCCGTGCCCGTTATAGTATTCGACGTCCATCTCCTCCAGATGTGCGAACATATCGTTGCGCAGCTCCCGCTCGATGGAGCGGGAGGCGCCAAAGAGAAAATAGCGCCAGAGAAATCTGCCGAGGGCGAGCGTTGCCCCGAGCAGCAAAATGGCGAGCAGACTCTGCTTTACGCCGTTCCAGCCTAGCGTGCGCGCAGTCAGACCGTCCGTGATCGTGCCCGTCAGTTTCGGGATAAAAAGGTTTGCAAAATCCACGACAAACAGCGTGAGGATCCCTGCGATGTATTTGATCCTGTGCTTTTTGATATACCGGAAAATAAAAGAAAACGTTTTCATGGCAACTCCTCATTTTGTCATATATTCCAATACAATGTATTTTAGTATAATCGCATGGGATGTGCAAGCGTGGGAAGGTTTTATGAGTACACTCTTTTAGAAAAGTCTTTAAAATCCCTTGACTCTAACGTTGCGTCAGGGTTTATAATGACGTTACACGGGAGGGAGAAACGATGCGGACAGTAAATGAAGTTGCGAAGCTAACAGGAGTCAGTGTGCGCACACTGCACCATTATGATGCGATTGGTCTTTTGAAACCGACAGAGGTGACCGGGGCAGGTTACCGGCTGTATGACGATGCAGCGCTTGCCCGTTTGCAAAGTATTTTGCTGTTTCGTGAGCTACAGTTTCCTCTAAAAGAAATCAGGACGATTCTAGACAGTCCGGGTTTTGATGAGTCGGAAGCGCTTGCCCAGCAGATAAAACTGCTGGAATTGCAGCATAGGCATATCGGGGAACTGATTGCTTTTGCCCGTGAAATTCAGAAAAAAGGAGTACACAAAATGGATTTTCAGGTTTTCGACAAAGACGAGATAGAACAGTATATGGAGGAAGTCAGAGAAAGATGGGGTGATACGGAGGCGTATCAGGAATGTGAGCAGAGGCGGCAGGGCGGACAGGATTTTGGTGAGGCGGCAGAGCAGATGATGCGGCTGTTTTGGGAGATTGGAACGCTGAAACATCTGTCGCCTGCCGATGAGACCGTGCAGGAAAAAATCGGCGCTTTGCAGAAGTTTATCACAGACCATTACTATACCTGCACCAAAGAAATTTTTAGCGGACTGGGGCAGATGTATGCCGAGGATAAGCGCTTTCGGCAAAACATTGACAAAGCCGGGGGTGAGGGTACAGCGGCATTTTTGAAACAGGCGATTGAGATTTACTGCGCGAAGGAGTAAGTGTACATCGGCGGACAGAACGTCTCACAGAGCATAAAAAGAACCGGTAACACGCAGAGGGGAGATTTCCCAAAGTGCGGTTACCGGTTTTTTGTCATATCTAATAAGCAGTGTCGCTTTGCACTATTTCGCTAAAAGCATCATGATCTGATTGCTGCGCTCGACAAAGCGGCTCATCCCCTCAACCGACAGCGGCTGGTTGGCGAGCACTGCCAGATCGTAGAGCTGCTCGCAGAACATCGGTACGTGCTCGGAGTCCTTGTGCTCGAAAATGTACTTTACAAGCGCATGGTTCGCATTTAAGGTGAGAGTCTGGTCTGCGGCAAACATATTCGGGTCCATGCCGCCCATACCGCCCATCGCGTACATTTTCATCATATCCTGCATACGTCTGCCCTCCTCGGAGAGAGTGATGATGGAGGAAATGTTCTCGTTCTTTAATTTCTCCACCTTGACAGTCAGCTTGTCGTTGTGCAGGGCGTTTTTAAACACCTCGGTCAGCGTCTCGGTCTCTGACTTTAATTCCTCCTCGGAGGTCTCATCCTTTAAGGATTCGGTCAGGTCAGCGTCAATGCGCATAAATTTGTAGTGCTCGTTGCGTTGCTCGAGCTGGGAGATAAAGGATGTGTCGATGTTGTGGTCCAAAATGACCGCATCCATGTTCTGCTCCTGGAACAGTTTGATGTACTGTCCCTGCTGTACCTTGTCGGTGACGTAGTAGATCACCTTGCGGTCGTCTTTTTCCTCCGCGTCGTCAGCGGTATCGTTTTCCGCAGTGGTTTCAGCAGAAGTGTCCTCCGCGTCTGTCTGCTCTGTCTCTTTTTCCTCTTCCTTCACGAGAAGCTCCGGCAGGGTGAGGTACTTGTCGTCCAGATTCTTGAACAGGATATAGTCATTCATCTTGTCGCAGAATTTGGTGTCCTTTAAGCAGCCGAATTTGATGAACGGGCTGATGTCATCCCAGTATTTCTCGTAGTTCTCCTTGTCGGTCTTGCACATACCGGTGAGTTTGTCTGCAACCTTTTTCGTGATGTATTCCTCAATCTTTTTGACAAAGCCGTCGTTCTGCAGTGCGGAACGGGAAACGTTTAACGGCAGATCCGGGCAGTCGATGACACCCTTTAAGAGCATCAGAAATTCCGGGATGACCTCCTTGATATTGTCTGCGATAAATACCTGATTGTTATAGAGCTTGATCGTGCCCTCGATCGAATCATACTCGGTATTGATCTTCGGGAAATAGAGGATACCCTTTAAGTTAAACGGATAGTCCATATTCAGATGGATCCAGAATAACGGTTCCTTGTAATCTAAAAATACCTTGCGGTAAAATGCCTTGTATTCCTCGTCGGTGCAGTCGTTCGGGTTCTTTAACCAAAGCGGGTTCGTATCGTTCAACGGAACGGGGCGCTTTACGATCTTGAGTTTTTCCTTTGCAGGAGAAACCTCGACCATCTCTTTCTCGCCGTTTTCGTTCTCTTTTTCCTCCATCTTTGCTTCTTCGTGGATCTCCTCCACGACGGTGTCGGTGTCGCGCTTGTCGGCAGCGTCGATCGTCTCATACTGCGGTTCGGCGTTTGCCTTGGAGAGGTAGATCTCGGTCGGCATGAAAGAGCAGTATTTCTCGATGATCTCCCTTGCGCGGTATTCGTTTGCAAATTCGAGGCAGTCCTCATTTAAGTGGAGCGTGATCTCCGTGCCGACGGTGTCTTTCGTGCCGTCACTGAGTTCATAGTCCGTGCCGCCGTCGCAGGTCCAGTGTACCGGAGCAGCGCCTTCCCGATAGGAGAGAGTGTCGATCTCGACCTCGTCCGCAACCATAAAAGCAGAGTAAAAGCCGAGTCCGAAATGACCGATGATCTGGTCGTCGGTGGATTTGTCCTTGTATTTCTGGATGAAATCGGTCGCGCCGGAGAAGGCGATCTGGCAGATGTATTCCTCCACCTCATCGGCAGTCATGCCGAGACCGTTGTCGATAAATTTTAACGTCTTTTCCTCTGGATTCACGATGATCTGGATCTTTGCCTTGAAATCATTTGGCAGGGTATATTCGCCCATCATATCCAGCTTTTTTAACTTGGTGATCGCGTCGCAGCCGTTGCTGATCAGCTCGCGGTAGAAAATATCGTGGTCAGAGTAGAGCCATTTTTTGATAATAGGAAAAAGGTTATCGCTGTCGATCGACAGACTTCCATGTTTGTTTGCCATAATGAACACTCCTTTATCTGTAATTCTTCATAAGTAAGATATTATAACTGCCAAAATAAAAAGTCAATAGAAAGTTAGCACTCTTTTTGCACGAGTGCTAACAATATGCGTGAAACGCAGAAAAATCAAGGAAATTGTAATTCTTAAAAGTTTATAAAGAGGGTTTGAAAAAAGGAAAAATGTGTATATACTGGTAGTGGAGGATACAGTATGATACGAATGAGAGCAAATGCGGAATTACAGCAGACATTTGAGAAACTGATTCAGGCGGCGAAGGTACCGGTCAGATGGAACGGTATCTTTGTGGCTGTGGATAATTATATGATATTGCAGGGAGAAGCGCGCTCCCTGTTTTTTCATTTCGACACGCGGAAAGTGTACGCCAGTGTCATAGAGATACCCGAAAAGGAGGAGATCCGGGAGATTGGGGACAACCAGCGCGTGCGAAATGCCATCAACATGATTCTCTACGCCTTTGGAAAATGGGGAACGTTAAATGGCGTGCGGGTGGATAAGAGCGACGGCGAGCTGAAGCGCTTGTTTACCGGGATCATGCAGGAATACGGAGTGGAGCCGGAATACACGCCCTCGTATCTGCGGTTTTACCGGAATGGGATGCGCATCACTTACGAGGACGCAATCCAGCTCGCCTTAGAGTATGAGGAGGAGACGGAGCAGGAGGTGCGCGGCGGTGGGCTCTGGCGCAAGATCATATGGAAAAAAGTGCGCGCGCCGTTTACGCGTGTGGATACCGCGGAGGCGGAGCGGAAGAAGGAGCGGCTGGGCAACAATTTTTACATGGTGGGCTATCTATGCCCGGACTGTGGGAAAAATTTACATATGGTCGTCTACCCGGAGGGAAAGGAATTTGGCATCGAGACGGAGGAGGGCGGCGTGCTGATCGCCCGCGCGGCGACCTGCGCAAAATGCCGCAGTTTTTTCACGCCGCGCCCGAAAAAGCTGTTCGCGGACGGAGACGTCTACGTCATCCGTTTTGGGGAGGATGCGGCGGCGTATGAGGACTATGCCGAACTGCTCGGGAGCACCGGGGAGCGTGTGTCTAACCGCCATTGTAATGAGTACGCGGATGGCAGAAGGACGGAGGACGAGGATGCCGAGGAGACGCTGGAGGAATTGTCGGCGTCCCTGCCCGAGCTTACGGACGCCGAGCTGCAAAAGCTTGTCGCGCGCATGGAGGAGGGATTTTATTCTGATGCGGGCATCCGCAAAATCGAGCATGAGATCGAGCGGCGCGCGGTGCGTGACGGCAGATATGAGGAGCCGGGCGCGCCGGAATTCGATGGCACAGCAGGGCACAAGTCGGCAAGAGACGAGGTGCAATCCCAAGACCGGGAGCACACATCTGAGCGCAGCGTGTGGGGATCCGGGAGTCCGGCGGATCGGGAGACAAAACGTGACGTGCAGGAATCCGGCAGCAAAACATGGCGCGCGCCGGAACGGGGCTTGCACAAATCCGGTATCCGGGCAGAGCGGCGGGAAGCAGCGCAGGAGACAGCCGGAGGAAGAACACAGGAAGACCGGTTGACAGAGGAGCGACGGACGAGCCGGAAGGATACAGAGAACACAGACGTACCGGATGTGCGCGCAGAGCACTGGGAAACGGCAGACCGCCAGGACAGACAGCCGGTGGAGAGACAGTCTGTGGAGAGACAGCACACAGGGCGCGCGGGGAAAGCCACCGAAGCGCGGGCGGACAAAGGAGATCCGAAAGACCGGAAGCCGGAGGGCAGGAGAGAAGCCGGAGAGCAGGAGAACGCGGTGCAGTCCCGGACATTTGCCGGGGGACAGGACGGCGGTCAGGCGGCAGATCCCAGACAGGAGATGGAGCAGCGCCGGAGAGAGCGCGCGATAGAAAAGGAGATACAGAGACTTACGGAGCGCGCCAAAGCGGCAGAAGGGAAGAATTATGCGGTGATCAGCCGCATTTATGACGAGGCAAAGCGGGCGGCTGTGCCGGAGGATGACAAGCGTCCGCTCTTAGAGAAGCTTGACGTGCAGAAAACGCAGCAGGCAGAGCGGGAGGTGGAGCAGCTCATCCGCCAGATGCCCGACCACAGAAGTCGCCAGCAATACAAACAGTATATGCAGCGCATCCGTGGATATGGGGAGGTCGATCTGTCCCCCTATGAGGAACTGTTGCGGGAGCGTCAGGAGTCTGCCGAACGTCATGAGATCGCAGATATGGTAAAGCGTGCCAGAAAGTCGGACCGCAAAGATCTGGAAGACCTCTTGTCACGCCTGCACGGCGAGGATTTCCTGCCGGAACTGGTCCTCCCCTATGAGGAAAAGATCAGGGACCGGATCCGGCAGGCGGATGCGGATACGATCGCCGAGATCTGCCCGAACCCGATGTATATGACCTTTGAGGATGGGATGAAGGCGTATGAGCAGATTCAGGCGGGAGAGTTTCTGCCGGAACTCAAGCAGGACGCGTTAACTCAGCTCACAAAACGTCTTGCAAAGATCAAGACTGACGAGTGCGAGCTTCTGGTGCAGAAATTAAAAGAAGAGATGACAGAGGCGGGGATTGCCGAGAATCCGAGACATTACTTTTATCCTGCGCGCAGGGCGCTGCTGCATCAGGCGGATCCAAGGGAACTTGATCTGATCGAATTTGCACTCGCATCCTACGCGGCGGGTAGGGGAATGTTTGAATATCCGGTTTTTGTCACCGATACGACGCACAATGGGAGCGGCAAGGAGGGCATCATCCTCACGCCGGAGCATCTGTATTACAGTACGCTTTTGAGCGCATACGGCGTTCCGGTCTCCTCGATCGCCGGGATTGAGGGCAGTACCGGATTTTTGAAAAAGGGTCTGTATATGCGCCAGAAGGACGGCACGAAGACGAAGCTTCCCTGCGCGGTGGAGCACAGTGAACTCGAGGCATTCGCCGGAGTGCTGGATTCCTTTGTCCATTATCTGCAGGAAAAGCCGGATTCCAGAAGTCTTACGTATCTGGCAAGCGAGCGGCATGAGAAGATCTGCTGCTATCGGTGCGGCTATGAGTATCAGGGCGGGGCGGTCTGCCCGAAGTGCGGTTACCGAAATAATGCGTAGGCAGTCTGTGTTGGAAACAGAAGGGGGAAATAGAGCATGGCATCAAGTAAAGAATACCTGGAATTCATTTTGGGACAGTTGTCCGGGCTGGAGGAAATCTCTTACCGCGCGATGATGGGAGAATTTATCATCTACTACCGTGGAAAAATTGCCGGTGGGATTTACGATGACAGATTGCTTGTAAAGCCGGTAGAATCAGCGATTTCCTACATGACAGACGCTTCTTTTGAATTGCCCTATGAGGGCGGCAAAGAAATGCTGCTCGTGGAGGAGGTGGATGATCGAGATTTTTTGACCGGCTTATTCCGCGCTATGTATGAGGAATTGCCTGCGCCAAAGCCGAAAAAGAAGAAGTAGGAATTTATATATGTCAAGAAAGCGGGCATATGTGATATCTGGAATTAGAAAAAGAAAAGCTTGAAAGGCGACAAGAAAGACGCATTGATCCAGAGATTGAAAGATAATTCCTTAGTGTGTTCGCCCAGAATCACTTCGTGATTCCAGCGGGCTTGTTTATTGTTTTCTCTGATAAGAATGTTATAATAAGAGCAAGACAAATTGGAAGTTATAGGAGGGATATTATGGCATTGGAAAAAGTTTACGATTATTTCCATAATTATGATAAGCAGACTTATCAGGTTGTAGCTTGTATGGGAAATGAGCCATCGGAGCAGGATATAAAGGATTTTGAAAATCAGTATGGGATAACTCTGCCTGCTGATTTTAGAGAATTTACTATGTCTCCATTAGGCGGGCTTTATATGGAGGTTCGGGAAGAAATATGGCCACGAGCGAAACAGTATGACATAGGTCCATTTTGGTCGTTCTGTCGTGGAATTATAGTTTATGGAATTGCCAACGGAATACCCGGTTTTTTGGATATTCGTGAAAAAACAAAAGAACTATACGATGAGGGTTTTACGGATTTTATCCCATTCTTGTCTATCATAGGGAATGGTGATGAAATATTTTGCTTTGACAAGGATAATAACATTGTCCTTCTTGATTACTATACAACAGGAGAAGCTGCACCGATTGAAGGAACTTTTTCAGATTGTTTGATGAACCAAATTGCGGAGTTAGAAGAACGGAAAAACAAGAAAATCCGAGGAGAGGATAAATCGACAAATTCCTGTTTGTAAAGTACATTAAAAGTGATTCCTTTTAAAAATAGGTTATTTTTTCAAGTCATTGTTGAAAAATTGTCAAAAAGAAATTTGTAAAAAACTCAACTAATGAATTGAGTTTTTATGTTAATATGAAAAAATGTTCGGCAGGATTGTTTTTAAATTGTTTTTGCTAGTAGTCATTCATTCAAACAGTTTAAAAATAAAATCATAAAAATTTTTGACTTATGTTCATTATTGAGATGGCAACGGTGCCGCCAGGCAGATGGATCATGTTGACAGATACCTGCCTGGCGGCACAGGACAAATATAAAGCATACCTAGACTATTTCAGGATTGCGTATGAGACAAATTAGTCCGCATGAATCCGGATATTTTTCCGTTTCCAGAGCAGATAGGTGACAAACAGCGGGATCGCCGCGCCCACCCATGCAGCCGGGTCTGCGAAGCAGACGCCGAAGAAGCCGGCGCTTTTTGGCACAAAGGCGATCACAGCGAAACGGCAGGCGAGCTCAACCACGCCGGAGAGCATCGGAACGAGTCCCTCGCCTAGTCCCTGCAGGGCGTTGCGGTAGAGGAAGATCATTGCAAGCGGCAGGAAAAACCAGCTTGCGACGGTCAGGTACTGCATTGCGTAGGTGAAGATCTCCTCGGACGGGTTGCTGACAAACCAGCTCACGATAAATCTGCCGCCAAAGATGCAGATCCCTGCAGCGAGGGCAGATGCCGCAAGGCAGAGGAAAAAGCCCTGCTTCATGCCGTCGTAGATACGCTTGTATTTTCCTGCGCCGAGGTTCTGACCGCAGTAGGTGGCGAGCGCTGTGCCGAGCGTCGGCATGGTCTGTGTCGCGATGTTGTTTACCTTGGATGCGGCGGTGAAGGCGGCGACAACGCTCGAGCCGAACACGTTGACGGCGCTCTGCATGATCATCGTGCCGACAGCCGTGATCGAATAGTTGAGCGCCATCGGGATCCCGATGGCGAGCATATTGCGGATGCCGTGCCAGTCCAGATAGTAATCCTTGCGCGAGGTGCGCAGGATGTCAAATTTCCGGAACATATAAAAGAGGCAGAGCAGCGCCGATACGCCCTGCGAGATGATCGTCGCATAGGCGGCGCCCGCCGTGCCGAGTTTTACGGTCACGATCAGGAACACGTCCAGCACAATATTTAAAACTGATGAAAAGATCAAAAAGTAAAGCGGCGTCCTGCTGTCCCCGATTCCGCGCAGGATGCCGGAGAGGACATTGTAAAACATCGTCAGAATGATTCCGGCGAAGATCACTTTGATATAATCATCCGCCATCGAGAGGATATTCTCCGGTGTGTTCATCCAGAGCAGAAACTGTCTGGAGGCTGCCACGGTCGGCACGGTCAGTATGACGGAGACGATCGCCGTGAGAATCAGGGAGAGTGCGACATAATGCTTTAACAGCGGGAAATCCTTTGCGCCGAAGGCGTGGGAAACCATTACGCCGAAGCCCTGCGCGATCCCGTTCGCAAAGCCCAGGACAAGGAACATCAGACAGCCCGTGGAGCCCACCGCTGCCAGCGCCTCCTCGCCGAGGTATCTGCCGACGATGATCGTATCTACCATATTATAAAATTGCTGGAAAAGGTTTCCGAGTAAAACCGGAATGGAAAAGAAAAGGATAATTTTTAAGGGATTACCCGAGGTCATATCTTTCGTCACTGATTGCGTCTCCTTCTCATGTCTGTTATAGTAAACGATGTCAATCATTGATTGCGTAAATGAGTATACTTCATGGACTGGGAAAAAACAATACCTTTTTCCTATGAAAGGAAAACAATGGATATCAATCTCGAATATTATAGAATTTTCTATTATGTGGCAAAATATAAAAGTATTACCGCTGCGGCGGGGCAGCTCTCCATCTCGCAGCCTGCGGTGAGTCAGGCGGTCAGACATCTGGAGCAGGCGGCTTCGTGCGCCCTGTTCGTGCGCACGGCAAAGGGCGTGCGTCTGACGAAGGAGGGGGAGATGCTCTACTCTTATGTGGCGCGCGGGTATGCGATGATCCTCTCCGGCGAACGGAAACTTGCAGAGATGCTAAATCTCACGCAGGGGGAGATCTGTATCGGCGCCAGCGACATGACGCTCAAATATTATCTGCTGCCCCATCTGGAGCAGTTTCACGCGCAGTATCCGGGCATCCGCGTGACGGTGACAAATGCGCCGACGCCGGAGACGTTGCGGCATCTTGGCGAGGGAAAAATCGACTTTGGCATTGTCAGCACGCCGGCTGCGGTGCAGCCGCATATCCATATGCTTCCGGTGAGAGCAATTCAGGATGTGTTTGTTGCGGGGAGGAACTTTGAGGCGCTGGCGGGCAGGAAGCTTCCTTATAAAAAGCTGATGGAGCTCCCCGTGATGTGTCTGGAGGGGAGCACGTCGACGAGACAGTATGTGGAGGATTTTCTTGCGCGGGAGGGCGTGGTTCTGCGCCCGGAATTTGAGCTTGCGACGAGCGATATGCTGATCCAGTTCGCCGTGCGGAATCTCGGGATCGCCAGCGTGGTGGAGGATTTTGCCAGTGAGTATCTGAAAAGTGGGGAACTTTTTACACTGGAATTTGAACACGAAATTCCGAAACGTCAGTTCTGTATTGTCACGGACACCCGGACGCCCATGTCGGCGGCTGCGGGGAGACTGCTGCAATTTTTAAAGGATGCAGGAGAATATAATAATTTCTTATGTAAAACATAATAAATATTGATTTTACTTATGTGTATATTTTGGATATAATCGGTGCGTGACAGTCAGTGGACAAGTGCTGTTCGCATTTGTCCACAGGCGTGAAAAACAGGCAGGAGGATCAATAATAAAATGGTAAAAGCAGTAGTTGGCGCGAACTGGGGCGATGAAGGAAAAGGTAAGATCACCGATATGCTTGCAAAGGAAGCGGACATCATTGTGCGTTTCCAAGGCGGTGCGAACGCGGGTCATACGATCATCAACGATTATGGCAAATTTGCACTTCACACGCTGCCGTCGGGCGTGTTTTACGGACATACGACGAGCGTGATCGGAAACGGTGTGGCGCTGAACATTCCGGTATTGTTCGGCGAGATCCGCTCGATCGTGGAGCAGGGTGTACCGATGCCAAAGATCCTGGTTTCCGACCGGGCGCAAATCGTGATGCCGTACCACATTCTTTTCGACCAGTATGAGGAGGAGCGTCTCGGCGGCAAATCGTTCGGCTCCACAAAGTCCGGCATTGCACCATTTTACTCGGATAAATATGCAAAAACAGGGTTTCAGGTCAGCGAGCTGTTTGACGAGGAACTCTTAAGGGAAAAAGTTGTGCGCGTGGCAGAGACGAAGAATGTCCTGCTGGAGCACTTGTATCACAAACCGCTGATCGCGCCGGAGGAGCTGCTTGCGACGCTGCATGAATACCGCGATATGATCGCACCGTATGTCTGCGATGTGTCCGCATACTTACATCAGGCGATCGGAGAGGGAAAGACGATCCTTCTCGAGGGACAGCTCGGCACGCTCAAGGATCCCGACCACGGCATCTACCCGATGGTGACGTCCTCCTCGACGCTTGCGGCGTATGGGGCGATCGGTGCGGGGATTGCACCCTATGAGATCCGGCAGATTGTGACGGTGTGCAAAGCATACTCCTCCGCAGTCGGAGCGGGCGCTTTCGTCAGCGAGATTTTTGGTGACGAGGCGGACGAGCTGCGCAGACGCGGCGGCGACGGCGGCGAGTACGGCGCGACGACGGGACGTCCCCGCCGGATGGGATGGTTTGACTGTGTGGCGAGCAGGTACGGCTGCCGGCTGCAGGGCACCACGGACGTGGCGTTTACCGTGCTCGATGTGCTCGGCTATCTGGATGAGATCCCGGTCTGCGTCGGCTATGAGATCGACGGCGAGGTGACGACGGAATTTCCGACCACGGCGAAGCTTATGCGGGCGAAGCCGGTGCTTGAAACACTCCCTGGCTGGAAATGCGACATCCGCGGCATCAAAACTTATGAAGAGCTGCCGGAAAACTGCAAAAAATACATTGAGTTTATCGAGGAACGGATCGGCTATCCGATCACGATGATCTCCAACGGACCGGGACGTGAGGATATCATTTACCGCGCAAAATAGCGGTTGCCGGGTTTCGTGAACGGAACGATATGATATAGAAGAAAGTGGAATACGATATGATAAAAAACATAATTCTGGATGTGGGAAAGGTACTGGTGGAATGGGATACGGAGTATGCTTTTCGTGAAATGGGTTTGGACGGGGAGGTAGGGCGCACGGTCGCGGCTGCGACGGTCGCCTCGCCGGACTGGAATGAGCTCGACCGAAGTCTTTTGACCGATGAGGAGATCCTGGCAAAATTTATCGCGCGCGCACCGGAATACGAGAAAGAAATCCGTATGGTCTGGGACAATATCGCGCTTCCTATCTGGCAGTACGATTATGCGAGACCGTGGATCCGGGCGATGAAGCGGAACGGATACCGTGTATACATTCTGTCGAATTACAGCCGTTATACCTATGAGCATACCAGGGAGGCGCTGTCTTTTCTGGAGGATGTGGACGGTGCGCTTTTTTCCTTTCAGGTAAAGCAGATCAAGCCGGAGCCGGAGATCTACCGGTTGCTCCTTGCAAAATACAGCTTAAATCCGCAGGAATGTATCTTTCTTGACGACCGCAGAGAGAATGTGGAAGCGGCGGAAGCGCAGGGGATTGCCGGTATTCAGTTTACCGGATATGAGGAGGCGCTGCTGGAATTGAAACGGCGCGGTGTGAAGACGGATTAGTTGTGTGTCTCATCCTCCTTGTCGTCGTCGCCGTTCTTTTTCTTCAGAAGCTTATAGATCAAAGAGTAAGCCCAGAAGAGCACGGGAATGACGATGGTGGCATAGATGGATGCCATCAGAAGCTGCATGACGTTTTCTTTCGCAAAAAGCGCGCTAAAAAGTGTGATGAGGTACAGACTGATCAAAAAAACAGCCCCGAGCAGGGCGAGTATGCGTTTTCCTTTTTTCATGGTTTCTCCTTCTGTGGTGTTTTGAAACTATCCTAGCGGAAAAAGTGGGATGCGTCAAGGAAAAACGCCGCAAAATGGCGTTTTTCTAAAAAATACTTTGAAATACATAGAGAAATTTGTTATAATATATTTTGTATCTTTATCCGCGTGCAGGCAGGCGCTGCGGTGCAGATGCAAATACACAAATAGAAATCGAGGAATCAATTATGGCATTATTAGAGCAGTGGCAGAAGGTCGCCTATAACGAAAAGACAGAAAGAGGAGAGCTTCAGAGATTCTGGCAGCGCTATTTCCTTCTGGAGAAGGGCGTGTATGAGAAGCTTCTTTCCAACCCGGACGAGAAGGTTGAGGGAACGGTGAAGGAGCTTGCGGACAAGTATGAGCTGAGCGTGATGGATATGACCGGATTTCTGGACGGGATCAATGACAGTCTGGTAGAGCCGAACCCGATCGATACGATGGAGGAGGACACGAAGGTCAGCCTTGCTTTTGATAAAGAGAGATTATATAAAAACATGGTGGATGCGAAGGCGGACTGGCTGTATGAGCTGCCGCAGTGGGAGTCGATCTTCGACGAGGAGACGAGAAAGAGACTTTATCTCGAGCAGAAGAAGTCAGGCACCGTCATCGTTGGCAAGAAAGTCGGACGCAATGATCCGTGTCCATGCGGAAGCGGCAGAAAGTATAAGCAGTGCTGCCTGTTAAAGGAGAAGTCGGTATGAGAATCACATTGAAGGACGGCTCTGTCAAGGAATACGACGGGGCAAAAAGCGTATATGAGATCGCGAAGGATATCAGCGAAGGGCTGGCGAGAGCGGCTTGTGCCGGAGAGGTAAACGGCGAGATCGTGGATCTGCGCACGGAGATTTCGTCAGACTGTGAGTTAAATATTGTGACAGTGCACGATCCGGAAGGGCTGCGCGTCATCCGTCACACTGCTTCCCATGTGCTGGCGCAGGCGGTAAAGCGTCTGTTCCCGGAGGCAAAGATTGCGATCGGTCCGGCGATCGACGACGGATTTTACTATGATTTTGAGGCGGAGGCATTTTCCAAAGAGGATCTGGACAAGCTGGAAGCCGAGATGAAGAAGATCATTAAGGAAGGTCATACCTTAGAGCGTTTCACCCTCCCGCGAGAGGAAGCGCTTAAGCTGATGCAGGAGAGAGAGGAGCCGTACAAGGTGGAGCTGATCGAGGAACTTCCGGAGGATGCCGAGATCTCCTTCTACGATCAGGGCGGCTTTGTCGACTTGTGTGCGGGACCGCATCTGATGAGCACGAAGGGGATCAAGGCGTTTAAGCTGACATCCTCCTCCATGGCGTACTGGAGAGGAGATTCCAACAAGGCGCGCCTGCAGCGTATCTATGGAACCGCTTATAATAAGAAGGAAGACCTGGCGGCACATCTCGAGCGCATGGAGGATGCAAAGCGCCGTGACCACAATAAGCTTGGTCGTGAAATGGAATTGTTTACAACTGTGGACGTGATTGGTCAGGGACTTCCGCTTTTCACCCCGAAGGGAACAAAGATGATCCAGAAACTCCAGAGGTGGATCGAGGATCTGGAGGATCATGAGTGGGGCTATGTGCGCACCAGAACACCGCTGATGGCAAAATCGGATCTTTACAAGATTTCGGGACACTGGGATCACTACAAGGACGGTATGTTCGTGCTTGGAGATGAGGAAGTGGACAAGGAAGTATTTGCACTGCGTCCGATGACCTGCCCGTTCCAGTATTATGTATACAAGAATAGCCAGAAATCTTACCGTGATCTGCCTTACCGCATGGGTGAGACCTCCACACTGTTCCGCGCGGAGGATTCCGGTGAGATGCACGGACTGACGCGCGTGCGTCAGTTTACAATTTCCGAGGGACATCTTGTGATCCGCCCGGATCAGGCAGTGGAAGAGCTGCGCGGGTGTCTGGATCTGGCGCATTATGTGTTGGATACGCTTGGTCTGGCAGAGGACGTGACATTCCGTCTCTCCAAGTGGGATCCGGAGAATAAGGCGAAGTATCTCGGCGATGATGAGTACTGGAATACGACGCAGGATGCGCTGCGCGAGGTGTTAAAGGCAAAGAATCTCCCGTTTGTCGAGGCGGACGGTGAGGCGGCATTCTATGGACCGAAGATCGACATTCAGGCGAAGAACGTGTACGGCAAGGAAGATACCATGATTACAATCCAGCTTGACTGTGCGATTGCCGAGAATTTTGATATGTACTATATCGATCAGAACGGCGATAAGGTTCGTCCATATATCATCCACAGAACCTCTCTCGGATGCTACGAGAGAACACTCGCATGGCTTATTGAAAAATATGCGGGGAAATTCCCGACCTGGCTGTGCCCGGAACAGGTGCGCGTTCTGCCGATCTCTGACAAGTATGAGGCATATGCGAATGAAATTTTAAAGGAGCTGAAGAAGAACGGTATTGACGCGACTGTGGATAACCGTTCGGAGAAGATTGGATTTAAGATCCGCGAGGCGAGACTTGACAAGCTTCCGTATATGCTCGTGGTCGGACAGCAGGAGGAGGCTGACGGTGCGGTTTCTGTCAGAAGCCGTTTTGCCGGAGACGAGGGCGTGAAGCCGTTACATGAGTTTATTGGTGCAATCTGCGAGGAGATCCGCACGAAGGAAATCCGCAGGGAGATCCCGGAGGAAGAGCGGAAATAACTTCATAGGAAAATATTGGAAAAGAGATGATACATGATTGAAAAATAGTGCATCATCTCTTTTTTTGTGGTCATACTAACAGTGCAGTGACACACTGCAATCAAAATGACAGAGAGAAGGGAGAATGGCATATGACAATTTTAGACTGTTCCGTGACCGGATGTGTTTATAATGAGGATCACTGCTGCTGTAAGGGCGACATCATGGTGGAGGGAAAAGATGCAAAACGCACCCATGAGACCTGCTGCGGCAGCTTTAAGGAGCGTGGAAGCAGTGAGGCCTCCAACGCAGCAAAACGCGTTTCCAAAATGAATGACGTGTCGTGTGAGGCGTGCAACTGTACGTTTAATAAGGATAAAAAGTGCAGTGCGGAGCATATCGGCATTGCCGGTGGGGACGCCTGCCGCTGTGCGGAGACAGAGTGCGCAAGCTTTTGCTGTTGTAAATAGGTAGAAAACACAGGGAGAGGCACACGGAGACTGTGGATGGATTTGTGTCATGCGGAATGGGTGTGGATTGCGCCCGTGCAAAACAGATAGTGTAAATCAATTCGAGAAAAAGCTGTGAATTTTCAAATCCGCGCCTGCAAGAATGGTCTGTGTCTTTTTCGCGAAAGAACAAACTGCGCGCAGCGTCCGCCGGAGCAGGACATAACACGGACTTTTTAGCTGCTCCAAGCAGGCATCCTCGCAGACATTATAAAATCGCAGCGCCGAAACTCGATTCATTCTGCCATTCAAGAGCGCGCAGAATGAATCTCAGACATCCGGTCGCTGCGATTATGTGTTCCTCGGATGTCTGCGTAAGAGCAGCACAAACGTCCGTAAAATATGTCCTTTCTCCGGCGGACGCTGCGCGCAGTTTGTACTGGCGTCGAAAAGACACGGGCAATCATATTTTGCAGGCGCGGATTTATGAAAATTCCGGCTTTTTGGAGTTGATTTGAAATGCTGTTTTGTACGGGAGCAATCAAAACCAGTCGTTCCCACACAAATCCCATACACAGTCTCCGTCTGCCATTCTCTGCGCTTTATAAAAATTTTACGAAAATGTTACTAATTTTGCTTGTAATATGAAACGGAACGAAGTACAATAATCTAGGAAAAAGGTCATGGGTTCTTTTTATGGAGGGTTACAATGCGTAAGAAGTCACACATTTCTTTGGCAAGGTACATGGTGGAGAGCTTGAACGACGAGGGACTTAGAAAGCACAAGTTCTCTTTCTATCTCGGCAGCATCCTGCCGGACATCAAGCCATCATTTATCTATAAGCGTCATGAGATCAACGGAACTTTCCCGGATATCAGAAGACATATCGCACGTCTGTCCGAGGGGCAGAAGGCGATCCGGAAAAACGGGCGCAAGTACTATATGGATCTGGGGCAGATTAGCCACTATCTGGCAGATTATTTTACGTTTCCGCACAATGAGATTTACGACGGCAGCCTGAAAGAACACTGTACCTATGAGAAGAAATTAAAATATGATCTTCGTTCCTATATCCGGGACATCCGGGGAGAAGGTGCAAAGGGCACGGAGACGAGTTTCGGCAACGCGGAGGCACTGTGCGATTTTATCCAGATGATGCACCGGGAATATCTCGGGAGAAAGCATAATGTGGAGGATGACATTCGTCACATTGTGGATATCAACCAGAGAGCGCTCTGCGGAATGATGTCCCTGCTGGCGGCAAAACGTGCAGAGTGTCGGGCATAGCAGAGAAATGTCGAAAAATGCAGACTTGTGGCGTGTGGTTTTCGTTGATTTTTGCCATATGAGGGAGTAATATAATAGTACGGAAGGGACTATATGTTGCTGGTCTTGGTGGAAGCAAAACAAGATAAGGGGATGAGCATAAGAATCTTGGTAGTTAAGGAGGATTCATATGGAAGGAATCTATGAGTTACAAAGGAAGATAGAGAGCGCCAGAAGCGAGCTGAATGAGGCACTGTTGCAGAGGGATGAATTTGAAAATTACTATGAGAAGAGCACGAGGCTGGACAAGCTGATTGAAGAGTACCTAGAGCAGACAGAGAGAATCGCCACATAGAGACGGCGGTGATCGGAAGATCAGGCAGGTCAGGAAACTGACCTGCCTTTTTTGTGTGCAAAAAAACACAGAGTTCCCGTATTTTTCCATTTTGGTTTCCACATTTTCTGTTGCTTTTTTCTGTGAAGTGGAGTAAGATAGTCATACAAGTGGAGGAAAGTGGTGAGTAATGGTACAAAGTGGTGGATAAGTTCATAACTTTGTGGAAAACCTGAAGTCACGGAAGGAATCCGGTGAGACGTGTCTGACGAGACGGTTTCACATGGAAGGCAGGTGTTCGCGTCATGTTCATGGGAGAGTACAATCACACAGTGGACGCTAAGGGCAGACTGATAGTTCCATCCAAGTTCAGAGACCAGTTGGGGGCTGAATTTGTTGTTACGAAGGGACTGGATGGATGCTTGTTTGTGTATCCCGCAGAAGAATGGCAGAACATCGAAGAAAAATTCCGCAGCATTTCCATGACCTCCAAGGACGCAAGAAAATTCTCCCGTTTCTTCTTTGCAGGCGCAGCTTCGATGGAGCTGGACAAGCAGGGAAGAATCCTGCTCCCGCCGGTGCTCCGGGAATACGCAGATTTACAGAAAGATGTGGTTTTGGTCGGCGTGCTCAACCGTGTGGAGATCTGGGACAAGGAGAGATGGCTTGAGAATACTTATGATGAAGATGAGATGGATGAGATAGCAGAGCATATGGCAGAGATGGGCTTTAGCATCTGATGAAGGAGGCAGACCGGTGGAGTTTTCACATTATTCCGTATTACTGGAAGAGACAATTAAAAATCTGAATATCAGGCCGGACGGAATCTATGTGGATGGAACCCTGGGAGGCGGCGGACACGCCAGCGAGGTGGCGAAGCGCCTTTCCGAAAAAGGGAGACTGATCGGGATCGACCAGGACGCCGACGCCATCCGTGCCGCCGGGGAGAGACTGGCGCCGTTTGGCGACCGGGTGACGATCATCCGCAGCAATTATGCCAATATGAAGGAAGAACTGTATGCCATCGGTGTGGAACACGTGGATGGCATCGTGCTGGATCTGGGGGTTTCCTCCTTCCAGTTGGATACGCCGGAGCGCGGGTTTACCTACCGCGAGGAGAACGCACCGCTTGATATGCGGATGGACGACAGACAGACGCTGACGGCGCGGGATATTGTCAATACATACAGTGAGAAAGACTTGTACCGCATCATCCGCGATTTCGGGGAGGACAAGTTTGCAAAAAATATCGCGAAGCACATCGTGGCAGCGCGGCAGAAGAAACCGGTAGAGACGGCGGGAGAGCTGACGGAGATCATCCGGGCGGCGATCCCGATGAAAGTGCAGGCGACCGGAGGACATCCGGCGAAGCGTACATTTCAGGCGATCCGCATTGAGTTGAACAAGGAGCTTGAGGTGCTTGGGAATCATCTGGACGAGATGATCGATCTGTTAAATCCGGGCGGGCGCATCTGTATTATCACGTTCCATTCCTTGGAGGACCGGATCGTAAAGACGATTTTTAAGAAAAATGAAAACCCGTGCACCTGTCCGGCAGATTTTCCGGTCTGCGTGTGCGGGAAGGTGTCAAAAGGTACTGTGGTGACGAGAAAGCCGATATTGCCGGGAGAGAGAGAACTGCAGGAAAATTCGCGTTCCAAGAGCGCGAAACTCCGCGTTTTTGAACGAAGGTAGCGAGGGCATAGACAGGGAAGAGAATAAGAGGGGGGATTTGTTATGGAGCAACGAACCAGGCGCCGCAGTGCCACGGCACAGAGAGGCGGCGCGCGGAAGGAATATTATATCGAGGGCAATGCGGTCCGCCGCATGGAGGCAGTGCCGGATTACCGGAGAGAGCGCGAGGAGCGTATCCGCAGGGAGCAGGAGTTAGAGCGGAAGAGAAGACAGCGCGCGGTGCGCAGGAATCAGCAGAAGGCGCTTCGGACAAGCAAGAGCTATGTCGCGTTTCTGACGATGGCGGTCTTGGTTTTTGGCACATTTGCAGGCGTTTACATCAAGCTTCAGTCGGATATCACGGCGCGCATGAGAACCATATCTGCGTTGGAGAGTCAGATTGCAGATCTGAAGGCGGACAATGACGAGGCTTATAAGCGCATCAGTACGGCGAAAAATCTTGACAGCGTGCGGCAGGAGGCTATGACGGAGCTTGGAATGTCCTATGCAAGGGAATCACAGATTGTCTACTATTCGGTTGGCGACGACGATTACATGAACCAGTATGGAGAGATTCCTGAAGAATAGAAATGGCAGGAGTACAGATGGCAGGGAAGAAGAAAAAGAAGCCGATGACGAAATTTCCCAGGCGGATGCAGAAGAAGCTTCTGGTCATGTTTGGTGTGGTTTCATTTATGCTGATATTTCTGATCGGGAGGCTGATGTATATTGAGCATACGAGCGGTGAGAAATATGAGAAGATCGTGCTGTCGCAGCAGGAGTATGACAGTCAGACGATCCCGTACCAGAGAGGTGATATTGTAGATACCAAGGGTACGGTGCTCGCGACAAGCATCGCCGTCTACAACGTGATCCTGGACTGCTCCGTGCTGACAAGCGATGAGGAGTATATCGATCCGACGATCCGGGCGCTGGTGCAGTGCTTTCCGGAACTGACCGAGGATGAACTTTACGGTTATGTGCGGGAGGATCCGGAAAGCCGCTATATCGTTCTGAAGAAAAAGGCGTCCTACGAGGAGATACAGCCGTTTGTGGAACTTCAGGAGGCGGTGGACGAGAAGGATAACAAGGTCAATCCGAACATTAAAGGCGTGTGGTTTGAGAAAGAGTACCAGAGAGAATATCCGTATGACGCGCTTGCGAGCGCTGTGATCGGCTTTACGGCGGCGGGAAATGTCGGTGTGAACGGACTGGAGAACTACTATAACAGCACGTTAAACGGGATTGACGGCAGGGAATACGGATATCTGAATACCGACAATAACTTTGAGAAGACGATCCAACCCGCGGTCAACGGAAACAATATCGTCTCTACGATCGACGTCAATATCCAGGCGGTCGTGGAGCAGAAGATCGCGGAATTTAATGAGGCGTACACCAATAATTTCAGGGAGGGGGACGCCGGGGCGACGCATATCGGCGTTGTGATCATGGATCCGAACAATGGCGACGTCCTTGCGATGGCAAATTATCCGAATTACGATCTGAGCAATCCGAGAGATCTGTCCGCTTACTATACGGAAGAAGAACTGGCGGCGATGGATGAGGAGACGAAGATGGATGAGCTGAATAAGCTCTGGCAGAACTTCTGTGTGACCTACACCTACGAGCCGGGATCGACGGCGAAGCCATTTACGATGGCGGCAGGACTTGAGACAGGAACGCTGCTCGGCGGCGAGACCTATCTGTGCGACGGTTACGAGATGGTCGGCGGGCATAGAGTCAACTGTGTCAACCGCCAGGGACACGGGATGGAGACGCTGGAGCAGGCGTTGATGAACTCCTGCAATGACGCGCTGATGCAGATGTCTTACAGCATCGGAGCGGCGAATTTTACGGAGTACCAGCAGATCTTCGGTTTCGGACAAAAGACGAATATCGATCTGCCAGGCGAGACGCGGACGGATTCTTTGATCTACACCAAGGATAACATGACGCCGATCGATCTTGCGACAAACTCCTTCGGTCAGAACTTTAACACCTCGATGATCCAGCTTACGACGGCGTTCTGCTCGATCGTCAACGGCGGAGATCTGTACCAGCCGAGGGTTGTGAAAAAGATCACGGATGAAAACGGCAACACGATCGAAGATATCTCTCCGACGTTGCTTCGCCAGACCATCTCGAAACAGACGAGCGATATATTAAAGCAGTATATGTATTCGACAGTCACGGGCGGAACGGCAAAAACCGCAAAGGTTGACGGCTACTCCATGGGAGGCAAAACCGGAACCGCACAGAAAGCGGGGCGTGACGGCGTGAATTATCTGCTGTCATTCATCGGCTTTGCACCGGTGGAAAACCCGGAGCTTGTGATCTACTGCGTGGTGGATGAGCCGAATGTGGAAGAACAGTGGCACAGTACCTTTGCGCAGAACATCACACGCGAGATCCTCGAGGAGGTTCTTCCGTATATGAATATCTACCGCGATGAAGAATCCACGGGAGTTCACGCGGGCTGGGATATCAAGGGCGAGGACTCCGGAGCTGTGGCGCTGACGGATATTGTCAATACGGAAGTTCCGGTGGAGGACGGTCTCACCGACGTGCCGGATACCACGGAAGAACTGCCAGGCAACCAGGAGGGGGCAGACGCCGAGCCGCCGGCAGACGCCGGAGCAGGAGATGCCGAACCACCGCCTGCGGATGCCGGAGCGGGGGAAGCCGAACCACCGCCCGCGGACGCCGGAGCGGGGGACACCCCTTCACCGGATAATCAGGAATGATGTATAACCTCACGAAAGTATGAATAAAATTCTAAGGATAACTTTCGTGAGGTTTTTGCATATGCAGGGAGAATTGCCGTTTGTCAGAAATAAAACGCACCACCGGAAAAAGACATGGATCATCTTTCTGGCAGTATTTTTCGTACTGCTGTTTTTGATCGGGAGACTGGTATACCTTATGGTGTTTTGTTCGGAATACTACGGACAGAAGGCGGAAAACCTTCATGAGAGGGAGAGAGACATCAAGGCGGCGCGCGGTAAGATCATCGACGCGACGGGCACGGTGCTGGCGACAAACCAGTCTGTCTGTACGGTTTCCGTGATCCACAGCCAGATCGAAGAACCCGAAAAGGTGATCGATGCGCTGGTGACGGAGCTTGGGATGGGCGAGGAGGAAGTCAGAAAGCGCGTGGAGAAAGTGAGTTCCATTGAGCGTATCAAGACAAACGTGCCAAAGGAGACCGGAGACCGCATCCGCTCGTATGGTCTGGCGGGGATCAAGGTCGATGAGGACTACAAGCGCTATTATCCGTATGACAGCCTGGCGTCCAAGGTACTCGGCTTTACGGGCGCGGACAATCAAGGCATCATCGGACTTGAGGTGAAATACGATTCCTATATGCAGGGAACAAACGGCAAGATCCTGACGCTCACGGATGCGCGCGGCATTGAGATCGAGAATGCGGGCGAGACGCGTATGGAGCCCGTCAACGGCTGCGATCTCTATATCTCCATGGATGTGAATATCCAGCAGTACTGTGAGCAGGCGGCGGAGAAGGCATACCGGAAGAAGCAGGCGGACAGCGTCTCCATCATTGTGATGAATCCGCAGAACGGCGAGCTGATGGCGATGGTCAATTATCCGGAGTTTAACCTGAATGAACCGTTCACTCTGACCGGAGTGGATACGGACACAGTGAGCGGGGAGGAGAAGCAGGAGCTTTTAAACCAGATGTGGAGAAACCAGTGCATCAGCGACACCTACGAGCCGGGATCGACATTTAAGATCATCACGGCGACGGCGGCGCTCGAGGAGGGCGTGGTAGGACTGGAGGACACCTTCTTCTGCCCGGGCTACAAGATGGTGGAAGACCGCAGGATCCGCTGTGCCAAGACGACCGGACACGGCGCAGAGACGTTTGAGACGGGGATCATGAATTCCTGCAATCCAGTGTTTATCGAGCTTGGCGAGCGGCTCGGCGTGGACAATTATTATAAATACTTCAATCAGTTCGGGCTGACGCAGAAGACGGCGGTGGACCTGCCGGGTGAGGCGGCGACCATCATGCACAAAAAAGAAAATGTAGGTCCGGTCGAGCTTGCGACCATTTCCTTTGGACAGTCTTTTCAGATCACGCCAATCCAGCTTGTGACGACTGTTTCTTCTATTATAAATGGGGGAACGCGGGTGACGCCGCATTTTGGCGTGGAGATCCGGACGGAGGACGGCACGCTTGTCGAAAAACTCGAATACGAGACGCAGGAAAATATCTGCAGTGAGGAGACGTCGGAGACGATGCAGTACCTTCTCGAAAAGGTGGTATCCGAGGGCGGCGGCAAAAATGCAAAGATCG
This sequence comes from Roseburia sp., assembly GCA_026168605.1. Classification (GTDB taxonomy): domain Bacteria; phylum Bacillota; class Clostridia; order Lachnospirales; family Lachnospiraceae; genus Roseburia. The sequence goes on along the minus strand of JAPFDX010000012.1, from coordinate 111,998 downwards.
AGGGTTATTCCATCGGAGGCAAGACGGCGACTTCACAGACGCTGCCGCGAAGCGCGAACCGCTATATTTCATCTTTTCTGGGCTTTGCCCCGGCGGACGATCCAAAGGTGCTGGTGCTGGCGCTGATCAACAACCCGCAGGGCACTTACTATGGCGGTCTGATCGCCGCCCCGGTCGTGCGTGAAATTATGGAAAACATTTTGCCTTACCTTGATAAATAGGATAAAATAACGTATACTAGAAAAGTTAAAAGTATAGGCACGCTTTTGCGAAGATAAAAGGATATGAGGTGTTGATTATGACATATGAAATCGTAATTCCGGTGATCGTGGCATTTGCCATCAGTGCGCTTTTGGGACCGATCGTGATTCCGTTTCTGCGCAGATTAAAAATCGGTCAGACCGAGCGCAAGGAGCTGGAGTCGCATCTTAAGAAAAATGGAACGCCCACGATGGGCGGACTGATGATCCTTGCAAGTATCACAGTCACCTCCTTATTTTATGTAAAAGATTATCCGAAGATCATCCCGATCCTTTTTATGACGGTGGGATTTGGCGTGATCGGATTTCTCGACGATTATTTAAAGGTTGTGCTGCGCCGTTCGGACGGACTGCTTCCGTGGCAGAAAATGCTCTGCCAGCTTGTCGTGACGACGGTTTTTGCGGTTTACATGGTGCGCTACTCCAATGTGGCGCTCACCATGCTGATCCCATTTTCCGGCGGAAAGTACTTAAATGTCGGATGGCTGGCGATTCCGATTCTTTACCTTGCGGTGATCGGAACGGTCAACGGAACCAATTTTACCGACGGTCTGGACGGTCTGGCGTCGAGTGTGACGATCATGGTGGCGACCTTTTTTTCGGTTGTTGCGATCGGAACCCACGCCGGCATTGCGCCGATCACCTGCGCGGTCGTGGGCGCGCTGCTTGGATTTTTGCTGTTTAACGTATATCCGGCGAGCGTCTTTATGGGAGATACCGGATCGCTGGCGCTCGGGGGCTTCGTCGTATCCACGGCGTACATGATGCAGATGCCACTGTTTATTCTGATCGTCGGCTTTATCTATCTGGCGGAGGTGCTGTCGGTGATGATCCAGGTGACTTATTTTAAAAAGACAGGAGGCAAGCGCATCTTCCGTATGGCACCCATCCACCATCATTTTGAGCTGGGCGGCTGGTCGGAGACGAGAGTGGTAGCGGTGTTCTCGATCACGACTGCCATTCTGTGCATGATCGCACTGCTTGCAATGTAGAACAGGATCCCGTTTTGCGGGGATGAAGGAGGCAACCTATGGATTTGACAAAAAAGACGGTGCTCGTGATCGGCTCCGGGGTGAGCGGCATTGCCGCGACGGAGCTTTTGCGGGAAAAAGGAATTACGACGATTCTTTTTGATGGAAATAGAGAACTGGATGCAGACGCCCTGCGGAAAAGGGCGCCCGTGTTCGGGGATGTGGAGATCCTTCTGGGCGAGCTGACGGAGGATGATATGGAGCGCGTGGATCTGGCAGTGATAAGCCCCGGCGTGCCGACGGATCTTCCGATGGTTGAGGCGCTGCGGGAAAAGGGGATTCCGATCTGGGGGGAGATCGAGCTTGCGTACTATTTTGCGCGGGGAGAGATCGTGGCGATCACCGGGACGAACGGCAAGACGACGACAACGGCGCTGACCGGGGAGATCCTTGCCAGACATTTTCGCGATGTGAAGGTGGTCGGCAATATCGGTATCCCATACACCTCGGTTGCGGCACAGACGACGGAGGAGACCGTGACCGTCGCGGAGATCAGCAGTTTTCAGCTTGAGACGGTACATGAATTTCACCCGAAAGTCTCGGCGATTTTAAATATCACGCCGGATCACTTAAACCGCCATCACACGATGGAGTGCTACATCCGCACAAAGGAGAGCATCACGAAAAACCAGACGGCGTCGGACGTCTGTGTGCTCAACTATGAGGATGAGGTATTGCGCGCGTTCGGGGAGGCGCTTGGGACGCAGGTCGTCTTTTTTTCCAGCAGGCGCGAGCTTTCGAAGGGATTTTACTATAAGGATGGGGAGATCTTTTACGCGGACGGGAAGGAGACGCAGCGGATCATCCGGGTCGATGAATTAAATATTCTGGGACTGCACAACTATGAAAATGTGATGGCAGCCTGCGCGATGGCGTTTGCGATGGGCGTTCCAAAGGAGACTGTGGTGGAGGCGCTGCGGCAGTTTCAGGCGGTGGAGCACCGCATCGAGTATGTGACGGAGAAGCAGGGCGTCCGTTTCTACAATGATTCCAAGGGAACGAACCCGGATGCGGCGATCAAAGGCATTTCGGCGATGAACCGCCCGACGCTTCTGATCGGCGGAGGCTATGACAAAGATTCTACCTACGACGCATGGATCGAGAGTTTTAACGGCAAGGTGAAAAAACTGGTGCTGATTGGGCAGACGCGGGAGAAGATCGCAGAATGTGCCAGAGCGCACGGATTTTCTGACATTGTCCTCTGCGACAGTCTGAAGGAGGCGGTGGAGGTGTGCTGGCAGAACGCCGCAGAGGGGGACGCCATTCTCTTGTCGCCGGCGTGCGCGAGCTGGGGGATGTTTGCCAATTATGAGGAGCGCGGGCGCTTCTTTAAGGAGTATGTCAACGCTCTGTCGTAGTTTTATCTGAGTAGTAATGAGAGAAACGAGGAGCATAGATGAAAGAAAAACCGATACGCTATTTTGATTACAGCCTGCTGTTTTTAATAATATTCTTACTATGCTTTGGACTGGTGATGCTGTACAGCACCAGTTCCTACTACGGTTCGACCCGTTTTGGAGACGCCGCGCATTATCTGAAAAGACAGTTGTTTGCCACAAGCCTGGGACTCGTGGCGATGTTCATCGTCTCAAAGATCCCCTACCGCTTCTGGATGAAATTGAGCGGTCTGGCATATCTGATGGCGCTTGTGCTGTGCACGATCGTTATTTTTGTCGGAAGAGAGTCCAAAGGACAGGCGCGCTGGCTGGAGATCGGACCACTGTCCTTCCAGCCTTCCGAGTTTGCAAAGCTTGCAGTCATTTTGTTTCTGGCGATGGTGATCTACAAGACCTCAAAGCAGATGGGGGATTTTAAGGCGCTGATCAAGATCATGGTGATCGTGCTGCCGATCGTCGGCGTGATTGCCTACAATAACCTGAGCACGGCGATCATCATCCTTGGTATCACCGTGTGCATGATGTTTGTGGCAAGCCCGAAATACTCCCACTTTATCTGGATGGGAATCGCAGTGCTTGCAGTCGGCGTCATATTTATCATGGCGGCTGCCTACCGGGCGGAGCGGATCAAGATCTGGTTAAACCCCGAGGCGTATGAGAAGGGCTACCAGACGCTGCAGGGGCTTTACGCCATCGGTTCCGGCGGGCTGTTCGGCAAGGGACTGGGGGAGAGTATGCAAAAGCTCGGCTTCATCCCGGAGGCGCAGAACGACATGATCTTTTCCGTGATCTGTGAGGAACTGGGACTGTTTGGGGCGATGTGCCTGATCATTCTGTATCTGCTTTTGATCTGGCGTTTTATGATCATCGCCAATAATGCGGCGGATCTCTACGGCGCACTGATCGTGGTCGGCGTGATGGCGCATATTTCCATTCAGGTTATTTTAAACATCGCCGTCGTTACAAATACGATTCCGAATACCGGAATCTCTCTTCCGTTTATCAGCTACGGAGGTACCTCCATCTTGTTTTTGCTCTCGGAGATGGGGCTGGCGCTGTCCGTATCGCGTGGAATTAAGCTTGAGGTTCACTGAGTATGATTAGAGAACAGAGAAAAAGAAAAAAACGAAGAAAGATCGGGCTGTTTATCTTTCTGATATTTTTGCTGCTGGCGGTTGTCGCGGTCTTGGTTGTCTGGAAAGTCTTTACGGTCAAGGAGGTGCGTGTGGAGGGAAATAAGCTGTATTCCTCCGAACAGATCGAGGAGCTTGTCTTAAACGATGAATATTCATGGAATTCCCTCTATGTTCTTGCGAAATACAATTTCACGCAGATGGAGGCGGTTCCGTTTCTCGATACGATCGAGGTGACACTCGACGATCCGCACACAGTCCACATTTCGGTTTATGAGAAGGGGATGCTTGGCTGTCTCTACATAGAAGCCATCGGACAGTACGCCTATTTCGACAAGGACGGTTTCGTCGTGGAGACCTCGACGGAGGAGATCGCCGGTGTGCCGAAGGTCACCGGGATCGACTGCCAGGAGGTGGTGATCTACGAGAAGCTTCCGCTGGAGCAGAAGGGGGTGCTTGAAAATCTGTTGAACCTGACGCAGATTCTGAAAAAGTACGACCTCGTTCCGCAGGAGATACATTATGATGAGAGCCTGCAGCCGACGCTGACTTACTATGGGACGCGCGTGGTGGTCGGTTCGGATGAATATCTGACGCAGAAAGTGGTGCGCATGGCAGCGATCATGCCGGAGCTGGCGGGACTTTACGGCACACTGTATCTGGACAGTTGGACGCCGGAGACGACAGATATCATTTATAAGCGAGACGAATAAAATGATGGATTCGTGTAAATTTTTCAAAAAATCAGTTGATAAATTTACCGAAAGATTATATTATAGAGTATATGAGTTTATAAGCGCATATTGCGCACATTGAAGAAGAAATGACAGTTTCGCAGAATGCATGGATGAAATGGAACATACCATGCCGCAGGATATAAATTTAGAGAGAGATGAAGGAGGAAGTACCTTGCTGGAGATTATGACAACAGACGCAGATACCAGTGCAAAGATTATCGTGATTGGTGTGGGAGGCGCTGGAAACAATGCTGTAAATAGAATGATTGATGAAAATATCGGCGGTGTGGAGTTTATCGGGATCAATACCGATAAGCAGGCACTCACCTTATGTAAAGCCCCGACGCTGATCCAGATCGGGGAGAAGCTGACGAAGGGACTTGGCGCGGGCGCGCAGCCGGAGATCGGCGAGAAGGCAGCCGAGGAGAGCATGGAAGAGCTTTCCGCAGCCATCAAGGGTGCGGACATGGTGTTTGTCACCTGCGGTATGGGAGGCGGCACCGGTACGGGAGCGGCTCCTGTTGTCGCCAAGATCGCGAAGGATCAGGGGATCCTGACAGTCGGAGTTGTGACCAAACCGTTTAAATTTGAGGCAAAGCAGCGCATGATCAATGCGCTTTCAGGTATTGAGCGCTTAAAGGACAGCGTCGATACCTTAATTGTGATACCAAATGACAAGCTTCTTGAGATCGTCGACAGACGCACGACCATGCCGGACGCTTTGAAAAAGGCGGACGAGGTGCTCCAGCAGGCGGTGCAGGGAATCACCGACCTGATCAATCTGCCGGCGCTTATCAATCTGGACTTTGCAGACGTGTCTACCGTCATGAAGGACAAGGGTATGGCGCATATCGGTATCGGCAGTGCAAAGGGCGACGACAAGGCGATCGAGGCAGTCAAGCTCGCCGTTGCAAGCCCGCTGCTTGAGACGACGATCAATGGCGCGACACACGTCATTATCAATATTTCCGGCGATATCTCCCTGATGGATGCAAACGATGCGGCAAGCTACGTGCAGGATCTGGCGGGAGACAATGCGAACATTATCTTCGGTGCGAAGTACGACGAGTCCATGACAGACGAGGCGACGATCACCGTCATTGCGACCGGGCTTGAGACCGGCGGCAATACGAGCAAGATCATGCCGAATCTGCGCTACAATAACGCTGCGCCGCAGACGGCGCGCCCGGTTTCTGCCGCAGGCATGGGAAGAACCACGACTGCAGGCTTTGGCGCGCAGACAGTGCCGCAGCAGAGCGTGAATCCTACCTTTACCGGCATCCAGAAGCCGCGTCAGCCGGAGAGCACTGTGCAGCAGATGGACATCAAGATTCCGGACTTTTTGAAAAATTCAAGAAAGTAATCAAGCAGAACCGCAGGACATGATAAAAGGACGACTGAGAGGGAATGTGTTTCCCTTTTGGTCGTCCTTTTTGTCCGAAATTCATTTGCGGATTTCTGCATCGTAGGAATATAGCGCTTTACGTGCTCTTGTTTGTGCTGAGTTTTTTCACTTCCTCAAGGGGTTTTCAGGATATTTGTCGCAAAAGGCGGATGATTTTTTTGTTTTGCGCACGTCATTTTGACAAAAAATAATCCCGTGGCAACGTATAATGAATCTCATGTCGGAGAAAGAATGAGGTGAGAAAGATATATGTATTCTATGCGGATGTGTTTTTGATACAAAATTTTCTGATGGATCTGCTCGCCGTCTCGGGGGCGAATCTGTTTCTTTCCCGTCGCAGGAAATGGTGGCGGCTGGTTCTTGCGGCGGCAGTCTCGTCCGCAGGGGGGCTGACGCTTTTGCTTGTCGTGAAAAATGCGGTTTTGTATGCCGTTTTTTCGCATTTTCTGCTGAATACGGGGATGGTATTTCTCTGCTTTGGCAGATGCGGCAAAAAGGAGTTTCTGGAAAACTGGGCGGTGACCTATTTTGTCGTTTTGCTGCTCGGTGGCATGATGCAGTGGCTCACGGAAAATGGGATGCTGTCGAGAGACTTTCTTCTCTGGGGAGTGGTGGGGGTACTTGGAGTATATGGAATTTTATTCTATCTTATGCAGAGAAGGAATTTTAGGAATCACATTCTGGACGCGAAGCTGAAAAAGCGGGGAAACTGTATGCAGTTAAAGGCGTACAGGGACAGCGGCAACCAGCTTTATGACCCCTATACCGGGCAGGGGATCTGCATACTGAGCGGGGAGCGGGCAAGAGATTTTTTTGATGAGAGAAAAGATCATTTTCGTCTGGTGCCGTACTGTTCGCTGGGAGAGACAGACGGGATGCTCTGGGTGACGGACGTCGATGAGATGCAGCTTTTTGACGGCAGACGGACGGTGCGTGCGGCGCACGTGGCGGTCGGGATCGCGGATGCGGGACTTTTGGAGAAGCGGGGGTATGATCTGATCCTGCATACATCATTTTTGTGACACAGGATTCGGATGTCAAAAGGGGGTATTCCAAATGGACATTGACAAATGCACAAATGGTATTCTGATTTGTGAATATGGAGAAGCTTAGAACTTCTTAATGTTCTTCCAATTTCCAGCAATTCGACGGCATGGAAGCCGGCGAAAGCTCGACTTGCGCTATGGATGGCGCATGGAGGGCGGTTGCGTTCCTGCACCGTACCGATACTTAAGAACATTTTAGAAGTTCTTAGCTTCGGAATCCTGAACAAAAAGAATACCATTTGTGCATTTTGCCAGTCCAATCTGTAAAACCCCTTGTGACACCCGAATCGACATAGGGAATTGCTTCGCAGGGATTGTACTGCGGCGGAAAGGAGAACGTATGTATGTAAAGCTGATGATTCCGGGATACCGTGTGAAACGGATGTGGGCGGGACTCGGAAGGTTCTTTTTACAGCAGAGAAACGAGGTGCATTATATCGGGGGCACAGAGGTGCTGCCGCCGCCGCTTGCGGGGGAGGAGGAGAACGCCTGCATACAGATGCTCGTGGGGGAACATCCGGAGGCGGCGCGCAAAAAACTGATCGAGCACAATCTGCGTCTGGTCGTGTACATAGCAAAAAAATTTGACAACACGGGGGTTGGGGTGGAGGTTCTGATTTCCATCGGGACGATCGGGCTGATCAAGGCGATCAACACCTTTAACCCAAACAAGAATATCAAGCTTGCCACCTACGCGTCGCGCTGTATTGAAAATGAGATTCTGATGTATCTGAGGCGGAATAATAAGACTAGGCTGGAGGTCTCGATCGATGAACCGCTCAATGTGGACTGGGACGGAAATGAGCTTCTTTTGTCGGATATCCTCGGGACGGATGAGGATGTGATCTACCGGGATATCGAGACGGATGTGGAGCGTAAGCTCCTAAAGGCGGCGATCGCGAAACTGTCGGGGAGAGAGCGGATGATCGTTGAGCTGCGGTTTGGCTTAAATTCTGCGGGGGGAGAGGAGAAGACGCAGAAGGAGGTTGCGGATATGCTGGGGATTTCCCAGTCCTATATTTCGCGGCTGGAGAAGAAGATCATGGGGCGGCTGAAAAAGGAGATCGTGCGGCTGGAATAGAAGAGAGAATCTGTGAAAAAGAATTGTATAAAGGAGGAGATGGGAGTATAATCAAGGTATAAATAATGTCAGGGGGGACGCATATGATACTTGAATTTGTAGGTGCAGCGCATGAGGTGACAGGCAGTTGTCATTACGTGGCATTTGGGGATAAGCACGTACTGGTAGACTGCGGTATGGAGCAGGGACCGGATCTCTATGTCAATCAGGAGATACCCGTCAATGCAGCGTCGATCGACTATGTGTTTGTGACACACGCACACATTGACCATTCCGGTCTGCTGCCGCTTCTGTACAATCACGGTTTCCGCGGGCAGATTTTCTGTACGACGGCGACAAGCCAGCTCTGTAACATTATGCTAAAGGACAGTGCCCACATCCAGATGTTTGAGGCGGAATGGCGCAACCGGAAAGCCCGCAGGGCGGGAAAGCCGGAGGTCGTACCGCTCTATGACATGAACGATGCGATGGGCGTGCTGACGCATTTTGTGCCGTGTGACTACCACAAGATCATAGAGGTATGCGAAGGTCTTAAGGTGCGGTTTGTGGATGCCGGGCATCTGCTCGGTTCTTCGTCCATCGAGATGTGGATCGAGGAGGAGACGAAGGATGGCAGACAGGCGCGCAAAATCGTATTTTCCGGCGATATCGGAAACGAAAACCGCCCGCTGATCAAGGATCCGGAATACATCAAGGATGCGGATTACGTCGTGATGGAATCGACCTATGGCGACCGCGTGCACGCGGCGCCGCCCGACTATGCGGTTGCGCTCGCGCGCGTGTTAAAGGACACGTTTACGCGCGGGGGCAATCTCGTCATTCCGGCATTTTCCGTCGGACGTACCCAGGAGATGCTCTATTTCCTGCGCCGCATCAAGATGGAGGAGTTGTTGCCGGAATACCGGAATTTTGAGGTGTATGTGGACAGCCCGCTCGCCGTGGAGGCGACCTCGATCTTCAGCAAAAATGTGTCCGACTGTTTTGATGAGGAGGCGTTATCGCTCGTGAACCAGGGGATCAACCCGATCGGTTTCCCGGGACTGCGCATGGCGATCACCAGCGACGAGTCGAAAATGATCAATTTTGACGAGAAGCCAAAGGTGATCCTGTCTGCCTCCGGTATGTGTGAGGCAGGACGTATCCGCCACCATCTAAAGCACAATCTGTGGCGCGCGGATTCCACGATCCTCTTCGTGGGATTTCAGGTGCCGGGAACGCTCGGCAATTCCCTGCTTGGGGGCGCAAAGGAGGTCCGGCTGTTCGGAGAGACGATCGAGGTACACGCAAGGATCGAGAATTTGCCGGGTATCAGCGGTCATGCGGACAGAGACCAGCTCACACAGTGGGCGGCTGCATTTGAGCAGAAGCCGAAGTGTGTGTTCGTCGTGCACGGCGAGGACAAGGTGACGGAGCAGTTTGCCAACCATTTGCAGGAGGAGCTCGGGCTTACTGCGTGCGCGCCGTTCAGCGGCGACGCGTTCGACCTTGTGACGGGAGCGCACATCCGGGAGGGCAGCAGGGAGGCTGCCATTCGGAAGAATAAGGGTACGGCGAAGCCGTCCGGCAATGTATTTGCGAGACTTCTGGCTGCCGGAGGCAGGCTGATGACTGTGATCCAGAGATGCGAGGGTATGCCGAACCGCGAGCTCGGCAAATTTGCCGACCAGATCAATGAGCTGTGCAACAAATGGGAGCGCTAGACGTCAAAGCGACAGATAATTGCGGATCGATTTGAGCGCGGATTTTTCCAGACGACTGACCTGCGCCTGCGAGATATGGATCTCTTCGGCGACTTCCATCTGTGTTTTTCCTTCAAAGAAACGCAGGCGCAGGATATAGTTTTCGCGCTCATTTAAGTGTTCCATCGCATCGCTTAGGGAGAGGGTTTCGACCCAGTTCTCCTCACGGTTTTTCTTGTCGCTGATCTGGTCCATGACATAGAGGGTGTCGCCGCCGTCGGTGTAGACCGGATCGTAGAGGCTGACCGGGCTCTGGATCGCATCGAGTGCAAATACGATCTCCTCGGTGGTGAGACCGGACGCCTCGGCGATCTCCTCGAGGGTCGGTTCCTTTGAGGAGGCTTTTGCGAGCAGCTCCTTGGTGTGGATCGCCTTGTAGGCGGTATCGCGGAGGGAACGGCTGACGCGTATGACATTGTTGTCGCGCAGGTATCTGCGGATCTCCCCCACAATCATGGGCACTGCGTAGGTGGAAAATTTTACCCCTATGGTCGGGTCGAAGTTGTCGATGGACTTGATAAGTCCAATGCAGCCGATCTGAAACAGGTCGTCCACGTTTTCGTGGTTGCCGGAGAAACGCTTGATCACGCTTAGGACAAGGCGGAGATTTCCCTTGATATAGGCTTCCCTTGCCTGGGCGTCGCCCTGCCTGATGCGGGCGAAGAGCTCCTGCTTTTCTTCTTCTTTTAAGATGGGAAGCTTTGCGGTGTTGACGCCGCAGATTTCAACTTTGTATGAAGCCATTGTGTGGTCCTCCAGTGTAGCTAGTAGTTATTGGCAGGCTTTTGTACATACTAAGAGGATGCTTCATTTTCCGTGTTTTTATGCAGGAAAATAAAGAGAGATATTACGAATGAACAGTTTAAGAGGGAAGTACTATGAGAGACATCATTGATGAGAGAGACAGAAAAGAAAGTATCAGTAAAAGTATTGTGAAATTCTGGAATGTGAATTATATTGCGGCTCCGTATGAAAAGGAGCAGGACGTGACGCCCAGTGCAGAGGCGGATGCGGACGGAGAGAACCCCGGCGGGGAAGAGTGGTCCGAGGCTGCCTATAATGAGGCGACCGGAGCATATTCCGGCGCGTACGGGATGGAAAAGGATGTGGATGAAGTGGAGCAGGAGCGTATTGACAGGATCCTTCAGGAGAAGGAGGAAGCATTAAAGAGCCTGATCGACGAGCACTCGGAAGACGAGGAATCGTAGGCAAAGTTTTTTCTGCGGCATATAGTAAAATAAGAACAATGATGGAGGTATTTATGTCGGAGATCACTCTGCGTAAATATCATGGACTGGGAAATGACTATCTGATCTACGACCCGAACCGGAACGAGCGTCTTTTGCAGGAGCGCCAGATCAAGGCGCTGTGCAGGCGCAATGTCGGGGTGGGGGCGGATGGCATTTTGTACGGTCCTTTTTTTGATGGGGAAAATATTTCCGTCCGCATTTTTAATCCGGACGGAAGCGAGGCGGAGAAAAGCGGAAACGGCATCCGTATTTTTTCCAGATACTTAAGGGACGCGGGCTATGTGAAGGAGGATTCCTATGAGCTTACGACCAGGGCGGGAAAGACGAGGGTCTCTTTTCTCACGGAGGACGCAAGCCGGATGCGTGTGGATATGGGAATGGCGAAATTTCTGGCGAGCGAGATCCCGGCAGTCGGCTTCGGGGAGGAGATCGTAAACGAGGCGGTATTTTTCTGCGACAATTTCTACAATGCAACCTGCGTGTCGATGGGAAATCCAAACTGTGTGCTGATGCTGGAGGAGGTCAACCCGAAGAAGGCAAAGCAGTTAGGTCCTTATGTTGAAAATTCCAAATATTTTCCAAACCGCATCAATATGCAGCTCTGTCAGGTGTTGGATCGGGAGAATATCCGCATCGAGATTTATGAACGGGGAGCGGGATATACCTATGCCTCCGGCACGGGCGCCTGCGCGGCGGCAGCGGCGTCCCACCGTCTCGGGCTGGTGGACGATCAGGTCACGGTGCATATGCACGGGGGAGAGCTGTTGGTGGAATTTGACGGGGACGGCAGGATCTTTCTGACCGGACCGGTCGTATACATTGGCAGTATCACGCTTGCGGAGCAGTTTTTTGCGTAGAAAATCCGCAGTTGCAATTCAAAAAATACTGTGCTAAAGTAGACGAAGTGTCGCATCGGGTCTGCCAGGCAGGAGGCTGCCTGATCGTCCCGGCGCGGCATTTCCAACAAATACGTCAGTTCGCAACCTTCCTGACGGAAAACAAAACTAAAGGAGAAATCAATATGAGAAACAAAAAGGTGTTATTTATCGTGCAGGCTGCGATGATTGCAGCTATCTATGTCGTGCTGACAATGTTTATCAGTGCGTTCAATCTTGCCTCGGGGGCGATCCAGGTCCGCGTATCGGAGGCGCTTACCATTTTACCGTATTTTACACCCGCCGGGATCCCGGGACTTTTTATCGGATGTCTGCTCTCAAATCTGCTGACCGGGGCGACAGTCTATGATGTGGTGTTCGGAAGTCTCGCGACGCTGCTTGGTGCGGTCGGAACGTATCTTTTGCGCAGGCACAAGTTTTTGTGCACGCTTGCGCCGGTGGCTGCAAATATGCTGATCATCCCGTTTGTGCTGCGTTACGGGTATGGGCTTGTGATGGAATTTGGCGGACATGACTGGTCGATCCCGTTTTATATGCTCACCGTCGGGGCGGGAGAGGTGATCTGCTGCTGTATCATGGGTTCTGTCCTTTTGCACGCGCTTGAACCGGTGCGCGGCGTCATTTTTAAAAACGAGGATTAGAAACGTCGTTTTTTCTTGAGAAAATCAAAACTTATGTTATACTATACGTTAGTATGCGCGTGCCGTGGAGCGTTTGTTTCATGCACGGCGTTATGGAAAACAGAGCGAGAGAGGAAGTACAGAGATGGAAAAAATCTTGGATTTGATCACCGCAGAGGTAACGAGAGCGTTTACGGACTGCGGCTATGATGAAAAATACGGAAAGGTCACATTGTCAAACCGCCCGGATCTTTGCGAATACCAGTGCAACGGCGCGCTGGCTGCGGCGAAGGAATACAAGAAGGCTCCGTTTATGATCGCGGATGAGGTTGCAGAAAAACTTTCCGGCAATGCGATGTTTGCAATGGCAGAGTCCGTAAAGCCGGGATTTTTGAATCTGAAGCTGGCAGAGGATTATCTGGCGGATTACCTTGTAAAGATGCAGGCGGACGAGGGCAGATACGGCTGCGGCAAGCCGGAGCAGCCAAAAACGATCATCGTCGATTACGGCGGGGCGAATGTGGCAAAGCCGCTGCACGTCGGGCATCTGCGCTCTGCGATCATCGGCGAGAGCATCAAGCGCATCGGCAATTTTATGGGTCACCGGATGATCGGCGACGTGCATCTGGGCGACTGGGGACTTCAGATGGGACTGATCATCGTGGAGTTAAAGGAGCGCAAGCCGGAACTTGTCTATTTTGACGAGTCCTACGACGGCGAGTACCCGAAGGAAGCACCGTTTACGATCTCTGAGCTGGAGGAGATTTATCCGACTGCGAGCAAAAAGTCCAAGGAGGACGAGGCGTACCGCGATGCGGCGATGCAGGCGACGAATGAGCTGCAGCATGGCAGGAGAGGCTATCAGGCGCTTTTGTCCCATATTTTGAATGTGTCTGTGACAGATTTGAAGAAAAATTATGACAACCTCAATGTCTCCTTTGAGCTCTGGAAGGGCGAGTCGGATGCACAGCCGTATATCCCTGACATGGTGCAGAAGATGAAGGACGAAGGCTTTGCCTACATGAGCGACGGCGCGCTCGTGGTGGACGTGCAGGAGGAGACGGATGCGAAGGAGATCCCGCCGTGTATCATTCTAAAGTCCGACGGCGCTTCCCTTTACAGCACGACAGATCTGGCGACGATCGTGTGGCGTATGGAGGATTATGCGCCGGACGGTATGATCTACCTGACGGATAAGAGGCAGGAGCTGCACTTTATCCAGGTATTCCGCTGTGCGAGAAAGACGGGACTGGTGCATGAGAATACGATGTTAAAGCACATCGGCTTCGGCACGATGAACGGCAAGGACGGCAAGCCGTTTAAGACGCGCGACGGCGGCGTGATGCGTCTGGAATATCTTCTCGATGAGATCAACGAGGAGATGTTAAAGAAGATCACGGAGAACCAGAAGGCAAAGGAAAATCTGGACATCAGTGCAGAGGAGGCTCAAAAAACGGCAAAGATGGTTGCGCTTGCCGCTGTGAAGTATGGCGATCTCTCCAACCAGGCGAGCAAGGACTATATCTTTGATATCGACCGCTTTACCTCTTTTGAGGGGAATACAGGACCTTATATCCTCTATACCATCGTGCGCATCAAGTCGATCTTAAACAAATATCACGCGCTTGGCAAGGATGAGACCGGGGCAGTGATCGAGAGCGCGCACTCTGCGAGCGAGAAGAATCTGATGTTAGAACTCTCGAGATTTAATGCGATGATGGAGAATGCGTTTGAGGAGAGCGCGCCGCACAAGGTATGCTCCTATATCTATGATCTGGCAAATGCGTTTAACAGCTTTTATCATGAGACGAAGATCATGTCGGAGGAAAATGAGACGGTGCAGAAGTCCTATATCCGCCTTCTGACCCTGACGAAATCCGTGCTTGAGGCTTGTATCGGCGTGCTTGGATTTGAGGCGCCGGAGCGTATGTAGGATGTGCATAAAATTTCAACGTCATTTTAGTGAAATTTTACGGATTGATTTTTCAGACGCTATCCGTTACAATCTTTTCAGAAATGCATATGGGATAATTATCTTAGTAGACATGTGACTGGTTATGCAGGCAGGATCAATTAAGAATGAGAAGTGCAAAGATTATTTGTGCTGTCATTTTTGATTGGTCCTTTTTTATTGCCATCCGGGCCCGTCTGGCAATGAAATCTGAAAAATGAGAGAGGAGAAAAACATGGCAAAGGATTATGCTCGTCTTGCAAAGACAATTTTGGAACTGGTAGGTGGAGAGGAAAATGTTTCCCATCTGGAACATTGTTCCACAAGACTTCGTTTTAGTATTTTTGACGGAGAAAAAGTAAATTATGAAGAGTTGAAAACAACTTCGGGTGTTATGGGAGTGGTTAGAGCCGGAAACCAGTGTCAGGTGGTGATCGGCGGAGACGTCGTAGAGGTATATGATGCGTTAAAGAAGCTGGCAGCATTTGATAACGGTGCGGGTACCCGTCACGAGTCGCCGGAAGAAAAAAAGAATTTCGGGGCGGCAGCGCTTGATTTTCTGGTAGGAGTATTTCAGCCGTTAGTGCCTGCCATTGCGGGCGGCGGTATTTTAAAGGCATTTTTGTCACTGTTTGTCCTGCTTGGATGGATAGACAATACCGGGGTTTTATACCGGATCCTGATAGCTGTTGCGGATGCGCCGCTTTATTATCTGCCGGTAATGGTTGCAGTGACGATGGCGATCAAGGTAAACTGTAATAAATTAGTTGCGCTTGCGGCGGTGGGAGCGCTGGTTTTGCCGAATGTCACAACAATGCTTGGCGAAGGGGTAAGCTTATTTGGAATCGAGATCCAGAATGTGACCTATGCATATCAGGTATTCCCTGCGATTTTATCCGTTGGTTTATTGTATTTTGTGGAGAAATATGTGACAAAAATTACGCCAAAACCCATTCGTGTATTTTTTGTCCCAATGATCTGCTTTATCATTGTATTTCCGGTAACCCTCTTATTTTTAGGTCCTGTCGGATTGACAATGGGAAAAATCATCACGACGATTATGCTGTGGATTTATGATAAGGCCGGATGGCTGGCGGTAGGACTGGTTGCAATGCTTCTTCCGCTTTTGATTTCCATAGGAGCACACAAGGCGTTTATTCCCTATGTGATCTCGTCATTAGGGGAACTGGGATATGAGATTTTATACAACGGAGCCTCTCTGGCACATAATATTTCAGAAGGCGGAGCCTCTCTGGCAGTGGCTGTTAAGACAAAAGACCAGGAGCTGCGTTCTGCAGCGATTTCAGGAGGAATCTCAGCAATTTTTGGGATCACGGAACCTGCGATCTATTCTGTGACACTTCAGCACAAAAAGGTGCTGTACGGCGTTATGACAGGAAGTTTTATCGGCGGTTCGTTTATCGGATTTATGGCGGTGAAGGCGTTTGTAGCGATGGGACCGGGGCTTGCGGGCATGGCAATGTTTGTCGACCCGGAAAATGCAAAAAATATTGTATGGGCGTTTGCCGGATTCGGTATCTCGCTTGTGGTTTCTTTTATTGCCACACTGTTTTTCTATAAAGATGAGGGGATTGCTGTTTCCGTATCTCCAAAAGAAACATCTTCCGGACAAAAGCTGGTAAGTCCAATGAAAGGAAAGCTGATCGATCTGCGTGAGGTTCCGGACGAGGTATTTTCTGCGGGAACGCTGGGCGACGGCGTTGCGATCATTCCGGAGAAGGGAGAACTCTATGCGCCGGCAGACGGCATCGTCGATACGGTTTTTGATTCCGGACACGCGCTTTCCATGATCTGTGATAATGGCGCGGAATTACTGCTCCATGTCGGGCTGGATACGGTGCGGCTGGAAGGAAAGTATTTTGACGTACAGGTAAAACAGGGAGAAAAGGTGCGCGAGGGACAGCTTTTGATGCGGTTTGATCAAAAGGCAATTCAAAAGGCGGGATACAGTCTTGTCACACCGGTGATCGTCACAAATGCAGAGGAAAGAGAGGTTGCGAAAGCAACCGCGGGTACTGTTGAAAAAGGAAGTACGATTATGTTAGTATAATACGAGGAGGAATGGAAAAATGGCTTTTCCGGACGGATTTTTATGGGGCGGCGCACTTGCCGCCAATCAGGCAGAGGGTGCATGGAAAGAGGGAAAAAAGGGATGGTCGGTCTGTGACGTTGCAACCTATAAGCCGCATACGGATGTCAAAGACTACAAGGCACATAACGCAATATCCAGTGAGGCGATCCACAAAGCGATGCAGGACACAGACGATACGTACTATCCAAAACGCCGGGGAATTGATTTCTACCACAGATATAAAGAGGATCTGGAGCTTTTTGCAGAGATGGGATTTAAAGTCCTGCGCATTTCGATCGCGTGGACAAGACTTTACCCGACCGGGGAGGAAAAAGAGCCGAATGCGGAGGGGATCGCGTTTTATGAAAATCTTTTCCGAGAGATGGAGAGACTGCATATCAAACCGCTGGTGACATTGTCCCATTATGAAATGCCGCTTCACCTGAGTCTGAAATACAATGGATGGACAGACCGCTGCGTCGTAGAGATGTTTGTGCGTTTCTGTCGCACCTGCTACGAACATTTCGGAAAATATGTCAAATACTGGCTGACGTTTAATGAAGTGGACAGCATTATCCGCCATCCGTTTACGACAGCCGGGATCATTCCTGATCTGTGCGGAGAAAAAGGGGTGACCTTCTGCTGTTATCAGGCTCTCCAGCATCAGTTTGTCGCGGCTGCGATCGCCACAAAAATGTGTCATGAGATGATTCCCGGCAGTCAGATGGGCTGTATGCTCACAAAACTGACCACATACCCGCGCACCTGTATGCCGGAGGATGTGGCGGCTACCCAGAAGAAGAACCTGGAAAATATGTTCTATTCCGATGTGATGGTGTTTGGAGAATATCCAAGAATGATTTTGAGAGATCTGGAAAAACGGGGAATCAGGATTGCCATGGAGCCGGGAGATTTGGAAATCATAAAGGAGGGAACGGTAGATTTTCTGTCCTTTAGCTATTACCAGAGTTGTACGGAATCGGTTGACCCGGATGCGGAGCGCACGCCCGGAAATACGATTCTGGGTGTAAAGAATCCGTATTTGGAGGCGAATGCATGGGGATGGCAGATCGATCCCGTAGGCTTGCGCATTTCCCTGATCGAACTGTATGACCGGTACAAAAAGCCATTGTTTATTGTAGAAAACGGCGTTGGTTCCAACAATGATGTAGTGGAGGAAGACGGTTCCATCCATGATCCCTACCGGATCGAATATTTCCGCAGCCATTTTGTGGAAATGGAAAAGGCGATCGATGAAGGGGTGGAACTGATGGGATACACCAGTTGGGCGCCGATCGATCTGATCAGCGCATCCACAAACCAGATGAGCAAGCGGTATGGTTTTATCTATGTGGATCAGGACGATCTGGGAAACGGCACGCTGGAACGGAGAAGAAAAGACAGTTTCTTTTGGTATAAAAAAGTAATCGCGACGAATGGCGCCGATCTGGATTGAGAGGATACAAAGGCGGTCAGACGGAGGAGGGAGAGCAGATGCCCCGGATAAAAAAGGTTTTAAATTCCAGTGTCATACTGGCGGATGATGGGAACGGCAGAGATTATATTGTGCTCCAGAAAGGAATCGGCTATGGCAGAAAACAAGGCGAGTGGGTC
Source organism: Roseburia sp. (assembly GCA_026168605.1). GTDB lineage: Bacteria > Bacillota > Clostridia > Lachnospirales > Lachnospiraceae > Roseburia. The sequence goes on along the minus strand of JAPFDX010000012.1, from coordinate 93,746 downwards.
AGTGCGGAGCCTGAAAGCAAATTGTTTATTTCTTATGAACGCGCAGAGTTAAACCAGCTAGTTGATCTGCTTGGCGCAATCCCCGCAGATTATATCGAGATTACGAGCCTTATCGTGCAGGAAGCGGAACGAACCTTAAACACAAAACTGAACGAGCATATATATCTGGCGCTGACAGACCATATTCATTTTGCCGTGGAACGGGTTCGGCAAAAAATAATCATTACAAACAGTGTGTTCTGGGAGTTGAAAACTTTTTACGCGAAAGAATATCAGGTAGGGCTGTATGGCTTGCAGCTCATATGCGAAAAACTGGGGATATGCCTGCCGGAAGAAGAAGCGGCGAATATTGCGTTTCATATTGCCAATGCGCAGAAGGAATCCGATTCCCAGAGTGACGCCATGCGCACGGCGAAACTGATCGACCGCGTTCAGATGATCGTGACGTATACGATGAAGTGTCAGCCGGATAAAGACAGCATTCATTTTACCCGTTTTCTCACGCACATGAAGTATTTTGCGGAGAGGTTTTTTAATGACCAGATGATCGATTCCGAAGATGATTTTTTGTATCATCATCTGGAAAAAGAGTACCCGAAGGCGCTTGCCTGTGCGCAGAAGGTGCGGGCACAGTTGAAAAAGGAATATCAGAAGCTCATATCAAATGAGGAGACGGCATATCTGGCGATACACATTAACAGACTTGTTTCCAGATGAGGGAAATCAGTCTCATCAGACTGACTTCCCTGTGTATGGACAGGAAATTTGTCAAACTACAAAAATGTTAATAATATATCAATCCCAAAAGTAAAAAAACCGAACCCAAATATGATTGAAATGATCGTTGCAATATTGATTTTTTGGGTCAAAATAAATACTGCCGGATGCCTTGGATCAACATAAATGTTATATATATTTCCTTGCATCATATCTCTGTTTAATCGTTTATAAGATACGGTTTGTGCTGTTTGCTCATGATAATGAGTTCCGTTATATGTATATTCAAATACCGGCGATTGCGTAGAAATGCCATTACCACCATAATATGTATTGTAGCCGCAATACACGCCGTCGACTTTTTCCCTGCAACACAGTAAGGAATATAAATCATTTGCCCCAACTAAAATAAGTATCAAACCCAGTATCATTACCCCCAACGGATAAGCCCAAATTTCACCATACGGTAAAATTAGAGACAGGGCAGAAATAATTACACACCCAATGAAAGAAATAAACATAATCGAACATATAAGTGGCATAACTTTACAGCGTTTCGTTTTCACAATTTTGAAACATATGATACCAAATAATATTGTTAAAATGTAGATAATGATCGTCATTGTCTGGTTACTCCTTTTATTGACATAAGAGTGGCTTGTGAAGTATGCCGCTCGTTGTTTTGCTACACTATTTCACACAGTTGGAGAAACTGGAAGTTTCCTGCTTTTTAAAGAATTTCAATTCCGCTAACGAAACAAGACATTCTTCAAAGTCCCCATATAATAACTGAATTTCATCATCTTCCAATATCAACCGTTCTTTATGTGAGTTGATTTTTTTGTTGAATAATTTTGAGATTAAAGTTATCTGATGTGTATCCAAATTATAATAGTCACGCCATTCATCCATAGCAACATGGTAGGGCAGAAGTTGTGAATGGATTATATAACCACCACTTTCTATGATTTCATCTAAAGATTGAATACTTTTTAACTGCTCCCATGTTCCACAAAATGCAGAAGAAATAACAGGTTTTGTAATACCCTCTATATCTTCCAATACATATTGCAGTGCTTCACTCTTAGCAATTTGAATTATTTCTTCTGATGCACCATCAAAGAAGCTTAACGCATCTATATTCCTGTCTACTTTATGAATATCTTGAAAAACAGCAATGATATAGTCATTATGAAACGTGATGGCAGCTCTGCATCCCTGAGAATTATTCATGCAATAATTTATACCATCCCACGAATGTTCATAGTTCAATTCTGGATATATGCCTACCGCAACTGCATGAGTGATTGCAGCCTGAACACATCCCTCATATAACTGTTTTGGGTCTATGCCTATTTTCATCATAGCGTTTATTCCTCCGCCACTTCCGGTTTCTGTTTCACCCAACTCCCTGATAAAAGGGAAATTACATCTCTTATTTTATCATACAAGCCCCGAAAAAGCTATTTCTATGCCATTCATTTTCGGAATCGTGAGGGCGGCGGTCTGTTAGAGTTTTCAGCCGTTAGCCGGGTGGCACGGATTTTAGTCATAAAAAGAGAGACAAGTCATACAATAGAACATGGCTTTTTGTGAAGGAGGAAGAAGGATGGCGGAGAGAGAGTTTCGTCTGGAGCAGATTTTCCCGGTGCATCTGCGGGAGCAGATCTGTGTGCAGGAGATCTTTGACGGTCTGGAGGAAATCCGGGTGCGTGTCGCACAGCCGGTCGAATGGATACATAGCGCGGGCGTGAAATACGTAAAGCTGTGCGATGGGACGGGCATATGGCTCGCGGCGGAAGCGGACGGCGCAAAGGAGGAAGCCTACTGCGCCACAGTGCAGGATGTGGCGGAGATGGTCAACTACATCAGCAGCTATTCGCTCTACGCCTACAAGGAAGAACTAAAGCAGGGCTATCTGACGCTCGCGGGCGGGCACCGTGTGGGGATGGCGGGCGGCGCAGTGACGGATGGCGGACGGCTGACGGGCATCAGTCCGGTCACATTTTTGAATATCCGTATTGCCCACGAAAAAAAGGGCTGTGCGCGGGGGCTTCTGCCGCATCTGAAAAAGGAGGACGGCGTCTGTAATACCCTGTTTTTCTCGGAGCCGGGCGCGGGAAAGACGACACTGCTCCGGGACTGCATCCGTATGCTCTCCGACGGAGAGCCGGGAGGCGTGGGGATGAAGGTCTGCGTGGTGGACGAGCGCTCGGAGATCGCGGCGTGTCATATCGGCGTGCCGCAGAATACGCTTGGCGCGCGCACGGATGTGCTCTGCGGCTGCGCAAAGCCTGCGGGGATTCAGATGCTTTTGCGCGCGATGTCGCCGCAGGTGATCGCGGTGGATGAGCTGGGCGGCGAGGAGGATTTCCTTGCGGTGGAACGGGCAGTGTATTCGGGCTGCCGGGTGCTCGGCACGGTTCACGCGGGAAGTGTGGAGGAGCTCCGGCACAAGCCGTACTTAAAGGACTGGATGAAGTGCGGCATCTTTGAGCGGTATGTCGGCATCTGCCGGGCAGAGGATGGGACACGCAGGTATCACGTTTATAATGCGGGAATGGAATGTCTATGTTAAAGGCGGCGGGAAGTATCCTGATTGTGGCGGCGAGCGTCGGGATCGCGCAGTCCCTGCGGCGCGAGCTGACGGAGCATCTGCGGCTTTTGTACGAGCTGCGTCGGCTTCTGGTCGATATCGCATCTGCGGCTTTTGAGAGTATGCAGCCGGTGGAGATCCTGCTGGGCTGCTTTATCCGCACGCGGGATGAACGGTTAAACGGACTTTGCGCAGAGATTGCCGACCGGCTGATGGAAAAGCAGGAGAAAAACGGCGAGGAGATCTGGCGGAGCAGTTTTTTGAAATATCAGCGGACACTAAGGCTAAAGGATGAGGAGACGGAAGTCATCGCTTGTGCCGGGAGCGCTTTTTTTGGAAAAAGTGTGGACGAGAACCAGCGACATCTCACACTGGCGCTGGAGCGTCTCGATTTTCTGATCGAGGCGGCGCGGGGGGAACAGAAGGAGAAACAGAAGGTATATGGAACAGTCAGCGTGCTCTGCGGTCTGATGCTCGTCATTCTGTTCCTGTAGAAAGGAAGTTTTGCCATGAGTGTAAATCTGATATTTAAGATAGCGGCGGTGGGGATCCTGGTGACGGTCATCAGCCAGGTGCTAAAGCACAGCGGGCGTGAGGAACACGCCTTTCTGACGAGCCTGGCGGGACTGATCATCGTGCTGTTCTGGATCGTTCCCTATATCTATGAGCTTTTTGAGACGATGCAGTCGCTGTTTGCACTGTAAAAGGCGGGAGAGGGCTTTATGGATATTATAAAAATTGCGGTTTTGGGGATCGCCGGAGTTCTGATCGCGATTCCCCTGAAACGGGAAAAAAGCGAGTACAGTATGTTCATCGCGATGACAGTCTGCATCTGCATTTTTTTGTATCTGCTGACGAAGGTGGAGACGGTGCTGGATTTTGTGCGCCGGCTGGAAAGCGTGCTGCCCGTGGACAGCCGCTATATCGGGATGCTCATCAAGATGGTCGGGATCACCTATGTGGCGGAATTTGCGGTCAATATCTGTAAGGATGCGGGCTACGCGGCGGTTGCCAGCCAGATTGAGATTTTTGCGAAGCTGTCGATCCTGGTCATCAGCGTGCCCGTGCTTGCGGCGTTTCTGGAAATGGTGGGAAATTATCTATGAAAAAGAGAAAAAACTGGGTGTGTGCGTGCATGATCTTGTGCGGGGCAGGGCTGCTGTTTCCGGGGCGGGTCATGGCGGCGCAGCCCGTATCGGCGGAGACAGCGGTGCAGTCCGCATCTGTGGAGACGGTGTCGGTGGCGGCGCAGGAGACAGAGACGGATTATCTCGCCGGGTTTCGCGGGGAACTGGATTTTTCCGGTCTGGACGATTTCTTTGGGGAGGAGGCGTCCCCGGGCGGGCGTGAGCCGCTGCGGTTTTCCGGGCTTGTGGATACGCTGCTTTCGGAGGGGCTCTCGGACTTTGACGGCACGCTGGTGGTCCGGTGGCTTGCCGACACACTGTTTTATGAGATTTCAGAGAACCGCAGGCTGCTGGCGGAGGTTGTTGTACTTGCGGTGGCATTTTCCATATTTAAAAATTTTTCCGGCGCCTTTAAGCAGTCCTACATTGCGGAGATCAGTTTTTTTCTGGTGTATGGGATCCTGGCAGTCCTCCTCCTGCAGTCGTTTACCTACTATGAGGCGATCGTGGTGGAGACGCTGCAAAAAAGTGTGGATTTCATGAAGGCGCTCGTCCCCACATTCTGCATCAGCATGGTCTTTTCGTCCGGAACCGTGACCTCGGCGGGCTTTTACCAGACAGCATTTGTCGTGATCTATCTGATTCAGTGGCTGTTTTTGAAGATCCTGATGCCGCTCATCCACGGGTATCTGCTGCTCGTGCTGTTCCGCCATTTTTTTGAGGAGGAAAAGTTTGAGAATCTCGCGGAACTGCTGAAGGGGATCATCGAGTGGAGTATGAAAAGCGCGGGGCTTCTCGTGGTCGGAATGAATGTTGTGCAGGGGCTGCTCGCGCCGGCGAAGGACCGTCTGATGAGCGGCACGCTGCAAAAGGCGGCGGAGATGATCCCGGGTGTGGGGACGGTGGCGGGAGGCATCGGGGAGATGCTGCTCGGCTCCGGGATCCTGATCAAAAACTGCGTGGGAGTGGCGGCGCTTGTTGCGCTTGTTGCGCTCTGCCTCGTGCCGCTGTTAAAGATCCTCTGCATCTCATTTTTCTATAAGCTGGGAGCGGTGGTGGCAGAGCCGGTGGCGGACAGGCGGATGGCGGGCTGTATGAAGGGGATGGCGGAGGGCGGTATCCTCTATCTAAAGCTGGTGCTTTACTGTCTGGCTCTTTTTCTGGTGACAGTGGCGCTCACGACGGCGGCATCCGGACTTTTGGTATAGGGGGTGCGTATGGCTTTTTATGTGAAGGGGTTTCTGGTTTTGTTCGTGGTGGTGTCGGTGCTTTTGCATCTGCCGCCGGGCAGGGCTTACCAGAAATACATCCGTTTTTTTGCGCAGTTTGTACTGACGCTGGCGCTTTTGACCCCGGTGCTCTCCTTTTTCGGGGACGGGGAGCGTTTTCAAAAGCTGATCGCATATGAGGAATTTACGGAGGAACTCGCGCAGGTGTCGCAGGATATGAAGCAGGTGGAGTATCTCTACGGCGATTACCACAGGGAGGCATACGAGCAGGCGATCGCGGAGGATGTCGGGCGCATCGCCGAGGGGCATGATTTTGCGGTGCAGGAGTGTGAGGTGAGCCTCTCCGGGGAGTACGAGGTAGAGAGTATTGTGCTGACAGTTTTGGAAAACGGGGAGAGACCGGAGACTGTTTCGCGCGTTGTGATCGATCAGGTGGTGCGTGAGGAGACGGAGCACATCGCATTTGCCGAGCTGCGGCAGGAGCTTACAGATTTTTATGGGCTGGACGGGGAAGGACTTGTCATACAGTACGCAGGCGGACGGGAGGGATGAGATTGCAGGAGTTTGGAAAATTTTTGCGGGAAAAAAAGTGGAAAAATCTAAAGAAGAGCGACTGGGCGGTCATCGGTCTGGCGGGGCTGCTGCTTCTGGTGATCGCCATTCCGCTGGACGGGAGCGGGGAGAATGGCTCTGCGGATGATGTGTGGTTGGGGGAGCAGATGCCGTCCGGGGAAAAAGGGACGCCGGGCGGGGATGGGTCGCAGACAGACCCCGGCGCCCCGGAGCAGAACCCGGAGGATTACGCGTCCTGTCTGGAGGAACGGCTGGAGGAGGTGCTGTCGCAGATGGACGGGGTCGGGCGCGTGGAGGTGATGGTTACGGTCGCAGACAGCGGGGAGCGCGTACTGGAAAAAGATGTGAACAGCACCGTGACGGACACGACGGAGACAGACAGTGCAGGGGGAAGCCGGAACATATCGGAGCGGGTGCAGGAGGAAGTGACGATTTACACGGAGAAGGGGAGTGAGAGCTACCCCTATGTACAGAAGGAAAAGCTGCCCGCGGTGGAGGGTGTGGTCATCGTGGCGGAGGGCGGAGACAATATGACGGTCGTCTCGGATATTTCCGGGGTGGTGAAGGCATTATTGCCGGTTGAGGCGCATAGAATTAAGGTAGTTAAGATGTGTTCCAAGGAGGAATGAACGTGAACAAAATATTTCGGAAGAACCAACTGGTCATTACAGCATTGGCACTGATGATTGCGGTGGCTGGATATTTCAGCTACATGAATAACAACATTGAGGATGAGCAGATTGCGGCGCAGGCGGGAGCGCAGGACGGGATCGTCGATGACAGCTATGAGATTTCGGATGAGGACGCCCTGCTCGGGGAGGAGATCTTTACCGACGAGGGAACGGGAGAGGAGCTGGCGCTTGTGGAGGGAACAGAGACAGCAGATGCGGCGATGGCGGAGGGAGAGACCGTGGCGGACGCAGGCGCGGGAGCGCAGGATGTGGAGAATCCGGGAGAGGCGGTGCTCACCAGCACATCGGTTGCAAATCTTGACTATGCGGCGGAGATGAAGCTAAACCGCGAGCAGATCCGCTCCAAGAACAAGGAGGCGATGCTGGAGATCGTCAACAACAGTGCGCTGGAAGAGAGCTTAAAGCAGGACGCCATCAACAAAATGATCGCGATGACAGACATTGCGGAGCGCGAGGCGGCGGCAGAGATGCTTCTTGAGGCAAAAGGCTTCACGGATGTGGTGGTCAGCATCACGGACGAGAGCTGCGACGTCGTGCTCAACATGGGGGAGATCACGGACGCCAAGCGCGCACAGGTGGAGGACATTGTGAAGCGCAAAACAAATATCGCCGCCGATAAGATCGTCATCACGCCGATCGTCGTCGGGGAGCCGGTGGAGGAATAATTACATAAAATCTGGGAGGGGGTGTTCCCCTCTTAGATTTTTTTTGATTTTTGAGGAAAAATATGTTATAGTGCCAAGGATACAAGGAATTTGAACTGAGATTAAAGGAGCGACAGATTTTGGCTGATTTGAGAAAAGAAATAGAAAAAAGACGCACATTTGCGATCATTTCCCACCCGGACGCCGGTAAGACGACACTGACCGAGAAGTTTCTGCTCTACGGCGGAGCAATCAATCTCGCGGGTTCCGTCAAAGGAAAAGCGACGGCGCGCCACGCCGTTTCTGACTGGATGGAGATAGAGAAGGAGCGAGGGATCTCCGTGACCTCGTCCGTGTTACAGTTTAATTACGGGGGCTACTGCATCAATATTCTGGACACGCCGGGACATCAGGATTTCTCGGAGGACACCTACCGTACCCTGATGGCGGCGGATTCCGCGGTCATGGTGATCGACGGCTCGAAGGGCGTCGAGGCGCAGACGAGAAAGCTCTTTAAGGTCTGCGTGATGCGTCATATCCCGATCTTTACGTTTATCAACAAGATGGACCGCGATGCAAACGATACGTTTGACCTTCTGGATGAGATTGAAAAGGAGCTTGGTATCGCGACCTGCCCGATCAACTGGCCGATCGGCTCAGGCAAGGAATTTAAGGGCGTTTACAACAGGGAGACGCGCGAGGTCATGACGTTTGCCGACACCTTAAAGGGCACGAAAGAGGGCGTGCAGAAGCATATTCCGGTCGACGATCCGGCGCTGCTTTCGGAGATCGGACAGGCGGCGTACGATAAGCTGATGGAGGAGGTCGAGCTTTTGGACGGCGCGAGCGCGGAATTTGACCAGGAGCTTGTGGCAAAGGGCGAGCTCTCCCCGGTATTTTTCGGTTCGGCGCTCACAAACTTCGGTGTGGAGACATTTTTGCAGCATTTCTTAAAGATGACGTCCTCGCCGCTCCCGAGAAGAGCGGACATCGGGGAGGTGGACCCGTTTGGAGCGGAATTTTCCGCCTTTGTCTTTAAGATCCAGGCAAATATGAATAAGGCGCACCGGGACCGCATCGCGTTCATGCGTATCTGTTCCGGCAAGTTTACCGCCGGCATGGAGGTCGTTCATGTGCAGGGGGGCAACAAGAAGATCAAGCTTTCACAGCCACAGCAGATGATGGCGCAGGAGCGCCACATCGTCGAGGAGGCATATGCCGGCGACATTATCGGCGTGTTCGATCCGGGCATTTTCTCGATCGGAGATACGATCACGACGGCAAAGCCGTTCCAGTTTGAGGGCATCCCGACCTTTGCACCGGAGCATTTCGCGCGCGTGCGTCAGGTCGATACGATGAAGCGCAAGCAGTTTATGAAGGGAATGCAGCAGATCGCACAGGAGGGTGCGATCCAGATCTTTCAGGAGTATAATATGGGTATGGAGGAGGTCATCGTCGGCGTGGTCGGCGTGCTCCAGTTCGACGTGTTAAAGTACCGGCTCGAGAATGAGTACAATGTGGAGATCCGCATGGACAAGCTTCCGTATGAGCACATCCGCTGGATCGAAAACGAGGAGATCGACATGGACAGACTGGTCGGAACCTCCGATATGAAAAAGATACAGGATTTAAAGGGCAGACCGCTGCTCCTATTTGTCAATGCATGGAGCGTCGGCATGGTTCTGGACCGGAACGAGGGGCTCGTTCTCTCGGAGTTTGGCAGGGAGTAACCGGCATTGTAAAAGGAGACAGGATATGGCAGTTATTGCAGTCACAAAAAGTAATTTCGAGCAGGAGGTGCTCGCAGAAAAGCTTCCGGTCGTGCTGGCTTTTTCAGAGGAAGGGGATACTTTGTGCAGGCAGCAGGAGGCTGTTTTGGAGGAGCTTTCCGGGGAGTTTGAAGGAAAAGTAAAGTTTGGCAGGGTGGACGTCAACGCGGATGCGGCGCTGGCATTTCAGTATCAGGTCATGGCGCTCCCGCTGCTCGTTGTGATGGAATATGGAATTTTTAAGGGAAGGGCAGCAGGATCTTGTGACCGGGAACAGATCTTAAAGCTGCTGGAAAGCAGTGTGGAGCAGAAAGATCGCGTAAGATAAGGGCGCGGATTGCAGAGCGGAGGAACATTATGCAAAAGAAGGCATTTGAGCAGGGAAAGTGGGAAAATAATTACCAGATGGGGATTGAGGAAATTGACAAGCAGCACGCGAAACTGTTTGCCATGGCGAGAAAGATCGTACAGCTCCATCAGGATGACCCGTCCTCACTTCAGTCAAATACGTTTGTTGGAGTTGAGGGTGTGAAATTTTTGAAAAATTATACGATCCAGCATTTTGCCACAGAGGAGGCGTACATGAAAAAAGCCGGATATTCCGCCTATGTGGAACACAAGCGCGAGCATGACAAATTCCGCGACGAGGTCATTCCGAGTCTGGAGCGGTATCTGGAGGAGTCGAATTATTCGCAGAAGGCGGTAAACCGCCTGACCGGGGTTGTGCTCACCTGGCTTGTCAACCACGTTGCCAGGGAGGATATGGCGATCGTCGGGCGTGCGGTCTCAAGACCGAGGAAAGCTGTGGAAACGGCAAAACTCGAGGAGACGATCCGGAACGTGACGGTTGATCTGTTTTCCAGTGTGTTCCACGGTATAGTGCCGGAGGTCGTCAATTCCAGTTACAGCGGCGAGGATTTTGGGAGGGCAGTCTGTTACGAAAAGTCCTACTATTCACTCGAGACGAGGCAGAAAGTGACCTTTCGGATGGCAGCAGAAGAAAAGATGGTGTTCTGTCTGGCAGGCCAGCTTCTTGCAGATGCTGTGTCCAGGATGGAAGAGCTGACCTATTTCCTCGTGGAGGAGTTTTGCTCCGTGCTGATCCAGAACCTTGATCCGATCCTCATCCGGCAGAGCCACGAATGTGCGCAGGCGGAGAGCCGCTTTTTGACCGAGGAGCAGTTTGGGGAGGCACTGGAGGCGCGGATGCCGGAATTTTCCAGTCTTTTTGAGACGGGTATCGGAAAATTTGCACTGTGTATTGACCGCCGTGCGTTCTAAGCGGCTGAGCGGGGAGAGATGTTATGGGAAAAATGAGAAGAGAAGATCTTTTGTATGGGAAATCACTTTTTTATATTTTCTGGAAATCGGGGAGCGGGGTTTTTCTCGCTGTCACGATCGTGTTTGCAGCGCTTTGTCTTTTTCTTGCTGTCTCGGGCTATGATGCTTCCGAGGTTCTTGCATTTGTCTGTCTGTTCTTTTGCATTGCGTTTCTGCTTTCGTACGTGCCGCCGCTCATCTGTCTGTCCCGCGTGTTTGAGCAGGAGCGCGTGACGGGGGTGCGTTGGAGAGCGCGCACAGATTTTGATAAGCCAAAAGAAGAGCGGGAGTGGTATCTCGCGCTTGAGGGTGGGAAATTCTGGCTGTACCAGCGTTCCTATATCACAAAGATCATCCGCACGGCGACGGAGAGAGAGACGGCGGGAATGGGCAGCAGTACAACATACCTTCTGATCTTTGAAAGTAAGAAGGGAAAACAGCAGATTATTAAATTTTACAGTAAATCTGCGGAGCAGGATTTCCGCAAATGGTATCAAAAGCGTCCCTGACGCCGCGTTACGGCTGGCGCAGGGCTGCCTTTTCTTTGTGCATCTCAAAAAAGACCTGCGGGACGGTCCAGTTGCGGTTGGTCGGTGTGAGGATCGCCTTATAGTCCACTGTGACATTCCCGTGCCGCAGTTCAAATAAAAGCTTGTCGATGCGTTTGCCGGAGAGAGAGCACATCACAAGCAGGCTCTCGGAAAACGTGTGCGTGACCGGGGACGCCGAAACCGCGCCGTCCAGGATCTGCCCGAGCGTACACCCGTAAGCGTCCGGCAGAATGTGCTCGCAGCCAAGACGCATCCGGCTGGCAATGCTGCGGATCTTCTGATAGTCTGTATCATTTACACCAAAGACAAGTAATTTTTCCATAGAATTTCTCCTCTCTGTTTTATAACATGATGGCCATGGGAAAATGGATTTTCAGAAATCGTGTCCGGCAGATGGCACAAAGTGTATTCTTTTTGTTCAGGGTTCCGAATCCAAGAGTTTCTAAAATGTTCCGGATTCATTATGTTTTCGGACGCAAACACCCTCTATGCGCCATCCGCGGCGCAGTTCGGGTTTTCGCCGGCATCCTTGCCTGCGAATTGCTGCAAATTGACGGAACATTAAGAAACTCTAAGATTCTCCACATTCACAAATCAGAATACACTTTGCGCTACCTGGCAGTTACGATTTTGAAAACCCAGTATCATGGCATATTGTTATTATAGCAGAAGAAGAGTTTATTTCCATGAAGTTTTTAAAAAAGATTGCTATTTTAAAATGCTCATGATAAACTATGAATATAGTATTCTTTTATCAGACAGTTTCGCAGGTGTGGCAACAGTTACATCTGTTCTATAAATTCATTTGGGCATTTTCTGCCCGGATTTCAGGTTTGCATTACAATTTTAACAGAGAACGGGAATTTTTTACGGGATTCCTATGGTGTCCGGATTATGGGACATATCATATGTATAATTTAGTTGTTGACAATTCGAACAAAGTATAATACTATTAGAACAGAAAAACGAACATAAGTTCGCTATGCGGATGGTTCGTATGGAGGAAGAAGAATGGCGAAGGAAAGCAAGCAGGACAAACAGGATAAGCAGGATAAGTTAAAGGCGCTTGACGCTGCGATCTCACAGATCGAGAAGCAGTACGGCAAGGGAGCGGTGATGAAGCTTGGGGACAGCTCCTCCCAGATGAATGTGGAGGGAGTTCCGACAGGATCGCTGAGCCTTGATCTGGCGCTTGGTATAGGAGGACTCCCGAAGGGAAGGATCATCGAGATCTACGGACCGGAGTCCAGTGGTAAGACGACGGTTGCCCTTCACGCGGTGGCGGAGGTGCAAAAGCGCGGCGGTATCGCGGGATTTATCGATGCAGAGCACGCGCTGGATCCGGTGTACGCGAAGAATATCGGGGTGGACATTGACAATCTGTACATTTCCCAGCCGGACTGCGGAGAGCAGGCGCTTGAGATCGCGGAGACGATGGTGCGCTCCGGTGCGATCGATATCGTCATTGTCGACTCTGTGGCGGCGCTTGTGCCGAAGGCGGAGATTGACGGCGAGATGGGAGATTCCCATGTGGGTCTTCAGGCGCGTCTGATGAGCCAGGCGCTCCGCAAACTGACCTCGATCGTGAGCAAGTCAAACTGTATCGTGATCTTTATCAACCAGCTCCGCGAGAAGATCGGCGTGATGTTCGGCAATCCGGAGACGACGACCGGAGGACGCGCGCTGAAGTTTTATGCGTCTGTCCGTCTCGATGTGCGCAGAGTGGAAGCGTTAAAGCAGGGCGGGGAGGTTGTCGGCAACCATACCCGCGTGAAGATTGTGAAGAACAAGGTGGCGCCGCCGTTTAAGGAAGCAGAGTTTGACATTATGTTCGGTCAGGGAATCTCCAAGGAAGGGGATATTCTCGATCTGGCTGCGGATATTGGAATCGTGAACAAGTCAGGCGCGTGGTATGCCTACAACGGAGAGAAGATCGGCCAGGGGCGTGAGAATGCGAAGAGCTATCTGCGCGACAACCCGCTGATCTGTCAGGAGATCGAGGCGAAGGTGCGTGCGAAGTACAGTGTGGACGACGAGGAGGAGCCCGCTGTCGCAGAGCCGGAGCAGAAAACTGAGGAAGAGATCTGATGCAGGAGATACAGGTGACCGGAGTGGCGCCCCGGGAGAAGGGGCGCGTGTGTATCCGGTTTGAGGACGACGTGGAGATGGAGCTTTACCGCAGTGAGCTTGGAAAGCTCACGGGGGAGGAGCGTGCGCTGCTCCTGCGTGAGGGCACGTATGTACCCGCGGAACTTTACCGGAAGCTTCTGACTGAGATCCTCGGTATCCGGGTGAAGAAGCGCGCGCTGTTTCTCTTAGAGCGTATGGACCGGACCGAGCAGCAGCTTTATGAGAAGCTGCTGAGCAGCGGATATCCGGAGTGTTGTGTCGGGGAAGCGGTCGCCTATGTCAAGAAGTACCACTATATCGATGATCTGAAATATGCGAAGAACTATGTGCGATGCCAGCAGCAGCGGAAGAGCAGGCAGCGCCTTGGGATGGATCTGATGCGCAAGGGTGTCCCTCGCGATCTGATCGAACAGGCGCTGGAAGAAGAATTTGTATCGGATGAGCGGGAGAAGATCCGGGCGCTCCTTGAGAAACGTCACTATGACGGCGGGAGTGCAGACCGGAGGGAACAGCAGCGCATCTACCAGTTTCTGATGCGCAGAGGCTATAAAAGCGGAGATATCCTTGCCGTGATGCGGCAGCTATGCGGTTAGCGGCAGCCCTTATTTGTACAATATGTTGTATTGCCCCAAGCCCCCAATGCAATATTATGCATATTGTACAGTAATTTACTTGACATAATTCTGAAAATAGAATAAAATTTATATATTGTAATTTATGACAGACAACGATAAGTTTTTATGTTATATGTACAATGAAAATTTAATAAGGGAGGTGCTCCTGTGGATACAGTGATTGCTGTTGGTCTGACTCTGGTCATTACAGCCATCGTGGTATACTTCATCACAACCGCTTACCATAAGAAAGTGACAGAAGCTAAGATTGGAAATGCGGATGAGAAGGCACGAGAGATTATTGATGAGGCGGTAAAGACTGCGGAGACCAAGAAACGCGAGGCAATGCTTGAGGCGAAAGAGGAATCCATTCGTGTGAAGAACGAACTGGACCGCGAAGCGAAAGAACGCCGGGCCGAGATTGGGCGCAGCGAACGACGCATCGTCCAGAAGGAAGAGAATCTGGACAGAAAGCTGGAGGCGATTGAGAAGCGTGAGGCTGGTTTTGCGGCAAAAGAGGAAGAGATCAACAAACAGAAAGCGCAGATCGCAAGGCTCAATGAAGAGCGATTACAGGAACTGGAAAGAATCTCCGGCTTAACCTCCGAACAGGCAAAGGAATATCTCTTAAAAACCGTTGAAGAAGATGTAAAACTTGACACTGCAAAATTGATCAAAGAAATGGAACACAGAGCGAAGGAAGAAGCGGACAAGAAGGCGAAAGAGTACGTGGTGACAGCCATTCAGAAATGTGCGGCAGACCATGTGGCAGAGACGACGATTTCCGTGGTACAGCTTCCGAATGACGAGATGAAGGGCAGGATCATCGGACGTGAGGGACGCAATATCCGTACCTTAGAGACGCTGACAGGAGTGGATCTGATCATTGACGACACTCCGGAAGCAGTGATCTTGTCAGGATTTGACCCGATCAGACGTGAAGTTGCACGCATTGCTCTGGAGAAGTTGATCGTGGACGGGCGTATTCACCCGGCCAGGATCGAAGAGATGGTGGAAAAGGCACAGAAAGAGGTCGAGACGATGATACGCGAGGAAGGTGAGGCGGCAACCCTGGAGGTTGGCGTACACGGAATCCATCCGGAACTCGTGCGTCTGCTCGGCAGAATGAAGTTCCGTACAAGCTACGGACAGAACACATTGAAGCACTCGATCGAGGTTGCGCATCTTTCGGGACTGCTGGCGGCTGAGATCGGCGTCGATGTCCGCACTGCAAAGAGAGCAGGCTTACTGCATGACATCGGTAAATCCGTCGATCATGATATGGAAGGATCGCATATCCAGCTCGGCGTTGACTTGTGCAGAAAGTACAAGGAATCAGCGATCGTCATCAATGCGGTGGAGTCACATCACGGCGATGTGGAACCGGAATCATTGATCGCCTGCATTGTACAGGCTGCTGATACGATCAGTGCGGCAAGACCGGGTGCAAGAAGAGAGACATTAGAGACATATTCCAACAGATTAAGACAGTTAGAGGATATTTCAAACGGATTTAAGGGTGTAGACAAGTCCTTTGCTATTCAGGCAGGCAGAGAGATTCGTGTTATGGTCGTTCCGGAGCAGGTCAGCGATGCCGATATGGTATTGATGGCGCGCGATATTTCCAAGAAGATTGAATCGGAGATGGAGTATCCGGGACAGATCAAGGTAAATGTAATTCGAGAGTCCAGAGTTACGGACTACGCGAAATAAGTTTCAGACAATTTTAAGAGAGAAGATGACCGTTGTATGGAAAGATACAGCGGTTTTCTTTTTCTGGAAAATCTGGCGAAAAGGTGATAAGATAGAGAAAATGTGGAGGGGGATGGCATATGGATCATCAGGTAAAGAGGATCAAAAGAGAACTGATCCGCAGCGGCGCGATTCTTGACATTTATACAGACACGATGGAGCTGCCCGACGGGAAAACAGAGGAGTGGGATTTTATTTCCCACAGAAAAGGGGCGGCTGCGGTCGTTCCGGTGCGCGACGACGGAAAGGTGCTGATGGTGCGGCAGTACCGCAATGCGATCGAGCGGATGACGCTCGAGATCCCTGCGGGTTCGAGGGACAGTGTGACCGAGGACACGCGTGTGTGCGCAGCGCGGGAACTTGAGGAGGAGACCGGCTATAAGAGCAGCGATCTGTCCTTTCTGATCTCTTTAAAGACGACGGTCGCATTCTGCGACGAGTTTATCGACGTGTACCTCGCGAAAAATCTTGTGCCGGGCACACAGCATCTGGACGAGGGGGAGTTTATCGATGTGGAGGCGTATGAGATCGACGAACTCTGTGATCTGATCTATCAGGGGAAGATCCAGGATGCCAAGACGGTGGCGGCGCTTCTCGCCTATAAAAATCTTTTGAATGAGAAATAAGATACGGGCATAAGATAAAAGAGAAGTCAGTCTGGGAGCGCCGCATGGAAAAAGAACAGTGGACAATTTTATTGGCTTTTCTGGCAGGATGTATATTGACGAATCTTTTTGGAAAAGATCTTCTCACAACATACGGAGTCCTGAATGAATATTTTTTGTCGCAGTATTCGTATCACGCAGTGGATGGTAACCGTCTGCTTTGCCATATCTTTGCAGAGAGAGGCAGGGCGGCGTTTACCATCTTTTTGCTTGGGCGGGTCATGCCCGAAAAGCTTTTTTCCATTCTGGTGAAAAGTGTGGCTGCGGCGTCCTGCGGTTTTCTGCTCGCGGTGTCGGTGGTGAATCTGGGGATTAAGGGGATTGTGATCTGTATCTGTGCACTTCTTCCACAGTGGCTGTTTTATTTTGCGGTACTGTTTTATTATGCAAACTGCGTCAGGGAGCGTGGATATCAGTCGGTGGGAGAGTTTTACAGGGGCGTTGCTTCACAGCGGATGCCGGATCACTTGATGCGGGGGGCAGTGCTGGTCTTTGGCATGATCCTGGGGATCTTGATGGAAGCCTATGTAAATCCCGTTTTGCTCGGGTTTGTCGTTCAATTATTTTGAAAAATGTAATTGCTTTTCTAATTGGTTGTGATTATAATGAATGGAGCACTCTGTTTTAGAGGAAATGTACGAGAGAATAAGCCGGAGCAGGGAAGACATGACACAGGACATACAGAATTTTATCCAGTATTTACATAAGGAAAAGCAGATCTCTGTCAATACGGAGGTCTCTTATGCGCGCGATCTGAAAAAGATGAACGAGTATCTTCTGACGCAGGGAGTGACCGGAGTGCAGGAGGTGACAGCACCGGTTCTGGACGCCTATGTCCTGTATCTGGAAAAAGAGGGCAGAAAGCCGGCGACGATCTCGAGAAATATCGCGTCGATGAAGGCGTTTTACCATTATCTCGGTCAGGAGAAGCGCATCGCATCCGACCCGTCGGAGCGTTTGCGTGCACCCCGGATTGAGAAACGGCAGCCCGTGATCTTGACCCCTGCGGAGGTGACAAGGCTTTTGGAGCAGCCGGGCGGCAAAACGCCGAAGGATCTCCGTGACCGGGCGATGCTGGAGCTTTTGTATGCGACGGGCATCCGCGTGTCAGAACTGGTATCGCTGCGGTTGCCGGATGTGAAGCTTGCGGAACAGTGTCTGGTCTGTGCCGGTTCGCACGGAGAGCGGAGACTTCCGTTTGGCACGGTCGCCGCGGAGACGCTTGAGCGGTATCTGTTGGAGGGGAGGGCACAGCTTGTGAATGAAAATTCCGGTGACTGGCTGTTTACGAACTGCTCCGGCGGCGTGATGAGCCGTCAGGGATTCTGGAAGCTGATCAAGGCATACGGAAAGAAAGCGGGAATCTGTGCGGAGATCACGCCCCATATGCTGCGCCGTTCCTTTGCCGCGCATATGGTGAGCGGTGGAATGGAGGGAGATGCAGTGCAGGAGCTGCCCGAAGATCCGGAGCTTGTGATGGCGCCAAGGTATGCGCAGATCGGATAGGATTTCATAGGATCACACTGTAGCAGATTACATCAGCACATATCGGCGATCGTATAGATCAGCTTCTCGGAATCCTCCCAGCCAAGACACGGGTCTGTGATGGACTTGCCATAGATGTGGTCGCCGATCTTCTGGCAGCCCTCCTCGATGTAGCTTTCGATCATGACGCCCTTGACCATACGGTGGATGTCCGGGGACGCCTGGCGGTTGTGCATCACTTCCCCGACGATACGGATCTGTTCCTTAAACTTCTTGCCGGAGTTGGAGTGGTTGACGTCGACGATGGCAGCCGGGTTTAACAGTTCCATCTTTTCATACATCTCGCAGAGACGGATCAGATCCTCGTAGTGGTAGTTCTGGGTGCTGTTGCCGTGCTTGCTGACAGCGCCGCGAAGGACAACGTGCGTGAGCGGGTTTCCGGTCGTCTCGACCTCATAGCCGCGGTAGACAAAGTGATGCGGGTGCTGTGCGGCGTAGACGGAGTTGAGCATGACGGCAAAGTCGCCGCTCGTCGGATTTTTCATGCCGGAGGCAACGTCAAATCCGCTGACCGTCAGGCGGTGCTGCTGGTCTTCGACGGAGCGCGCGCCGATGGCGACGTAGGAGAGCAGATCCTCGACGTAGCCCCAGTTTTCCGGATAGAGCATCTCGTCGGCGCAGGTCAGACCGCTCTCCTCGATCGCGCGGATGTGCATCTTTCGCATGGCGATCAGACCCTCCACCATGTCCGGCGCTTTTTCCGGGTCAGGCTGGGAGGCGATGCCCTTGTAGCCCTCCCCCGTGGTGCGCGGCTTGTTCGTGTAGATGCGGGGGATAATGATCAGTTTGTCCGCCACTTTTTCCTGGACGGCGGTCAGGCGGCTGACATAGTCGCAGACCGAGTCCTCATTGTCTGCCGAGCACGGTCCGATGATGACGAGAAAACGGTCGTCTGCCCCGGTGATGACTGCGCGGATGGCGGCGTCGCGCTCTATTTTGCGCTCCTGCAGCGCGCGGGAGAGCGGAAAGTCCCGTTTGATGTCTTCCGGTGACGGCAGACGGTTTAAAAATGTAAAACTCATGTGAGATTCCTCCTTGCACATAGAATAAGAAAAGATTAAAATTTATCTTATATGATTCTGAAACGGATGTCAAATGGAAGGGGAGGGACAAGCAGCATGAGAGAATTGAGGATCAAGGGAAAAACGATCGGGCAGGGGCGGCCGTTATTGTGTGTTCCGGTGATGGAGCGCGAGCGCGACGCGGTGATTGCGGAGATCACTTACTTGAGTCAGAGTGGGGCGGATGTCATCGAGTGGCGGCTGGACGCGTTTGCGGGGGTGTGCGACTGCAACGCGGTGAGAGCGGTTTTGGAGGCTGTGGCGCCGGTGCTTGGGGACAAACTGTTTCTCTATACCTTTCGGAGTAAGGCGCAGGGCGGGGGGATTTCCGTGGACGCGGAGACGCTGGAGGATCTGCAGGAGCTCGCGATAGAGTCCGGCTGCGTGGATCTGATCGATCTGGAATATTTCGAGGAGGAGCATCCGGTGCGCAAGATCAAAAAGCTGCGGGAGGGCGGCGTCCATGTCGTCACTTCGCACCACGATTTCGCCCAGACGCCGGAGGCGGGGGTCATGTACACGCTTCTCGCGCAGATGTATGCCGGGGGAGCGGACATTGTAAAGCTCGCCGTGATGCCGCAGAGCGCGGGCGATGTGCTTGCGCTGCTGGAGGTGACCGCGCGCTTTCGGGAGGAGCACCCGGACGTCCCGGTCATCACAATGTCGATGGGGAAGCTTGGGAGCATCAGCAGGCTTTGCGGAGAGACGTTCGGCTCATGCATGACCTTCGGCGCGCATAAAAAGGCGAGTGCGCCGGGACAGTACGAGATGAACCGTCTGCTCGGGATCCTCGATGCGATCCATGAGAGCTGTGAGGAATAAATCTAAAATAATTATAAATACGGGGAGACTGCTTGACGATGGCGGTCTCCCCGTGTTAATATCTAACAACACAAAAACATAACAATGTTAAATATTAACGAGGTGGTGAAAAAGTGGAGGAACTATACGGGCAGTTTTTTGATGCGATGGACCATATCCGTAAGATCCGCATCGGCGATCTGTTTCCGGATATGACCAAGGCGGATGGTATGACGCTGATGGCGATCCAGCATTTTAATAAGGAAAAAGCGGAGGATATTCTGACGGTCTCCGAGCTTGCCGAGCGTCTGCACACGCAGCCGTCTGCGGTGTCGCGCACATTAAAGAGCCTGGAGGAGCGCGGGATGATCGAGCGCACCGTGAACCGGGCGGACAGAAGGAATACCTATGTGACGCTGTCGGAGTACGGGAAAAAGACGTCCGCAGAGATTGAGCGTGCGATGGGAGATTTTGCGCAGGCGGTGCTCTCGCGGATGAATAAAGAGGACTTAAGCCGTCTGGTGGCATACCTGAACGAATTGTATCAGGTGGCGGTGGAAGAGATTGAGACTAGAAAGAACAGAAAGGTGTAGAGGATTCATGGGAAGAATTTTTAAAAATATGATTCCGTACTGGAAATCGTTACTTGTCGTGCTTCTGTTCCTGTTTGTGCAGGCGTGGTGCGATCTGTCGTTGCCGGCATATACGTCGGACATCATTGACGT
Organism: Roseburia sp.; assembly: GCA_026168605.1. GTDB lineage: Bacteria > Bacillota > Clostridia > Lachnospirales > Lachnospiraceae > Roseburia. The sequence goes on along the minus strand of JAPFDX010000012.1, from coordinate 73,235 downwards.
CGGCATTTTAAACAGCGGTGTGGAGCACGTGCTGCCGGAGGCTGTGACAGCGCGGGAGTTCGAGGCGGCAAAGCTTTTTATGACAGAGGATGAGATCTCTTTCTGGGAGGAGAGCTACCGGAAGGAAGACGACGTCTATGTCCGCACGGTGACGAACGAGGAGGAACTTGATGCCGCGGACGAAAAACTTGCCATTGCGCTGCTTGTCAATTACCAGATGACGGCGGTGGACGAGGAGGTGTTCCGCAGCAGCGTTGCGCAGATGACCGGAACGGATGAGAGCGTGCTCGCGTCCATGAGTCTGGAGCAGATCGGGGCGATGATGCGCGTGGAGTTAAACAGCTTTGAGAAGGAAGTGCAGGACGCCGATGGCAATACCCGGACGGTGACCTATGTGGATATGCGTGATATTTTTGCCCGGATGGTAAATGCGGGAGCGATCGGTCAGGAGCAGCTTCTCGCGCTGCGTGAGGAACTCCAGGAAACCGTGGATACCATGGGAAGTTCTATGGTGAAGTCGATGGGCGTCGCCTATGCCGTAAAGTGCAATGAACAGGCAGGGCTGGATATGGAGCAGATACAGACCGGGTATCTGTGGAGCGAGGGTCTTAAGATGGTCGGCATCGCTCTTTTGATGGGTGTTGCGACAATCTTTGTCGGCTATTTCGGCTCGAAGATCGGCGCCGGTATCGGGCGTGATTTAAGGGGAAGGGTCTTTACGAAAGTGGTGAGCTTTTCCAATGCGGAGATGGACCGTTTCTCCACAGCGTCCCTGATCACGAGAAGCACGAACGACATCCAGCAGGTACAGATGGTGTCTGCAATGTTGATCCGCATGGTTGCGTACGCGCCGATCCTCGGCATCGGAAGTATCATCCGGGTCATCCAGACGGGAGCGGGCATGAGCTGGATCATCGTGCTGGCAGTCCTTGTGATCTTAGGCTATGTCGCTGTTTTGATGGCGATCACAATGCCGCGCTTTAAGCTGATGCAAAAGCTCGTAGACCGCATCAATCTGGTGGCGCGTGAAATTCTGACGGGACTTTCCGTCATCCGCGCATTTGGAAGGGAGAAGAAAGAGGAGGAGCGGTTTGACGAGGCAAACCGCGACCTGACAAAAACAATGCTCTTTACCAACCGCGTCATGACATTTATGATGCCGGGTATGATGATGATCATGAATCTGCTCTCTGTGGGTATCGTGTGGTTTGGCGCGCACAAGATCGACGCCGGAACGATGCAGGTCGGCGCGATGACGGCGTTTATCACCTATGCGATGCAGATTGTCATGTCATTTCTGATGCTGACCATGATGTCGATCATGCTGCCGCGTGCGGCGGTTGCAGCGGACCGTATCGACGAGGTGCTCCGCACGGAGACATCCATCAACGATCAGGAGCAGCCGCTTGCAGTGACGGAGCATCAGGGTGTGGTTGCGTTTTCCCATGTGAATTTCCGTTATCCGGGAGCGGAGGAGGATGCGCTCACCGATATTGATTTTGTGGCAGAGCCGGGTAAGACGACCGCGATCATCGGAAGCACCGGATGCGGTAAGTCCACGCTTGTGAATCTGATCCCACGTCTCTATGATGTGACGGGTGGAAGCATCACTCTCGACGGAAAGGACATCCGTGAGATCGCAATGCACGATCTGCGCGAGGAGATCGGTTTTGTGCCGCAGAAGGGCGTGCTGTTTTCCGGTACGATCGCGTCGAATCTGCGCTTTGGCAGGGAGACGGCGACGGAGGATGAGCTGAAGGAGGCGGCAGCGATCGCGCAGGCGTCTGATTTCATTGAAGAGAAGGAAGAAAAATACGAAAGTCCGATCGCACAGGGCGGAAGCAATGTGTCCGGCGGACAGAAGCAGCGTCTGGCGATTGCGCGTGCGATCGCGAAAAATCCGCAGATCTATATTTTCGACGACAGCTTTTCCGCGCTTGACTTAAAGACGGATGCGGCGCTGCGCAAGGCACTGGCAGAGAAGGTCTCGGATAAGACGGTGATCATCGTCGCACAGCGCATCAGCACGATCCTCCACGCGGATCAGATTCTGGTGTTAAACGATGGGGCGATCGTTGGAAAAGGCACGCACGAGGAGCTGCTGCGCGGCTGTGAGACCTACCGCGAGATCGCGAAGTCGCAGTTGTCGGCGAAGGAATTGGGACTGGAAGAAAGTGAGGTGTCCGAGAATGAGTAATGAGAGAGAAAGAGCGGGAAGCCGTCCGGCACATCACGAGCCGATGGGCGGCCATGGCATGGGGCACACCGAGAAGGCGAAGGATTTTAAAGGCTCGATCGGGAAACTTGCTGGATATATCGGAAAATACAAGATCGCGATTTTTGTCGTGATGGTTTTTGCGGCGTGCTCGACGGTGTTCAGTGTCGTGGGGCCGAAGATCCTGGGAAAGGCGACGACGGCGCTCTCGGAAGGACTGATGGAAAAAATCCGTGGAACGGGCGTGATCGATTTTGGGTATATCGGAAAGGTACTGCTGTTTGTACTGGGCTTATATCTGTGCAGCGCTGTTTTTTCCTTTATCCAGGGCTGGATCATGACCGGGGTGACACAGAAGATCTGTTACCGGATGCGCCGGGAGATTTCTGAAAAGATCAACCGGATGCCGATGAAATATTTTGAGAGCCGGACCTATGGAGAGGTGCTCTCGCGCATCACTAACGATGTCGATACGCTCGGTCAGGGATTAAACCAGAGTATCACGACGATCATCACGTCCGTGGCGACGCTGGTCGGCGTCCTTGTGATGATGCTCAGTATCTCGCCGCTCATGACGCTGATCGCGCTTGTGATACTTCCGATATCTGCATTTTTGATCTCGTCGGTGGTGAAGCACTCCCAGAAGTATTTTAAGAGCCAGCAGGAATATCTGGGACACATCAACGGACAGGTGGAGGAAATTTACGGCGGCCATCTGGTGGTCAAGGCGTTTAACCGTGAGGAGGAGACACTTGAGGAGTTCAACGAGACGAACCGTATTTTGTATGAGTCCGCATGGAAATCACAGTTTCTCTCCGGCATGATGCACCCGATCATGATGTTTGTCGGAAACCTCGGGTATGCGGCGGTTGCGCTTTCCGGCGGACTGCTTGCCATCCGCGGCGTGATCACGATCGGTGATATCCAGGCGTTTATCCAGTATGTGAAGAACTTTACCTCACCGATCCAGCAGATCGCGCAGGTCATCAGTCAGGTGCAGTCGATGGCGGCGGCGTCTGAGCGTGTGTTTGCCTTTCTGAATGAGGAAGAGGAGGATCAGACCGCAGAGCATCCGGCGGACGTCGGTGCGATCACCGGAGCGGTTACGTTTGACCATGTCAGCTTCGGCTATCAGCCGGATCAGACGATCATCCATGATTTCAGCGCAAAGGTTGCGCCGGGCGCAAAAATTGCGATCGTCGGACCGACCGGAGCCGGAAAAACGACGATGGTGAAGCTTCTGATGCGTTTTTACGATGTGAGAAGCGGCTCGATCTGTCTCGACGGCCACGATGTGCGGGAATTTAACCGCAGAGAGTTAAGGGACGCGTTTGGAATGGTGCTGCAGGACACATGGCTGTTCAAGGGAACGATCATGGAGAATATCCGCTACGGAAGACTGGATGCGACCGATGAGGAGGTCATCGAGGCGGCGAAGGCAGCCCATGCCGATCATTTTATCAAGACATTGCCGGGCGGTTACCAGATGGAGCTCAACGAGGATGCAAGCAACGTTTCGCAGGGGCAGAAGCAGCTTCTGACGATCGCGCGTGCGATCCTTGCAGACAACAAGATCCTGATCCTTGACGAGGCGACCTCATCTGTCGATACGCGCACTGAGGTTGCGATCCAGAAGGCGATGGATAACCTGATGCGCGGAAGGACCAGTTTCGTCATCGCGCACAGACTTTCCACGATCCGCGATGCGGATATGATCCTTGTCATGAAGGACGGCGATATTGTGGAGCAGGGAAATCATAGGGAGCTGCTTGCGGCAAACGGATTTTATGCAAATCTTTACAATTCGCAGTTTGAGGACGTGGTGGCATAAAGGGAAGAAAGAGAATGAAAACAAGAATTTTAAAATGGATGATGACCGCAGTCGCGGCGTCTGTGCTGTTTGTGGGCGGCTGCGGGGTGCAGACCGACCTGGCTGCGGAAATGCCCGCCGGAGCACAAAACGTGCAGGAGAACGGTGCACAGAGCGTGCAGGAGAGCGGAATACCAAACGTGCAGGAGAGCGGCGCGCAGGATGCAGGAAACGCTCCTGAGACAGAGGGAGATCTGACGGTCACCTTTCTCGACGTGGGGCAGGGCAACGCCGTCCTCGTCGAGAGTGAGGGCGAATATATGCTGATCGACGGCGGGGACAGAGAGTACTCCTCCTTCGTCGTGAGCTATCTGAAAAATGCCGGGGTGACGGAGCTTTCCTATGTGATTTCCTCCCACTACGATGCGGATCACTTAAACGGCGTGGTAGGAGCGCTGAACGCGTTTCCTTGTGAGACTGTTCTGGCAGCGGACTATGTGACGGACACGCGGGTATACGATTCCTTCTGTGAAGCTGTGGCGGAGCAGGGGATCTCGCTTGTCTATCCGTCGGTGGGGGATGTCTATGAATTTGGCGACGCAGAGTTTACCGTTGTCTGTCCGGACAGCTACGACTATGCGGACGTCAACGACGATTCGGTCGGCATCCGCCTGGTGCACGGGGACAACAGCTTTTTGATCTGCGGGGATGCCGGGAAGGCGTCTGAGGAGGCGATGTTGGAGAGCGGCATCCTGTTGGATTCGGACGTCTATCTTGCCAGCCATCACGGCAGTGACGGCTCTTCCAGCGCGGAGTTTTTGGAGGCGGTTTCCCCGGAGACGGTCGTCATCAGTGTCGGTGAGGACAACAGCTACGGACATCCGTCGGAGCGCGTGCTTGCGGATGTGGCTGCAGTCGGAGCGGAGATTTACCGGACGGATCTTCAGGGGACAGTCACGGTGACAAGCGATGGAAAAGAACTTTTCTGGAACACAGAGCCTGCGGCAGAAAGAGGGCAGGGCGGAAATGCTGGTGAGACGGCTTCCGGAGGGGCAGAGGAAACGGAGACTTATATCCTCAATCAGAACACGAAAAAGTTTCACCTGCCATCCTGCGCAAGCGCAGAAGATATCAGCAGTGAAAACCGCGCCGAGTTCCGGGGCAGCAGGGAGGAACTGACGGAGGCGGGATATGAGCCGTGCCAGAGATGTAAGCCGTGAGAGTCACGGTGCTTTCAGGTAAAAGATCAGGAATAGCATACTTCAAGAAAGCTTTCTAAAATAGCGAGCGCACAGCCTCCGACCGCGCCGTCGACGGCGCTGCATGGCAGGATTTCGATATTGCCTGCCGTGTCGTTTCCGACAAAGGAGAGCTGATTGCGAAACACATCTAAGAGCTCTTTGCGTATTTTCGGATATGCAAAGAGTTTTCCATGAAGAAATATTTTTTCCGGATTCATTAAAATTGCAATATTTGAGGTGGCGATGCCGAGATAGCGCATCGCGTTCGTCACGTAGATGGTGACGGCTTCATCTCCCATGTCGTAGGCGTTTGCGATGGTATCTATGGAAATATCATCCGGGGTACCGGCGAGCAGCCGCAGCAGGGGAGAAATATTTAATTCATGCAGCCGCTTTACGTTTTGAATGAGCCAGCGCTCGCTCGCGATCGTCTGGAGACAGCCCTGCTTGCCGCACTCGCAGCGGATGCCGTTTGGATTTACAATCGTGTGTCCGATCTCTCCCGACACATAGGTGTTGCCTAAAAACAGATTTCCGTCGACAAGATTGGCGCAGAACATACCGAGCCCCACATGGAACAGCGAAAAGCTGTCCGGCGTCTGCGCGGGATGGAACAGATAGCGCGCAAGCGCCATACAGCGCGCGTTATTTTCGAGAACAATCGGCAGTTTGTAGTGCTCGCGCAGCAGCGAGGCGTCAAAGCGCTGCCAGACATTGTGGTTGCTGACGACGCGCGTTGCGGTTTCGTCCGTGTGACCGGGAACGGCGATCCCGATCCCGACGAGCTGCTCCTCTGTGAGAGCGGAGCAGCGGAGCGCGTCTGCGATTTCTGCCAGAATGATCTCGGTGATCTGCTCGCTTACCGCAGGCTCATAGGGAAGTCTGTGGTCATAGATGACCGTTCCGGCAAGGTCTGTGATGCAGGTGCACAGGCACGTCTGGTTAAACTCGATACCAAGCGTATACCGGTAGTCGGGAACGATGCCAAGGGAAATGCGCTTTCTTCCGGCTCCCGAAATATCCGAGCTGTCCTCACCCAGTTCCCGCACGACGCCCTCCTCCATCAGTTGGGCGATCGTCTGCGTCGTTGTGGCAGGCGTGATGCCTGTAAGCGCGGCGATCTCTGTGCGCGAGATTGCCGGATTGCGAAAAATACTCTCTAAAATTCTGTTTCGATTGGAACCCTTCCTTGCAGATGCCTTGTACATAAAAATCTCCTGTTGCTTATTTCTGATCTAATGAAAAGCCGGTATATTTTGTCGAAACCTCCGTAATGCGGTAAACGTCCAGATAGGGCTGGAAGTCCTGCTCATGCCCGCAGATGTAGGAATGAAACTCCCGAAACTGCCGGTCGGCAAGCGTTTTGTCGCCATCTGCCAGGGAGAGCAGCGCTTTGGATAAGTGTATGACATAGCCGAAGTGATAGTCAAGCAGTTTTAGGAAAAAACGGTGAATCGGCGGCAGTGTTTCTGTCAGCCGGCTGTCTTTTGTGAGAGCAGCGCTCATTTGCTGCAGTTTTTCCTGCATCTGGCTGTAATTTTTCTTTGCGCGTTCATTTTTTCGCTCACCCTTACCGTTGAAGTAGTCACAGTCGGAGAGCGCGGACAATTCGGTGAGGCAGGAGCGTGCAAATGCAGCGTGCTCCCCGCCGTAGGCGGCGTCAAAATATTCTGTCACAAGGTCCTCAAAATTCTGCGATTCGTCAAACAGAAGATGCCCCATGATATAGTTCGGCAGACCGTTGGGGAGAAAGGCGCGAAGCTCCTGACAACTGATATAGCCGTTTAGCCCGAGCGAATGGAGTTGCGCGATATCCCCGCTGATCACACGGCTGACGCCGACATAGCCGAAATCGCCGTAATGCGCGCGCCCGAGCGGATAGTCATAGACGAAGCTGTCACCGTGGAACTGTTTTTGCCATTCGCGCAGATAGGAAAGATTTTCCGCAAGCGTCGTGGGAAGCTCCATCTGATTCAGGCGGTAGGGCGGCAGTGGGACCGTCTCGGTCTCTTTGGGGTAGGAGGAGCGGAACGTGCGGCTGATCGGGGCGAACATCAGAGTGAAGCGCTCCGGATTGCGCAGTGTTTCTGTCACAGGCGGATAGAGCAGCTCCTGATAGAGCAGAAACACGAGGTGGCAGTCGATGTTCTTTTCTGTCATGCGGCGGTCCAGCTCGTTTAAAAGGTGCACATACTGGTCCGTAAACGAAAGCTTTTGGCAGGCTTCGCACTCACAGATGTGATTGACCTCATCCGCGAGCCAGATGTGCAGATAGTCTACGCCCGGATGTTCCTCTATATAGGAAAGAACGGTATCGCAAAAACGGTCTGTGACCACCGGATTTGTATAACAGAGGTTCGTGTTGAGCGGAATGCCGTCGATAAAATCACGCGTGCCTCCGACCTTTGCAAGCAGCGGTCTGACAGAAGGCGGGCAGCTCTTTTGCGCCCTTACCCAGCCGACGGAAGGAAAGCCGACAGCCTCGCAGGTCCAGCCATGTCCGACGGCATGGTAAGCGAGGGAGCGCAGGGAGATGGCATCCTCCATCTGGCGGTAGCAGTCGGCGAGAAATTCTTCCGTCAGCGCCTCCTTTTTGAGAGAGGGATTCATGGTATGGGAATACCAGCGCTCCAGAAAGATATACGGCTCGCGAAATTGCAGAAAAAAGCTGTTGTAGCCAAGCTTTGGAAGCCAGTCGATGAAGGAGAGCACATTTTCCAGGGAGTCGGCGCCCTCGATGCAAACGCCGCGGTGAAAAAAGGAGGCAGTCTTTTCGAGCTGGCAGGAAAGCTGCCCGGCTGTCAGGTCTGCCGGAATATAGGTGTGCCCCGGCAGGAGAAAGCGGAAACCGAGCTTCCGCAGATAGGCGTATACGCCGAGCAGTACGCTGCGGGAATTGACGCCGCAGATATCACCGCCGCTCTGTGTGATACTGATCGCGTACGCGTCGTTTTGCGCGGCTTCACCCATATTGCAGTCCGTGCGCAGCAGAATGGAAAAATCTCCGCTTCCCTCCGGTGCGGCTGCATCCGACAGACAGACGGCATGAAAATCACCGGCGGCTGCATTGAGATGGGAGGCAAGCTCATCCGCTGCAAATGCAAGGGTGTCATTCTTTTCTTGATAGGAAATGAATAGGTTTCTCATGGTCTATACTCCTTTTCTGAAACAAATAATTATAATTAGTAACTTTTAAATCAAGAAAATACAAAAAACAAAGAATATAAATTATAGATATTTACTAATTAAGAACATTATATATGGAAAATGAAAACAAGGCAATTTGTGATTTTGAACAAAAATAGAAAGATAAAATATAAATAATAGACAAAATAGTGAAAATAGAAAAAGAAATGTTGAAAAAATTTGTTTGTTATGATAAGGTTATGAAAACGGAGAAAAGAAAAATAATTATAAAATAAAAGAAATTGCGAGAGGTGAGAAAATGGGATACGCAAAAGCAGGAAAAAAATCAGAGCTTCAAAAACGAAGACAACGGCGGATCAATCTGTGGTGCTGGCTGTTTTTGGCGCCGGCGGTTGTATTGTACGCTCTGTTCCAGGGCTATCCGATCTTCATGGGATTTTTTTACTCGCTGCTGGACTGGTCGGGGTTAAGCTCCAATGCAGTGCTGGTCGGCCTCGACAATTACAGGGAGCTTTTGAAGGATCCGCTGTTTTTTAACGCGATCAAAAATACGTTCCTCTATATTCTGATGACGGTGCCTCTGCTTTTGACACTTTCTCTCGGACTGGCGTACCTGTTTAACTCGATTTTAAAAAAGTGTGTCACGCTCTACCGCACGGTATTTTTTCTTCCGGTCATCACAACGACGTCCATTGTCGGCATCATCATGATGTTTATCTTCGGCGGAACGGGAGCGGTCAACCAGCTTCTTGCGTTTTTCGGAGTCGAAGGGGTGAACTGGCTGGGAAATAAAGACACGGCGCTGCTCGTCGTTGCCCTTGTCGGCTGCTGGAAGGATGTTGGTACCTATATGATCTACTGGCTTGCCGCGCTCCAGAGCGTGCCGCAGGATGTGTACGAGGCGGCGCGGATCGACGGAGCCGGAAAGTGGAAAACGTTCAGCAGAGTGGTATTTCCGATCATCCTTCCGATCGGAGGCGTGATCGCAACGCTCTGTGTCATCAGTTCGCTCAAGGTGTTCGATCTGGTGCAGACGATGACAAACGGCGGACCGTTCTACGCAACGGACGTTGCGGCGACGTTTGTTTACCGCACGGCATATGCGGGGAGCAACGGAATGCCCCGGTTGGGATATGCAAGCGCGGCGGCGATCGTATTCGGTCTGATCGTGATCGTCATTGGCGTTTCCGGCAATCTGGTCAAGAGCGGTATTCAAAAAAGAGCGAAGGCGGAGAATAAAGGATGAAAAAGAAAAAGCTTAAAATAGGAAAGATACTGTTGTATCTGGTTTTGACGGTGGTCGGTTTTTTGTGGGTCTATCCGTTTTTGTGGATGGTTGCATCCTCGTTTAAGACGCAGGACGAATTTTTTGCGAACAGCTTAAGTCTGTTTCCGGAATCGTTTACAACGGAGAATCTGGTACGTGCGTGGAACAATGCGAATTTTGGCGTATATTTTAAAAACTCCATTATCGTCACGGTGTCGGTCGTGGTGATCGTGCTGCTCACCACGGCGCTGGCGGGCTATGTGCTGGGACGCTATGTGTTTTTTGGAAAAAAAGTGGTTCTCTCGATTTTTGTCGCGAGTATCACGATCCCGCTGGTGTTTACGATCATTCCGGTTTACGAGCTGTTAAAGCAGATGGGTCTTTCCCAGAATCTTTTGGGCTTGATCCTGGCGGAGGCAGGCGGCGGCCATGTGATCTTTTTGATGCTGTTTTCCAGCTTTTTCGCCTCGATCCCCAAGGAGATGGAGGAGGCGGCGACGATCGACGGGTGCAGCTTTCCACAGATTTTCGGAAAGGTGATGTTTCCCCTGGCAAAGCCGGTCATGGTAACGGTAGTGATCATGCAGTTTATCTGGACGTGGAATTCCTTTCTGCTCCCGCTTACGATCACGCTGAATAATCCGAAGCTTCGGACGCTTGCGGTCGGACTTTATGCGCTGCGCGGAGAAAATGTCGTGGACTGGACGGGGATCGCGGCAGGAGCGAGCATTGCGGTAGTTCCGGTAATTATTATCTTTATCCTATGCCAGAAGTACTTTGTGGATGGTATTGCGGGCGCGGTAAAGAGTTAATTAAGAATAAGAAAGAAAGGCAAGGAGGAAAAAGAATGAAGATGAAAAGGGTGATGGCGGCAGCCATGGCAGCGACGGTTGCTTTGGGGACGGCGGCGTGCGGCGGTGTGAATGTGTCTACCAAAGACGAGCCGCAGAAGGACGAGGTACAGCAGGCGGACACAGAGACAAAGGAACCTGTGGTGACGGGAGAGGATGAACAGGTGACGCTGCGCGTGGTGGACTGGAGCGACAGCACGAAGGCGCGGAGAGAGGCGTTCCACCAGAAGTTTATGGAGGAAAACCCGAATGTAACGATCGAATACACAGTGCTGACCGCGGATCAGTTTAAGGAGAGCGTGATCTCCTCCATCAAGAGCGGGGATGCGCCGGATCTGTTCCCGCTACCGTCCGGGATGAAGCTTCAGGCGGCAGTCGATGAAAACTGGTATCTTCCGCTGAACGACTATCTGGGCGAGGACTTTTTTGCAACGTTTGCAGACGGGGCGCTCAATGAGGGGATCACGACGCTCGACGGAAGCGTGTATGTGCTCCCGGAGTCTGCGAATATCATCAATACGCTGCTGTTTTACAACAAGACAGTCCTGGAGGAAGCAGGCGTGGAGGAACTGCCGGAGACATGGAGCGAGTTTAAAGCTGTCTGTGAGCAGGTGACAGAGGCTGGAAACGGAAAATATTACGGAATCATCGACAGCGGTGCGCAGGCAAATCGTCTGGAGCTGTTTATCCGTTCACTGGCAAGTCTTGAGGGCGCACAGTGCGGCGATATTTCCCAGATGCTTTTGGTGGACGGTCAGAACACCATGAATTCGGACGCGATGGTAAAAGCGTTTGACTATTATGATTCGCTGGTGAAGGCCGGTGTGTTCCATCCAAATTCCGTCACCTTGAAGGCGCCGGAGGCAAGAGCATTATTTGCACAGAATCAGGCGGCGTTTATCTGTCAGGGCGCATGGTGTATCTCGACATGGAAAGCAGAGAATCCGGATCTTGACTTCGGCGTGATGGTGATCCCTGTACCGGATGACGGGGCAAAAGGAAAGCTGCCGTATATCGGAGCGCAGCCGTGGATGGGAATTTCTGCGAATTGCGAGCACCCGGATGTCGCAGCAAAATATCTCAAGGCGCTTTACTCCGAGGAGTACCAGTCCGGACTTGTCGAGGACGGCGGTTTTGTATCGGTCATTGATGCGGTGAATGAGAAATATATGACCGACGAGCAGATGCTTGCCTATTATCAGTTGAACCAGGAGGCGGCAGCGCTGGTTCCGGATCCACTGGTAGGAAATCCGGAAACGGCAGAGGTCTATGCGCAGGCGACAGCAATCTCACCGAATCTGGGCGAGATCGTGCAGGGTGTACTGGCACAGTCTGTGGATTACAAGGCGCAGTTAAAGGATCTTGGAGAAAAGACACAGACAGAATGGGAGCGTGCGATCGAGGCTGCAAAGGAGAGCGGCGCAGATGTAGACGTCAGCGATTTTGAGTTTAAAAACTGGGATCCGATGGAGAACTATACGACAGAGGATTACAGTAACCGCTAGTGTGAAGACAGTGAGCGGCACGCTTTGCGATCCACTCTTATGCCAAAGATAAAAAGTCCCCGGGGCGGCGCACAGAGGCGTCGCTTTGGGGACTTTTTTGATATGTCAAAACCCGCATTTTCAGGGCTTGTCATGACTGTGCAGGCAGTGGTATACTAACAAGGGCAGGGAAAAGGGCACTGGAAGTGCCCTTTTTCTGGCTTTATAGGAAAACAGGGCTGAATCTGCAGCCGTGATTTGGGAAATGGAGGAGTAGAATGAAGCAGATTTATGTGCACGGTCTGGGACAAAAGCCGGACAGTTGGCAGGGAGTAATGGAGCAGTTACATACGGATGAAGCCTGCATATGCCCGGACTTGTCAGAGCTTGTCCGCGGAAAAGAAGTGACATACCCAAATCTCTACACCGCATTTTCTGCCGTGTGCGATGCAGTCGGGGAACCCTTCGCGCTCTGCGGCTTATCGCTGGGCGGCGTGTTAGCTCTCCACTATGCGGCGGAGCATCCGGACAGAGTAAAGGCGCTGGTTTTGATTGGGGCACAGTACAAAATGCCGGAGCATTTGCTGCGGTTTCAAAATGCAGTCTTTCGGTGTCTGCCAAAGGCTGCGTTCCGCTCGATGGGCTTTGAAAAGGATGAGGTTTTAAAACTCTGCAAAACAATGAGTAAACTGGATTTTAGCGATTCCCTTGATAAAATTTTCTGCCCGTCCCTGATCGTGTGCGGCGAGAGGGATCAGGCAAATAAAAGGGCTGCCGCAGAGCTTGCCGGCCGTCTGCCCCATGCAAGACTTGCAAAGCCCGGCGGAGTGGGGCATGAGGTAAACACCGAAGCGCCGGAAAAACTGGCGGAACTGCTCCGTGAATTTTACAGTGATAACTTTGAGAGGGAGATGAGACCATGAAAAAGATAGATCAGGAAGTGGAGAAGATCATGTCCGAAAGGTTTGGAAAAGACACCGTGCTTGCCTTGGCGACAATGGAACATGAAATGCCCTATGTGCGGTATGTCAATGCCTATTATGAGAACGGCGCATTTTATATCATCACACACGCGCTTTCCGGGAAAATGAAACAGATTGAAAATCATCCAATCGTTGCAATTGCGGGAGAGTGGTTTACGGCGCATGGAAAGGGTGTGAATCTGGGCTACTTTGGAAAAAAGGAGAATGACGGGATTGCAAAAAGACTGAGAGGTGTTTTTGTAGAATGGATTGATAACGGACATAATGATTTTAATGATGAAAATACGATCATTTTATGTGTTGAACTGACGGATGGTTTACTGCTTTCACACGGAAAAAATTACAAATTTTAGCGAAGAAGTGGAGAGAAAAATATTGACAGAAAATAAAACTATGATTATAATTCTATCATAGAATATAAGAGTTGAAATAAAGATATACTATGTTTTAGAGACACTGAGTATGAACATATTTATGACATATAATGTCCTTGTGTTAGGAGGTGTTTCCAATGTTTCAGTAATTTATGAAATCAGTATTGTTGCAAAGTTATTTCTAAATGAGATATTTTAGGAGGTATTTTATGGAGAAAAAGTGCTTGCTGAAACGTATGGCATCTAGTCTTTTGGTGTTGACCTTGATGATATGTATGGTTCAATCAGTGGAGATTGTGGCAGCAGATAACGGATCCTGCACTTCTTGTGAGGTCTCCTCACTTCCGAATGTTGTTTCAAGTTATGAGAATGAAGAGGGAGACTTAGTTAAAACTTTTGATAATGGAACAGAGGCAATATATAAAAGCGATGGCAGTATTATTATAAACGATTATGCGCATGTGTTTAGCGATGAAGATGTAGAATCTGTATCTTCACGAGTAGGTGGCTTAAAAGCATTAGGGGAAGCAATATGGTGGGCAATTAATGCATGTTCTGCGATTGAATGGGTTTCAGGACATGATCTCTGTAGGATAGTGCTTAGCCACCTCGGAACAAGTATTGAATATGGGAAGTATTATATTGTATCGGGAGAGTATATTCCAGGGTATATTCCGGGATGTGAACCGATGCACTCGGGACCGTGTAATCAGGGGTATTGGAGATATGAGGTGAGAAAAAAATGATGAAAAAAGTAATGTTTTTTTTCTTTGTCTGTTTTATGATTTTGTTGTCGATTCTTTGTAACATTTTATATAAGAGAAATGTCCTTTCAGGTGAAATGGCATTATTCTTAACATTTATTAATGGCGTTATTTTTTTTGGTGGTTGCTCTATTTGGGAAAAGCATCATCAATAGTCGATTATAAAGGTAAAAAGACTTTTCAGAAAAGAGAATGGTACTTGGATGTTTAGAAAGAAGTGGATGTATTTTGTTGTCATATTACTTCTTATGGTAGGTATATCGTGTGCTTGGTTTTTGCAATCAAATGGTCGAAATGACGTCAAAGTGATTAACTACAGTGAGTTTCAGCAAAAGCTTGATGATCAGGAGAGTTTTATTCTTTTGATCGGAAGAGATGATTGTCCAAATTGTGTGGAATTAAAAGATTTTATCAAAAGCAGTAATTTAGATACGTATGAATTTTTTTATTTAAGATACAGCATGGACAATCAAGAGGCTTTTCTGGCGGAAATAGGACAAATTTTTGATGACATCAATATGATACCCTATTACGCAATCATCAATAACGGTGATATAGTAAAAACTGGGCAAGGGTTTGAAAACGATACCGATTTCATTGAGTTTTTGGATGGGGCATAGCGTTTCCGTTAGAATATGTTGCATCAATGATATGTGGACATATGATTTGCGAAAAGCAAAAAGTTAGCGAATTATTTAAGAGGTTTTTATGACAGTAAAGATGTGAGTGGGATTCTTGGAATCCCACTCTTTCCATTTTGGAATAATCATTTATTGATTTGAAATTAAACTTTTTATTATTGAAAATTCTGTTTTACATTGGTACAATGGGCACCAGAGGAAACGGCGGACGCCGTTAGGAAACGGAGAGAAACAGATGTCACAAAAAAAGAGAATTTTACTGCTTGCAACGGGGGGTACGATTGCGTCCAGAAAGTCGGACAACGGTTTGAAACCGCAGATCACGCCGGAGGAGCTGCTTCAATATATTCCGCAGGCAGCACAGATCTGTGAGATAGAGGCGGTGCAGCTACTCAACATTGACAGCTCCAACATGGAGCCGGAGCACTGGAAGCTGATGGTTCATGCGATCCGGGAGAACTATGAGCGGTTTGACGGCTTTGTGATCGCGCACGGGACAGATACGATGGCGTACACGGCGGCAGCGCTTTCCTATATGATCCAGAACACGAAAAAGCCGGTGGTCATCACCGGGGCACAAAAGCCGATCGACCTTGAGATCACGGATGCGAAGTCCAACCTGCTGGACAGCTTTTTATACGCATCGGACGAGAAATCGCAGGGTGTGCAGATCGTGTTTGACGGAAAGGTCATCGCCGGAACGCGTGCGAAAAAAGTGCGTTCCAAGAGCTACAATGCGTTTTCGAGTATTGATTACCCGTGTCTCGCAATGATCCAGGACGGCAATATCATGCGCTACATTCCGATGCTGCCCTACGAGCAGGAGGTGCAGTTTTATGAGAAGCTGGACGAGAGCGTCTTTTTGATGAAGCTGATTCCGGGGATCAAGCCGAAGGTGCTTGGCAGTATTTTTGAAAATTATGACTGCATCATTGTGGAGAGCTTTGGCGTGGGAGGGATCCCGCAGTCGATCGCGGACGAGTTTTACCGCCTCTGCCGGAAATATCCCAAAAAGCTTGTCGTGATGGCGACGCAGGTGGCGCATGAGGGCAGCGATATGACGGTGTACGAGGTCGGGCACGATATGAAGGCGTACTGCCGTTTTCTGGAATCGTATGATATGACGCTCGAGTCCGTGATCGCCAAGGTGATGTGGATGCTCGGCAACTATGACGTCACAGAGGCGGACGTGGAAGAAATCTTCTACCGGAATATCAATTATGACGTGATATTTGGCAGAAACCGCAGGTGCGAGTGAGGCGGCGGGGAGAGAGGAAAAGAACATGAGTCTGATTACGGCAGTTTACAATTTTTTATGGGGGGATTTGTTTACGATCCCGCTGCCCGGCGGCAATTCGGCTGGCATTTCCCTGCTGGTTCTGATACTGATCCCAGCGGGGATTTATTTTACGATCCGGACAAAGGCGCTCCCCATCCGCTTTTTTCCGGAGATGCTGCGCATCTCGGTGGAGCGCAGCAAGGGGAAAAAGAAAGGCGCGATCTCAGGCGTGCAGGCGCTGATCGTCTCGACGGCGACGCGCGTGGGCATGGGAAATATGGTTGGCGTTGTGGCGGCTGTCTCTGCGGGCGGCGCGGGGGCGGTATTCTGGATGTGGCTGACGGCGCTGATCGGTTCTTCGACGGCGTTTGTGGAGGCGACACTGGCGCAGCTTCACAAGGAAGACGACCCGCTCTACGGCGGTTACCGCGGCGGTCCGGCGTATTATATCCACGACGTTTTTGCAAAGGGCAAGAAAAAGCGCCACTGCGTCGTTGCGGTGCTGTTTGCGCTATCCGGTCTGCTTTGCTGGTGCGGGATCAGCCAGGTCATCAGTAATTCCGTCTCGGAGGCATTTTATAACGCGTTTCGGATTCCTTCGATCGTTTCCACCGTGATCCTTGTAAGCCTTGCCGCGTTCATCGTGCTGCGCAAAAACGCGACGGTGAAGGTGCTCGACGTGATGGTCCCGGTGATGGCGTCGTTTTATTTTTTGATCGCGCTGTTTCTTATGGTAAAAAATATAGGTCTGATGCCGCAGGTGTTACAGAGGATTTTTGAGGAGGCGTTCGGCATCCGTCAGGTTGTGGCAGGCGGCTTTGGCGCGGCGCTGATGAATGGGGTGAAGCGCGGGCTCTTTTCCAACGAGGCGGGTTCCGGTTCTGCCCCATGTGCGGCGGCTGCGGCGGATGTGAGCCATCCGGCGAAGGCAGGACTGTTTCAGGCATTTGGCGTGCTGATCGACACGGTGGTGATCTGCACCTGCACGGCGATGATCATGCTGCTTGCCCCGGCGGAGCTTTTGGAAGGGCTTTCCGGCATGAATCTGCTCCAGACGGCGATGCACTATCATTTCGGCGGGGCAGGCGTGGTGTTTACGGCGGTGACGCTGTGGCTGTTTTCCTTTTCGACTTTTATCGGGATTTTGTATTATGCGCGCTCCAATGTGGCATATTTATTTGGGGATAACTGGAAATCACAGACCGCCTACAAGCTGCTGGCGCTTTTTATGCTCTTTGTCGGCGGACTTGCGACCTACACCTTCGTGTGGGATCTGGGCGACATCGGGATCGGTCTGATGACGATTTTTAACATGATCGCGATCCTGCCGAAATCAAAAGAGGCGATACAGTCGTTAGATGATTATACAAGGCTGATGCGGGAGAGAAAGCAGCAGCGGGAGAGGAGTTAGAAGATGCAGCACAATATTTTAAAAAACAAATATTATCTTTATCTGACGGAATTTTTTGCGGGGATGTCCGTGATGGCGGTGGAGCTCGGTGCAAGCCGTCTGTTGGCGCCGTACTTTAGTTCTTCGCAGATCGTGTGGACGATCATCATCGGCACGATCATGATCGCGATGGCGCTCGGCAATGTCTGGGGCGGAAGGCGCGCGGATAAAGACCCGAACCCCGACAAGCTGTATGTGCGGCTGGTCATTGCAGCGGTCTGGATCGCGGCGATCCCGCTGCTTGGAAAATATGTGATCCTTGCGATCTCGGGCGTGCTGGTGCTCACCGTAAACACAAATTTCCTGATCTGGGCGGCGTTTCTCGCCTGCATGGTGATCTTTGTATTTCCACTGTTTTTGCTGGGAACGGTGACGCCGTCCCTCGCCAGATATACGGTGGACAGTCTGACGGACAGCGGTAAAACTGTGGGAGCGCTCGGTGCGTTCAATACGATCGGAAGTATTATCGGCACGTTTCTGCCGACCTTTGTCACGATTCCGGCGGTCGGTACGGCGGTCACGTTTCTGATTTTTTCGGGGATCCTTCTGGCGCTCGCGCTGGTCTATTTTATCAGCACCAAAGCAAAGCCCGTCACCTGCACCGTCGGTGTGCTCGCGTTTCTCTTTTGCAGTATCTTCGGTCATTCCGGAAGCTTTGCTTTCTGGGAGACAGATCTTGTGTATGAGGGCGAGTCTGTCTACAACTATCTGCAGGTGAAGGAAAACGACAGACGGGTCGTTCTCTCCACCAACGTTTTGTTCGGCGTGCAGTCTGTCTTAAATAAGGACGCGGGGCTGACCGGAATGTATTATGATTATGCGCTGGCGGCGCCGCTGATGGCGGGCGTGACGGAAAAGGAGAGCCCCAAAGTGCTGATCCTCGGCATGGGAACGGGAACCTTTGCGAAGCAGTGTCAGGATTATTTCGGCGATGTGGAGATCTGCGGCGTGGAGATCGACGAGAAGATCACGGAGCTTGCGCATGAATATTTTGAACTGTCCACGGATATTCCGGTGGTCACCTACGACGGCAGGGCATATTTAAACGCCGTGACGGAGAAGTATGATGTGATCATGGTGGACGCCTATCAGGACATCACGATTCCGTTTCAGATGTCCACGCAGGAATTTTTTGCGTTGGTGAAGGAGCATCTGACGGACGATGGCGTGATGGTCGTCAACATGAATATGCACACCGAGGAGGAAGGCAATATCAACCAGTATCTCTCGGATACGATCGCCGGGGTATTTCCGGAGGTCTATACGGTGGACGTGCCGGGAACGACAAACCGAGAGCTGTTTGCGGCGATGGGAGAGGGAAGTCTTGAAAAGCTTTCGGCGGGCGCAGAGGAGCTTGCTAGTCAGGAGTTGCGGGAGATGATGGTTCAGGTGTCGGGGGCGCTGACGCCCTATGAGAAGGGAGAATATCTGCTCACCGACGACAAAGCGCCCGTGGAGCTGCTTGGGATGCAGGTCATCGACGAGCTGATACAGGGAGAGCTTGGCTATTACAGGGAGATCTTTCAGGAAAAAGGAATTGAGGGGGTTTTGGAGGCGGGCGGCTTTTAGAGACGCCGACACTTCCTTGTTTTGGATGGAACAGTCATATCGTTTTTTTGAAAATAAGTCGTGTAAATATTTCCCTTGTCATGAGGGGCTGGCGGATTTTAACTGTCTGTTTTGCTACTGTCCGCTGTATCATTTGAAAAATTGTCCGGGGAATCCGCGCTATATCGAAGCCGGAGGAAAAAGAATCCGGGAGTGTACGGACTGTACCTTTCCGCACCAGCCGGAGAATTATGATAAGATTATCCGGCTGCTGTAAGACCGGATAAATTGTCAACTATAAATAAAATATAGT
Organism: Roseburia sp.; assembly: GCA_026168605.1. Classification (GTDB taxonomy): domain Bacteria; phylum Bacillota; class Clostridia; order Lachnospirales; family Lachnospiraceae; genus Roseburia. The sequence goes on along the minus strand of JAPFDX010000012.1, from coordinate 53,868 downwards.
TGACAATCGAGAGAAAAAAGAATACGATGTCCTCATGGTGACCGCGATAGGGCGGGAAAACACTGTATGAGGAGGAATACATATGAAGATTTCTACAAAGACAATGGTGTCCGTCGGGATGTTTGCGGCGGTGCTTGGTGTGCTGTCAGTATTGACGATTCCGATGCCAAGCGGCGTGCCGCTGACCCTGCAGACGTTTGCGATGGCGCTCTGCGGCTATGTGTTGGGTGCAAAGAGGGGAACGGCTGCCGTGGCACTCTACCTTTTGCTTGGAGCGGTGGGCGTTCCGGTTTTTGCCGGCATGACCGGGGGCGTGTCGCGCTTCGTGGGACCAACGGGAGGCTTTCTGTGGGGGTTTTTGTTTCTCGTGGCGCTCTGCGGCTTTGCAAAGGAGCAGAAGTCGCCGGCAGTCCGTATTCTGCTAAGCCTATTTGGGCTGGCGCTCTGCCACCTTCTTGGTGTGGTGCAGTATTCCGTGGTGGCGGCGACAACGCCGGCGACTGCCTTTCTCACCGTATCGCTGCCGTATCTGTTCAAGGACGTTCTCTCGGCTGTGGGCGCGTATGCCGTCGCACTCCCACTGCAGCGGGCGCTGCGCCGGGAGCGCGCAGCCGCCTAAGGGCTGCGCTGTCTGCGTGCAGCATTGCCTGCGTGCTACGGCTCAGTGCGTTTTGCGGTTGATGTAATTGGTTTTGTATTTGGAGTAGACGATCTTCTGGCTCTGGTAGAGTCCGTAATAGCCGGAGAGCATATAGCTGAATGCGACGGCGAGCAGAAAATAGGGCATTCCCTCAAAGCCAAACAGCTCGAAGCTGATGAGCAGGGAGGTCAGCGGGCAGTTGGTGACGCCGCAGAAGACGGCGGTCATGCCGATTGCCGTACACAGCATCGGGGAGAAGCCCGTCAGATTCGCGAACAGACAGCCGAAGGACGCGCCGACGAAAAATGTCGGGACAATTTCACCGCCCTTGTAGCCGGCGCCGAGCGTGATGGCAGTAAAGAGCATTTTTAAGAGAAATGCCTGCCACGCGACGGCGCCGGTTTCCATACACGCTTCAATAAACGACATACCCGCGCCGTTGTAGGTCTGGCTGCCGACGAGAAAGGTTAGGAGGGCAACCAGAGAGCCGCCGGCGAAGATGCGCACATAGGCATTTTTGAGCAGCTTTTTAGAAAGATGCTCCGTCTGGTGCAGAAGAATACAAAACAGTACGCTCACAAGGGCGCACAAAACGGCGAGGATGGAGACGATGACAGCGCTCTTTACGGTGAAAGCGGGGATGTGCTCCAACGGAAAACGCTCCGCCGCCACCCCGAAAAAGAGTGCGACGCCATGCGCAGTCAGTGATGCGAGCACACACGGGACGAGCGCGGAGTAGTGCATGATGCCGACGCTGACGACCTCCATCGAGAAGATCGCGGCTGCCATCGGCGTTCCGAAAAGCGCCGAAAAGGCGGCGCTCATGCCGCACATGATCATGATGTGCTTGTCCTTTTCGTCAAAGTGAAAGAGCTGGCCAAGCCCGTTTCCGATGCTTCCGCCAAGCTGTAAGGCAGCGCCCTCCCGCCCGGCGGAGCCGCCGAACAGATGCGTGATGAGGGTCGAGAAAAAGATGAGCGGAGCCATGCGAAACGGCAGCTCATCGCCGGAGTGGATGGCAGAGAGAACGAGATTGGTCCCGGTGTCCTTCTCATCGTGGAGCAGCCGGTAGGCGCCCACGATCAGCAGACCGCCGATGGGGAGCAGCCAGATGATCCACGGATTCTTTTCGCGCACGAGGGTCACGAAGGACAGCGCAAAAGAAAAAAATGTTGCCGCCGACCCGATGAGAACGCCGGACAGAATAGAAAAAATCACCCATTTCAGGGAGGCTGCAGTCTCCCGAAATCCACGTCTGAATGCATTTTTGATCATTTCTTTCATAGCAGTAACCGACCTTTCATAACAAACTTCCTACTGGTGATTCAGGTGTCAAAAGGGGGTTTTTCAGATTGCAGGTGGTAAAATGCACAAATGATATTCTTTTTGTTCAGGATTCCGAAGCTAAGAACTTCTAAAATGTTCTAAAAGAATTTCTAACCTTCTCCATATTCACAAATCAGAATACCATTTGTGAATTTTGCTAATCTCATTTTTGAAAAGCCCCTTTTGACACCCGAATCTACTGATAAAAGTGTAACATTTCATGCCCAGTTGTGCAAGCAATCCCCCCTCTTATTTGTTGTGACAAGAAAAGTTGTCAAAAAGTATTGACAAAGAAAGTTGTCATGTGTATGATAGAAATGACAAGAAAAGTTGTCATAGAAACATGGGAGGAGCATCATGCCGTTATACAATCATTTGAAGGAATACCGGGCAAAGCTGAATGTGAACCAGTGTGAGATGGGCAGGCTTGTGGGCGTGTCGAGACAGACGATCAGTCAGATCGAGCGCGGCGACTACTCGCCGTCCGTGACGCTGACGCTAAAGCTTGCCAGAGTGTTTGAGGTTTCCGTGGAGGATATTTTTGTTTATGAGGAGGAGAGCGAGGATGAAGAGTGAGAAGAGGGCGATTGGCAGAATGATTTTAACGACCGGATTTTGTGCCCTGCTGGGATTTTTCGGTGGAATGTTCGCCGCCCGGATTGCAGACTGGGCGCAGGGATTTTTTCAGGGGGCGGTCGCGGCATTCTATGTCGTAGCGCCGTACAGCAACTTGTTTTTGACCACGGTGGTTCTGGTCGCCGGCATCTGTCTCATGCGAAAGGCGCGCAGTCTGTACAGGTCGTGGGACGGCGAGGATGAGGACGTCATCGACAGGGCAGAGCGAAAAGCAGCCTACGCGATGGTGCTCACCAGCGTAAATATGATCGCAGGAATGTTTCTTTTTGGACTGGGCATTTACAGCCTGATGGAATACGGAGATGTGCAGGAGGGAGCAGGGCGCGAACTCGTGCTGATCATTGCAGGTCTGATCTATATGATGATCGCAAATTTCGCGCTCGATAAGCGCGCCATAGGCTTTGAGAAAGAGATCAACCCGGAGAAACAGGGCAGCGTCTACGATTCCAGGTTTCATGAGGTGTGGATGCGAAGCTGCGATGAGTCGGAAAAGTTCCAGATCTATCAGGCGGGATATGCCTCCATGCGCGCGGGGACGGCGGCGTGTGCCCTGCTGTGGATCTTTTCCACGGTCGGGATGATGACGTGGGATTTCGGGATCATGCCGATGGCGATGGTTCTCGTGATCTGGCTGGTGATGCTGGTGCGTTATCACGCCGCGTGCCTGCAGGTGAAAAAGTAGCTGCTGTGGCAGCTCTTTTTTTGTGCAGAAACACTAAAAATCACTGTGAAAAATTGGCGATAGTGTGGAAAACGCCAACTGGCTCTTGCATTTTGCAGATGGAAAGACTATAATTGAGATATCAACTGAAAACGTTACCGGAAACATTACCGGTAACGTATGCGTGTGTTGAAACATCAATCATTCAGGAGGGTGTATTTTATGAAAAGAAAAGTGTTATCTGTAATGCTTGCAGCAGCAATGACAGTCACTGTATTTGCCGGATGTGGGGACACGGCAGAGGAACCGCAGGGAACACCGGACGGCGCAGCGGGAACGGAGGCAGACGGGGACACGGCGGCAGCGCCGGCAGGAGAAGGCTCCGTCTATATGCTGAACTTCAAGCCGGAGAGTGACCAGCAGTGGAAAGACCTCGCAGAAATCTATACGGAGCAGACCGGTGTTGAGGTCAATATCCTGACTGCGGCAGAGGGAACTTACAGCACGACCCTGCAGTCGGAGATGGCGAAGGATGAGGCACCGACGATTTTTAATATCGGTAATGTAACCGCCGCGCAGACCTGGAACGACTATACGCTGGATTTATCCGGCTCCGCTTTGTATGACCATCTGTCCGACAAATCGCTTGTGATCAACTATGATGGCAAAGTGGCGGGCGTGGCAAACTGCTATGAGTGCTATGGCATTATCTACAATAAGACGATCTTAAATGATTATTGCAGCCTGGACGGCGCAGTGATCTCCTCCGTGGATGAGATCAACAATCTCGATACTCTGGAGGCGGTTGCAAAGGATATCAACAGCCGTGTGGATGAGATCAACGAGGCGTTGGGAACGCATCTGACCGGAGCGTTTGCTTCCTCCGGACTGGACGACGGCTCTTCCTGGAGATTTTCCGGGCATCTGGCAGGTGTGGCATTATATTATGAGTTCCTCGAGGACGGATGCGATCTGATCGCAGGCGAGCCGGCGATTGACGGAACCTACCTTGACAATTTCAAGCGCGTGTGGGATATGTACGTGACAAATTCTTCCGCAGATCCGATGACGCTGGAAGGCGGAACCTACAATGCAGAGATGGAATTCGGTATGGGAGAGGCAGTATTCTTCCAGAACGGCAACTGGGAGTATTCCGCGCTGGTAAATCCGGATAATGGCTACGAGGTGACGGATGCGGATCTTGGCATGATGCCGATCTACTTTGGAGTTGATGATGAGAATCAGGGACTCTGTGTTGGAACAGAGAATTACTGGGCAGTCAACGCCAAGGCTTCCCAGGAGGATATCGATGCAACCCTGGCTTTCCTGGAGTGGGTCATCACCTCTGACGAAGGACGAAACGCGATCACAAACGAGATGGGACTTTCCGCTCCGTTTGACACCTTTACCGGAGATTATGAGTCCGACAACGCGTTTGTAAAGGACAACAACGCTTACATTGCAGACGGAAAGACCTCCGTGGCATGGAGCTTTAATGCGACTCCGAATGTGGACGATTGGAGAGCGGATGTCGTTGCTGCTCTGACTGCCTACACGAATGGCAGCGGCGAGTGGGATGCTGTAGAAGATGCGTTTGTAAACGGCTGGGCTGCCCAGTGGAAGCTTGCAGAAGAAGCAAAGTAACAAATAGTTAGAACTGTTCATTGATTGAAGTTGTCTAAAAAGGAGTGGGTAATAGATTTGCTCGCTCCTTTTTTAGAAGAAAGAGGAGCATATGGAAAAGGCGATAAAAAAATATTTTCCAATATTTGTACTTCCGACGATGATCGCATTTACCATCGGATTTATTGTACCGTTTCTCTACGGGATCTTTTTATCCTTTTGTAAATTCACCACGGTGGTGGACTGGGAGTGGGTTGGACTCAGCAATTATTTGAAAATTTTTTTTGTAAACGGTGAGCTGGATACGACATTTATCCATTCTTTGTGGTATACTGCATTATTTACAATCGTGTCGGTCGTGATCATCAACGTTGTCTCGTTTATCATTGCGATGGCGCTGACAAAAGGAATCCGGGGAACAAATATTTTCCGTACCGTGTTTTTTATGCCAAATCTGATCGGCGGCATCGTGCTCAGCTATATCTGGCTGATGCTGTTTAACAGTGTGCTGTCGCATTTCTCAAAGACGATCGTGTCAAGCGAATGGTATGCGTTCTGGGGACTGATCATCGTGGTGTGCTGGCAGCAGATCGGATACATGATGATCATCTACGTCGCGGGTATCCAGAATATACCGGGAGAACTGATCGAGGCGGCTAAAATTGACGGCGCGAATGCGTTTCAGATTTTAAAGAATGTCACGCTTCCGATGCTGATGCCGACCATTACCGTCTGCACCTTCCTGACGCTGACAAACGGTTTTAAGCTGTTTGACCAGAATATGGCACTGACGGGAGGCAATCCAGGAAAGATGTCGCAGTTGCTTGCGCTCAACATTTATGATACTATGTACGGAACAACCGGCTGGCAGGGCGTTGGTCAGGCAAAGGCAGTGATTTTCTTTATCCTGGTGGCAATTATTTCGCTTGCGCAGAATAAACTGACGACCAGTAAGGAGGTGCAGGACTGATGGCAGGAAAGCAGGAAGTGAGTACGGTGAGAAGGGCGAAGCACAGTGGGCTTTTGACTGCACTTTTTACGGTGATCAGTTTGATATGGATCGCGCCGCTGTTTCTGGTGCTGATGAATTCCTTTAAGAAAAAGGCGTTTATTTTCCGAAATCCGTTTTCCATCAGCGCCAATCCCCTGTCTGACGGATGGGACGCCTTTGTGGAGGGCGTGGAACGGGCTTTTCACGGTGTGACCAACTATGTCAATGCGATTGAAATGACGGATTTTTTTGAAGCGTTTGGAACATCGCTGTTTATCACGGTAGCGTCCGTGATCGTGATCATCGTGTGCACGTCGATGTGCGCGTGGTACATTACCAGAGTGCACAATAAGGTGACGAAAGGCATCTATATGCTGTGTCTGTTCTCTATGATCGTGCCGTTTCAGATGGTCATGTTTACGCTGTCCAAATTTGCAAATATGCTCAAATTAAGCAATCCGGTCGGCATTGTGATCGTATATCTGGGCTTTGGCGCGGGGCTGGCGGTCTTTATGTTTACAGGCTTTGTCAAGGGGATCGCGGTTGAGATCGAGGAAGCTGCAATGATCGATGGATGCAATCCGTTACAGACATTTTTCTGGGTGGTGTTCCCCATTTTAAAGCCGACGACTGTGACGGTTGCAATTTTGCAGGCAATGTGGATCTGGAACGATTATCTTCTGCCGAGCCTTGTGCTGAATATCAATAAATACAAGACGCTCCCGATCGCCATCCAGTTTTTGAAGCAGAGCCACGGACAGCTCGACTGGGGCGCAATGATGGCGGTGCTGGTGTTAGCGATCATTCCGATCGTAGCGTTTTATATGGTATGCCAGAAGTATATCATTGAGGGCGTTCTCGCCGGAGCAGTGAAAGGATAAGACTATGGTTACGATAAAGGATATTGCAAGAGAGTCCGGGTATTCGATCAGCACGGTTTCCCGTGTGTTAAACCATAAAGGGGATGTGAGCGGAGACGCAAGGAAGAAGATCGAAGAGGTCGTAGAGCAGTTTCATTTTGTGCCGAACAACAATGCCAAGCATTTAAAGCAGAATAATTCCAAAACCATCGGCGTGCTGGTCAAGGGAATCTCCAATATGCTCTTTGCCAGTATCGTGGAGGAGATCCAGAGGATCATCGCAAAGACGGATTATACGCTGGTGGTTTCCTATCTGGATGAGGATGAGGACGAGGTGGAGCAGGCGATCGTTCTGTGCCGCGAGCGCAAGCCGTTAGGGCTTCTTTTCCTCGGTGGTACGCCGGAGTACTTCAAAAAGGAATTTGCGCGCGTCGGTATCCCGTGTGTGCTTGTGACAAATCTTGCGGACCAGTTGGATTTCGACAATTTGTCGAGTGTGGCGACGGATGATGTGGAGGGAGCACACTGCGCGGTGGATGCTCTGTTTGATGCAGGACACCGGAAAATCGGAATCCTGGGGGGCAATATCCAAAAATCGTATACGAGTTACCTGCGGTTTTGCGGCTGTAAGGAGAGTTTTTTCGCGCATGGCATGGAACTGGATGTGGAGCACTGTTACGAGAAAATCCATTTTTCCTTTGGCAGCGGCTATCGGGGGATGAACCGTCTGATCGGGAAGTTTCCGGATCTCACGGCAGTATTTGCCATGTCGGACGTGACGGCGATCGGTGCGGTCCGTGCCCTGCGTGACAGAGGGTATCAGGTGCCGCAGGATGTTTCTGTCATAGGATTTGACGGCACGGCTTTGGCAGAGTATTATAATCCTAAGCTCGCGACAGTCAGGCAGCAGTATGAGACGCTCGCCACAAGAAGTATTGAGATTCTGTTTGGTCAGATCGAATTAAAAAAACAGCCCATTCATGAGGTAATCCCCTTTGAACTCGTGGGCGGAGAGAGCGTCCGGGTGATCGGTGCGGACGAGTGAATGACAATTTTGGAGGAAGTTTGTTATGAGAAGCAGTGGCATATTGATGCACATCTCATCCCTGCCGTCGCCCTATGGGATCGGCACGATGGGAAAAGAAGCCAGAAAATTCGCGGATTTTCTGGAGAAGGCGGGACAGAGTTTTTGGCAGATCCTTCCGGTCTGCCCGACCAGCTACGGGGATTCCCCGTATCAGTCTTTTTCGAGCTTTGCGGGCAACCCGTATTTTATCGATCTGGAATATCTGTGCCGGGACAGGCTTCTGACGAAAAAGGAGTGCGAGTCGTTCCCGTGGGGAAAGAATCCGAAGAAGGTGGATTACGGGACGATGTACCAGTCCCGTTATAAGCTGCTGCGCCTTGCCTGCGCCCGCTTCCGCAAAAAGGAACCGGAGGATTTTGGGGCGTTCTGCGAGCAGGAGGCGGACTGGCTTTCCGATTACGCGCTTTTTATGGCGTTAAAAGATGCGAACGGCGGGGCGGCATGGTCCAACTGGGAGCATGACAAAAAGACGAGACAGCCGGAGGCTTTGGAGCAGGCGCGGGCGGAGTATGCGGAGGACATTTATTTTTATCAGATGCTCCAGTACTTGTTCTTTGCGCAGTGGCGGGAGCTAAAGGCGTATGTCAACGGTAAGGGGATACAGATCATCGGCGATCTGCCGATCTATGTGGCGGGGGACAGTGCGGACGTCTGGGCGGCTCCGGGACAGTTTTATCTGGATGAAAATCTTGATCCGATCGACGTGGCGGGTTGTCCGCCGGATGCGTTTGCCGCGGACGGACAGCTCTGGGGCAATCCGCTGTTCCGTTGGGATGTCATGAAAGCGGACGGCTATGCGTGGTGGACAAAGCGCATTGCGGCGATGGCGAAACTCTATGACATTGTGCGCATCGACCATTTCCGGGGATTCGATTCCTATTATGCGATCCCGGCGCACGATACGACGGCAAGGAACGGTGAATGGCGCCAAGGTCCGGGCATGGATCTGTTTGATACGCTTGAGCGGAAGCTTGGCAGGTTGAATATCATCGTCGAGGATCTGGGATTTTTAACGCCTTCTGTGCTGCAGTTGGTAAAGGATTCCGGTTTTCCTGGAATGAAAGTCATCCAGTTTGCATTTGATTCCAGAGAGGGGAGCAATTATCTGCCGCACACCTACACGGAGCACTGCGTGGTTTACACCGGAACGCACGACAACGATACGCTGCTGGGATGGATGAAGACCGCGCCGGGGGCGAGCGTAAGGTTTGCCAAAGAATACTTAAATCTCACGAAGGAGGAAGGTTACAACTGGGGCATGATGCGCGGCGCATGGTCGTCAGTCGGAGAGCTTGCGGTTGTACCGATGCAGGATCTGCTGGACATCGGTTCTGCGGGACGGATGAATACGCCCTCCACGCTCGGCGGCAACTGGCAGTGGCGCGCACTGCCGGGGGAGATCACCGGAAAACTGGCGAAAAAGATATACCGTTCTATGGAGATGTACGGCAGGCTGCCGGAGAAGCAGGAGTGAAAACAGTGTTGTATTTTATTGTCAATCAAAAATCGAGAAGCGGCAGGGGCGCAGCCATCTGGAATGAGGTGGAGGCGGCGTTAAAGCAGAAAAAAATAGAGTATCAGGCGTGGACGACAGAGTACGAGGGTCATGCGATGGAGCTTGCGGGGGAGATCTGCGGGCGAAAAGAGGAGGACATCTGTCTGGTGGTGGTCGGCGGGGACGGCACGGCAAACGAGGTCATCAACGGAATGACGCATTTTGAAAAGGTGCGTTTTGGCACGATACCGACAGGATCCGGCAATGACCTTGCGCGTGGTCTTGGCATCAAGGGAAGTCCCACGGAATGTCTGGAGCGGATCCTTGCCTGCCGCGACAGGGGAGCGGATGCCTGCTTTGCCATGGACTTAGGACAGGTGCGCTGGAAGGGCGGCGATGCGCCGCGTCTCTTTGCCATCAGCTCCGGCATCGGGCTGGACGCTCTGGTGTGCAAGAAGGCGCTCAGATCAAAGATCAAAGATTTTTTAAATAAGATCCATCTGGGCAGCCTCACCTATGTGGTGCTGACGATCCAGTCGCTGTTTACGATGAAAACGGCGGATGCGACGGTGAGCTTTGACAGAAAGCAGCCGCGCGGCTACAAGAAAAATATCGCGCTCGCGGTGATGAATTTTCCTGCGGAGGGAGGCGGTGTTCCGTTTGCTCCCCACGCAAATGCCACGGACGGGAGGCTGTCGGCGTGCAGTATTTTTAACGTTTCGCGGGTGCGCGCATTCTTTTCCCTGCCATTTCTGGTGGCGGGACGCCATGTGTGGATCCCGGGATTTGAGATTACGGACTGCGCAGAGTGCAGGATCCACCTGAAGGCGCCGATGGTGCTCCACGCAGACGGCGAATACTGCGGGGATGTGGCAGACGCGGTGTTTACCTGCCTGCCGAAGAAACTTCGCGTACTGATCTGAGAATCTGCGCATAAATAAAATGCCCCTTTCATACATTTTAGTAAGTATGGAAGGGGTATTTCTATGGAAATGGGTCAGAAAAAGGAATTTGATTTATACAAGGATATTCAAAACCGCACAAACGGCGAGGTATATCTGGGGATCGTCGGTCCGGTGCGGACGGGAAAATCCACATTTATCAAGCGTTTCATGGATCTGATGGTGCTGCCGCTCATGGAGGACGCCAATGAGAGGGAGCGCGCGCTCGACGAGCTGCCGCAGTCTGCGCAGGGCAGAACGATCATGACGACAGAGCCCAAATTTGTGCCGAAGGACGCGGCCAAGATCACGCTCCCCGATGATACCAGGGTGAAGATCCGCCTGATCGACTGTGTGGGCTTTATGGTGGACGGCGCGACCGGGCATATGGAAGGGAACGGAAACCGCATGGTAAAAACGCCGTGGTTTGACTACGAGATCCCGTTCGTGGAGGCGGCGTCCATCGGGACGGAGAAGGTGATCCGGGGGCACGCGACCATTGGTCTTGTCGTGACGACAGACGGTTCAATCGGGGAACTGGAGCGCAGCAGTTACATAGACGCGGAAGAAAAGACGGTGCAGGAGCTTGCGCAGATCGGAAAGCCGTATGTGATCGTGCTAAACTCCAAAAAGCCGTACAGCGACGAGACGGTAAAGCTTGCCGAGGAACTGAAGGAAAAGTATGGCACGGCGGTCATTCCGGTCAACTGCGAGCAGATGCGAAAGGATGACATCTACCGGATACTGGAGAGCATTTTGTACGAATTTCCGGTGGTGCGCGTGGAGTTTTTTATTCCGAAGTGGGCGGAAATGCTGGACGCATCGCATCCGATGAAGGCGGAGATCATCCGCATGGCGGGGAATATTTTGGACGGGATGAGAAAGACCAAGGACGTCTATGCGCAGGAATTTGCCCCGGAGCAGTATGTGTCGAAGGTCAAAGTCGAGGAACTCGACTTGTCCTCCGGCTGTGTGAAAATCTGCATGGACGTCGATGAGAAATATTACTACGAGAATTTGAGCGAGCTTGCGGGCGTACCGGTTTCCGGGGAGTATGAGCTGATCGCGCTGATCAAGGAGATGGCACAGCGCAAAGACTCCTACGAGAAGGTGGCGGACGCGTTTGAGGCGGTGCAGGTCAAGGGGTACAGTGTGGTCGGGCCGGGGCTCTCGGATATCCATATGGAGGAGCCGGTTTTGATTCGTCATGGTAATAAATTCGGCGTGAAAATGCGCGCCGTCTCACCGTCCATCCATATGATTAAGGCGAATATCGAGACGGAGATCGCGCCGATCGTCGGCAGCGAGGAGCAGGCAAATGACCTCATCGCCTACATCAAGGAGGGACAGCAGAGCGCCGAAGGCGCGTGGGAGACCAATATCTTTGGAAAATCAGTCGGGGAACTCATGGAGGACGGCATCCGCAATAAGATTGCAATGATGGATGATGAATGTCAGATCAAGCTTCAGGATACCATGCAGAAAATCGTCAATGATAATAACGGCGGGATGGTGTGCATTATCATATAAGGATGTGTTATGCATAGGAGCGCCGGAACGGAAAATCACACAGACTTTTTAGTCGCTCTAATAAGAGCGGTACAAAAGTCCGTGAAAGATTTTTCCGTTCCGGCGCTCCTGCACAGTGCACTTCTGTTCAGAAAATTTTATGTTTTTTCGAAATCCGGTCAGAAATCATGGTGAGCGGATTGTTTTTGATCATTTAAAATCTGGAAAAAGAGCAGAGAGTATGCTACAATGTTACAGTGATGTTGGGATCAAAGCGGGTTTGTTAAAATCGAAGTTGGCAGATCGCAACCCTGAACAATCAGAATGGAATGGGTGCAATCGCCAGATATAATTTGCGCAAGCCCTTTTTGACCCAAACATCATACATGGTAAAAAGGATGCAAAAGGAGAGAGGATCTATGAGTGAGGTATACGAGAAGCTGTTAAAATGCTATGAGTGTTATAAGGAGAGGATTGATTTTACCCCGAAGGTTGCGCTGGTGCTGGGATCGGGGCTCGGCGATTTTGCAGAGACGATACGCGTGGTGGACACGCTTGACTATCATGATATTGAGGGATTTCCGGTTTCGACTGTGCCGGGACACACCGGAAGATTTATTTTCGGCTATGTCGGCGAGGTTCCGGTTGTCTGTATGCAGGGCAGAGTGCACTATTACGAGGGATATGAGATGTCGGATGTGGTGCTTCCGGCGCGTCTGATGAAGCTGATGGGCGCAGAGGTACTGTTTTTGACCAATGCCGCAGGCGGCGTGAAGCAGGGCTTTCATGCGGGAGATCTGATGCTGATCACCGGGCAGATCGCAAGCTTTATCCCGTCTCCGCTGCGCGGGGCAAATATCGATGAGCTTGGCGGGCGCTTCCCGGATATGAGCCAGATTTACGATCTCGATCTGCAGCGCATCGTGAGAAAGGCAGCAGTGACGCTCGGCATCGATATGAAAGAGGGCACATATTTACAGTTCAGCGGCCCGCAGTATGAGTCGCCGCAGGAGGTCACGATGAGCCGGACGCTCGGCGCGGACGCCGTCGGCATGAGTACGGCGTGCGAGGCAATCGCAGCGAGACACATGGGCATGAAGGTGGTCGGCATTTCCTGCATCTCGAATCTTGCGTGCGGCATCTCTCCGACCCCGCTTTCCCACAAGGAAGTGCAGGAGGTCGCAGACGAGGTCGCTCCGAAGTTTCAGGCGCTCGTGACCGAGATCATTACACAGATTGGAGAAATGTAGGATGAATACACGTTTTTATCATGCAAAAATCTTAATGCTTGCAGAGAACCATAAGTTTGAAGTCACAGAGGGTGAGCTCTGGGTGGAGGGCGATACGATCCGCTACATTGGAGACGGAACGGATGCGGCGCCGCCCGCATGGGACAGGGAGATTGACGCGGAAGGCAATCTTTTGATCCCGGGATTTAAAAATGCGCACACGCACACGGGCATGACGTTTCTGCGCTCCTATGCGGACGATCTGCCGCTCCACGAGTGGCTGCACCAGCAGGTGTTTCCGCGCGAGGGGCAGCTCACCGAGGACGACGTCTACTGGCTGAACATTCTCGGCATTATGGAGTATCTGACGAGCGGCATCACTTCCAATTTTGATATGTACTTTTTCCCGCCGGTGAACGCAAAGGCTTCGGCGGACACGGGATTCCGCACCGTCCAGACGAGCGGGCTGAATAATTTCGGCGGAACGGTGGAACTGATGGAGGAGAATTATCATATTGTCAATGAGCTCAGCGACCTGACCTCCTTTATTGTAGGATTTCACGCGGAGTACACCACGTCGAAGGAGCTGATGGAGGGCGTTGCAAAGCTGGCACAGAAGCTGAAATCCCCGGTGTGGGTGCACAATTCCGAGACGAAGATCGAGGTGGACGAGTGCAAGGAGCGCTGGGGCATGACGCCGACGCAGTTGACGGACAGCCTCGGTATGTACGAGTACGGCGGCGGTGGCTACCACTGCGTGTGGGTGGAGGAGCCTGATTTTGAGATTTTCAAAAAGCGCGGGTTAACGGCGGTGACAAATCCGGCGTCGAACTTAAAGCTTGCCTCCGGTATCTGCCCGGTAAAACGTTTTGTGGACGAGGGGATCGCGATGGCGATCGGCACGGATGGTCCGGCGAGCAACAACTGCCTGGATATGTTCCGCGAGATGTTTTTGACTTCGACGCTGGCAAAGGTGCGCGAGATGGATGCGGAGTGCGTGGGCGCAGACGAGATCCTCTACATGGCGACGGCGGGCGGCGCGCACGCGATGCAGCTTTCGGATTGCGACAGTCTTGCGGTTGGCAAAAAGGCGGATATTGTCATGATCGACCTGAAACAGCCCAATATGCAGCCGGAAAATAATCTCGTGAAAAATCTGGTATACAGTGGCAGCAAGCAGAATGTGAAGCTGACAATGGTCAACGGCAAAGTGCTCTATGAGAACCAGGATTTTGACATCGGATTTGACCCGGCAGAAATCTATGCGCGTGCCAACGCCATTATCGGGCGCATGAAATAAGAAAAGAGGAAATTATGCAGGTAATTTTTGTGCACCACAGTTGTTTTGTGGTGGAGGTGGACGAGAAGGTGCTGATCTTCGACTGGTTTGATGGGGATGCGGTGGAGGGATACCATTTTGGCGGCGTGCTCCCGGTCTATGAGCCGGACACCCCGGTCTATGTGTTTGCCAGTCATAAGCATCAGGATCACTTTGATATGGACGTGCTGCATCTGGCAGAGCGGTACCCAAAGATCCGGTTTATTTTGTCAAAGGATTGTAAGATGAGCCCGAATTTTTTGAAAAAGCATGGATTTTCGCCGGACATCAGGGAAAAGATCACCTATGTTGCGCCGTGTGCGAAATATCAGGTCGATGATCTTACCATCGAGACGCTGCGCTCAACGGACGAGGGCGTCGCGTTTTATGTGACGACAAACGGGGCGTCCTTCTACCATGCCGGAGACTTAAATAACTGGTGCTGGAACGGGGCGGGAGATCTCGTCAACGGCAATATGGCGGCAAATTACAAGGCGCAGATCAAGCGTCTTTCCGGAAAGAAGATCCATCTGGCGTTTGTGCCGCTCGACCCGCGGCTTGGTGAAAACAAATTTCTTGGTATCGACTATTTCCTAAAGCATACGGATACCGACTATATTTTTCCGATGCATATGTGGAGGGACTACTCCGCGATCGCAGAGTATAAGCGCCGGATTTCAAACGGGGAGATGGCAGAGCGCATCGTGGAGACCAGATGTGAGAACCAGATTTTTGAGATACGCGAGGAATAATGGGTACTTGACGATGGCAAAATAGTTGCGCTATACTTAATGATTGCAGAAAGGTGGAAGGAAACATGACATTTTTTGGATGGTTTGTACATTATTTAGTGATTTTTGTTGTTCTGGCAGGGGTAGCGTGCCTTGGCATTTTCGCGGGAAAGAAGCTTGCCGATAAGAAGAACGAAAAGAGCGGCTCTGCGGAGACAGAGGAGATCAAATAAAGACATACTATTACAACAGAGTTTTTGGAGGAATGAAGTCGTGAAGAAGTTTTATGGAGAGAACGAACTGCGCAGAATGTATCTGGAGTTCTTCGAGAGCAAGGGGCATTTAAAAATGAACAGCTTTTCGCTGGTGCCGCACAACGACAACAGCTTATTGCTGATCAATGCCGGTATGGCGCCGTTAAAGCCGTACTTTACCGGGCAGGAGATCCCGCCGCGCAGGAGAGTGACAACCTGTCAGAAATGTATCCGTACCGGAGACATTGAGAACGTCGGAAAGACCGCGAGACATCTGACCTTTTTTGAGATGCTTGGAAACTTTTCGTTCGGCGATTATTTTAAGCACGAGGCAATCGCGTGGTCATGGGAATTTTTGACGAAGGTGCTTGGTCTTGAGGAGGACAGGCTCTATCCGTCGATTTACGGCGAGGATGACGAGGCGTTTGAGATTTGGAACAAGGAGGTTGGCGTTCCGGCAGAGCGCATTACGCGCTTTTACCGTGATCCGGAAACCGGCGCGTGCGATAATTTCTGGGAGCACGGCGCAGGTCCGTGCGGTCCATGCTCGGAGATTTATTATGACCGCGGGGAGAAATACGGCTGCGGAAACCCGGACTGTAAGGTGGGGTGTGAGTGCGACCGCTTTATGGAGGTCTGGAACAACGTATTTACTCAGTTCAACGGAGACGGCAAGGGCGGTTACGAGGAGCTTGAGCAGAAGAATATCGATACCGGTATGGGATTGGAGCGTCTTGCCGTTGTCATGCAGGACGTGGATTCTGTGTTTGATATCGACACGATGAAGGCAATCCGCGACAAGGTCTGCGCGCTTTCGGGAAAGACCTATCAGAAGGATGCGCTGGATGACGTTTCGATCCGTCTGATCACGGATCATATCCGCTCGGCGACCTTTATGGTTTCCGACGGCATCATGCCGTCCAATGAGGGACGCGGCTATGTGCTGCGCCGCATTATCCGCCGTGCGGCAAGACACGGCAGGATACTTGGCATTGAGGGCTGCTTTATGGCAGAGCTTGCCGCGACCGTGATCGCTGAGAGCAAGGACGGTTATCCGGAGCTGGAGGAGAAGCAGGATTTTATTTTCAAGGTGCTCACGCAGGAGGAGGAGAAGTTTGGCAGAACGATTGACCAGGGACTCTCCATTTTAGCTGAGATGCAGACGAAGCTGGAGGAGAAGGGAGAAAAGTGTCTCTCTGGCGAGGACGCATTTAAGCTCTATGATACCTATGGTTTCCCGATCGACCTGACGCAGGAGATTCTCGAGGAAAAGGGATTTACGATTGACGAGGAGGGCTTCCGTCAGGCGATGGAGGTGCAGAGAAATACTGCGCGTGCTGCCCGCAAGGTCACAAACTACATGGGGGCAGATGTGACAGTGTATGAGTCGATCGATCCATCCGTCACCTCGGAGTTTGTCGGCTATGACAGGACGCAGACGACGTCAAGGATCACGGTTTTAACGACAGAGACAGAGCTTGTGGAGGCGCTTTCCGACGGTGAGACCGGCACAGTGATCGTGGAGCAGACGCCGTTTTATGCGACGATGGGCGGACAGCAGGGCGATAAGGGTGTCATCCGCACGGCGTCCGGCACGTTTGAGGTCGAGGATACGATTCCGCTTCTGGGCGGCAAGATCGGTCATATCGGTAAGATGACGGGCGGTATGATCAAAAACGGGGACGAGGCGGAACTGATCGTGGATGCAAGGCTCCGCGCAAAGACCTGCCGCAACCACTCGGCGACCCATCTGCTCCAGAAGGCGCTGCGAGAGGTGCTCGGAACGCACGTGGAGCAGGCAGGTTCCTATCAGGATGGAGAGCGCACGCGTTTTGACTTCAGTCATTTTGCGGCGATGACGCCGGAGGAGATCTCCCGCGTGGAGCAGCTTGTCAATGAGAAGATCGCGGAGCACATTCCGGTTGAGACACAGGTCATGACCGTGGAGGAAGCGAAAAAGACGGGTGCGATGGCGTTGTTTGGCGAGAAGTACGGCGAGAAGGTGCGCGTCGTTTCCATGAGCGATTTCTCCAAAGAGTTCTGCGGCGGAACGCACGTGGGAAATACAGCGGATATCACCGCGTTTAAGATCATATCAGAGAGCGGTGTGGCTGCCGGAGTGCGCCGTATCGAGGCTTTGACGGGAAGCAATGTGTTCGACTATTACCGCAGGGAGGAAGAGGAGCTTTTGTCCGCAGCGAAGGCGGCAAAGACAACCCCTGCCGGACTGGCGGAGAAGATTGCGCATATGCAGGAGCAGATCAAGGCACTCCAGAGCGAGAACGAGTCCTTAAAGAGCAAGGCGGCAAAGGAGGCGCTCGGAGACGTTATGGATCAGGTGACTGAGGTTGGCGGCGTGAAGCTGCTCGCAGCGAGTGTGCCGGGCGTGGATATGAACGGTCTGCGCGACCTTGGCGACCAGTTGAAGGAAAAGCTTGGCGAGGGCGTGGTTGTTTTGGCGTCTGAGGCAGGCGGCAAAGTCAGTCTTGTTGCGATGGCAACGGACGAAGCCATGGCGAAGGGGGCACACGCGGGCAATCTGATCAAGGCGATCGCCGGAAAGGTCGGCGGTGGTGGCGGCGGACGCCCGAATATGGCGCAGGCAGGCGGCAAGAACCCGGCAGGTATTCCGGAAGCAGTCGCAGAGGCAAAGACAGCGCTTTTGGCACAGCTTGTATAGGAAGGAAGAGACAAAAGATGGAAGACAACTTAAGAAGAGGTAGAATCGGTGAAAGGATCCGCAGATCCTTCCGGAATGTATTGCTGTTATTTTCAGTGACGATCGTGTACGCGGTGGTCGCGCTGGTGCTGACGCAGTTTCTGCCATCGGGCATTATCAAAGGCTATGTGGTGGGAACCGTGCTTCTTTTGGCAGTGATCGTCGTGATCGCGGTCAGGATGACCGCACGGCTCGGCAGAGAGCTGGAGGAGTATATCGCAACTCCGGTCGTGGAGCTGACAGAGGTGGCAAAACAGATTGCGGCGGGCAACCTGGATGTGAGCATCACATACCAGTCGGATGACGAGCTCGGGGATCTGGCGGACAGTTTTCGTCAGACGGTCTCTACTTTAAATGAGATCATTCAGGATTTAAATAATATACTGGAAGAGTTTGCAAAAGGAAATTATGCGGTGCGGTCGCAGCATAGGGACGCTTATGTCGGAAACTTTAAACTGATGCTGGAGCGTCTGGTGGAGACGGTGACAAATGTCAGCCAGACACTCCGTATGATCCGGGAGTCCTCCGACCAGGTAGCGGCGGGCGCGGAGCAGCTTGCAGTCAGCTCGCAGGATCTGGCGAAGGGCGCGACCGACCAGGCGGCGGCAGTCGATGCGCTGGTTGAGAGCGTGAGCGAGGTCACAAACCAGGTGGTGGCAAACAGTAAGTCGACGGACGTGGTGCATGACAAGGCAAAAGAGGTCGGTGCGGAGGCGGTCAACAGCCAGAAGAAGATGGAAGAGCTGACAAAGGCGATGGGAAGGATTTTTGATGCTTCACAGCAGCTTGAGCAGGTGATCGGACAGATCGAGAGCATTGCCTCCCAGACGAACCTGCTGTCCTTAAACGCCTCGATCGAGGCAGCGCGTGCCGGTGAGGCGGGACGCGGTTTTGCGGTTGTCGCGGAGCAGATCCGTATGCTTGCAGAGGACAGCGCCAAATCTGCGGAAACCTCCAAGCAGCTTCTGGAGGCAAACCAGAAGGAGGTCGGCTATGGAAACGAGGTGACACAGCAGACGGCAGAATCTTTAAACAAGGTGCTGACCGAGCTGGATGTGATCATCGGTGAGGTGGCGAGCATCCGTGTGGCGTCCGACCAGCAGGCGGCTTCGGTCAGAAAGATCGAGCAGGGCGTGAAGCAGATCGGCGATACGATCCAGAGCAATTCCGCAGCTTCGGAGGAGACCTCGGCGACAAGCGAGGAGCTCTCTGCGGAGGCAGATTCCCTGGATGGTCTGGTCGCAAAATTCCGTCTTCGTGCGTAGTGTGTTGCGTAAAAAGACAGAATTATCTGAATTTTTTAAAATTTTAGAAAAACAGTTGACGTATAAAAAAAGTATGCTATAATTACTTATAGTGCAATGATTATGACCCAAACAGTTGATATGCACAATAAGCAACTGGAGGGAGGTTAGGTGTGAGATAATGTCTAGTGTAATTGTAAAAGAGAACGAGACTTTAGATAGCGCTTTACGTCGTTTCAAGAGAAACTGCGCGAAGGCAGGTATCCAGCAGGAGATTCGTAAGAGAGAACACTACGAGAAGCCAAGCGTTAAGCGTAAGAAGAAATCTGAAGCAGCTAGAAAAAGAAAGTACAACTAATGTATCAAAAGAGGTATCGCTCCGCGATACCTCTTTTTTCGTTTTATAGGAAAATTTTAATACCCAAACTCTTCCCCGATCAGAATGACTTTAATACGGTTCTCGATATGGCTGCGTCTGGTGATGACCGTCTGGCTGCAGATACAGTCCGGGGAGAGGCAGTCGGCGCAGACTCCGGTGGCAGCGCACGGCGTCTTTTTGGAGAGCCGCCTGCAGTTCATCGGTGACGCTGTGTTATGTACACGGCTCAACGCCTCGTCGACGTTTGTTGCGACCTTGTTCATGCCAGCCATAACGATCACATTTTCCGGACCATAGATCAGCGCGGCAAGGCGGTTCCCGGTGCCGTCGATGTTGACGAGCTCACCGTCCACGGTGATGGCGTTTGTGCTCATAAAATAAAAATCTGCGGAGAGCGCGTCGTGATAAACCTGTCGGACTTCCTCCGGGGTCTTTGCCGTCGCGCGGTCGATCAGACGGATATTCGGGTCATGGCGCAGCGCTGTGAGCATCCCGGTCTCCTCAAGTGTCATGGAACCGCCGAAGGAGACGGTGCAGCCGTCCGTCAGATAGGAGAAGGCTTTTTTTTCAGCCTCCTCGACAGTGGCGCAGTAGCAGCCCTCCATCCGCCGTTTCGCGAGATTTTTGATCACTGTATTGGCGAGAGTTTCATAGTGCATCTGTTTTGGATTCATGGTAGTACCTCCCTGTTGCGTGATTTGAGAATAGTATAACACTCCGCTTGACTTTTTTCCATAAGCAGATAAAATGAAAGATGCCGTATGCGTAAGGGACAGGCGGCAGGGAGGTTATGTATGAATCAGAATTTAAAAAAGATGCTTTCTTATTATAAGCCGTACCGCAAAATTTTCTGGGCGGATATGTTTTTTGCCACGCTGTCGGCGGGTATCGTGCTGGCGCTGCCGCTGATCATCCGCTATGTGACGTCGACGCTGATCTATCTGGAGACGGACGTGATCCTCTCGCAGATCAAAGTCCTTGCACTGGTGCTGTTTGCGATGGTGGCAGTCGAGTGTTACAGCAAATTTTTTATCTCCAATTACGGTCATGTGATGGGGGCAAAGATCGAGTATAATATGCGCGCGGAGATTTTTGACCATTTGCAGAAGCTTTCCTTCGGGTTCTACGACAACCAGAAGGTCGGACAACTGATGTCGCGCATCACGACGGACTTGTTTGACATCACAGAACTGATGCACCACGGGCCGGAGAACCTGATCCTGTCGGTGGTAAAGATCGTGGGAGCGTTTGTAATCCTTGTGACGATCAGTCCGGCGCTCGCATTTGCCGCGTTTGGCGTGCTGCCGTTTATGTTTGCCTACGCGTATTTCTTAAACGGGAAGATGCGCCGCGCCTTCAAGCAGAACCGTGTCCGCATCGCGGAGATCAACGCGCAGATCGAGGACAACCTTTCCGGCATCCGCGTGGTGAAATCCTTTGCGAATGAGGAGGTGGAGAACCGGAAGTTCAAGGGCGGCAACGACGGCTTTCTCTCCGCAAAAAAGAACAGCTATCACTACATGGGAAGCTTTCACGCGGGGCTTGGCGCGTTCACGACGCTCATCCAGGTCAACGTCATTATCGTGGGTGCGGTTTTGATCGCGAAGGGCAGTGTGAGCGTCAGCGATATGGTGACGTTTCTGCTCTATATCAGCGTGTTTACCGACCCGGTGCGCACCCTGATCGATTTTACGGAGCAGTTCCAGAACGGGTATACCGGGTTTGAGCGTTTCTGCGAGATCATGGCGATCGAGCCGGATATCCAGGACAAAAAGGACGCTGTGGCGTTAAAGGACGTCCGGGGGGATATCCGCTTTGAAAATGTGTCCTTCCAGTACGAGGAGAACACGGAGCGCGTGCTCAAAAATATCAACTTAAATGTTCCGGCAGGCGCGTACATGGCGTTGGTCGGTTCATCAGGCGCAGGAAAAAGTACGCTCTGTTCGCTGATCCCGCGTTTTTATGACGTGACGGGCGGAGCGGTGAAGATCGACGGAACGGACGTCCGCGACATTCAGCTTAAGAGTCTGCGCGAGCATATCGGGATCGTACAGCAGGACGTCTATCTGTTTGTCGGAACGGTGTATGACAATATCCGCTATGGCAGACCGGACGCGACGCGCGAGGAGGTCATCGAGGCGGCGAAGAATGCGAATGCCCACGAGTTTATCATGTCTCTGCCAAACGGCTACGAGACGGATATCGGACAGCGGGGCATCAAGCTTTCCGGCGGACAGAAGCAGCGGCTTTCGATCGCGCGCGTATTCTTAAAGAATCCGCCGATCCTGATTTTTGACGAGGCGACGTCGGCGCTCGACAACGAGAGCGAGAAGGTGGTGCAGGATTCGCTCGAGAAGCTGGCGAAGAACCGGACGACCTTCGTGATCGCGCACCGTCTCTCCACCATCAAAAATGCAGAGAAGATTCTGGTGTTGAGCGACGAGGGCATCGAGGAGGAGGGAACGCACGACGAGCTGCTGGCACAGGGCGGCATTTATGAGAAGCTTTACAATATGCAGTTCCAGAGACAGTGAGCGGACAATTTATAAAAATACGATAAATTTTCCCGTAAAATTTGCAAATGATGGGAAAAACGGGTAAAATGAATGTGTTTTGGAAAGGAAGCGAAAAAATGACAAAGATTGATATTATTTCCGGCTTTCTCGGAGCCGGTAAGACAACATTTATCAAAAAGATGTTAGACGAGGTATTTGCGGGCGAGAAGATCGTGCTGATCGAGAATGAGTTTGGCGAGATCGGCATCGACGGCGGATTTTTAAAGGATGCGGGCATTGAGATCACGGAGATGAATTCCGGCTGTATCTGCTGCTCGCTTGTCGGAGATTTTGGAAAGAACCTGCACGAGGTGATCCACAAATTTCACCCGGACCGCATCCTGATCGAGCCGTCAGGCGTCGGCAAGCTCTCGGACGTTATGAAATCCGTGATCGATGTCGAGAAGGAAGAGGATGTGAAGTTAAACGGTCTGGTCACGGTTGTAAACGCCTTAAAGGCGAGCAAGCAGATGAAAGCCTTTGGCGAATTTTTTAACAACCAGATCGAGTATGCGACCACGGTTGTGTTAAGCCGCACGCAGAACGCCACGCCGGAGCAGTTGGAGCTCTGTGTGAAGCAGATCCAGGCATTGAACCATCAGGCGGCTGTGATCACGACGCCGTGGGAGGAGATCCGTGGAGAGCAGATTTTAAAGGTGATCGAGGGACAGGATTCACTGGAGAGGAAGCTGATGGCGGAGGAGCATGATCACGATCATGAGCACCACGATCATGAACATGACGAGAACTGCACGTGTGGCTGCCATGACCACGAACATCATGAGCACGACCACGACGAGAACTGCACCTGCGGTTGTCACGATCACGAACATCATGAGCATGAACATCACGGGCATGAGCACCACGACCATGAACATCACCACGAACACGACGAGAACTGTACCTGCGGCTGCCATGACCATGCGCACGGACACCATCACGCCGACGAGGTGTTTACAAGCTGGGGCAGGGAGACGCCGCACAAGTACACGCGGGAGAAGGTGGAGGAGATTTTAAAGACACTCTGCGAGACCGACGACTTCGGCGAGATCCTGCGCGCAAAGGGCATGGTTGAGGATGCAAACGGCGGCTGGATCTATTTTGACATGGTTCCGGGCGAGTACGAGCTGCGCGAGGGTGAACCGGATTACACCGGACGTCTGTGTGTGATCGGAACAGATCTGGACGAGCACGGACTTTTGGAATTGTTTGAGCTTGCATAAGAATGGAGAGAGATATGCAGGAAATACCGATTTATTTATTTACCGGATTTATGGACAGCGGAAAGACGACGCTGATAAAGGAGACGCTTTTTGAAAACGGGTTTGCGGAGGAGGGCGAAAGCCTGATCATCTGCTGCGAGGACGGTGAAGTCGAATACGACGAGACGGAGCTTGCGAGGATCCATGCGAAGCTTGTCATGATCGAGAATGAGGAGGATCTGACAGAGGAGCGCCTTGCCAGGATCAATGCCGAATACCGTCCCGACCAGATTTTTCTTGAGTACAACGGTACCTGGGGCATGGATACGCTGATGGAGACGAAGCTGCCGCGGGGCTGGGTCATCATCCAGTCCCTTGCGACGGTGGACGCCACGACCTTTGATATGTATCTGAACAATATGCGTTCAATGATCATGGAGCAGCTTTTTATGGCGGACGTCGTGATCTTCAACCGCTGCGACGACAGTACGGACAAGGGAAAATACCGCCGCAACGTCAAGGCGTTAAACCGCAAGGCGCAGCTTGTCTATGAGCGCGCGGACGGAACGCTCGACGAGCGGGAGGAGGAACTCCCGTTTGATATTTCCGGGGACGAGCTTGAGATCACGGATGCAGATTATGCCATCTGGTATATGGACTGCATGGAGAATCCGAAGAAATACGTTGGCAAAAGGGTGCGTTTCCTGGCGCTTGTCTACAATCCGGACAACCTGAAAAAGGGCGTGTTCGTGCCGGGCAGATTTGCGATGACCTGCTGTGTCGAGGACGTGACCTTTATCGGCTTTAAGTGCAAGTACCCGGATGAGGATAAGATCCCGCACAAATCGTGGATCTACATCACCGCGGAGGTGCGTCTGGAATTTGCCAAAGAATACAAGGGGAAAGGACCGGTGCTCTATCCGGTATCGATCGAGCCGGCGGAGAAACCGGCGACGCCGGAGGACGAGCTGGTGTATTTTTCATGACACGGGAAAATGCGCCGCAGTCATGCGAGTGCGCGGCAAAAGTTTCAACTGAAAAAGCGAAAATATGGGGGAAAAGCCGTTGAATTGTAACGGCTTTTCCTTTATGATAGAAAAGTGAGGCAAAATAGAGGGGTTTCAGATCCCAAGGAGGTTGTTTATGTACCCGATCGTGAAAAGAGAGAAGCTGGCGGACAGGATTTATCTGATGGACGTCAAAGCGCCGCGCGTGGCACAGTACTGTGAACCGGGGCAGTTTGTGATTGTGAAGGTGGATGAGGTGGGAGAGCGCATCCCGCTGACGATTTGTGACTATAACAGGAAAGAAGGGCTGATTACAATCGTATTTCAGACAGTCGGCTCATCGACAGAGCGCATGGCGGATCTGAAGGAGGGCGATGCCTTTCAGGATTTTGTGGGACCGCTGGGCTGTCCGTCCGACCTGATCCATGAGGATATAGAGGAGCTTAAGAAAAAGAAGATTTTATTCGTGGCGGGCGGCGTCGGCACGGCGCCGGTCTATCCGCAGGTAAAGTGGCTGCATGAGCACGGCGTGGAGTGTGACGTGATCATGGGTGCGAGAAACAAAGATCTGCTGATTTTAGAGGATGAGATGCGGGAAGTGGCGACCAATCTTTATGTGACCACGGACGACGGCTCCTACGGTTTTCAGGGAACCGGCACGGCGCAGTTACAGGCGCTGTGGGATGAGGGCGTGCGCTACGACCACTGCGTTGCCATCGGACCGATGATCATGATGAAGTTTGTGTGTGTGCTGACAAAGGAGCTCGGCATACCGACGGTCGTCTCGATGAATCCGGTCATGGTGGACGGAACGGGGATGTGCGGTGCGTGCCGTCTTTTGGTTGGCGGCGAGGTGAAGTTTGCGTGCGTGGACGGACCGGAGTTTGACGGGCATCTGGTAGATTTTGACCAGGCAATGCAGCGCCAGAGACAGTACCGGACCGAGGAGGGACGCGCGGCATTAAAGCTTCAGGAAGGCGACACACATCATGGCGGATGTGGAAACTGTGAATAGAGGAGGCAGATAATGGACGTATTAAACAAAGTTCCGGTTCGCGAGCAGGAACCGGCGGTTCGTGCGGCGAATTTTGAGGAAGTATGCTTGGGTTATAATGAGGAGGAGGCGATGGCGGAGGCGGCGCGCTGCTTAAATTGTAAAAATGCGCAGTGCATGAAAGGCTGTCCGGTTTCCATCGATATTCCGGGCTTTATCACCCAGGTAAAAGAGGGGAATTTCAAGGAGGCTTACCGGATCATCAGCAGATCCTCAGCGCTTCCGGCGGTCTGCGGACGTGTCTGCCCGCAGGAGACACAGTGCGAGGGCAAGTGTATCCGCGGGATCAAGGGCGATCCGGTTTCCATCGGCAAGCTGGAGCGTTTTGTGGCTGACTGGGCAAGAGAGCACGGCATCCGTCCGGAGTGCGCCGGAGAGAAGAACGGGCGCAAGGTTGCGGTGATCGGTTCCGGTCCGGCGGGTCTGACCTGTGCCGGGGATCTGGCAAAGATGGGCTACGATGTGACGATTTTTGAGGCGCTGCACGAGGCGGGCGGCGTACTGGTCTACGGTATTCCGGAGTTTCGTCTGCCAAAGCAGGAAGTTGTGGCTGCCGAGGTGGAAAATGTGCGTGCGCTCGGTGTGAAGATCGAGACGAATGTGGTGATCGGCAAGTCCGTGACGATCGACGAGCTGATGGAGGACGAGGGCTTTGAGGCAGTCTTTATCGGTTCGGGCGCAGGGCTTCCGCGTTTCATGGGGATCCCGGGAGAGCAGGCGATGGGCGTGTTCTCGGCAAATGAGTATCTGACGAGAAACAATCTGATGAAAGCGTTCCTGGAGGACTACGACACCCCGGTGAAGGCGGGAAATAAAGTGATCGTGGTCGGCGGCGGCAATGTCGCGATGGATGCGGCGAGAACGGCGAGACGTCTCGGGGCGGAGGTACATATCGTGTACCGCCGCGGCGAGGAGGAGCTTCCGGCGCGCCGGGAGGAGATCCACCACGCGAAGGAGGAGGGGATCATTTTTGATCTTCTCCAGAATCCGACGGAGCTTCTGGTCGACGAGAACGGCTGTGTGAAGGGCGCGAAGATCATCCGTATGGAGCTCGGAGAGCCGGATGAGTCCGGTAGAAGAAGTCCGGTGGAAATCCCCGGCTCGGAGTATGTCATGGAGGCTGACACCGTGATCATGTCGCTGGGCACTTCGCCGAATCCGCTGATCTCTTCGACGACGAAGGGACTTGAGACCAACCGCAGAAAGTGTATTGTGGCGTCGGAGGAGAACGGAGCGACGTCAAAGCCGGGCGTTTTTGCCGGGGGAGACGCAGTGACGGGCGCGGCGACCGTGATCCTTGCGATGGGCGCAGGCAAGGCGGCGGCAGCGGGGATCGACGAATACCTGCGGAACAAATAAAAGATGTTACAAAATACCGGTACGGGGATTTTTCCCCGTACCGTAGTTTTTACTTGACTATTATCATAAATGAGAGTATTATCAAAATCAATAATATTAGAGGAGGGATTGGATGGATTTTGATTCAATGGCAGAAGTCGTGATGAATCCGGTGCGGCAGCGCATCATACAGTATCTGATTGTGCATGGAAAAGGGACGGCGAAGGAGATGCAGCGGGAGCTTTCGGATATCCCGGTTGCGAGCTGCTACCGGCACATCAAAAAGTTGTACGAAGCGGGATGTATCGAGGTGACAGAGGAGAAGAGCGTGCGGGGCGCGGTGGAAAAGACGTATGCGCTGGTGAGAGATCCGCTCCCGAAGGAACCCGGGGCGAAGGAACTTGCGACTGTCTTTTACACATTTTTGCTGTCGCTTCAGACCTCTTTTCTGAGATATTTTCAGAGGGAGGATGCGGACGCCGGGAGGGATATGCTGGCGCTGCAAAATTCTACGCTGCTGCTGTCGGATGAAGAATTTATGGAGTTTTTGCAGAAGCTTAGCGCGGTGTTTGCCGAGGTGGCAGGAAATAAGCCCGCGGAGGGCAGAAAAATGCGCCGCATCACATTTATCTCCTCGCCGGGCGAGGAGACATAGAAGGAGGAAACAATGCTTACCATTCAGAATTTAACGAAACACTACAAGGGGAGTGACAAGGGAGTGACCGGTCTTGATCTGGAGATTGAGGCGGGGGACATTTACGGATTTATCGGGCATAACGGTGCGGGCAAGACGACGACGATCAAGTGTATCACCGGGATCCAGGATTTTGACGAGGGAGAGATATGGATTGACGGCTTGTCCGTAAAGAAGGACGCGATGGCGTGCAAGGAGCGGACGGCATACATCCCGGACAACCCGGATCTGTACGAATATATGACGGGTATCCAGTATCTGAACTTTATCTCGGATATTTTCCGGGTTTCGGCGGCGGAGCGCAGGGAACGCATCGAAACCTACGCGGACGCCTTTGAGATCACGTCGTCGCTCGGCGATCTGATCTCGTCCTATTCGCATGGCATGAAGCAGAAGCTGGCGATCCTGTCGGCGTTGGTACATACACCGAAGCTTCTGATCCTGGATGAGCCGTTTGTCGGGCTCGATCCGAAGGCGTCGCTGGTGTTAAAAGACGTCATGCGGAATCTCTGCGCGGAGGGCGGCGCGATCTTTTTCTCGACCCATGTGCTGGAGGTGGCGGAGAAACTCTGCAACAAGGTGGCGATCATCAGGGACGGCAGGCTGGTCGCGGCGGGCAGGATGGAGGACATCGTGGCGAAGGGCGGATCGCTGGAATCCACGTTTATGGAGGTGGCAGTCAATGGTCAGACAGATTGAGCTTTTGACGAAAGCGCAGCTTTTGAATGTCTGGAATATCAATGCTGTGCGGTATTCCAGGGATCGGAAAAAGCGTGCGGGAATGATCGCGATGGCGGCGCTCCGGGGGCTGCTGGTGCTGATGATGGCTGGCTATGTGGGCGGCGCTGCGTACGCGTACATTCTTCTGGGGATGGAAGACGTTCTCCCGATGTATCTTGGCATGATCGCCGGAGTTTTCATTTTCTTTTTTGGGATGTTTCAGGCGGGCAGCGTGATCTTTCAGAAAAATTCCTACGAGGTGCTGTGTGCGCTTCCCATCTCGCAGACGGCGGTTGTGGTGAGCCGTTTTCTCGTGATGTATCTGGGAAATCTGCTGCTGGCGACTGCCATTATGCTGCCGGGGATGGCGGTGTACGGCGTGATGCTGCGCCCGGCGCTGTCGTTTTATGTGTGGGGAGTGGTCGGGACGCTGTTTCTGCCGATGCTCCCGATGACGGTCGCGGTTCTTTTCGGGGCGGTGATCACGGCCGTCTCGTCGCGGATGAAGCACAAGAGTATGGTCGCGACGCTGCTGTCAGTGCTGCTCGT
Organism: Roseburia sp.; assembly: GCA_026168605.1. Classification (GTDB taxonomy): domain Bacteria; phylum Bacillota; class Clostridia; order Lachnospirales; family Lachnospiraceae; genus Roseburia. The sequence continues at coordinate 25,106 of JAPFDX010000012.1, read as the reverse complement.
CTTTGGGCTGATGGCGATGGGGTCAGGACTTTCCGTGCTCGAGGAGCGTGGGGAGCTGACCGCGGATCTGATGCGGAATTTTTCGGGGATTCTCAGTGAGGCGATCGCTTCGGTCTATCCCCCGGCGGTCTGGCTGGGACAGATGATGACGGACGGCAGCCCGCGTGCGGCGGCGATGTATTTTTGCAGATCCATCGCGCTGTTTGCGGCGGTCATGGCGCTGGTCGCCGTGAATTTCAGGCGGATCTGCAGAAGTCTTTACAGCGTGACGGCGCGTCACGACTACCGGATGCAGGAGTTAAAGATCCGTTCCATTCCCTGCGCGCTGTTTGTCAAGGAGTGGAAGCGCTATGTTTCCTCGAGTGTGTATACCGTCAACACGATCATGGGACCGGTGCTTATGCTGCTGTTTGCGGTCGGGATCTTTGTTGCCGGAAAAGAAAAAATACTGGAACTGGTGCCGGTGCCACCGGAACTGATCCTGCGCGCCGTGCCATTTCTGATGGCGGCGATGTCCTGCATGATGACGACGACGGCGACCTCCGTTTCGATGGAGGGAAAACAGTGGTGGATCACGAAAAGTCTCCCGGTCTCGGCAAAGGATGTGTTTGACGCAAAGATACTGCTGAATCTGGCGGTGATCGCGCCGTTTTATGCGGTGTCCGAGGCGCTGCTTCTGATCGTCTTTTCCCCGGGGCTCATGGAGTCGGTCTGGCTTCTCGTGCTCCCGGTGGTTTTGATGACGTTTGCCTGCGTCTTTGGGATCACCGTGAATCTGCGGTTGGCAGTGTTCGACTGGGAGAATGAGGTGACGATCGTAAAGCAGAGCGCCTCGGGGGCGGTCGGCGGCTTTGGAGGCTGTCTGCTGATCCTTCTTGGCGCGTTTCCGGTGGTTTTTGTGACGCAGGTATCTGCGCACCTGATGCGGTTTGCCGTGCTCGCCGCAGTACTTGCGGCAACCGCGTTTTTATACCGGAGAAATGCGCGGACAAATCTTGGCACCGTCGGTTAAAATTGGAAAAGAAAATATTTTCATGCTCGCGGGGTTATGGTAAGATAACAGCGAGAGGCACGCTTTGCGAGCCCCTCTTATGTCAAACAAAGGAGAAGAAGGGTATGAAAAAATGGATTGGTATCGCGGCAGCTTTCATTGGCATCCTTGCTCTTTCCGGCTGCAGTTCGACGGGGGATATCGCCGTCTCCGGACAGATCCGGATGTCTGCCTCCGGTTTAAATGATCCGCAGGCACCGGAGGACGGCGAATGGAGAGGAGAGTATGTATATTTTGGAGACATGAAATGGCGGCTGCTTTCGGGCAAAGCGGCAGATGGCAGGATGGTGTTGTTTTTAGACGAAATGCCGGAAGAGTATGAGCAGGAACTGAGACGCCCGTTTCTTTCCCAGAGTGCAGGAGGCGGGGAGGTGACCTGGGAAAACAGTGATATGAGGGAATATCTGAACGGTGATTTTCTGCAAATGGCATTTTCAACAGAAGAACAGCAGTTGATGAGCATCCAGTCATCTTATGGCTGGGATGACAGACTGTATCCGCTGTCTTTCAACTATATGGGAGGGGACTGGAAGGATATGGGATTTGGGGAGTCGAATGAAGGGTTGGGCTACCAAGAAACATGGTGGGCGTGTGAAGGCAACAAGCCGGTTCGCATAGAGGCGGATGGCTCATACATACTTTCGGACAGTGGTGATGTGTATTCGGAGGAGATCCAGCGCCTGGAAGAGGCGGCAATCTTCCGCCCCTGCTGTGAGATAGACAAAAACAGTATCGCCTATATCAGGGATGCTTCTCTTCCGCTTTCTATGGAGGTATCGCAGGAGCTTTCCACCTTTGAGCAGGAGGAAGAGCCTTCCGGGGAGTGGAGCCTTGTTGTATCTTCCGCAGCGCAGTATGTGACGATCGAGGACGTGGAACTGGACGAAGATGTATGCCGCTTTCGCTACTACAACGCAACCACGGGAGAGGGAAACGGGTTGTATGCAGTGATCCGCAGTCAGAAAAAGAACGATGTATATGCCTACGGGAAAATTGCGGATACCAGCAGTTCCGGCAGTGGGACGGTGGAAGTGAAGCTTCCGGAGTTTTATGACAGCCAGATGAAGCTGGAAGTTTTTTCGGAGAAGGAGAGGACGAGCCCGTCCGGGACTGCCTATGCCAGTGAACGGGTGGAGATTTTAAGTGGAAAGGACGTGGCGAAACAGACACTGGTGGCAGAGGGAGAACTGAAGGGTGATCCGATCACCAGCCATTATTACGACGCGTACCTGCTTGATTATGATTATGAGGACTGTCAGAATGCAGGGGAAGAGGAACTCTGGGATATTGGAATAGCGCTTGTCCTGTATCAGGCAATTTTAGGCGGTCAGGTGGAAGAAGGAGAATTGACGGAGAGCGATATCCGGGACGCGCAGGAAGTAATGGAAAACTATGTGGAAGGTATGCAGGCATTCGTAGAGAATTCTATCGAGAATATGCACATGATGGGGCTTGACAATCTGAAGGAAACGATGGATCATGCAAATCAGGTGGCGCAGAATCTTTCCGAGGGCGAAGATATCGAGGAGGTTGATCTGGGTGAATATAAGCCCTATCTTTCCTACACCTACGAGGAGTATCAGGCTGCCGACGACGAGGAGCAGCAGCGTGTGATCACGGCGGCAATCCTTTATCTGTTCCGATACCGCATGGATATAGAGATTTCTGAGGAAGAGGCTTTGCAGGAGGCGCAGGCGGGGACGATGACAGAGGGCATTGAAGTAATGTGGGAGACGCATTTGCAGTTGTATTCGGATTTCGCAGTCTTAAAAGATGCGCTGGATATACAAGTGGGAAAAAGTGAAAGTAACTATATGGGAAATCCATAGGAGGGTAAAATTTGGGCATAAAGAAAAAAGTGTACCCGGCAGTCTGGCTGCTGTTCATTTTATATATTGCGGTGATGCTGTGGCTGTTGTTCGGAAGAACACCGGTCACCGTGTCAGGCACATACTGTCAGCAGATCTGCGATAACATCAATCTGATACCTTTTCGGACGATCATGGAGTACGCGAAGAGGCTCGGGGAGGAGGCGGGAACCTACGGACTTTCCGCATCGGAGATCAATTTGTATGGAAATGTGCTCGTGTTCGTTCCCTGCGGATTCTTTCTGCCCGCACTTTTTCGGCGTCTGCAGTCCTTCCGCCGGTACCTGTTCTGTTTTAGTCTGGGGCTGGTGACGGTGGAAACCATACAGCTTTTTACATTGCGTGGGATCTGTGATATCGATGATCTGATCTTAAATGTGATTGGCGCAGCGCTTGGCTTTGGCGCCTTTCGGGCAGCCAAAGCCATAGGTGCGGCGGCAAAAAAGCAAAGCCACTAGTCCAGATTCAGGTGACGTGTCTGCATCACGATGCAGATGACATAGAGGGCGACTGTGAACAGAACCGAGATCACCATGGAAATGATCATGGCTGGGGAGAACAGGACGTCGGCAAAGGTCACAATTTTTTCATAATCCAGAAAGGTCGAGAAACCGGTGACGAGGATCACGATCGTGGCAATGACCTGCTGGACCATATAAATGACGACGCCTGCGGCAAAGGAGCCGGCGATCTTGTGCCCGGTAAAAAGCTGTCCGATCGAGATGCTTGCAAAGATCATCAAAAGGTAGGACAGACAACTGATGATGAACGACAGGATGATAAAGAGCAGGAACTGTCCGAAGGTCATGCCGAAAATCGGTACAAACTCATATTTGATGATCTCAGCCATCCGTCCTGCGACCTCGGAGGAGAATATTTCACCGCGGGATGCGCCGATCAGAAACGCAAAAATGGAGAGTGCAAACAGTACGGCGGTGAGGATCATCCACACGAGCGAGGTGACAAGCTTCACATTGAAAAGTGTGACCGGTTTTACGGGCAGCGTATGGGTCAGATAGCCCTGGTCCGAGTACATCGTCTTATAAAAGTGGATGCACAGATAGACGTAGGACACGGTAAACAGTGCGAAGATCGAGAGCACATACATCAAAACGGAAGCGGCGAAAAAGAGCTCAACGACCGGGGGAACATCCGTGAGGTTTACCCCCTGCATCGCCTCCATGGAAGAGCCGATCGATACGAGCAGCGTCGCAAAGACCAGAACGCCGTAGATGGCAAGCATTACTTTGGCAGTATTTTTGAATTCGTATTTGAATAATTTTCCTAGCATCGGAATACCTCCCTGAAAAGTGCATCGACGGACTTGCCCTGATTCTGGCGGATATCATCCACAGAGGAAGTGAGGCGTACCTGTCCGTTCTGAATAAAAATAACCTCGTCCAAAATATTCTCGATATCGGCGATCAGATGAGTCGATATGAGGATCGAGGCCTCCGGCTCGTAGTTGGAGAGAATGACATTTAAAATGTAGTCTCTGGCGGCGGGGTCGACGCCTGCGATCGGTTCGTCGAGAATATAGAGATCTGCGCGGCGGCTCATGACCAGAATGAGCTGCACCTTCTCCTTGGTGCCTTTGGACATTGACTTTAAGCGGTCCCTCGGGTCGATATGCAGCTTCTCCAGCATATCGTAGGCGCGCTGCTCGTCGAAATCCTCATAGAAGTCCTTAAAAAAGGCGATCACCTCGGATACGCGCTGGTTCATATTGAGGTATGTGTGGTCAGGCAGATAGGAAATGTGCTTCTTGCTCTCCACACCGATGGGCTGCTCATGCAGATAGAGCGTGCCCGAGGTCGGCGTCAGCAGACCGTTGATCATTTTGATGAGGGTTGTCTTGCCGCTTCCGTTGGGACCCAGCAGACCGATAATGTGACCGCTCTCGATCGCGAGACTGATGTGGTCGATGGCGGTTTTATGACCATACTTTTTTGTTAAATCCTTACATTCTAATAAGGTGCTCATTGCTCTGCTCCTTTCATGGTCTGGCTCATAAGCGCCAGTATCTCTTCGTTTTTGTAGCCGAGATTCTGCATCAGAATCAGAAATTCCTGTATTTTTTCTTTTGCAATGGAAGATTTTAATTCCTCGATCATCGTATTGTCCTCCGTAATATAGCGCCCGCTGGTTCGCACGGAATAGACCAGACCGGTGCGCTCAAGCTCTGAAAATGCTTTCTGCATCGTGTTGGGATTGACGGCTGCCTCGGCGGCAAGATCGCGCACGCTTGGCAGCTTCTCGCCGGGCGAATACTTCCCGGAGATGATGTCCTGCTGGATCCGCTCCACAATCTGCAAAAAGATGGGTCTGTCAGAATCAAGATTCCAAGCCATAGATTCACCTGCTTTCTCAAATATATTTTGTACTAGACAAATAATACAATGACACAATGAAAATGTCAACCATTTTTTTGAGGGAAAAAAATGTGAGGGCTGTTATAGTTGAAACGGAAGGGAAACGTGCTATAATGGAATCAGAAAATATCCGAGAGGACACAGAGGATACAGGGAAAGAGGTTGAGTGAATTGAAGAATGAAAATTATGATTTATGGTCGGATGGATACCGGGAGAGCGTAGCACAGTTTAACGATATGGATGAGTATCCGTTTGCGGGCTACGCGCGTGTGTTTGGAGAGGTGTACCGCATGGTGCGCCAGTCGGATGCGAAGCGCATTCTTGATATCGGCTTTGGCACCGGCATCATTGCCGAAAAGCTGTATAAGGACGGCTACCAGATCACAGGAGTGGATCCGTCGGAGAAGATGATCGCGGCGGGGAGAGAGGTAATGCCGGATGCGGAGCTTCTGGCGGCAGATTATTCCCTCGGTATGCCGATCGAGCTGCTCGACCGGGAATATGACATGATGATCAGCGTCTATGCGTTTCACCGCATGGATCCCTACGATCAGGAGCATCTGCTCTGCGACATCATCCGTCAGCTTGCGCCGGGCGGTCAGATGATCATCGGTGGTCTTGCCTTTGAGACATATGAGGATATGAAAGAGATGCAGCGGCAGAACAGGGATGCGTGGAGGTATCACGGGATGTATGTGCTTTACAGCGAGCTGAATGACATCTTCTCCCATGTGACGTGGAAGAAGATCTCGGAGTGCGCCGGGATCGTCACGATCACAAAGGAATAGATTTCTTTAATGCCGCAGGATTTTTTTGCCGATATATAGTGTAGCAAAGAGACGGGGGAGTGCGGCTATGGCATTGCAGAAGGTAAAAGCGGTCTCCGGGGCATCGGGGGAGCGCGGGATCGGAAAGGAAATCGGACAGGAGAAGGGCAGACAGTGGAGCGCGCATTTTCTGGAACTCCTGCTGCATGAATTTGAGGAGGAAGAACATTCCGGCGGGGAGAAGCCCGCACATTCTGAGAAAAAGGAGACGAAGGACAGGGACGGTGCGTGGGAGGACGAGGAGGATTGCCGCATCGTGGTAAAGGGCGAGCAGGCAGTGCCCGCGGACTGGGATTCCTTTGAGGTGACGCGTGACTTTACGGAGCCGGTGCTCACCAGCGAGCTCTACGAGGACATCATCGACAGCGTGAAGTCGGTGGGGAACTGGCAGGCAAATATTCTTTACAAGATCGCGTGTGCGATCATGCAGGATTACTACACCCATGCGCTCGGGATGCAGGCGGTGGGAGAGCTGTTTTACGAGTGCTATCACAAATGCGTGGAGGGGAAAAAGAACCGGGTTCTCCCAAACGAAAAAAAGCAGGAGATTTTAGAGACGCTGTACGAATATTTCTCGCGGGTCAATGCGAGGAAAAGCGTTGCCGCAAACGAGAGGGAGGGCAGGGGACTGGTGGAGCGCTGCGGACTGCTCTGGGCGGGAACGACATTTTATGACTCCGTGCACTACTACGCGTGGAGCGGGATGCAGCAGCTCTTTCGGCAGATCTCCGGTCGGATCGCAAAGGAGGAACGCTTGTCCCCGGTGCCGTATGATGAGATCGCAAAGCGGACACAGTTTTTTCATGTGGGCGGTCTGACCTTTCACACCGTGTTTGTGTGGGTGCAGCAGAAGGATAACCACCCGGCGAACCAGTACGGGATGCGTCAGCTCACCCGCGTGCCGCCGGAGCATTTTATTTATCTGTACAGGAATCATTTTGCCCCCGGTGAGAAGTGCGGCGTCCGGCTGCTGGAGCAGCGGATGCGGCAGGGGAGTGAGAATGGAAAATATTTGTGGAGAAGCTTTACGCTTGAGGACGGAAGGGATTACCACAACGGGATGAGTTACCTTCTCGAGGGGAGCATCTTAGACGAGCAGGACGATACGGTCTACGGGGAGACGATGGCGTTTCTCCAGAACTTTATCTTATACCGCGTGTCGGGCTGCGTGGAATATCTGCTCGTTCCGGGAGAGAAGCAGGAGAAATAGGAGAGCCTATTCTTCTGCCGCCTCCATCAGACACGCGAGCAGTCTGTCATTATCCTCCGGTTTCATAAAACAGAAACGGATGTAGCGGTCGTCGAGGGATGGGAAGGTCGAGCAGTCGCGGATCATCATATTTCGGCGGATGGCGCGGTCAAACAAGTCCGGGGCGGTGAGCCCCTCCTTTAAAATACGCACCAGAAGGAAGTTGCCGTCCGGCTTGTACGGCTTGTACGCAGGATGGCTGCTCAAGGCAGCAAAGATGCGTGCGCGCTCGGTGGAGATCAGTTCTCTGGTCGCACGGATATAGTCCGTGTCGCCGAACATTGTCTCGCCCGCGACGACGGCGAGGGAGTTGATCGTCCACGGATTCTTCCGCGTGTTAATCTCCCGGATCAGATCCCGGCTGCCCGTGATGGCATAGCCGAGACGCAGCCCCGGCGCCGCAAAAAATTTTGAGGTGCCGCGCAGAATGACGAGATTGTCATAGTCGTTTGTCAGCGGAACGGCGGAGATCTCATCCATGCGGTCGGAAAATTCCACGTAGGTCTCGTCCACCATGACATAGATGCCATACTGCCTGCAGGCGTCTAAGATACGGCGCATATCCTGACGCGTGATCGCGGAGGAAGTGGGGTTGTTGGGATTGCAGATCACCAGCAGGTCAATACTCTCATTGAGCTGTGTGAGAAAATCCCCGACGTCCAGACAAAAGTCATCCGTCTCGTGGAGCACATAGTAGAAGGTCGTGCCTCCGCCGAGAGCGATCTCGCGCTCGTATTCCGAGTAGGTCGGTCCGAGGATCAGAGCCTTTTTCGGGTGTTCGGTCTGGATAAACAGGGAGATGAGCTCTGTCGAGCCGTTTCCGACGATCACAGATTCCGCATCCGTGCCGCAGTAAGCGGCGATGCATCTGCGCAGCGAGGTATATTCCCTGTCGGGATACGAGGTGATGGCGTCGATCCTTGCCGAGAGTGTCTCGCGCAGCAGCGGTGAGACACCAAGAGGGTTGACATTTGCCGAAAAGCTGACAATCTCCTCCTTGCGTATACCGTAGATTTCCTCTATTTTTTCTAAATCACTTCCATGAAAATGGTCTTTCTGTTTTATCATTGATAACTCCTTCGAATTAGTTTATAATCTATTATAGTCATTGCGTATAAAAAAGCAATAGAAAAGCAGGTGTCGATTTGCGTAAACGGATACAGCAGCTAGCAAGAGGAAAGTTCGAATACGCCAGACCGATTCTCTCATTTTCAACCGACAAGGTTGAGATCGAGGTGTCAGAGGGCAAGGACTACACGGGAGATTTTGTCATAACAAGTGCAAATCATGTGCCGATGCGGGGAGTCATCTATACCTCGAATGGGAGGATGGAGTGTCTGACACCCCAGTTTGAGGGTGAGGAAGTACGGATCCGGTATCAATTTCACAGCAACGGACTGGTGGAAGGGGATATTCAAAAGGGCGAGTTTTATATGATCTGCAGCCAGGGAGAATATAACCTTTCTTTTGTTGCGTCTGTTTCCAGAATGTACGCAAAGACCTCTGTGGGGTCTGTGCGCAGTCTGAATGATTTTGCGGAGCTTGCAAAGCGCAGTCTGCCAGAAGCGCAGCATCTGTTTTATTCCAAGAATTTTAAGAATATCATAAAACCGGACGAGGGCAGGGAGCGTCTCTGCTATGAGGGGCTTGCACGGGGCGGTGCATCCGCGCAGAAGGTGGAGGAGTTTCTGGTCGCCATCCACAAAAAGAAAGCTGTCCGCATCACCCCGGCCGCAGAGTCGGCGGCGTTTTATGAGGTGACGGAGACACACCGTGAGATCCTTGTCTTACAGCGGGAGCACTGGGGAAATTTTGTGCTTTTGGCGGAGTCGGACGCAGATTTTCTCGTGCCGGTGAAGGAGCAGGTGACGGAGGAAGATTTTATCGGGAGCACCTGCGCGTTTGCGTATGACATCCGGGAGGAGGCGCTGCACGCGGGAAGAAATTACGGCAGGCTGACCTTCCGTATGCCGGGGGGCGAGTTCCGGTTTGAGGTCTGCGCTTCCCGCGGGAGTGAGGAGGAGAGCGGACGGGGACGCACGCGCCGGGAGATCGGCGAGGGACGCGTGGAGCTGGCAAAGCTCTATATGGATTACCGTCTGAAAAAGATCGTGACCGGAGTGTGGGCGAACCGATCCATCGAACTGCTGGATCATCTGATGGCGATGCGGCCGGAGGATGGAATGTACCCGCTGATGAAGGCGCAGGCGCTGCTGATCAATAAGCAAAAGCAGGAGGCGGCATGGATCCTCGACGATTACAAGAGGAACAGCTGCAGAAAAAATACGCCGGAGTGGGGGTATTATCTGTATCTGCGCACCTTGCAGGAGCGGGAGCCTTCCTTTGTGGACAGGATGGCGGCGGAGATCGAGGAGCTTTTTCAGAGATATCCGGACAGCTCCCTGCTGTTTTGGATCCTTCTGTTTCTCAAGGATTCCTACTACCGCAGCAATGCCGGACGCTATCAGGCGATCGGGGCGTGGATGGCGGAGGGAAACAGAAGTCCGTACCTCTATCTGGAGGCGTATTATCTGCTGTGGCAGGATCCGTATCTTCTGGGGAAGCTCGGAAACTTTGAGATTGCGGTGTTAAACTGGGCGGTGAAGCAGCACGCGCTCAACGCGGAGCTCGCAGCCCAGATCCTGGAGGCTGTGCCTAGGCTGCACGGCTTTCACCCGGCAGTCTGCCGCATTTTGGAGGAGTGCTGCCGCGTGTGCAAAAAGGAGGAGATGCTCGCCGCTTTCTGCGGTTATCTCATCCGGAACCAGCGCTATGACCACTGTTACCACAAATGGTACGAGCTTGGCATCGAGCGGGAGATCCGTCTGACCGGACTGTACGAAGCATATCTGATGTCGATGGACGGTGGCGGGATCCGTGAGGTGCCCAAGGTCGTCCAGATGTATTTCCAGTATGACAGCGCGCTTCCCTACCGTCAGAAGGCGGCGCTTCTGGTCAATATCATCGCGGCAAAGAAGCGTCAGCCGGATATGTACCAGCGATACCGCCGGGGGACGGAGCTGTTTGCGATGGAGCAGATCGAGGCGGGGCATATGGATGAGAATCTTGCCGTGATCTACGACGAGATGCTGTTGTCCGGCGTGTTCAGCGAAGAGCTGGCGCACCGTCTGACCGGGATTCTTTTTACACACCGACTGCTCTGTGAAAACCGTCAGGTGGCGCGGGCGCAGATCTGGCAGGAGGAGCTTACAGAGCCGCAGACGGTTCCGGTCGTAAACGGCATGGCATATTTTACGGCGTATACGCCAAATTATGTTGTGGTGCTTGAGGATACCGGCGGCAGGAGGTTCTGTGAGAGCGGGCTGTTTGAGGACGAACCGCTGATGCACCCGGAACTTTATCTGGAGAAGTGCCTTCTGGCGGCGCCCAAGGAGTGGCAGTATGCGCTTTTGTGGTATGAGCAGCAGGCGCAGATGCCGGTGCCGGAGGAACGGCGGCAGCAGTATCTGACTGTGCTGCTTCTGGCGGATGAGATCGCTGCCGGGTTTAAGCAGAAGCTTTTGCTCGGACTTTTGGAGGAGTACAAGAGAAGCCCGGAGTCTGGCGCCGGGAGACAGACGCTTGGCACATATCTGGCGCAGACAGACCTGGAGACGCTTCCCGTTGCCGTCAGACGGCGTCTGGTGGAGCTGCTTGCGGCGGAGCGTCTCTACGAGAAAGCGTACCGCATGGTGCAGACAGACGGCTACGATTATCTGGAGAGCGGCGCGCGCGTGGCGCTTTGCAGTTATGCGGTCACGGAGAGCGGCTTCGAGGAGGACGATTTCCTTCTTGGCTTTGCCGCGGATACATTTGCGCAGGGCAAGTACAATGACGTGATGCTTATTTATCTGTGCAAGTATTACAATGCGGCGACCAAGTGCATGGAGGAGCTCTGGCAGGTGGCGGGAGAGTTTCAGATCGACACGTTTGATCTGGAGGAACGCATCCTGACGCAGATGCTCTATACGACGGAGTACACGCCCTACATTGAGCAGATCTATGACAGCTACTATGCCGGGGGCGGCAGGGAGACACTCTGTCTGGCGTACCTGTCGTATTTTGCGGACGGCTATCTCAGGCAGGACGCGGTTGTGCCGGGTCATGTGTTTGTGCAGATCCGCCAGCGCTGGCTGGAAAAGAAAGAATTAAACGACGCGTGCAGGCTTGCGCTGCTGAAGCATTTTGCGGAGCGGGGCAGTCTGACGGAGACGCAGCTTGCGGTCGCGGACGGGCTGCTTGCGGAGTATGTGACAAAGAATATCTGCTTTGCCTTCTACCGGAAACTGGATCCAAGGCTCGTGGAAAAATATCATCTGTACGACCGTTTTTTCATCGAGCATCACGCCGGACCGGGCAGGCATATACGGGTCAGCTACCGCATGGAGGAGGAAGCGTACAGGACCCAGAGGATGACGGAGATGTACGCGGGAATCTATGTGAAAGAGCTCCTGCTGTTTTTCGGGGAGACCGTGCAGTATTATATTTCGGAAGAACAGGACGAAGAAGCGGCGGTGATCGAGAGCGGCTGTATCAGTAACAGTGAGGTGACCGGGCAGGAGCAAAAAGGGCGCTACGCCTGGCTGAATGAAATGCTGCTCGCCGGCACGATGGGAGACATGGAGAAGCTTCAGTCGCTGATGCGCAGGTATGAGCGCACGGACAGACTGACGGAACTTTTGTTCCGGCGATTATAGACATAAGGGGCAGGATCATGGAACATCGTTTTTATCTCGGCATCGATCTGGATGACGGGAACGCAGTGTTAAGCTGCTATGAACTGAATATGAGAGAGCCTGAGACGTTTAGCATGGTGGCGGGAAGCCAGCTCTACCAGATTCCGGTGCTGCTCGCAAAGAAAAACGGCATGGGACAGTGGCTGATCGGCGAGGAGGCAGGACGGCTTGCGATGGAGCAGGGCGGCGGAAGCGTGGAAGCCTTGCTGACGCGCGCCTTAAGGCAGGAGATGGTTTTTGTCGACGGGGAGAATTATCCGGCGGAGGAGCTCTTATGCCTTTTCTTAAAAAAGCTTCTGATCCTCGCAGGAGGGATCGGAAGCAGCCGTCCGGCGGACAAGCTGGTCGTCTGTGTGGAACAGCTTTCGCGCGGGCTGGTGGAGCTTTTTGCCGGTCTTGCGCCACGGCTTGGATTTTCGGAGACGCAGATCACGCTGCTCGACCGGAAGGAATGTTTTTATTATTTCGCGTGCTGCCAGCCGCGTGAGCTTGTGCTGCATGACGTGTATCTGTTTGACTGCCGGGACGGCAGGGTGCAGTGCTGTCTGCTGACGCACCGCAAGGGCACGTCGCCGCAGCTTGTCACGATCACGGAGGAGACGAGGAGTATCAGCGGGAGCGGGCAGGATGAGGCTTTTTTGCGGATCCTCGGGGACTGTTTTCAGGGGCGCATCGTGTCGTCCGCCTACCTGACCGGAGACGGCTTTGACGGCGGCTGGATGAAACGCTCGGTCAGTCTGCTGTGTCAGGGACGGCGTGCATTTATGGGAAAAAACCTGTATTCCAAAGGCGCCTGCTACGCGGCGGCGGTGCTGGACGGACAGCGGGAATGGCAGTATGTGTACCTCGGGGACAATGAGATGAAGGTGAATGTCAGCCTGAAGGTACTGCAGAGGGGTGTGACGGAATTTTATACTCTGATCAGCGCCGGGGCGAACTGGTATGAGACAGTGGGAGAATGTGAGGTTCTGCTGGACGGCACGCCGGAGATCTCTTTCTGGCTCCAGGCGCCGGAGGATAAAAGTGCAAGGATGGAGCGGCTGGAGCTCGCCGATCTGCCGGAGCGCCCGGCAGGGACGACAAGGCTTCGCATTACGGCAAAGCCGCTGTCCGACGAGCGGGTGCAGATACGTATCCGTGATCTCGGATTCGGTGAGTTTTTCCGCAGTTCGGGTAAGGTCTGGGAATATGTGATGTCACTGGAAGGGGAGTAGTATGGGCGAGTTGATCTTATGCAGCAGACCTCTGGCAAAGTTCCCCTATCATCTGGAAAATGTGGGGATAAACATCTATTCACTGGAGGAGCTGTGCTATTATATTGAGAAAAATATGTACCTTCTGGACGAGAGCTTTTTGGATGAGGAGCTGTGTGTCTGGATCGGGCAGGAATTGGAGTTCCCGGAACTGGGGGAACGGCTTGCCGCAATTTGTGACCGTGACGGTACCGTGGCGGAGTTTGCGGAATGTATTTTGCGCGAGACCGGATATTTTGACGCGGTAAAGACGGGAAAGGTCGTCATGGGGCTGCGTGAAATGGCGTACAAATCAAAAGCCGAGCGCGGCAAGCTGCGGGCAGACCGCTATGCTGCGGGGGGACGGCTGCGGTATGCCGTCTACGAATACCGCAGGCTGCTCGCAGAATGGGACGGAGAGAACGAGATCCTGTGCGGTGATATCTGGCACAATCTCGGCTGCGCCTGCGCCCGTATGTTTTTGTTTGAGGAGGCGGCGGACTGTTATGCGAAGGCGTACGGGAAAAACCGGAATCCACAGTCCCTGCAGGAGTGTCTGTATGCGCGCGCCTGTGCCGGGAATGTGGACGGGCTTGTGGCGGCGGCAAAAGAGTTTGGCGCGGATGCGGAGGAACTGTCGGATATCCGGCGCACGCTGCGGGATGCGGCGCGGACGGTGGACGGGGAGATTGCCGTATCAGGGCGGACATCCGGCGATAAAAAGGAGAAGTCAGCCAGCCGGACGGTGACGGAGTGGAAGGATACCTATCGGAAAAATTGCAGAGTATGAGGGAAAAATACATGGGCTTTTGGAAGAGAAAGAAACAAAAAAATTTTGAGCAGCAGTTGGAGGAAGTGGCGGCGGAGGAATTATCCGGCGGAGAGGAAAAGGTCACGGACAATCTGGAGCAAAACATCGTGGGGCGCTTAGAGCAGATGATCGAGCTCACAAAGGAGATTGAGGAGAGCAAGTCGGAGTACCATATCGTGACCGCTTACCTGAATGATATCCAGATGATCGCGGAACTGCCCGAGGAGGAGCACAAGCAACTGGAAGAGATCGCGGTTAACGTCGTGCAGTTAAATGCGGCGCGCACGGAATTTTTAAATTCTGCGAAAAAGCTTTCCGACGCGCAGTTTAACCAGATCGAGCGGATGGAGGAGGAGATCCCGGCGGCGATCAAGCGCTTTTCCGCAAACGAGATTTACAGGGATACCCTGCGCAAAGATATGAAATACCTGGAGCGGGAGAAGTCAGAGTGGGTGCTGCGCAAGGAGTATTTAAAGAATCAGATCAGCCATCTGCGCTATCTGCTCTATATTATGGTAGGTGTTGCTGTCACGGCTGCGGTCGTCCTCGGTATCCTGCAGTTTGTCCTGGAGATGGATGTGTTCTACGGGTGGATGGGCTGGATTTTTGCGACGGCGGTGGTCATCTGCGCCATTTACCTGAAAATGCAGGGGGATGTGGATGAGATCGCGCAGGCGGAGCGCAGTCAGAACCGTGCGATCGTATTGCAGAATAAAGTAAAGATCAAGTATGTCAATATGGAAAATGCCGTGGAGTATGCGCGGGAGAAGTATCATGTGAACAGCGCTGCAGAGTTTAAGGAGCAGTGGGAGTACTATCTGGAAGCGGTCAAGGAGCGGGAAAAATACCAGCGCACGAATGATGATCTGGATTATTTCAAGGGACGGCTGGTGCGCCTGCTCAGGCAGTACCGTCTGTATGACGCGCAGGTGTGGGTGACGCAGGCGGCTGCGCTGGTAGATCCCAAGGAGATGGTTGAGGTGAAGCACGGTCTGATCAGCCGCAGACAGAAGCTGCGGGGACGGATCGAGTACAATATGAACGTGATCAGAGAACAGAAAAAGGAGACGGAGGAACTCCTGGGCAAAGCGGAGCATATGCGTCCGCAGGCGGAGCATATCCTGGATGCGATCGACCGCCTGAGCGAAGGTTAAAAGGAAAAGATATGCACCCTTTGGAATTTCAGAACATAAATTATTAAGAAAGAAATTTCAGAGAGGATGTCATATGAGAGGCTACACGATGCCGCAGGCTGCGGAGCGCGGCTGCGGATGTACGGGCAGGCAGGAAACACCTGTTTCCAGAGAAGACTATGTGCTTGCGATGGCGTATGTGCCGTGGCAGTACTTTACCAATGTATATGAGCCGGATCAGGCACTTGAGGTAGGGACGATTTTCCCGGAGCTGGATAAACCGTTCTTAGCGGGAGGGAGGGTCTGCCGGTTATGATGATGAGTCAGATGAACCGTGAACAGTTGATGCACTGGATCAATATGGTCAGCTTCGCGGTGGTGGATATTACGGAGTATTTAGATACGCATCCGAAGGATGAGGAGGCGTTAAAGTATTTTAACCATTATGCGGAACAGCGCAGGGCTGCGCTGCGCGCCTATGCAGAAAATTACGGACCGCTCACGATCGATACGGCAAGACCGGGAAATTACTGGGACTGGTCGGATGTGCCGCTTCCGTGGGAAGGGGGTAACTGCTGATGTGGAATTATGAGAGAAGACTTCAGTATCCGGTGAAGATCACAAAGCCGAATGCAAAGATTGCACAGATCATTATCAGCCAGTATGGAGGACTGTACGGCAATAACAGATAAATGCCGCGAAGCCGCTATTTTACCAGCTTCAGATAGAAATCGAAGCTGGTATTTTTGCGGTCATAGACGATTTTATCGACGATACTGCGGATCGCAAGCCCCTTTTTCGCAAAGTCGGTGTCCGGATCCTGCAGGACGGAGAGCACCGCCTGCACGTTGTCGATCATCCGGGTATCATCATCCGAAGCGGCGACAGCGGGAGACGTCATAGCCTCAAGCTCGGACATAATACGCCCGCGCTCACTCTGTATCTTCATCCGTGTCTCTTTGTACTCCTCGATCGTGTCGATCTCATTCAGATAGGCGTCTTTTGCGCGTTTCTCCCGCTGGTCAAGGCGTGTGAGCATCTGGCGGAGTTCCTGCTCGCGGGCGGAGGACGAGGACGTCGCCGGAACGATGCTGTACTGCAGGCGGTCAGACACCAGAAGCTGTGCCAGTCCCTCGATCACATACTCCTCTGCCTTTTTGACGAGGATCGCATGGGATTCCTGACACATTCCCTTCGAGTAAGCCCAGCACTGAAAACTCTTGCAGCGCGCGCTTCCGGTGTAAGCTAAAGTCTTTCCGCACGAGGAGCAGACAAGGAGACCGGAGAGCCAGTGGTGGCAGGAGGAGACGTCACGCTTTTTCCGGCTGTCGGAGCGCTTATTGATGTCAGCCAGATCATCCAGCCGCTTCTGGATCTCCAGATGGTGCTCCCAGCTCCATGCAGGCTCATGCCTGCCGTCAACGAGGATTACGTCCTCGGAGGGCTTTAAGCGGCGCCCGCGCTCGGTGTAATTCCAGCGGATTTTTCCAGCGTAGAACGGATTGCGCAGAATATACTCGACGCCGCGCGCGTCAAAGGCGTTGCCGCGCTTTGTCTTGTAGCCCATAGCGTTGAGCTGTAAGGCGATCTGCCGGAGTGTCAGATGCTCCTGCATAAAGGCGCGGTCACAGAAGGCGATGACCGGGAAGGTGTCAGGGTCTTTCTCCGGGACCTGCTTAGGACCGGGGGAGCGGTAACCGATGCCGGGGGACGCCTGATAGTTGCCGCGCATCGCGTTCTCCGTCATTCCGCGGGTCACTTCGGAAGAAAGGTTGGTCAGGTAATATTCATCCATCCATTCGATGATACGCTCGTTGAGCGCGCCGAATGGACCGTCCGGGAGCGGCTCGGAGATGCTGATCACTTCAACATGGTCGCGTGCGAGCATGGACTTGTAGACGATGCTTTCCTCCTGATTGCGGGCAAAGCGGCTGAACTTCCACACGAGAATGCAGTCGATCGGGTGCTCCTTGGAGCGCGCCAGTGCGATGAGCGCCTTAAACCCGGGACGGCGGTCAGCCTTTTTGCCGGAGATGCCGTCATCGCGGAAGATATACTCGTCCGGGATATGGATCTTGTGCTGTGCGGCATATTCGCGCCCGAGACGGATCTGTGCGTCGGGGGAGAGTTCTTCCTGCTTGTCGGTGGAGACGCGGATATAGAGCGCGCCGGTTTTTATGGATTCAATCATAGTGATACCTCATTCTTCAAGTTGCACCAGTGCAACTAGGCGCGTTGTCTGGTAACGAGTTCCGTGAGAGCTTCCTGCAATACCTGAGAGAAGTTGACATTGAGCGCGAGCGCCTCCTCGTTCAGCCACCCGGGGATGGAAAGGGTTTTTTTGACAAACGAAGGGTTCGTGCGTTTCTTGTAAGCGAGCATATCAAACTCGACCAACATAAGGAAATCGTCGGCTCCAAGCTCGATCGTGTTCGGCACGCTTGCTTCCGGGAGGGGATCATGAGACTTTTCCATATCTGCAAGGCAGAGACCGAGGGCATCGATCGCCATCGTATAGGCTTCCTCAAGTGTATCTCCCTGCGTCATACATTCCGGGAGGTCGGGAAAGGTGATCCAGAATCCTCCTTCTTCTGCCTTGTGAAAAACTGCGGGATAAAATAATTTATTCATAAAATCCTCCTTGTGTCCGGCGGGCTATATAAGCCCCGCCTGCTTTAAAATCTGGTGTTCAAGTCCCTTTTTCAGAGCCTTGTTGTGGTAGGGAACGATCACTGTTTTTCCGGTTTCGCTGTTTCGTAATTTTACATGGGAACCGTTCTGACTGATGGTTTCAAAACCGTTTTTCTGTAAGAGACGGATCATCTCTCGTGGCATCATTGGCATATCCTGCATTTCCTCCTTTGTATGATCTTATTATAATACGTAAATATACGTAAGTCAATAGGGAATACGTAAATTTACGCTAAAATCCAGAAACTACCAGTAGGAATATGCAGAGGAGGATGTTATCATATAAGACATGATACATTTACATTTTCAGGAAATTATGGACGAGAAAAAACTGACGCCGAAGGACATCGCACCGTATATGAAGATCAGTGAGAGAACCATCTACCGAACCATCCGGGCGCAGCGCTGCCCGACGCTGGTGGATCTGGTGTGCTTCTCTGCGGCGCTAAAGACGCCGATCATGGATCTGTTCACGATCGAGAGCGACGGGTATGAGATTAGGGTGGAAAGCGAGAAAGAAGAGGAGGAGCAGATATAAAAAGGCTCTAGGAGCCGGTTGTTCCAATATACTTGGAGCCGGACTGCCTAGAGCCTTTTTAGGTGGATAATAGTTTCTATGATTTTGCCAGCATAGGCAAAATGGTATATTCTTATTATGCTTGTTGGCATGAAACAGTGGGATACTTTCCATTTTAATTATATAAGCAACATCTTTTGCATGGAAGATATCCATCCTTTTCGGCTTCTTCAAATAGAACTTCACGTGCATTAGCTAAGCCGCTACAATGCGGGTCATTGTGATACTTCTTAGAACGACCAGAAATATAAACAACATGGTGTCTTTCAATATCAACATTGAGTATTTGCGCCAAGTAGGTAACATCTTCTGGGAAATGAGAGCAATGTCTGTTTACTTCATCAGTCAAAATAGTTTGTAAATATTTATATGGTTTCCTATATTTTAAAAGATCCAATAGGAACAGTAACTGACTGAAGCCGGATTTTGTGTTGTTTGAGTCAAGTCCCCAGATTTTTTCTGTGTGCAAAGTGCAGTGCACATTATAGTTGTATATACGTCCTCCGTGCGCAGCAGTATTTCTGTATTCCTGACAAGTAAATAAGGTATCCATCATGAGTAGACGCGCAGCATCTTCGCTAATTTTTAGGTCAGAAAGGTCATAAAGCTTATGAACAAGCTTGTTTTTCTGTGCTGTCTTGAATTGGTCAATAAAATTTGTAATGGTGCTAAAGTATACACTTTTAAAAAGAATCCATGGAGGAACAATGCCATGAGTTTCCTGATAATGATGAATAGGATTTTTGTCAGTGTTGAGAGTGTTGTTCATCGTTTTAAGAACACCTGCAAGGGAGAAACGATCTTTTCGCTTTCTTTTGTTTGCATAATTTCTGAATTTTAAATAATCCTCGGGATGTGTCCCAAAGTCATTGGAAATAATGTTGGCAGCAGCCTCTTTGACATATTCTTCCAAATCAAGCATCGTTGCCATGACGGCATTTCGTAGTGTTTTATCGAGGAAGTATAGTGAATAAATCCGGTTAAAGGTAATACCAGAGCGATATATTTTCTTGTCATCCGAAATAAACATATATGGTTCCCGGTAGCTTTTTATTAAGTTAGAGTATCCAAAATTTGCAAGTGCTTTTGTAGCAAAAGCTTCATCCTCGATGATCAAATGTTGCTCTTTTAGTTTTTGTAATTGTTCTGATGGTGTTGTATAAATGATTTCGTCCATAGTATGACTCCTTAACGCAAAAAAAGCCTTGGAATAAAATCCAAGACTTTCTCTGCGACCGCACAGCAGTCATTCGCTAATCAGCTACATTATATCATATGTAGATGTCTTGTCAAGTATTCCAGATAAAAAATAGTATTTTGATATAAATTATATCATGTCAAAAGTAATCGTCAAGTTATCAAACTACAAAATATTGAAAATTTATTCAGAAAGATGGAGAAGAAGAGAGAAGGAGGAGCGAAAGCCTCCTCTTTTCTATCATTCCACATCCAGCTACGCAACACTTTTAAAATCTATCACAGCGACTTCCGCCATCATGGGGGATAGGCTGTCAACAATCTTTTCGATCTTGAGCAGGGATGTGCCGTTAATAAATTCTTTGCCGCACTGGCTGCACCTGGAGCATGGAACATTTTTGATGATGATGCAGCAGTTGTGGCAAGTGGTCATATAGGAAGTTGTGGCAGCAGTCAAGCTGCCTTTGCATAAAAAGCAGTTCATACAGATTCTCCATGCTTCAGGCTAACCGATGTGCAGTTGTGACTTCAAAGCGTCCTGCAATACCTGCGAGAAATTGATATTGCGCTCCAGTGCCGCGGCATTGAGCCAAGCCGGAAGTGTTACCGTGCGGTTGACGGAACGATTCACATGAGCCTGACGAATGGACGGCATATACACATCCACGAGAACCGCCCGCTCATTCGGAGCTGCCTTGATCTCGGATAGCGGGGTAGGGGCGGGGATTTCCTCGCCATCTTCCTCCAAACCATAAAGGACACAGCCGAGAAGCTCTCTCGCCGACAAGAGTGCGTCATCGTCATTGATGCCGCTTGTAGCGCACCTTAAGTCTGGAAAATCAACAGAAATTTCCTGACCTGCTTCATAGGCGAAAACTGCGGGGTAAAAATAGCGTTCTACTTTTTTCATGGTATCATCTCCTTAATTTGATGTGCCGGGAGGGAGCCGGAGCTATCTGAATTTTAGCCCCGACTGTTCCTCAATGCGTCTTAGCGTTTTTAGCGGGATGTCTTTGTCAGGATGTTTCACTGTGGTACGTCCCTTTTTGGTTGGATGTTTGTACTGGTGATGGCTGCCCTCCACATTTACTTCATACCAGCCGTCCGCTTTCAGCATTTTGATAACCTCTCTGGATGAATAACTTTTCATGTATGTTCCCTCCTGACATTATTATAATAACAAATATAAAAGTATTTGTCAATATAAAAGCAAATATTTTTATATGTGTTATATAAAATCCCCCACCGAAGTGGGGGATAAAAACATTCTTACTATTCCGCAGGCTGCTGTGTGCTTTCCGTTTCAGAGGAATCAGAAGAACCGATGATTTCTCCGGAGTCTGCATTTACAAAGTCGACATGAACATTGTCAACGGGAGTGCCGTTAAAGATATTGTACATACCGCCGTACATATAGAAAATAATGACTGCGAAAGATTCATTCAGGCTTGGCTCCGTGGATGTCGTGGTAACGGTAAATTCTGTAAAGTCATCATTCGCGGTAATGTCAGTGATCGTTGAATAATCTTCGGAACCAATCATTTTTGCGAGTTCGGTGTTGATGGATTCTGCCATTTCATCCATCATTTCTTTGTGCTGTCCTTTGGTCATGACGTAGGTGGCGCTTCCGTCTTCATTCAGTGTCACGGATTTGTAACCATGCTCCTGTGCGATGGCGTCGAGTTCCTCCTGCGAGGTTTCCTCAACATAATCAGCAGGAACGGTAAATTCCATTGTGAGAAGATTCTCGTCAACTTCGATATCCCCAATGACATCCAGATCTGAGACGTCCCCTTCTGTGGAAGTCTCGGATGATACGTCGGAGGTGTCAGCCGGAGCACCGGAGGCGCCGCATCCGGAGAGTGCGAGTGTGCAGATCAGTAGCGAAGTAACAATTTTTCTTTTCATAAGTAAATCTCCTTTGTGTTTTGTAATGATAACCACATAATAACATACATATGTAGAAAATGCTAGAATAGAATGAAAAAGCCCCCGCAGGAGCGGAGGCTTAAAAAGGCATATCAAACTATTCTAATGTAAGAACCTGAACATCTTTTGCATCATCGAATGACAAAAAGGAAGATACTTCAATCTGAACATCGGAAGTATCGCTGACGGAGAATGCCTGACACGCTTCAATCGTTGCACCAGGCTGTATTTCCTTCATGGAATTGTCATATACTTCTGGGGCATCCATTAAAATGGCAGTTTCACACTGGATACCGTTTTGAAAGGCTTTGAAAGATGTTGCAACAGTGGCACTTGTATTTTCCTCACCATTATTTGTGAAATTGTAGTAGAAAATAACACAAGGGTTGCCCTCATAGTCTTCTGACATTTCGTGTCTGAGGTAAGTGACATTAAATCCTTCCCCATCAAAGTTGATCACTCCGTCATCAGCGGATTCAGTTTCAGTTTCAACTTCAACTTCTGTATCAGCATTAGGGGTCTTTTCTAAATCATTGGAAGCCTGAGAAGCCTGCGATTCTGGCGTAGAAGTTTGCTGTGGCTGTTCTGTGTTTCCAGAGCCGCACGCACTAATAGATAGCAATAGGCAAAACGTAAGTGAAAGGGTAATAAGTTTGTTTTTCATAATCAAATCCTCTTTTCTTTAGATTTTGTATTGGAGATACGTCTGTATATTAACATACAATCGAAGAAAATTCTACAACTTTAGAAAAAAATCGGCAATCAAACTACAAAACCTTGCCAATTTTGACAAAAATGCAGTGAAAATATTGCAAAATTAACTACACATGATACAATAAAAACATCAAAGGGAAGCGCGCAACCCTCTAACAAATCTAGGAGAAGATTCACGGAGGGAAACATGGAAGATAAATTTAAGAAGAAAATCAAAGAATATGTGGATATGTTGGATAGAAGAGATGCGATATTTATAGAGAGAATTTACACAATTTTAAAGTCCTACTTAGAAAAAAACGGAAGGCTTTGAGCTTTCCGCTTTTTAAATCATGAGCTTGGTTTTTACAGAAAAAACCGGAGAGACGATTAGTCTTTCCGGTTTTTTGCGTTTTCAGTGAGTTGCGAGCAGAAATCGCGGAGCACTTTCTTGGCATCCGGGTTTAGCTGCTGATAAGTTTTGACGACATTCAAAATCGTTCGGTAGACCTCATCGTCCGGATCTATAAGTATATCGGTTACAAGGGCAGCAGTCTCATCTTCTGGTAGATCAAAGGGCTCGCCTATTCCATCACGAAGCCAGTCCTCATTCACATTGAACTCCCGGCAGATGGATTTAAACATCTGATCTGTTACAGCATTTATGCCATTTTCCAATCGACTGATAGTAACTTTTGTAACACCAAGTCGTTCTCCAAATTTCTCTAAGGTAAGACCGAGTAATTCTTTTCTTAGATATCTAATTCTTTCGTTCATAGAGACCTCCTTCATGTATTCATTATATCAGCAGAAAAATCAATGTCAACAAAAAGTTACGTAAAGTAACAAAAAATGCTTGACAAAGTAACTGTAAGAAATTATCATGTAACTATAAGTAACAAACAAGAAGAAAGGAGTGAGCAGGAATGTCAAAAGACGAAAAAGAGGAACTGGAAAATTTAGTAGAAACATTGAGCCAGTTAGACAACACACAGCGGATGCTTGTGCAGAACAGCGCGAATACGCTTCTGATGTATCAGAAAATGAGCGGATGCAGCGCGGATGCGAAGTGTGAGCATGAGCTGGTGCAGCAGTAGGGAGGTGAGAGGGGTGCTTGATTACAGTATGAATATTGGTGGAGTGGCAATTTCAAACTTAACCAAATACAAAGTCGCAGAAGAAATCATAAAAACAATAAAAAAAGAACTTCCGGAAAGATGCCAAACTGCAGCAATTATCAAGATTATCTTGTCGGATGTAGAAAGTATGATAAAGGAAAAACCGGTAAAACTATAAATTTTTCTGGCTGATGTAGCAACAGGGAGGTGAGAGGAATAGAGATCGGTATCATTGCTCTTGTTTTATTTTTAAATGTTTTTTCAATAGTGTGCTACTGCAAAGAGTATGAGAGAGCGGGGCTTATAGGCAAAGCGTTGGGAGATAGCATTGCTCTGGTGTACGTCTGTGTTCGGGCGGCATCATAAGGGAGGTGAGAAGATGAAGCAGGAGAAAAGAACCATAGATTTAATCTATGCGGAAGTCGCAAAAAAGACATTGAAAATGATAAGGAAAGAAAAAGCAACCAAATTAAGCAGACAGACGCTTAAAATGATTGCTTTGACCCGGGAATTACTTATCAGCACAAGAGTTTGAGGGGGCTTGCTTTTTTGCATCGTGAATCGCTTTTTTTGCAAGGACAGCGAAAGCACAAGAACCATTGAGGGAGGTGAGAGGGATGAAGCAGATCGAATCAGAAAGAATCGTCAATCTGGCAGAATTTGAGAAGTTGTCGAGAGAAGCGCGCGCGTATGCGCTGAACTTAAGGAGCTGTCTGAAAAATGGAAATGAAGAAAATGCGCTGTATTTAGCGGAGAAGCTGGATATAAAACTGCATCACATGGAAGTATTTGATTTTGTTGTGGAGAGAAGGACGATCAATCAGGGCTTTGGCGGAATCAGAAAAGATGTGGGAAGGCTGGAACCGGAGGAGCTGCACAAACTGTGCAGACCGATTGCAGACTGGCTGGAGGAAAAAGGAGACCCATATACAACCGTGGAAATCACAGCAGATCACATAAGAGTGAAGCAGGAGATTATGGGGATTCCGGTAGAAAAGGCATGAGGATACAGAAGTGGCAGGAGGTGAAAGGGTTGAAGCATTATCTTACGAAGTATGAGGAAGACGGGAGAAAGTATGCAGAAGCATGGTTTCAAATCAATGCGTTTGGGCGATCGTTCTGTTTTTTCAGAAAAAGGATCGCAATCTAAAAGCCGCCGCAAGAGCAGCAGCTTTTAGACAAGTCAGACTTTTATCCATTTCCGACCTTTTTCTTGGGTCGGAGGCAGGCGATCGCCCTGATCGATAGTCACTTGGCGGGGATGTGGAACTTCGCCGCCACGGGGACCGACTTCCTTGTATTCTCCTTTGGGAAGATTGTCAGTTCCCGGATTATGAAGATTTTTATCCATGCGGAAACCTCCTTTCCTGGTATTTCAGTGCGGCAACACTGATAAGACAAGTATAGGTTGGATAGAGTGAAAAAGCAAGTCGGAAAGAACCGTGTAGTGGCAGGAGGTGAGTGGGAAGGTGAAAAGGTCAATAAACATTCTTGGTTTAAATTACACAATAGAGGAGGTAGATACCGTAAATAAATTTGAGCCGAGAAAAGGAGAGATCAATTATCTGTCCAATGAGATTCGGATTGATAAGAATATGCCGGAAGATTTGAAGAATCAGGT
>JAPFDX010000040.1 GCA_026168605.1 Roseburia sp. | reverse complement strand
GGAGTGAGAAACGCCGCCTTATGCGGTACATTTTATGTTAGAAAATAGCTTGTTTTATCGTTTTCGTATGAAAGTTGTCCTTATAAGAACGCAGCCGGAAAAGGCTTGTCCTACAAAAAATGTAGTGTTTATGCGGGTTTCCGGCTTTGTTGTTCTTACGCAGTCGTACCATCGGCAGCCATATCCTCGAACAAGTCGGTGATCGCGTCTCCCTTCGACTGGAATTCGCAGGCATTAAACGGGATTCCTCCCGCCGCCTGCGGCCAGATACCCGCCGTGTGGTCGACGTAATAGGGCGCAAAGCCCGCCTCCTCAAGCTGCTCGGCGCTAAGACCCTGGGTGAGCTGTCTGACGATCGCACCGACCATCTCCAGATGTGCCAACTCCTCCGTGCCGATGTCGGTCAAAAGTCCTGCGACCTTTCGGTATGGCATCGCATAGCGCTGGGAGAGGTAGCGGAAGGATGCGGCAGCTTCGCCGTCCGGACCTCCGAATGGTGATAACAGATAAATACTATGTGTAGGTAAAAGGATAGCCCGCCACTTATGGACGGGCTAAGTACATACATCAATCATTATTATCCGCTATATCCAATGCTCTATAGATATTATACACATTAAACATCCGGTACAAATTGATGACAAAATTCGTATTCTCTAGTATGAGCAAGAAATTTAGTCCGCAATATAGAAAAAAGAATACTACAAATATAATATTAGATAGCAATATGTTATAAATGTAAAAATCTTCTACGCATATGCCTACTACTATCTTAACGATAACTGTAAGAAATATATCAAATATATATATCATTGATAGATTCAAAAATGTTCTGTTACTATCTCGCAAAATATTATTATTTGTTTTTATTAACTCTTTTATTATCTCGTCTCGCATCAATGCCTGAAAAATTGCATATGCACCAAAAATTACCGCAAAAAATGCGAGTTGCACATCTAAAAACGTATCAACTATTATCCCTGTTGACTTTACTGTCTCTGCAAAAAAGGCAGTATAAACGCTCATCGCTAGCGCCACAATTATGCTCACCATCAACTGCCAAACAGACCCTTTACTCACCCTTAATTCTGATAGGCATTCCACCAAAATCTGCTGCTTACTTCTTTTATCATTTAGATCCTGAATGTTCTTTCTTACGTTATCGGTCATTAACCTCACCTTTCACCCCTTTTTTGAACATACTTCTCATACTCTAAAATATTATTTTTGCTTTCAATATTCATTGACTGAATTTTATTTTTTATATCTCCAATTTCCTCATATGCACAATCAAGTTCCTGATTTATTTCTATATTAGAAACATCTGAAATTTCATGGTCTTTGATTTTTCCCCTTTTTTGTTCCCCATGAGTTCCCTCTTTGTATTTGACCTTCATTTCTGTTTTTGCCATTCCCTCTGTCTTTTCTATAACAGAAACTACACCATCTATATTTTCTGGAGATGGAAATATCATTTTCCCTTTAGCACTTCCAATCACTTTTCTGATTCTACAGTCAATATCCCCAAACACATTTCCATAATCCCATTCACTATTAAGCGGATAAAATTTTAAGGTTAGCTAAGTTATTTTTTCAACATCTTTTAATGCTTCTTTTACACTAGCAGATGTTTTTATTCCAGACACTTTCACCCGTACATATGGGAGATACTTCTTTATTTCAATATTCTGATCAGCTTTGATTTCTCCATTGCGGTTTTTAATATACTTATCAACAACCGTCCTAAATGCAAATGAAAAGGATCGTGTATCTGGACTTCCATCCTGATTTTTTACCAACATCATTCTATGATTTTTTAAATATATAAGAAAAAGCGAATATGGCGATGATTTAAAATGCTTATCCGTCTTTTTTAATCCCTCTCTCTGATCATATTCAGATTTTACTTCTAATATTGTATCCTTAATCAGTAACCCTGATAACACATATTCTCCGCCAATATTACGAACTAATACATCTTCAAAAAAGTACCGAGTTCTTTCTGTACTATCTGCTACTACATTGCTTGTCAATGCAGAAAGGACAATATCATCCATGTATCTTATCAGAGGTTCTTCTTCTTTTCCAAAAACTGCATTAAGATCTGCAATATACATCTGCTTGCTTTCCATACTATTTCTACTCTCCCAACGTTTTTCTTTTATTATACTACAAAAGTGCATATATACAATAAAAACTTGCGGAATACGTCGAAATATGCTATATTATAAGCAACTTAATTAAGCCAATAGCTCGGTTTCGTCCCAACGTTCCGGGCTATTTTTTATTATCCTACCACTTTTAGAACAAGTGTTCTATTCGCATTTTATACAAATTTCATACCATGTTTTGCTACGATAGCAGGATTTCGCCAAGGATCAAAAACTTCTACACTATGAATATTGCATTTCAGAATTGCATATGCTATAATGCCAGTAGGCTAAAAGATAGAAGTCATCCAATGTCGGACGACGAATGAAAACCCCGGAGCGGCTACTCCGGGGTTTTCTATTCCATTTTGGTATGGCGGCTTAGACCATAGGCTGATTACCGACTACTTATCGCCGTCCAACCATTTGCAGATGAGATGGCTAATCACACCAGCCACAACAGCGATAATCAAAGATAGAAGCATCTCCAATGTCAAACACCTCCCTTCCGTACCAGTATAGGAGGCGGTAACACAAAAATTGTAGCATATCAACTTTGACTAGTCCACTTTTTTCGGCAATTACTTCTCATACACTTCCACGTATTTATCTGCTGCCGTGATATACACCCCTGATTTGAGCTTGTACATCCTGCCGTTACCAACTGTGATCGGTCCCTCCACCACTGTGAACACCTCATTCTTGCCGACGGTTCCGCAGATGGCTTGATCCGCCCAGCTTGGACTATTTCTGATGGACAGTCTGTCACACTTCACACGCACATAGCGTTTCTTTTCCGGCATCCCGGCCGGCGGTGTTGGCGTCGGCTGTGCCCCCACATAGCCAGCCAACGCATAGACGATCGCCCGGCAGATTTCATCAAACTGTCTCTGGTAGGTGGATGCGTCCGGCTCATTGACGAAGCACACCTCGATCAGCAGCGCCTTTGCTTTTGTCTTTCTGATGACATACAATCCCGTTCCTTCCTTTACGCCACGGTTTTTAAATCCAAGAGCGGCAATCATCTCGCAGACCTCAACGGCGTCCGGATACTGTCTTCCCTGGTATGTATAGGCTTCCACGCCCTCTCCCTTTTTCGCCGCGTCATTGTTCAGGTGGATGCTGATAAACCAGTCCAGATCCTCTCTGTTTGCCATCCTCACAGCCTCCTCAAGGTATGCGCTCTGTGATGCTGCCCTATCTACCGTACAATCCACCACCTCGCAGCCTGCCGCCTCAAACATCGGCGTGACCGCCTGCACGATGCGACGGGTCTCAATACTCTCGGTGAGAACCCCGACAGCTCCGCTGCCTGCTCCGGTTAATGTATGTCCTGCATTCAATCCAATTCTCATATTACTGTACCTCCGTTTCACTTTGTACTTCCGGGATTCCCGCAACCGACGTCAGGATGCTCACGATCCCCGCCACTGCCGCGGACGATACCACGATCTTCCAGTCCACGGCAGACATGACGGCTTCCGTGCCGATCACAGCTACCGCTGTCTGCGCCATCGTTTTTACTGCGCGGATTCCCGCCGCCTTCGCCCATTTCTTCGTGTCCACCGACAACCTGAATACACTGTTTTTTAACATTCTTTTGTCCTCCTTATAAAAAACTTCCTTCTTTTTTCTGTTTCAAATTAAGTTCCTCAATTTCCTGATGCATCTTCTCAACAGACGTGTTCCCGTCTCCCATTTTCACATAGCAACGATACATCTTCTGAAAATTATCATATGCGTGTGACGGAATACATCCAAGCTCCATATACTTGTCATGGTACTCGATCAGTTTTACCATCAAAAGCATCTTCGTTCCTTCTGAATTTGCATCCCGGTCTTTCTTCTGGTTTTTTAAAATCCACACGATGTATCCAAGCAAATAGGAAGCGCCACACTGTACGTCTGCATAAAAAGCTCCTCCACCTGACCACACCTTCCTTTCTGACTCCGCTTTTTCCTGCAATTTAATGCTTTATGGTGGTTCCCTGACTCTCATTACCTTCCTCCTAATAACCGACTATCATTGCCCTAAGTGTTATCGTCGCATCAAACCACGAAATCGTGTTTCCAAGGTGAAGCGTGATTCTGTTTCCACTTATATCAAAACCGTGTATTCCGAATTTCTGCCCCTGACCATCAACCCAGTAATTTTCAAGACCGACTACTCCATGCGGAAAATCCATATCGAATGTAACTAATTCAATACGTGGGGATCCTTCTCCTCCTCCAGTATGGCACGTTACCTGTTTAGCCACCTCTTTCCTGATAATCTTCACAGCATTTTGTCCTGCCGCATATCCGGCATTGTATCCGGTTTTATAATTTACCGAGTTCGGATTTGCCCGGTTATCCGCCGCAGTGACACCTTTTGAATAATTCGCATCGTACTGCGCTTTTGTGTAAAGATTATAGGTATTAGGGCTTGATGTAACATCCTTCCGCCCTTGTGTTCTTCCCGCATTGTACCGCGCCGTACCCGCCGCTGTGATATTCGCCGCCATCGTGTCAAATGTGGCGTCTGCCGCCGTTGAAACTCCCTGCGCAGTGATGGCACCGGCGACCTTTGCTTTGCCATCACTTACAGATTTTCCCAGCGCTGTAAATTCCTTTTCGATCCGATCCTCCAGACCGTTCATGTTCTCCGGTGAAAATGCGTCTCCCTCCTCGGATATGATCCCCTCCTCACGCGCCACCGTCACAAGCTCCGTGCTCCCATCTTCCAGTGTCAGCATACGGCGGTTTGGGTATTCTGTTTTCCGCGCCTTCCATGTCTTTTTTTCGAACGCCATATGTCTCCTCCTCTACAATAATCCCATTTCATCTCCGGCATATATCTCGTTCCCACAGTACAGAAGCTGGCTGTTGTTCTTTTCATATGACCAGTAAATATCGTGGAGTATGTGCTCTACATCATTGATTTTCTCGTATGTGTTCAACGGCTGTGCGGGTACATCCGGCGTATCATGATAGATATACTTCGTTTCGCGCAGCGTCTGCACGTTTTTAAGCAGCCTTTGGAAGTACAGCGTGTCCGGTATATCAGGAAGGTTGTCCTTATTCGTCTGCACCTGCACACGGAGCAGTTGTGCGATCACAAAAATGTCATTCTCGATCCTCTTTAAGTCGGACGTGTTCAGACAGCCCTTCATGCCTGCAAGCCACTCCTTCCTCTGCTCTCTGCTCAAATTCTCCCATCCGATCCTGCGCAGCTCATACACGCGGTCAACATCCGCCTGCACACGGTCATAGATAAACACCGGCAGGATATATTCAATAGTGTTTTTGTATGTCCCGACATTTCCTGCCTCGTCGTGTATCTCAAGATCGATCCGGTACAGATTGTCCTCCGCCACGCCCACACTTGCTCTCCAGCGCATCAGGTTCAGGTCGTCCTGATGAAATACTGTCAGGACACCATTCACATAGCCTGCCACATACTCGATTCTTCCCGGGAGCTCCAGTACAAGATCCGTCATCAGATCACCTCAATGGTGATCGCCACACTTTCGCTCGCATCTGCCGGATTCGGCGCAAGCGTCAGCGACCGGATCTCCGGTATCGTCGTGTCAAGTTTCACGCTCCGCGTGACACTGCTCTCTTTTCCGGCAGCGTCTGTCGCTGTGACTACGATGCTGTTGGTTCCCTCTTTCAGTGTGACTGTCTTTGAGAAGCTCCCGTCTTTTCCGACTGTCACGTCTCCCTGCTGTGTTCCGTTCAGGGCAATGGCAACACCTACCGGACTTGAGGTTGCATCGTTCGTTCTTCCCGTCACAGTAAGCGCAGGATTGTTTGTGATAAGTCCTGCCACCGGATCCGTCACGGTAAGCGTCGGCGGTACGGTATCTACCGTAAATACTGCGGACACTGCTTCCGCCACATTTCCGTCATGGTCGGACACCTCAACCGTGATCGTGTGCTTTCCGTCCTCTAACGCCGTCTGCGGCGTGTATGCGAGCTGATAGCCGTTTGTGATCTCCGACTGCTCCATCCCCTCACTGCTGCCGCTGTACACGTCATCATCTATTTTCAGCTTTACGGATGCGAGGTCAATTCCGCTTCCCCCCGCCTCATCCGTCACTTTAAAAGTGATTTTCTGGCGGTTGTTTGTCACGTATGCGCCATTCGACGGGGACACGACCACTGCTGCCGGTTTCATTTTCTCCCTGACCTTTAACTGGAGCGTTCTGCCCCACGCCGTATCGGACGCATCCCACACCTTGACTGTACCCGCATCGTTTGTCGCCTCCACGGTGACCGGATAATACTTCCCATCCATATGATAGGACGTCGCTGCCGGCGCTGTGACCGCTCCGGTCCATTTCCCGCTCTCCGCATCCTTTTTCAGATTGACCCATGATCCATTGATCTTAATTCTTACTTTCGTGATTGCCATTAAATGAAGCCCTCCTCTCCTGCATAAATCTCATAACCGGAAG
>JAPFDX010000038.1 GCA_026168605.1 Roseburia sp. | reverse complement strand
TAGTAAGAGCGACGATTATGATATGTGCTATGTTCTTTATGGAGGAGTAAATGGAGAATACAGTTCGTTTATTTTATATGTGAATTTTTTGTTGGGCTGTTTTCTTAAATTTTTAACGTCTGCTGTCCCAAATGTTTCATGGTATTTTGTTATTCAGAATCTTTCTATTTTTTGTGGATTTTGTGCAATAACGTATGTTTTGATGAAAAAGAATATGTGGAATAGATTTTTGCTGGTTTACACGATCCTGATGTCATTTGCCGCATATGAGGTGTATGTAAGAATAACTTTTTCAAAAACAGGAGCGTTATTAATAGCGGCTGGTTTGCTTTTGATTTTGTATGCAATTGATGAGAAATGCGGGGGTATAAAATATTTGGCAGGATTTATGCTTATCTTTCTCGGAATTTTGTGGAGAAGTGGTATGTTAAAGCTTGTCGTTGGAATGTTTTTTAGCGTATATATATTGCTGGTTGTGCAGTCATGGAAAAAGTGGGATAAAGAATTTTGGAGAAAGACAGTATGTTTTGTTGTGGCCACATTAACCGTTTTGCTGATGGGGACAGTGGTCAATAAGGTTCAGGCATACGCATTTAATAATGATGAGGTTTGGCATGAGTATATACAATTTAATACAGTTAGATCATCTGTGTTAGATTATGGCTGGCCAGATTACGAGAGTTTTGAAGACGAGTATCAAAAAATTGGCATTAGTGAGAATGATTATATAATGTGGTCACAATACGCCAATATTGCGGATCCAGATAGATTTACTGAAGAAAAATTAAAGCAAATCCGGGAAATATATAAAGTTTCGGAAGATGAACCATTATATATGATATTGGCAGATGCGACCAGACATCTTCCTGTCTATTTAATAAATAATACAATGTTTTATCTTCTGCTTTCTTGTGTAGTGATACTGCTCGTTTGTGGAAAAAAGAGAAATTACTGGATTGCTGGTCTGGTGAGTTTGTGCTGGCTCATTGCCTATTATTATATGTATTACAGGGGGAGATTACAAAATCATGTGGATGCATCTATTGCAATTGTAGGCGCGGTTGTTTGTTTATATTATGCAAGTGAAAAAGATGGGATTGATAAGAAAAGAGTGGTAAAAATTGGCTTGCCGGTTAGCTTGATATTTATCATGGCAATAAACCATTTTTATGATGATATTACAACAAGCAATTATTTAGGCGCTTATTATGGCGTAATCGAGTCGCAGAAAGAATTTTCACATCAAAATTATGAAAAGATGTCGTTGTTATCAGAGGATGAAGAACACTTATATGTAATCAGTGCATATGAAACGCACACAATTTATCCGTGTTTTGCTCCGGATGAAATCATTGAAAAGGGATTTTATCATAATATTTTTCGGCTGAATCAATATACAATTCCTGTATTTAGGCAGCCACTTGTAGATTATGGGATAGATAATCCATTTGCGGATATTGTGAATAATGAAAGTGTATATTATTGTGTTTCTCAGAGTCGTGAATTTGAGATTGATCGTATTTTGCAGTATATTAAAGAAAATTATGCACAAGATGCATATTACACATTGGTAAAGGACATCGAAGGCTTACATATTTACCGCTTTAATGAAGGGGATTTACAGATTGAATTATCCGATGTCATAGAAGACAGTGGCGAGGTCACACAGAAAATCGATTGGTATATAGGCGAGGATCAACGTCTTGCTATTTGGGGATATGCATATATGGAAGAAACGGATTCATATGCTCAGAATA
This sequence comes from Roseburia sp., assembly GCA_026168605.1. Classification (GTDB taxonomy): domain Bacteria; phylum Bacillota; class Clostridia; order Lachnospirales; family Lachnospiraceae; genus Roseburia. The sequence goes on along the minus strand of JAPFDX010000038.1, from coordinate 7,618 downwards.
TTTATGTCGAAATTAAAGATAAAGTATCTGGAAACAGTAAATTTTACTATGCGCTCCAAACTGAGAATGAACAGCGCAGTTTACTGGATAAGTATGCAGGAAAATACGGAGAGTTTGAGGCAAATATTGATATAAAAGATATAGACCTGCAAAATGCAGAGGTGAATGTGCTCCTCGAAAATGAAAAAGGGTTGTATCGTATACCAACAAATATTGGTGAGGAATAAGTTATGCATATAGTACAAAAGAATAGGACGCTTTTGGTAACATTTTTAATGAATATGGCTGCTTTGGGGATACTGTTGCTGCTCTTTTATCCCCGATTTGAATCAGAACTGGATATAATCATGCAGGCACTTCTCTACGGAATAAATGGGACATACAGCTCTCATTTACTTTTTAGTAATGTAGTCCTGGGTAAAGTTCTGGACATCTGTATGACGGGTTTGCCAATGATTCCGTGGTATATTGTATTTCATTATACAATGGCATTTCTTTCTTTAAATATTATTACATATATAACATTAAAAAGAAATGACAGCATTATGGGAAGGGCAGTGGCGTCGGTCTTTTTGGTATTCGCTGGATATGAATGCTATATTTGTCCCAATTATATGAAGACGTCTGCAGTGTTGTGTGCGGCGGCGATATATATATTGTTTTACCGGATCGAGAATCCTAAAAAGGGCGGAATTACAGCTACGGTTCTTGCCGTGATAAGCAGCATGGTTTGCTTTGAAATATTCGCTCTGACGGGGATGATTGGACTTATTGGATTGCTGGTTTTTGTTTTTACAAAAAGTGATAAAATTGTCTGGGTAAAAAGGAACTGTGTATTTCTCTTGTTGATTTTAGTGGTGCCACTGGCATTGGAGAAGTTTGATGCATGGGATTATGCATCGAATCAGGCGTGGAAGGCAAGTGGAGAAAGTCGTGACAGTTTGGAGAAAATTTTGGGTTACGGTGTTCCTGAATATAATGATGAGCTGAAAGGCGAATTGGGTATAAATGAGCAGGATTATGAGTTATTGATACAGGGAATATTTACAACTGTAAACGAAGAAGCTTATGAGATGGTCGATGGAATTGCACGTGAAACACGTGACATTCAACTATCATCTATAGGGCGATTCTTTCGAACAGTTCCTATTCAGGCGTTTAAACTTGGAATGTTTTATTGCTGGATTGTACTGCTTATCCTGCTTTTCTGGTCGGGACAAAAGAAAAGCAGAATTATTCTGGGAATAGGTCTGTTATTGCTGACGGGAAGCTTTTTCGGGCTTTATATATGGAATGCGTGTGAATATCCGTGGATTGGAACGTTAGTCTTTTTACCGATTTGTATTTTTACAATGATGGGCATAGAGAAGATATCGATTGCTGAAAAAGAGTATGTATGGGTGTATATTGGCATATTGGGTCTTATATTATATAACACTTTTTCAGCCAGTCTGCTGAAAACGGTTAGGGATCCATGGGAACTTGGAAGATTAGCTGAGCAGGTAGAAGAAAATGATACTACATCATATATTTTTGATATAAATAGCGTGTTGCAACAGTATTCAGTGTTTTCTGTATATCCGAAAGATATGATCCAAAATAAAAACATATATATGTTAAATGGTGTATATCACAATGTTTATGGGCTGGAAAGTACGATGGATCTGGGAGCATTAAGGAAAAACAGTTATGAAAATCTGTATATCCAGTTAAGGGAATCAATAGATCCGGGCAGGATTATAGAGGCATTGCAAAATGTATATATAGGAAGGCAGATCCAGTATGAGTGGGTAGAAAAGTCTGGTACAACAAATATATATGAGCTGTATGTTGATGAATGGTAAGAAGAATTATAAAGTTTGAATGTGATAAGGAGTGGGTAAAATGAGAGTGATAGTCATTGGGTTAGGGTCAATGGGAAAAAGGCGAATACGTTTGATAAAGCAGTTTAATCCTGATATAGAGATTATTGGGGTGGATTCAAGAGAGGACAGACGAGACGAGACGCAGGCACTGTATAGGATCAAGACAGCTCAGACAATTGGGGAGTGTAGCGCAGGGGCAGTGGCGGCATTTGTCTGTACATCTCCGCTATCACATCATTTGATAATCACTGAGTGCCTAGACAGAGGAATGAATGTTTTTACAGAATTAAATCTGGTTGCAGATGATTATGACAAAAACATGAAACTGGCATCTGAAAAAGGATTAAAACTATTTTTGTCATCTACTATTTTATACCGGGAAGAAGTAGAATATATCAATAACCGTGTTTCCAGATGTAGGGGAAACGTAAATTATACATATCATGTGGGGCAATATCTTCCAGACTGGCATCCATGGGAAAGTTATAAAGACTTTTTTGTGGGTGATAAAAGAACGAATGGATGTCGGGAGTTTTTAGCGATAGAATTGCCGTGGATACAGAAAGTTTTCGGTGAGATCTCCCGTGTTGAAGTACGAAAAAGTAAAAATTCAAAACTTAATATTGAATATAGTGATAATTATGTGCTGCTAATAGAGCATAAAACCGGAGCAAAGGGTACATTGGCAGTAGATATAGTCAGCCGAAAAGCAGTGCGTAATCTTGAGATATTCGGAGAAGAATTATATCTCACCTGGGACGGTTCGGGAGATGGCTTGTATGATTATGATATAGAGGCTAAGGAGGACCGAAAGGTCGGATTGTATGATGAGGTAGATCATCAGGAAGGTTATAATAAATCTATTGTTGAAAATGCATATTTTAAGGAAGTAGAAACTTTCTTTTCCTATATCGAAGAAAAGACAAGACCTGAATATGGATTTGCTGAGGATAAAAAGACGATTGAATGGCTGGATATCATAGAGGGGTAAAAAATGTATAAAGTATGTTTTATAGGTGTAGGATCCATTGGAAAACGTCATATTCAGAATCTGGACAAAATTTTTCGGGAAAAAGGGGAAAAGATACAGATTGATGTATGCCGGAGCGGAAAAGGAAAATTATTAGATAAAAATATTGAAAATGTGATTACAGATATCTATTATAGCCCGGAAGATTTACCCGGAGACTATGATGTTATATTTATTACAAATCCTACGGAGCATCATTTAGAGACTTTACAACAAGTAAATGATAAGGCAAAAAATTTCTTTGTCGAAAAACCCCTGACTTCCATTCGGCAATTGCAAAAGGTTTATGATATTCAGGAGACGAAGGGAAAAGTTTACTATGTAGCGTGTCCGTTGAGGTATACAAAGGTCATCCAGTATGTAAAAGAAAATATTATAAAAGATAATATATACTGTGTTAGATGTATTTATTCAAGCTATTTACCTGAGTGGCGTCCTGGTCAGGATTACAAAAAGACATACAGTGCACATAAGGATATGGGCGGGGGGGTTGCCATTGATCTGATTCATGAGTGGGATTATATCAGGTACTTATTTGGTAGCCCGAAGAAAGTAGAAAAGGTAATCGATAAAGTTTCTAATTTAGAAATTGATAGTGAAGATATTGCTGCTTATATAGGGAAATTCGATGATAAGGTTTTGGAACTCCATCTGGATTATTTTGGGAGAGTGCCTATTCGGGAGATGCAGATTTACACGGATGAGGAAACGATTATATGCGATCTGATTAAAAGTCAGATTTGCTACCTGAACAGTAAAGAAGTGCTGGATTTGCCGGAGGAGCGAAATGATTTTCAGGAAGCAGAGTTAAAGAAATTTTTTGATATCATTGAAGGAAAATGTGAAAATACAAACACGTTAAAAGATGCGTATGAAACGTTGTTATTAACACAGGGGGTGGCAGAATGAAAATATTGTTTACAATTTGTGGACGCGCGGGTTCAAAGGGAATAAAAAATAAGAATGTAAGTAAATTTTTGGATATACCATTACCACTGTATACATTGGCTGCCATTGACTTGTATCTGGAACGTCACGGGGAAAATGAAGCGGATATTGCACTTAATACGGATAGTCCGGAGCTGGAAGATATTTTATGTAGTAACCCCAAAAGAAAAGTAGATACAGTCAGACGAAAGGATGAATTGGGAAACGATTCGGCACCCAAAAAAGCAGTGATTGCAGATACTTACTTACAGATGAAAGAAAAGACTGGTCATGAATATGATATGATAATTGATCTGGATTTGACATCGCCACTGCGGACAGTACAAGATATTTGCAATCTTGTGGAGAAAAAGGCAGAGACGAACTGTGATGTGGCATTTTCAGTGACTGATTCAAGAAGGAATCCGTATTTTAACATGGTTATGAAATCTGCCCAAGGATATGGTCCGGTAATTAAGTCTGATTATACTGCCAGGCAACAAGCTCCGGAGATTTTTGACATGAATGCGTCAATGTATGCATATAAGCCGGAATTTCTGATCAGTGATGCTGGTGTATTGCACGGATACTGCGAGATTATTAAGATGTATGATACGGCAATACTGGATTTGGATCATGAAAATGACTTTGAATTGATGCAGGTGATTGCGAAATATATATATGGAAAGTACGATGAATTTAATGAAATTCGCGTACACGCGCTACATTTCAAATCAGAATCATAGGGGGAAGGCAGGTAATGAGCAGGAAAAATTCTTTTATTATTGATTTGCTGGGAGTTTTGGCAGCACAAGCTGTTTTGCTAGGACACTGTTTTAACTTGTATGGTGTTACCCCATTAAAGGATGAAACATATTTTCCGTATATACAATGTATTGCCGTTGTGTTATTGTTTGCCATATCGGGCGTATTGTTTGAATATTCAGTAAATAAGGAGAGGGGGGGGGTACAGATTTAGACAATATTTGATGAACCGTATTGTAAGAATAAAGATACCATACATAGCATCCATGATTGTAATTTGTATAATATCAGTTGTTACAATATGGATCAATGCGGATGCGTTTTTATATTATGATGCATTTAATCTGAAGACGTTTATAGGAAATATATTTATGCTTCAAAATAATCCTATATTGTCTATTGTGGATATGGTTTTTGGAACAAACATTAAGATGGATGTGTTTTCTTCCGCACGTCCATTCTGGACTTTGGCAATCGAATGGTGGATTTATATGAGTGCCGGGTATTTTTGGCTCTATTTGCGAAAAGTAAGCAAAGTTTCCCTGTGGAACGTTACTGTAATGATAATTTTGTCGATTGTCCCTTTGTATAATTTGATATTGGGTGGAGGGAATGGTCTGACATGGGTATGGTTGGGTGGCGTTACCATCGGTACGCTTTATAGACAGGTTGAGATTGAATCTAAGTTTTTGAAATATATGATGGTGTTAGTATCATTTAGTATTTTAATTGGAGCCGCATTAATATTTAAGGACGCATACAGTGCGGCGGTTAAAATCATGATTTTGATCACGTTGTTTTGGATTCTGGTATTATTTAAAGATGATAATCGCTCGTTGACTGGAAATTTGGGAACAGCTATAATAAAGCATATGGCAGGATATCGTTATTCTTTGTACTTGTTGCATTATTCTATTATAAAATTTATAAGCATTGCTTTAGCGGGGATAAGCATATGGGTTCAGATACTGCTTGCAATTTTGATAAGTAATATGTGTGCGTATTTATGTTCCGTATGGTTTGAACGGAAAGATAGTCCGGTTGTTTCTTGGTGTACGAAAAAGTTAAGCGGGATGTTGAAAGTATAGTATATGACACAATGGGAGAAAGTGAGGAGAAAGCTGATGGTGTTTAATCATTCGATAAAAATAGGACAAAGAGAGATTTCTGGGATATCTCCAGTTTATATTATAGCGGAGGCAGGAGTCAATCATAATGGTGATCTTGGAACGGCGATGAAATTGATAGATGCGGCATATGAAGCAGGTGTAGATGCGGTAAAATTTCAAATGTTCAAGTCAGAAGATATTATTCTGAGGAATATTGACAAGGCGCCATATCAGAAAAAGACAACGGATGCATCACAGTCCCAGTATGAGATGTTAAAGAAACTGGAACTTACGAATGAGAATAATCAATATTTGAAAGAATATAGTCAGAAAAAGGGGATTACTTTTTTATCTACACCGTTTGAAAAAAATAGTTTGGATGAACTGGCAAAGTTAGATTTGCCTGCCATTAAGATCGCGGCAACAGATTTGACCAATATACAGTATTTAAAACAAGTTGCAGATTTGGGAAAACCAATGATTTTATCTGCTGGTATGTGTTACTTGGAAGAGATAAGAAAAGCGTTGGAAGCAATCTATCCAATCAATAAGAATGTTGTGTTATTACAGTGTACGGCTAATTATCCAATTGAGGATGAAGAGGCAAATCTGAATGTGATTGATACCTTAAGGAACGAATTTGAGATATTAGTAGGGTATTCAGATCACTCTAAAGGTGTAGGGGCCTCACCGTTTGCAGTGGCGAAGGGAGCCAGGGTGATTGAAAAGCATTTTACACTCGACCGGGATGCGGAAGGACCGGATCATAAGGCATCGGTAACGCCGGAAGAATTGAAACAGCTTGTGCAGGACATAAGAAGAGTGGAACGCTACTTGGGCTCTTCAGTTAAGATTCCGACATTTGCGGAGCAATTTACCAGGCGTTCTTTGCAGAAATGCTTTGTGGCAGCAAGAGAGATATCAAAAGATGAAGCTTTCACAGAAGAGAATATTGTGGCAAAAAGAACGAATGGAGTGGGAATTTCGGCGTTGTACTATGAAGAATTATTAGGAAAAACAGCGATAAAAGATTTTAAAAAGGATGATATAATAGAGGTATAGCATGATATATGTCTCATCAGCCTGCGTAAAAGAGCAGAAAATTGTAAATGTATTGCGGAAGTATACGCAAGAGGGGATTAGAAATATTGAGTTGTCCGGAGGAACTTCATATTATCCAGAGATAGAGAAAGATTTGGTGAGGTATGGAAGTGTAGAAAAGATAAATTATGTATGTCATTCCTATTTTCCGCCTCCCAGACAGGACTTTGTGGTAAATCTGGCAGCCTGCAATGATCAAATATATGAATGTTCGATAGAGCATTACAAGAATTGCATTGAAATGTTAAGACGGATAAAATGTAAAATTTTGTCTATTCATGCAGGATTTTTTGTGGAGATTACTCCAAAGGAAATTGGCAGAGAGCTATCAACGGATATTATCTATGATAAGGCAGAGGCGGTCGAACGTTTTTGCTATGCATATGAAATGCTTCACCGGTTATGCAGAGAGAATGACATAAATCTGTATTTAGAAAATAATGTCCTCAATCAGGAAAATTATGAACGTTTTGGCAATAAAAATTTATTGATGCTGACGGATTATAAGACGTTTCGGGAATTGCGAGAACAACTGGAGTTTGATTTGCTTCTGGATTTAGGCCATCTTTCTGTATCGGCCAATACTTTGCAGAAAAATTATGAGGAACAGTGTAAAAGCTTTGCCCCTTTTGTTAAATGGTTGCATTTAAGTGAAAACAACGGAGTACTTGATGAACACAAGCCATTGCGTCAGGGAAGCCGGATCATGAGAGCTTATAGGAGTTTTTTTGACAAGAGTTTGCCGGTCACATTGGAAACAAATGGAAGTATGGAAGAGATATTAAATAGTATTGCATTGGTGGAGGCGGACACAGATGAGT
>JAPFDX010000008.1 GCA_026168605.1 Roseburia sp. | reverse complement strand
GGCAAGTTATGAAAGATGAAAACAAGAGAATAAAGGAAGCTAAAGCCAAGGGGGAGTGTTATGAACCTGAAGTATTTAGCAATGGAGATACACTCAGACAGTTGTTAGCCAGAAGCCGGTACCTGCTGTTTAAGGCTCCGGAGAAGTGGCTGCAAAGCCAGAAGGTAAGAGCCAAAATACTCTTTGAACAATTCCCGGATATAAAATCTGTGTACTATTACGCATTACGATTAGGAAAAATATTTTCAGACTATACAAATAATGATGTGAGCAAGTTTCTGAAGCACCTACGCGCGGGTATTGGAGAACATGCTTGAAGGTGAGATGGATGCGCATCTGGGTTATGAGAAGAATTCGGTTTCCGGTCATAACAGCGGTAATTCCCGTAACGGCAGCTACCCCAAGAAAATCCAAACTGAACACGGTGAAGCGGTCATACCTATTCCCCGTGACCGTAACGGTGAATTCGAGCCTATAGTTGTTCCCAAACACGAGAGTCGTGGGCTTTCCATAGAAAAACTTGTTATCTCCCTATATGCCAAAGGAATGAGCGTGTCCGACATTGAAGATGAGATGCGTGAAATCTATAAAATAGAACCGTCCACATCAGCCATTTCCATCATCACGAACAAAGTCAGCCAGGCTGCTTAGGAATGGTAGAACCGCCCTTTGGAACCGGTCTATCTCATCGTTTGGATGGACGGTATTGTATTCAAGGTTCGTGACAACGAAAAAAACATCAACAAGACTGTCTATCTCTGTGTCGGTCTGAAACAGAAAGGCTTGAAGGAAGTCCTTGGCATGTGGGTGGGAAAATCAGAAAGTTCTTCATTCTGGATGGGTGTACTGACAGATTTGAAGGCCCGCGGAGTGCAGGACATACTGATTACCTGCACTGACAACCTGAACGGATTTACCGACACCATACATGCCGTATTTCCTCAGTCTTCCACACAAATATGTGTCGTACATCAGATTCAGGAACTCCTGCAAATATGTCGTTTACAAGGACAAGAAAGAGTTTACAGCCGATATGAAGAACATCTATAACGCGCCCAACAAGGAGGCTGCTGCCGTAGAACTGAATAATTTGGAAAAGAAATGGGAAGGGAAGTACTCTTATACCATCCTTTCATGGAAGAATAACTGAGATGACCTGACTGTTTTCTTCCAGTTTCCATTGGAAATCAGGAAAATAATCTACACCACAAACCTCATAGAAAATCTGAATGGAAAAATCAGAAAGTACACTAAATCAAAGCGTTCATTCCCGTCGAATGATGCTGTGAAGAAAATGGTATACCTCGCTCTGATGGAGATTGAGAAGAAATAGACAATGCCGATTACTAACTGGGGATTGATTATAAACCAATTTATGCTTATGTTTGAAAACAGAATTCAGATATAAGAGAACTTATAACTGAATCCCGTTTACATTTACACAAAATTGTGGACAGTGCCACAAATCATAATACATCTATTGAATTTTCTATTATTTTAATTTCATTTTGGGCTAATTTAAAGAGTTTATATAATTTTTTATCAGTAATTTCATTATTTAAATTAATTAGCGGTACAAACCTATATACTCTATTTGAAGCTGATTGAGTTATTTTAATTGATGAAACAATAAATCTTAAGAATTTTGTTCTAAGATATTTTTCAAAATTTACCGCTTCTTTTTTTGATTCAAATGCCGAATAAAGATATGACTGAGAACAAATAGAATTTTTCTCAGCAAATACAGGTTTTCCTAATATTTTTTTATCATTTCCGGATCCACCTGCACCAGTTACAAACACTTTATACTTAGGTATATCTTGTACATTTTTTCTTATATCATTAATACTCATATACTCAATCAATCTTTTTCCATTCTGTATATGATATAATAATACATCATCTTTATTTTGTTTTGTCTCATAAACTTTACAGGGTGTTTTTTTACTAGTTCGAGGATTTGATGGAATGCCAAAAGGAGTATCTGCAGAAATTATTGTATCAACAGTACCATAACCTTTTTCCTTTCTAATTTCATCAATCTTTTCTATAATAGTAGAAACCTTTGGGTCACGTATAAGTACATCAAATGCATCAAGTTTTCTCATTGAAGTTTCTTCAATTCCATTATTTACTAATGTATATTCACATTTGCCCCTATATTTTTTATCTTCTAAATAAAAACAACATCCACCTTTAATTTCTACATCAGGAAAAAGTATATTAGAATTTGGGTATACAACAAGTCTACTTACAGTTCTAGATGTAAGCATGTGGTGTCTGAAATCCCTAAGTAAATTTTCTCGTCCAGTAGTAAACCAAGCAGATTTTATTATTAATGATACATATTGAGTTGAAATAGATGTTGCTATTTTAGCAAATATTTGATAAATAGGAGCATCATTATTTCCACCAGAAGCACCTTCCAATTGATAAGGAGGATTGCCAATAACTATATCGAAATTCATTTTCTGTAGTTTTAATATAAATTTTTCGTCTTCCAATAAATCATAAGAATTAAATTCACTGAAAACATTTGAAATAGGTAATCCTAAAATGTTATATATTTTAACTGTGAATTCATATGCAATCTTTGAGGTTGCAATTGCATATATATATTATTTCTTATTGCTGTTTCTAATTTTTTATATAGAATACATGAGAATTCTCCTTGCTTTGATACAATGTCTAATATTTTTGTTTTTTATAGTAAATTTATCAATTGGTAATAAATTCACGACTTTTTTTGACAACGTTTGTTGGTGTCACTATTTCAGAGCTGGACAGCCTTTCGAATTTATTCATTGCAATTTTCGCCCGTTCAATAGGTAATAATGTATTATCTCTCATTAATGAGTTTATATTCTGGATTTTATAATCCAACTTACTCAAAATAAAAGGATACATTTTATTTTGTATTTCCTGTAAAACAGATTTACGTAAACCTATATTCCTTCCTATTCTTTTGTTCTCTTCTGTTTTAGGCAATTCTCTAATGATGTCTTCTAATGATTTAACTTCTGAATCTGTTAAAAATGCAAAGAATAAAATCATTGAAAAATATGTAGAAAGTTTCTTATTTAAAGTATCAGGTTCATCGTACTTATTTTCGTCCTTTTTGTTTTTACCATCAGAATCACTTTCGTTTGCTTGTATTTCTAAAGCACAACATATAGCTGTAAACGATTTTCCGAATCTCATAACAGCATACATAAGAAGATTTGTACAACCAGAATTTACAGCGTTCTTAAAATTGCTAATCGTAGCCACCTGATTTGGACGAGGAGCATAATTTAAATTCCTTTTATATATAAAAGTTATTGGTAGACGCTTTGTTGTGTACAGTTGATATTTTCCTGAATTTTCACTTGCACTTTTTTGAATATCTATAATAGCATCATTCAAATCTTTTATTGTTGCATTTTTAAAAAACTCTTTAGAATAATAAACGATATTGGAATATGTACTTGGTAAAAGTCGTTCTCTACCTCTTTCATCAATTAAAAAAGAATGAACTGTATAATCTCTAAAAATAGTATTATTATCAATTCTAGCTGGTGCTGAAAACTCTTTAACCAAATTAGGAAACAACTTTTTCCATTCATTTATACGTGTATCTACCGGTCTATATGTATCTCCGACTTTTAAATAGTTGGGAATAGTATTAGTAGAAAAAGCATAAATATACGGTTCGACTCTCCCTGTAATTAAATCATCTAAGATGCTTGAATCTATATTTGAAATTTTATTATTCATATTATAATGAGTCTACAAATTTTGTTATTTTTCCAGTTTTCCAATCTTTTACTAAACAATATATTCCATTATGCTCTTTAAGTGAATTTTTTTTGCAACCAGGACATTGTTCTGTTGTCTTTGTTGTTGAGAAAATATCATGATGTTCAATTATAATCTCATGACAGGTGTGTGGCACAAGACATGTAAGTGCATCCATTTGCCAAATATTCCATGATATAATATCCGCTATATTTCTACATTGTTCTATTTCAGGTTGTTTATTGAACCTTTCTTTATAATAATCCTCAAAAGTATAAAGTAAATTTTCTCTTGCCAATAATAGATTATCTCCTTGTAATTCGAAACCATAAATACTTTGATATGCTTTCAATACCCAATACATCCAATCATTTTCAGTATAGGTATTTTCATTAATCACACGTATTTTTCTATCAAGAATTCCTATTCTGTCAATAATATTTATGGGTTGTCCTGTTATTGTATCATATCTACTAACTAAATATGGTGCTTCTCCACAGGATATTTCAAGTCTTGTACTTAAAACATAATCAGTCCACAATTTCCCATCCTTAGTTGGAAATTTTATTTTTTTATTATTTGTATCCCATGAATAATTTATTTCTTTATTAAATAGAAATTTTTCTCCAAACCAATTTTCATCTACTAAATTATTTTGTTTATTACATAACCATGAAGGTGTAAAAACTTCAGCTTTATTTCGAGCTCTAGCAACTTGCTCAGTTTTTGTTTTTTTTACTCTAGGTCTGATGATAAGACCATATTCGTTTATAATATTATTAGATAATATTGGATCATCGATTTTAAAACCCTCACCTAATGGAGAATAGTTATCTGTAGCCCAAATTATATTACAAGTCTTATTATAAAATAAACTTTTACTTCTATCTATTAATAATGAGTCCAGTAAATATTTATCGTAGCCAATTATTTCAGTTTCACTTATATCTATATTAAAATTTACCATTAAATCTACTTTTTAGATTATAATATAGGAATTAGTTTATATACTTGTAAATCTTTGCACTCTGGCTCTTTTTTAATCAAAGATTATTGAAGAATCATCAGATTTATATCCTAATCTTATAAAAATAAAGTTTGCTAGAACATAATAATATAGTCCTGATTTATATATTTTATAAGACTTCTTATCATCAAAATCTGAATTTATTATAATATATAACTCTTTAGCTTGATCAGTTGAAAACTGAAAGTATTTTCCTAAGCTAATACCTAAATATTTTGACGTAAATTCAGGAAAAGCCAAACGACCTGATTTTTGCAAAGTACACTTAAGCTTTTTTATTGGCTCTTTCTTCTCTAATATAACTAATCCCATTTTCGTTTCTTTTTCTACAAAAGAACAAAAACAATTCTATACAAACAAATAAAGCTATTATTTTATCATAAATATAGCTCAAAATATAAAAAATAACATTGGTTTTGATACTTTAAAAGTTTAATTGCTGAAAAACAGCAATTTGAAAGATACAAATATCAGTTTAAGAATTATTACTCTATATTATATAATTTAGGAAACTTGGCTTCTGTTTTTACCCGTCCTATTTTAGACTCAACCATAGCAATAATCTCCTATTTACCCCTATGATAGTTGCTTTCAATAGTCCCATGAAGAATATCTTTCCCATCACTGTCGATAAATTCGGCAATGACGGGAATTTTCTTATATGTTTTCATTTCAGCAGAAACTTTGGCGGAATCCATCACAAGTTCTGCATGGAAGATTTTCTGCTTGATTCGTTCATCAAAATTATCACTTACTGCATCTACAAACATCCCCTGAGTAAGATTGGATATTTTGCTGGGTGGTATCAGACTATCCATCTGCGTACTGATAGAGATTGATTTATTATTCCGGTTAATAGTTATGCTTTCCGTTTTTGTAAGACCTTTCCGAAACAATCTGAAAGTGTTTTAGCTGTTTCTGAAACCACCTGACCAGAAAAATATTTCCCACTGTATTTTCAATAATCTTGCTTTCTTTATCACCATAGTCACGGCGTAACAGGCTGGCCCCCCAAAAAAATAGACTGCTATCTTATTCTTCGTGCGGTGGCTATCAGATTATCTAGGGTTAATGTAAAAACCTGAGGAGTAAATTTATAAATTGTTATCTTTGTCTCCAAATTCATAGCTTATGGAATTAAACGGTTATCGCCTTCTTCTTCCTGAAGGCACTTTAGACTACTTTGATCTTGTTGATGTGAAGGAAAGCGTAAATGAAGTTGTAATCTACCTTGAGGAGAAAAATATCGTTCCTGAGAAGTATACAGATCAGGATACTGAGAGAAAAGGCTTTTATGACCCTGTTATTGTTCAGGAT
>JAPFDX010000020.1 GCA_026168605.1 Roseburia sp. | reverse complement strand
GCGCAGCCAGCGCGAGGAGGTGCGTTCGATGTTACTGACAGAGTATGATGAAGAGCGTCATATCGAGAATGAGAGAAGGATCGCGGCGGATGAAGCCTATGAGTGTGGAAAGGAAGCAGGACTTGCCGAGGGTGAGAAGAAGGGACTAGCCAGGGGAAAGGAAGAAGGACTAGCCGAAGGAGAGAAACTATTTAGTGAACTGACAAAGCTTCTGCTGGAAGCTTCACGCATCGAGGACTTAAAAAGAGCAGCGGAGGATACGACATACCGAAAAAAGTTGTACCGGGAGTTCGGTTTGAAGATTTAAACCTTGACAGAAACGGAAAAAAGATATATTATCTTCAACATGAACAGCGTTCATGTTATGGGAGGTTTTTTTGAATAAACAGTTGACAACGGAAGCGGATATTTTAAAGGTAAGTAAAAAATACATTTTACAAAATGGTTTCTCATCATTTAACGTCAGAACGATCACGAGAGAATGCGGGATATCGATTGGAACGCTATACAATTATTTCCCGTCAAAGACAGAACTGGTCATTGCGACAGTAGAAAGCATCTGGAAAGAAATATTTGAACCATTTAACAATTTGAGCGATTTCGATCGTTTTCCCGAAGTGGTCAAGTGTATGTATGAAACGATTGAAAACGGAAATTCCAGATATCCCGGATTTTTTTCCATACATTATCTGAGTTTTGCCTCTGAAGGAAAAAAAGAAGGAATCGAAATGATGAACTCCTATTTTTCCAGACTAAAGAAAAATCTTTTGGTTGTATTGAGGAAAGACACATCCGTGAATCCGGAGATTTTTAACGATGAGTTTTCAGATGAGAAGTTCATTGACTATGTATTTACTCTGTTGTTGTCCTCCTTATTGAATAAAGAAGACCTCGTTCCACTCTTAACATTCATATCGAATTATATTTATAAATCCCACTAAAACAGAGTGGGATAGTTTTTGAACCAAACTGAACAATGTTCAAATTTAAAACAGGAGGTTTCAATGGTCAAAAGTAAAACATTATTATTCATTGCCGGCATCGTCTGGATGATTGCAGGATTTAACATCCTGAGAATTGGGATTATTTCATATGCCGGGCATATCCATATTTTGAATATAGTATGTTCGGTGGCAATCTTTTTCGTATTCTGGCTCATGGTTTTTCGAAAACTGGTGATAAAACATACCACCCGAATCAAGGGCTACGGAAGCGAAAAGAAATATTTTTGGAATTTTTTTGACATACCGGCATTTATCATTATGGCATTTATGATCACGCTGGGTGTGACGATACGGGCTCTGAATTTATTGCCGGACGTTGTGATCGCAGTTTTTTACTCTGGTTTAGGGACTGCATTGTTTGGAGCCGGGATCAATTTTATGAAACATTATTGTTGTTATTCTGATTGAAGTTTAAGGAGGTATATTTATGCAGGCAGTTGTTGAAACCGTGTTCGATACCTGTTATCTCATAGGGGTGATTACACTGGGGATCCTTATGATTGTCAAAAGCCATGGAAATAAGCAGTATAAACTGTTTGGAATCATGGCGGTTGTGCTTGGACTGGGAGATTCATTCCATTTAATACCAAGAGCGGTTGCATTATGTACAACGGGATTGGAACATTACACGTTCGCACTGGGAATTGGCAAGTTTATCACATCCATTACAATGACGGTATTTTATATTCTCTTATATTATGTCTGGCGCGTAAGATACCATGTGGAAGGTAAGAATTTCTATACAGTATCTGTGTATGGATTGGCGGCGTTAAGGATTTTGCTGTGCCTATTCCCGCAAAATGCCTGGACAAGCGCGGATTCTCCGCTCGCCTGGGCTATTTATAGAAATATTCCATTTACGATCATGGGAATTTTGATCATAGTGCTCTTTTATAAAAGTTCCCGGGAAAATGGAGACAAATTATTTAAGAATATGTGGCTGACGATCGTGATCAGCTTTGGATTCTATTTGCCGGTAGTATTGTTTGCCGATATCGTTCCGGTCATTGGAATGTTGATGATACCTAAAACGCTGGCATATGTCTGGACGGTGTGCATTGGGTACCATGCGATGAAAGCAGAGTAAAAATAACGAGCGACACGCTTCGCGAGCCACTCTTATGTCAAAATAAAACCGCGGCGACTGGATTTCGGATATCCGGTCACTGCGGTTTCATACTTTTGCGAGGAGGTTCATTTCCTCTTTCTGGTTTTTCTTGTTTGTTTGCGTTAGGTTTTGTCATCTGACAAGTATGATGATAGCGGATATCTGCGTGGGAAACCAGATATAATATTAGTGAAAAGTTGGGTGATATTGACTTGACAGATTACAAAAAAAGGAAGAAAATACTATATTGTAGCCGTAAGGAAAGAAAATGAGAGGGCGAAAATGACGGGGATAGAACGCGACAATACCTATGAAAATGTGGTTCTCACGCCGGATACAGGGTTTGATATCCGCTTTGTGACGATGAACCACAACTCTCCGTTTCACTGGCACAGGGAACTGGAGATTTTATATATTTTAAACGGTCATGCGATCGTCAGCATGGAGGGCAAGCGGTATGAGTTGAATCCGCTGGACGCGATCGTGATGGACTATGCGAAGGTGCACGAAGTGATCTATGAACTGCCGCAGACGATGGGAATCTGTATCCATGTCTCCAGACAGCTTTTGCGGCGCTATCTGGGTGATGTGGAACCGATGGAGATCTGGTGCGTCGGACAGCGGCTGACGGGAGATCAGCAGGAGGCTTACGACAGACTGTGTTCTTTTTTGAAGGAGCTGACAGTGCTTTATGTCAACCAGAAAAAGACGTACCGGCTGAAGAGCACGGCGCTTGTGTTAAATATTCTTGCCTGCCTCATCGAGCATTTTGGCACCCCGGTGACGCTGTCTGCCACGGTTGCAAAAACCGGAAATATGGAACGTCTGGAGAGAATCTGCGACTATGTGGAGCAGCACTATCAGGAGGAGATCACGTTGCAGGAGGCGGCGGATGAGCTGGGCTTAAATAAAGAATATTTCTGCCGCTTTTTTAAGCAGAACACGGGAAGTTCTTTTATCCGGTACGTCAATCAGGTGCGTATCAATCATATTTATCAGGATCTTCTGCACACGGATGAGGGTGTGCAGGAGATCTTGGAGCGCCACGGTTTTTTTAACCAGAAGCTTTTCTACCGGATGTTTAAGGAGCGGTATGGCTGTACGCCGGGGGAAGCGCGGCACATGGCGTGCAACAGCCCGTATCTGTGACGCTTTACAAAGCGCTCTGGTGTTCCCGTCCGGAATGTGACCGGGTCACAGTATATTCAGAAAGGAATATCATATAATGTCATCATATGTAATAGAAGGAGTACAAACAAAAGATATGGAGTTTCATGAGATAACACTGGAAGACAAGGCATGGATGGATGAGAGATTCAGGGAGGATGACTGGAATGCCTGCGAGTATACATTTGCGAATAATTTTATCTGGAGAAAGATTTATCAGGTCGCGGTGGCGGAGATTTACGGATGCCTCGTCATCCGCTCGGTGCAGGGTGGGAAGTACTGCTATTCCTATCCGGTCGGCGCGGGGGATAAGCGCGCGGCGGTCGGGGAGCTTCTTGCGATCTGCAGAAAAGACGGACAGCCCCTCCGGATGGCGCCGCTCTCTGCGGAGAGCTGCCGGCAGCTTTCGGAGTGGTTTCCGGGCAGATTCCTGATGGAGGCAGACCGGGATGATTTTGACTATATTTATGCGAGGGAGAAGCTGGCAGATTTAAAGGGCAAGAAGCTGCACGGCAAGCGAAACCACATCGCGCGGTTTAAGGACGGCGGTGCGTGGAGTTATGAGCCGGTCACGGATGACAATCTCGAGGAATGTCGTGCCATGACTTACAACTGGATCAAAATGCGCTCGGACAAGTGGAACGAGGAGATGGAGCAGGAGGTTTCGGTGCTTCACGAGGCGTTCGATCACAGAAAGGAGCTGGGGCTTACCGGCGGCGTGCTGCGCAGAGAGGGTGAGATCGTCGCATTCTCCATGGGAGAGCCGTTAAATTCCGACACTTTCGTGGTGCATTTTGAGAAGGCATTTCCGGATATGCAGGGAGCATATCCCATGATCAACCAGCAGTTTGTCCTTCATGCCTGCGGGGAATATGCTTATGTCAACCGCGAGGAGGACACCGGGGATCTGGGACTGCGCAAGGCGAAGCTTTCCTATTATCCTGAGATCCTGTTGGAAAAATATGTGGCGGTCGAGAGTGGGATCGTGTATGCGGACCGTGAGACGGAGCGGGAACAGATCGCGGATATCTGGCAAAAATGTTTTGGCGATGAGCGGGAATATATTGATTTTTATATGCAGGAGCGCATGACAGACCACAATATGCTCGTGATCCATGAGGACGGAAAGATCGTCTCGATGGCAAGCTTTCTTCCGGTGTGTTACCTCTGCGGCGGGGAGTATGTGGATGCGCGCTATGTCTATGCGGTGGCGACGCTGCCGGAATACCGGGGACGCGGACTGGCGGCGCGGATTTTAAAATTTGCGCAGGAGTACTACGGACAGCCGCTCCTTCTGGCGCCGGCGGAGAAAACGCTGATGGATTACTATGAAAAGCTGGGCTTTGTGGCTGCGTTTGCAGACACCGGAGCAGAGCAGGAGGTTACGCTTACGGCGCTTTCCGCCGAGGAACCATATGAGACAAAACCGCTGACAGCGCAGGAATATGTAAAGCTGCGGGATGAGAAGTTACAGCGGGACGGCTATGTGCAGTGGGATGCGGAAGCGGTCGGATATGCGATCAGGCTCTGTGAAAGGGCGGACGGCGGCGCCGTGCTGCTTACGGCGGCGGACGGTGCGCAGGATCTTCTGCTGTACGAAAAGGACGGTGATCTGCTGGTAATCGAGGAGACGACACTGGAACCGGACAAGCTTGGGGCAGTGCTGCCGCAGCTTCTGGCAGAGAGTGGAACGTGCCGTGTGCGCCACGGACAGATGGGCGGTATGCTGTGGCTGCCGCAGGGACTGCCTGAGGTGGCGGCAGCCACAGACGGGTACCTTGCGCTGACCCTCGGATAGCATTTATAAATATTCTGAAAAAATTATATAAACTGCACATATTTTCTTGATATTAAAAAGAAATATGGTATAATATAGACATGATATATCTGTATCAAATAAACGACGAGGGGGGCAGACATCATGAGAATCAAGATTACAGGAAGAAATATCGAGTTGACTGAGGGTCTGAAGGCGGCAGTTGAGGACAAGCTGAATAAGCTGGAGAAGTATTTTACACCGGAGACAGATGTCTATGTTACGCTGAGTGTTGAGAAGGAGCGGCAGAAGGTTGAGGTTACGATCCCGATGAAGGGTAATTATGTGCGTTCCGAGCAGGTGAGCAACGATATGTATGTATCCATTGACCTGGTGGAGGAAGTCATAGAGCGTCAGTTAAAGAAATACCGGACAAAGCTGGTGACCAGACAGCAGAATGCCTCGTCTGTGTTCAAGCAGGAATTTCTTGATTCCGTGCCGGAGGAGGATGAGGAGATCACGATCACACGCAGCAAGAAGTTTTCCATGAAGCCGATGTACGCGGAGGACGCGTGCGTGCAGATGGAGTTGCTGGGACACGATTTCTTTGTATTTATCAATGCAGAGACGGAAGAGGTAAATGTTGTATACAAGAGAAAAGGCAATCATACTTACGGTCTGATCGAACCGGAATATTAGGAGAATTGTGCTGTATGTGTGAGAAAAAGAGCGGCGGCGATGGCGACATCCCGCCGCTTTTTGTGACATAGAAGCACACTTTTGTTTACTGTTTTTTGGGACCTATATCTGCATAGCGCGTAGGCTCTGCGCGTAATGCGGCTGTGCAGTGCTGCAAAATAACTTATAATCGTAGTTGCACAGCCCGTGTGACAGACAAAAGAAAATGAATCATTTAACGGAACAAAAGAATCAGGAAGCAGGAAATCAGGAAACAGGAAAGCAGGAAGCAGGAGAAAAACTGGAACGGAGCGAGTCTCTGGTTCGCGTGATGCAGGAGAACCGGTGGTTTATGGAGCATATTGAGCATATATGTGATTGTAATCAGGTACGTTTTCATGTATTGGAGCATATTTTCCTCAAGATGGGGAAACTGGGAAAGGAAGAAATCAGGAATGAAATCTATCGGTATGGGAGTATGATTAAGGGGAATGATCTGCTGGCGAGACAGCTCTTTTTATGGCTGTTGGAGATCACAGAGGGTACCACACCATAAAACCGGCAGACGGGAGAAAAAAGGAGGAGAGGGTCATGCGGGGGCTGTGCACGGCAGGGTGTGTACATTTGATGAAAAACAGGGTTTTGCCTTGCCACGGCAGGAAAAAAGGTATACTATAAAACGAGAAAAATTTGGTGAAGGAGAACAGATACCATGAATATAGTTGTGTTAGCCGGAGGTCTTAGCACAGAGCGCGACGTGTCCCTTAAGACGGGGGAGACGGTTGCGAAAGCATTGAGAGAAAACGGACATCAGGTCATTTTACTGGATGTTTTTATGGGATATGGAGAGAAAGAGGAGAATCTTGCTGGAATTTTTGAGCGGGGGGAGGAGGTAAGCGTCAGGGTTTCGGGAATTGCGGAGACCGCGCCGGATCTCGCGAAGGTTCGGGCGATGCGAAAGGACCAGTCCGACAATTTCTTCGGACCGAACGTCATCGCACTGTGCCAGATGGCAGACGTCGTTTTTCTGGCTCTGCACGGAGAGAACGGGGAGGACGGCAGGATCCAGGCGGCGTTTGATCTGTTTGGCATCCGCTACACGGGCAGCGATTATCTGGGCAGCGCCCTTGCGATGGATAAAGGGCTGGCGAAGCAGATCTTCCGCATGAACGGGATTCCAACACCGAACGGTATTTCCTTAAAAAGAGGCGAGGATGCAAAAAGTGTGGCAGAACTTGGGCTGACATTGCCGTGCGTGGTAAAGCCGTGCCGCGGCGGTTCAAGCATCGGCGTCTCGATCGTGCACACGGAGGATGCGTTTGCAGCAGCGCTGGCGGAGGCGTTCCGTTTGGAGGACGAACTGATCGTCGAGGAGTTTATCGAGGGGAGAGAGTTCTCGGTCGGCGTGATCGACGGTGAGCCGCTTCCTGTGATTGAGATCGCACCGGTGGAGGGCTTTTACGATTACAAGAATAAATACAAGGCGGGAAGCGCGGTGGAGACCTGTCCGGCAGAGCTTTCCCCTGCGCTGACGGAGGAGATGCAGCAGTATGCCAGGAGAGTGGCGCAGGTTCTAGGGCTTGACACCTATTCCCGCTCGGATTTCCTGCTTGGCAGGGATAACCGGATCTATTGTCTGGAGGTAAACACTCTTCCGGGCATGACGCCGACGAGTCTGCTCCCGCAGGAGGCACTGGTGGTGGGGATGAATTTTTACCAGCTCTGTGAGAAACTGATCGCACTTTCCCTTCGCAGATATGAGGAATAGAGCTATGGAACATATGACATTGGAAAATATCGTGCGCGCGTGTGGCGGCGAATACATTGGCGATCCGAAGAAACGGCACTGTGCGGTGAGCAGCGTCGTGATCGACAGCCGTCTGGCAGAGCCGGGCTGTCTGTTTATCCCCATTAAGGGGACGCGTGTGGACGGACACGATTTCATCCCGTCCGTTTTTGAAAAAGGGGCGCTGGCTGTCCTGTCGGAGCGTCTGCTCACCGATGCGGCAGGACCTTATATTCTGGTGGAGTCCGCGGAGTGGGCGATGAAACAGCTAGCCGGATATTACAGGCGTGCGCTGGGCGTTACGGTTGTCGGGATTACCGGGAGCGTCGGCAAGACGAGCACGAAGGAAATGATCGCGTCCGTGCTGGAGCAGAAGTACCGCGTGTTAAAGACCGAGGGAAACCTGAATAATGAGATCGGGCTTCCCCTGACGATTTTTAAGATCCGAAAGGAGCACGAGGTGGCGGTGCTTGAGATGGGGATTTCCGAGTTTGGTGAGATGGATCGTCTGGCGGATATGGCACAGCCGGACATCTGCGTGATCACCAATATCGGACTCTGCCACCTGGAAAATTTAAAAACGCGCGATGGCATCTTAAAGGCAAAGACGGAGAGTTTCGCGCATCTTGCGCCGGGCGGGACCGTGGTCTTAAACGGCGACGACGACAAACTTTCCAGGAAAAAGACGGTGAACGGCAAGTCGGTAGTTTTCTACGGCATCGGGAAAGAGGCGGTGCGTTTTGCGGATGAGGAGGGAGAGCGGCTTCTGGCAGAGAAGGAGGTCTATGCGACCGATGTGCACACGGTGGGGCTTGCGGGCACGCACGCCGTGATCCATATGGGAGACGAGAGCTTTGTGGCGGAGATTCCGCTTGTGGGAGCACACAATGTCTACAATGCGCTTGCGGCGGTCTGCGTCGGCAGAGAGATGTCCCTCACGGTGGAGGAGATGCAGCGTGGCATCGCGGCAGTGCGTACCATCAGCGGCAGAAGCAACCTCATCGAGAAGGATGGCATTACGATCATCGACGACTGCTATAACGCAAATCCAGTCTCGATGAAAGCGTCCATTGATGTTCTGGCGGGGGCGGCAGGCAGAAAGATTGCGGTGCTCGGAGATATGGGAGAACTGGGAGCGGATGAGAGAGAACTTCACGCGATGGTCGGCAGACACTTTGCGGGAAAACAGATTGACGCACTGTTCTGCACGGGAACGCTGTCGGCAGCGCTTGCAGCGGAGGTGAAGAGATGCAGCCCTGCGACCAGGGTGTGTGAGTGTGAGGATCAGGAAACCCTGACCCGTGAACTTCTGGCGTACCGCAGAAGCGGGGACACGATTCTGGTGAAGGCGTCGCACTTTATGGGCTATGCAAAGATTGTGGAGGCATTGACATCGACGTCTGACTGAGTGGGCAGTTGCCCACTCCTTGTCAGTGCACTTCCTCCGCATTCTTCTCCAGCATCTCCCGGATGATATTCTGGCAGTGTGCGCCGATTTTTTTTCGCGTCTCCTTGTCAAGCTCCTTGGGATAGATGGGAGCGCCGTACTGCAGGATGACGTGTGTGGATTTGATGCGGGGCAGATGGTTCTCGAAGATCTCCGCAGAGTTCGTGATCGCCATCGGCACGATCGCGCATCCGGTCTTTTCCGCCATCTTAAAGCTTCCCTCTTTAAATGGAAGCATCAGCTCATCGGTTGTGTTTCGCGTTCCCTCCGGGAAGATGCACATGGAGATTCCATTCTTAATATTCTCGATTCCGGCGAGAATCGTCTTTAACCCTTCTTTAATATCATCACGGTTTAAAAACAGACAGTGCAGGCGCTTCATCCAGATGGAGAGCAGAGGCACTTTTTTCATGGATTCCTTTGAGACGTACCCGGTCAGGCGCGGACAGCGCGCGTAGGTGATGAGGACGTCGAAAAAGCTTTTGTGGTTTCCGATGTAGAGCACGGCTTCATCCTTTGGAACAAGCTCCTCGCCGATGACCGTCAGTTTGACGCCGGAGAGAAACAAAATAACCTTAAACGCCCACTGTACCATGCGAAGCTGGCTTAAGTCTGCGGCGTAGGGGCGGAATTTCGAGAGCACCCACTCGACGGCGAGAACCGGGATCCCCAGAACCAGAAATAACACAAGAAACAGAGCTACAAGAATCAAACGTAACATAAAAATGTCCTTTCTTTTACTTTCATAAAGTCTAACAGCTTCATTATAAATAAAAATCCCATGAAAAACAACAAGAGAATCGCGCAGTCATATTCCGGGGGTTGCGCGCATAGGATAGAGGATAGAAGTAAAACCCGGGGGTGTGGAAAATGAGGCGGAGTGAGAGGAAAAAAAGAGGGTTGCTCCTTTTGGCGGTCATGCTGCTTGGGAGTGTGTTCGGCGGATGCAGTGTGGAGGAAACCAACCGGACAAAGGTTGCAGATATCGAATATGTGATCGTGGAGGACGCCGGGATACCGGAGGAGCTGATGACGATGATAGAGGAAAAGAAAGCGGCGGATTTTAAAATGACCTACGAGCTTGGGGAGGATCTTTACATTGTGCGGGGGTACGGCGAACAGGCGACGGGAGGGTACAGCATCCGCATCACGGACTGCTATCTCGCATCCAACGCCATACTGTTTGACACAGAGCTCGTGGGACCGCGAAAGGGAGAGAACGTCACGGCAAGCCCAAGCTACCCTTATATTGTTGTGAAAACGGAAAATCGTGACCAAAGTACCATATTTGAGTGAATATTCTTGATATTTAAGAAAAATAAAACATTTTGTTTGACAAAAATTTAATACAATGCTAAACTAAAGCGAAATGACATCAGCAGGACCAGAACAGGAGGTAGAAGTATGCAGCAGGAAGACATCAGCCGGGTGCGGGCATCCGTGCACCAGCAGTGCGGCAGGAAGGTACTGATTCAGCTTGACCGGGGACGCAATAAAGTGGACGTTCAAGAGGGTGTGATCCAGAAAGCCTATCCGAGCGTATTTACCATTCTGATAAATGACGGGCAGGAACAGAACCCGCCACAACTTTTATCATTCAGTTATTCAGACATTATCACGAGGGATATCCGGATGAAGCTTTGCTAATTGAATATTTGATTGATGTATAAATTCCTTCCTATCCGAATAAGATGTTGAGAAAGCATCGGATATGGGGGAATTTTTTTTGGAACTTGAGAAAGTAAAAATACATAGAAAACAGAAAACCGGTTCGGCGGTCAGCCAGATCACGCTCGACGATGATTATAATGTGCCGGATTACCGTCCGGATCTTGTGAAGGTGTTGAAGGAAAAGGGAGAACTGCGGTTTGATGAGGTAAAGGCGGGAAGCGGGGCTGTCTGGGTTAAGGGCAGCTTAAGCTTTCTGGTGCTCTACCGGAGCGAGCAGGGAAGCACGAAGATCAGTTGTCTCAAAGGCGAGATCCCGTTTCAGGAAAAGTTAAACCTTGACGGCGTGCAAGAGCAGGACCGGGTTTTTGCGTCCGGCGAGATCGAGGACATCACGATCGGCGTCATCAATTCGAGAAAATTAAATGTCCGCGCGGTTGTGGTGCTCCACGCCGCAGCGGAGGAGGACGTGGACGAGGAGCTGACGACAAAACCCCGGCAGGAGGACGACTGCGAGCAAAAGACCATCACGCGGGAGGGGCTGACGCTGCTCGCGTCAAACCGCGATATCTGCCGCCAGAAAAGTGAGGCTGTGCTGCCGTCGAGCAAGCCGAACGTGCGGGAGATACTCTGGAGAAGCATCGAGCTGCGCAATGTGGAGAGCCGGGTCGCAGACGGGACTGTCCGGATTTCCGGGGAGGTGCTGATCGCCGTGCTTTACAGTGAGGAAGAGGAGACGGACCGGTTACAGTGGTATGAGACGACCGTGCCGTTAGAGTGTGAGACCGACTGCGGCGTGGAGGAGGAGAATGTGATCTGCCGGGTGAAAACCACGCCGGTTTCCATGGAGCTTGAGGTGAAGCCGGATTATGACGGGGAAGAACGGATCCTGGTGCTCGAGCTGGTGCTGAGCGTGGATGTGCGCGTGTGGCGGGAGGAACAGCTTACGCTGCTTGCAGACATCTATTCCCTGAAAAAACAGTTGAATCCAGTATACAAAGAGCGCGTGCTCGAAAAGCTTCTGGTAAAAAATTATGCGAAGAGCAGGATCGCAGAACAGATCGAGCTGCCAGAAAGTCAGGAGCGGATTTTGCAGATCTGCGCCTGCGAGGGAAAGGTCAGCTTGGAGCGAAAGGAGGTCGTGGAAAACGGTGTACAGGCGGAGGGAACGATCGTCGTGGAGCTGTTGTATATCACGACGGACGACAATATGCCGGTGGGAACCGTGCGTGAGATCTATCCGTTTTCCCAACTGATCGAGATACCCGAACCGGAAGGGGAGCTTGTGATGGAGCTCGACTGCGGTATTGAGCAGCTTCAGGCGGTGATGCTCGACCAGGAACATATCGAGGTGAAAGCGGTGGTGCATCTGGATTTGCTGGCAGTCTCGGAGCAGACGGTTCACAATATCGAGGAGATCGCGGAGGAGCCCCTTGATATGGAGGAGCTGAGAAACCGTCCGGGACTGGTCGGCTATATTGCAAAGGAGGGCGATGAGCTTTGGGATATCGCCAAGGAAAACCATACGACCATCCGTGACATTATGGATACAAACGGGTGGAAGGAAAAGGAACTTGCACCTGGGGACACGGTACTCATCGTCAAACAAGTGGGATAAAATGTGCATTATACAGTAAAAATAGTACCAAAAACCATGTGGAAATAGTACTTGTGCACAATTCTCCGCTCTGCTATACTAAACTTATACCAGTGGTGCTTTTGGGAGCCGGCAGCATAACAACGAGCGACACACTTCGCGAGTCGCTCTTATGTCAATAAAAAGATGCGGTGAAGGCATCACACAGAAAAAGGGGGAGCAACATTATGGATGAAAACAAGGAAATGAACGCAGGAGCAGAGAATCCGGAGAACGAAGCGCAGACCTATGGAGAGCCGGAACAGCCGTCTTACGGGGAGACAGAGCAGCAGACGTACGGAGAGCCGGAGCAGCAGTCGTATTACAGCAATCCGGGGCAGCAGTCCTATTACGGGCAGCCGGATCAGGCGTATGGTCAGCCGGACCAGACATACGGACAGACAGACCAGACATACGGGCAGCCGTCTTACGGACAGACAGACCAGACGTATGGGCAGCAGTCCTACGGTCAGACATCTTATGACCAGCAGTTCTACGGACAGTCGAATTACAATGCCGCAGAAGTGCCGCTTGACAAGAACGGTCAGCCGCTGAAGAACAATTACGGCATGAAGATGGCATTTTCCATCATAGAGGTTTTATGGTGCTGCTGTGGATGTAATTTCGTTACGATGATCATGGGTATTGTTGGCTGCGTATTCAGCTCCCAGGCGAATTCTGCATACAAAGAGGGAAGATGGGAAGAGTTCCGGTCGAAGTCCAAGACCACGAATATCTTTTTGTGGATCGGTTTCGGTTTTGCAATATTTGGTATGATTATCAATATTTTCATGTGGACGGTCGGCGGTCTCGGCGAAGCATTTATGACGGGCTATAATTATGCATATGAGGATACTTATAATTCGATATACGATGATGTCTATGACAGCTATGATGACACTGACGTAGCCGACGAGAATCCGGTGGATGAGCCGGATGCGGACGCCCCTGCCGATGTGCCGGCAGCGCCGCAGGAGGTGATGCCGGGTGAAGGATTTACGGATCCGACGATCACGGTCAACGGAGTGACGCTCACATTCCCGATGTCTTACGGGGATTTTGCTACGGCAGGATTTTCTGTGGACAGCGAGGATGCGGAATACGTGATAAACAAAAATGAGTATTACAATCCGACGTTTTATGATGCCGCCGGCACGGAAGTCGGAGAGGTGTATATCGGCAATGAGACAGACGGTGCGCTTCCGATGAACGAGTGCGTGGTATTCGGCGTCAACATTGACAGTTATGTGATGGAGGATGGAACCACCTTTTCTCTTCCAAATGGTCTGACGCAGGATTCGACGGTCGAGGACTTCATGAAGGCATTTGGAACACCGGATTATGATTATGACGGCGATGATTATGAGAGCTATCAGTGGTATAACCACAACGACGAGTACTACGATGCAGAGGAGAACTCCATTTCCGTAGATTTCTGGGAAGGTGGCGTGGATGAGCTGGATATGCGCTACATCGGATGGAACTAATCCTTAAGTATTTGTAAAATTCCAGAAAAATTAACAAATTTATCATGAAATATGATAGAATAGGGTTGTCGCAGAGGATGCGGCAACCCATTTTTGACTTTAATATAAAGTCAAAAATGCTGGAGATCGCACTGCGGCGGAGGGGAATTATGTCGCAGATGCGACCCGCCGCAGGCGGAGAGTTTCGCAGGCGAAACTCTTTTTTATGGATTATAAAGGGGATGCTCTATGAACATAAGAGAAGCATGGAACAGAAGAACAGATAAAAGGAAAAAGGGCACGGCGTTTATGCTGGTTCTGGCGTTGGGACTTACCTGCGCCACACCGGTCGCAGCGGACGCTATCAGCGATGCGGAGAAGAAAAAGGCGGATGCGCAGGAAGAACTCGACAAGATCAACAGTGAGATCGCGGGCATCCAGGCGGCGCAGAACAGTCTCCAGTCTGAAATGGCGGGATATGATGAGCAGTTGATGGCAGTTCTCACGGATATGGAGATTTTGCAGGGGGATATGGATGCGCAGGAAGTCGAGATCGAGCAGGCAAATGCGGATCTGGAGAACGCCAGGCTTGAGGAGGCGCAGCAGTATGAGGCGATGAAGGTTCGTATCCGCTATATGTATGAGAACGGCGACCAGTCGGTATGGACTGCCCTTGCCGGGGCGGAAGGGATGTCGGATTTTTTGAACCGCGCAGAATATATCACGGATGTGTATGAATATGACAGACAGCTTCTGACAGATTATCAGGACGTTGTCCGGCAGGTCGAGGATCTGACGGTGCAGCTTGCGAATGAGATGGCAGAGATGGAGGAGATGGAGATCTATTATCAGGAACAGCAGGCGTCGCTCGAGCAGATGATCGCCACGATGCAGGCGCAGATCTCCGATTTTGACAGTCAGCTTGCCAATGCGGAGGTTCTGGCGCAGCAGTACGCAAAGACGATCAAGCAGCAGAACCAGATCATTGCAAAGGAGAAAGCTGCGCAGCAGGCGGCGAATGCCAATAAGAATAACGGCGCTGCGGGACAAAAGCCGGGCAGTGGAAACAGTGCGGGAACCGACGGAAGCTCCGGAGGTTCATCGACCGGACTGACCGACGGCAATCTGAATCCGGGCTATGCGACCGGGGTGAGCGGCAGTCAGGTGGTGGACTATGCGAGCAAGTTCCTCGGCTGTCCGTATGTGCTGGGGGGCACCAGTCTGACAAACGGAACGGACTGCTCCTATTTTACGATGGCAGTTTACCAGAATTTCGGTATCTCCATCCCGCGAACCTCCTATGGACAGCGCACCTGCGGTCAGGCGGTCAGCTATGAGAATGCACAGCCGGGCGATCTGATCTGTTACGCGGGACACGTGGCGATCTACGTTGGCAACGGCAAGATCATACACGCTTCCAATCCGCGCACAGGCGTTTGCTATGGAAATGCAACCTACCGGACGATCGTGGCGGTCCGCCGTGTCTTGTAGTGGCGCATTGATTGTATTTTAAAAGAGAGTACTATGATCTGCACAGGCAGAGAGTGAAAAATTAAGGAGGAACAGATATGCAGTTAAAGCAGAAACTGACATTTACTGCGGTTCTGCTTGTTCTGGTGGTGGTTCTGGGCGTGTTGTCTGTCCGGGAGTATGGCAGCCGGAAGGAACTTGTGTTTTGTGAGGAGACAGACCGTGTGGCGCTTACTGTGGACGGACGGGAACTCACACTCGGGGATCTGGCATTTTACATCGCGCATCAGGAGCAGACCATTGAGGCGGAGGCGCTGATCTATAACCCCGATAATACGGATGAATACTGGAACCTCTATACGAACCACACTTTTTTGCGGGACGCCGGAAAACAGGCAGTGATAGAGATGGCGGTCCATGATGAGATCTTTTATCAGATGGCGGTCGCGGAGGGCATCGTCCTTTCCGGGGAGGAGGAAGCCCATCTTGCCAATGACCGGTATGACTTCTGGAGCGATCTGGAGGAGGACGGGCGTGCGGCGCTTGGTATTTCCGAGGAGGAACTGGGGGAGAGTATGCGAAAAGTTGCGCTTGCGGAGAAGTGCCAGGCTCTTTTCGCACAGATGCAGCAGAAAGATTTTGAGGAATATTCCTTTACGGGGGAAGCGTATGTGCGTCTCCTCGAGGAACACACCTATGCGCTGGATGAAAACGTCTGGGAGCGTGTGCCGTTTGGCTCGGTGACAGTGAGACACTGAGCGGGAAATAAAATATAAAAATAAAAGATAGAAAAGAGAAACTATGACAATCAAATTAAATCGAAATGATCCCTGCTGGTGCAAAAGCGGCAGGAAGTACAAGGCGTGCCATCAGGCATTTGATGAGAAACTGATGCTCGCGGCGGCAAAAGGACATACCATTCCGCCACACAAGATCATCAAAAATGCGGAGCAGATCGCCGGAATCAAAGAGAGCTGCAAGATCAATATCGCCGTGCTGGACTATATCGAAGAACATATCCATGCGGGGATGAACACGGCGGAGATCGACAGGATCGTGTACGACATGACGACGAAAATGGGAGGAATACCGGCGCCGCTGCATTATCAGGGCTATCCGTACAGCGTGTGTACCTCGGTCAACGAGCAGGTGTGCCACGGTTTTCCGTCAGAACAGGTCGTTTTGCAGGAGGGGGATATCGTCAATGTGGATGTCTCGACGATTTTAAATGGTTATTTTTCGGACTCGTCAAGGATGTTCTGTATCGGAGAGGTGAGTGCGGAGAAGAAGCGTCTGGTGCAGGTGACGAAGGAGTGCGTGGAGCTTGGACTGCGCGAGGTGAAGCCGTGGGGCTTTCTGGGCGATATGGGGCAGGCGGTGCACGACCACGCCTTTGCAAACGGCTATACGGTGGTGCGCGAGATCGGCGGACATGGCGTGGGGCTTGCATTTCACGAGGAACCCTGGGTCGGCTACAACAGCAGGCGCGGGCAGGAGATGCTGATGGTTCCCGGCATGATATTTACGATAGAACCGATGGTCAATATGGGCGCGGCGGATATCTATGTCGACGACGAAAATGACTGGGAAGTGTATACAGAGGACGGAAAACCATCCGCACAGTGGGAGATCATGGTGCTTGTCACGGAGGATGGGCACGAGGTTCTCTGCTGGTAGGAAAATCATGGCAGGCGGTCTGGCGCATTTTAGCAGAACGGAGGAGCATATGGAGAAGAACTTACAAGAAGTGCTGGAGGAGAACTTTCCCTTCTGGGAAAAGTTAAACGACCGGGAACAGGAGCAGTTGGTCGCCGGAACCGTGCGCAGGTCTTATGAAAAAGGGAGCATGGTCCATTCGGCGAGTGAGAAGTGTCTGGGACTGATCCTGGTGGAGGAAGGCAGGCTTCGCGTCTATGTGGAATCGGAGGAGGGCAGGGATGTCACGCTGTACCGGATGGAGCCGGGGGAGATCTGTACGCTGTCGGCTTCGTGCTTTATGAGCGAGATCACTTTCGAGGTTCTGGTCGAGGCGGAGCTGGACAGCCGTATCGTCCTGATCACTCCGTCTGTTTTTCACAGGATCACATCAGAAAATATCTATGCGGAAAATTATCTGTACAGGCAGACAGCCGGGCGTTTTTCCGACGTGATGTGGGCGATGCAGCAGATTTTGTTTTTGAGTTTTGACAAGCGTCTTGCGCTGTTTCTTGTGGATGAGGCGGCAAAGACGGGGGAGGATACCCTCGTCATGACGCACGAGCAGATCGCGAAATATATCGGAAGCGCCAGAGAGGTGGTTTCCCGTATGCTGAAATATTTTGAGGAAGAGGGATATGTAAAGCTCTCGAGAGGCAGGATACAAGTCACAGATATCGAAGGTCTGGAAGCGCTGGTGTCATAGTGCCGGCAGAAACAGGGCGGGAGTGAAGAGATGGAAAGCAGAATTTCGGGACGCACGGGTGTGCTGGCGCTGATCGGTTCTCCGGTCGGGCACTCAGGTTCTCCGGCGATGTACAATTACAGTTTCAAACGGTTGGGATTAGACTACGTCTATGTGGCGTTTGATGTGCAAAAGGAGCAGGTGGCAGCGGCGGTGGACGCAGTCAGGACATTTGGACTGCGCGGCTGCAATGTGACGATGCCGTGCAAGACGGAGATCGTCACATATATGGATGCGCTGTCTCCGGCGGCGCGTATGTGCGGCGCAGTCAATACGGTCGTAAATGACGACGGCAGGCTCACCGGACATATGACGGACGGGGAGGGCTTTGTCAATAATCTGCGGGATCACGGGATCGATGTCGCGGGCAGGCGTGTTGTGATCGCAGGAAGCGGCGGTGCGGCGACGGCAATCCAGGTACAGTGTGCCTTAGACGGCGTCCGGGAACTTGTGATCTTTAACCGGACGGTGGAAAAGGCAGAGCAGACCGCAGAGCGCATCCGGGCGGAGGTTCCCTCCTGCACGGTGCGGGTGCATGACATCGCAGATACGGACACGCTGACGAGAGAGATCCGCGGCTGTGAGATTTTTATCAACGGGACGAGTGTCGGGATGGCGCCGGAGGATGGTGAGACTGTGGTGAAGGATACCGGAGCGTTTTATCCGGGGCTTGTGGTTGCGGACATTGTCTATCACCCGAAGGAGACGAGGCTGCTGCGGGAAGCGCGCGCGGCAGGCTGTACCTGCGTCGGCGGAAAGGGAATGCTGCTCTGGCAGGGCGTGTCGGCATTTCGCCTCTACACGGGACAGGAGATGCCTGTGGAGGAGGTAAAGGCGCGGTTTTTCGGGGATTAGGCGGCAGGGCTGCGATGCCTTAAGGGAAGGAAGCGGGACGTTGAAGAATATTTATCTGATTGGATTTATGGGGACGGGCAAGAGTGCGGTGGGCAGTGTGCTTGCAGAGCAGCTTGGCATGGCGTGCGTTGAGATGGACAGACAGATCGAAACACAGCAGAATATGACGATCACAGAGATTTTTGAAAGATATGGAGAGGCGTATTTCCGGGATCTGGAGACGGAATTTTTGCGGATGCAGGGAAGCGGGCGTCCGGTCGTCGTCTCCTGCGGGGGCGGCAGCGTTCTGCGGGAGGAGAATGCGGCGCTGATGCGGGAGAAGGGCAGTATCGTGCTGCTCACCGCAAGACCGGAGACGATATATGAGCGTGTGAAACGGAGTACGAACCGTCCGGTGTTAAATGGGCATATGAGCGTTTCCGATATCGGGGAGCTGATGGAGAAGCGCAGGGTGCGTTATGAGGAGGTCGCGGATCTTCGTGTGGCGACGGACGGAAGGTCCATCCGGGAGATCTGTGAGGAGATACAAGAGCGGATGGCAGAAAAGCAGGAGCAGGGCTGATGGGGAACTTTGGATTTTTGAGAGAGTGCCGGATGGAATCGGAAGAATTGCAGGCAATGTATGACGCGATCGGCGAGGGACTGGAACGGGCGGAGCGGGAGTACCGGAAAAATCCCAGAGATTGCGGCATCATCCTGCGCGGTGTGGCAGAGCAGATCTGCCGTGTGTACAATCTCTATTATGAGATCGGATGTCCGCGGAGTAATTCGCTGGAGCAGTTCCTCTGCTACACGCAGGAGGAGGCGCACAATACGCAGGTCAGCCGTTTCTTAAGCGCGGTGCGCAAGGAGCAGCGCGACCGTCTGAACAGACTGCGGGTGCTGGGGGACGACTGTATCTGGGGCGAGGACGCGCCGGACAGGGGTATGACGCTCGAGGATCGCATGGCGCAGAACGTCCGGCGTATGATGGATACCATGACGGAGACGCTCAAAAGTATGTGCGCAAGGATCAACGGGCGCGACGATCTGGAGGATATACATTTTATGGAAAGCAGACTGCCCGGGCAAGACGTGGAAACCCTTGGGACGCAGGCGGACGGCGTGGAGAAGAAAGGCCTGATCCGCAAGCTTTTCTCAAGAAAAAATTAAGAAAATGTTTCTGGTATCAGGAAAAGAAAAGTGCTAGGATGAAAAGGAGTCAGGGATTGCATACGGTTTCCGGGGAGAGCGGAACAAGGGATGCAGCGATGGATGAAAACAGCGGTGGATTATCTGTTTCCACCCCGGTGTCCGGTCTGTGACGCGCTGTTAGCGCCCGGCAGTGAAATCTGTGACGGGTGCGAAAAGGAGGCGGTGACGGTCAGGGAGCCGGTGTGCGCCAGATGTGGCAAGCCGCTTGAGAATGAGCGGCAGGAGTACTGCGGGGACTGTGCGAGGAAGAAGCACAGCTATGAGCAGGGGAAGGCGGTCTTTGTCTACCGGGCGGGGATCAAGAAATCCATGTACCGCTTTAAGTACAGCAACCGGCGGGAGTATGCACGGTTTTATGCCAGAAAAGCGGCGCTGTTGTACGGAGGCTGGATCGTGCGAAAACACATCGAGGTGATCGTGCCGGTTCCGATGTACCCGAAGAAAAAGCGCAGGCGCGGATACAATCAGGCCGAGGTGTTTGCAAGGGCGCTTGGGAGGGAACTTGGGATCCCGGTGGAGTCCGGACTGCTGAAACGCATCCGCAATACGGTGCCGCAGAAGGAGTTAAGTGATGCACAGCGGCAGAAGAATCTAAAAAATGCTTTTCAATTAGTACCGGATGTAGTAAAATATAGCCATATATTGCTGGTGGACGATATTTATACGACGGGCAGCACGATGGATGAGGCTGCAAAAGCGCTGCTTTCCGGTGGCGCAGAGCGCGTCTGTTATGTCTGTATCAGCATCGGAGCCGGATTTTGACAGACTGGGAGGATTGAAATATGGATGTCAGGAATTGCAAGGGATGTGGACGTTTGTTTAACTATATGGGCGGAGCACCGCTTTGCCAGGCCTGCCAGAGAGCGCTGGAGGATAAGTTCCAGGAGGTAAAGGCGTATCTGGACAGAAAGCCCAATGCGACGATCGCGGAGGTCTCCGAGGAGGTCGACGTGTCCACGAAACAGATCAAACACTGGATCAGGGAGGAGCGTCTTTCACTGGTCAATGCGGGTGCGGATGGGATCACCTGCGAGACGTGCGGTGCGCCGATTTGTACGGGACGTTTCTGTGATAAGTGCAAGAAAAGTATGATGGATACATTTTCAGGCACTCTGGGTAAGCCGAAGGTGCAGGAGGCGCCAAAGAAGAGGGATGGCAAAGACCGTATGCGTTTTTTATAAGTGAAGATAAGACAGGGCCTGAACGGGGGCTCTGTTTTTGCTTTATAGGAAACGTCGTTCCCTATAAAGCGAAACTCTTTATTCCTTTATGGGATTCGGGCGCCAAAATGGGATTGGCAAAATGCACCAATGATATTCTGATTTGTGAATATGGAGAAGCTTAGAACTTCTTGATGTTCTGCCGGTTTCCAGCAATTCGACGGCAGGGATGCCGGTGAAAGCCCGAATTGCGCCACGGATGGCGCATAGAGGGCGGTTGCGTCCATGCACAATACCTGATCCAGAACATTTTAGAAGTTCTTAGCTTCGGAATCCTGAACAAAAAGAATATCATTGGTACATTTTGACACCTGAATCTTATAAGCGAAACTCTTTTGTTCTTTGAAAATGAAAGGTACTGTGATATAATGAGAAGCAAGAATGCGTAATTGCGTGCAAAATCAGAAAATGGCGGCGTGGTTGCGGGAAGCGGAAAGGATAAACTGCTGTATGGTAAATGAGGAACGTTTACGGCATATGATAAAGCTGGCGCAGTTTGACGAGAACGACGGCAAACGTTGTAAGCCGATGACCCAGTATGCGAGAAGGGATTATGTGGCGCTCCAGATGCTGATCAGCTTTGTCACGGGAACCATCAGCTACGGGCTGATACTCGGGCTTTGGATGCTGTCTTCCATAGACCGTGTGTTTGAGATGATAAACACGATGGAGATCCGGACGATGGTCATGCTTTTGGTACTCTCTTATCTGGCGTTTCTGGTATTTTATCTCGGGGCAACCTACATTGTTTTTCAGATAAAGTATACGGACGGGCGCAGGAAGGTGAAGCAGTATTATGCGAGCCTGAAGAAGGTCAACCAGATGTATGAGAGGGAAGACCGTTTAAAGACGGACAATACAGAATGGGAATAGGCAGGAGGAAATTATGGCAGCCATATTGGAACTGAAAGAGAAACTGGTGCGCTTTTACGGGAAGAATGAAGTGTACCTTGTACCGGTGATGCGTTTTGTGCTGGCGCTTACCGTATTTTTGATGATCAATCTGAATATCGGGTATATGGAGGCAGTCAGCAGCATTCCGGTCGCGCTGATCCTGGCGCTTTTGTGTGCGATACTTCCGGTTCGCGCGATGATGCTGATCGCCACGGTGGTGATCCTGCTTGATATGTACGCGCTGTCGCTGGAGGTGTGTCTGGTGGCGGTGATCCTGTTTGCACTGGTCTATTTTTTGTATTTCCGGTTTGCGCCGAAGCATGGCTGCGATGTGCTGCTGACAGCCGTCTGCTGCCAGTTTAGGATCCCGTATGTGATGCCGCTTGGCATGGGACTTCTGCGCGAGGTATACGCGGTGTTTGCGATGATCTGTGGAACTGTCGTGTATTTTTTCCTCGACGGGGTAAAGAATAATGCCAAGGTGTTAAGCGGCGCGGCAGAGGTGGAAGGCGAGGGAGTATCGACGATCTCGGTGGCGTTAAACCAGCTCTACGGCAACAAGGAGATGTATTTGGTGCTCGGCGTGCTGTCGGCGACACTGGTCATCGTGTACATCATCCGCAGAATGTCGATCGAGAATGCGTGGCGCGTGGCGATCATTTCCGGCACGCTGTTTGAGGCGGTTGGACTGATCGCGGGGTATATGCTGCTTGGCATTTCCGGGAAGATCATCGGCGTGCTGATAGGAAGCGTGATCTCGGCTGCGGTGGCGCTGGTGCTGCAGTTTTTGTTCTTCAATCTGGATTATTCGCGGACGGAGCGGACACAGTTTGAGGATGATGAGTATTATTATTATGTGAAGGCAGTGCCGAAGGTCTTTATCTCCGGAACGGATAAGCGCGTGAAACGTTTTAGCGGCAGAGAGAAAGAGCAGGAGCGCCTGACCAAGAAGCAGTTTGCAAGAGAGATGGACATTGACGAGGATTTACTTGATTAAGGAAGTGGGAACGTGCAGAGTATGCTGGTAACATTGGATGCTTTCTGGGAAAAGGTATCCGTGTACATGAATTTGCCCAAAATAACAACCACAGATATTGTGGAAATTATCATAATTGCGTTTTTGTTTTATTATATGCTGGTCTGGATCAAAAACACCAGAGCATGGGTACTGTTGCGGGGACTGATGGTGATCCTGCTGTTTGTGCTGCTTGCGGCGGTGTTCCAGATGAACACCATCATATGGATCGCGAGGAATACGCTCAATATCCTGTTGATCGCGCTGGTGATCATTTTCCAGCCGGAGATGCGCAAGGCGCTGGAGAATCTCGGACGGAAGAATATTCTGACTTCCATTTTTCCGTTTGATTTTTCCAGGAATGAGACGGGAAAATTTTCTGACCGCACCATCGCCGAGTTGGTAAAGGCGTGCTACGAGATGGGAAAGGTAAAGACCGGAGCGCTGATCGTTGTCGAGGATGAGATCGTTCTCTCGGAATACGAGAGGACGGGAATTGCCGTCGACGGTATTTTGACGAGTCAGCTTCTGATCAATATTTTTGAGAAGAATACGCCTCTGCACGACGGCGCGGTGATCGTGCGCGGCGACCGTGTTGTGGCGGCGACCTGCTATCTGCCGCTGACAGACTCACTCTCGATCAGCAAGGATCTGGGAACGAGACACCGTGCGGCTGTCGGCATCAGCGAGGTGAGCGATTCGCTGACAATCGTTGTGTCCGAGGAGACGGGAAGAGTGTCGATCGCGCTGGGCGGAGAGCTCTACCGCAATGTGGATGCGGAATTTCTGAAAAATAAGCTTGCTTACTTACAGCACCGTGAGCAGCAGGTTTCGAAAATTGAATCATTGAAGAGGAGGCTGAAAAATGTTAAAAAAACTCGGTAAAAAGATAACAAACAATTTCGGCCTCAAGCTTCTCGCCACACTGTTTGCAGTGGTGCTCTGGGTTGTTGTGATCAACATTGACGATCCGACGATCGTTCTCCAGTTTACCACGAGTGTGACGGCGGAGAACACAGATTATCTGACGGCGCAGAATAAGTATTTTGAAGTGCTGGACGGCAAGAATACCGTCACTTTCAACGCGTCTGCAGAGCGGAGCGTTTTGACGGAGATGTCAAACTCGGACTTTTCCGCGACGGCGGACATGGAACGCATTGAATACAATGAGAATACGGGAAATTACCGCGTGCCGGTGACGATCACGCCGAAGCGCTATACGAATAAGGTGACGGTGACGTCAAAGCAGTTGTATCTGGAGGTCGCACTGGAGGATCTGGGAACGACCCAGAAGGTGATCTCTGCGACCACGAGGGGAACGGTGGCAGACGGCTGCGCGCTCGGAAAGCTGGAGATCACCGGATCGAACCTGCTCAAGATTTCAGGACCGGCGTCGATCATCAGCCGGATCGACCATGCGGTTGCAACGATCAATGTGGACGGTGTCTCCACGGATGTCACGGACAGCGTGGTTCCGGTCTTGTATGATGCCGACGGCAATGTGATCGATACGACGAGACTGAAACTAAGTCTCAGCACGGTGACGGTTTCCGCGCAGATCCTGAGCACGAGGGATGTGTCCCTTGAATTTGACACGACAGGAAAGCCGATGGACGGCTATATGGTGACGGGTATCGAGTATGCGCTTGATACGGTTCGTATCAAGGGAGAGAGCGCCGTCCTGAATACGGTAAACAGAATATCGATCCCCAAAGAGGTGCTTGATGTGACGGATATGTCGGAGGATTTTGAGACGGTTGTGGATATCACTTCCTACCTGCCGGAGGAAACTGCTCTGGTGCTGGCGTCGGATGCGAAGGTGGAGGTGGCTGTGCGGATCGAACCGGTACAGAAGAAGAGTTTTGAAGTGCCGGTGACGAACCTCACGGTGGAGAACCTGCGTGACGGGTATGAGCTGGAATTTGATGAAGATACGGTTGTAGTCGAGATCAGCGGACCGGAGAGTATTATCGGAGCGCTCAAGGCAAAGGGCATCCAGGGAGCGGTCAATGCGAACGGTATGGGATCCGGCAGCCACCGTCTGACCGTGGAACTTTTTCTGGAACAGTACTGCTGGCTGACAGAAAATGTGAGAGTGCCGGTGACGATCACGGGCAACGCAACAGAGGCAGGTGGTGCTGCGGGGGAGAATCCGGCGGAAGGCACAGACCAGAACCCGGCGGAAGGCGTGGCTGCCGGACAGAATGCCGGGACACAAGAAATGACAGAGATCACTGGACCGGAGGGAGAGACAGCTCCTGCGGTTCCGTAAAATAGAATGAATTACGTGGAGGAAATAAGACAATGGCTAGAATGTTTGGAACAGATGGTGTGCGCGGCGTGGCGGGTTCAGAGCTTACGATAGAACTTGCGACAAAACTTGGTCAGGCAGGCGCTTATGTGCTCACGAAGGAACAGGAGCATCAGGCGACGATCATTGTCGGATGCGATACCAGGATTTCGGGAGGGATGCTTGCAAGCGCCCTGATGGCAGGAATCTGCTCGGTCGGGGCGAACGCTATTTTCGTCGGCGTGATGCCGACGCCGGCGATCGCTTATCTGACGAGAAAGCATAAAGTGGACGCAGGAGTTGTCATTTCGGCGTCTCACAATCCGATGGAGTTTAATGGGATCAAATTTTTCAACGGTGAGGGCTACAAGCTTTCGGATGCCCTTGAGGATGAGATCGAGGATCTGATCTGCAACGAGATGAAGGATGTGGTACTGCCGATCGGCTCAGGGGTCGGCAAGATCGATTACCGCTTTGACCTGAGGGACGAATATGTGAAATTTATGGAAAAGTGCATTCCGGTAGATCTGACCGGAATGAAGATCGTGGTGGACTGCGCGGAGGGCGCTTCCTACTATACATCTGTGAAGACGCTCGGCGATCTCGGCGCAGAGCTTGTCGCCATTCATACAGAGCCGGATGGCACGAACATCAATGCAAACTGCGGTTCAACGCATATGGATGAACTGAAAGCGCGCGTCGTGTATGAGAAGGCAGACATCGGTATCGCGTTTGACGGGGACGCCGACCGTATGCTGGCGGTGGATGAAAAGGGCGAGCTGGTGGACGGTGACCAGATCATGGCGATCTGCGGCGCGTATATGAAAGACCGGGGAACGCTGAAAAAGGATACGATCGTGGTGACGGTCATGACGAATCTCGGCTTTTCACTGATGGGAGAGCGGGAGAAGATCCAGGTGGAAAAGACGAAGGTCGGCGACCGCTATGTGCTGGAGCATATGCTGGCGAACGGATACAATCTCGGCGGAGAACAGTCGGGGCACGTGATCTTCCTCGACGAAAATACGACCGGAGACGGACTCCTTAGCGCATTGCATTTACTTGAGGTGCTGGTGAAGACCAGGAAGCCGTTGTCGGAGCTTGCTTCCGTTATGGAGGTGCTTCCGCAGGCACTGGTCAATGCCAGGGTTCCAAACCACAAGAAAGAAAGCTTCATGGAGTATCAGGAGATCGCGGATGCGATCGCAGCAGTTGAGAAGAAGTTTAACGGAGAGGGAAGAGTGTTGATCCGTCCGTCAGGCACGGAGCCTTTGGTGCGCGTGATGATCGAGGGAAAGGATCAGCAGGTGATCGAGGAGGAAGCAAACAATCTGGCAGAGCTGATCACGAAAATCATGCTGTAAATTATGGCAGGGGTATATACAGAGTATCAAGGCTGAAAGGGGAGGAACTATGGTTAGTAAGAAGGTCAGGATTAAGAATCCTACGGGATTACATTTGAGACCGGCAGGAATTTTGTGCAAAGAAGCGATGCAGTTTAAGGCGCACATCATATTTCATTATGGGGAGAACACGGCGAATGCCAAGAGTGTGCTGAGCGTGCTTGGCGCCTGCATCAAGTCGGGGGATGAGATTGAACTGGTTTGTGACGGCGAGGACGAGCAGGAGGCGCTTGACACGCTGGTGGCAGCGATTGAAGGCGGACTTGGAGAATAGACGGGAGGATTTTTGGAATGAAGAAGATTTTGGTGACGGGCTGTAACGGACAGCTTGGCCGCGCCATCCGCGCAGAATATGCCGGGGATGCGGTGGAATTTATCCTTACAGACGTTGTGGCGGGCGAGGGTGTGACAGCTCTCGATATCACAAAGATTGACGAGGTGCTGGCGCTTGTGGAACAGACAAAGCCCGATGTCATCATCAACTGTGCGGCGCACACGAATGTGGATGCCTGTGAAAAGGAATGGGACGCGGCGTACCGCATCAATGCCATCGGACCGCGCAATTTAAGTATTGCGGCGGCAAAGACGGATGCGAAAATGATCCATGTGTCCACAGATTATGTTTTTGCCGGAGACGGCACGCAGCCGTATACGGAATTTGACGCTCCGGATCCGGTGAGCGCTTACGGCAAGACGAAGCTGGAGGGCGAGCGGTTTGTAAAGGAGTTTGCAGGAAAATATTTTATCTTCCGCACGGCGTGGCTGTATGGAGACGGAAAGAATTTTGTGAAGACGATGCTGCGGTTATCGGAGAGCCATGACGAGGTGAGCGTGGTGTGCGACCAGCAGGGATCGCCCACGAGCGCGGTGGAGCTTGCGAGAGCCATCCGCCATTTTGAGCCGACCGAGAACTACGGTGTGTTCCATGCAACCTGCGAGGGGGATACGAACTGGGCGGATTTTGCGGAGGCAGTTTTTGCGCGCGCAGGGAAAGCGACAAAGGTTTGCCATGTGACGAGCGAGGAGTATGCGCGTATGAATCCGGCGTCAGCGAAGCGTCCGGCATACTCGATTCTGGACAATTACATGATGCGCCTGACAGACGGCTATCGGATGGCGGACTGGGAGAGCGCACTTGATGAGTATATGAAAACATTGTAAATATTGGAGCTGTGAGAGATGGAAAAGCCGAGGCAATGGAGAGCTGTGATGAGAGAAGAGATACGGGATTATGTGAAGCAATATGGAATACTGATACCGGTATCGCTGGCAGCAGCTCTCCTATGCTACGGCTTTCTTGTTTTTTCGGGGACGATCCGCATCGATACGGAGGAGCTTCTCAACCATCCGGGGTCTAAGCTGGGATGGCTGACGATCGGCAGATTTGGACTTGCGTTTTTGAAGGATCTTCTCGGACTTGCCACGCACAGCGCCTTAAAAAGCGGGATTCTGTTTTTTCTGTTTTTCTGGCTGGGCGGGAATCTTCTGACCTTCGGCATCTATCACTTTTCCGGAAAAAGAGCGTATCCGTACTGGATTTTTCTTTTGCTCTATGGAACATCCAATATCTGGAGCTATCAGATCTACTTTTCCGTGCAGCAGGCGGAGGTTGCGTGTGCAATGTTTCTGCTCGTGGCGGCGGCGTGGCTTACCGTGTGGGCGTGCTTTGCGGCAAAAGGAGCGGCGCGTGTCATCGGGGCAGCGGTGTCCCTCCCGCTTCTGGTGCTGGGCTTCGGCGCGTATCAGGCGCTTGCGGCATACTATATTGCGGTGTGTCTGGTGTTCTTTCTGGCATGGCTTGAAAACAGTGAGCGGTCCGGGACAGATGCCGGACCAGGACAGGAGCGGCGCGCGCAGAACAGAAAGCTTCTCCGGGGCTGTGCGGGGATTCTGCTCTTGTTCGTGGTGTCATACGTGGCTTACCGTGTGATCGCGGACACCTGGTTTATGGAGACGGCGGATTATATGGAAGGACAGCTCGGATGGGGCAGATACCCCGTCACAGACTGTCTGAAAAATGTGCTGCGGACAGTGAAAAACGTGCTGACCGGCATCGGGCCGCGCAACTTTTCTTTCTATGCGGTCGGCGTTCTTGTGACGGCGGCGCTTGTCCTGCGGCGGTGGAGAAAGACAGAGAGAACGCAGAGAGGTCTACGCTTCTGGCTCCGGATCCTCGCACTTCTGGGGCTTGCGGTATCCCCGTTTCTGATGACGATCTATATGGGGGAGATGCTGGTAACGCGCGCACAGTTTGCGCTTCCGGTGGCGGCGGCGTTTTTTGGAATGTACGCGGCGGACGGCATAAGTCTGCGGTGGTGCAGACGGCTGTGCACCGTGTCTGTAATGCTTGCGCTCGCCGTGCAGTGCGGCTATAACCTGCGTCTCGCCTACACGGATGTGCAGAGATTCGCCAGCGATGCAGGGAAGACAGAGCAGTTGGTTGCCATGCTGTGCGAGGAAAACGGAGGGACCCTGCCGACGCAGCCGGTCGTCTTTGTCGGATACCAGCAGGCAGAAATGCCGGAGTGGTGCAGGCGCACGGAGATGTATGGATGGTCGTTCTATGAGTGGGATTACAGCAGCGCACAGCCGACCGGAGCAACGCACCGGATCGCGGGCTTTGTGCAGGCATATACGGGAAATGTGTTAAACGAGACGGCGGACGAGGAGCAAAAGCGGCTTGCCGCAGAGCTTGCCGGGGAGCTTTCCGATTTTCCGGCGGACGGGTGTATGGCAGTCACGGAGGATCTTATCGTCGTGCGGCTGTCGGAGACAGGGGAAGCGCCTGCGACGGACTGGTGGTAGGGAAGGAGTAAGTGATGAAGAAAA
Source organism: Roseburia sp. (assembly GCA_026168605.1). Taxonomy (GTDB): domain Bacteria; phylum Bacillota; class Clostridia; order Lachnospirales; family Lachnospiraceae; genus Roseburia. Next base: position 52,612 of record JAPFDX010000020.1, on the reverse strand, counting down.
TAACCGTGATTGTGCCCTGCTATAATGAGGAGCAGGCACTCCATTATTTCTACGAGGAGATGGAGCGGGTCGCGGCGCAGATGCCGGAGAATACATTTGAATATCTGTTTGTGGACGACGGCTCGAGGGACGGAACGCTCGCTGTCATGCGGGAGCTGTGCGCGAAGGATGCGCGCGTCAGATATGTGTCGTTTTCCCGCAATTTTGGCAAGGAGGCTGCGATCTATGCGGGACTGACACACGCGACGGGGGATTATGTGGCGATCATGGACGCCGATCTTCAGGATCCCCCTTTGCTGCTTCCCGAGATGTACCGGGCAGTGACCGGGGAGGGATATGATTCTGCGGCGACCAGACGTGTGACCAGAAAGGGCGAGCCGCCGATACGCTCTTTTTTTGCGCGGCGATTCTATACGCTGATGAACAAGATCAGCGATGTGGAGCTGATGGACGGGGCACGGGATTACCGGCTGATGAACCGGAAATATGTCGATGCGCTTTTGAGTTTACAGGAGTACAACCGTTTTTCCAAGGGGCTGTTCGGCTGGGTCGGTTTCCGCACGAAATGGATTGAGTTTGAGAATGTAGAGCGCATTGCAGGGGAGACGAAGTGGTCGTTCTGGAAACTGTTTAAATATTCGCTGGACGGTATCGTGGCATTTTCCTCCACGCCGCTTTACCTGTCATCGATCATTGGAGCGGGGATGTGCGGTGTCGCGATGCTTGCGATCGTGTTTATCATTGTGCGTCAGCTTCTCTTCGGCGGTTCCGCGTATGGATGGCCGTCCATGGCGTGCATTGTGATACTGATCGGTGGCTTGCAGCTTCTCTGTATCGGTATTCTCGGGCTGTATCTGTCAAAGGCGTATCTGGAGGTGAAGCACCGCCCGGTTTATATTGTCAAAGAGACGGAGACGGATGCGGTGGAGCGCGCAGGGGAAGACGAGTGTAAGCGGGAAGAATAAGATGGAAAAAATACATGGGATTTTAAAGAGGATAAAAGGAAAGACGCTCGAACGCGAGATCAGAAGGGGCTACACGATCGTCTTTTTTTCGGTGATGCTGACGTCTGTTCTGGCGTTTGCCATATTCAGTATAGGGGTCTACCGCACACAGACGCTGAAATTTTGTGAAAACGTGGTGGGACTGAATCTGAATCTTTTGGACAGCCAGCTTCTGGCGATCCAGGAGACGTTGCAGATCATTTCTGGTGATCCGCGTATTCTGGAAATCGTGGAATACCGGATGGAGACGGACGAGATCGACTATGCGGTTGAGCTTTATCACCAGAGAGAAATACTTGAGAAGATTGAGATTGCCAGCAGGAATACCGGTATTGAAAATATTTATATCGTAGACAGGGAGGGGGAGTGTCTGTACAGCTCCCCCATGATGATAGACAGTGAGAAGTTTCAGGAGAACGTGTGGTTTCGGGAACTGATCGAAAAGGTGGAATTGAACATTCCGTATATCTCAGAGCTGCATGATAAAACATACTATTATAATTCTTCGGAAGAAAAATGTATTTCCATGGTTATGCCGATGGTGTTCGGAATCGATCAGGTTTCCTTTACATCGCCGGCATTTGTTGTATGTGACATCGATCTGGATCATATTCTGGGAAATGAGGCGGAGGACGTCCGGTTTGCGATCAGCGATTCCAAGGGAGAGTGGTATGCCGCACATACATACGGAGAAGATGAAAAGATCAGGCAGTGGGTGCAGGCGGCGGAGGGGAATGAAAAAACGCGTGTGAAAAACATGGATGATCTGATGATCGTGTCCATGAAGACGAATTATTACGATCTGCGTCTGGTAGGGATCAAAGAGATGGACGAGATGCGCAGGATACAGATGCAGATTTTTGCGCTCAGTCTGGCGATCCTTTTTGCCGCAGTCGTTTTTATCCTGGTTCTGTCACGGAAGACGAGCCGGTATATTGCGGCGCCGCTCAAGCGTCTGATCAAAAGGTGTGACCTTGTGGCGGGCGGTGATTATGAGGTTTCGTTCCCCGATGAGGATATGGAAGAAATCAGAGTGCTCTCAGACACCATACAGGGGATGATCTCCAATATCGTATTTTTGAACAATAAGATGGTGGAGGAGGAAAAGACGCTGTCGCAGGAGAAGCTAAAGGCGCTGTGGCACCAGATCAATCCGCATTTTGTCAACAATGTACTGCAATCGATCAAGGCGCTGGCGATCGAGGGAGAGACGCAGAAAATATCAGAGCTTTCCACCTATCTCGGAAGGGTGATGGCATATTCCGTATACCAGCCCTACAATCCGGTGATCCTGGAGGAGGAGCTGGAGCACGTGAGGAATTACCTGAAGGTGCAGAACATCCGGTATGACAATCAGGTTTTGTATACGATAGAATGCAGCGACGAGATTGGGCGGACGCCGATTTTGAAGCTGACCCTCCAGCCGATCGTTGAGAATGCGATCGAGCACGGACGCGAAACGGGCAAGCGCGTGGTCATCACCATCAGCGCGGAGGCAGAGGGCAAAGACGTATATATCATTGTGCATGACAATGGAAATGGGATCACAAAAGAGAAGATGGAGGAATTGCAGCACGACTTAAATTCCCACACGCATTACGAAAAGAATAGGAGCGTCGGGATTCTCAATGTAAATGAAAGGCTCAAAAAGCAATATGGGGAAGCGTACGGCATAGAGTTGAACTCGAAAGAGGGCGTCGGGACAACTGTTGTGATCAAGCTCCCGGGAACTGAGGAGGAGGACGATGAAAGTACTGCTGGTCGATGATGAGAGCATCACGCTGAAAATGTTAAAAAGTATCATTGCATGGGAGAGGCTCGGACTGGAGCTTTTAGACACCGCGCAGGATGGCGATGAGGCATACCGCAAGATTCTTGTGGAGATGCCGGATATTATCATCTCCGATATCCGCATGAAAAATATGGACGGGCTGGAGCTGGTGAAAAAGGTGCTGGAGCTGTCGGAAAACACAAAGATCATCCTGATGAGCGCGTATGCAGATTTCGATTATGTGAAAGAGGCGATGCGGCTGGGATGCAGCGACTATATTTTAAAGCCGGTCGACGAGCAGGAACTGGAGCGCTCGCTCCGCTCGGCGATCGAGCAGATACGCGGAAAGGCGTACGAGAAAAAGATGAAGGAGGAGAGCGAGGAAAAGCTGCGGATGCTGGAGCTTTTTAAGTATATGCGCGGTTTCGGCAATAAAAATAAGATCGTACAGAACAAGAACAGGTATGGTTTCCGGTTTGAAAACAGCGCGCTGCTGCTCATCCAGCAAAAGAGCGACTCGATGGATGAGTTTGACTCGGCGAGCAATATGGAGCTGCTGGGGAACAAATACGCGGCGGCGCTGCTGCGCGATGTGGCGGCGGACCGGTATCATAAGAAGTGTCTGGTGTTTGAGGATGACGCGTGGTTTCTGCTGTTGGAGGAGACAGAGGAGGAAGAACTGCTTGACCTGATCGGTGGGATCATTGCGGTATTCCATCAGGAACTGGAGATGCAGGTGATGGTGTGCTTTCGCAGAAACTGTGCGGGACTGGATGAACTTCCTGTGGCGTACGAGCAGGTCATCAGCCTCTCGAAATACGGATTTTATATCGGGGACGAGCAGATCCTCGGATACGATTATAACTGCGTGGGGCAGGAGATTGACGAGCTGCGCAGGCTCGGGATTTTCCGGGAGATGGAACAGGCGGTTTTAGCCAGGGACAAGGAGAGCCTTTACCGTCTGCTGGAGGAGGCGTTTGAACTCTCGACCATCTATCAGCCGGGAGCCAAGCAGGATATCTACGATTTTTGCAACAAAACGCTGTATTTGCTGAAAAAGGATATTTCCTACAAGGAATTGCTCGAATATCAATCTCTCTCCGAATTAAAGCAGTTTATGAAAAATATCATCAGCGGGATCGGGGATGAACCTCATGCGGGGGAGAATAAAAAATACAGCAAACCGATCGCGGAGAGTCTGAAGCTGATCGAGGAGAGATACAATGAAAATCTGTCTCTGGATGAGATCAGCAATGCCATCTCGGTCAGCAAAAATTATTTCTGTTATCTGTTTAAGAGGGAGGTTGGCATGAGCCTCTGGAATTACCTGACGACCGTCCGCCTGCGGTATGCCAAAAAGCTGCTGGATGAGACGGATCTGAAGGCATATGAGATCGCGTTTCAGGTCGGATATGATAATCCGAGCTATTTTTCCAAGGTGTTTAAGAGAGAGGAGCAGATGACGCCGAACGAGTACCGCGACCGCAAAAAATCATAATATGGTGATACAAAAACGTAAGTTAGTTTCTTTCTGTAAAGGCAGGAATCCGTTATAGTGGGACGTATCATAGGGAATTTGCAGATATGGGAGGAAATGTATCATGGAAGTAAAGATTTTAGAGGGCGAGTACTGGTATGGGAGCTGTGTCAAGTATGGGATGAAGATGCCGCTTGGCGCGGCGTCGGACGAGGTGATCGATTTTACCAGAAATGAGACGCCGAACCAGGCGATGCCGCTGTGGCTCTCGACAAAGGGGAGAGTGATCTGGAGAGAGACGGGCTTTCGGACGGTGTTTGCCGGAGGGACGGTCACGGTGCCGGACGACTGCACGCTCAGCGCGACGGAGGGAGGACTGCGGGAAGCGTATCTGTATGCGGTTTCCCACTATTTCCCGTTCCGCGGGAAAATGCCGGCGCGTGAATTGTTTGAGAAGATCATTTACAATACGTGGATAGAGCTGACTTTTTACCAGAACGAGACGGATATTATGAAATATGCAGAAAATATCCGGAAGGCGGGTATGCCGTCCGGCGTTCTGATGATCGACGACGGCTGGTCAGAATATTATGGAGACTGGAGTTTCCACAGTGGAAAGTTCCGGAATCCGCGAGGGATGATCGAGGCGCTGCATCAGATGGGCTATCAGGTCATGCTCTGGGTCTGCCCGTATGTCTCCGCGGACAGCGTGAAATACCGGGAGGCAGAAAAGAAAGGGATCCTGGTCAGAAATCCGGACGGCGCAAGCTATATTGCAAAATGGTGGAACGGATATTCCGCCGTGCTGGACTTTTCGAATCCGGAGGCGTGCGCATGGATGAAAAAACAGCTCGATGCGCTGCGCGAGCTCGGGGTGGATGGATTTAAGTTTGATGCAGGGGACAGTCTCTACTATGAGGAGGACAATGTAACCTGCGGAAATGTCACGCCGGATGAACAGTCGAGACTGTGGGCGGAATTTGGAGAACAGTACGCCTTCAATGAATATCGTGTGACATTCCGGGCCGGCGGCTATGCGCTGATGCAGAGACTGTGCGACAAGGAACATTCCTGGGGGGAGAACGGTCTGGCGTCCCTGATCCCGGATATGCTGCTGCAGGGGATCACCGGTCATCCCTACGGCTGCCCGGACATGATCGGAGGCGGGGAATATCTCAATTTTCAGGAAATGGCGCAGGGAACGCTGGATGAAGAACTGTTCGTAAGACACAGCGAGATTGCCTGCCTGATGCCTGCAATGCAGTTTTCTGCGGCGCCATACCGGGTGCTTGGAGAGGAACATTTTGCGGCGATCAAGAGAAGCATTGCGGTGCGGGAAACGTATATTTCCTATCTGATGGAGCTTCTGGAACAGAGCGCTGTAACCGGGGAACCGGCGGTGCGGTATATGGCGTATGAATTCCCGGGGGAGCCGGTGGAGGAGCTGACAGACCAGTTTATGCTGGGAGACCGCTATCTGGTTGCGCCCGTTTACAGAAAAGGGGGGCATGGGAGAGAACTCTATCTTCCAAAAGGAGTGTGGGAGAGGGACGGTGAAGAAATTATTTCCGGCGGAGAGACCATCCGCGTCACATCGGAGTACGGAGTCCCTGTGATTTACAGATACAAATCAGCCATCGGATAAGAGGAAAGTAATATTTTTTCATAAGACCGTAATATTGTGACAGAAAAACGGACGCTGTCTGCAGGGATGTGTGTAAAAGAAAGGAATCCCTAATTTATTCACAGAAAAACATAACATTCTTAATTTATCTTTGTTCTGTGGCGGGATATAATGAGTCCATCAAGAAAGGGAGGAAACAAAATGAAAAAGAAAATCATTGCAACTCTTTTATGCGCATGCATGGCAGCGACAGCGTTTGCCGGATGCGGAAGTGAAGAAACAACAGACCAGAATACGGACGCTGGAACGTCTGCAGCCGACGGAACAGAGGTGTCTGACGCTGGAACAGCAGAGGACGGGGAAGTGGTGAAGCTTCGCATGATGGCGTACAATGCAGAGTCATCCAGAGCATCCTACTTAAAGTATCTGGACGAGCAGCTTCCGAATATTGAGATCGAGTTTGAATTTGTTTCACAGGACAACTTTGACAATGTCTTAAACGCGCAGCTTCAGGCTGGAGAAGGCCCGGACATCATGGAGCTTGGCGGTCAGACGAGACTTCTTGCAAATGCAGGATATCTGCTCGATCTGTCCGATCAGGAATTTATCACCAGATATGCGGATGCAGGTATACAGCCATACACCGTTGACGGAAAGATCTATGCGGCTCCGCTGCAGTCCTGGTATGAGGGAATCTTCTACAACAAGACGATCTTTGAGGAGAACAATCTGACCGTTCCAAAGACATGGGATGAATTTATCCAGTTACACAAGACACTGGAAGAAAAAGGAATCAAGCCACAGACTATGGGAGCACAGTCCTATGAGCCGATGATGAAGCAGAGTATCGCGCTCGTAAACAACGAGTTCTATTCCGATGAGGCAAATAAGGATTTTGACGAGAAGTTCAACAAGGGTGAGGCTTCTCTTGCTGAGAGCTGGCTGCCGGCAGTGCAGGAGTGGTACAAGATCATCGAGGAAGGCTGCCTGACACAGGATATGCTGGGACTCAGCTACGATCAGGCTCTGGATGAGTTTGCAACCGGGAAAGCTGCAATGTGGCAGTGCGGACCGTGGGCAGTAGAGACCATCAAAGAGAAAAACCCGGATCTGGATTTCGGTATGTTCCCAATCCCGGGTGTTGACGCAGACGAGCCGGGCTGGCTGGTAGGCGGACCGGGTTCTGCATTTGCGATCAACGCAGATTCCGAGCACATCGAGGAGGCTCTTGCAGTATTGGAGCTGACAGCAACCGAAGAGGCACAGCAGGAACTTGTAAAGGACAATGCCGGAAGCTCTTTCGTTGAGGGCGTAGAGGTAGACCTTGGCGAGATCTATACAGACTGCGAGGAGGCATTTGCAGCAGGTCATGTATACGCACCGTGGACCGCAGTATGGACAAACGGTAACGCCGTAACCGAAGGATACGGAAAATCATTACAGGAAGTTCTGTCAGGAACAAAGACAGTAGAGGAAGCGCTGGCTGACGCGGACGAGATCAACAAAGGCTTATTGGAAACATTAGAATAAGAAGTATCAGGAAGGGGTGTGGGGATCATTCTGCACCCCTTTTTTATAAGAGCGATCGAGAAGGAAGGAAATGATTATGGATAAAAGGAAGAACAGAACATATTTTCTCATGATACTTCCTGCGTTTATTGGATTTATAATTTTGTTTATTGTTCCGGCTATTATGAGTTTTGGATACAGTCTGACAAACTGGTCAGTTTATAATGCGGATATAGATTTTATCGGTTTTCGAAATTTTCAGAAATTATTTCAGGATGCAAAGACCGTGGCTGCCATCCAGCACTCGGTTGTGTACGCGATTTTGATCACGATCATCCAGAACGTGCTCTCCATCATACTGGCAGTGCTGTTAAATAGAAATTCCAAAGTGACGAATTTCGTAAAGGGAATCACATTTTTGCCTGCGGTGCTGAGTATCATGGTCGTGGGGTATCTGTTCCAGTACATCATGACGTCTGCGGACGGAGGTCTGTTAAACAGCATCATCCAGTTTTTCGGCGGGCAGCCGGTAAACTGGTTGGGCGACAGCAATATTGCGCTGTACTCGGTTCTTGCAACGCAGGTATGGCAGTGGACGGGATATACGATGGTCATCTATGTGGCGAACCTAAAGAGTATCGACAGCTCGCTGTATGAAGCGGCGCAAATTGACGGTGCAAACGGGATCCAGAGATTTTTCAGGATCACACTGCCGCTCTTATATCCGGCGACATCGTTTAACCTGCTGATGAGCTTGATCGGCGGTATGAAGATGTTTGATGCGGTGTTTGTCATGACAAAAGGCGGACCGGGTTATGCGACCGAGACGATCATGACGACCTTGATCCGCGAAGGATTCAATACGGGAAAGACCGCGTACGCGTGCGCGTTTGCAGTTGTATTTTTTGTCATTGTCTTTGTATTTTCTAAGGTTGTTACGTACTTCTTGGATAAGTGGGAAGGAGCGATTCAGGCGTGATGAAGTGTAAGAATATAGCGAAAAAAACAGGTTACGGCATATTTTTGGCGATCGTGTCGGTGATAATGCTGCTTCCGATTTATTATCTGCTCGTTACAACGTTTAAGACACCGGCAGAGGCGGTGGCAAGTCCGTTGGGGCTGCCCACACATTTTACTTTTGACAACTACATTAAGGCGATTGACGCGATGAATTACGGTCAGGCGCTGAAAAACAATCTGATCATCACCGTGACGTCCGTGATCTTTCTGGTGGTTTTTGCGTCCATGGCGTCGTATGTCATAGCCAGAAGTAAGCAAAAGATGTTTAAAGTGATGTACTCAGTATTTCTGGTAGGTCTGATCATACCGTTCCAGGTATCCATCATTCCGCTGTACAAGATCATTGCTGGCGCGAATCTGATGAACACCCACCTGGGAGTGATCCTGGTCAACGTATTTTGTATCAACCTTCCACTCTCTATTTTCCTGATGCGTGGATTTATCAACACCGTGCCGCAGGAGCTGGAGGAAGCGGCGCTGATCGACGGCTGCGGGACCTTCCAGTGCTTCTGGAGGATTATCTTCCCGCTGTTAAAGCCGATCGTCTCCACCGTGGCGATTCTGGATACGCTGGCAATCTGGAATGACTTTATGACGCCGCTGTTATTTTTGCAGTCATCGGAAAAGCAGGTGCTCCTGCAGCAGGTATACAGAAACGTGGGACCGTTTTCCACCGACTGGACTTCATTCTTCCCGATGCTTGTGATGGCGACGCTGCCTCTTGTGATCTTCTATATCGTGATGCAGAAGCAGATCATTGAGGGAGTCGTGGCAGGAGCGGTAAAAGGATAACAATTTCATTCAATAAAGGAAACCAACAGGGCAGTCTTTTCGGAATATCATAGGAAAGACACCCTGTTTTTTGGTATAAGAAAATTGTCTTGACCTTGTGCTGACAGAAAATATGTGGTAGAATCATAATAATTATGACAAGATTTGGTCAAAATGGTATGCAAATGCGTGCCAGAAAGGAAGATGGAGAATACATGAGAACTTATTTGGTAACCGGAGGAGCCGGGTTTATCGGTTCTAACTATATTCATTATATGTTTCGCAAGTATGGGGATGAGATCCGCATCATCAATGTGGATGCGCTGACCTATGCGGGCAATCTGGAGAATTTAAAGGACATCGAGGACAGAGATAACTATACGTTTGTGAAGGCGGACATCACGGACAAGGAGGCGATCGAGAAGATTTTTGCAGAGAACGATATCGACCGCGTCGTGCATTTTGCGGCGGAGAGCCATGTGGATCGCAGCATTAAGAATCCGGAGGTCTTTGTCAAGACAAACGTGCTGGGAACGGCTGTCATGTTAAACTGTGCCAAGGCGGCATGGGAGCTGCCGGACGGCACATTCAAAGCGGACAAGCGCTTTTTGCACGTGTCGACGGATGAGGTGTACGGTTCCTTAGAGGAGGATGGCACCTATTTCTATGAGACGACGCCGTATGCGCCGCACAGCCCGTATTCTGCGAGCAAGGCGTCCTCCGATATGCTGGTGAAGGCTTATATTGACACCTACAAGTTCCCGGCGAATATCACGAACTGCTCGAACAATTACGGTCCGTACCAGTTCCCGGAGAAGCTGATCCCGCTGATCATCAACAACGCGCTGCAGGGCAAGAAGCTTCCGGTATACGGGGACGGCAAGAATGTCCGCGACTGGCTGTATGTGGACGACCATGCGAAGGGAATTGACATGGTGCAGGAGAAGGGACGTCTCGGAGAGACTTACAATATCGGCGGTCACAATGAGAAGCAGAATATTGAGATCATCCATATTATCATCGATACCTTACAGGAGATGCTTCCGGCGGATGACCCGAGAAGAGCGCTGGTCAGCAAAGATCTCATCACCTATGTCGAGGACCGAAAGGGACACGACAGACGCTATGCCATCGCTCCGGACAAGATCAGGGCGGAGATTGGCTGGGAGCCGGAAACCATGTTTGCGGAGGGCATCAAAAAGACGATCGCGTGGTTCTTTGAGCATGAGGACTGGATGAAGAACGTGACAAGCGGTGATTATCAGAAGTATTATGAGGATATGTATCAGAACAGATAAGTGATGCAGACAGCAGTACCGCCATTTGGTGATACTGCTTGTTTGCGTTTTTATCAGAGGACAATTTTAAGAAAAAATTAAATGCAGACAGACGGAAATATTAAGATACGTGCCATATATTGTTAAAAATGGAGGTTACTATGAAAGGAATTATTCTCGCCGGGGGTTCCGGTACCAGACTTTATCCGCTGACAAAAGCGATTTCCAAGCAGATCATGCCGGTTTATGACAAGCCGATGATCTATTATCCGTTATCCACGCTGATGCTGGCGGGGATCCGCGAGGTGCTCATCATATCCACGCCGCGCGATCTTCCGGTGTTTGAAGAGCTGTTCGGTGACGGCAGCCAGCTTGGCATGAGTTTTTCCTATGCCGTGCAGGAGGAGCCAAGAGGACTTGCCGATGCGTTCATCATCGGTGAGCAGTTTATTGGAAATGATGCAGTGGCGCTGGTGCTGGGGGATAATATCTTCTACGGACAGAGCTTTTCAAAGGTGTTAAGAAATGCGGCGGAGCGCACACAGCAGAATCCGGGAGCGACCATTTTTGGTTACTATGTGAGAGACCCGCGCGAGTACGGTGTTGTCGAGTTCGATGCAAACGGCAAGGCGCTCTCCATCGAGGAGAAGCCGGCGGAGCCGAAGTCCAACTATGCAGTGCCGGGACTCTATTTCTATGACAACGACGTTGTGGAGATCGCAAAAAATGTAAAACCGTCCGCACGCGGGGAGATCGAGATCACCTCTGTCAACAATGAGTATTTAAAGCGCGGAACACTCAGTGTGGAGACGCTTGGACGCGGTTTTGCATGGCTGGATACCGGAAATCACGATATGCTGCTTGCCGCCGCTGATTTTGTGTCCGCATTCCAGAAACGTCAGGGACTTTACATTTCCTGTATCGAGGAGATCGCCTATAAGCGCGGATTTATCGACAGGGAACAGTTGATCCGGCTGGCGCAGCCGCTTTTGAAGACGGACTACGGAAAATATTTGATGGAGATTGCAGAAGGCCTGTAAGGAAAGGTAACCGGTATGGGAAAGATTAAAGTAACAGAGAATTGTAATGGAATCGAGGGTCTTAAGGTCATCGAGCCTGCAGTGTTCGGGGACGCGAGAGGCTATTTTATGGAGACATATAATTATCAGGATTTTGCGGAGGCGGGCATTGACTGTACGTTTGTGCAGGACAACCAGTCGGCGTCGAAAAAGGGCGTGCTGCGGGGATTGCATTTTCAGATCGAGTATCCGCAGGATAAGCTTGTGCGCGTGATAAGCGGCGAGGTGTTTGACGTCGCGGTCGATCTGCGCGAGGGCTCAAAGACCTTTGGAAAATGGTATGGCGTGCTCCTTACGGCGGAGAATAAAAAGCAGTTTTTCGTGCCGAAGAATTTTGCGCATGGCTTTATCGTGCTGTCCGATTATGCGGAGTTCTGCTACAAGGTCACAGATTTTTACCACCCGAACGACGAGGGCGGGATCCTCTGGAACGACGAGGAACTCGGTGTTGAGTGGCCGATGCCGGAGGGCATGGGCGCAGGGGATCTGATCCTGTCGGACAAGGACAAGGTGCAGAAGAGCTTTGCGGAATACAAGCTGGCGCACGGCGTCCGGGATTAGGAGAAAAGAATGTCAGGAAAGAAAAGTAAGACATCGCTGCCCGCGCATCTTGTCGGCAGCAGAAAGCTGATATGGAATCTTGCAAAAAATGACGTCAAGAAAAAGTTTGCAGGCTCTTATTTCGGAATCGTCTGGGCGTTTGTACAGCCGGTCATCACGGTGCTGCTCTACTGGTTTGTGTTTGAGTTTGGGCTTCACCAGAAGGCGAGCGACCTGCGGACGGGGATCGAGATCCCGTTCGTGATGTGGCTGATGGCGGGTCTGGTGCCGTGGTTTTATTTTCAGGAGGCGATGAACGGAGGGACGGGTGTGCTGGTGGAGTACAGCTATCTCGTGAAGAAGGTTGTCTTTCAGATCGATACGCTTCCGGTTGTGAAGATGATATCGGCGCTGTTTACGCATCTGTTTTTTGTGGCGTTTGCGATCGTGGTATTCTGGATCATGGGGTATCCGCCCGATCTGTACACGCTGCTTGTGATTTATTATTCGGTCTGTATGATCGTACTCACGACGGGGATCGTGTATGCGACCAGCGCAGTCACCGTATTTTTCCGCGATATGAAAGAGGTTGTGGCGATCCTGCTTCAGATCGGTATGTGGGTCACACCGATCATGTGGAACTTTGAGGCGATGACGCAGATACCGGGATGGGCGGCGGTGCTTTTAAAGCTGAACCCGATGTATTATGTGGTGTCGGGATACCGGAATGCGCTGATCCACAAAATCGGTTTCTGGGAGAACTGGGGACTGACCGCATATTTCTGGATCGTCACAGTCGCGATATTATTATTGGGAACTTCCGTATTCAGACGGCTGCGTCCGCATTTTGCAGATGTGCTGTAAGAGACGGGGAATGAGAGAGGAAAAGACAGCTTAGATGGATGAGAGGATAGCAATCAGGGCAGAGGACGTCAGCAAGGTCTACAAATTGTATCACAAGCCCTCCGAGCGTCTGCTGGATGCCCTGGGAGTTGCGGGGAAAAACCGCTTTAAGGAGCACAGGGCGCTGGACCATGTCTCGTTTGAGGTGAAGAGAGGCGAGACGATCGGTATTATCGGCACCAACGGCTCGGGAAAATCAACGATCTTAAAGATCATTACCGGGGTGCTTTCCCCGACGGAGGGAAACGTTGAGATTTCGGGCAGGATTTCCGCGCTTCTGGAGCTTGGCGCGGGTTTTAACATGGAGTACACCGGGATTGAGAACGTCTACCTAAACGGTATGATGATGGGTTTTAGCAGGGAGGAGATGGATGAGCGTCTTCCTGAGATCCTGCGGTTTGCGGATATCGGGGATTTTGTCAACCAGCCGTGCAAGACGTATTCGAGTGGAATGTTCGTGCGTCTCGCATTCGCGGTTGCCATCAACATCGACCCGGAGATTCTGATCGTGGACGAGGCTCTCTCGGTGGGAGACGCGTTTTTTCAGGCGAAGTGTTATAAGAAGTTCGATGATTTCAAGACGCAGGGCAAGACGATCATTTTTGTCAGCCACGACATCAGCAGCGTTGCGAAATACTGCGACCGGGTGATCCTTCTGAACAAGGGCGTGAAGCTTGCAGAGGGTGGACCGAAGGAGATCATCGATCTGTATAAGAAGGTTCTGCTGAACCAGTCGCAGAATATCCCGAGCGGTCAGGTGCTGGACGGGGCGAAGAACGCGCCGGATACCGCGCTCTGGAAGAACAATTATGAGCTGAATCCCGATGTCAATGAATACGGGACGGGAGAAGCGGAAATCATTGATTTTGCAGTGGTGGATGAATATGGAAGCTACACGAACTGTATCCAGAAGGGAACTTCCTTTGAGATCAGGTCAAAGGTACGGTTTCTGACAGACATCATGGATCCGATTTTTACTTATACCTTTAAGACGGTGCAGGGGACGGCGGTGACCGGAACCAACACGATGTACGAGAAGGTGGGAGTCGGTCTGGCGAAGGAGGGCGAGGTTTATGTCGCCACTTTCCGGCAGAACATGGATCTGCAGGGAGGGGAGTATCTGCTCTCCTTAAGCTGTACCGGGTATGTCGGAGGAGAGTTCCGCGCCTACCACAGACTGTATGACGTGGTGGGTGTCACGGTGATCTCGGATAAGAACACTGTGGGCTTTTACGATATGAATTCTGAGACGACCGTGGAGCGCGTCGAGGCATAGGCGGCAGGAGGAACGGTATGGAGGACGCACAGTTTTTGGCAAAACTGCATGACATCATCATAAAACAGGACAGAGAAGATTACCAGGCGGTGATCCAGAGGGAGGCTTCCTACCCGTACCTCTATCATCTGTCAGAGATCCGGCAGAATCTGGTGGACTGGATTCCGGTGAAGGAGGGCGCGCGGGTACTGGAGTGCCGCCCGGAGTGCGGCGCGCTGACGGGGAAGCTTTTGGAAAAGGCAGAAAGCGTGACCTGTCTGGCAGAGGATGAGGTACACGCCGAGATCATCCGGGCGCGCTGCAAGGATGCCGGGAGCCGGCTGCATATCTGCATCGGTGAGCCGGGCAGTGTTCTCTCCTACGGGGATGCGGAGGGGGATGGATTTGATCTGATCCTTCTGGTCGGCGCATTTTACCGCTGCCGGAGGGCGCTCCCCATGCTGCGGGAGAAGCTGGCGGCAGATGGCAGACTGTTTGTCGCGGACGCCAACCGGATGGGACTGCGGTATTTTGCGGGATGCAGGGAGGAGTACGGCGGCAACTGTTTTTCAGGTGTTGAGAATTACGGCGGCGCGCCGGATGCGGGAGATCTGCCGCGCTGTTACACGAAGGGTGAGTATGAGCGGTATCTGAGGGAGGCCGGTTTTGGAAAGCTGACGTTTTACTACCCGTATCCCGACTACAAGTTTCCATCCTGCATCTATTCGGATGAATGGCTCCCAAAACCGGGCGAGCTCATGGAGAACCGAAGAAATTTTGAGAGTGACAGGCTGCAGCTTTTTGACGAGGGCAGGGTCTATGACACGCTGCTGGCGGAGGGATTGTTTGCATCGTTTTCCAATTCCTATCTGATCGAGGCAGTCAGAGAGTAGCGATAGCCGGAGTGGTGTAAGACAGGAGGAGCAGAGCGTTGGAGCGGACGTTATATTCCAAATATTCCAATGAGCGGGCGGAACAGTTTTGTATCCGTACAGATATTGTGGCAGGGGACGACGGTGAGCGAAGCGTCGTAAAGCACGCACTGACGCCGTCCGGGCGGGCGCACATTGAAAATCTTGCGGAATATTGCCACAGATTAAACGAGGCATACCGTCCGGGCGGGATCACATTCTGCCCGTGCAGGATCCGTGCCAGGGGAGAGGACGTCGCCGCAGTTTTTCCGTTTCTTGGCGGCACGCCGCTTCAGGAGACGCTGGAGCGGGCGGTCGAGAGCGGGGATGACGGACAGATCACGCGGATCCTAGGTGAATATATCCGCAGGCTTCGCGCGGAGGGCGGAAGGATTCCTTTCACTTTGACAGCGGAGTTTGCGCAGGTGTTTGGCGCGCTGTCCGCGCAGGACGCCGAGATTCTTGCCAATGCCGGAGAATGGGCGCACACGTCTGCGCAGATCAGCGATATTGACATGATCCTGCCGAACCTTTTTGCAGAGGGGGAGGACGCTGCGGCAGAGGAGACGCCGTGGCAGGCGATCGATTATGAGTGGACATTTACATTTCCCATACCAAAGGGATTTTTGATATACAGAGGACTTTATTTTGCATATTACCAGGTCCTCTACCGCATCGGGAAAAGCCCGGAGGAGCTGCTTGCACTGGCAGACATCGGGGAGGACGAGGCGGGGATATATAGGCGCATGGAAGAGCATTTCCAGAACTGGCTGGGAAGCGGGGCGCTGCCGGTCCGCAATATGCAGCGGTTACTCGGAACAAGAGTGATCCCGCTTGAAGAGCTGCTTGACAGTTCGGGGAGCGGGAACGATCCGGGCAGCGCCGGGGTTTTGGAGGAGGAGTGGCTGCGTGTGCGGAAGATCCGTTTCCAGATCGACCGGGAGGAATACCAGGACGGCAGCCATGTCTGTTCGGGATGGGCGTTTGCCGAGACGTGGGACGGCAGATATCTTCCGGTGAATATCCGGGTGGACAGCGGGAATGGAGATAGGGTTTCTGCGGAGATTTCCAGACGGGAACGGCAGGACGTGGCGCAGGCGTTTCACATCCGGCGGGTGAGCCGCCCGGCATGGGGATTTGACTGTGTGTGGGTCGCGCCGAAGGAGGCGGACTGGGAGCTTAAGCTTTCTCTTGGAAGAAAAGAGTGTACATACCGGGGCGGCACGCCGGATGCGGGCTGCGACCGGTGAGGATGAGAGAGGAATTGATATGTATCAATCAAGACAAAGGATTCAGGATGTGATTCTGTTGCTGGCGGATATGATATGTTTTATCATAAGCTACATTGCCGGCGGATATCTGTGGCTGGTGGGTTACCGCAATGTGTCTGTCGAGAATATGAAGACGGAGCTTCTCGACAGCTTTGGAATCGTGCTGATGATCTATATGCTGGTCATGGTGTTCTCAGATATCGAAAAGAATTTTATCAAAAGAAATCTTTACCGGGATCTCTGGGCGGCGGTAAAAGCAAGCGTTGTAATCATCTTTGTGACATCGCTGACGATCTTTTTGCTGCACAACAATGCGGATGCGTCCCGCGGCGTGTATTTCTGTATTGCGGGGATCAATCTGGCGCTGTTCTTTTTGGCGCACGCGGGGATCAAGTACTATCTGTTAAAGATTTACCGCAATAAGCGCGCGACCAACCAGGTCTTTTTGGTGACGACTGCGGAGCGCGTGGAGGATATCATCGCGGAGGCGGGCGGTTCTGCAGAGTGGGCGCACCGTCTGGCGAGCATCGCGATCATTGACGACAACCAGGTCGGCAAATGGTACGGGGGAGTTCCGGTCGTGGCGACCTACGACAATATGTTCCAGTATGCGAAGGAGCAGATCGTGGACGAGGTGTTTATCAATGTTCCGTACGATACGGGGGAATCCCTTGCAAAGGTCGTGAACACGTTTGAGAATATGGGAGCGACCGTACACGTCAGCATCGAGATCTTAAACCAGTTTGACGATTACTATAAAAGCTTTAATATGATGGGAAACATACCGGTGGTAACTTTTTCCAACCAGCAGTATGACTGGAAACTTTTGTTTGTGAAGCGTCTGATGGATATCATAGGGGCGCTCGTCGGACTGGCGATCACGGCGGTTGTCACGGTATTTCTCGCGCCTCCGCTGCTGATCGAATCACCCGGACCGCTGTTTTTCTCGCAGAAGCGGGTAGGCAAAAACGGCAGGTTCTTTAAGATATATAAATTCCGCTCCATGTACCGGGATGCGGAAGCGCGCAAGAAGGAGCTTGAGGATCAAAATGAGATGAAAGGTCTGATGTTTAAAATGAAGGATGACCCGCGTATCACAAAGGTGGGAAAATTTATCCGAAAGACAAGCATCGACGAGCTCCCGCAGTTTTTTAATGTGCTGAAAGGCGATATGAGTCTGGTGGGAACGAGACCCCCGACGGTGGACGAGTTCCGGCAGTATGAGGCGCACCAGAAAAGAAGGCTGAGTGCCAAGCCGGGCATCACGGGGCTCTGGCAGGTGAGCGGACGCAACAACATCAGGGATTTTGAGGATGTGGTGCGGCTGGATGTACAGTATATTGACAACTGGAGCATCGGGCTTGATATCAAAATCATATTTAAGACGATCCGGGTCGTGTTTGAAAAAGGCGGAGAATAAGGAAGGAGATCAATATGAGCAGAGAGTATAAGGTGGATAAGGAATACAGTTTTGTGGAGATTTTGCGCTATAATCTGCGTATGTGGTGGCTGGCGGTGATCATGGCGGTCGTGTGCGCGGCAGCCCTTGGCGGTTACAAGTATCTGTCGACGCGCCAGTATGTGGAAAACGAGATGTATGAGAACAAGCAGCAGATCGTGGCGTCGCTGTTTGTCAGCGATTACAGTGAGGCGAGCGTGGTGGAGCGTGTGGGAAACGTGATGAAGATTGCAAAGAGCAGCCGTACTTACGAGCGGTTCTGTAAGAATACGGGTTACGATATCACCATGGATGAGTACACACAGTTGTTTGACGTACAGCAGGGCGAGGCGTCCGGCGTTGCAAGTTTTTATGTGACATTCCCGGCGTCCGTTGGAGACGCTGCGCTTGTCGATGAGACGATCGCCGCAGAATTTACCATGGGTATTCTCGAGGCGACCATTCAGACCTGTGAGGAAGTCATCGGAATCTCGGGAGTAAGTATTCTGGATAAGCCGTATGTGACGAGCGAGGTTGTAAAGCTTAAGACCTACACGATCACGGAGGATGATTTTAGAAAAGGTGTGATGAAGGCGGTTACGGCAGGCGTGCTGCTTGGAATCATTGTGGAGGTCGTGTTCTATACCTTCTGGATGCTCCTCTACAAGAAGCCGAAAAATGCAGAGGAAGTCAGGGAGTTTCTGGACACCAATATCATCGATGTGTTGAAAGCGGGCGAGGACAATGAAAACGCCTTTAAGAAGGTAGCGCTTTATCTGAAGGATGACGAGGTTTCCTGCAATAAAATAAGCTGCATTACCCTGCAGTGCCAGAAAAAAGACGTTGCGTTAAAGCTTGCGATGAGCTACGCAAATGAGCAGAAAAAGACACTCTATGTGGATCTGAGCGAGAACAGCGGCAGCGAGACGACAAACTCCATCAGCGCATATGTGCTCGGGGAAAAGGAGAGCGTGCAGCCGGCGCCGATGAATGAATATCTGGATGCGGTATGCAGAAACCTGGCGGAAGAAGAGGGAATGGATATTGTGGGAAATAAAAAATTCCAGGAGTTCATCGAGGAGATGGGCGAGAGATATGAGTGTATCGTCATGAATGCACCGGATGCGGTGAAGAGTCCTGAGGCATACGCTGCCGCAAAGCTCTGCAACAAAACGTTTGTCGTATGCGGCAGAAAGAGTGTAAAAAATGAGACGCTGTACCGTGCGAAGAATACGGCGGATGTAAACCATATCCAAATTGACGGGGTTTTAGTATATGAATTGTAGAGACATCCTGTATACAACAGTTTTATTTGTCCTTTTGCCCATGTGGATCGGGTATCTGTGGGTGGAGCTGTTAAAACTGAAAGATGGATGGAGCCGGCTGGTTCATGCGTGGGTGATGGGTTTTGCAACCATGCTGGCTGTGGCGCAGGTCATTCTGGTGCCGCTGGTGGCGCTTAAGGCGACGCTGACACTGGCAATGATTCTGTGGCAGACGGCGCTGAGTGCACTTTCCGTGTGTTCGTTTTTTCTTTTGCTGCGCCGTTTAAAGAGCGGGAAACTGTTTGGGAGACGGGCGGAAAAGAAGAAATGGCAGACATGGAGTATCGTGTTTGGCGTGCTTGCAGCGGTCATGATCCTGATCCAGGCATATATACCGGCGCGCTATGAGCACGGCGATGACGATGACGCGCGCTTTATAGCGGAGGAGGTGTCGGCAGTGGTACACGATACGATGTACATTGACGACCCGATTGCCGGGGAGCTGATGTACTGGAACCAGGGGGAGGTCAAAAAGGATCTCACGTCCCCGTGGGCGATGTACATGGCGATGTGCGCGAGGATCAGCGACATTCCTCCGGCGGTGCTCTCCCATACCTACGCGCCGTTTTTTCTGATCTTACTCTGCTATGCGGTCTATCTTCTGATCGGTCATGTGCTGATGCGGGGCGACTGGGAAAAGACCTTTCTGTTTCTGGTCTTTCTGTCCGTCGTCCACCTGTGGGGGTACACCTCCACGCACACGCTGGCGTCGATGCTTCTTCTGCGCATCTGGCAGGGCAAGGCGGTCTGCGCGAGCTTTATGATACCGCTGTTTTTCTATCTGATGTACCGCCTGATGCACAGGGAGTATCACAAGGTCTGGCTGGGCTTTTTGTACGTGGCTGCAACCGGGGCGTGTCTGCTGTCGGGAATCGGGATCATTACGGTGCCGGTCATTTTACTTTTGTATGGGATCGTAGATTTTGTTGTCTACCGCGACAGGAAAAAGACGGTGACGATCCTTATGGCAGCAGTGCCAAACGCTGCGTTTTTGTTATATTATCTGATAAGATAGGAGATTCATGATTACTTATTGTTATGCAGTCTGGGATGAGTTTGTCAATTTTATAGGGGGAAGAAGCGGGATTTTGCACTGGATCATCTTCTGCGCGGCGCTTGTTTTCTGTGCGTTTCTGGGGAAGGGGGACAGAAAGCGGCTGTTCTGGCCGTCTGTGCTGGTGCTCCTCTTTTTCTTCAACCCGGTGTTCTACGCGACGATCGGGATCAGATTCTTGTCCGGTATCTACTGGCGTATTCTGTGGATGCTTCCGGTGTCCTTTGTGATAGCCTATGCGCTGACACAGTTTACTTTCAAGTGGAAGAAGAATGTGGTGCGTGTCACGGTGGTCGTGGCGGCGTGCGTCTGCATCGCGGTGACCGGAGAGAGGGAATTCTCAAAAGAGACTTACCAGGAAAAAGAAAATGCGTATGAGATCTCGCAGGCTGCGATCGAGATCTCGGATGTTGTGATGGGCAGCCTGATGGACTGGAAAGAGAATATTATCGTTCCGAACGAGCTGCTCTGTGACGTCAGACAGTACTCCTGCTCAGTGGGACTGCTCTACGGCAGAAATGCCGGAGGCTTCATAACGGATATCGAGGATGACGAGAGGGCGGTCTATGAGGAAATGAGCAGGGAGGAACCGGATCTGGAGATTGTCACCGGGATTGCAAAAAACAGGAATTGCAGATATATTGTATTCAACACGTCGTTTCACCGGATCCCGGAGGATCTGAGCGGATACGGTTATGAGAAGTTGACGGTGGTTCAGGAGGATTATGCGGTTTACCGCAGGATCCCGGAATAGTGTTTTTGGAGAAAACGAATGGACAGAATAAAGAGAATCTATGAGGAAACGGACTGGAGCAGAATCGGAACAGCCGCATATTATGGATATTTTGCAGTGAATATATTGATGAAGGCATTTGCATATGACCATGGCGACGACATTTACAAATACTTTTTTATCTTTGGGATGTTCTTTCTTGCTATCAAGCTGGTCACGACGAAATACACGCTGCGTGAGGTACTCTGGGCGGCGATTTTGATCGGTGTGGCGCTTCCGTTGTCCATTATCACAAAGTCAAATACCTGGCTGCTGCTGTTTCTGACGATCATCGGAATGAAGAACTGCAGTTACCAGATCCTGATAAAAATAGCGCTGTATATCCGTGTGTTCAGCGTCTCTGTGCTGGTGCTCGGATCGACTTTTGGCGTGTATGACATCGGGTATAAGACGACGCCGGACACGGCATATGTGGAGATCCCGGTTTACAGCTTTGGCATGGGTGAGCCGAACTACGCATTTTTGTGCGTCTTTTTGACCATGATGCTTCTTCTCTACTATAATTATGAGAGGTTGAATAAATGGTGGTTTTTGGGGACGAGCGCAGTTGCGTTTCTGTTCTACGAGCTGACGTTCTGCCGGACGGGGATCGCGGTGTTCTTTTTCTGCTGGGGTCTGATCGTCTTTGAAAAGTGTGTGAAGAACAAAAAAGCCAAGTTTATACTGGCGCTGTCCGTGCCGGTGGGAGCGCTTTTCAGTTTCTGCACGATGGTGATCTACAATGCGGACAATCCGGTGTTAAAGCTGTTAAACCACTATGTATCCGGCAGAATCTATATTATGAGCAGTTATTTCAGGGATCAGGGGCTTGCGCTCTACCCGCGCACGCAGGAATCTTTCTATGCAAGCTACTATGGTCTGATCGACAATTCCTATATGTTTGTGCTCCTCTACTGTGGGTGGATCGTGGCGGTCTTTTTCCTGGCGTTGATGTGCATGACGCTGTTCCGTCTTTATAAGCAGGGGCATTTCAAGGAGCTGGTGATGATCGGAACGCTTGCGCTTTACGGTGTGCTGGAGCAGTTTGTGATGAATGGATTTATGAATCCGTTTATCCTGCTGGGAGCCGTGTTACTGTATCCGGGTATTCTTGAAAAACCGTCCGGGAAAAAGCAGGAGAGAGACGAGGAGACGTATGAGGCAGTATCGAATTCTACAAGTGCATAATTTTTACCAGATTCCGGGCGGCGAGGACGTCGTTGTCCGCAACGAGAAACGCCTGCTCGAGGAGCATGGGCATACGGTGTACACCTATTACAGAACCAATAAGGAGCTGGGGGAAAAGGGGATCTTTGGAAAGCTGCTGCTTCCCTTTACGGCGGTCTATTCGAGAAAGACCGTGCGGGAGGTCAAGCGTATCATCCGGGAAGAGAAAATTGACATCGTGCACGTGCACAACACGCTCACGATGGTCAGTCCGTCCGTATTCTATGCGGCGTTCCAGTGTCATGTGCCGGTTGTACAGACGCTGCACAATTTCCGGATGCTCTGTCCGGCAGGGTCTTTTTTCCGCGACAATGTGATCTGCGAGGAGTGCGTTTCCGGCGGGCTGGGCTGTGCGGTGCGGCACAAGTGCTATCGCGGCAGCACGGCACAGACGATCGTGAGCGCGATGATCTTAAAGATTCACCGGATGCTTGGAACATACCGAAAGGTGAATTTTATCTGTCTGACGGAATTTAACCGCAACAAGCTTCTGGATTCGCTGAACAACCCTTCTGTGCCGGAGCATAAGCGGGTGGTGGACGCCTCCCGCGTGTATATCAAACCGAATTTCACGTTTGCCGAGGGGCTTGCGCCGAGCAGGGAGCCGGAGGACGAGGAGTATTTTCTGTTTGCGGGGCGCGTCGAGGCGTTAAAGGGCATCGACATTGCAATCCGGGCGTTTGAGCGGCTCCCGGAGAAAAAGCTCTATATCGCGGGCACGGGTCCGATGATGGAGGAGATGCAGGCGTATGTGAGGGAGCATCACCTGACAAATGTCCGGTTTCTGGGATATCTGCAGAAGGAGGAAATGTCCAGACGGTTCTACCACGCCAAGGCGGTGATCATGACGTCGCAGTGTTATGAGGCGTTTGCAATGACGATCGCGGAGGCGTATTCCTACGGCGTTCCGGTGATCGCCGGGAGTGTCGGCAACATGGCGGGCATGGTGAAGGAAGGGATCACGGGAGTAAAATTCCAGTACAATTCGGCGGAGGAGCTGGCGAAGAAGGTGGAGGAGTTTGAGACTCTGGATATTAAACGGCTCAAGGAGAACGCGAGGGATTTTTACCAGAAGCGCTTGAGACCAGAGGATAATTATAAGAAATTGCTCGAAATTTACGAGGATATTTTGCAAAAGCAGGGGTAGTTACAGAAGGGCAGGAGCAGACGATGAAGAAAGCAGTCTTTATTACAAATATTCCGTCGCCGTACCGGGTGGACTTTTTTGTCTATCTGCAGAAAAATTTCCCGGAGTATGAGTTTCATGTGATTTTTTCCGGGGCGGGGATGGAAAACCGGAAGTGGAGTGTTGAGATGGAGGGACTTAAGCATACGGTCTTTTTGAAATCGCGCACCGTCATCATCCGCAAGCGGTTTGACGACCGCTATATTTTCCTGCCGGTCGGCGTGGAGAAGGCGCTTGAAAGGATCGCGCCGGATCTGGTATTTGCGATGGAGTACAATCCGACGATCCTGCGCGCGGTGCACTGGTGCAGAAAACACAAGATCCCGTTTGTGAGCTGGACGGATGGAACGCTTCATTCCGAGCGTCAGATCGGCAGGGTGCAGCGTCTTTCCAGAAGCTACATCATAAAGCGAGCGGCGGCGTTTGTCGCGAGCAGCACCGCGTCAAGGGAGGCGCAGGTGGCGTATGGCGCAGACCCGTCGAAGTGCTTTCTGTCCTATCTGACCGTTGATATCGAAAAATATCTGGCAAAAAAGGATTCCTATGAGGCGCGCCAGTTGATCTATGTGGGAAGCCTGATCCAGCGCAAGGGTCTGGATCTGCTGCTTCCGGCACTTGCCCGGACGGCGGAGGATATCCGCCTTGTGATCGTCGGAGAGGGGCAGGAGGAGCAGGCGCTTAAGCAGCAGGCAAAGAAGCTTGGGATCGCGGAGCGGATAGAGTTCAAAGGCTTTGTGGAGGGCGAGGCACTGCGTGAGCTTTACTGTGCGTCGGACGCGTTTATCCTCCCGACACGGGAGGACTGCTTCGGGCTTGTGATCCTGGAGGCGATGTGCGCGTCCCTCCCGGTGATCTCGTCGAAGTATGCCGATGGAGCAAAGGATCTGCTGGCAGATGGGGAAAACGGATATATCGTTGACCCGGAGGATACGGAGGCGTTTGCGGAGACGATCGACCGGATGTTTGCGGAGGGAAAGCTTGCGCAGATGGGCGCGTGCAGCTATGAGCGCGCGCAGGCATTTTCCTTTGCGCACGTGGCAGAAGGCTGCATCGGAGCGCTCCGGTATGTGTTAGGTGAATAAGAGAGAGAAAAGATGAAAAAAAAGATATTATTTAACGGCTTGGGGAACCGCGGCTGGATTGGCGGTCTGTATTATCTGAAAAACATCATATTCAGTTGTCTGCAAAGCGCCAGGATTACAGAGAAATTTGAGATTGTCGTGCTGATCGATCCCGGGCACGCGGAGATCTTTGACTGTTTCCGGAACACCGACGGTGTGAAGATCCGTGTGTTTGAGGGGGACAGTAAGTGGAAGCTGCTGCTCTATGAGATGCGGCTGGTCTGGCTGGGCGGCGTGAAATACTGCTACGCGCTGGAATTAAACCGTATCGGACGCTTTTTTAAGAAAAAGGGGATTTTCTGGATACCGGATTTTCAGCACCGGACACTGCCGGAATTTTTCAAGCAGGACGAGCTTGCAAAGAAGCAGGAGAAAGACACGGAGATGGTGATGAGCCAGAACCCGATGGTGTTGAGCAGTCTGGATGCAAAGCACGATCTGGAACGGTTTTATCCGGATTACCAGTGCAGGATCGAGGTGGTGCACTTTGTTTCCTATATTGAGCCGGAGATCCGCGCGATCACACCGGAGCTGGAACAAAAGGTGCGGGAAAAATTCGGGTTGAAAAAGCGGTATATCTATCTACCGAATCAGTTCTGGCAGCACAAGAACCACATCGTGGCGGTGAAAGCGATCGAGCTGTTAAAGGAGCGGCAGGCGCTTGGGGACGTTGATTTTGTGTTTACAGGAAATCTGGAGGATTACCGGAATCCCGCCTATATTGACCGCTTAAAGGCGGTGATGGAAGCGCCCCGGGTGGCGGATTCCATCCGTCTGCTGGGCTTTGTGGACCGCACGGAGCAGCTCTGCATTATGAAAAATGCGCAGTTTATCGTGCAGCCTTCTCTCTGCGAGGGCTGGGGAACGGTGCTCGAGGATGTGAAAGTGCTGGATAAGACGGTGTTGCTGTCGGATATCCCGGTGCACAGAGAGCAGAAGAATGAGAAGTGCCGTCTGTTTGACCCGCATGATCCGGCGCAGCTTGCAGATCTGATGGAAGAGCTTGCAGAGGAAGCCCAAAAGCCGGGGATGACGGAAGTGTTTGTGGGTAACCCGGAGACGGGAATTGCAAATATGTACCGGGAAGCGAAGGAATATGCAAAGGCGTTAGAACGCGTACTGGTGTAAGGAGCATTTGAGATGAAGAAAATGGTGATAACCGGCGTAAACGGATTTATCGGAAGAAGCGCCAAAGAATATTTTGAAAAGGAATATGAGATCACAGGCATCGATCTGGCAGAAAGTTACTGTGGGGAGAAGCACGCAGGGGGAGTATTTACCTATTATCAGTGCAATATGTCGCAGAATCCGGCGGAGCTTGCGAATATTTTTACCGGAAGCCAGCCGGACGTCATCCTGCACTGTGCGGGAAGCGCCAATGTCGGCGCGTCGGTCGTCAACCCGATGGCGGATCTCGACGGAAACCTGCACAGTCTCTACCAGCTTCTGCTGGCGCTGAAATCTTTTGAGAAAAGACCGAAGCTTATCTTTTTCTCAAGCGCGGCGGTGTACGGCAATCCAAAACAGCTTCCCGTCCGCGAGACGGACGCGCTTGCGCCGATTTCCCCGTACGGCGTGCACAAGCTGATGTGTGAGGAGCTGTGCCGCTATTATAACCGTGTGCATGGTTACAGGACGCGTGCGATCCGCATTTTTTCTGCGTATGGCAGCGGGCTGCGCAAGCAGCTTCTGTGGGATATTTACCAGAAATACCAGAATACGGGGGAGATCCGGCTGTTTGGAACGGGAGATGAGACCAGGGATTTTATCCATGTGTCGGATATCATGCGCGCGATCGAGCTGATCCTCGCTTATGACGGCGGGGAGGAAGTCTTTAATGTGGCAAACGGGGAGGAAGTGTCCATTCGCGAGCTGGCGGAACTCTATGCCGCAGAACTCGGTGAGGACGCGGGGATCGTGACCTTTAGCGGAGAGACAAAAGTGGGTGATCCGCAGAACTGGCGTGCGGACATTTCCCTGCTGAAAAAGACGGGCTATCAGAAGCAGACGGAGCTTAAGAGCGGAATCGCGGATTATGTAAACTGGGTGAAGAAGAAATAGGGGATGCAGTGTAAAATATCTTTATTAAGGGATGCGTATGAGTAAAAGAGGACAGGTGGCGCCGGTGATTTTGTTTACCTACAACCGGCCGGAGCACACAAAAAATACGATCGAGGCGCTGGCGGCAAACGAGCTGGCGAATCAGACAGAGCTTTATATCTTTTCGGATGCGGCGAAACCGCAGAAGGATGAGAGTGAGGAGGCACGCCGGGCATGGCAGGAAAATGTCAGAAAGGTGGAGCAGATCCGCGCGTATGCGGCCGGCGTGCAGGGCTTTTCCCGTGTGACGCTGGTGGCGCGGGAGGAGAACTACGGGCTGGCGAAAAATATCATTGAGGGTGTGACGGAGATTGTAAACCGGTACGGGAGGGTAATCGTGCTGGAGGATGATCTGGTGACAAACCGTTTTTTTCTGCGTTTTATGAATGACGGTCTGGACCGTTATGAGGACGAGAAACGGGTGACCGGAGTGACGGGCTACTCGTTTCTGGACGACCACACCGATTACGACAAGTCCTCCTATCTGTGCGGGCTGACAGGGACAAGCTGGTCGTGGGCGACCTGGGCGGACCGCTGGGCGGCATTTGACGCCGATGCGAAGGGCTGGGAGCGGCTGGTGACGGACGCTGCTTACCGCAAGCGCTTTAACTATGACAACACCTACAATTTTTACCAGATTTTAAAGGCACAGCAGCAGGATGCGGGGACAAATTCCTGGGCGATCCGTTGGTATTATGCGACATTTTTGCAGGACGGGCTGATCCTCGCCCCGACAAGGTCGCTTGTGGCAAACGACGGCTGGGACGGCTCGGGCGTGCACTGTGGCGATGGAGCAGCGCCCGAGGCGGTACACGCGTTAAAGACGGACGAGGCGGTCACTTTTTTTCCGGAGCGCATCGAGGAGCTGCCGGAGGTCAGAAAGCGCCTGAAAAAGGAGCTGATAAAAATTTCTGAGCCGGATCTTTTCAAGCGCGTGTACCATAAATTGTTCCGGAGAAATTACATCGGTAAATCGTGAGCACCGTACAGAAAGGCGCTCACCGAAATGTAAATAAGGAGACGGTCATGAGAATTTTGGCAATTTTTACCTGCTTTAACCGGAGGGATATGACGGAGCGCAGCATCCGCACACTCCGGGAAAATAAGGATGTGATATTTGACTATGTCGTGGTCAATGACGGGAGTACGGACGGCACGGCGGAGATGCTGGCCGCCCAGCCGGAGAAGATCGACATTGTAAACGGCGACGGCGGTCTGTTCTGGAACAGAGGAATGTACGAGGCGATTGAGCACGCCAAGAAGCATCATGCGGACTATGATTATTATATGCTGATGAACGATGACACGAAGTTTTTTCCGGGCGTTTTTGACGATATGCTCCCGGTGTTAAAGTCCGATACCGTGATGGTCGGCGCGATCTGCAACGAGGACGGCAGCTTAAGCTATGGCGGAATCAAATATACAAAAGGGATCAAGTATAAAAAGTATGGGCCGAGGGAGCAGGAGATCTGCTTCGACACGTTTAATGCAAATTGCGCTCTGATTCCGCACGATATTTTTATGCAGGTGGGGATCGACCCGTTTTACCAGCACAGCATCGGTGATTTTGACTACGGACTGCAGATCAGCAAAAAGGGTTATGCGATCCGCATCTTTCACCAGTATGTGGGAGAGTGCAACGACAATACCTTACAGCGCACCTGGCAGGACGAGACGCTTCCGCGCATGGAGCGCATCCGCTTAAAGGAGAGCAGAAAAGGGCTGCCGTTTGCCGACTGGTTTCATTTCCTGCGCAAGAATTTCGGACTAGGAACGGCGATCGTGCGCTCGGTGACGCCGTACATCCGGATTCTGCTCGGGACAAAGACGAGATATTCAGGGGCATAGAGGCTATGGGAACTATCAGTTTTGTGATTTTAAATTATAAGACCTACGGGGAAACGATCGCGTGTGCAGCGTCCATTCTCACGACGCAGACGTATCCCGACATACAGATCGTGATCGTGGACAACGGCTCAGAAAATGGAAGCGCAGAGCAGCTAAGGGAACATTTTGCGGGCGAGGCACGGGTGCATATTGTTGCGGCGGAGCAGAATCTGGGATTTGCGCAGGGGAATAACCTGGGGATCCGCTATGCGAGAGAGCATTTTCATCCGGATTTTGTCGTGGCGGCAAACAGCGACATCATTTTTGAACAGACGGATTACTGCGAGAAGCTGTATGGGATCTATGAGAGAAAGCCGTTCGCAGTCCTTGGCGCGGACATCATCGATGCGAGCCGCACCCAGCATTTTAATCCGGTGGCAAGGGCGCGCGTCTACACGATCCCCTATATGCGCAAGCAGGCGCTGATCTCCTCCTGCAAGGCGTGGATGTTCCGGGCGATCCGGCTCCTGCGACTGAAAAAGGCGGTGGCAGGATATTATGGGATCGCCACAAACGAGGCGGGCGTGGACGTCTCTGACGGCAGCAAGAACCTGACGACGCGTGAGGTGGAGGGAAGATCCGTCTCCGCGGATGTGCGCATCGGAGAGGAACTTACGGACGTGCTCCTGCACGGCTGTTGCATGGTGTTCTCGAAAGACTTTTTTGCGGAATTTGACGGCTTCTGGCCGGAGACGTTTCTGTATGCGGAGGAGGAGATCCTCTACTATCTGGCAAAAAAGAGGGGACTTGTCATGCTCTATTCGCCGGAGGTGGTCTGTATGCACAAGGAGGCAGTCACGACGAGACAGATTTATACGGACTTTTGCGATGCGAAGATTTTTTATTTTTCCAATGTGGCAAAGTCGTACCGGAAGTTTTTGAAACTGATGAGAGAGTATGAGGTGCGCGGATAAAGAGGAGATTATGGAGAAAAAAAACAGCAGGGTAATAAAAGCCGGTATCGGTTATACAGTTGGGAATTATATGCTGAAGGGACTGAGTTTTTTGACAGTCCCTGTTTTTTCACGTCTTCTTTCGACTTCGGAATACGGAATTTTTAATACATACCTGGCATACCAGACCATTTTGTTTTTATTGATTGGTCTGGCGCTGCACACAAGTCTGAAAAATGCACGTTATAAATATGGGGAGAATTTTGCCCGCTACAATTCCAACTGTATACTGCTTGCACTGGTAAGCCTTCTTATCTGGTTGTTGCTTGGAAATCTGCTTTATCCACTTTATGGGACATGGCTTGGATTTTCGCGTGTGATCGTAAATCTGCTTCTGCTTGACAGCTTTGGAACTGCACTGATACAATTTTTTAATGTATATGTCGGACTGGATTACCAGTATACGGCATTTCTCAAAATTTCTGCCTTTAATGCGCTGGCGAATCTGGGATTGTCGGTGTTTTTCATTCTGACGGTTTTTCGCAGTGACCGGGCGATCGGAAGGATTTTGGGAAATGCACTTCCCGTGATTTTGATCGCGGTTGTCATTATCTGGTATTTTTGGAGACAGGCGAAACCGGTACCGGATAAGGAGTATGTAAGGTATGCTGTGAGTTACAGCCTGCCCCTGATTCCGCATGGCATCTCGCAGGTAATCCTGTCACAGTTTGACCGAATCATGATCCAGAACATGATCGGAAGCGCGCAGGCAGGAATTTACAGTTTTGGATATACGATTTTTTCCATTATTAACGTGACGGCAAATTCCCTGGACAATGTGTGGGGACCTTGGTTTTATGAGAAAATGGCGGCGGAAAGATATGATGACATCCGGAAAGCTGGAAGTAAGTATGCGTTTGGCATGATGGTGTTTTCGGGGATGGTCATGCTCGGAACGCCCGAACTGGTGAAATTGCTTGGCGCAAAGGAATACTGGGATGCCATGTATTCCGTGATTCCAATTGTTGTGGGAGGATATTTTATGTTTCTATATACATTTCCCTCCTGTGTGGAGTATTATTATGAAAAGACGAAGTATATTGCACTTGGAACCGGAATGGCGGCAGGGATTAATATCATTTTGAATTTTCTGTTTATTCGAAAGTTTGGATATCTGGCGGCAGCATATACCACGCTTGTAACCTATCTGCTGTATTTTGTGTTTCATTATATCATTGCATGGCGTGTGCAAAAAGGATGTATATTCGATACAGGAAAGCTGGTATGTTACAGTGTGGGAACAATGGCGGCTGGTGCAGTTTCGCTGTTTCTGGTCGAATACTGGCTGGTGCGCTGGATGCTGCTTGCAGGGCTTGGCATATTTTTCTTGTGGTGGGCGGAGCATGAGTTTGAAATCGGACACAGATTAAAAGAAAAGTTTGCTGGAAAATAGGAGAGATAAGGCTGGGAGAGGGAAAATGCGGAGAGAATTGCAGATGGATGAAATTCATGCGGTGACGCTGGATATTTTGAAAAAAATAGATGCACTGGCAAAAGGACTGGGGGTGACTTACTATATGGCGTATGGTTCACTGATCGGAACAGTCCGGCATCAGGGGTTTATCCCGTGGGATGATGATCTGGATATTATGATGCGCCGGGAAGACTATGAGAAGTTTTTGGAGTACTGTATCCGCCATGAAGAGGAACTGTATCCGTTTCGTATTTTTACAAACCGCAATAATGCAAACTATCCGCATATGATTGCCCGCTTTTGTAATGTGGAATATCCGGTCGAGGTGAAGAATGAGATCCCGTGTGGGATGGGGCTGTTTGTGGATATTTATCCGCTGGATGGCATGGGAAACAGTAAGGAGATCTGGAAAAAGATGATGCGTACCAGACAGCAGTTGATTGCCGGAAGCTACTACGCTACCAGACAGAAGTTTGAAATGCCAAAGAAAAAATACCGTGTGATAGATAAATATCTGCTCTATCTGTTTGCCAGATGGAAAGGGAAGGACTATTTTTTAAATAGGCTGGAACAGTATAAAAATCGGTTTTCATGGGAGGAGAGTCGTTACGTGGGATGCATTGTCTGGGAGCCGGAAATGTTTGAAAAGGAATATTTTGAGCAGGTCACCAGACTGCCATTTTGTGATATGCAGGTGACGGTACCAAAAGAATACGACAGACTGCTTCGAACTTCTTATGGTAATTATATGGAGTTGCCGCCAGAGGAAGCAAGATGTCCACAACATAATTATAAGGCGTACCGTAAACAAGGTAAGGTATGAGAAGGAGGAAGGAATGCAGGCAGTGATATTGGCAGCCGGAATGGGAAAAAGGCTGAAGGACTTAACGGAGAACAATACAAAATGTATGGTCAGGGTGGATGGAGTCTCCCTGATTGAGCGCGCGCTGCGCCAGCTCGAAAAATTACAGTTGAGCAGAATTGTGATCGTGGTAGGCTATGAAGGGGAAAAGCTGATGAACTATATCGGAACGCTTGGAATTCAGACGCCGGTTGTGTATGTGAACAACACGATTTATGATAGGACGAACAATATCTATTCGCTTGCAATGGCGAAGGAGTACCTCATGGAGGATGATACGCTTTTGCTGGAGTCTGACATTATTTTTGAGGACGCCGTATTGCTGGGACTTGTAGAGGATACGCGTGATACACTGGCGCTTGTGGACAAGTATGAGCGGTGGATGGATGGCACTGTAGTAAAGCTGGACGAAAAGGATCAGATTACAGAGTTCATACCCGGAAGAAAATTCCGGTTCGAGGAAAAAGAAAGCTACTATAAGACGGTGAATATTTATAAATTTAGTAAAGAGTTTTCGAGATCACGGTATGTTCCGTTTCTGGAGGCTTACCAGAAAGCGCTTGGCAATAACGAGTACTATGAGCAGGTGCTGAGTGTCATCTCAATTCTGGATGAGCCTGTCATCAAGGCAAAGCGTCTACAGGGTGAGCTGTGGTATGAGATTGATGATGTGCAGGATCTGGATATTGCAACTTCGCTGTTTGCGGAGGAGGATGACACGAAAGCGGAGTTGATGACGGGGAGATACGGAGGATACTGGAGATACCCGAAGCTTTTGGATTTCTGCTATCTGGTGAATCCATATTTTCCCCCACAGAAGCTTCTGGATGAGCTGAAAGCAAATTTTGAGGTGCTTGTCACGCAGTATCCGTCAGGTATGCGTGTCAATTCTCTGCTGGCGGCAAAGAATTTTGGCGTAAAGCAGGAACATATCGTTGTGGGGAATGGCGCGGCTGAGCTGATAAAATCAGTGATGGCAAAACTGGATGGCAGAATAGGGTTTATTCGTCCGACTTTTGAAGAATATCCCAATCGTTATGGGGATGAGGCAGTGACATTTTTCCCGGAAAACAAAGATTTTCGCTATACAGCAGACGAGTTGATCGGGTTCTTTTCCAAAAACCGTGTGAAAAACCTGGTTCTTGTAAATCCTGATAATCCGACAGGAAATTATCTGGACAGAGCAGAACGTAAAAAACTGCTGGACTGGACGAAACAGGAGCAGATCACACTGCTGTGGGATGAATCTTTTGCTGATTTTGCAGAGGAGCAGGAGAACAGTCTGATTCAGGAGAGTTTTTTTGCCGAATATCCGAATCTGATTGTGGTAAAGAGTATTTCAAAATCTTATGGAATACCGGGCTTGCGCCTTGGAGTGCTTGCCTGCGGGGATACGGAGCTGATTGCCTGGCTAAAGCAGGATGTCGCTATCTGGAATATCAATTCTCTGGCAGAGTATTATATGCAGATTGAGGAGAAATACCGGAAGGATTATGCCGCAGGGCTTAAAAGCTTTAGGGAGGAGAGAGAAAGCTTTGTGGCAGAGCTTGCTAAGCTTCCCGGGCTTAGAGTGCTTCCAACGCAGGCAAACTATGTGATGGTGGAACTGACAGATGGAAGGACAGCAGCCGGTGTGATGAAAGAACTCCTGATACAACATCAGATTCTGGTGAAGGATCTGACAAGGAAGGTGGCAAATGGCAGGCAGTATTTAAGGGCTGCCGTACGCAATCATGAGGACAATGACAGACTTGTGAGGACACTGTGTGAAATTCTGGGATAAAAGTCGATGCAGAGAGCTGTGATGACGGGGAGGAAATGTGTGGATATTGCAAAGATCATTTTATTTTTGGCGATTATGGCACTGTTGCCCTACTGCATAGGGGCAGTCTGCCAGATAGGAAAAACCAGGACTGATGGAAACGAAGTTTTGGAAAAATGGAATTTTGGTATGATAGTGATGTATGCCATATTTGAGGTATGGGTACTGGCAGGAACTTTTGCAAAGCAGTCGCTCACGAGGGTGTCGGCTGTTTATGCAGGAACGTTGTTTCTGATCATCTGCATTGGCATTTGGGTAAAATGGCATCGCAAAGAGTTGGTCGGATTTCATATGAAACGCCCGCAAATGGAAGCATGGGGAACGATATTATTTGTGCTTGTCGTAGCCGGGATTGTTCTTCAAATGACATATGTCTGTGTCAATATGCACCTGGATGATGATGATGCCTATTATGTGGGGATGGCGGTGACGTCATATTTTTCTGATACGATTTCGATCAACCATCCGTATCTTGGAACACCGGTAGAGTTAAAGGCAATGGCAAATTATGTGCTTTCACCCTACCCGGTTTATTGTGCTACATGGTCCAGACTTCTGTCTCTGCATCCGGCGATTCTGATGCGGTCAGCTTTGCCGGCGGTAAATATCGCGTGGTGTTATGTAGTCTATTATCTTCTGGCAAAAAAGCTGTTCCTCCGGTTTTCGCAGCGTATGGAATTTATGTTGCTCGTCATACTGGCAAATATTTTTGGAGCATTTTCGACCGTTTCCAGTTCTGTATTTCTGCTTACAAGAGTCTGGCAGGGAAAGGGAGTGATCGCGGCCGTCTTTATTCCGTTGCTGTGGTATGTCTGGATCTGCCTGCGCAAAGACGGAACAGACAGGCGGATGTGGGGGCTGATGTTTGCGACAGTACTTGGAGCGTGCCTCTGCTCGTCAATGGCGTTGTTTTTATGCCCTATTCTTCTGGGCGCATTTGGACTGGAATATCTGATTGAGAAGAAAAGCTGGAAAAATGTAGGAAAACTGGTGGTGTGTGCGTTGCCGTGTCTGGCGCTGGCAGTTGTGGAATTATATCTGGTATACAAATAAAGAGGAATCATATGTTGGAACAAGGCTTTGCGTATATGTGTGAAATCTATGAATTGTACTTTGAGAACTACTGGTATCTTGTGTTGATGGGGCTGATTCTTCTGGCATTGCTGACGAAGTACCGCAGTGAGGAAGGTAAAAAATTATTGTGGATTTGCGGCATCATCTGGATTTTGTTTTTGAATCCGGTAGTAATCGGACTGGTGTGTTCGATGAAAGGGGCAGTTACCGGGAGATATGTGAGGGTATTCTGGCTGTTTCCATTTATTCTTGGATGCGCTTATGTGGGAACACGACTTCTGGAAAGAAGGAAAATATATCAGAAGGTGTTGCTTTTGCTTCTGTCTGCCGTGATTTTTCTGGGAACCGGGGGGAATATTCTTTCAAAAAAGTTTTTTACGACTGCACCGAATCTTTACAAAATACCACAGGAAGTTATTGAAGTGGCTGACAAGCTTGAGGAACACAAAAAAGATGAATGGGCATATCCATGTGTCATGGCGAATTATTATCTGTGTGTCTATTTGCGACAGTATGATGGGAATATTATTCAACTGTACGGCAGGGAAGCGGTAGCGGAGAGTGGCGCGGAGTTGCACTGGTATGTGTACGAATATGCGGCGGAAGAGATTGTGGCGGATGAATTGTACTATCTGGCACAGCGTGCACATGAAAAGGGAATCAACATGATCGTGCTGGCAAAGCATCAGGTGCAGAGCGAAGCGCTTGAGTGGGCGGGCTATCAGAGGGTGGACAGTACTGAAAATTATTATATTTACCGTTATGAAGGGGTGAATAATTAAGAAAGTTCAGTGAATCCATCTATGGATATTGTATGGTGACTGTGCTATACTATCATCATATATGTTTGGAAATAAAAGAGGGCAACGATAGATGAATGGAAAAGAACAGTATAAGCACCTACTCAATCTGGGGGCTTGTCTGGCAACCCTGCTGGTAGAGGGCGCGGCATTTGGATATATCTGGTATACGGTGTATGAAGAGTATGCATTCTTCCACAGAGGCAACTGGGCGGTTGTCGGTCTGTATGTGCTGATCATATTCTTTTTTACGAAGGTGTTTGGCGGATACAGCATGGGGTATATGCGAATGACGGATATTGCACTGTCACACGTGCTCGCAATTATTTTGAGTGGTATTACGGGATATCTTGAGCTTTGCCTGATCTGCCGGGATTATGTCAGCCCAGAGCCGATGCTTGGCGTTATGGCAGCAGAGCTTTTGTTTGTGCTACCGTGGATCTATGTGGTGAGGAAGGCATATTCATGGCTGTACCCGCCGAGACAGATGCTGGTGATCTACGGGGAACATTCTCCCGATGACCTGATTGCGAAGATCAACACGAGAAAGGATAAGTACAATATCTGTGAAGAGATGAGCTACCGTATCGGTCATGAGAAGCTCTACCCGATGATCCGGCAGTATGAAGCGGTGGTCCTCTGCGATCTGCCGTCGCAGGCGAGAAACCAGATTATGAAGTACTGCTATCAGGAATCTGTGCGCACATATGTGACGCCGAAGATTTCTGATATTCTCTTCCGGGGTGCAGACGACATCCACTTGTTTGACACACCGCTTCTGCTCTCGAGGAATCAGGGACTGTCCATTGACCAGCGCATGGTAAAGCGCGTGTGCGATATTTTATTTTCTCTTTGCGGCATCATGCTCGCGTCACCGTTTATGCTGCTGATCGCTCTTGCGGTAAAGCTGTATGACGGCGGGCCGGTTCTGTACCGTCAGGAGCGCCTGACAAGAGACGGAAGGCCGTTTCTGATTTATAAGTTCCGCAGTATGAGCATGGATTCTGAGAAAGATGGGGCGAGGCTTGCGGCAAAAGGGGACAAGCGTGTGACCCCGGTCGGGAAGATCATCCGCAATATTCACTTTGATGAACTCCCGCAGCTCTTTAACATTTTAAAGGGCGATATGTCGATGGTGGGACCGAGACCGGAGCGTCAGGAGATCTCCGACAAGTATGAGCAGACGATCCCGGAGTTTGTACTCCGCACGAAGGTAAAGGCCGGACTGACAGGCTATGCGCAGGTGTATGGAAAATACAATACGACGCCGTACGATAAGCTCAAGCTGGATCTGACGTATATTGAGAATTATTCCTTGTGGCTGGATATCAAGATCATGCTGCTGACGTTTAAGATCCTATTCCAGAAGGAGAATACGGAAGGCGTCGATGAGGAGCAGACGACAGCGATGAAATAAATGTGAAAGAGGATTTGGGATGGGGTTTTCGGTGTTAATGTCAGTATACGCCAGAGAAAAATCAGGTTATCTGAAAGAAGCGCTTGAGAGTATTATCAGTCAGACACTCCCCCCGGATGAGATTGTGCTGATAGAGGACGGACCGCTGACGGTGGAACTGGAAGGGGTGATAGAGGATTATAAAAGGAAATACCCGTATCTGCACACTTTCCGGTTTGAAAAAAATGTTCAGCTTGGACGGGCATTGGCAAAGGGAGTAGAACTTTGTGCAAATGAGCTGATCGCGAGAATGGATACAGATGATATTGCGGTACCTGACAGGTTTGAGCAGCAGTATACTTATATGATGGAGCACTCAGAAATTGCAGTGTGCGGAGGTTGGATGGAAGAGTTTAACGATTCCGGAACGTATTTAAAGGTGAAGCGGATGCCTGAGCATGGGGCTGATTTGTATTGTTATGCTAAATATAGAAATCCACTGAATCATATGACTGTTATGTTTCGTAAGAGTGCTGTTATAGACGCGGGAAATTATTGCCATTTCCCTTATCTGGAGGATTATCATTTGTGGAGCCGCATATTGGTGAAACAGGGACAGATTTGTAATGTGCCAAAGGTTTTGGTAAGAATGCGAAATAATGATAATGTTTATGAGAGAAGGGGAGGGATTTCCTATTGTGGACAATATCTGAGACTGCGAAATCTGCAAAAACGGATAGGTCTGCTTAATACAAGAGAATGGATTGTTGCCAGTGTTATTACACTGCAAATGACATTATCACCGACCTTTGTCAGAAAGTTTGTATATAGGAAAATACTTAGAAAATGAGGGATATAGATGAAGAAGATATTGAGTATTATAGTGCCTGCATATAATGTCGGAAACTATCTGGATAAGTGTCTGCATTCGTTTGAAACAGCAGAGATATTAGACAAAATAGAGGTACTGATTATAAATGATGGATCAAAAGATAATACTCCACAGATTGCGCAGAAATATTGCGACAAGTACCCTCACACATATTTTCTCTACAACAAGGAAAATGGAGGACATGGTTCTGGCATAAATTATGGAATCAGATATGCGGCAGGAAAATATTTTAAAGTGGTTGATGGGGACGACTGGCTGAATGAAAAAGAATTGCCGGATTTTGTGCGGTTGCTGGAAACATCAGAGGCTGATCTCGTAGCATCTGATTTTTTGTGTATTCAGGATGGAACGGAAAAGATTTTAATGCAAAAATACTGTACTTCGGTACAAGAGCTATATGGGAAAGTAGTAAATCTGCAGGATGTGATGGTGAAGGATGTGATAAAAATGCATTCATTTACCATAAAAACCCGAATATTGCAGGAACATAATATTGTGATCGATGAAAAATGTTATTATGTGGATTGTGAATATATCACATTCCCCATGCCATATGTTCACACCATTCAGTTTTATAATAAAAACATTTATATGTACCGTCTGGGGCGGAATGGGCAGAGTATGGATATAAGGAGTATGCAGAAGAATCGTACGCAGCACATGAAAGTGCTGACCAGTCTTCTCAGGTTTTATGATAATATGGGAGACATATCTGATGCATCACGGGAGTATATAGAATTTTGTATTGGACAGGTTGTGGAAAACCAGTTTCAAATTTACATTAGCATGGGATTAAAAAAAGGTATATGGAACGAGCTGAAAATGTGGGATCAGAATCTGAAGAAGGAATATCCAGCAATTTACAGTGCCATAACAAAGAAAAGTATTATATTATTACGAAGGACGAATTATATAATACTTCCGTTTGGAACAGTCATTTATAATATATATAAGAGGAGATAGTAAGAGGTAAGCACAATGGAGATGATGAAAAAGAGATGGCAGGTATTTTATGATTATCGTCACTTGGTAAAACAGCTTGTTATAAAAGACATTAAATTGAAGTATAGAAGAAGTTTTCTGGGGTATTTATGGAGTATATTAAATCCCTTGCTTCTGATGCTGGTATTAGTTATAGTTTTTTCACATATGTTTCGTTTTAATATCGAAAACTATCCGGCGTATTTAATTATTGGACAGACGTTGTTCAATTTTATGACGGAATCCACAAATCAGGCACTGGTATCAATTTCGGCAAACAGCTCACTGCTTAAGAAAGTATATGTACCGAAATACATTTTTACTTTGTCTAAGGTTACAAGTTCGCTTATAAATTTACTGTTTGCGATGGGAGCAATGCTGATCGTTTTTATCGCAACCAGAATTCAAATATCTGTTTATATGCTTTTTATACCGGTAATAATAATTGAAATATATATTTTTTGCCTTGGATTTGGACTGTTTTTGGCGCAGGCAGCAGTATTTTTCCGGGACTTGCAGTATATTTATGGCGTCGTGACGACTGCGTGGATGTATTTGACACCGATTTTTTATCCATTACAGCAGCTTCCGGAAGTAGTTCAGAAGGTTATCATGATTTGTAATCCTATGTGTAATTATATTACCCAGTTTCGAACAGTTGTATTGGAGGGGCAGCTTCCAAATATAGGAAGTGTTGTCTGGGGAATCGGTATAGGTGGTATTTTTATGATTATTGGGACATGGTCATTCCTTAGAAATCAGGACAAATTTATTTTATATATTTAGTGGAGGCAGCATGGAGAATCCAAATTATATAATTGATGTAGTTGATGCGACAGTGAGATTTAATAAAGCAACAGAGCGGGTTGACAGCATGAAGGAGTATGTGATTAAACTGCTGAAAAAGGAATTGATGTATCAGGAATTCCTTGCTCTTAAGAATATAAATTTTAAAGTAAAGCAGGGGGAGTCATGGGGGCTTGTCGGAACAAATGGTTCCGGAAAGTCAACACTGTTAAAACTGATCTGTGGGATTTTAAAACCGTACAAAGGCAGCGTGACTGTAAAAGGATCAATGGCACCGCTGATTGAATTAGGCGCAGGTTTTGATGGGGAATTGACCGCAAGAGAAAATATCTTTCTCAATGGCGCTTTACTCGGACATTCAGAAAAGTATATGAAAGAGCATTTTGAAGAGATTGTAGAATTTGCAGAATTGCAGGAATTTATGGATATGCCAATTAAAAATTATTCATCAGGAATGTCCGCCCGCCTGGGATTTGCGGTTGCAACGATGGCTCGTCCGGATATTTTAATCTGTGATGAAGTGCTTTCAGTAGGAGATTATAAATTTCAGGAAAAATGTGAGAAAAGAATGCAGGAGATGTTGCAAAAGGGAACAACCTTGTTGTATGTCTCGCACTCAAAAGAAGCAGTTGAAAAAATATGTGAAAAGGCACTATGGCTGGATAAAGGGGAGATAAAAATGTGCGGGGACGCAAAAGAAGTCTGTGCAAAATACATGGGACAGTGATTTGATTCAGGATATTTTTGAGTAGCCAGGATATATTTGGAGAGAAATGAAAAGAGAGTGACTATGAGTGAAATTAAAATATTTGTTACCCATACACCAAACCGCAGAACGCTTCAGCTAAATAATGCGTTATTTTATAATGTTATTGCTGGAAGTGATTTTCAGACGATGCCCCTTGCAGATGGGATGTTACAAGATAATCAGGGGGAGAATATTTCCTCAAAAAACAAGTCTTATTGTGAACTTACGACACAGTACTGGGCGTGGAAGAATGTGGATGCAGATTACTATGGATTTTGCCATTATCGCAGAGTCTTTTCGTTTAATAAGAAAATGCTTCCGGAAGACGACTGGGGATGTATTGCATATCCTTTTATGGATGAGATGGCAGAGAAAGAATTGCAACTGGATGAATCTACAATAAAGGCGTTTGTAGAGAACTATGATTTTTTAATTGCAAAAGGAATTCAGGTAAAGAAATTAAACGCAAAAACAGTATATGACCATTACGCCAAAGCTCCCGCTTTAAATATTCATGATGTGGACTTGCTTTTGAAGATTATAGGGGAAAAATATCCTTTTTTAAAGTCGGTTGCAGACAAGTATTTTGCAGGAACAGTATTTTATCCATGCAATATGTTTATTATGAAAAAGGAGTTGTTTCAGGAATACTCGGAAATTTTGTTTGATGTACTGGAGGAGTTTGAAAAAAGAGCAGATGTAAGTCTGTATTCAAGGGAGGGGTATAGAACAATCGGGCATCTTGGCGAGAGAATGGCTGGTATCTATTATCAGTATGTGCAAGAGCAAGGGAAATACCGGTTGGGAGAGTTACAAGTTGCATTTTTTCAAAATGCAGAATCTGATGTAGAAATAGAAGAAAAGGCAATGAAAGATTCAATACCAGTGGTGCTTGCGGCAAATCAGAACTATGTGCCCATTCTTTATACTTGCATCCAGTCAGTTGCAGATCATATCAACAATACCGATAAATATGAGATTTTTATTTTTCATACAGATATTGATAAGGAAAGTCAGGAGATCTTTCAAAGCCATCTGCAAAGAGAAAATTTTAGGATCAGATTTATAAATGTTGTAAAGAAAGTAAATGGATACAGGCTTAAGGCAAAGGAACATATTACGACAGAAACATTTTACCGGTTTCTTATACTGGATATTTTGAAAAAATATCCCAAAGTCGTTTATCTGGACAGTGACATGATAATCAGGAAAGATGTTGCTGAACTGTATCGGATAGAACTGGGAGACACACTGATAGCAGCGGCTATGGATCCGGATTTTATCGGTCAGTATAATGGAGCAAATTGTGAAACAAGGACTTATTGTGAAAATATTTTAAAACTAAAGGACCCGTATACTTATTTTCAGGCAGGGGTACTGGTTTTGAATGTTGCAGAACTGAATAAAGTAATTACGGTGGAACAGCTTTTTGATATGTCAGATACCGGAATATACAAGTATTCAGATCAGGACATTTTGAATATTGTTTGTGAAAACAGGGTCACATATCTGGATATGTCGTGGAATCTTTTGACAGATTGTGACCATTATAGATGGAATCATGTGATTAAATATGCCCCGGTAAGTGTCTTAGAGGAATACGAGAAGGCAAGAAAACATCCTTATATTGTTCATTATGCCGGGTTTTTAAAACCGTGGATGAAGCCAGATGAAGATTTTGCATATGAATTTTGGAAGGTAGCGCGTTCTACGGTATATTATGAAGTGATTTTAAGCAATATGCAGTTCAGCGTAACAAAAGAATTAAAAAAGAAAAATTCTTTAAAAAATAAAGTGCGTACATGGGCAAAAGAGGTGCTGCCCAAGGGCAGTTGGATTCGGAGGACCGCAGGAAAAATATACCATAAAATAGGGTAAAATTTTATAGTAAAGAGGTTAATTATGAAATTTGATTTTACACAGCAACCCGGTCTGGTCAGAACAGAATTTTATAGTCCAGAACCAGAACTGGCACTGGTAACAATTATTACACCATTTTATAATGCAGGAAAATATTTTGAACAGACGTTCAATTCTGTTATGAACCAGACATTTCCATGGTTTGAATGGATTATTGTGGATGATGGCACCAACGAACAAGAGCATCTGGACATTTTGGAAACATTTGCAAAGCAGGACAAGCGAATCAGTGTGATTCACCAGAAAAACGGGGGGTTATCCTGCGCAAGAAATACCGGGTTCGCAAATGCAAAAACAGATATTGTAATTCCGTTAGATGCTGACGATGTTATTTCGCCCCAGTATGTCGAGTATTTATATTTTGGGATGTATTATAATCCTGAAGCTGCATGGTGTTATACGTGTAGTGTAGGTTTTCAGGAGCAGCAGTATCTCTGGAAGTATCCGTGGGATGTAGAAAAGTTAAAGACATATAATTTCTTGAATTATTCTGCTGCTATCAGAAAGAAAGACGCGGAGGATATTGGGGGATATAAGGTTGAAAAATGGTCTTATTTTGAGGATTGGAGATTCTGGCTGGAGATGCTTGGGGCAAGCAAGAAGCCGGTTCATTTAGGTGGATATCATTTTTGGTATCGGCGTTTGGATAACGGAATGCTCTCCAATATCAGAAAGGATCCGGAGAGAGTTGAATTTTGTGATAACATTATAAAAAATGCTGCACAAAAGGTAGACACATCGGTAGTTGCAAAAGAATATCCGGTTTACATA
Organism: Roseburia sp.; assembly: GCA_026168605.1. Taxonomy (GTDB): domain Bacteria; phylum Bacillota; class Clostridia; order Lachnospirales; family Lachnospiraceae; genus Roseburia. The sequence goes on along the minus strand of JAPFDX010000020.1, from coordinate 9,650 downwards.
TCGGACAATCCATATTATACCCCCCGGATGTTTCCGTGGGATGAAAGAAGAAAAAAGAATCAAAGTCAGAGAACACATATCCTGATGATTATTCCGTGGATGATCCTGGGAGGAGCAGATAAGTTTAATTTGGACCTTATAGCCGGACTTGATAGGGACAAGTTTGAAATAAGTATCATCTCAACTGTTTCATCGGAAAATGGATGGCAGCAGAAATTTGAAAAATATACAAACAATATTTTTAATCTGCCGGAATTTCTGGAGCCAATTTATTATCTGGATTATGTAAGTTACTATATACAGAGCCGGGATATTGATATGATCATGGTTACAAATTCTTACAGGGGATATTATATGGTGCCATGGCTTAAAAAGTGTTTTCAGAATATTCCTATCATTGATTACGTGCATATGGAAGAGTGGTACTGGAAAGCAGGCGGGTATGCCAGAATTTCAGGAGTAGTCGGAAATTTGCTGGACAAGACCTATGTGTGCAACAGTGCGACAAGGGATGTCATGATCAATATATTTGGGCGGAAACCGGAGAGCGTGCAGACACTGTATATTGGTGTAGATGAAGAAGAATACAGTGCTGAGAAGACGCAGCCAGGGTATTTATACAAGTTGTTAGGAATATCGTCCAAGCGACCGGTCATTTTATTTCCGTGCAGAATCAGTCCACAAAAACGACCGTTTATGCTTTTAGACATTGCAGAGAAGGTGAACGATAAATATCCGGATGCAGCCTTTGTAGTTGTTGGGGATGGTGAACAGTTGGAGGAGTTAAAAGGCAAGATTCGTTCCCGTAAATTAAACGATGTCATCTATTGCATCGGGCGTTCGGATCAAATGCCATCTTGTTACAGAGATGCCAAGATTACACTGATCTGTTCATTGAAAGAGGGTCTTGCCCTTACTGCATATGAATCATGTGCAATGGGAGTTCCGGTCATCAGTAGTGATGTGGGGGGACAAAAGGATTTAATTGATGACACGGTCGGTGCGCTTATTCCAATCATGCAGGAAGAAGGGGAGGATTACGATAACAGAAAGTTTGCAGAAGAAGAGGTTGTGAAATTTGCAGATGCAGTTTTGGAATTATTGAATGATAAGCAGAGGTACGAGGCTTGTAGCAAAAACTGCAGGAAAAAAGTTGAAGAAACATTTTCGACAAAGAAAATGATAGAGACTTTTGAAAAAGAGACAGAAGAGTTGCTCGCCCAAAGGGAGAAGAGTAAGGAGCGCGGTCAGTGTATAGAAAGTCTGGGTATGCTGGCGGAGGAAATTTATATCCTTTCTGTGCAGGAAGAACGCGGTGAGAGTCAGGAAATGCAGGCTTGGCATGAACTGAATAATATAAAGCGTATGCGTACATGGAAACTCGTACAGAAATACAGACATTTCATGACAAATACGTCTGTAGGAAGAGCAACCAGATCGGTTATGAAGTGGGCTTATCATTGTGTGAAGCGTTAGCATATGGAAAAGGGAGTTGTAAACAGTTGGCATTAGCATTATTTTGAACGGGCGCAGAAGGAGATGTGAAATGCAGGATAAAAAGGTATTATGGAATAATATAAAGACAAAACTAAATGATTCACCAGTAATGCTCTCTGTGATTGCAAATGCTATTTTGTTTATAATAATTCAGATTTTTTTTGAGCCACGTTTCGAGACGAATGATGACAACTATATGGCGGCCATATTGTATGGAAGTGCAGGAGAGTATAGTAGCAGAATTGTTTTTATAAATGTTATCATAGGAAAGATTTTAAAGATACTGATGCAGATAATACCAGGTGTATGCTGGTATACGGTTTTTCAGTATACCGTCATGTTTCTGTCCTTTGTAATAATTTTTTATATTGTCTTTTCTGTGCTCGGAATAAAGAAGGGATTGTTGATCAATGGGATACTGGGGGTTTTCTTTGTATACGAAGCATATGCATACATCCAGTTTTCAAAGACCGCAGGGATTGCTGTTTCAGCAGGAATGTTTTTAATCTTTTTTGCACTGTCAAAAGAAAAGGACTACATACGGCAGGCGGTTATTGGTGCAATACTGATCTTAGTAGGAAGCATGATTCGTTTTTCTGTATTTGAAATGCTGCTGGTTGTATTTTTTGGAGTAGGATTATGTCAATGTATAAGAGCATTCGTACAGAAAAAATATAGAAAGATCGGTCGGTATGTGGGATGGTTTGTATGCATATTTCTGGTTTGCTTTGGGTGCCGATATTTTGATTCCTGGGCTTATGCTTCTGTTGGGGAATGGCAGGAATATAAGACGTTTAACACAAAAAGAGCAAATGTTCTGGATTACGGATTCCCAGATTACAGTGAGAATTATGAGCTTTATGAGGAACTTGGAATTGAGCAGGAAGATCTGGAAATGTATCGTAATTGGGATTTCGCGGATCCTGAGAAGTTTAATGAGTCTGCAATTGACCAGATGATCAGGGCAAAAGAAAAAAGCGAAGTAAACGTTGATTTATCGTATATTGCAGAATTTTTACAGACAGTAATAAAGGGATTTATCAAGTACCAGTATTTTGCAGGAGTTGCCATTATATTGCTATTGTGGTGTTTGAGTGAGAGGAAGGGAAAGTTTCTCGTATTATATGAGATAATGGCAGTTTTTGGCATAGCGGCATACTGCTTTTACAGAGGACGATATTTGATAAAACGGTTGGATTATGATTTATTTTTGGCGGTGTCGGTTATTTTTGCACTCCTGATAGGGAAAGAAAGTATAAAAAGGCTTGATAATAGAATTTTGATCTTGTTGCTGGGAGCAATTATTTTTACTAATAAGTACGAGTGGATAAATAACCATGTAACTTCTATTACAAAAGAGGAGCAGATTGAAAAACGTGAGTTTTTTGATTTGACAGACAGCGATAAAGAACACCTTTATCTGGTTTCGGAATATACACAAGATGATATATGGGTCAAAGCATTTCCGGTATACGCGGTTGTGCCAAAGGGGATTACATCTAATCATTATGTGCTGGGGGGCTGGGGATATAAAATGCCACAAGGAAATGCAGTTTTGGAGAAATATCAGATTTTGAACCCTTTTAGGGAAATTGTGGATAATCCAGATGTATACCTGGTAGATAACCTGAATGTGGAACAAAAAGTTGACTATATCCGAAGGCATTATAATGAGGATGCGTATGCATCCTGGGCAAAATATATCAATGGTGTCAGTGTTTTTCGTGTAGTGACGCAAGAGCCGGAACTGAATACAGCAGATGCTGTATATAATGATCCTGAAGTAAAATATGAATTCAATATTCGTGAAGAAGGTACAGATGGTCTGGTTTTAGAAGGATATATATATAAGGAAAATACTGATTCCTATAAACAAATGGTATATATTGGGCTGAGAGATAAAGAAACCGGAGAGGAAAACTATTATTACACTTGTCAGCTCGAAAATAATATGTGTTCTGATGTTATGGAAGGGAAATTCTCAGCATTTGAGCGATATTTTGACAAGTTTGATCCAGAGAAATACGAAATCAATTTGTATCTGGAAAACGAAAGCGGCATATATGCAACAGAAATAAAGTGACGAGGGATGAATTATGAGGAAAATCAGAGGAATATTAACATTGATGGCAGCTCTTCTGCTCTTATCGGGCAGCGATGTGTATGCAAAAAATACAAGTGAGGAGTCTTTTCTGATTAAAGATGCGCTCAATGATGACCCTCTTGCAGGAAGGGCAAAGGGAGAGCTGGCAGAAGGATTTTACGATGATACAGAGACATACGCTCTTCCGGGAGGTTATGTCCATAATCCTAAATTTAATGGGTATAATATTTTAAATGGAATAGATGTATCAGTTTATCAGGGGAATATTGACTGGAATGCAGTAAAAGCAGAAGGTATTGACTTTGCAATTATCCGGGTAGGATATCGTGGGTATGCGGCAGTTGGGAATATGCGTGAGGATGCGAATTACAGACGCAATATACAAGGTGCATTGGATGCTGGTCTGAAGGTAGGCGTATATATGTTTTCTCAGGCAACGAATACACAGGAGGCAATAGAGGAAGCAAATTTTATGCTGTCAAGAATATCAGGTTATGATATTTCTTTTCCAGTGGTTATGGATTTTGAGTATGCATCAACAAGCAGCGGAGAAGGCGGGCGCTTGTATAATGCAAATTTGTCAAGAGAAGAAGCTACAACAGTTTGCAAGGCGTTTGCCAGCACAGTGCGAAATGCAGGTTACAGACCAATGATTTATGCAAATAAATATATGCTTAGAAACCGATTGAATGCGGGGGAATTAAGTGCGGTTGCAGATATCTGGCTTGCCAATTATACTTCACAGACAGATTATGAAGGCGAGTATTCATGTTGGCAGTACACTTCCAGTGGTTATCTGAATGGAATTTCCGGACGCGTAGATTTGGATTTCTGGTACGAAAAGCCATCAACAACATATAAGGGTAAAGATTATTCGGCAGTTTATAATTATGAATATTACATATCGCACCATGCTGATATGTATCAGTTATACAGGAATAACCCGGGTGGAGCAATAGAGCATTTTGTAGAGCATGGAATGGCAGAGGGGCGTCAGGCAAGTGAAGAGTTTAATGTGTATACATATAAAAACCGTTACACAGATTTAAGAAATGGATATGGGAGTGATTTAAAGGGATATTATCTGCACTATATCGATTATGGCAAAAAGGAGGGAAGAAGTGGAGCAGGCACATCACCAATGGTTGGAAATGCCACAATTTATAAAGGAGTAGATTATTCGGCAGTTTATAATTTCCCATATTATATGGCACACCATGATGATTTAAGAGCAGTTTATGCAAATGATGATGTTGCTGCACTGGAGCATTTTGTAGAACATGGAATGGCAGAGGGGCGTCAGGCAAGTGAAGAATTTAATGTATATTCTTATAAAAACCGCTATGCAGATTTAAGAAATGGATATCGGGATGACATAAAAGCATATTATATGCACTATGTCAATTATGGAAAGGAGGAAGGAAGAATAGCAACGGGAACGGATACGCTTGTAGGATATGTCACGGTATATGACGGAATTGACTATTCGCCTGTATACAATTTCAATTACTATATGGAGAATCATGCAGATTTAAAAGCTGTTTATGGAAATGATGATCTGGAAGCATTGAAACATTTTGTAGAACATGGAATGGCAGAGGGGCGTCAGGCAAGCGAAGAGTTCAATGTAAATACATATAGAAACAGGTACGCAGATTTACGTAAGGGGTATGGAAGAGACCTGAAAGGTTATTATCTGCATTATGTGCTGTATGGGAAAGCAGAAGGACGAAATGGTTCAGGGACTTCGGCTATTATGGACAGCGAGACCGTCTATAATGGAATTGACTATTCCTCGGTTTATAACTACGAGTATTACATCACTCATTATCAGGATATGTATGAACTGTACGCCTACGATGAAGCTGGGGCTCTGAAACATTTTGTGGAACATGGAATGTTGGAAAGCTGGCGTCGTGGAAATGAAGAATTTAATGTAGAGGCGTATAGAAAACGTTATGATGATCTGGCATATGGTTACGGTGATGATATAAAAGGGTACTATATGCATTATGTAGAGCATGGAAAGGCAGAAGGTCGTAATGGCGGAGATATACAGAATGACGGAATTACTTATGAGGGCGTAAATTATTCGGCAGTTTATGACTTTAAGTATTATATGGAGCATCATGCAGATTTAAATGCGGTATATGGAAACGATCCTATTGGTGCATTGGAGCATTTTGTAAATCATGGAATGGCAGAGGGGCGTCAGGCAAGCGAGAACTTTAATGTAGAGGCATATAGAAACCGCTATGAAGATCTGGCATATGGCTATGGTGATGATTTGGAGGGTTACTATCTGCATTATGTACAGCATGGGGTTGCAGAGGGCAGAAATGGCAGAGCATAGGCAGTAAAAAGGCATTTGCAGACACCAGTATTGATTTATGTAAAGATAAGTAGTATACTTCAATAGGTTTCATAGGAATGTTACTATATTATATGAGTGAGATTTTAATTTTAGAAAAAGGATATTAGGCAAATGATTAGTTTTAATGTACCACCCAGAGTAGGAACGGAGGAACAATATATTGGTGAGGCCATTCGAAGCAGGAAAATATGCGGAGATGGCCAGTTTACCAGAAAATGCAATGCATGGCTTGAAGAAAAGACGGGAATTGCAAAGGCGCTTCTGACTACTTCCTGCACACATGCGACGGAGATGGCTGCCTTATTAGCTGATGTGAAACAAGGCGATGAGGTGATTATGCCTTCGTATACATTTGTCTCGACCGCAGACGCATTTGTTCTTCGTGGAGCAAGGGTTGTGTTTGTTGATATACGACCGGATACCATGAATATGGATGAAAAGCTGATAGAAGATGCTATTACAGAGAGAACAAAAGCGATTGTTCCGGTTCACTATGCTGGTGTCTCTTGTGATATGGACACTATTATGGAAATTGCACAGCGTCATAATCTGCTTGTAATTGAAGATGCAGCGCAGGCTGTTACAAGTACTTATAAAGGGAGATATTGTGGAACCATTGGTGATTATGGCTGTTATAGTTTTCATGAAACAAAGAATCTCAGTATGGGAGAGGGGGGAGCCCTGCTTATAAGGGATATTCAAAATATAGAACGGGCAGAGATTATTCGTGAAAAGGGTACGAACAGAAGCAAGTTTTTTCGTGGACAAGTGGACAAATATACATGGGTGGATGCAGGGTCTTCTTATTTGCCAAGTGAATTGAACGCTGCATATCTATGGGCACAACTGGAACAGATTGACAAAATTCAAAAAAGCAGAATGAGTAGCTGGAATTTATATTATACATTGCTGGAGGATTTGCAAGAAAAAGAAAAGATTGAATTGCCAGTTGTGCCAGAAGAATGTATGCATAACGCGCATATGTTCTATATTAAGGTCAGGGATTTGGAAGAAAGAACACGTTTGATCCAGTATTTGAAAGAGAATGGGGTGAATGCAGTTTTTCACTATATTCCACTGCACAGTGCGCCGGCAGGTAGAACATTTGGAAGATTTCACGGAGAGGACAGATACACAACAAAGGAAAGTGAGAGACTCTTGCGGTTGCCATTGTATTATGGGCTCAAAGAGGATGAAGTGGAAAAAATTGCATTTAACGTAAAAAGGTTTTTTGGGGCATGAGTTTAAAGGATAATATGAAAAAAATAATGGTGATTGCTGGTGGAGACTGGCAGATTGAACTGGTAAAAAAAGCGAAGCAAATGGGGTACTATGTTATATGTTCTAATTTATATGAAGATTCCCCTGCATTTCTGTACGCTGATGCATGCGAGGTGGCAGACGTACTTGATAAAGAAAAAAATTTGGACATTGCAAAAAAATATATGCCAGATGCAATTATATCGGATCAGAGTGATATAGCCGTTCCGACTGTTGCGTATCTGAATGAACAACTTGGTTTGAAGGGAATTGGTACAGAGAAAGCGGATATTTTTACTGACAAGTCAGTGATGCGCAGATTTTGCAAAGAAAATGGAATAACGGTACCTGATTTTAAAATTTGTAAGTCATTTGATGATGCATTGGAGATGCTTCATCGGTATGGTAAAATAATCATAAAGCCAATTGATAGTCAGTCAAGCAGGGGAGTATTTACTGTTATAAGTGAGGAAGAGCTTAAGGGACATTATCTTGAAACAGTTGGGTACTCTAATCGTAGAAAAGAGTTTTTGGCAGAGGAATATATTGAAGGACCAGAATTTACTATTGATGGACTTGTGGTCAATGGAAAACATTATCCGCTATGCATCTCTATAAAGGAAATGTATGAACAAAATCCAAATGTTTCAAAAATGCAGACATACACATACGATCATTCGGTTTATGATTATGCGCTATTGCGTGAAAGCAATAAGGAATTAGTGGAAAAAGCAGAATTGCCATTTGGGTTAACACATTCGGAATATAAGTTTTGCAACAACAAATTCTATTTGATTGAAGCGGGAGCGAGAGGGGGAGGAAGCAACCTTTCGGCAAAGATTGTTCCGTTTATGTCTGACATTGATAATTATTATTATTTGATAAAACAGGCACTTGGTGAAAAGGTAGACGAGAGAGCTTTCGCAGAATTAAAATTTCCGGAGAAACGCTGTGTTATCATGCGGTTTTTTGATTTTGGGGAAGGAAAAGTGGACAAGATTCATGGTAAAGAAATATTAGAGCACCATCCATCTGTGTTGGATTATCAGTTAAATGTGAAAGAAGGCGATATGCTGGAAAGTCCCAAATACGGAAGAATGCGTCCGGGACATTTTATTATTGGTGGTGAAGACTTTGAAGATCTTAAGAGACAGGCTGAAGAAATTTTGAACAGTGTATATGTTACATTTGAGTAGTAAATGGGAAATGGTGTAAAAATGGAAAAAAGAGAATTGGTCAGTTTTGTGATACCATGTTATAATTCGACGAGAACAATTGGAATAGTAACAGAGGAAATCACCAAAACAATGAATGAGAAGATGAGCCAGTATGATTATGAAATTATACTGGTTAATGATTGCTCACCGGATGGAACTACTTATCATACAATTAAAGAACTTGCAGAAAAGGACAAACATATACGTGGGATTGACTTGGCACGAAATTTTGGGCAGCCATCAGCTGTGATGGCTGCATTGAATTATGTACAAGGTGATTATATTGTATGTGGAGATGATGATGGTCAGACACCGTTTTCTGATTTGCCTATACTTTTTGATAAGCTTAATGAGGGATATGATGTAATAGAGGCAAAATATGCACAGAGAGAGAAAAGGTCACTCTTTCGCAAGTTAGGTACTTTTATGAATGAGAGTATGGCAACATGGCTTATAAATAAACCAAAGGGAATCGTCCTGACAACTTACTGGGTAATTCGCAGATTTGTTGCGGATGAAATGATAAAATATCCAAATTCATACCCTTATTTGGGTGGTCTTATGATGCGGGCAACACAAAAGGTGACAAATGTAGATATTGTACATAGACCACGCCTGGAAGGCAAATCAGGGTACAGTATAAAAAAGATGTTAGATTTGTGGCTCAGCGGATTTACATCTTTTTCAGTAAAGCCGCTAAGAGTTACTACGGTGTTTGGTGTTATACTGGCATTTGCTGGCGTGATTGCAGGGATTGTGACAATTATAAGAAAAATTGTTGATCCATCTATTTTGGCTGGATACAGTTCGCTTATGGCAGTTATGTTACTGCTGTTTGGAGTATTATTTGTCATGCTTGGTATGTTAGGAGAATATGTCGGAAGAATTTATATTTCCTTAAATAATGCTCCGCAGTTTGTAATTCGGCAAAAAGTAAACTTTGGTGAGGAAGAATAAGAATAGATGAATAGGACGCGTACGGAATATGGCGGATTTTTGCCTTTAGAATTGAATGAGGGACGGGAATTTTATTTATATGATGAAACGCAGATGCAACGGTTTAACTGTGGAAAAGCGGCGGTTGCTTCTGTTATGCAATATATAGCACCAAAGACAATATATATTCCATATTATCTCTGCCCAAATGTATGTAAAGAAATTGAGAGTCATAATTTGAAGGTTGAATATTATCATATTG
>JAPFDX010000005.1 GCA_026168605.1 Roseburia sp. | reverse complement strand
GTATGGGGCAGGTTACCCACGCGTTACTCACCAGTCCGCCACTCAGTCACAAGACAATCATTCCGGAGAAATCAAGTCAGGTGCTTAGTTCGACTTGCATGTGTTAGGCACGCCGCCAGCGTTCATCCTGAGCCAGGATCAAACTCTCATGTTAAAGTTTTTCCTGTCCAGATATTTTCTGGCTTTTTTCTGGTTTTTACCAGTATTTACTGTTTTAAGGTTCTTCTGTCTTTCAACAGAAGCGTCCGTCTGTCAAATAAAATTTATCTGACAGCCTGAAATCTCATGAAGAAAACGTTGTTTTCTTCTAATGTGAACTTTTTGTTCACCATTGAATCTTTCAAGGTCTGTTCACTGTTCAGTTATCAATGTGCTTTTTGTTGTCCTCCGTTCTCGGTGACAGCTTATTTACTATATCACTTCGAATCAGTTTTGTCAACAACTTTTTTCTTTTTTAATCACTTTTTTCAAAGTGCTTTGCGCTCCGTTTCCGGCTCGCGGTTAGCTTGATTATACTATCACATCTTTTGCTCTTTGTCAACAACTTTTTCGACTTTTTTCAAGTTCTTTCGAGCTGTCAACATCGCATCCAACGCACCAAGCAGCGGAGAAGGAGGGATTTGAACCCTCGCGCCGCTGTTAACGACCTGCACCCTTTCCAGGGGTGTCCCTTCGGCCAGCTTGGGTACTTCTCCGAATAAAATAAACATATGATTCTGTCGATATGGAGCACATACTCAAATGTCTCGGTATCAACAGCGGAGAGGGTGGGATTCGAACCCACGCGCCCTTTCGGACAAACGGTTTTCAAGACCGCCTCGTTATGACCACTTCGATACCTCTCCGTATCGCGCTCAAATCAGTGCACAAACAATATTACCATCCAAATACTTTGGTGTCAACAACTTTTTTCACTTTTTTTCAACATCTTTCAGATATGCTTCTGCGACCAGCAGATCCTCCGGCGTTGTGATCTTGATATTGCGGTAGTCGCCCTCGATCACACGGACTCTCTGCCCGGTCATCTGTTCCAGCACCATCGCGTCGTCCGTGACGGAGGATGTGTTGCATGACGCGATCATTTCCTTATAAGCACGGGTGATCAGCGGGCAGGAAAAGCTCTGCGGCGTCTGTATCTGCCACAACGTACTGCGCGCAGGGGTCTCCTTTACCAGACCGTCCGCATCCACGACCTTGATCGTATCCTTGACCGGCATACCTGCCACGCAGGCACCGCACACTTTCACCGCCTCAATACTCCGTGCGATCACATCTGCCGTCACAAAGGGCCGCGCACCGTCGTGGATCAGCACATAATCCGATCCCGCTGCCGCCTTCAGTCCTTCATAGACGGAGTGATAGCGCTCCCTGCCGCCCGCAACAACCGCCACAATCTTCGACAGTCTGTATTTCTCCACAAACTCCTGTCTGCAATATTCTATTTCATCCGCGCCTATCACGAGCACGATGTCCGTCACAGCGCTCTCCTCAAATGCGCGCAATGTGTAATAGAGCACGGGTCTGCCGTCCAGCAGCAGATACTGTTTCGGCACCGCGCTGTTCATCCGTCTGCCGCTCCCCGCAGCCAGAACAACCGCCGTAATCTTCTCTTTCATTTTACCGCTCTCCCAGTTTCAGGTTCGGAACTGCATTCAGGTCCAGTCCATCCCTTTTTCCATTGATAAAATCATAGTAGGCTGCCACGCCGATCATCGCCGCATTATCGGTACAGAATACCGGGGACGGATAATAAAATTCCACGCCGCGCTTCCTGCACGCCTCCCGCATCCCCTCGCGCAGCGTAGCGTTTGACGCCACACCTCCCGCAATGGCAAATTTGTCTGCGCCAAATTCGTCGATCGCCTTCATCGCGTTTCCGATCAGCACATCTGTCACCGCCTTCTGGAAGGATGCCGCGATGTCTGCCTGCACAATGGGGATACCCTTCATCTGGCACTGGTTCAGGTAATTGAGCACCGCCGATTTCAGTCCGCTAAAGCTGAAATCATACGGCCCGTCTGCGATTTTTGCGCGCGGGAACTCCACCGCATGGGGATTCCCCTCATGTGACACCTTCTCGATCTTAGGACCCCCGGGATACCCGAGTCCGATCGCACGGGCAACCTTGTCAAACGCCTCCCCTGCCGCGTCATCCCTTGTTTTTCCAAGTATCTCGTATCTGCCGTAATCGAGCACGCGCACCAGGTGCGTATGGCCGCCCGATACGACCAGGCACAAAAACGGCGGTTCCAATTCTCTGTTCTCGATGTAATTCGCACTGATGTGCCCCTCGATATGATGCACTCCGACCAGCGGGATATTTCTCGCATAGCTGATCGCCTTTGCCTCCGCCACGCCCACCAAAAGCGCCCCGACCAGTCCCGGGCCATAGGTGACGCCAATGGCGTCGATCTCATCCAGCGAAGTGTCCGCTTCCAGCAGCGCCTGCCGGATAACCTGGTTTATTTTCTCGATATGCTTTCGCGATGCGATCTCCGGCACTACCCCGCCATACAAGGTGTGGAGGGCAATCTGTGAGGAAATGATGTTGGAGCGCACCTCGCGCCCGTTGACCACCACTGCGGCAGCCGTCTCGTCGCAGGAGCTTTCGATTGCAAGTATCTTTATCTCATCACTCATTGGAAGAATCTCCTTCAATCTGATAGAATACCAGAATCTTCCAGTTTCCATCCTCGTCTTTTCTCAGCACATACATCTGGTTGGTACGGCTGTATGTCTTGTTCTCGTCAATAAAATAGGATGCCGACACATATGCGCACTCAGCCCCGTCAACCGTCTGGTAGTGTACGTCATTGCTGTCGCAGACATCGCTGCTCATGATCACCCGCGACGCTTCCTCATAGCTTGCGATATCCGCCTTGAGTGCAGCAAAATACGAATCCCGCGGATTGTTTGCAAGCAGTTCCTCATCAAACAGCATACGCGCCTGATCCCCCAGATCATACAGCTCATCCTCCGTATATTCCTCGTTGTAGAAGCAGTTTATGATCCGGTTGTAGTACTTCACAACCTCGCGCGGCGTCGCCGGATAGTTTTCTTCCAAATCCTTGGTGATGACCTTCTGCACCTCCGTGAGCGTCGTCTCATCCCCCTTCTGCGCATTGCGGTACACCGCAAAATAGTAGTATGCGCCCACGATCAGCACAACCGCAACTGCCGCAATGATCCATCTTCCCGTGTTTTTTTTCTTCATTTGTAACCCTCCTCTCAGTCTCCCTCAAACAACAGCTCCACAGACTTCCCGTCTTTGCCGAGGCAGGCGTTTTCAAAGATTTCATGCACCTTCGGCATATACTCGTCCGCACGCACCAGCGACGGCGAGAAATGGGTCAGCCACATCTGCCGCACATTTGCACGCGCCGCGATCTCCGCCGCCTCATAAAATGTCATATGCTTATACTGTTTTGCCTTCACAAGCTTATCCGGCTCCGCGTACATCCCCTCGCAGATCAACAGATCGGACGCCTCCGCCGCGCGCACCAGCGATGCGGTCGGTCTGGTGTCCGTACAGTAGGTCACCTTGATCCCTTTTCTCGGGGGCCCCAGCACCATTTCCGGCGTATAGACCGTTCCGTCCTCCCCGGTGATCGTCTCACCTTTTTGCAGGCGGCTCCAGAATTTCTGCGGAATACCGTTCTCCTTTGCCTGCTCGACCTGAAATCTGCCCGCGCGCCTGATCTCCACGGAATAGCCGTAGCAGGCGATATTGTGGTTGACGCGGAAGGCATGGATGTGGTAGCCGTTGATCTCAAAGTCCGCCTCCGGTTCTGTGATCTCCAGACACCGGATCTCAAACGGCAGCTCCGGCGCGATCACCCGGAGAGCCCCCACCACGCGCTCCAGACCTTTTGGTCCGATCATGAGCAGCGGCTCTGTGCGCTCCGCATTTCCCATCGTCAAGAGCAGCCCCGGCAGTCCGCTGATGTGGTCGGCGTGGTAGTGCGTGAAGCAGACGATATCGATCGGCTTAAATGTCCAGCCTTTTTCCTTGATCGCCACCTGCGTGCCCTCCCCGCAGTCGATCAGCAGACTGCTGCCATTGTAACGCATCATCGCCGCTGTCAGAAAACGGCGCGGAAGAGGCATCATCCCTCCCGTCCCCAAAAGACATACATCTAACATGAATTTCTCCTTTATACCAACTCTGTATTTTCTTCCACCGTGGGCGCTATCACAAACTCCCCCGCCAGCGCATCGCAGCAGTTCTCGCACAGATCCGCGCTGTAACACATTCCGTCCTTTTGATTGGAAAAATAACCCCAGTTCTTGCGCACGGCGAGAAATGAAGTCATATCCTGCCGCTCCTCTGCGCAGATCACCCTGCCGCAACGGTTACAATAGATCATACCCTCTTTTCTGCTCATAGAAATTCCTCCATTCCGTCGATGTGATTTCCTACACATTATATAAAGAACTTCTACCCATATATAGTGGTAATTACTGGCGGCACACCATGATGCGGGCGTCCTCCTTCGGCAGCTCATAAAAGCCCCTGCGCACGCCACAGTCCCTGAATCCGCATTTCTCGTACAGCAGGATCGCGCCCTCATTGGAGACGCGCACCTCAAGGACGATGGACGTCACGCCATGCGCCGCGGCTTCCCGCCTGATCTCCTCAATAAGCTGCGTACCGACTCCCCGGCGCCGAAACTGCGGCGCCACTGCAACATTCGTAATCTCCCCCTCGTCCAGGGAAATATACATCCCGATGTAGCCCGCGAGCGCTCCGTCCTCCTTTGCCACCAGAAAAATGGTGTTCGGAAGGTTTAACGCGTCGAGGAAACCTTTTTCGCTCCACGGCTGTGAAAAAATCTGCGCTTCCAAAGCCGCCGCTTCTGCGGCGTCCTCCGCACGCATCTTCCGCACACGGATCATGATTTTTCCCCCTCTGCAGCCGCCTTCTGCTGCTCATTTCGCTCGCGCTCCGCCTGTGACAGCCGCAGATACTCCGGCTTATGCGCATCCGCGGTCTCCACACGCCCCTCTGCCATATAGCGCAGTCCCAGCGCTGCGACCGCGCCTGCCCGCTGCTTATTCAGATGTGCCGGCGCAAACGAGTGCGGCACATTCAGGTGTTCCTCCAGATACGCCCGGAATACCGGAACGCCGTCACCCAGAAATACTACTGCCTCGCCGTGCGCGTTGATGTCCTCCACGATCTCATCAATGCCGACCGCGCACTGCTCCCTCACGACCCCCATCTCATTTCCGTCGAAACGGTAAAGTCCCGTGTAAGTCTGGTTTCTGCGGGCATCCATCAGCGGACACACCATGTCGCGGTGTCCGACCAGATTATATGCGAGCGCATCCACCGTCGGCACGCTGACCACCGGCTTATCCAGCGCGAGCCCCAGCCCCTTTGCCGTCGCAGAACCGATACGCAGTCCGGTAAAGGATCCCGGTCCTCCCGCGATCGCGATCCCGTCGATCGTCGCAAGGTCAAGCTCGATCATCCCCGCCACCTCGTGCAGCATCGGCAGAAGCGTCTGGGAGTGCGTCTTTTTATAATTTACGGTATATTCGCCCAAAAGATCCCCGTCCGAGACGACGGCGACACTCGCCACCAGCCCCGAGCTGTCCAGTCCCAATAATTTCATCGCTGCCTCCTAGTACTCTCTTATCGTAATCCTGCGGTACTCAAAACCTTTTTCCAGATCTTTCTCGATCGTCACCTCATGACGGTGCTCCGGCAGTATCTCCTCGATCAGGTTCGCCCACTCGATCATGCACAGACCGTCCCCGTAAAAATAATCCTCGTACCCGATCTCGTCCATCTCCTCGACGTCGCCAATGCGGTAGACGTCAAAATGGTAAAAGGGCAGACGTCCCCCTTCATAAACCTGCACGATGGTAAACGTCGGGCTGCACACGGATTCCTCAATGCCGAGCCCCTCCGCGATCCCCTGCGTGAACACGGTCTTGCCCACTCCAAGATCTCCCGTCAGCGTGTATACTTCCCCGGCAAAGGCGCGCTCGCCGATGCTTTTGCCGAGCGCGTGCGTCTCCTCCGGCGAATATGTCTCATAAACTGTCTCACTCATCATTCCTGCTCCATTTCCTACAATGTTTCGCGCATTTTTACACGGTGCTTCTCCAGCCTGCGGTTCGCAAGCGCCGCCAGAGCCCCGTAGTCTGCTCCAAGCTGCTGCCGCGGGATCACATAGGCGTGGATGCGGCTGCTGTACACCAGCACATTGTGCCGCGTGGCAACCATCCGGTAGATCTGCTCCCATTTCAGTTCCGCAGTCTCTTCCCCCTGCGAGACGGTGAATCCCGTCTCACCAACGGCAAAGTGCAGCGTTCCCTGAAGCACCTTGGACGCCGCGATGCTCTGCTTCGCACGGAGATAGAGCGTGAGTGGAAAATAAAAAAGAAACAGGATCCCAAACAGCACATAGAGCGCCGTGCGTCCCGCGGTCACTTCCCCGTAGCTGTCCACCGCCAGCCAGAACAAAAGCGCCGCCGCCAGCACAGAGATCCAGCCCTGCACGCCCGCATAAATCTGGTGCATCTTAAAGCGGTACATATCCTTCACCGTCAGCTTTATGTCAAATTCCACTGCCATCTGTCAGTCCTCCTATCGTATTTTTAGAGTATATCATTTTTTGCGCAAAAAGAAAAGACGCTATCGCGACAGCGTCTTTTCTTCCGATCTCAGTGCCGGTTTCCTTTTAGGACCGGCGAAATATGCTTGTAGATCAAAACGGTGATCCCCACGGAAAACAGCCCCTTGACAAAGGTAAACGGCATATTAAAGCAGATCAGACATTCCAGGATATTTTTCATTGACGGCAGGATCGCCTGATACATCGAGAGCACCATTTCCTGCGGCATAAAGTTGTAGTAAACCGGATAGGTCAGGAAATAGTTGACCAAAACGCTGCATACCGCCATCACTGCCGCACCTGCCACCGATCCTATGATCGCATTTTTGCGCGTCTTGTTCTTCCGGTAGACAAGACCTGCGATCAGCACAAACGATGCGCCAAGCAGGAAGTTCGACAGTTCGCCGACGCCTCCCGTCGTCGTGACAAATAGGTGCAAAAGGTTCTTCACCAGGCAGACCAGCACGCCGCAGACCGGTCCCATCGCAAACGCGCCGACCAACGCCGGAAGCTCAGAAATATCCATCTTGATAAAGCCCGGGATCAGAAACGGGATCGGAAATTCCAGAAACATCAGAATAAATGCAACCGCGGAGAGCATCGCCGTCACCGCAAGATACCTTATACTCCCCATTCGCCGCGCCCTGCCTTGTGCAGCCACACGGCTGCCTGCTGTGTGATTTGTGTCCATATTCTCTATCTCCTTTTCTCTTTGCGGAATCCTTTTCTTTGAGCCATGTGTACTTTTTCTTAATCAAGTGAAAAGCCCCCGGAAACTGCTTCCGGGGGCATGATACGCAACTGTGACACCGGCACTTCTACCGGTACATCCTCTACGCTTTCTTCTCTCATCCAGACTATACTGTCGGTTCCGGATTCTCACCGGATCAGCCGCACTGCGGGCGGCTCACGGACTTTCCAGCCACATCGGCCGGAATCACCGTCGGTCGGGAATCTATGAATCTCTCATATCACCCTGCCCCGAAGAATTCCTTATTTTTTATATATTCATTCTATACCATTCCGTGCGATTGTGCAAGGAATTTATTTGTTTCCTACAATTTCATCGTGAGCTGGATGCGCTGCTTTTTCAGATCGACGCTCATCACCTTCACCTCGACGATATCGCCGACACTGACCGCTTCAAGCGGGTGTTTGATAAATTTGTCGGACATCTGGGAAATGTGCACCAGTCCGTCCTGATGGACGCCGATGTCCACAAAAGCGCCGAAATCGATCACGTTGCGAACAGTCCCTTTCAGGATCATGCCGGGCGCGAGGTCCTTCATCTCGAGAACGTCGCTTCTTAAGATCGGTTTTGGCATATCCTCACGCGGGTCACGCGCCGGCTTTTCCAGTTCCTTTACAATATCGCGCAGCGTCATCTCTCCCACACCAAGCTCTCCCGCAAGCTTTTTATAATCGGAAACTTTTTTCACAATATCCTGCGCACGCCGCTCTCTGACGTCCGCAAGGGAATAGCCCAGACGCTCCAGAAGCTGTCCGGTCGCCGCATAGCTCTCCGGATGCACGCCCGTCGCGTCCAGCGGATTTTTGCCGTCCGCGATCCTCAAAAAGCCCGCGCACTGCTCATATGCCTTCGGTCCAAGCTTTGCAACCTTAAGGAGCTGGGAGCGCGAGGTAAACCGTCCGTTTTCCTCGCGGTAGGATACGATATTTTTTGCCACCGCCTTGCTGATACCGGAAATATACTCAAGCAGCGACGCCGACGCAGTGTTCAAGTCCACGCCGACCTTGTTCACGCAGTCCTCGACCACGCCGCCAAGCGCCTCGCTCAGCTTCTTCTGGTTCATGTCGTGCTGGTACTGCCCGACACCGATGGATTTCGGGTCGATCTTCACCAGCTCCGCCAGCGGATCCTGCAGACGCCTTGCCATGGAAGCCGCACTCCGCTGCCCCACGTCAAAATTCGGAAATTCCTCCGTGGCAAGCTTGCTCGCGGAATAAACGGACGCGCCCGCCTCATTGACAATGATGTACTGCACCTTCACCGGCAGCTCTTTGAGCAGCTCCACGATCACCTGCTCGGATTCCCGCGACGCCGTGCCGTTTCCGAGTGAGATCAGCGTAATGTGGTATTTTGAGATCATCTTTTTTAAGACTGCCTTCGCCTCCCCGACCTTGTTCTGCGGCGGAGTCGGATAAATGACTGTCGTGTCAAGCACCTTTCCGGTCGCATCCACCACCGCAAGCTTACAGCCCGTGCGGAATGCCGGATCCCAGCCGAGTACGACCCGTCCCGCGATCGGCGGCTGCATCAGAAGCTGCTCCAGATTCTTTCCGAATACTTTGATCGCGCCGTCCTCCGCGCGCTCGGTCAGCTCGCTTCGGATCTCGCGCTCGATCGCCGGGGCGATCAGTCTGTCGTAGGCGTCCTCCACCACGTCCTCCAAAACCGGAGAGGTCTGCGCGTTTTCCCGGACGATCACCTGTCTCTTCAGGTAGCGCAGGATGTCCTCCGTCGGAGCTTCGATCTTCACGGAGAGGAACTTCTCGTTCTCCCCACGGTTTAGCGCGAGGATCCGGTGGCCTGCCAGCTTTGCGACCGGTTCGTCAAATTCATAGTACATCTCGTAGACAGACTCCGCATCCGCGTCCTTTGCCGTCGAGATGATCCGTCCCTTTTTCATCGTCATTTCACGGATCCTGCTGCGGTAGTCTGCCTCGTCCGAAATGTTCTCCGCGAGGATATCCTTCGCCCCGTCAATCGCCTCCTGCGCCGTCAGAACGCCTTTTTCTGCGTCGACAAATTTTTCTGCCTCGTCTGCCAGCGGCGTCTTGATCATTTGCAGGGAAATCAGTCCCGCCAGCGGCTCTAAGCCTTTCTCCTTCGCGATCGTCGCCCGCGTTCTGCGCTTCGGTCTGTATGGACGGTAGAGATCCTCGACCGCGACCATCGTCTCCGCCGCAAGGATCTGCGCGCGCAGCTCCTCTGTCAGCCTGCCCTGCTCCTCAATACCCGCAAGCACGGTCTCCTTGCGCTCCTCCAGGTTGCGCAGATAACCCAGCCGTTCAAAAAGGTTGCGCAGCACCTCGTCATTTAACGCCCCGGTCGCTTCCTTCCGGTAACGCGCAATAAAAGGGATGGTATTCCCCTCATCGATGAGCTTCACGGCAGCTTCCGTCTGGTGTTTCCTGATCCCAAGCTCCTCTGAAATCTTTGCAATAATATCCATGTCTGTTCCTCTTTCTTTTTCACGCGGACCATCCGCGCAATTTCTGTTTCTATTCCGTATGCTTTATATCGCCAGCAGATCGACGTGCCAGAAAATCAGCGCCAGATTTTTTACCAGCACGTTCAAAACAATGATCCACAGTGCGATCCACAGATAGACTGTCCGAAAGTGCATCCCGATCGGGATTTTTCCGCGCGAGATCCGCTGCACGGTCTGGCTCACCATAAACCACGTCCCCGTCACCGCGATAAACGGCACGAACGGGTGGTAGCAGAATGAGCGGATGATGTCGCCCGCAAACAGCGCCCGCATCGCCCGCGTTCCGCCGCAACCCGGACAGTAGAGCCCGGTCAGCTCATGGAAAGCGCATCCTCCTAAAATCCGGGATATGCCAATCCCTGTGACGCGCACAAAAATCCCCAGCGCCAAAAGCGCCGCAAGGATGCACCAGCCGACAATATAAAGTCCTGTTTCACTTGTCTCATCTCTCTTTAGCATAGCAGCCTCCCCGTCAATCGTTACAAGTATACTCTGTTTGGACGCACTTTGTAAAGACTCGGAAAAATGCGCGCACGTTTCCGTTTTCTGTGCTATAATGTACCAGATAAAATTTTACAGGAGGAGTTTTTTATGAATGAAAATGACGGAATCATCCGTGACGCCCGCAAGCTCGGCGTTCCCAAAATGCTGATCTTAGGCTTACAGCATATGTTTGCCATGTTCGGCGCAACGATTCTCGTGCCGATCCTTGTCAACAGCTATTTCGGAGAGGACGTGCTCCACATCCAGGTCACCCTGATCTGCGCGGGACTCGGAACACTCTTTTTCCACCTCTGTTCCAAATTTAAAATCCCCGCATTCCTCGGTTCATCCTTCGCATTCCTCGGCGGCTTTGCCACCATCGCAAATATGGACGAGGGTGTGTTTGCAGGGATGTCCAATGCGGACAAGCTTTCCTACGCCTGCGGCGGCATCGTGGTTGCCGGGCTTTTGTATCTGATCCTTGCGCTGGTCATCAAGCTGGTCGGTGTGAAAAAGGTCATGCGCTTCCTTCCCCCGGTCGTGACAGGTCCGATCATCATCTGCATCGGATTAAGCCTTGCAGGCTCTGCGATCAGCAACGCCTCCACCAACTGGCTGCTCGCGCTGATCGCACTCGCAACCATTATCATCTTCAATATCTGGGGCAAGGGAATGTTTAAGATCATCCCGATCCTGATGGGCGTGATCATTTCCTACTGTGCTGCGCTCGTATTCCATGCGCTTGGCATGACAAACGCAGACGGCTCCGCGATCCTCGATTTCGCAGCGATCAGCAGTTCCGCATGGGTCGGCATCCCGGAGTTTTCTCTCTGCAAATTCGATATTTCCGCGATCCTTGTCATGGCTCCGATCGCGCTCGCGACCATGATGGAGCACATCGGCGATATGTCCGCGATCTCCGCGACGGTCGGCAAAAACTTTATCGAGGACCCGGGACTTCACCGCACGCTGGTCGGCGACGGACTTGCCACCTCGCTCTCGGCGCTCGTCGGCGGTCCCGCCAACACGACTTACGGGGAAAATACGGGCGTGCTGGAGTTAAGCAAGGTTCACGACCCGAGGGTGATCCGCATCGCTGCCTGCTACGCAATCCTGCTCAGCTTTATTCCGAAAATGTCTGCCGTGATCGGGTCGATGCCCTCCGCCATCATCGGCGGTGTCAGCTTCATGCTCTATGGTATGATCTCCGCGATCGGCGTCCGCAATGTCGTAGAAAATCACGTCGATTTCACGAAGTCCAGAAACCTGATCATTGCCGGGGTGATCTTTGTCTGCGGGCTCGGCTTCGCGGACGGACTGACCTTCACGGTTGCAGGCACACCGATCACCCTGACCTCACTGGCGATCGCAGCCATCGTGGGTATTCTCTTAAATGCCATCCTGCCGGGCAACGATTACCATTTCGGCAGGGACTTAAATGTTGACGCCAACCGCGGGCTCGATATGAAACCAAATCTCCATGAGGATACGAGCTATGAGGATGAGGAGGAATAAACGCCCTTCCTAGCAACAACAGTCCTCACACTTTGCAAACCATTTTAGGTCAAGCAGAAAAAAGGAGCTTCCGCTCCTTTTTTCATGCCCAAAATCACTGTTTTCCACTTCTTTGTTCCAGTTCCCGGTATATTTTTTCACGCAGACTGCGGATATAGGCGGCGTCCCCCGGATAATCCATAAAGGTGATCGTCCCCTCCACACCCTCATAGATCAGCGCCGTGACAAACGCCCGGTCCGTCTTTTCCTCCAGCCTTTGCAGTGCGCGAAGGTCCTGCAGCGCCTCCGCAAAAATCTCCAGCCGAACGGAAGTGTATGCCGTATGATCCGCAGCCGGATAGACGACAAACGGGTCGCCCGACGGAAATCCCCCGTCCGCATCTGTGATCAGATAGGGATTGACCGGACGCAGGGAATACTGCGAATTGTAAAAGTTAAAGCCCCAGTGAAGAAATCCCTCAATCTGATACAGATAAAGCTGCACGCCCAGAATCCGGATGCGCTCCGGCGGAATCGCGAGAAAACGATTGCTCACGCCCTTCCCCTGCACGCAGCAGTAATACGTCCAAAGATTCTCTACCCCCGCGTCGATAAAGGTCTGGATCTCATCGTTGCAGACAACGGGCCGCTCCACGATCCCCTCCTCGTAAAGCTCGTAGCTGCTGAGCGCATCGATCACCTTACAGTCGCCGAGCAGCTCCCTCACACTGTTTTTTGCCGCCGCATACGTTTCCTTTTCCTCTCTGTGCGGTTCATCGGAAATATGAAAATATGTATGTTCAAATACACCCTTTTCTCTGAGAAAGGCTTTCAGCGCCGGAAGAAACTGCTCTAAAAACCTCTGGTACTCGCCGCCGACAGCCGGTGTATCCCAGCCAAACATTCTCTTTTTCACTCCGTTTTCCGACACTATGACCTTGGGCGCATATTTTGCCCCCCACTGTGTAAAGAGGTGGGAGATCTCAATATATTTGATTCCCTTTTCGATGCATAGGTCGATCCAGCGTTCCAGCAGGTGAAAATCAAATGTATAGGTCGCTCCCTCCTTCTCCACGCCCACGAGCTGGACGGTTGTGCGCTCTCCGCCCTCCTTCGTGTCAAGCGGAGGAGTAAAAATCGGGGTCAGCAGCATATTGATCCCATGTGAGGCGGCACATTCCATAAAGTTTGCGACCGCCTTCCAGTGAAGCTCGGAAAACACCGGAATCTGATAATAATTCGCCAGACAGTCCGCATGAAACCACTCTGTGTGGATCAGTGTTTGTTCCGCGAGGCTCTCCTTTTGTATATGGATATGGAGCGTATCCTCCCACAGCACCTTTCCATCCTTTTTCAGGATGATCCCGACCGGAAAATCTCCCGCCTTCTCCTGCCCCCGCAAATCTACGGTAAACCACAGCGCTCTCCACTGATAAGGGATCGGTCTTATCACGTTTTCTTCCAGCGGCACGAGCAGATCCGGACACAGACAGGCGTCGCGGTACAGATACCGTTCATCGAGCTGTCCGTGGTAGGCGGGAAGCCCGGAAGGAACCAGCTCCTCCTTCTGCACCTGCAGACACTCCAAAAGCCCCGATGTGATTGTAAGCTCCACCTCCTGCATGGGGATCTCGCATCCGTCATACTCCATCGTGTAGGCAAGCTGAAACGAAAACACTTCCCCTCTTAAGGCATAAAAATGCTTTTCCGCCTCCAAAAGCTGCACGGGCTCGCGGTTTGGCAAAACCTTTTGCAGCGAATCCAACAAGTAAAATCTGTAATTTGTCTGTTCTCTTTTTTCCATTCCCTTCTACCCCTTTACTCCGCTCAACGCGATTCCTTCCACAAACTGCTTTTGCAGGAAAATATAAAGTACAAACGGCGGCAGAAAGACAAGCGCTGCTCCCGCCATCACAAGCCCGTAATTCGTCGCATAATTTCCCTGCAGCGATGCGAGCGCCAACGTCAGGGTGCTCTTATTTCCGTCCGTGATCGCAACCAGCGGCCAGACAAAATCATTCCATGTCGTGATAAAGGTAAACACCGTCAGGGCGACAAGCACCGGTTTCATCAGCGGAAGGATGATCGCATAGTAAATTTTAAATTCACGGCATCCGTCAATCCGCGCCGCCTCGATAAGCTCATCCGGAATCCCCGTCATAAACTGGCGGACCAGAAATACACCGAACGCATTTACGACCGGAAGCGCCAGAACAAGGTAGGTGTTCATCAGATGCAGCTTCTGGATGATCGTAAACAGTGGGATCAGGATGACCTGGGACGGCACGATCAGCGTCGCAAGGTACACGCGAAACAGCGCCTCGCTTCCCCGAAACCGCTTTTTCTCAAATCCATATGCAGCCATCGAGGAGACGAATGCGTTTAACAGACAAGCGATCACCACGACTACCGTGCTGTTAAAAAAATACTTGCCAAATTCAAAATTTTTAAAAATCGTCCTGAAATTCTGAAGGCTTAAGCCCTGCAGGCTGAAATCCAGCTCCATCGAGTAGGTCTGACGAAAGGACGTCAGCAACATATAGACGAATGGGAACAGTGCCAGCACCGCAAAAAAGCTTAACATCAGTCCGATCAAAAACGAGACAAGCTTTTCTTTTTTTGATTTCATTTTGCACTGCCCTCCTCTCTGCCAAACAGCCTTTTCTGCACACCCGATACGAGAACAACGAGCACAAACAGCACAAGCGACAATGCGCTTGCATAGCCCATCTGGTACTGCTTAAAGCCCGACTGGTAGATCGACATCACCATCGTGACCGTCGCCGTTCCCGGACCTCCTCCCGTCATCGTGTACACGAGGTCAAAGACCTGGAACGACCAGATCGTTCCGAGCGTGATGACGAGATAGGTGATCGGTTTCAGATAGGGGATCGTAATATAGCGGAGCTTCTGCCATCCCGTCGCGCCGTCCACCTCCGCCGCCTCAAAAAGGCTGACCGGAATATCCATGATCCCCGCATAATAGATCACCAGAAAATATCCCACATTCTTCCAGACCGCTACCATGCAGACGCTGACCAGTGCAAGGTTTGATTCTCCCAGCCAGTTTAACCCCTCCATGCCGAACCACCCCAGCACGTTATTGATGATGCCGCCCCTTGTCGCGAGCATAAACTTCCACACTGTTCCCACGAGCACCATCGAGGAGATCACAGGCACAAAGAGTGCGCTTTTTAGAAATCTGCCGAATCTGCCGCGAAACCGCGATGCGATGGCGTGCGCGATCCAGAGTGAGAGCACCGTCTGCAGCGGAACCGTCAGAAACGTGTAGATGATCGTGTTTCGGATCGCCGGGCGAAAAAATGGATCGCCCAGCATCTTTTTAAAATTTTCAAGTCCCGTCCATGTCGGAGGCTTTAGCACACTGTAATCCGTGAAGCTAAAGTATCCGGTCATCACCAGCGGGATCAGGTAAAACAGCGTAATGAGCAGGAGGCTTGGCAAAACATAGAGAAATCCCCCGTTCCCCTGCCACAGCTTTTTTCGTTTCTCGCGTGTTTTCATCGCACACTTCTCCCCTACTTATTCTGGCTTAACGTACTGTTTGCAAACTCTGCGGAATTGCTGAGAGCCTCCTCCGGCGTCAACTCGCCCAGCATCATAAGCTGGAGATTCTTGTAGAGATTATCATAGACTGCTGCCGAGCCCTTCACTGCCGGAAGTGTCACCAGCGCATCCTGATTTTCCTCATATACCGTCTTGAAAACAGGATCGTCATTGTACTCCTCGTCCTTTGCGATCGGTGGGAACGGAGCCATCTTGTGGAACTCCGTCATGGACGGACCGCTTAACATATATTTTACAAGTTCTGCCGCCAGCTCCTTATTTTCACTGGCGCTGATCAGCACGAGTGAATCTGCGGATGCGAAGGTTGCCATCTTCTGATCCGAGAGCGAGGTGATATAGCCCCAGTCAACGCCTGCTTCCGTAAACTCCGCCCCCTTATTGGTAGGACCTGCGACAAATGCGGCGTTTCCGTTTTTAAATTCTGCAAACACCTGATCCTCGGACATGGACGTCACTTCCTCCGGCAAAATCCCCTGCTCAAGCTTTAAATCCGCCAGAAACGTTGCCGCCTTTAAGCCCGCCTCGGAGTCAAAAGCTGCGCCCGTTCCATCCTCATTGAAGATTTCGCCGCCCGCCTGCCATAAGTACGGGAAAAAGATCGCGTTCATCGCGCCCTTTGACTTGTCTCCCCACTGCTGCAAAAACGGTGTCTTGCCGATCGCCTTTATTTTCTCACACGCGGCTGTAAATTCCTCCCATGTCTGCGGAACCTCGGTCACGCCCGCCTCGTCAAGGATCGCCTGATTGTAGAACATCACTCGCGCACTTCCGACAACGATCGGCATCGCGTACTGCTTTCCATCGATGACGCCCTTGTCGAGATAATAGAAATTTTCCTTCTCCTCCTCGGTTAAATATGCGTCAAACGGCTCGATCGACTCCGACTCAATATAATCGTTGATCATCTCCATATACATATAGCCGACGTCCGGTCCCTGCCCCGAGGAGATTCCGGTCAGATATTTCTCCTCGTAATTGCTCCACGGGACGATCTCGATCGACACCTCCACGTTGTGCTCCTGCTCAAACGGCTCAAGGATCGTTCCCCATACTTCCTTGTCGAGAGACTCCTCCGTTCCAAACGGCGGCATCCATAAGGTAAGCGTCTGCGTCTCCCCCTGCGCCGGGCTTTCACTTCCCGCGTCCGTCTGCGCCTCTCCCTCTGTTGTTGTTCCGCATCCGCCCACGAGCGTCGATACGGCGAGCGCGCCTGCCAGTACAGCCCCCAATAATTTTCTTTTCTGCATAAAACTCTTCCTCCTTTTGCTTTTTCAAACGGCAACTGCGTTTTTTCCAGACTATCATCCACAACATCTTTTGTATATCTTCATTTCTTTTCGCACTTTGCACAGTGACAAGCGTATTTCCCCATAATTTTGCAACTATTTGCATACATTTTTTTAGGTCATTGATATATTTTTAAGTAAAATCAAAAAAACTGACTTATATTCCAAGATATAAATCAGTTTTTTTGTAAGACTGCCTAGTTTCCCGGCCCATCTTTTTTATATTTGCCCGGCGTGATATTCTCAAACTGCTTAAATACCCGGATGAATGTCATATCACTGGTGAAGCCCACGCGGAACGCGATTTCCTTGATGCTGTACTCCGTATTTACCATCATCTTCTTCGCCTTCTCCACCCGCAGATAATTGATATACTGCGCAACGCCAAGACCGTACTGCTTCTTAAACGCCGTGGACAGATAGGTATTGCTGATGCCAAGCTGCTCGGAGATGCTGTACAGCCCGATCATCGGATCTTCAAAATGCTGTTCGATATACTCCTTTGCCCGCGGGATGCAGCCCTCCCTGCTGTTTTTCTGTCTCCTGCTCTGCTCCTCCGTCAGTGCGGCAAGGATCTCATGCACCGTCTCAAGCAGCATCTTGTGATCCTTTGCGTCCTGCAGTTTTAAAATATACGTCTCTCTTTTGTCCCCCAGCTCCGGCGTCCGATCCAGCGCCTCGAGCAGGGAATGGATCAGCGCATATTTTTTTGCCCGCGCAGTAAAAATATGGTGGTCGTTTCCGATATACCGGTTAAAAATCCGGTCTACCTGCTTTCTTGCCCCCTCGTAATTTCCTTCCAGCATCGCCATCTCAAACTCGGGCATCACGGCGGACTGCTCCTTTTCCTCCTGCTTCGGCAGTTCCATATCCGCGGTAAACCGGATGACCGCTTCCGCGCCCTCCTGCCTGGTCTCCGCCAGAAATCTTGCCTGCTGGTAGCTTAAAATGATATCCGACATCGTATCACAGCTTCTTCCGATAAAGAGTCTGCCGCCGCCCTTAAGTTCTCCGCCCGCTCGAAGGATCGCGTCGGTAAGACTTTTTTCTTCCGCTTCGCCAAGCGCTTCCTCCATGTGGAGCAGGAGAACAAAATCACCGCGGAACTCTGTCGCGAGCAGCTCCATTTTCTTTCCGCACATTTTGGCGCTCTCCTGCACGCGCCCACGCATGACTTTGACCTCCTCGCCCAGAAATTCGGTTTTCCCGCGAAACAGCATCACCTGAAACAGCGCATATTCCAGCGAGAGCCCAAATCTCTGCATCGCGGCAAAAATGACGGAATTATTTTTCTCCTCGCCCGCCAGGACATGATACAGAAACATCCCCGCCATCGTGTCCCGCTGCTCCTGCAGCTTCCGCTGGCTCAACTGGTCATTTTCCAGCATCGTCTCGATGCTGCTCTCGATCAGCGCATACTCGTCCTTCGTCTGTCTGTCACCGCTGATATACAGCTTGTCCAAAATAGTTCTCACGGGACGGTTGTTCCGCCGTCCCAGCATCCAAAACAGTGCGCTGGCAAACGCCATACACAGCAGCATAACAATATATGCCATGTTCCGCACAAAAAAGACATTTTGCAGGATCTGCTTCCGGTCATACATCGTCGCATACGACAGATCGTAAAACTCCGACCTCTGCACACAGCCCGAATACTGTCCTGCCTCTATGTACTCCCCTTCTGTCTCGTTCTGTAAAGCCGTCTCCATCCATGCCCGCTGCTCCTCATCCCCACTGAAAGCATAGATGCCGCCGTTTGCCCCTATGATAGCGTTTAAAGAATCGTTTTCAGCGTATTTATCACTCTTTAAAATGCGCTCCACCTCGCTTTTTTGAATCGCGACAGTCAGGATCGCATCCTTCTCCCCCGAGTTATTGTAGGGCAGCCATTTGGAATAATATAAATTCCATTCACCCCCGGCGTCCTGCTTAAAATAGTAGCCACTGTCCTCCCGCTCTGTGATCTGCCTGATCCATTCCCGGTAGCCGGAATCGTCCTGCTCATTTGCCAGCATATAATACTGTCGCGCCGGAAAATATCCCACGTCCCCGATCACATAGTCAAGCTTTGGATAATAAATGCAGATGCTCTCCACAAAAGCATTGGACAGCTTGTATTCGTTCAAGCTGGTAAACATCGCGATCATCGGCTCCACGCCGTACTCCTGCGTTGCATCAAGTCCCGAAAGGTAGAGATTATTCTGGTTCAACGACACCTGCGCCATAAAATTGTCAATATCGTTCAGCCGGATGTCGATGCCCGTCTGTATGTTTGCGACCAGTCTGTGGTTCAACTGCATGATCTCATTGGAAAAAGAATGAATCATCCAGTTCAGTAGAAGAAGCACTCCCCCACAGAGCAGACTTAACGTCAGCAAAAAAGAACGGATCCACACATACAGACTTTTCCCCATTCTATTCTTTCTCATCCCCATTATCGTATCCTGTCCTTCCCCGTTTTCTCCCTCCTTCCAATCATACCATAGAATGGGTTTTTATCCAATCTGAATATCCACTTTTCCGGCGCCGCTGTTCACATTGATCATGCCCGGCGCGCCCGGATTGCCGGCCTTGTACTCTCCGCCGATGCCGCTGATATGATTTTCGTTTACCCTGACGCTTCCGACGCCGCAGCTCACATTGCACAAGTAATCCGCTTCGTCTCCCTCCAGTGCAATCTTTCCTCCGCCCGTGCCGTTATCCACGTTCAGGATGCGCGACACCCTGCCGGATATGGTAAAATGCCCCACACCAGAGCTGACATTCAGCTCCGGCGTCTGCACATTTCCAAGCTTCACATCGCCGGCTCCGACCTCCACATCCATGCGCTCCTTCGCAAGCACCATGTCCGCTTCCACAGTGCCCGCGCCCGTCTCGACGCTGATTCTGTCACAGTCGGGCGCTTCCCCACTTATGTGAAGCTTGCCCGCGCCAATGGAAAACTGAACTTCCTGATAGCGTTTTTCCCTCGGCAGAAAAATCGTCAGGCGCGTTTTCCTCCCCGTGTTTTTCGTCCAGAAGATCCCCCTCTTCATTTCGCTGCGGCAGGACACCTGAAAGATGTCGCCGAGGACGGCGCTCTCATATTCCCTCCCCTGCTCCAGCTCCGCCTCCACGCAGATCTTCGGGTTCTCCCACATTTTGACGGTGACCGTCGCGCTGCCTGCATCCACCTGAATCTTTCCTACGCCATCCGCCGCAAACTCTTCCCTTTTGATTTCCATTTTCTCCATACTGTTTCCCCTTTCTTCTTATACATAGTGAATTGTGATGACCCCAAAATTTGCAGAGCCGTTCAGAAAAAGAACCGTAACGCTGCTGCCGATACTGCTGCCGTCCTCGCGGATCGTTCCAAACGAGCGGTCCAGATTATTCTGAACCCTCCACTCCTTTGGAATGTACAGGTGAACCTCTCCAAAATTGCTCTCGACATTCACCACTGCCGTGCCGCTCTGCACCACTGCGTTGTCAAAATAGACCGACAGCGAACCGAAATTATTTTCGACCTGCACGTTTTTCAAATCATCGGAATTGATGTATCGGATCGCCGAACCGAAATTATTTTCACACCGGAGATATTCCCCGGTGCACTGCTCACTGCCACACCCGGCATAGCCCGCACTCTGAAACTGCTGTACTGTTTTTTTTCTCTTAAAGCCCCCGAAAATGAGTGACAAGCCGATACTTCCCAGAAGCGCCGCGCCGAGCACCGTCCACGGCGTCAGCTCCGTGATGCCGAGCTGCTCATCGTACACGATGCAAAATCCCGCGATGGAAAACAGGATCCCATAGAAATTCACATGGCGGATCCCCTCCAGAAGCAGCCAGATCAAAAACACGGTGACCAGAATACTGAACACCCCGACATCCGGCAGGATTCCGAACTTGCTCACCACGACATAGACTGCCGCGAGAATAAAAAAGATACCCCAGAATATTTTGCTACTTTTCATACTTTAACCTCTTTTCTTCTAATTTGCGGATCAACGGTTTGTAATAGTACCGTGAAACATAGACCTGTTTGTGCGTCCCGTAAAATGCCACAACGCTCGACGCCGTCAGATTCCGGTCGATGGAGTAAATGTGCGCCGTATTGAGTATGGTCGATTTCGACACACGCATGAACACGCCCGGGAGAATGTCCTCCAGTTCATACAGCTTGTATTTCGTCCGGTACACCTCATCCCCCGTGTGTGCGCAGATCCCGCCCTCATCCGTCTCAAAGAACAGGATCTCATCCAGCGGCAGATAGTACTCCGTATTTCCCTTGTAAAAAGGCAACCGCTCCGATACGTTTGTGACGTCGCTGACTGCTCTCTGAACCGCCGCCACCTGCTTCGTCAGACTACTGCAACGGATCACCACTTCGTCCTCTGCAATTCCCTCCTCGATCTCGATTCTTATTTTCATTCCCTGCTCCTCATCCCCTCTGCCCCTGACCTGCTTTCAGTATAGAAAAAGAACCTCCCGATGTAAATAGCTTTACACCAAGAGGTTCATTTTTGCACGTAAGTGGTTGATTTTATGCGTTCAGTTTCTTAAGCTCTGCCACAGCAGTCTCAAGATGTGGGTTCTCAAGCTCCTCAAACTCGCCCGCGTCTGCCTTCTGCGCATAGGCAGGGTCGAGCGGAAGCTTTCCGAGCACCGGAACACCAAGCTCGTTCGCCACGTCCCCGATGTGGCTCTCCCCAAACAGCCTGATTTCCTTTCCACAGTCCGGACATTTCAGATAGCTGAAATTCTCGATAAGCCCCAGCACCGGAATATCCATCATCTGTGCCATGTTGTACGCTTTTTTGACGATCATCTGTACCAGCTCCTGCGGGGAAGTCACCACAATGATGCCATCCACCGGAAGCGACTGGAACACCGTCAGCGGGACGTCGCCCGTTCCCGGCGGCATATCCACAAAAAGATAGTCGAGCTCGCCCCATACGGTCTCATTCCAGAACTGCTTGACAACACCCGCGATCACCGGACCTCTCCAGATCACCGGAGCTTCCTCATCATCCAGCAAAAGATTGACAGACATTACCTTCATGCCGTTCGCAGTCTCCATCGGCACCATGCCCGCCTCTGTTCCGTATACCTGTCCGTGCACACCGAGCATTTTCGGGATCGACGGTCCGGTGATGTCCGCATCCATAATGCCGACCCTGTATCCGGCTCTGCTCATGGCACACGCCAGAGACGCGGTCACAAACGATTTTCCGACGCCACCCTTACCGCTGACAACACCGATGACCTTCCTGATATTGGAAGCTGCATTCATCGGCTCCTTCTCGATCCCATTTCCTTTTTTGTTGCTCGGGCATCCCTCGCAACTCTCTCTGCTGCAGCCTGATGCGCTGCTGCAACTGCTGTTCTCCGGCATAGTATGTCCTCCTTTTCTTCTATCGCCTGCTTAAGAATACTTCAATGCTTTTTTCAAAGCCACGGAGACGCCTGCTCCCACGACGAAGCATACGGCTGCCTCCACCAGTCCGTTGATCCCAACGAACGTCACTATAAACGGTAGTACCTGCGTCATACCAAACTGTTCCCGCATCGTCCCTGCAAACAGCGTCACGAGGCTGCCCATAAAAAGTGCCGTGTTTAACAGTGGACAGCACAGATTCGCGATCGTGATGGACGCGCCGGACGGAAGGGATGTCTTTCCAAGTCCCTTGTAGATCAGTCCGGTCAGCCATCCCACGAGAATACGGGTCGGCACGCATACGAGAAATGTCAAAAACGGATTAACGCCAAGCAGCACCGTTCCGAATGCACTCATTCCAAAGCACTGGATAAAGCTTGTAATTCCAAACACTCCTCCTAAGATTGCTCCCCCTGCGGGTCCTAATGTCACAGCTCCTACCGCAACTGGTATCACAATCAGGGTAATTTCAAGCCCCAGTGTCTTGATGTAACCAATCGGGGTAAAAGCCATGAGCAGGATAATGGCAACAAGTAGTGCCAGTTCCACAAGATACTTTGTGGAAAACTTCGACTGTTTCATAGTCTTTTCCTCTTTTCTTAAAATATTTTTGATATGTAAAGTCTTCCGCCGGAAAAGGCTGGAAGCTCTCCATCTTTTTTAGTATATCACTTTGTAAAATGTTTATCAACGATTTCCCGCGCTGTATTTCTATATAAAGACAGCGCACCCGCCGGGTGCGCTGCCAGTGATTTTGTGTGTAAAAATAATTGTAAATTTATTTGCCCAGCTCAGCCTTTAATGCTGCTGTCAGAGCCGGAACAATCTTGTTGAGGTCGCCGACAAGACCGTAGTCAGCCACATCAAAGATCGGAGCGTCCTCGTCCTTGTTGATCGCAACGATAAGGTCAGACTCCTCCATACCTGCAACGTGCTGGATCGCACCGGAAATACCGATCGCGAAGTAGATCTGCGGGCGAACAGTCTTACCGGTCTGTCCTACCTGTAAATCTACCGGCTGCCAGCCGTTCTCAACCACTGCACGGGAGCAACTCACGGTACCGCCGAGAACCTCTGCCAGATCCTCCAACAGCTTGAAGTTCTCCTTGGAGCCTACGCCACGTCCGCCGGATACTAAGATCTTTGCGTCCATGATGTTCGCCGTATTCTTCACTGCCTTTACGACATTGAGAATCTCGACATATCTGTTGTCCGGTGTGAAGCCCGGATTGAACTCTACGACATTCGCCTTTGCGCCTGCGATCGGAGCGATCTTCTGCATAACACCCGGACGTACTGTCGCCATCTGCGGGCGGTGATCCGGACAAGCGATCGTAGCGATCGTATTGCCGCCGAACGCCGGACGTGTCATCAGAAGCTGGTTGTGCAACTGTGTCTGTCCCGGAGCCACATTCAGCGGGAAGTCACCGATCTCAAGTACGGTACAGTCTGCGGTCAGACCGGTCTTTAAGCGGGCGGAAACAGTCGGACCAAGGTCACGGCCGATTGCCGTCGCACCAACCAGGACGATCTCCGGCTTGTATTCGTTGAGCACAGATGCCAATGCATGAGCGTATGGCTCTGTTCTGTATTCTTTTAACTCAGGATCGTCTACCACGATAACTCTGTCAGCGCCGTACTCTGCAAGCTGGTCAGCAAGGCTGCCTACTCCTGCGCCGAGCAATACTGCTGTTACCTCTGTGTTTAAGTCATTTGCAAGCTCTTTACCTTTTCCAAGCAACTCAAATGCAACGCCGTCCAATACGTTGTCAACCTGCTGTGCAAAGACAAATACTCCCTTAAATTCTTCTAAAGCCATTTTTTTCACCACTTTTCCTTATTATGATTAGATTACGTGTTTCTCTTTGAATTTACCCATTAAGTATGCAACTGCTTCGTCTGTGTCAAGGACAACCTTCTCGCCGGCACCCTTGCGAACCTTGTCGGACGCCTTTGCGATCTTGGTCGGTGAACCCTTCAGACCGAGGTCAGAATCATCTACATCCTTGAGATCCGCTCTGCCCCATACGGTCACTTCCTTATCGTATGCGTCGAAAATTCCGCCCGGAGTCATGTAGCGCGGCTCGTTTAACTCGGAGAGCGCTGTGATCAGACAAGGCATCTTTGCCTTTAACTCATGGTATCTGTCCTCATACTGGCGCTGTACGATCACGCTGTCACCGTCCACTTTGATATCCTGTGCATATGAGATCACCGGAAGTCCCAGATGCTCTGCGATCTGCGGTCCCACCTGTGCGGTATCTCCGTCGATCGCCTGACGTCCTGTAATGATCAGGTCATACTCTAAGTTGCGGATCGCTCCGGCAAGTGTGGTGGAGGTTGCCCATGTGTCTGCACCGCCCAGTACGCGGTCAGTTACAAGGATTCCCTTGTCTGCGCCCATTGCCATCGCCTCGCGCAGCACTTCGTCTGCCTTCGGAAGTCCCATTGTGATCACGGTTACCTCTGCTCCGTGCTGCTCTTTTAATCTAAGCGCTGCCTCAAGACCTGCCTTGTCATCCGGATTCATGATGGTAAGCATTGCAGCTCTGTCTAATGTACCGTCCGGGTTAAATTTAACGCCGCCTTTTGTGTCAGGTACCTGTTTAATACATACAACTATCTTCACGGTATTGTCACTCCTTATTCTTATTTTTATCGACTACTTCAGTAAAGCTCCGGAAATAACCATTCTCTGAACCTCGCTGGTTCCCTCGTAAATCTCTGTGATCTTGGCATCGCGCATCATACGCTCCACATCGTACTCTCTGATGTAGCCGTATCCGCCGAAGAGCTGTACGACCTCGGTCGTCACTGCCATTGCTGTCTCCGCAGCAAAAAGTTTTGCCTTTGCAGCCTCCACAGAGTAGACTCTCTGGGTCGCCTTCGCCATTGCAGCCTTGTAAACCAGCATCTGTGCAGCCTCTACTCTCGTCGCCATGTCAGCAAGCTTGAACTGTGTGTTCTGCTGCGCTGCGATCGAGCGTCCGAACTGCTTTCTCTCCTTGGTGTAAGCGATCGCTCTCTCGAGTGCCCCCTCTGCAATACCAAGCGCCTGCGCTGCGATACCGATACGTCCGCCGTCCAGCGTGTGCATTGCGATTGGAAAACCCTTTCCTTCCGGTCCTAACAGATTCTCCTTCGGGATTCTGCAGTCCTCAAAAATAAGCTCGTAAGTGGATGATCCGCGGATACCCATCTTCTTCTCCTTTGTTCCGAAGGAGAAGCCCGGAGCTCCCTTGTCTACAATAAATGCAGAGAAGTTCTTTTTCTTTCTGCCTCTCTTGTCCTCTGTCACGCTTGTGATCGCGATCACGATATAAACGTCAGCCACCTTACCGTTTGTGATAAAGCACTTGGAACCATTCAGTACCCACTCGTCGCCGTCAAGTACAGCCTTTGTCTGCGCGCCCTGCGCGTCTGTACCTGCGCCCGGCTCGGTCAGTGCGAACGCACCGAGCTTCTCGCCTGTTGCCAGCGGCTTTACATATTTCTGCTTCTGCTCCTCTGTACCGTAAGTCATGATCGGGTCGATACATAGGGAAGTATGTGCAGATACGATAACGCCTGTCGTACCGCATACCTTGGACAGCTCCTCCACGCACATCACATATGTAAGCGGGTCGCAGCCCTGTCCGCCGTACTCCTTCGGAACCGGGATTCCCATGAAGCCTAATTTCTGCATTTTCTTAACAGTCTCCACCGGAAACGCTTCTGTCTCGTCAACTTCCTGAGCCAGAGGCTTTACTTCGTTCTCAGCAAATTCTCTGAAAAGAGAACGCGCCATTTCATGTTTCTTGTCTAAAGTGAAATCCATGATTTAAATTCCTCCATAAATTTTAATTTTACTGCGCATCAACCGGGGTCTTCGTGCGGTCAGCATTGTATACATAGAATCCCTTGCCGCTCTTAGCGCCGAGGTTGCCGCCGCGAACCATCTTGCGGATGAGCGGGCAGGCACGGTACTTGCTGTCTCCGGTCTCCTTGTAGAGAACGTCCATGATCGCAAGGCAGATGTCAAGACCGATGAAATCTCCTAACTCAAGCGGTCCCATCGGATGGTTCGCACCGAGCTTCATTGCCGCGTCGATGCCTGCGATATCAGAAACACCTTCCATCTTGATGAAAGCAGCTTCGTTGATCATCGGGATCAGGATGCGGTTTACGACAAAGCCTGCCGCCTCGTTTACCTGAACCGGTGTCTTGCCGATCTCTACGGAAATCTTCTTGATCGCCTCAACAGTCTCCTCCGGTGTGTTCACGCCTGCGATCACCTCGATCAGCTTCATGCGGTCTGCCGGGTTGAAGAAGTGCATACCAACCATCGGACGTGTCAGACCGTTGCCGATCTCTGTGATGGAAAGGCTGGATGTGTTGGAAGCGAAAATGCACTCCGGCTTTGCGATCTTATCAAGCTCCTGGAATGTGGTCTTCTTCACGCCCATATCCTCAAACGCTGCCTCTACGATCAGGTCGCAGTCAGCACAGAGATCCTCTTTTAATCCCGCTGTGATCTTTGTCAGGATCGCATCTACTGCTTCCTGTGTCATTTTTCCTTTTTCTACAAGTCTTGCGTATCCTTTGGCGATCTTCTCCTTGCCGCCGTCAGCCCACTCCTGCTTGATATCGCAGAGTGCCACTTCATATCCTTCTACCTGGGCAAATGCCTTTGCAATGCCCTGACCCATTGTTCCTGCGCCGATAACTCCTACCTTCATGTGAATTTCCTCCTATTATTTATATAACATATCATCCAACAGCCTGAAAAAGAAGAACGCCCTTTTGCGTTCTCTTTCATGAAAAGTGTCCGGGCGCCGCACCGTACAGTGCGGCATCCCGGTAACTCCCCGGTTGTGTTTAGTCTCTCTCAACGATGGTTGAGCAGCCCATACCACCGCCGATGCACAGCGTAGCAAGACCTCTCTTCGCATCTCTTCTCTGCATCTCGTGAAGCAGTGTCACAAGGATACGGCAGCCGGATGCTCCTACCGGATGGCCCAGTGCGATCGCACCGCCATTGACATTGACCTTGGACATATCAAAGTTCAGATCTCTTGCAACTGCGATGGACTGTGCTGCGAATGCCTCGTTTGCCTCTACCAGATCCATATCGTCGATGGTAAGTCCGGTTCTCTCGAATACCTTTCTCGTGGAAGCAACCGGTCCAACACCCATGATCTCCGGCTCTACGCCGCCGAGTGCTCCGGCAACCCATGTAGCCATCGGTGTAACGCCGAGCTCTTTTGCCTTCTCCTCGCTCATCACAACGATCGCTGCCGCACCGTCGTTGATACCGGATGCGTTACCTGCTGTCACAAGTCCGCCCTCTTTGCCAGAGCAGCACTTTAAGCCTGCAAGTGACTCAGCAGTTGTGCCCGGACGAGGACCTTCATCTGTCACGAAATCGACAACCTGCTTCTTAACCTTAACCGGAACCGGAACGATCTCGTCACCAAACTTGCCCTCTGCGATCGCCTTCTCGCACTTCTGCTGGCTGTTTGCAGCGAACTCATCCAGTTCCTCACGTGTAATTCCGTATTTATCGCATACGTTCTCTGCGGTGATCATCATATGATAATGATTGAATGCGTCTGTCAGCGCGTCGTTTACCATAGTATCGATGATGGTCGCGTTGTTCATGCGGTATCCAAAACGAGCCTTTGTCATAGCGTACGGAGCCATGGACATATTCTCCATACCACCGGCAACAACGATATCCGCCTGACCTGCCAGGATCATAGTAGCCGCTTCATTCACACACTTCAGACCGGAACCGCATACAACGTTTAATGTCACTGCCGGAACCTCGATCGGAAGTCCTGCCTTGATGGAAGCCTGACGTGCAACGTTCTGTCCCTGTGCAGCCTGGATCACGCAGCCCATCAGCACCTCATCTACCTGCTCCGGCTTCACGCCAGCTCTGTTTAACGCTTCCTTGATAACGATCGCTCCTAAGTCTGCTGCCGGAGTATTGCTCAATGCTCCACCCATTTTACCGATCGCGGTACGGCACGCGCCTGCTAAAACTACTTTCTTTGCCATTTTGAATTCTCCTTTCGATTTTCGCACAAAACCTTATCCTTTTGCAGAGAATCTGTTTCCTTCTCCAGATCAGTCCGCCGGGATGTCGTTAATTTTTTAACATTTGTTAATATTTTAACAATCTTTTGCAAAAAAAATAAATTCAACCTTTTCGTTGAAATTCATTTTCTTTCATGTACATCATCAGCGGTTTTTCTTTAGGTTTTTCTTACTTTTTCATGCTACCATATTTAGTTTGTAAATGCAATAGCTTTCTTTTTTTTTCATAATTACGACAAAAAAGGATAATTTCGTGTTTTTCCACAAAATTATCCTTTTTCTTCTTAATAGAATACATGATTGCCGATGACAATGCCCGGTATGATACCGTTGTTTCTCCGGAAATACAGGCTGCTCACCGTGATATTTCCGTTTAACACCTCCTGCGCCGCCTGCAGGCACTCACTGTTGACTCCCGCCTCAAGACGGTAAGCCAGACGCCCGCTGGCAACCGGGGAGAACTGTCCGCTCTGGTAGATCACGCCCGAGATGGTATTCGGGAAATAGGAGCTCTTCACACGGTTTAACACCACGCTTCCGACCGCAAGCTTGCCCTCGTAGGGTTCGCCCTCCGACTCACACTGGATGATCGCGCCGAGCAGATAGGCGTCGCTGTCCGTCGGCACATAGACCACGCCGGAGGTATCCTCCTGCTCCTGCTTCTTGATCTCCTCCAGACGCGCAGCGTCCTCGCGCGCTTTCTGCTCCTCCAGTTTCTGCTCATATGCGATCATCTCCGCCAGCTTCTGTTCGAGCTCGTCCACATTCTGCTGCGCGCTGGCGAGCTCCTCGTTGGTCTGCGCGAGATTCGCCTGCGCCGTGCTGATCAGGCTGTTGACGCGGTTCTGGTTCTGCTCCATCTGCTCCTGCATCGCCAGCAGCTCGTCCATGTCCTCCTCCAGCCCCGCCTTTTTCTCGGCAATCTCTTCCTTCGTATCCTGAAACTCCTGAAGTTTTTTTCTGTCGTATTCATTGATCTGGGAAATATACTCTGTCCGGTTTAAAAAATCCCGCATGGAGGATGACTCCAGCAGCGTCTGCCAGACAGACGCGCTGCTGTTCTCATACATGAACTGGATCCGGACTTTCATGTCCTCATACTGTGTCTCACAGCGCTGCTCCGCCTCCGCGAGCTCGTCCTGCGCCTGCGTGATCTCGTTTTCTTTCTCCTCGATATCGCTCTCCAGCTCATTCATGGAAGCCGTGATGCTCTGAAGTTCTCCGTTGAGGCTGCCAAGGTCAGACTCGATCCCGTCTTTCTTGTCGGAAATGCTGTCCACTTCCTCCTGCGCCTCCTCCTTCTGCTGCTGCAAACCGTTGATCTGCTCCTTTGCGTCGTCTATATTCTGCTGCGTCGTTTTTGCATAGGAGGTGTTCACCGAAAGCATACATAAAACCAGCGCCGCCCCCACAGCTCTTTTCCACAGAGTATGTCTCATAAGGATCCCCTTTCGAAAAAAACAAAGTGCTATACCTATTCTAACAGATTGTATTTCACCTTTCAATATGATATGATAAGAGTATCTATATCTTACACATGGTACGAACGGGGAGGATTACATATGCAATTCGTAAAAACAAATGATTTAAAGCCGGGTATGCGTCTGGCAAAGCCCATCTACAACAGGATGGGAGTGCTTTTGTATGAGCGCGATACAAAACTCACCTTTCAGGGCATCAACAGTATCGAGAATTTCGGTCTGATCGGAATCTTTATCCTTGAGCCTGCAGAGCCCCTGCCGCCGCTCTCGCGGGAAGATCTTGAGTTTGAGCAGTTCCAGACGATCTATATGTTTAAGCTGAAGGACAATATGGACAAGCTCCAGCACAATCTCGCGCCGGAGACTCTGCTCTCCCTTGTGGGCGATATCCAGACACACTACGGCGTGCTCGATCACAAGCTGAATTTCACACAGACGCTGCGCAGCTCCGCCGACTTCGTCTACAAGCACTCTATCAGTGTCGCGATCCTGACGGCAATGATCGCCAACCAGATGGGGCTTCCCGAGGAGGATGCAAACGCTGTGGTCACCGCCGCCCTGCTCTACGATTTCGGCTACCTCTATGTGCCGCAGTCGGTTCTCGACAAAGGCGACGACCTGACGGAGAGCGACCTTGGCTTTATCCAGATGAATCTCGAGCGTGGCTACGAGACGATCCGCCCGCGCTATGAGGAGTGCGATCTGCCAAAGACCTCCCTGGAGATCATCCAGCAGATCATTTTCCAGAACAGCCGCACGCTCAAGATCAAGGAGCCTGCAGACAATATCCGCCTGCTGCGCGATATCTTAAAGGTCGCGGACCGCTTTGACCGCCTGACGGCGATGAATATCAACAATCCTCCGGTTTCAGAGATCGCCGCGATGTCCTTCCTGAGACAGCACAGCGACGTCTACAATCCGCTTGTGGTCAACGCGCTGGCAGAATGTATCCACATCCTTCCGACCGGAGCCTGCGTAGACCTCTCGGACGGCGAGAAAGCACTGGTACTGCAGGAAAATGCCGCGGACTTCACGCACCCGATGGTTTTGAAGTTCTCGAACAACGTCATCTACGATCTGAGCGACCCGATCATCAGCAAGTCGCTGCGCATCGTTGATATTATGAAGACGATGGATAACCGCATCGCCATCGACGAGGAGACCTTAAAGCACTTTGTTGCCGACAGATATATCCAGGAGACGGCGGACCGTTTCCGCAAGAAAAAGCTTGAGATTGCCCAGCGCAAGCAGCAGGAGCTCCAGCAGCAGACGATGGATACGCTTCTGGCGGACACCTCGTTCCTCGCGAACGATGTGGAGGAGGAGCCTGTCCCGCCGAAAAAGCCGCGCAAGCGCATGAAACTGATCTAAAAAGGTTCTCTATGAATAAAAAAAGAGTTTCGCTTGCGAAACTCTCCGCCTGCGGCGGGTCGCATCAGCGACACAGTTCCTCTCCGCCGCAGTGCGATCCTCCGGAGGGTTTTACTTTATAGGGAACGAAGTTTCCTACTAAAGTAAAAAAGACTCTGTCCGCGACCCATCACGGGTATCGCAGACAGAGTCTTTTTTCATGACATAGGAAATTGCTGCGCAATCATGCTCGGCGCGGCAAAAGTGTGCTTCATTTAGAGCTTATTACAGCGCGAGGGTGTGCGAAGCACACTTTTGTTCCTCTATTCCTCCAGCGGCACGGCGATCGTCACCGTCGTGCCTTTGTTTTCCTCGCTCTCGATACGGATCCCAAATTCATTCCCATACAAAAGTTTCAGGCGGTCATCCACATTGTTGATGCCGATCCCGCTGAAATGCTCCGTCTTTTCCCCAAGCCTGCCCAGCTCGTTTGGGGACATACCGATGCCGTTGTCGGCGATCTTTATCTGCAAATTTCCTTCCTCTCTCCGCACAAAAACCCGGATCTTCCCCTCCGCCTCGTAGGGGAAGGCGTGGAAAAACGCATTTTCAATAAACGGCTGCAGTATCATTTTGGGTATCTTACAGTTCTCACAGCCTGGCGTCATAACATATTCCACCGTCACCCGGTCGCCGTAACGCGTATTGTTGATGAGCACATAGTTTTTCAGGTTCTCGATCTCTGTCCCGATCGTAATGTATTCGTTCCGGTTGCCGATCGTGCTGCGCAAAAGCGCGATAAATGCGTCCAGCGTCTTTGTCGATTTCAGGACGTCCCCCTGAAAGATCAGCCACTTGATGCTCGCCAGTGTGTTGTAGATGTAGTGGGGATTGATCTGCATCTGCAACGCCTCGATCTCCGCCCTGCGCTTTGCCTTCTGGCTCTCCATCAGCTCACCGATATACTTATTCAGCTCATCCAGCATGGCGTTGTAGGTGGAGGAAAGTTCCTCCACCTCGCGGGAACCCTTAAGCTCGATGTGATCCAGATACTTTTTCTCGCGCGCCCCGGACATCTTCGTCACCAGCTCCGACAGCGGATGTACCGTCTGGCGCGCCACGAAAAAGACGATGACGCAGGCGACCGCAAGGATACCAAGGCATATAACCCAGAGCATCGGCGCATCGTAGAGGTTGCCGAGCGCTTTGCCGTAATCGATCTCACCGTACGCCGTACAGCGGAAATACGGAAGTTCGTCCCGAAGCACCCTGTCCTCCTGATATTCCGTGACGGATTTTCCGACCATCGCCGGATCCGAAGCCGACACAATTTTCCCGCTCTCGTCCGCCATGTAAAATCTGGCGTATTCCGAGGCGAAGTAATCATAGTATTTCTGGAAGTCTGTTTCCTTCATCATCGCATAGACCACGCCGTAGGGACGGTCTGCCCCCGTGATCTGCAATGCCCTGACCGCCAGTACAACCGGCTGTTCCGCCGTCGCCGACGTATAGCCGTGCTCCTTAAACACATAGTGGATGACATCCGGCTCCTCCAGCGCCGCCGCAACCTCCTCCGACGCCAAGAGTTCCTCCACGGGCGTCGTCAGCACCTCATCCTTGCTGATAAACGTGCCGCCGCTCATCCCGACCGCAAGGATCGTCATGTGGTCCATACTTGCCGGAATGATCTTTTTCATGCTCTGGGACATCCCGTATGTGATATTGCTCTGCTGGCGCGGGGACATCCGCTCCATATCCTCGAGGTAAAGTTTCAGATTCCAGTTGGCGTTCATGTCCGCAAAGATCTGCACCAGATTCTCATGGTAGGCGTTCAGCTCATTTTCAATCCGCAGAAACACCTTTTGCTGGGATTTCACATAGGTATCCACAAAAATATTTTTAGAAATGCTTATGATAATGGCAGTCACCGCCAGCACCGCACAGAGGATCCCGGAAATGACGACCACCATGATCTTTGTCGTCATCGTGCGCGGCGCAGGATACCCCGTTTTACCGCTTTTCTTTTCTCCGCTCATCGTCTCAGTCTCTCCCTCCGGTAGCCGCTCGGCGTCTCACCCGTCATCTTCTTAAACACCCTGCAAAAATAGCTGTGGTCGGAATATCCGACTGCACTGCTGACCTCCGCGATCGTGTACGCCGGATCTTCGAGGTATTCGCAGGCTTTCTGCACGCGGATCCTGTTCAGATACTCCGGGAACCCCTCCTTCGCATACTGGTTAAAATACGCCGAAAGGTAGGAATAGCTGAAACCAAACTGTTCTGCCAGACTCTGCAGCGTCAGATTCTCCGTATAATTCTCTCTGATATAGTCGACGATCCCACCCAGATGCGCATCCTTTTCCACCCGGCTGCCGCAAAGCACATTCCCCAGCCGTTCCAGTGCGCGCTCAAACACGGACAGAAAATCTTCACACCAGCAGGTCCGCTCGATCTGCTCAAACGTCTCGCGGCAGATGGTTTCCAGCTCCGCCGCACCCTGGCTGTGCTCACTGATCAGGCTGTACAGCAGATTCTTCGTCTGGTTCTTAAGCTTAAACTCCTGCATCCGGCAGTCCGCCGCCTCGTGGACATAGGCTTTCAGCGCATGAATGGCGTCATCATATTTCCCGGCGGACACAGAAGCAGCAAAGTTCCTGAAATCAAATCTCTTCGGTGTCTGCCACTCCTCGCCATCATCAAAACAGATGTGGGTATCTTTATAGTAGAAGCCCTCCTTTGCCAGAAGCCTTCCGTCCAGAAATTCCTCCCTAAGCTCCGCCAGACTTCTGCGGCATTGTCCGCACGCCACAAACGCACGGTCAGAAAGCATCCCGAGCTCCTCCGCGAATGTCCCGAGCTGCTCTGCGACCTGCGTCTCGTCGCGCATATCATAATTGACCACCGCGCACAGCACCTCTTTGTGGCTGTACAGAAATTTCAGATAGTTCAGATGGGGCGCTCCGCGGAAAAAGCTCTCCGTCTTGTCGAAGATCACCTGCGACAGATCCGCACCGTTTTTGTCCCTGCACTTCAACGGCAGCACAAAAAGACGAAAACAGCTTCCCGCGAGTGCGTCTGTCACCCTGTTGTCCGCTTTTTCGTCCTCTCCCGTCATAAATTTCTCAAGCATCAGATCCAGATCCGATCCGGCTCTTTTCTTCAACTGAAGCCCCGGGATCTCCGACGCCACCTTGTCCAGAAGTGTCATCAGCTCCTCAGGATTCAGCGTCGGTTTGAGCACATAGTCGGAGGCGCCGTTTAAGAGCGCCTCCCGCACATACTCAAAATTATCATAGCCGCTTAAGACGATGATCT
The DNA here is from genome assembly GCA_026168605.1 of Roseburia sp. Classification (GTDB taxonomy): domain Bacteria; phylum Bacillota; class Clostridia; order Lachnospirales; family Lachnospiraceae; genus Roseburia. The sequence continues at coordinate 88,106 of JAPFDX010000005.1, read as the reverse complement.
TAATATCGGGATATTCCTTGTGAGCCACCTTGATAAATTCCAGACCGTTCATCACCGGCATGGCAATGTCGCACAGTACAATGTGCGGCGCAAGCTCTGCGATCTTCTCGAGCGCCTCCCGCCCGTTGGAGGCTTCCCCGACGATCTCATAGCCGCACGCCTCCCACTGCATCATAAACCGTATGCCCTGGCGCATGATGAACTCGTCGTCCACAATCATAATGCCGCAGCTTTCCCCCATATGTTTTCCTCACCCATATATCAGATTTTTTTGATCTTAAATCTCAGTGTCAGCGGCTGATCTGCCCGGATTCTGTACTGCTCATGCACCGGAGCGCCCCAACTGTCGTCACCGCCCACGCCCGTCTGCGCAGCCATCAGGCGCACCCAGGTGTAGTTGACCTGCGGCAGCTCATAAATGTGCATCGCGTTCTCAAGCTCGTACGCGCTGTAAGGAAGCACGCTCATGGCAAACGGCGCGCCGTCCGCCTCAAACAGAATCCCTTTCCGGTCTTCGCCGTACACCTTCAGCCAGCGGACCTCCTCGCGGTTGCCGCACTCCTGCGGAATGAGGTAGTCCGCCATGTTCTCTGCGGCACTGCCGTCAAACACTCCCAGTCTCGCTCCGCGCTTTCTGTCCTTATAATTTTCCTCCGGCCCAAGCCCGTAATATGTCACATACCGCTGATTCTTTTTCAGCTTAAAGTCCATGCCAAACAGCGGCAGATACGCCTCGCTTTTCACGCCCGGATAGGTGGTCTCCACCGAAACTTCCCCACTCGCATCCACCGTGTACCTCACCGTACAGCGGAACAGCTCCGGATAGCGGGATTCGTATGCGACTGTCACCGTCACCCGGCCGTCTTTTTCGCAGACGGCAAAACTGTCCTTCACAAAGGTCATGCCAAGCGACGCCCCAAGCCACACGCTGTCGCGTTCCGCTGCGCCCATGCCCTTGTCATTGTCCGTCAGCGCCCTGTAAAAGGTAAGTTTCGGCGTTCGCGTGATATACTCCTCGCCGTCGTAGACCAGTGAGATGATACCGCCCTCGCCGCGCGAGAACATCGCCGAAAAGCCGTCTCCGTACACGCCGACATTGACGTCGCCATGCACGACCCGCAGAGCCCCTGCGGTATTTCCCGCCACACGGGAAACCGTTCCGCCGTTTTCGATCACCTTCTGCCCAAAGGCAACCTCGTGTCCCGCCGGTGCATACAGCGTGTCTTTGCGCAGACGCGCAGACACGGTGACAACATACTCGCCCGGCGCCGCGCCGTCCAGTCCGTGCGCATAGGCACATTCTGCACGCTCGCCCGGCTCCGCTTCGATGGAAAGCACCTCGCGCTTTACACACTCGCCTTCTTTTTCCACAGTTAAAATAAAATCATATCCACTTAAATCCGCAAAAAGCTGGCGGTTTTCCACGACAACCTTCCGCTCCTCCACGGAAATCTTAATGTCCGCGTAGAGCTGCTTTGCCTCCTGCACCTTCGGCGACGGCCGTCTGTCGGCATACACAAGCCCGTTCGTGCAAAAACAGTAATCGGTCGCCCGCTCGTCGAAATCTCCGCCGTAGACAAGGCGGCGCTCGCCATCCTTTGTCTGATAGACCGCCTGATCGATGTAATCCCAGATAAAGCCGCCCTGATAGCCCGCATATTTCTCCTCAAGCGCCGCATAGAGCTCCATGCCGCCAAGGGAATTTCCCATCGCGTGCATATACTCACAACTGATGTACGGCTTTGCGCCCTCCGTGTTCAGATACGCCTCGATCTCATCCGGCTTCGCATACATCCGGCTCTCCATGTCGCTGATAAAGTCGTAGTCCCTGTTCCAGAAAACACCCTCGTAGTGAACGAGCCGCGAGCTGTCCCTCGTGTGGAAAAAGTCGCTCATCGCCGCAATATCGTCGCCCGCATAGGACTCGTTCCCACACGACCAGATCAGGATGGACGGATGGTTTTTGTCGCGCTCAAGCATGGATCTCGCCCGGTCAACGACCGCTTCCTTCCACTCCGGCAGAGAGCCCGGCACATTCCACGACGGCTCCAGTGCGCCAAGCTTCTGCCATGATCCGTGGCTCTCCAGATTCGCCTCGTCGATGAGATAGATCCCGTATCTGTCGCAGAGCTCATACCAGAGGCTCTGGTTCGGATAGTGGGAGGTGCGCACCGCATTAAAATTATTCTGCTTTAAGAACCGGATGTCCCAAAGCATATCCTCCTTCGTCACCGCACGTCCCCGCTCCGGGTCAAATTCATGGCGGTTGACGCCGTGGAATACAATGCGCTTTCCGTTTAAGCACATCACGTTGTCGATCATCTCAAATCTGCGGAATCCCACCGGCTGACTGATCCACTCCACCGCCTCGCCCGCAGCGTCGAGCAGACAGAGTTCCAGTGTGTACAGATACGGATCCTCCGCAGACCAGAGGCACACCTCGCCCGCATCCAGATCCATGACCATATGTTTGCCGAGCGCCCGCTCACTCTGTATGACGGCGCGACCGCTGCTGTCCTTCAAGACTGCACGCAGCGTGCCATCCATATCCTCCAAGAGCTCTGTCTCAAAACGCAGCGTGCCGTGACGGTACTCCCCGTCAAGCTCCGCGTGAATAAAGAGATCCCGGACGTGAAGCTTTGGCACTGCATAGAGGTAGACATCCCGGAAGATTCCCGAAAACCGCCAGAAGTCCTGATCCTCAAGCCAGCTTGCACTGCTCCGCTTGTAGACCTCAACCGCAAGCTTGTTCTCCCCGTCACACAGATAATCGGTGATCTCAAACTCCGACGGTGTGAAGGTGTCCTCGCTGTAACCCACAAAGCTGCCGTTCAGCCACACATAAAAGGCGGTCTCCACGCCCTGAAAGCTTAAAAATACGCGCTTGCCGCACAGCGCCTGCTCCAGTGTAAAGTATTTCACATAGGACGCCGTCGGGTTGTCAGTCTTTGAAATATGCGGCGGGCGCAGCGCCTCGACGCCGTCCCACGGGTACATCGTATTGATATACTGGCATCTGTCATAGCCCTGAAGCTGGATATGCCCCGGCACTTTTATGTCCGCGTAGCCTTTGCAGCAGACCTCCTTCTTATAAAAGTCCTTTTTGCGCTCATCGGGATTCTTCGCATACGAAAATTTCCACTGTCCGCTTAAGCACTGCCAGAGCGCGCTGCCACCGTGCTCCATCTCCGCCTTGTTCTGATAAAATTTATGATCCGAGTGCGCCGCACAGCGGTTCACGGCAAACACTTCAGGATTTTCCAGCCAGTCCAATGTTGGTTCCATAAATCTCCTCCCCGTAGTTCATCATCCTTTGACCGATCCTGTCATACCCGCAACAAACTGTTTTTGCATCACAAAGAACAGAATTGCTGTCGGCAATGTCGAAATTACAACTGCTGTCATCATCATACCATAATCCGGCGTGTATGACGACCCCATCGCGGAAAGAATCAGCGGCAGCGTCCGCTTATCCTCGGACTGCAGCGCGATCAACGGCCACAGATAATTATTCCAACTGTTCATAAACGTCACGACAACCGCCGCCGCGTACACGGATTTCATCGTCGGCATATAGATCCGCGTAAAAATACCAAATTCGCCGAGACCGTCGATGCGCGCCGCCTCGATCAGCTCCTTCGGGAACGTCTTGGTGTTCTGCCGGAAGAAGAAAATGAGGAATGCCGTCGCGATCGCGATGATCACAACCGAGCCGTAGGAATTCAGTCCGATCAGCTTCAACCCCGGAATGCTGTTAAACTTGCTGAACATACGGAATAACGGCATCATCATGGCTGCAAACGGAACCATCATCGACAGCAGAATGAGATTGAACACGCGCTCCCTCGCCTTTGATCTGTAGACTACGAAGGCATAGCCCGCCGCGGACGACACGAGCATCGCAAGCACCGTTGTCACCACCGCAACGATCAGAGAGTTTTTAAACGCGCCCAGAAAATCAAGGTCTGAGGCGAGGAGGTTTTTGAGATTCTCCAGAAAATACGTGCCCGGAAGCAGCGTTCCCTTCGTGATATCCACCGACTTGTTCGTCATAGCGATCAGCATCCAGAAAAACGGGAACACCGATATGATGGTCAGCACCGTCAGAACTACATACTGCACCGCATTTGCTATTTTTGTTCGTTTACTCATTCTTGTCACCCACTTTCATCTGAATAAAGGACAGTACCACGATCAGGATCACGACAACAAAAGAAACCGCTGCCGCATAGCCAAAGTTCGGCTGGTATTTAAAGAGCAGATTGTAAATGTACTGCGAGATCGTGATCGTCGTGTTCGCCGGACCGCCCTGCGTGATGTTCATCGTCTCGTCAAACAACTGCAGCGTACCGATCGTCGAGTTGATGGTCGTAAACAAAATGATCGGCTTTAAAAGCGGCACGGTCATATATCTGAATTTCTGGAACCCCGTCGCGCCGTCGATGGCTGCCGCCTCGTAGATGGAATCGTCGATGCTCTGCAGACCGGAGAGGTAAAAGATCATGTTGTACCCCGTCCAGCGCCATGTGATGGCGATGATGATCAGGATCCGCGCAAAGGTCGGGTTGGTCAGCCAGTTGATCGGCTCTGAGATCACATTGAGGTTCATCAGCATCGCATTGACGAAGCCGTCATTTGCAAACAGGCTCTTAAACACGATCGAATAGGCAACCAGCGATGTGATACATGGGAGAAAGATCGCCGTGCGGAAAAATCCGCGGAACTTTAAGCTCTTGTTGTTCAGCATGGACGAGATCGCCAGCGCCAGCAGGATCATGATCGGAACCTGCACAACCAGAAACAGCAGCGTGTTAAACAACGCCTTCTTGAAGGTGGAATCCGTCAGCATCCTCTGGTAGTTCGCCAGACCGCCAAACTCCAGATTATTGGCAACCCCCGTCTGGAACGATGTGAGAAACGCCTGGATCATCGGATAAAATACGAAGGATAAAATAAGCACGAGACCGGGAATGATAAAAATCCACGCTTTTAAATCCAGACGGCCATGAATATTTTTCTTTTTCATTGTCGTTTTTCCTTTCTTTTTGGACGCACAAGGAGTGCGGCAAAACAACGCCGCACTCCTCTCTACTTTGCCAAAGGCTTCTGTCTCTTTTTACTGTGCAACCGCTGCCTCAGCCTGTGCCTGATAGTCGCTCAATGTGCTGTCAATATCCGCACCGCCGACGATCGCCTGCACTGCCTCTGTCATAAGGTCTTCCAGTGCGTAGGTGTTCAGCCCGTAGTTTACGGACGGCACATTCTGCTGCCATGCTGCGAAATCCTTAAAGATCTCCTGTCCGCCAAAGAACTCGTTGCCCTTTGTATAATTCTCTGCCTCTGCTGCGGCATTTAATGTACTTACGAGGGTGATATCCGTAGCAAGTGTGTTCATCAGTTCCACGCTGCTTGCAAATGTTTTGCTCAAGAAATCTTTTGCCAGTTCTTCATGTCCGACATTCTTAAGCACATACCAGCCGCCGCCACCGATGGAGGAGGCATTGACAGAATCTGCGTTTGCTTCCATTCTCGGGAACGCTGCAACTGCCCATTTTCCGCTCTGATCCTCTGCCTTCTGGATGGAAGGTGCGATCCAGCATCCCGTCGGAACGGTTGCAACCTCGCCGCTGTTAAATGCGCCTACGAACTGATCCCAGTCAGAAACCTGCTTCGTGATGCCCGAATCCACAAGCGCCTTGTATACCTCGATGGCATCCTTTAAGCCCTGATTGTCTGCGATCGTCGCATTTCCCTCTGCATCTGTGTACCATACGCCTGCACTCTGCATCATCATACGGATCTGTCCGATGTCGCTCGGGTCAAGCGTCATCATGTAAGCACCCGTTTTTTCCTTCACAGCCTTGCCAATCTCAATAAATTTCTCCCATGTCAGATCCTGCATATCCTCCTGCGTGTAGCCCGCCTGCTCGATCAGGTCTGTGCGGTAGAAAGTCGCTGCGACACCACTGTCAAACGGAACGCCATAGACAACGCCGTCCACCTGGTTGACTGCCGTCTTGTAGCTTGCAAAATTCTCTGCCGGAGCAATCTCTGTCAGGTCTGCGAATTCACTGGTGTAGGACGTCAGATAACCCTGCGCCTTGTAATCCTCGATCAGAACGATGTCCGGCAGTCCCTCGTAGGAACCTGCGGAAAGGCTTGTATTTAACTTTGCCACAATGTCATCCTGCGCCATTGTCACAATGTTGATCTCAACATCCGGGTTTTCTGCCTTATAAATATCTGCCGCATTCTGTGCCGCCTTAATGTTGAAAGCCTCATCCCATGCCCATATGGTCAGGCTGTTGTCACCGGAAGCAGCCTCATCCTTTGAACCGCTGTCAGACTGGGTGGATGCTGCGCCGCCTGCCGTATCCTCCGGAGCCTCTGTTCCGCCGCACGCCATCAGCCCCATCGCCATCATTGCAGAAAGTCCTAATGCCAGTACTCTCTTTGTCTTCATAATCGTTTCCTCCTTCATCAACGTTCTTTGCTTTTGATGAACTCATTATAGCATGGGAAAATTAGCAGGACTTAGCAATAATTTTTCTATAATTTGCACAAAATTGTCCAAACCCGCATCGGATTTGGACAATTTTATGATTTTAGGATAAATTTATGCACCTGTCAGGTAACTGCTGATACAGTACAGCGTCTGTCCGTTGTACTCCACCCGCGACCAGCCGTATTCCTCGTTGATCCCGGTGCGAGTCACAACCTCCCCATTGCGGAGCGTGGCGACAACCGCGGAATCCGGATGGGTGACGCTCGGCATCGTCCGCAGATTGACCTCGATCTTTGCGGTCACACTGTCGTTTACCTCCGTAAACTTCGTCTTAAGCCCGTCCCCGTCGTCTGCCTGCGCGCCGGTGTCCGGCGTCCGGTAATTCAAGTCTGTCGTCAGATAGCTGGAAACCGCATAATAGGTCTGCCCGTTGTATACAATGCGTGACCAGCCGCTGTCGCTGACACCTGTGCGGGTCGCCGTCTCCCCGTTTGCCAGCGTCGCCTGCACCGTGCTGTCGTCTCCCTAGCTCGGAATATCGCGCAGATTTGTCTTTTCCTTCGCGGTGACCGCCTCATTCACCTCCGTGAATTTCATCAGAGCCTCCACGTCCGCGTCCACACTCTCCGGCGCGATGTCACTCTTTGCATCCGCTGCGCCCTCATAGGTAAAATATGCGATGTTGACATCCACCGGCTGGGGAACGCCCGCCACGCTGCCCTTGCTCGTATACTGCCACATGGCGTATCCATCCGCATAGCTGTCCGCTCCCTCGTCCATCGGTGTGAGGTCATCGGGATACCACGCCATCCAAAGCTTATAGGACTGCCGCAACCGTGAGGTGTCCCACTGGGCGTCGCCCTCCATCTCGTTTTTTGCCGCATAGAACATCGGTGTGTAGCCGCGCTCATAGATCCGTTTCAAAAATGCGTCCGCAATGTCCGTCCGCTCACTCTGGGTCAGGTGATCCTGACGGCTCTCGGGATTCGTAAATCCCTCGCAGTTGTACGCCACCGGATAGGTGATCCTGTACTGCGCGATCATATCGGCAACCCAGTCCGCCTCCTCGACGGCTTCCTCCACCGTCACCGCCGTGGAAAAGAAGTACGCGCCCACCTTGATGCCGTTCGCCTGCGCCTCCTGCATATTGTATCTGGCGTTTGTGTCCTCACAGATCTCCCCCGTTTCCATCGTCCGGTAGCCGACGCGCACCATCGCAAACTCAATGCCTGCCCCGGCAACCTGCGCCCAGTCGATCGTGCCCTGATATTTTGCGACGTCAATGCCCATGCTCCTGCCGGAGAGCTCATTCGCTCCATCCGCCGCAAGAAGCGCCGTCACATCCACGCTCGCCCCCTCGCCGGAGGTCATGCCTCCCGCAAGCGCATCCTGCGGATCCCCGGCATCTCCGGCAATCTGCCCGCCGTCGACACCTTCCGTACTTTTGGTATCTGCGGCGTTTTCCGTATCCTCCGCAGCGTCACTGTCTCCCTCACCGACTTCCGCGGAGATCACCGGCTCATCCTCCGGTCCACCGCCGTCGCGGCTCATCTTCACCAGAATCCCGATGACGACCGCCAAAAGCACGGCGACCACGATCATCGGTACCACGATCCTCCAGTTCCTCGTCTCACGGTATCCAAACCCCAGATCGTCTTTTCTCATATCCATCCTCCTTTATGCACTGCTCACGCTATTTCTGTCCGCTATTCCCGCAGCCGGTCAGCAAGCCCGCTGTACCGCTTCTGCTGCGAGGTGTTCTGTATCATCTCCGCAAAGGTTGTGTCGTTTCCCACCAGCGTCACGCATTTCCGCGCACGCGTCACTGCCGTGTAGAGCAGATTGCGGTTCATCAGCATGGACGGCCCGGACAGCAGCGGTATCACAACCGCCGGATACTCGCTTCCCTGCGATTTGTGTATCGTGATCGCATATGCGAGTTCCAGCTCCTCCAACAGCTTGTACGGATATTCCACCATCCTGCCCTCGTCAAACTCCACGGTCAGCGTCTCCGCAAAATCATTGATCTCACGGATCACGCCCATATCGCCGTTGAACACGCCCATGCCCTTATCCACACACAGACCGAGTTTTGTCCGGATTTCCCACGCGAGCTGGTAATTGTTCTTCGTCTGCATGACCTTGTCCCCCTCGCGGAAAACAATATCGCCCTGCTCCTTTTCCAGCTTGTGCTTCATCGGCGGATTTAAGTACTGCTGGAGGATCCCGTTTAGCCGCTCCACACCCAGCAGCCCCTTGCGCATCGGCGTCAGCACCTGGATGTCGTAGGGCGTTGCATCCACAAACTTCGGCAGCTTCTGTTTGATAAGCTGGAGCACCACGCTGATGATCACATCCGCATCGTACCGTTTCAGGAAAAAGAAATCCATGCTCTTGTTGTCGAGCACGACCTCCTCCCCGTGATTGATCTTGTGCGCATTGACGATAATGTCGCTGGTGGATGCCTGCCGGAAAATCTTGGTCAGCATCACGACATTGCAGGCGTGGGAGCGGATGATGTCGCGCAGCACGCTGCCCGCCCCGACACTCGGAAGCTGGTTGACGTCCCCCACGAGGATCAGCCGCGTCCCGACCGGGATCGCCTTTAGCAGCGCGTGCATCAGCGAAATATCCACCATCGACATCTCATCGATGATGATCACATCCGTCTCCAGCGGATTCTGCTCGTTGCGCTCAAAGCCCGCGCCGCCCTCCGCACCGCCGTTTAGCTCCAGCATCCGGTGCACGGTGCGCGCCTCAAACCCGGTTGTCTCGCTCATGCGCTTCGCCGCGCGTCCCGTCGGCGCCGCCAGAAAGATATCCATCCCCTCGAGTTCAAAATATTTGATGATCGTGTTGATCGTCGTCGTCTTTCCCGTGCCAGGCCCTCCGGTAATGACCAGCAGACCATTGCACACAGCCTCCTTGACCGCAGTCACCTGATGCTCGTCAAGCACCATGCCCGTCTGCTTCTCGATCCCACGTATGCGCTGCTCAATCTCGATATCCGGCACGTCGTAGCGCACATTGAGCTGCTTTAGCATCGCGGCAGTGTTCGCCTCCATATAATAGAAGGATGCGGCATAGATCTGCGTCTGCTCTCCCTCCGCCTGCTTCATAATAATTTTGCGCTCGATTGCCAGATCCATATACTGCTTTTCTATCTGCTCCGGCAAAACCCCGAGAAGCTGCTCCGTCCGTCTCGTCAGCTCCTCCTGGGGCAAAAACGTGTGCCCCTCGGCGCTCGCCTGAAGCAGCACATAGAGGATGCCGCTGCGGATCCGGAAATCCGAGTCCGTGCGGATACCGACCCGCGCCGCAATCTCGTCCGCCGTCCGAAATCCCACACCCGCGATATCGTCCGCCAGACGATACGGGTTTTCTTTTAAAATCCCGTAAACCTCCTGCCCGTACGCCTGGTAAACCTTGACCGCGAGATTCATCGTAATGCCATACTGCTGCAAAAAGATCATCGCCTGCCTGAGGTCACGCTTCTGGTTCACCTGGTCCGCGATCTCCATCGCCTTGCGCTCGCTGATGCCCTTTACTTCCGCCAGCCGCTCCGGTTCCTCCTCGATAATGCGAAACGTGTCCTCCTTAAAACAGCGCACGATCCTCGCCGCCAGCGCAAGCCCGACTCCACGGATCGCCCCCGACCCGAGATAGCGCTCGATCGCCTCCTCGTCCTCCGGCGCTTTCTCCTCAAAGCTCTCCACCTTAAACTGCCTGCCGTAGGTCGGATGCTCCGTGTAATCTCCGCTCGCCTCGATATTTTCCCCCTCCGCGATCGCGGAAAAAATCCCGACACAGGTGATCTCCTCCTCCCCGCTGACCAGATTTAACACCGTATATCCATTATCTGCATTTCTGTATACAATATGCTCCACATATCCCGCTAACTTTTCCAATGTCTGTCTCTCCCGTAAAAAAGCAAAAAGGCTGCCGCAAAGATATTCTTCCTGCGACAGCGCTTCTTTCTCAATCAATATTATAATTACGTTTCATCTGCTCATAAAGCTGCTGTGTGAAGCTTCCTCCAATCTCGTCGACCACTTCGTCCGCCAGCACCTGAACCGCACTGTCCATATGAAAGTCGGTCAACGTCTGGATGGAGGAATCTTTCTCCTCGTCCTCCAGCGTCATATTCTTCTTGACTTCCTTCATGATCTCTTCCACAAAATAGGAAGTGAAATCCTTGCAAACCGCTAAAAGTTCGTCCTCTGTGGTCTCAGAGGACACACCCTTTGCAGCATCTGTAAGCTTGTCCGCCTGATTCATCGCAGCGGTCGCCTGCGTCGTATCAACTAAGGATGAAATCCCTCCGATTGAAATACTCATACGCTACCTCGCTTCCTATCTTCTCAGATTGTTCGCCTGCTCTAACATCTCATCTGCCAGTGTGATCGCCTTGGAATTTAACTGGTATGCACGCTGTGCAATGATCAGATTCACCATCTCGTCCGCAACCTGCACATTGGAACCCTCCAGATAATTCTGGCGTACTTTACTCGGGATCAGGTTCGCATTTCCCGCTTCATTCAGCGCATCCCCCGATGCGGCTGTAACCTGCAGCAGGTTGTCCCCAATCTTATCCAGACCTGCCGGATTGTTAAACTGGAACAGTCCGATCGTCTGGTTCAGCGGCACATAGACGCCATCCGCGTTCATATACCCAAATGTGCCATCCTCAGACACCTTCACACTGCCGGAGCTGATACCGGCCGGAAGTACGATCGGGTTATTGTTCGTATCAAGCACCGGATAACCGTCCGAGTTCGTCAGCGTCACGCCGCCCACTCCCATCGACCAGTTGAAATTGCCGGCTCTCGTATAGTAAGTCTCGCCATCTGCTGCGCGGACTGCAAAGAATCCGTCGCCTACAATCGCGAAATCTGTATCATTCTCACTTGCAAGCATCGCTCCCTGCTTGTAAATGGAGGTCGTCGATGCGATCCTCGTTCCCAGACCGACCTGAGCCGGGATCGGCTTCTCCTCGCCGTTTGCCGTCGTCGTTCTCGTCTGGATATTCTGGTATAAAAGAGACTTAAACTCTGTCTTCTCCTGCTTATATCCTACGGTATTGACATTCGCAAGGTTATTGGAAATATTGTCTACATTCGTCTGCTGTGCAATCATACCGCTCGCTCCGGTATACAATGCTCTCATCATAATTCAGTTACCTCCCCGGTTATACCTGACCAACCTGATTCACTGCTTTATCCAGTGTGCCGTCAACGGCATTGATCACTTTCTGCCCTGCCTGATAGGCTCTGGAAATCGTGATCATATTTACCATCTCCGAAACAACGTTTACATTGGAGGACTCGATCAGTCCCTGTGACACCTGCGCATCAGAAGCAACGATCGCGCCGCCATCCACCACATCGTAAAGATTCTCGCCGAACTTCGCGATATAATTGTAATCCTCAAAATCCACATGACCGATATCGCCGACCAACTGACCGTTCTGGAAAATATTTCCCATCTCGTCCACGGTGATCTTCTCATTCGGATTCACCTGGATCCTGCCGCCAGCGTTGCCAGCCATCGCATCGTTCTGGTTCAGCACGAAGTCTCCGTCCTTTGTCACCAGATACCCCTGTCTGTTTATCGTAAACGCCCCGTCCCTCGTGTACTTCACTGAGGTGTTTCCTGCCTTATCCGTGTAGGAAATTGCAAAAAATCCATCGCCCTTTAGTGCAAAATCAGTGCTGTTGTCCGTCACGCGGTAGTTTCCCGCACTGTAATCCGTGTAGGTCTCCCCGATGTGAACTCCCATGCTCATGCCGCCAAGTCTCTGCGGCATATTGTAATAGGAAGTATCCCGGATCTTGACTGCAAGCTCATCGGCAAATGTCTGCGACGTCGTCCCCTCCTTCTTGTAGCCGTTGGTATCGGCGTTTGCAAGGTTGTTGGACAACACATTCAGACGGTGCTGCTCATTTACCATCCCCGTATATGCGGTATATAATCCTTTTACCATAAACCTGCTCCTTCTTCTGTGCTCATCACTTATCTGTATATATCGGCATAAATCAGCAAAAACTTAATCGTCGTCACGCTTTCCTGCCAAAAATTCTACAAACTTTCCTGTTCCGATCGCCACGCAGGTCATCGGCTCCTCGGCTGTCATCGTGTTGATCCCGGTCTTATCCTCGATCAGCTCCTCCAGCCCACGGAGCAGCGCGCCTCCTCCGGTCAGCACGATACCGCGGTCAGCCACATCTGCCGCCAGCTCCGGCGGCGTCTTCTCCAGCACGGAATGTACCGCCTCAACGATCTGCATCACCGGCTCTCTGAGCGCCTCCTCCGTCTCCTCGGAAGATATGGTCACGGTCTTCGGAAGTCCCGTCACCAGATTGCGCCCCCTGACGTCCATCGTATCATTCTGCGCCAGCGGAAAGCAGGTTCCGATCTTGATCTTGATATCCTCTGCGGTCCTCTCACCGATCAGAAGATTGTGCTTTTTTCTCATATAGCGGACAAGCGCCTCGTCGAAATCATCGCCCGCGATCTTGATGGAGGTGCTCACGACCGAGCCTCCCAGTGAGATCACGGCAACATCTGCAGTACCGCCGCCGATATCCACGATCATATTGCCGCACGGTCTCGTGATGTCGATCCCCGCTCCGATCGCCGCCGCGATCGGCTCCTCGATGATCTGCACTTCACGTGCGCCTGCCTGATAGGTCGCGTCCTCGACCGCCTTCTTCTCCACCTCCGTGACGCCACTCGGTACACAGACGCTGATGCGCGGCTTGCGGAAAGTCTTTTTGCCGATCGCCTTCTGGATGAAATACTTGATCATCTTCTCCGTCACCGTATAATCTGAGATCACACCCTGACGGAGCGGCCGCACCGCCACGATATTGCCCGGCGTTCTTCCGAGCATCAGCCTCGCTTCCTCACCGATCGCCTTTATCTTATTCGTGTCGCGGTCAAACGCCACTACGGACGGCTCCTTCAACACGACGCCTTTTCCCTTAATATAAACCAATATGCTGGCGGTACCCAGATCAATACCGATGTCTGTGCTCATCATCTTACCTCTGCCCCTTTCATTCTCTCTGTCAGTGATCCTCTATGAAAGACAGTCTCCCGTCCAAAATGGACATAGAAACGCATTTAATCATATTTTTCCATATACAGCATTATTATATACAAAAAATGGGATTTTTCAAAGGCTTTTTTGCTCCGGATACCGTTTTTTTCAAAAAAATAAGAATTTCTTTATTTTTTTAAATATTTCTTCACATATTGCCCGGTGTAGGACTGCGGCATCTCTGCCACCTCCTCCGGCGTTCCCTGCGCGATCACCATACCGCCGCCGTCGCCGCCCTCGGGTCCCATGTCGATGATGTAGTCCGCCGTCTTGATCACGTCCAGATTGTGCTCGATGACAACCACCGTGTTGCCGCCCTCCGACAGTCTGCGGAGGATCTCGATCAGCTTGTGCACATCCGCAAAGTGGAGTCCCGTCGTCGGCTCGTCCAGAATATAAATGGTTTTTCCGGTACTGCGCTTTGACAGCTCTGTCGCAAGCTTGATGCGCTGCGCCTCGCCGCCCGAGAGTTCCGTGGACGGCTGTCCCAGCTTCACGTAGGACAGACCCACATCGTAGAGCGTCTGTATCTTCCGGTGGATCGACGGCACGTTCTTAAAAAATTCCAGCGCCTCCTCGACCGTCATGTCGAGCACGTCGTAGATGCTCTTTCCCTTATATTTTACCTCGAGCGTCTCACGGTTGTAGCGCTTTCCCTCGCAGACCTCGCACGGCACATAGACGTCCGGCAGGAAGTGCATCTCGATCTTTAAAATGCCGTCGCCGGAGCACGCCTCACACCGCCCTCCTTTTACATTGAAGCTGAAACGCCCTTTCTTGTAGCCTTTCGCCTTCGCGTCCGGGGTCGCCGCGAACAGATCGCGGATCATGTCAAACACGCCCGTGTAGGTCGCCGGATTCGAGCGCGGGGTTCTTCCGATCGGGGACTGGTCAATGTCGATCACCTTATCCAACTGCTCAAGTCCCAGAATATCGTCGTGCTTTCCCGGTATACAGCGCGCACGGTTTAGGTCGCGTGCCAGACGCTTATAGAGGATCTCGTTTGTCAGGGAGCTCTTTCCCGACCCGGACACACCCGTGATGCAGGTCATAATGCCAAGCGGCACTTTCACATCGACATTGCGCAGATTGTTCTCACGCGCGCCGAGGATCGTCAGGTAGCCCGACGGCTTCCGGCGCTCTTCGGGAACCGGAATCCTGATGCGACCGCTTAAGTAAGCGCCCGTCAGGGAGTTTTTATTTTTCATGATGTCCTTCGCCGTGCCGCACGCGACCACCTCGCCGCCGTGCGATCCCGCTCCCGGTCCGATATCCACAATGTAGTCGGCGGCGAGCATCGTGTCCTCGTCATGCTCCACCACGATCAGCGTGTTTCCAAGTTCCTTTAGGTTTTTCAGCGCGCCGAGCAGCTTGTCATTGTCTCTCTGGTGCAGTCCGATCGACGGCTCATCCAGAATGTACGCCACACCGACAAGTCCCGAACCGATCTGCGTCGCCAGGCGGATGCGCTGCGCCTCGCCGCCCGAGAGTGTTCCGGTCGCTCTTGTCAAAGAGAGATAATCCAGTCCGACCTCATTCAGGAAGCCGACGCGCGCGCGGATCTCCTTTAAGATCTGGTCTCCGATCATGTGCTGTTGGCTGGCCAGCTCGAGCGTTTCCAGAAACGCATTCAGATTTTTTACAGACATGGCGGTCATCTCGTAAATATTCTTGTCTGCGACCGTGACGGCTAAGGATTCCTTTTTCAGACGCTGTCCCTTGCACTCCTCGCACGGCGTGATGCGCATAAACTGCTCATACTCCTGCTTCATGATATCCGACCCCGTCTCGCGGTATTTCCGCTGCACGTTGCGCAGCAGCCCCTCAAAGGCGACATCATAAACGCCCTCGCCCCGCTGCCCCTTGTAGTGCACCTTGATCTCTTTGCCGTCCGTGCCGTGGATCAGCACATATTTGATCTTGTCCGGGTAATCCTGAAACGGTGTGTCGAGGGAGAATCCGTACTCCTCCGACAGCGCCTTTAAGATGGCATAGGTAAAGCTCGACGGGTCTGTGCAGGACTGCCAGCCCATCACCTGGATGGCGCCCTCTGCGATGGAAAGTTTCTTGTCCGGGATCATCAGCTCCTCATCAAATTCCATTTTATAGCCGAGTCCGAAGCAGGTCGGGCAGGCGCCAAACGGGTTGTTGAAGGAGAAGCTGCGCGGCTCCACCTCGCCGACGCTGATCCCACAGTCCGCGCACGAAAAGCTCTCGGAAAACTGGATCGGCTCTCCGTCCGCCACGTCCACGGTCATCTGTCCCTCCGCCAGCTCCAGCACATTCTCGATCGAATCCGCCAGACGTTTCTCGATGCCCCCTTTGACCACCAGACGGTCGACAACGATCTCGATATTGTGCTTTTTATTTTTTTCCAGCTTGATCTCCTCGGTCAGCTCGTACATATTCCCGTCCACGATCACACGCACATAGCCGCTGCGCTTCGCCTGCTCAAACAGCTTCTGGTGCTCGCCTTTGCGCCCGCGCACGACCGGGGCAAGAAGCTGGATCTTCGTCCGCTCCGGCAGCTCCATGATCTGGTCTACCATCTGGTCCACGGTCTGACGCTTGATCTCCTTTCCGCATTTCGGACAGTGCGGCGTGCCGATCCTCGCGTACAGCAAACGGAAGTAATCGTAGATCTCCGTCACCGTTCCGACTGTGGAGCGCGGGTTGCGGTTCGTGGATTTCTGGTCGATGGAGATCGCCGGGGACAGACCCTCGATCTTCTCCACATTCGGCTTCTCCATCTGCCCCAGAAACTGTCGCGCGTAGGAGGACAGCGACTCCATGTAGCGCCTCTGCCCCTCCGCGTAGATCGTGTCAAATGCGAGCGACGACTTTCCGGAGCCGGAAAGCCCAGTCAGAACGACAAACTCGTCCCTCGGGATATCCACGTCAATATTTTTTAAGTTGTGTTCGCTCGCTCCCCTGATTTTAATGTATTTTCTCTCGGTCGTTTTCCTCATGTGATCCCTCTCATCTATATTCCTGCACGATTTTACGCATCGCGCAGCATATTTTTTAATTCCACCATCTTGTCACGGTACTCCGCCGCCGCCTCAAAGTTCAGATCTGCCGCTGCCTTCTGCATCTTCTTCTGAATGTCCGCGATGAGCTTCTCCAGTTCTTTCCTGCTCATCGACTCCGGATCCTTTGCAAACTGCATCTCCTCCTGCGCCACCTTCTTCGAGACGGAGATCAGCTCACGGACAGATTTCTGAATGGTTTTCGGCGTGATGCCATGCGCTGCATTGTACTCCTGCTGGATCTTCCGGCGTCGTTCCGTCTCCTCAAGCGCCACGCGCATAGAGTCGGTAATCTTGTCTGCATACATGATGACGTGTCCCTCGCTGTTTCGCGCTGCTCGCCCGATCGTCTGGATCAGGGACGTCTCGGAGCGCAGGAAGCCCTCCTTGTCCGCGTCGAGGATCGCCACAAGCGTGATCTCCGGGATATCGAGTCCCTCGCGCAGAAGGTTGATCCCGACCAGAACGTCAAACACATCCAGACGCAGGTCGCGGATGATCTCTGCCCGCTCGAGTGTGTCAATATCAGAATGCAGGTACTTCACACGGATGCCGACCTCGCGCATATAGTCGGTCAGATCCTCCGCCATCTTTTTGGTCAGCGTCGTGATCAGCACCTTGTTGTGCTTCGCGATCTCTTTGTTGACCTCGCCGAGCAGATCGTCGATCTGCCCCTCCACCGGACGCACCACAACCTCCGGGTCAAGCAGTCCGGTCGGACGGATGATCTGCTCCGTCCGCAGCAGCTCATGCTCCGCCTCATACACATTCGGTGTAGCGGAGACAAACAGCATCTGGTCAATTTTACTCTCAAATTCCTCAAAATTCAACGGGCGGTTGTCCTTCGCGGAGGGGAGACGAAAACCGTAATCCACGAGCGTCGATTTTCGCGACTGGTCACCCGCATACATCCCGCGCACCTGCGGGATTGTAATGTGTGACTCATCCACAATGATCAGATAATCATCCTTAAAGTAGTCCATCAGTGTGTGCGGCGTCGCTCCCGCTGGAAGTCCTGCCAAATGTCTGGAATAGTTCTCGATTCCGCTGCAAAAGCCCGTCTCCTTCAACATCTCGATATCAAAATTTGTCCGCTCGGCGATCCGCTGCGCCTCAAGCAGCTTGTCCTCACCCTTAAAATATTTCACGCGCTCCTCAAGCTCCGCCTCGATATTCTCGCACGCTCTCAGTATTTTTTCCTGCGGCACAACGTAGTGGGACGCCGGGAATACCGCGAAATGCTCCAAGCGGCACCTGATCTCTCCCGTGAGGACGTCGATCTCCGTAATGCGGTCGATCTCGTCGCCGAAAAATTCTACCCGCACCGCCGTATCGCCAAAGTTTGCCGGAAAAATCTCGAGCACGTCACCGCGCACCCGGAACGTACCGCGATGAAAATCCATCTCGTTGCGCGTATACTGTATGTCAATCAGGGCGCGAATGACCTCGTCCCTGTCCTTCTGCATCCCCGGACGCAGGGAAACCATCATCCCGAGATAGTCCTCCGGGCTGCCCAAACCGTAAATGCAGGAGACGGACGCGACAACGATCACGTCCCGGCGCTCTACCAGCGCCGCCGTGGCGGAAAGGCGCAGCTTGTCAATCTCCTCGTTGATCGCGGAATCCTTCGCGATATAGGTATCGGTCTGCGGCACATACGCCTCCGGCTGGTAGTAATCATAGTAGGAGACAAAATACTCCACCGCATTCTCCGGGAAAAACTCCTTGAACTCGCCGTAGAGCTGCGCGGCGAGTGTTTTATTGTGGGCGATGATAAGGGTCGGCTTATTTAATTTTGCAATGATGTTTGCCATTGTAAACGTCTTGCCCGATCCGGTGACGCCCAGAAGGGTCTGAAACTGGTTGCCCTCCTCAAATCCCCGCACCAGCTCGGCGATCGCCTGCGGCTGGTCGCCCGTGGGGGCGTATTCGGATACTAATTTGAAATGATCCATGAAAGTTCCTCCTATGAATCTATTATCTTCTACTTCTCCTATCATTATATCAAAATATAAAATAAAAGTACAGAACAAACATTCGACCTTGTTCTGTACTTTGAAGGAATCAAATAACTATTATATAATTATAAAATTTGATTATTTTTTTAATCCCGTGATTTTTATTACCACGCCAATACATTCATCGCAACAATTCTCTTTTGCAACATTCGCAACATGACATTCTTCAACTCTATCTTCCTCAATAAATTTAACAAAAGCCCGAGAGTAATACCTAGGAACATATCCTAACACTTTTTGTTGCTCATTGACTACACGAATCGCATTTTCATCATGCGGATTATCAACTTCATGTTCGAGAAAAACTTCATCACCTCTTGTAACTTGAATTGCATCTCCACACCGATTTCCGTCACATCCCAAATAATGCCTTGCTCCCGCCACATAAAACAATTTTTCAAAATTGCTTTCATAATTCAAAATAGGATCAATAAATTGCAGATTATCAATCGGTAATTTAGCACCGCTTTTTTTTAGCAACTGATATGGATCATATTCTTCCAATCCGTATTTTTTTAAAATTTTGTCAATATCTTTTCTCTTTCTGTCCGGAAGTCTGCTGGCAAAAACAGGAAACAATTTTTCAGATTTATACACAACATCCAATCTTTCGAATGATACTAGCGGTGTAAATCCGGCTTCAAGAGCCTCTTCTATTTCTTCACAATATTGAAACTCATACTGTCCATTTTTTGTAAGCTGACCAACAATGTATTGTCGTCTATTGAAGACACATTTCCAAATCAAATATAAATAGTCCTTGCCATCTTTAATTGCCACGTTCCTCCTCCTCTCCAAAATAGACTGCTTTCAACATCTGCTTTTTTTCCAATAAATATTTTAAAATTAACTTTTTCTTATTATCTGATAATTCTTCTTCCGAATATGATTTTAGTATATCACAAATTTGTTCTTCCGTCATTAAAGTAACAATTTTTTCTGCAAAGCTACACGTCTCTGTAAAGTAGTTCTCTTTTAAATATTTCAGCACTTTTAAATGAGTTGGACGCTTTTCATCAAACTCTTTGCAACGAAGTAATGATCTTGATTTTGTATCAACCAGCGAGTTCCACCTATTTTTATCTTTTCCCAAGTAACCTGCTATCTGATCTTCTGGAATATATGCACATAACGAAGAACTATTATCGTACAATGGGGACCATTCTTTTTTGTCGTTTTCTATAAGAATTGCCCAGTTATTCTGATGCCTATCCGAATTTCCAATTAAATAATCAAACACCAGCATTTTCAGAAATCCTTCTATTGGTACAGATTGTTCTATTGCCTTTTTTACCATTTCAACAGAATATCTATGCTTCGTTTTAATATCAATAAATTGTTCAGGATTATATTGCTGGTAAACTAATGTAATAAAATAAATACCCTCAACAAGAATTTGCTTAGAATTCTGTATAATATTATAACTCATTGATCCTTCTCTTCCATGATACATTCCCAATTCAAATTTAGCGCAGGGAAGTCCCAGCACTTGTGCTATCTCATAAGCAATGCATTCGGAAACGTGGTCGGTTGTGCCAGCATCTTTTTTAAATTTAAATAAACCCGTTTGACCTGTATCTGGATTTTGAAGCCAAATTTTTTCACTTCTTCCACTTCCTTCAGATGCACCTTCATATTCCTCCCAAAAAGAAAAATCTTTCATTATCCCACTCCTTTTCTCATATCTCTTTATTTAATATTTTCCCTCTCAGATAATCTAAATAATGTAAATAACACCTGATAACCACTTTTTATACCTTTTCAGACTGTAGAAATATGGGTTCCCCGATTATACCATGAACACAAAAAAAAGTATAGCCACAAATTAGAACAAACGTTCTTATCTCATGGCTATACTTTTTAAGTTTTTCCCGATCAATTTCCTATACCATTTTCAAACTATCTTTTTAGCACCGCACGGCAGAATAGCGAGTTCGCCGCCCGGTAATACAGCAGATACACCACACCAAAGACCGCCAGCGTAACGCCTCCGCAGATCCAGACAAGATTTTCCCGCAGGAACACCTCCCCGAACATCTGCTGCGCGCCCGCCATCAGGCAGACCGTCGTCACGACCGGCAGAACTGCCGAAACAAAGAAGAATGTGCGCACCTCCGCCCTTGCCAGTTTCCGCTGCACCCCCAGATCCACACCGAGCTTTTCCAGAATACCGTAGCTGCAACGGCTGTGTTCCAGACCGGATAACTGCTCAAACGCAAGCATCGTGGACGCAAGCAGGATAAAGATAACACTCAGATACAAGCCGCCAAAAGAAATCGCGGTAAAGCCTGTGAGGGAATTTTCCACTCCCCACGCTTTTACAGTCACTCCCACCGTCACACGCTCCGGCAGTTCCTTTCCGTCCTTCGCCAGCGGTTCCCACTCCCTGCCGCTGTTTAGAAAACTCTTCAGCTCCTGCTTTAACTCCGGGTATCCGCCGTCCGCAAGAGACATCACGAGCCGTATCTTGTCGCCGGAAAGTCTCTCGGCAACTGCATCCGGCACGACCAGCACATAGCCCTTTGTCCCCGCCATCTGGTACTGCTCCATCGGCTCTGTGTAAATCTGTTCCGCCGCGACGTGAAGCGTCGTTCCAGCAAGTGTAATCTCCGGCTTTTTTGCTAACGCCTCCCCAATGTCCTCCATGTAGTTCCATGTATCACAGTGCACCAGAAAAGAATCGTCCGAAAGAGACACCTCCGCAAGCCCCAGCATCCGGCGCAGATGATTGTAGTCCGTCAGTGCCAGCGCCTCAACTTGCATATCGGTACTGTACAGATAATAGATAACCGCATCGGACACCGGACTTTTTTCATCGGTAAAGGCGATCATATCCTCCATACATTCCTTTGTGAGCGGCGCGTCCAGCGCAATCCCCGCGTCATAGGGATAATACGCCTGCATATTCGCCTTGTACCCCGCGCCCATCAAAAGCCCGGCAAACATCGTGGCAAGTGAAACAGACAGCAATATCGCAAGCATCGCCATCAGCCTTCCGGCAGACGAGACCCTGCGCCCGATCTGCCCCAGATAAAACAGCCTCGCTCCGGTATACAGCTTCTTTTTCTTTCGCTTCTGGGAAAGCAGCAGCATCTGCGGTACTCTGCGGTACAGACTGTAAATACCGAAGGATGTGAGAAGCCCTGCGCCAACAAGCCACAGAAATGCAAGATTGGTCTGTTCGCGCACCCCCATGACCAAAAGCGCCCCGCCTGCCAGAAGCTCGCAGACAGAAAACACTATCCAAAACACACTCTCTCCCCGTCGCATGGCGCGCACCTCTTCCTTCTTTTGGCTGTCATAAAGCAGCTCGATAATCCTGCTCCTGCGAATGATCCTGGCAGAGCGCACCATTCCGATCCCGTACATACAGACAAAGAACAGAAATGCCACACCGAGCACCTTGCCCGAAAAAACAATCCGGTAGGTGTGCGGCGTCTCGAAAATACGGTTGACCAGAGAGACGAGAATCCCCGACAAACCGCTGCCCAGCCATGCGCCGAACCCAAACGCGCCAAGCCCAAGCAGTCCGTTTTCCAGCAAAAACAGCTTTTGGATCAGGCGCGTCTCCATGCCGAGCAGTTCATAGACGGCAAACTCCTTTTTCCGCTGCATCAGCATAAACCGGACTGCATAGCCGACCACAAAGGAAGCGATCCACGCCACGATCACAGACAGCCCCACGATCACAGTTGTCAGCATCGACATATTTTCCGACATCGCCAGAATATCCCCGGAAAACCCCAATGCCAAAAAAGAGTACATAAACGCCGCAGTCAGGCTGAGTGTGATAAAATAGATGAGATAGTCCCTCATACTCCTTTTCATATTCAAAAGCGCCAGTCTCTGAAACATCCAATTCCCCCTATCTCTTTGCAACCGCCCTCCGAAACAGCATTCTGGTACTTAAGAAATACGCCAGAAACAGCACGAGAAAAATCCCCACAGTCTTAAGAATCTGTGCTCCCACCGCTCCCATACCGACATAAGCGGCAATCTCGACGGACACCGTCTGCAGGAAATAGGCGAGGATCACGGCGGACACCAGTATGGCAAGCACAACCGGGAGCCCGAACCAGACGCCAAGCTGCCGGAACACCAGCGTGCCAATGGTCTTTTCATCCGCTCCGAGCTTCCGAAGCACACCAAAACGGTATCTGTGCTGATCCAGATCCAAAAGCTGCTGCAGCGAGAGGATCATCAGACAGATGACCATCAGCACGACGGCGCCGTAGATCATCATGGACTCCATGAGGAAGCCGCTCCCCTTGGCACTGTTGACCTGAAGCGTCCGAAGCCGGATCGAATACTCCATTCCGTCCTCTGCATACTCCGCATACTCCGCAGAAAACGCCTGCGCCAACGCGCCCGCCTGCGCATAGGAAATCGGTTCCGTTGTCATGATATAGCGGTTCTGATTGACCGCAAGCAGCTTTTCGCAGACAGCATCCGGAAAAACATAAATAAATCTTGTATAGCGATTATAGAGATTCTCTCCCATCGCGTCGTCATAATAGGGAGTGGCGGCAGCCGTCAGCTCCCCCGCATCTGTGGAAACGCTCTTGTTGTTTCGCAGAAATTCCTCCCGCTCCTCACCCTCCGCCGCCAGATGCCACTGCGTTGTAAACTCCGTTTCCCCAAGCCGGACCGGACTTAGCCCAAGCATTTCCCGTATTGCGTTGTAATCGCCGAGTGAGATTGCCACCGCCGGAAAATCAAGCTTTTCCCTATCGTGGAAGCGTTCGCGCTGCGGAAGATATAGCGGCACCGTCACGTCTGCCTCCACCGCGATCCCCTGCTCCCGGAAAAACTCCGTGACTTCCTTATAATCCCCCATCCGCAGATCCCTTTCGTCATATACATTGTGATAATCACTTGAAATCTGCACGTCATACATGGAACGCGAATCCAGATACCCAAAGCTCCACTGGGTGAGCACCGGAGCCACCACAAACAAAAACACTGCCGCCACAAGCGTCATGCAGATGACCGACATTGTCTTTGTCGTCGTCGCAAGCTTCGAGAGAAGCTGCCCGAAAAAGAACAGATTGCAGCCGCTGTATGTATGCGCTCTCACTTTTTCCTTCCAGAGCCCGATCGCACGGCTCAAAAGGCAGATGACCGCGCAGATCAAAAACTGCACATCCGCCACCAGAAACATGAGATACTGGTTGAGCAGCTCCGCCCCGAGCGACAGATAAAACTCCTTCTGCACCAGTGCGACGCTGGCTGCCCCCAGGGTATTGCACAGAGCGCACGGCACAAGCCCCCAAAGAAGCGCAAAGATATTCCGCCGCTTTTTTGAAACTGCACAGAATGTTGCCCACAAAAGCGTGACTGCCGGAAACAAAAGGTTCATCCCAAACATCAGTCTCATCGGAAGCGGAAATCTGGGATCATAATAAAAATATATTTTCTGGATCCCCGTCTCAAGCATCCATACGGTCAGCAGGAGATAGCAGGCAGTGACCGCCGGCATCCAGCGGCTCTTTTTCAGTTCCGGCTCGTTGCGGCGGTTCGCCGTCAGCATCTCGATGATCGCGGTTCGCCGGATCGTGCGCACATCGGACAACCCCACCACGAGAAAGCAGACCCCGAAAAACAGAAACGTCCATCCGACCGTATCGGGAAACAGCATCCACTGAAACTGATACGCGCGCTCATAGATCCGCATCAGCATGGCTGTGATAAACTGTGAGACGACCGCCCCGCCGAGGATTCCCCCCGCCACCGCGATCATTCCCACAAAAAAGGTTTCCGCAAAAAAGAGCCACGCAATGACGCGCTGCTCCATGCCCATCACTGCCAAAACCGCAAAATCCCGCTGTCTTGCACGCAGCATATAGCGGTTGACATGACAGATGAGAAACAACAGCAGCAGGGAAACCACCCCGATCGCCAGCTTCATCCCGTCGCTTAAAAGCGTAAAGTCATACTCCATGCCGAGGTCAGGATGATACCAGTTGCTGGAGATCGACAGAAACGCATAAAACAGCATGACGCAGACCGTCAGTGTCACAACGTAGACGACATAGTCTCTTGCCGCGCGCCTGATATTATTCCAAACCAGTCTGGTGTACATCGGACACACCCCCTCCCATCATGGTCAGGACGTTTAAGATCTTTTCAAAAAACGCCTGCCTCGAATCATCTCCCCGCACGATCTCGGTAAAGACCGCACCGTCCCGCAAAAACAAAATGCGCTTTGCATAGCTCGCCGAAAACGCATCGTGCGTCACCATGAGGATCGTTGCCCCCAGCATATCGTTCATGCCCTGCATCGTCGCCAAAAGCATCTGCGAGGAATGGCTGTCGAGTGCCCCGGTCGGCTCATCCGCCAGAATCAGCTTCGGGTGATTGACGATTGCCCTCGCGCAGGCGCAGCGCTGTTTTTGTCCGCCCGAAACCTCATACGGATATTTTTCCAGAATATCCGTGATATTTAAGCTTGCGGCAATCTCCTCCACCCGCGCCTCGATCTCCTTCACCGGAACATGGTTGATCGTCAGCGCCAGAGCGATATTTTCCGAGATCGTCAGTGTATCCAGCAGATTAAAATCCTGAAAAATAAACCCCAGATTTTCCCTGCGGAATTTTGCGATCGCTTTCTCCTTAAGCTCCGTCACATCGGTCCCGTCCAGATAAATGTGCCCCGCGCTCACCGTATCGATTGTCGAAATGCAGTTTAGCATCGTCGTCTTTCCAGAGCCCGATGCCCCCATGATCCCGAGAAATTCTCCCTCCTGCACACAAAAGCTGATGTCCTTGATCGCCTGCGTGATGTTTCCTTCGTTTCCGTAAAATTTCTGGATGTGATCCAGCTTTAAAATCTCCTTCATCCTCCCACCTCCTTCTTTTGATACCCTCATTGTAAAAGAAACAGCCCGCTGTTTGTATCGTTTTTTCTAACAAAGTTCTAACAATATTGTTAGAACTTGTTCCACAGAAAAATGCAGAGCCTACCGGCTCTGCACCTGATGAATAAAATGATTGATTTGAAAATCGAGCCGGATCCTTGTCCCTGCGCCTCCGGACTCGGCGCAGATCCCAATGCCAAGCTTATCGCAAAGGCGTTTGCACAGATACAGCCCGATACCGGTGGAGTTTTGTCTGCTCCTGCCGTTTTGTCCGGTAAATCCCTTTTCAAAAATGCGCGGCAGGTCGCCGGCAGGGATTCCAATCCCCGAATCCTCCACGAACAGATATATTTTATCCCCCTCGGTCTGCGCATAAAAATGAAGCTCCGGCTTGCTCCCTCTGTATTTTACCGAATTGACGATCAGTTGATCCAGAATAAAGCGGATCCACTTATCATCGGAATACACGGTCACATCGCTCTCCTCCATCACAAGCGAAACACCGTTTTGCAGCAGAAGATATTTGTTGTCCGCAATCGCCTGATGCACCACATCAAAAAGCCGCAGCTCCCGGATGGAATAATCCTTTTCCGTGTGCTCGCTCCTCGCATAGTAGAGCGCCTGCTCGGTAAAACGATCCGTTTTCTCAAGCTCCGTCATCAGCTCTCTGGCAAACGGCGCCGGGTGGTTTTCACACAAAAGCTTCATCGCAGTGATCGGCGTCTTGATCTCGTGGATCCACTGCTCAATATATTCCCTGTATTCCTGCCGTTCCCTCTCCACGGCGTTCTTCTGCTCCAGCATCGACTTAAACGCCTGCCGCAGGAGAGAAAAATAAACTTCCTCCTCCGCATCCTCCGGCGCGGGCAGCAACTCTGCCAGAAGATACCGCTCCTTTAACCCTTCCGACAGCTTTTTCAGCCGCCCCAGCCTCTTTTTCTTCCGGTAATAGGAAAACAGCAGTACTCCCGCCAATGTCAGACTCCACACCGCAGCGATCAGCACAACCATATCCACACTGTTTTCTGTCAGCAGAAGAAATGCGCCAAGTAAAACCATCCCTGCCACATTCAGGAGCAGAACCGACGTCCGCTCCCTCCAGTACCGTCTCCCGTTCATATCAGATACCCCTGCCTGTGCTTTGTTTTGATAAAATCCGTCACACCAAGCTTCGCCAGCTTTTCCCTGATTCTGCCGATGTTGACACTGAGCGCATTGTCGTCGACATAAAGCCGGTTATCCCACAGATACTCGATCAGATCGGCTCTTGTGCAGATTTTCCCCGCGTGCGTCAGGAGATAATACATGATCTTCGTCTCATTTTTTGTCAGCTCCGCCGTCGCTCCGTTCGCCTCCACCGTTCCATTTTCCAGACACAGCGACACGCCGCCGTGCGAAAGTCTGCGCTCCTGCTCCTTCGGGTAAGCGCGCTTTAACAGAGACGCGATTTTTGCCAGCAGGATCGCGGTGTGGTACGGCTTTGTGAGAAATGCGTCACCGCCAAGCATGATACTGTTTAATTCATCCATATCCGTGCCGCAACTCGTGACGAAAATGATCGGCGCATCCGAAAAGCTCCGGATCCCGGAACAGATCGCAAAGCCGCTCTCCTGCGGCAGTTTGATATCCAATAGGATCAGATGGGGCTGGATCCGCCTCACCTGCGCCACGACGTCCGCAAAATCTTCGATCGCAGACGTCTCATAGCCATTTCCCTCCAAAAGTGTCTGCAATTCCTTGCGGATCACAGGGTCGTCCTCAATAATTAAAATCTTCGCTCTCATCCGCCTTTATTTCAAGCTCTCTGCAACTGCATCCGCAAGCGCCAGAAGCTCCGCGCTCTGGTCAGAAAGCATGGCAGACTTCACCGTCACCTGCGCATCCAGAACTGTCATGTCCTTCATCTCGGCAAGCTTCTCGCGCATCTGCTTCACCGTTGCCGCCGCCCATGTACCGTTCTCCATCAGCGCGACCGTCTTTTTCTGCACATTCAGCGCCTTCATATCCGCAAACAGATTCTCCATCACCGGATAGATGCCGCCATTATAGGTCGGCGTCGCAAACACCAGATGGCTGACACGGAAGATCTCGCTGATTAGCTCCGATACGTGCATATTGGAAACGTCATAAACTGCGATATTCCGCACGCCCCTCTCTGCCAGTGCACCCGCCAGCGCATCCGCTGCGGAAGCCGTGTTTCCATACATGGACGCATATAAGATCGCCACCGCCTGCTCCTCCGCCTCGTAGGTGCTCCATTTCTGGTATTTCTCCAGAATATAGTCCAGATCCTCTCTCCATACCGGACCGTGCAGCGGACAGATCACCGCGATCTCCAGCCCTGCGGCTTTCTTTAACAGCGCCTGCACGGACGCGCCGTATTTTCCGACAATATTGGTATAATAGCGTCTCGCATCCGCCAGCCACTCGCGGTCAAACTCCAGCTCGTCCGCAAAAATGTTGCCGTTTAGCGCCCCGAATGTACCGAAACCGTCTGCGGAAAAAAGCACCTTGTCCGTCTCGTCGTAGCTCACCATCGTCTCCGGCCAGTGCACCATCGGCGCCATCATAAAATGAAGCGTATGGTTTCCAGTATTTAAGGTCTCCCCCTCCTTCACCGTAACCGCACGCTCCGCAAAAGACGTGCCGAAAAACTGCTGCATCATGCCAAATGTCTTGGCATTGCCGACGATCTGAACCTCCGGGTATCTGCGCACGATGTCACCGATCATGGCACAGTGATCCGGCTCCATATGATTGACTACCAGATAGTCGAGCACACGCTCTCCCAGCACATACTCCAGGTTTTCAAAAAACTGTCCTGCCACGCTCGCATCCACAGTATCAAAAAGGACTGTTTTCTCGTCCAGAAGCACATATGAATTATAGGATACTCCTCTTGGGATCGGGAAAATATTTTCAAACAGTGCCAGTCTGCGTTCGCTCGCGCCAATCCACACAATATCTCTCGTCACGTTTCTTACATTGTACATTTTATGTTCCTCCTGCTACTTTCTATCTTACCCACAACAGCCTTGCATCACTCGTACCCTTTATAAGGTACCGATGCAAGGCTGTCATTTTTATACTGTTCTTCCGCAGCACTGCTTGTATTTCTTGCCGCTGCCGCATGGACACGGGTCGTTCGGATATACCTTGGCTGCCGCACGGCGCTTCGGCGCGTTAGTAGCCGAATCATCCTTGTTCGTTCCGGTCACCTTCGCCACCTGCTCGCGTTCCACCTTCTGCTCGATCTTGACATGGTACAGCAGACGGATGGTATCCTCCTGAATACTTGCCGTCATATCGTCAAACATATCAAAGCCTGCCATCTTGTACTCGACAAGCGGATCCTTCTGTCCGTAGGACTGTAAGCCGATCCCCTGGCGAAGCTGATCCATATCGTCGATGTGATCCATCCACTTGCGGTCGATCACCTTTAACAGCACCACGCGCTCCAACTCACGGAACTGCTCCGGATTCGGGAACTCCGTCTCCTTCGCCTCATAGAGTTTCACCGCACGCTCCTTTAACAGATGCTTTAACTCCTTGTTGTTCTTCACGCCATCAACGTCGTCCGCATCCACCGGCTCCATCGGAATGATCGGGATCAAAAGCTGGTTTAACTCGTTCAGATCCCACTCCTCCTTCGGAATATCCGCAGAAATACAGGTGTCAACACTGTTCTCCACGCGGTCCGTGATCATCTTAAAGATCGCATCGCGCATATTCTCACCGTTGAGTACGCGCAGACGCTCCTTGTAGATGATCTCTCTCTGATCATTCATCACCTGGTCGTATTCCAGCAGATTCTTTCGGATGCCGTAGTTGTTCGACTCGATCTTCATCTGCGCCTTCTCAATCGCGGAGGTCAGCATCTTGTGCTGGATCTGCTCATTCTCCGGCACGCCGAGTGCATTAAACGCTGACATCAGTCTCTCCGAACCAAACAGACGCATCAGGTCGTCCTCCAGGGAAATGAAGAACTGGGATTCACCCGGATCTCCCTGACGTCCGGAACGGCCGCGGAGCTGATTGTCAATACGTCTGGACTCATGGCGTTCCGTGCCGATGATCTTAAGACCTCCTGCTGCCTTCGCCTCGTCGTCCAGCTTGATATCCGTACCACGTCCCGCCATGTTGGTCGCGATCGTAACCGCACCGTGCGCGCCTGCGCCCGCCACGATCTCCGCCTCCATCTCATGGAACTTTGCATTCAGTACGGTGTGAGGAATCCCCTCCCTCTTTAACATAGCGCTGACCGTCTCCGACGTCTCGATCGTGATCGTGCCCACCAGAACCGGCTGTCCCTTCTCATGCGCTTCCCGCACGGCTTCCACCACCGCGCGGAACTTCTCTTTCTTTGTCTTATATACCACGTCCTGCTTATCCACGCGCGCTACCGGACGGTTCGTCGGGATCTCGATCACGTCCATGCCGTAGATATCGCGGAACTCTTTTTCCTCCGTGAGCGCCGTACCTGTCATTCCGGATTTCTTCTCAAACTTATTAAAGAAATTCTGGAAGGTGATCGTCGCAAGGGTCTTGCTCTCGCGCTTCACCTTCACGTGCTCCTTCGCCTCGATCGCCTGATGCAGACCGTCCGAATAACGGCGTCCCGGCATGATGCGTCCGGTAAACTCATCAACGATCATGACCTCGTCATCCTTCACGACGTAGTCCTGGTCGCGGAACATCAGGTTATGCGCGCGCAGCGCCAGAATAATGTTGTGCTGGATCTCCAGATTCTCCGGGTCTGCGAGGTTCTCGATCTTAAAGAACTGCTCGACACGCTTCACACCCTCCTGCGTCAGCGTGACAACCTTGTCCTTCTCATTGACAATAAAATCCCCCGTCTCCTCCTGCTCAAGCCCCATGATGGCGTCCATCTTGGAATACTCCGGCATATCCTCACCGCGCTGCATCTGGCGGGCAAGAATATCGCACGCCTCGTACAGCTTTGTCGATTTGCCGCTCTGTCCGGAAATGATCAGCGGTGTGCGCGCCTCATCGATCAGTACGGAGTCCACCTCATCGATGATCGCATAATGCAGTCCGCGCTGCACAAGCTGCTCCTTGTAGATCACCATATTGTCGCGCAGATAATCAAATCCGAGCTCGTTGTTAGTGATATAGGTAATATCGCAGTTATACGCCTCTCTTCTCTCGTCGTTGGTCATGGAGTTTAACACCACACCGACCTTTAAGCCGAGGAACTCATGTACCTGCCCCATCCACTCGGCGTCTCGCTTTGCCAGATAATCATTGACGGTGACGATGCACACGCCCTTGCCCTCCAGCGCATTTAAGTATGCCGGAAGGGTAGACACCAGCGTCTTACCCTCACCGGTACGCATCTCCGCGATACGTCCCTGATGCAGGATCACGCCACCGATGATCTGTACGCGGTAATGCTCCATACCGAGCACACGTCTCGCCGCCTCGCGGACAGTCGCATATGCCTCCGGCAGCAGATCGTCCAGCGTCTCGCCCTTGTCCAGACGCTCCTTAAATTCTTTTGTCTTATTCTTCAATTCTTCATCGGAAAGCGCTCCCATAGCGTCGCGGTAAGACTCCACCTTGTCGACGATCGGGTAGATCCTCTTAAGTTCCCGCTCACTGTGAGTTCCGAAAATTTTGGTTAATGCACCCATAAAAACTCCTATCTGTCTCTGCACCCCCGTCCGGAAAGCGCATTTCATTCTCCTGCGAGCCTCTCCGTAAAGGCAGATTTCCCGCACAATATCAGTATTGTACCACTTTTTGGGCGCCACCACAACAGCAACCGCATCAAATGATTTGTAAACTTTTTATTAACTTTTCAGATACCGGAGACAAAAAATTTTCAGATCTGAGTATGGCAGACCGCAGAAATGGTATTCTTTTTGTTCAGGGTTCCGAATCCAAGAGCTTCTAAAATGTTCCGGGATCGGTATCGTTTACGGACGCAACCGTCCTCTATGCGCCATCCATGACGCAGTTCGGACTTTCGCCGGCATCCCTGCCGTCGAATTGCTGAACATTTACAGAACATTAAGAAGCTCTAAGATTCTCCACATTCACAAATCAGAATACCATTTCTGCGGTCTGCCAGCCTCATGCTCCAAAATCTTTTTGGCACCGGTACCGTTTCCGGATCAAAAGTGTGCTTCGCACAAAAACTCTTGCATCCTCCGGCGCTTGTGCTTATACTTGAAAAGCAGTCATATTTTTATATATTAAAGGAGGAAAGAGAACTATGACCTATACATACAAGACACGCGGTACCTGTGCGACCAAAATCGAGCTGGAACTAGAGGGCAATGTCGTGCACAACGTGAGATTCACGGGCGGCTGCAACGGCAACCTTCAGGCGATCCCAAAGCTGGTGGAGGGTCTGACCGTCGAGCAGGTCGAGGAGAAGATCGGCGGCATCTCCTGCAACGGACGCCCGACCTCCTGCGGCGACCAGCTTGCAAGAGCCTGCCGCGAGGCATACGAGGCTTCCAAAAACGCATAAAAGCCTTTTACGCAGACAGCCGCACAGCGGGCATAAACGCCCCGCTGTGCGGCTGTCTCTATTTGCAATTCAAAGCAACGGGGCGCATCAGCGACACAGTTCCATTCCGCCGCAGTGCTCACACCGGAGTCTGGATCACCGGCTGCAACTGCTTTCCGTTCATCGCAGCCTCGATCGTTTCCGGGATCAGCTCCATCTTCGCGATCATCGAATTTGGCTTACTCTTACAGTTATCCTGTCCAAACGGTACAAAATAAATATTTTTCATATTCATCAGCATACCGATGTTCTTAAAGCTCGCGCCGAGCGCGTCGTTCGTGGAGATCGCGACAACCAGCGGCTTTCCGTTGCGCATATGCGCCTTCGTCGCCATGAGCACCGGAGTGTCCGTGATACCGTTGCAGAGCTTTGCCGCCGTGTTTCCCGTACACGGGGCGATCACCATGATATCCAGAAAGTTGTTCGGTCCGATCGGCTCCGCCGCACAGATGCTCTTAATCCCCTCATTTCCCGTGATCTCACAGATGCCGTCCACATATTCCTTGGCGCTGCCAAAGCGCGTATCGCAGGTCTGCGCGTTAAAGGAAAAAATCGGCACTACGTTCGCCCCCATATCGCACAGACGCTGGATCTCCTTTCGCGCCTTCGCAAAGGTACAGAAAGATCCGGTGATCCCCAGACCTATATTATAATTTGAAAAATCCATCAGTTCATTCCCTCCCGAAGCATAAACCGTTCGATCGCCCGACCGAGAATATACGCGCTCTCCTTGGGCGCATATTTCCCCGGGATCCCAAGCACCAGATCCGCGCGTATGCCGTATTCCTTCGCACACGCAAAGTCTGTTCCGCCCGGCTTTGAAGCGATATCGAGGATATAGGCGTCCCGCGGAAGCTCACGGATGATCGTTCTCGTCACAACCGGCGCCGGAACGGTGTTGACAAGCATCGCCGCCCCCATCGCTTCCTCCGCCCCAAAGGCGAAGTCCACGGCATAGAAGCCATCCTTTTTCGCCGCCTTGCGCACTTCCCTGCGCCTTGCGAGCACCGTCACCCGCGCGCCAAGCGCCGCCAAGCGCTCCGCGACCGCTTTTCCGCAGCAGCCGTACCCCGTCACGATTATTTTTGCTTCATCTATATTATAGGGGCTCTTATTTACCAGCTCCGCAATGACTCCCTCAGCCGTCGCCACCGCGTTTTCCTCCGTCACAATCCTATCCTCCATAAAATCCAGATAAGGAATGTCCCTCCGTTTTAAAATTTCCGTCTGTTCTGCTGAGAAACAGCCGCCAAGCACCCGCGTGCCGTTCACCAGATTTTTATTCAATATATCGTTTAACATCTCCTGCTCCGCGATTTTTGCCACCGGAATCGGAAGGATCAGCATATCCGCATCCGCAAGAAATGTCTTTAGCTTTTCTAACTGCTCCCTGACCGTCTCAATGTTTCTGACATCCAGACAGCGCACATTGATCCCTTTCTTGGTCAGCAGCTCCGCCAGATAGACCTGACGCATATCACTAATAAGAAGTATTGTCTGTCTGTTCATAAGATTACGCTCCCTTCCATTTATCATATGAAAAAAACGCGCCGTGGTTCACTCCCACCTTTTCTTTTTCTGATTTGAATATCTTATTTTAATTTTCAGTATTTTTTATTATATTTCTACAATTATCTTATTACTTAAAATTTATTTTTAATTTTTTCAAAATAATGCTTGACATTTCTATTTTTAACAGATATAATGAACTTACAAAGAAACAAGAGAGAAAAGAAAAAACAAATACGATTGAAGGAAGCCAATCAGAAAGGAAGGTACAGACCACCAGAAACATAACGATTTACCCAGACAGAATCTAATAAAGGAGGTACAGACCACCGAAAACGTAATTGCATTCGATTTTTCATTCTTCCAGAGAAGATAACGTGACATTCCACATCATGGAAAGCAGAAATTAGTATCAGATAAGAATTTTTCATATATGGTACAATTTCAAAGGTCATAAGAAAACGATAGATTCCGGAGAACGAAGAAGCGAAGAAGTCCAAAAAAGAAAATAAAAAGAAAAGAGAGGTACAGTCCCATGGACGAGATAGTTTAAAAGGCGGCATCAAACAAAAAATGTTGATGTCGCCTTTTTATATGTCTTTTTCCTAATTCATCTCCCGCTGCCCGTCTGCCTCCTGCGTCTGCGGATCCCGCCACGGATTCTCCTCACTCGGGTCTGTCGGATCCCATCCCTTGTTCGGACTCCCGGTGTCGATCTTCGCCGCCTCCGGCTTGCCGAGCGGTCCCGGATTGGCATCCTCATAAATCTCCACCGTCGTCCCCTCGGGACAGTTCTCTGCGATCCATTTCGCATCCTCCACGGTCAGCCGCACACATCCCATCGACGCCTGCTCTCCCAGCTTGTTGTACTTGTCCGTGCAGAGTGTGTCCTCCGCCTTTCTGTAATAGGGCACGGAGTGAAACAGGATACCGCCGTGGATCCGCGTGGCATACTGTCCGTACACATGACCATATAGCTCCCGCCAGCGGTATTTTGTTGAAATCTGGTAGACGCCGCGCGGCGTCGCATTGTAAAGTCCCGTCGAACAGATCATGGCTTTGTACGGCACCGTGTACTCCCCCGCGGCGTCCATCGTGTAGACCGTGATGCAGTTCTGCTGCCGGTTGATGCGGATATAGTAGGGAAACTCCTCTCCCTCCTCATCCTCCTCCGTCTCCGGCTGTCCACTTTCTCCCGCTTCCGGTTCTTCCCCCTCCGGCTGCCCGTTTTCTTCTGTCTCTCCCGGCTTCCCCGCAGTCTGCAGCCCATCTGCCGCAGATTCTTCCCGCTGCTGCACATCCGGCTGTCCGCTTTCTCCTGCGTCCTGCTGCCCCTCCGCTTCTCCGGGTTCCGGTTCTTCCAAAATCTCATTTTCCGTGCTGTCGTCCAGCGCCAGCTCCTCCCTCTGATAGCCCTCGCTCCAGAAGCCATCCCCGCTGCTGAACGCATGGAGCGCCGGAATGTTCCACTCAAAGCGCAGCGCGGCAAATTCAAGCAGTGTGAGCACGCACAAAAAGGCAGTGGCTGTACCCACAAAAATGCGTACAGCCCTGCCCTCCAATATCCGTCGTATCAAGTTTTTATCGGAAACCTGTTTTTCCATAATCCACTCTTCTAATCGTTTTTACAACTGTGTCTCCACGAAAATATCGTAGATGGCACGGATGGCATTTTCAAAATCCGCATTGCTGACACCGATGATGATGTTGAGTTCCGAGGAACCCTGGTCGATCATTTTTACATTGACGTTCGCGTGCGCAAGCGCAGAGAAAATCCTTCCCGCCGTCCCTCTGGTCGAGCGCATACCGCGTCCCACCACCGCGATCAGGGCGAGATCTCCCTCCAGCTCAATGCTGTCCGGCTTTGCCAGACGGTGGATCGAGGAGATGACCGCCTGCTCCTTGCCCTCAAACTCCGGCTGATGGACAAAAATCGTCATCGTATCGATACCGGACGGCATATGCTCAAAGGAAATGTGGTTCTCCTCAAAGGCGCTTAAGACCTTCCTGCCAAAGCCAACCTCGCCGTTCATCATATCCTTGTCGATATTGACGGACACAAAGCCCTTTTTTCCGGCAATCCCGGTGATCGTGTATTTCGACTGGTGGCAGGTGCTCTCCACGATCCATGTGCCCTCATCCTCCGGCGCATTGGTGTTGCGGATATTGATCGGTATTCCCGCCTTTCGCACCGGGAATACCGCCTCCTCGTGCAGCACGCTCGCCCCCATGTAGGAGAGCTCGCGCAGCTCACGGTAGGTGATCGTCTTGATCGTCTTCGGGTTCTCGATGATCCTCGGGTCTGCGATCAGAAATCCCGATACGTCCGTCCAGTTCTCATAGCAGCCCGCCTGCACCGCGCGCGCCACGATGGATCCGGTGATGTCGGAGCCGCCTCTGGAAAAGGTCCTGACCGTGCCGTCCGGCAGCGAACCGTAAAAGCCCGGTATTACCGCTCTGTCGCACTTTGCCAGACGCGCAGACAACACCTCGTTTGTCTTCTCCGCGTCGAACTCTCCTTTTTCATTGAAAAAGATGACCTCCGCCGCATCAATAAACTCATAGCCCAGGTAGTTTGCCATGATAATACCGTTTAAGTATTCGCCGCGGGACGCCGCATAATCCACGCCAGCTTTATTTTTAAAATTCTCCGTGATCCTGCGGAACTCGTCCTCTAAGGACAGCTTCAGGTTCAGCCCGTTGATGATCGTGTCATAGCGGTCCTTGATCTTCATCAGGGGAATACGGAATTCCTCGTCCGCCTCCACCAGCTCATAGCAGGCGTAAAGCATATCCGTCACCTTTGTGTCCTTTGCATTGCGCTTTCCGGGCGCGCTCGGAACCACGTATTTCCTCTCCTTATCCGACTGGATGATCTTTCCGACCTTCGCAAACTGCTCCGCGCTTGCCAGAGAACTGCCGCCAAATTTCACAACCTTTATCATCTCTCTGCTCCTCCAATTACCATCATCGTCAAAGTTTTCTATTATCACTTTTACGCGTTACTTTCACGACTTACTATAACGTAATATAATATTAAATTGCGATTCCGTCAAATGATTTTTGAAAAAACACCGATTTATGGACTTTTTTGTCCTATTCGACCAAAGCAGGCCCATCTACTACCTCCCGCATCACACAGAGCGACAGATCCGGGCGCGTCGCCAGACGCCAGCGCACGAGCGTCATCTGCATCTGTTCGATCTCGATCGCCGTGACCCCGCCCGGGTGCACGCAGCTCCCCGCATTCAGGTAACGGCTCTCCCGCTCCCCGCTTTGCACAATGCGCGGGCGGTGCGAGTGTCCCGCCACAAGATACTCCCCGCGCTCCGTCGCCCACCTTGCAAGGCAGCGCTCATAACGCACCGCCTTTTTGTAATTGCGCGCCGCGCTCGTCGGGTCTGACACTCCGAAGCGCTCCAGCGGTTTCCACAGCCAGCGCACCAGAAAACGGGCGAGCCGCCAGCAGACGGAATTAAAAAAATCCGCCTGATGCCCGTGTATCATGCAGATATTTTTTCCGCCCTCCTGATTCATGAGAATGAGCGCCTCCGGCAGAGCATCCGCAAGCTCCATGTCATGGTTTCCGTACAGCCGCACCATGCGGTTTTCCCGTTCCATGCAGTCAAACAGGCGGTAAATTTCCCCGTAACATTCCCGGATGCGCGAAACGCTGCGGTTTTCCCAGAGTTCCTCGCCGTCCCCAAGTTCCAGATAGCAAAAACCGTTCCGGTAATAAGATTCCAGCGCGGCATAATACAGGTTCTGGTTTTTCAAAAAGTTGTCGTTCATCGTCCCCTCACCTCTGTGGCAGTCGCTCATGATCACATACCGGCTGCACATATTCAGGGGAAGATGCAGGGCATTTTCCAATGCCCTGTCAATCCTCTTTCTACACCCCATGCAAATCCTTCCCCGCCCTGCCATGCCTGCCCGCCAGCACGAGCGCTCTCCTGAAGCTGCCCGGAAGCTGGTAATACAAAAACAGCAGACGATCCGGCGTACTGCAAAATGGCCTTGTGACCAGACGATAGATCCGGCAGTTTAAGTGATTGATGCGCTGCACGAGAAACCGGAATACGCGCGCGATAAGCGCATACTTCTGGCAAAAATCCATGCAGACACAGATTTCCGACCCGCACAGACGGTATTTTTCACGCGGTATTCCACTTCTGCGCAGCCCCTGAAGCATCGCGCGCGCCATCCCGGTCTCCGAAAACCGCACCGTTGCAGAGAGCGCCAGATCCCTCGTCTCTGAAAACTGTCCCAGGCGAAATCCGGTCAGCCACCAGTGCGTCCCGCAGTTTTCATACACCGTCTGTCCTCTGTGCTCCAGACGGCAGCAGATTTCCGGCATCTCATGATCCTCCACCGCCGCATAGTGCGCTGCCGGATAAAAATACGCCGGGATCACCTCGTCCGTATGGTAGACGCCGACCTCGCCGCCCGTGGTGACGCCGTACTGTCCCTTCCAGAACTCGACCAGCCATGTTTTCCCGCCATAGTCAAAATAGACCGGAAGCGCGTCGATCACGATGCCTGCGCCCGCCGCCGCGCGGTCGAACGCCGCCGTGTAACCGCTTTTTCTCTGCCACGCATCCGTGCGGGAGGAGATAACGTCCGCAGCCTCATCATAAAAAAAGCCAAACGGTTTTGCCAGCTCATCTAAGAGCGCTATCTTTTGCGGCAATTCCATCTGACTTATTTTCTTCCTGCTCTTCCTTCTGCGCGCGGCAAAGACGCCGCAAAGGACTGCCAGACATGGCAACGCCCCCGCAAAAAGCAGCAGGAGCGCCAGATCCTGCGCGGTCATCGTGCCAGCAGACCCCTCGCAAAGAAATCTGCCATTTCAAGCACATGATTCTGCAGATCGCGGAATGTGTCGATACTCAGCCCATACTCGCCGTTCAACTGCTGCTCGATGGATTCCCGTGTCATATCCAGATAATTTAACAGCATATTTCTCGTCTCTCTCCCGCCGAAATACGGATTTATTTCACCGATCAGCGCGGCGATCTGGTTTGCGTTTCCATACCAGTTTTTGATGAGCGCATCGTAGTTTTCCATGTTTCCGGATTTCTGTGTGCGGATCAGCTCCTCCGTCAGTTCCATATGCCTTGCCAGCAGGTTGCGCAACTGTCTGGTCGCAGCGATCGGAAGATGGTTGGCAAAAACATCGGTGATCTCATCCGCCGCCTGAAGCGCGCGCTCGCCAACCTCCTGCTGGTCTTTCCCGTCCGCGTCGACGCTCATGAGATACATACGCGTCCAGAAGATCAGGTTCATCCATGCCATGCGCATATCGTTTCTGAGATTTTCCACAGCATTCTCCTGCTCACCCGGCGTCTGTGCATTTCCGCCCGGCATACTTGGCATACTCGGGCCCGGCATTCCCGGCGTACTCGGCGTACTTGGTCCCGGCATCCCCGGCATACTCGGCGTACTTTGCCCTGGTCGGTTCGGGTTTCCCGGCAGAATAGGGATGACAACGCCCGGCGTATTCGGCAACGGTCCGTCATAGTCCTGCCCCGGGCAGATCTGAAGTTTCATTCCAACCTGTAAGTTATACGGATTCACCCCCGGATTTCCGAGGATCAGTTCCGTGACCGTCGTATCATACTGTCTCGCCAGACGATACAGCGAATCCCCCTGCTCTATGGTGTGCACAATTCTATTTTGACAATACATAAATATTCCAACATTTTTGTTTTCTCTATATCATATGTCGGAATACCGCTTTGGTTCGTCAGATCAGATTTGCAAAAAGCGGCGCTAAGATCACCGTCAGAATCCCCGCAACCGCGATCGAGAGGCTGCTCATCGCCCCCTCGATCTCGCCCAGTTCCATCGCTTTCGCCGTGCCGACCGCGTGCGCTGCAGAGCCGATCGCGATCCCCTTCGCCACCGGATCGTCAATCCGGAAGATACGGCAGACCGTCTCCGCGATCACATTTCCAAGGATCCCAGTCACGATGATCACCGCTACCGTGATCGTCACATATCCGCCAAGCTCCTCCGAAACGCCCATTCCGATCGCCGTCGTGATGGACTTCGGGAGAAACGTCACATATTCCGCATGGTCAAGTCCGAACAAAAGGGCGAGCACAAAGACGCACGCGATACTCGTAAGCACCCCCGAGAGCAGTCCGGCGAGGATCGCCCCCGAATGTTTTTTCAGAAGCTCCACCTGCTCATAGAGCGGGATCGCCAGACACACGGTCGCCGGCGTCAGCAGATAGCTCAGGTACTCCGCCCCGCGGTTATAAGCCTCATAGGGAATATCAAAGATCAGCAAAAATACGATCACCGCCACAATGGAGATCAGCAGCGGATTGCAGACAGCCCACTTTAATTTCTTTTTCAAAAACAGTCCCAGTTCATAGCCCAGCACGCTCACGACCACGCCAAAAAACAGCGACTGCTGCACAAATTCACTCATTTCCGCTCTCCTTCTTGCTCCTTCTGATTACAAACTGGGTGACACGCCCCGACACCGCCATCACAACGACGGTCGATACGACCATAATGACCACCACCGGGACAAAGATCCCTTTGAGATCGCCCCACGACTCGATCAGCCCCACCGCCGCCGGAATGAACATCATCGGCATGATCTCGATGAGAAACCGTCCCACGTCGCGCACCGCCTCAATGCGGATGATATGCAGTTCCAGCGCCGCAAACAAAATCACCAGTCCGTAGATGCTCGCGGGAACCGGCAGCGGGAGAAGCTGCTTCAACTCTTCCCCCAGAAAAGATATCCCTAATATCAGCAAAAGCTGTCTCATATATTTCATAATTTCCTCTCATTCTAAAGCGCGTACGCTTCCATCCGAATCCTGAATTTTGCAAATCCCATTATAGCACGTTATCCCGAAAAGAAAAGAATCACTTTTATATACTTTGATTATCAAACTATCTTGACAGCATCCGGTTTTCGCTGTATGATGCATTTAATTTGATTATCAAACTATTTGAAAAGGAGTTATCATATGAGCGTAAGAATTATCACGGATTCCGCCTGCGATCTGACGAAAGAGCAGGCGGACAGACTGCATATCACATTTCTCCCGTTAAAGACGATTTTGGGGGAAGAAGAATTTTTAGACGGTATCACACTGACCCACAGAGAATTTTTTGAAAAGCTGATCGAGAGCGACTGTATGCCGACGACCAGCCAGATCCCGCCGCACGAATACGAAGCGGTATTTAAAGAGGTGAAGGATGCGGGGGACACTGCAGTTGTCATCACCCTCTCCTCCAAGCTTTCCGGCACCTGCCAGAGCGCGCATATCGCGCTCGACGGCTACGAGGACTGCATCCACATCGTGGACAGTGAAAATGTCTGCATCGGCGAGCAGATCCTCGTCCTCTACGCCTGCCGTCTGCGCGACGCCGGAATGTCCGCAGCGGAGATCGCCGACGTCCTCGAATGGCGCAAAAAAGACGTCCGTGTGATCGCGCTGCTCGACACTCTGGAGTACTTAAAACGCGGCGGACGCATCTCGGGTGCGGCTGCTCTCGCCGGAAGTCTGCTCTCCATCAAGCCGGTGATCGCAGTGACTGACGGTGAAGTCAATGTCCTCGGAAAAGCCAGAGGCTCCAAAAACGGCAGCAATATGCTGCGCGAGGAGACCGCAAAATGCGGCGGCATCGACTTTACCCTGCCGTACACGCTGGCTTACAGCGGTCTGGACGACTCGCTCCTGCAAAAATATATCGCAGACAGCGAATCCCTCTGGAAATATTATGTCGATGAACTCCCCATCAGCACCATCGGAAGCACGATCGGGACACACGTCGGTCCGGGAGCGATCGCGGTTGCATTTTTTGCCCAAAATGTCAAACAGGCGCAGTAGACTAACGCCCCTGCACCAGCTTTTTCGCCTGCGCCATGCGCTGACCGAACTCCTCGTAGAAATCGCCCTGCGCCTGGTACGGCGTCACAAAAAACAGGCGGAGGAGATACATATTCACCGCTTTCTTTGTCTCCTCGCTCTCCTCTGCGGCAAGCGCCTCCTCCAGGCGCCTGCGCAGGGAGTGCCATTCCAGAAGAAACTGTCTGTTTTTCTTCGGCTCCGGCACATCCAGCCAACGGCTGACCTTGATCTTGGTGCGGTCGGACTTTTTGCACGCACCGGTCTGTAAAAAGTAGCGGATCGTATCTTCCTCATAGATCCTGCCCAGCGGAAATGTCCGGCAGAGTCCCGGACGGCTGGCATGGATTTCGCATCTGCCCGCCTCATTTAAAAAGGCGCACCGCTCATCCTCCCCGGTCATTGCCAGATTTGGCAGGATCAGACCGTCCACCGCATGAAGCTCGATCTCCCTTTGCAAAAGCTCCTCAAAGGTTTTCCCCGTCACAGTGCAAAGCCGCCACACATCCAGCGGGTCTAATACGATAGAATTTCCCATTCCCACGCAGCACGCGTGGCAGCCCTCACAGTCCCGGCTTGCCACGCGCACCATATCGTTTTCGGTATATATTTTTCCGTCTGAAATCTCATGTAAATCCTGAAACATCCTGTTCCTCTCCGGTTCCGTTTTATTCGGTAAACGGGATGACCGCGCCGTCATAAGTGTCGTTGATATACTGTGCGATCTCCTCCGACTTTAACGCCTCCACCAGCGCCCTGATGCCGTCGCCCGTCTCGTTTCCTTCCTTTACCGCGATGACATTCACATAGGTCTTTGCAGCCTCGGAGTCAGACTTCTCATAGGCGATCGCATCCTCCGCGACGGAGTAGTCTGCCGCAAGCGCATAGTTCCCGTTTAACACAACAAATGCCATCTCCGGGATCACACGCGCGATCTGCGCCGCATCCAGCTCCTTGATCGTGATGTTGTACGGATTCTCCACGATGTCGTTCACCGTCGCCTGAAGCCCTGCGCCATCCCTTATTTTAATAATACCGTTATCCTGCAGTAAAAGCAATGCCCGCGCCTCATTTGTCGCGTCGTTTGGCACTGCGATCACATCCCCCGCTGCCAGCTCGGAGAGGTCGCTCTTTGTGCCCGGATAGATGCCGTACGGCTCGTAATGGATGCCACCCGCATTGACCAGATGCGTTCCCTTCGTCGCATTGTAGTCCTCAAGGTAAGGGATATGCTGGAAATAGTTTGCATCAAATTCCCCGCTCTCAACGACCTCATTTTGCAGCGGATAATCGTCAAAGACGGTCACCTCCAGCTCCCAGCCCTGCTCTGCCAGAATCGGCTTCGCCTGCTCTAAGATCTCTGCGTGCGGTGTGGCGGACGCCGCCACGGTGATCGTATTGCCGCCCTGTGTGCCCCCGCATCCCGCCAGTGCGCCGACTGCCAGCACTCCCGTTAAAATTCCTGCCAAAACTTTCTTTTTCATAATTTCCTCCATTTCCAAAACTGTATCTGTACCACTTTTATCTGCGCTTGTCAAGCTTTGCCGCGATCTTCATTCCGACCGTCTGGAAAATCTGCACCAGAACAATCAGCAGGATCACCGTCACGATCATAATGTCCATCTCATAGCGGTGGTATCCGTAGCGGATGGCGATGTCGCCGAGACCGCCGCCGCCGACACTGCCCGCCATCGCGGAATATCCCAGGATCGTGCCGATGGCGATCGTGCTTCCGGTGATCAGCGAGGTGCGCGCCTCCACCAGCATCACCTTTGTGACGATCGTAAAATCGTCCGCCCCCATCGAGCGCGCCGCTTCGATCACGCCCGCGTCCACTTCTTTTAGGGAGGACTCCACCATACGCCCGATAAACGGCGCTGCCGCGATCACCAGCGAGACGATCGTCGCCGTAGACCCATAGGTCTTTCCGATCAAAAACCGGGTGAACGGGATCAGAAGGATCAAAAGGATCAAAAACGGAATACTCCGCACAATGTTTGCGATCACGTCAAGGATCTTGTAACACACCGCGTTCGGTCGGATGCCGTCCTTGTCAGTCACTGCGAGCAGGATCCCCATCGGGAGCCCGAGCAGATAGCCGAGCACCGTCGAAACGATCGTCATATAAAGAGTCTCTGCGGTTCCCCGCACCAGCATCATCATCACTTCATTCGTCCACATCTTCTGTCACCTCCTCGATTTCCAGTCCTTTCTCTTTCAGATACTGCTCCATCTCATCCGCCAGCGTCTCGTCTGACGGAAGCCCGAGTATCATCTCTCCTTTGGCAAAGCCGCCGACATTCTTTGTGTCGGCGCGCAGGATATTGACCGGCGTGCCAAACTTTAACACCATATTTGCGATCACCGGCTCAAATGCGGAATTCTCCGAAAAGACGATGCGCAGCTTTCTGCCGCCCGCGATGCGCTCCGCCTGGCGCCCGTCTCCGTCCCATCCGCTCCGGTTTCCTTCCCAGCTTCCCTCCGGGCGGTCCTTTAAGATCAGCTCTCTTGCCGCCCGCGAGCGCGGGTGGTTAAAGATGTCCTCCACCAGTCCCTGCTCCGCAAGTTCTCCCCGCTCTATGATCGCCACATGGCTGCAGATCTCACGGATCACCGACATCTGATGCGTAATGATCACGATCGTGATGCCAAGCCTGCGGTTGATGTCTTTTAATAAGGAAAGGATCGACGCTGTCGTCTGCGGGTCAAGGGCACTGGTCGCCTCATCGCAGAGAAGGATTTTCGGGTCGCTCGCGAGCGCCCGCGCGATCGCTACCCTCTGTTTCTGTCCGCCGGATAGCTGCGCCGGGTACGCCGTCGCCTTTTCCTCCAGCCCCACCATACGCAGGAGCTCTAAGGCT
The DNA here is from genome assembly GCA_026168605.1 of Roseburia sp. Classification (GTDB taxonomy): domain Bacteria; phylum Bacillota; class Clostridia; order Lachnospirales; family Lachnospiraceae; genus Roseburia. The sequence continues at coordinate 43,810 of JAPFDX010000005.1, read as the reverse complement.
CTTTCCTTCGCCTTTGCATCCTTTTTCCCCTGTATATGCATCGGAAAGCAGATGTTGTCGATCACGTTTTTCTGCATCAGAAGATTGAAATGCTGAAAAATCATCGCGATGTCGCTGCGCTGTGCCCGGAGCTGCTTTTCGGTCAGATCCGCAAGGCTTTTCCCCTCGATCAGCACCTCGCCGCCCGTCGGGCGTTCCAGAAAGTTCAGACACCGCACCAGCGTACTTTTACCTGCGCCGGACATTCCGATGATGCCGTAAATGTCGCCCGCCCCGATCTGAAGCGAGACGTCCCGCAGCGCCTCCACGGTGCTGCCCTTCTGTTCAAAGCTTTTATATAAATGACGTACTTCGATCATTGACATATGTTTTCTCCTATCCGGATTCGGGTGTCAAAGGGGGTTTTCAAATTGCAACTGGCAACACACACAAATGATATTCTTTTTGTTCAGGATTCCGAAGCTAAGAACTTCTAAAATGTTCTTAAATATCGTTCATGTGCAGGAACGCAACCGCCCTCTATGCGCCATCCATAGCGCAGTTCGGGCTTTCGCCGGCTTCCCTGCCGTCGAATTGCTGGAACCTGGAGAACATTAAGAAGTTCTAACCTTCTCCATATTCACAAATCAGAATACCATTTGTGCATTTTGATAATCCCACTTTTGAAAAACCCCTTTTGACACCCGAATCCTATCCGGTAAATTCACAATAGTTATTATAGCAACCGCAGTAAAAATGTGTTAATACGAGAAGCCGATAGTTAGTTATAGGTAAATCCTATATCAACTACCGGCTTCCTTGTGCTACATGATCTTATCTTTATATTTTTTCAGTTCCTCGATATACATTTCTCCGATATGGCTGATGGCTGCGCCCTTGCGCCGGACATAGCCGATGCGCATTTTCTCCGTCTCGGCAAGGGGCACGGCGATATATTCGCTGCCGTTTAACTCCTCACAGATAATGCCGGAACAAAGCGTGTAGGCGTTGAGCCCTTTCATGAAGTTCAGAAGTGTCGCACGGTCTGTCGCCTTGATCAGCCGTTTGTACTCGTAGGTGCTTTTCATCTCCTCCGCCAGATAGAGTGAATGGTTTTTACCCTGGTCAAATGAAAGGCACGGGTACTCGTCCAGCTCCGCCATCGAAATGACCGCCTTCTCTGCCAGCGGGTGCTTATTCCACAGATACACATAGGTATCACAGTCGAACAGCTCGATAAATTCCAGTCCTTTTTCGTGGATGATCTTCGTCATGACCTTCTCGTTGAAGTCATTGAGATAGAGCACACCAATCTCGCTCTTGAAGTTGCGCACGTTCTCCATGACATCGTAGGTCGTCGTCTCGTTCGCCGCAAACTCGTAGCTGTCGATTCCGACACGCCGGACCGTCTCCACAAACGCGTTGACCGCAAAGGTATAGTGCTGCATGGAAACGCTGAATTTCTCCCTTGTGCGCTTTTCCACATACCGGGACTGCAGCAGCCCAAACTGCTCCGTCACCTGTCTGGCGTATCCCAAAAATTCTTCTCCCTCCGGCGTGATCACGATACCGCGGTTGGAGCGCTGGAAGATCTGCATACCGATCTCCCGCTCGAGCTCCTTCATCGTCTCGGACAGACTCGGCTGCGACAGAAAGAGCCGCTTTGCCGCCTCGTTCATCGAGCCGCAGTCGGCAATCGTAAGTGCATATTTTAACTGCTGGAGCGTCATGGAAACACCTCTCCCTTTCCTTTACTGTTCCTTTTCCAGATACCGCTTTTTGCTGGAAAAACCTCTGCCGGACACCTCGCTCACCCTGTTGATAATGACAAACGCGTCCGCGTCCACGGAGTGGATCAGCTTTTCCGTCCGCGACAGCTCGCGCATGGATACCACGGTGAGAAGCATCTGGGTCTCCTGCTTCATGTATCCTGTCTCGCTGTTTATCATCGTCACTCCACGGTCAATATCCATCAGGATCGCGTGACGGATATCCTCGATCTTGTCGCTCACCACTTTGATCTGCATCTTTGCCGTCCCGACCATCAGACATTTGTCCAGAACGGTGCTGTACACGATCACCAGCAGGATTCCGTACAAAATCTGCTCGCCGCTGCTGCGCGACGCCTGAAGCAAAAGGATCATCATATCGAATACATAGATCGACGCGGAAACCGGTATTTTAAAATAGCGGTTTAACACCAGCGGCGGAATATCCATACCGCCCGTCGACGCGCCCATCCGTATCACGATGCCAATCGCCGCCCCGATGCAGATACCGCCGAAAATCATACACAAAATCATGTCGTCCGTCAGTCGGTATGTGCCAAGCAGCCTTGTGATGATCTCTAAAGCCACCGGATAGCTGAGCGTGCTCACGATCGTATTTGCCGCAAATTTTTTGCCAAACACAAAGAATCCGATCAGAAACATCAGTATATTAAACGCAAACACAAACGCCGTCACCGGAAGTCCCGTCACATCCGCCACAAACAGACCGATACCGGTCGTGCCTCCCGTGATCAGCCCGCCCGGTATGATAAACATTGCCACGCCAAATGCGTAAAGGCAATTTCCCAGTATTACAAGAAGCGTCTCCGCCACCCGTTTCAAAAACTTATTCATCGCGATCCCACTCATCCTCATCTGTTTTATTTTTGTGGGAAAATAATCCGTAAATCAGCTTGCAGACTGCCCGTACCGCGGAAAAGACCAGAAACATGAGCACAAAGCCAAACACACCCGTCATAATATCGGCAAATTCCATGTTTCCGGAATTGGTCGCCTGCTGCCCGATCTCGATCGCAAATGTGATGACGATGATGAGCGTAAACACATAGATCCACGCGATCGTCATCACATGGTCACGCTTTGCAAGCCAGCGGAACACCGGATAGACCATAAAGATCAGCGCCATTCCAAGAACACCTATCACGAGAAAATGCAGTTCCTTGTCCGTGAAATTGTATTCAAACGCATCGTTGAGCCGCAGAATGTAATTGTGTATCCGCGTAATCCATCCGACGATCCAGTACAACAGCTCTTTCATGCGCCCTCCTGCTCTTCTCCGGCATCTCTGCCGTCCGGGTATCTTCCTTCACAGAAGATACATTTCCCCAAAGTTTCTCAGAACAGATTACTATAAATCTGCGGGTTGTGCAAGTTAATGTAGCAGCAGAGTAAAATCTTTCTTACTGTTCCACACTCTCCACGGTCTGGCGGATGATATCCCTCATGATGTCCTCGGTGAGCTGTCCGCTCGCATAGCCGTAAACGTCGCCGTCCTCATTGATCATAAAGGTCGTCGGATAAGAGAATACTCCGTACTGCATAAACATCTCTCCGCCCTCATCCATCACAACCGGATAGGTGTAGCCGTTCTCCTCCAAAAATGCGGTGATCTCCTCCTCAGACTTCTCTCCGCCGTAGCCCGGCGCCGCAACTCCAAGGATCACAACCGAGTCGTCACCCGCCTCCTCATATTCCTCGTAAAGCTTCTGGATGTCCGGCATCTCCGCACGGCACGGCGGACACCAGGTCGCCCAGAAGTTTAAGAACACAGTCTTTCCTTTATAATCGGAAAGGGTATGTGTATTTCCATACTGGTCGGTCAGCGTGAAATCGATCGCCGGGGGCAGCTCTGTCTCCGGCTGTGCCTCCCCGTCATTGGAAGCTCCTGCACCGTCCGCAGCCCCGGGCTCACTTCCGCCGTCTGCATCCGTATTTTCATCCGCAGACGATCCGTTTTCTTTCTGTGCTCCCGCACCGGCGTCCCCGTCCGTTGTCTCCTCCTGCACGGAAATACCGGAGAGGTAGCCGCTGATGGCGTTCATTTTTCCGGTGAACATCAGCACACCCATCAGGATCATCAGCACCGCGCCGATCTTGACCGTGTACTGCACCACGTTTCTGTGCTTTTTAAATAACTCCAGAAGCTTTGTCGTGAACATTCCGACCGCGAGAAACGGCAAGACAAATCCAAGTGTATACACGCCGATCAGCGCCATTCCCGCAAGCTGTGATTCCGCCGTCGCCGTCATCAGCAGCACGCTGGTGAGCGCCGGGCCAACGCACGGCGTCCACGCAAAGCTGAACGTAAAGCCCATGATCAGCGCCGTGATGGGCGACATCGTCATTTTTGCAAGCGGCGGCAGAAAACGGCGCTCTTTTCCAAGGAACTTGGATTTTCCAAAAATCCCAAGCTGGTACAATCCAAATAAAATGATCAGGATCGCGCCGATTCTTGTAAACAGTAACTGGTTGCTGCGGAAAAAGCTGCCGAGCGCAGAAACGCCGATTCCCAGCAGGAAAAACGCAAAGCTTGTGCCGAGCACAAAAAAGATCGTGTTGACCAGCACCTTTCTGCGCGCGTAGGTGACTCTGCCGTCCTCTCCCATCTGCGCCGTTCCTCCCGACAGATAGCCGATGTAGAGCGGCAGAAGCGGCAGAACGCACGGTGAAAAAAAGCTGAGCAGCCCCTGCAAAAATACAGTGATCACAGGGACGCTGACATCCAGTGAAAATCCCATAGTATCCTCCATTTCAAATCCATTTTGAGTGAAAAAACGCCAGCCGGTAGGCATCATTGTCTATCGCTGGCGCTATTTTTATTTTATAGGAAACTTCATTCCTATACCTGAAGCATCTTGAGGATCTCGCTCTTTGCCTTCACTCCGATGGAAGTGTTGACCACCTTGCCGCCCTTAAAGACGATCAGGGTCGGTATCGTCATCACGCCGAACTGTCCGGCAAGCTCCGGCTGCTCGTCCACATTGACCTTGCAGATTTTCGCGTCGGTAACCTCTCCCGCCAGCTCCTCGATCGTCGGTAAAAGCATCTGGCACGGACCGCACCACTCTGCCCAGAAATCCACGAGTACCGGCTTCTCGGACTGTAATACCTCCGTCTCAAAATTTTCCTTTGTAATGTGTAATGCTGCCATAATTTTATCTCCTTTTGGTTGTTTTTCTTTTTTATCTAAGATGTATTTTACCCATTTTTTTTATTTTATCTGTGAGTTAGTCACATTCATTTTTTAGTCCAATTCCTCCAAAAGCGAATGTCCAATCGTCCCCTCGGGCATCGCCACGTCAAAATTCTGCGCCACGGTTGCGCCGATCACTGCAAAGGTCTCCTGCTCCGGCAGCTCCCCTCCATGCGCCAGCGCCTTAGAATATGCCAGAAACGGCACTTTCTCCCGCGTGTGGTCCGTTCCGGTGTAGGTCGGGTCGTTGCCGTGATCCGCCGTGATCAGCAGAAGGTCATCCTCGCCCAGGAGCGGAAGAAGCTGTCCCAGCTTCTCGTCAAACATCTCGATCTCCTTCGCATACCCCTGCGGATTGCGTCTGTGTCCCCACAGGGCGTCAAAATCAACCAGATTCACAAAGCAAAGCCCCCGGAAGTCCTCTCCCGCCACGTCGATGGTCTGCTCCATGCCATGTACGGAGCTCTTTGATTTCAAGGCGCGCGTGATTCCCTCGCCGTCAAAAATGTCGTTGATCTTTCCGATGGAGATCACGTCAAGTCCGGCGTCCTTCAACGCATTTAAAGCTGTTCTTCCATATGGTTTTAACGCATAGTCATGGCGGTTGCTCGTCCGCTGAAACTCACCTTTTTTCTTTCCGACATACGGTCTTGCAATGACGCGCCCGACCTTCCACTCGTCGCGCATCGTGAGTTCACGGGCGATCTCACAGCAGCGGTAAAGTTCGTCCAGTCCGAACGTCTCCTCATTTCCACAGATCTGGAGCACGGAATCCGCAGAAGTGTAGACGATCATATGCCCCGTCGCAATCTCCTCCTCGGCAAGCTCATCGAGTATCTCCGTGCCGCTCGCACTCTTATTTCCGATGACCGTGCGCCCGGTGCGCTTCTCAAGCTCCTCGATCAGCTCCGGCGGAAATCCCGTGTCAGTAAAGGTCTGGAACGGCTTTGTGATCTCAAGTCCCATCATCTCCCAGTGTCCGGTCATGGTGTCCTTGCCGTTGCTCTTTTCCCGAAGCTTTCCGTAATATGCCAGTGGCGCTTCTGCGGGCGAGACCCCTTTCAGCGGTATGATATTTGCCATGCCAAGCTTCTGCAGATGCGGGATCGCAAGCTCCCCGACTGTCTCTGCAATGTGTCCCAGCGTGTTGACGCCGACATCCCCAAACCGCTCAGAGTCCGGCATTGCCCCCACGCCGAGCGAATCCACAACGATCACAAAAATGCGCTTATATTTTCTCATGGTTTTACTCCCCCTTTAAAACAAATCTCTTTTCTTTACTTTATCACAGATTGCCCCTGTAATTCCACTAAATATATGAAGTTTCTTCTTTTTCATTGCCTGCCCGTATCCGCTGTTGTATAATGGAGAACTGCAATATATTTTTTACTTAGGAGATCAATACATATGAAAAAGAAAAATTTACCTGGCATCCTGGTATGTCTTGCCATCGCTGTGCCGTCCTGGTATCTCGGAAAACTGTTTCCCCTGATCGGCGGCGCTGTGATCGCCATTCTTGCAGGCATGGTCATCACCATGTTCTGGGCAGATAAGGGCGCAGCGGAGTCCGGCATTAAGTTCACCTCCAAGATCATTTTGCAGGCGGCTGTCGTCCTGCTCGGTTTTGGCTTAAACCTGAATGTGATCCTGATGACGGGGAAGCAGTCGCTTCCGATCATCCTCTGCACGATTGCCACCTCCCTGCTCATCGCTTTCACTCTGCATAAGGCACTGCACATCCCGTCCAATATCTCCACACTGGTCGGCGTCGGCTCTTCAATCTGCGGTGGCTCGGCGATCGCTGCGACCGCTCCGGTCATTGACGCGGACGATGACGAGGTTGCGCAGGCAATTTCTGTCATTTTCTTCTTCAATGTACTCGCAGCCATTCTTTTTCCCATTTTGGGACGCGTCATCGGTTTTGACACGACAAGCGGCGAGGCATTTGGCATTTTTGCAGGAACTGCGGTCAACGACACCTCATCCGTGACTGCTGCCGCTGCAACGTGGGACAGTATGTGGGGACTCGGAAGCCAGACGCTTGATAAGGCAGTGACCGTCAAGCTCACCCGCACGCTCGCCATCATCCCGATCACCCTGGCGCTTGCGCTGATCCGCACCCGCCGGAACACGGCGCAAAGCTCCGACGGAGAAAAAATAAAGCTCGGCAAGGTATTTCCATTCTTTATCCTTTACTTTGTCGCCGCCTCCATCATTACCACGATCGCCGTCAACTCAGGCGTTCCGGCTGACGTGTTCCAGCCTTTTAAGGAACTGAGCAAATTTTTTATCGTGATGGCGATGGCTGCCATCGGCTTAAACAGCAATATTGTGAAATTGATCAAAACCGGTGGGAAACCTCTGCTTCTCGGCGCGTGCTGCTGGGGCGGCATCACTGCGGTGAGCCTGGTGCTCCAGAGAGTGATGGGAATATGGTAGATACGGTTGGAGAGAAAGAGGCGGCTTTTGTTTAGCGCCTCTTTCCTCTTGCCAGGATCAGTGCCAGATAAATCATGAACGGAATGGAGCAAACGATACCTATGCACGTATAGATGGGAAAAGTGAGAAAACCAATGCAAATTTTAGGCGCTGCAGAGGTCAGCCATTTTTCTGCAATGTGCCGAAAAAATATCAGTCCCGTAGGTATCCCCGAAAACAGCAGTCCCATTGCAACGATATTTTTTGCAAAGCCTCCCGGTTCCGGAACGGGCATATTCTGACTCGTCCAAAATGCAATGTATGCAGGATCCTGCATCTGGTTTTCCTGCGTCACCGCCACGAAATAGCCCAGTACACAGCCTGCCAGCAAAAAAATTCCTATCAGCAAAATCTGCCTTCGTTCTTTTTTCATTTCCTATCCTTCTTTCATACACAATGAACTATGTACCAACCCCCAAAAGTTAGACCAAAATCTAACGATTGGAGGCGGTTACTTTTGTCTTAATTCTACCAAAAGAGCTATCTTATAACAATCTGTTTTTCTTCTACTTGTGCCTGATACAGCTTAAAATTCTTCCGCACATTTCTTTGCATCTGCATCCGACCGAGTGTTTCATCACACGGAATATCCCCCACATACCGGATTCCACATCCCATCCAAAGCTCCCGGAACGGTACAGATAATCTCCCGGGCAGGCAGCTCCGCCCTCAAGCTCCATATCAAACCGGTTGCCGACACTGATGCCACCCTGGAGCGAGATTTCTCTGGAAAGGGCGTCATCCGGCTGCTCTCTCCATAAATGTCCGTGGATCGTCAACGACACATTTCTGGGTTTATCCGCCGGCATCATCGTCCGGAAAATCACCCGGTCTCCCGCATAAGCCTTCCATATAGGCGTTGCCGGATCTCCGTGCACTTTGCTGCTAAACACCTTCCACACCCGCGCATCCCTCGCAAGGCGGTTTGCAAACCGCTCCGAACGGTAATTATAACCTTTCTCTCCCGTGTCCTCCGGATCGACCGGCTCCTCGCTCCCCGCCGCCGCAGTCTCGATCAGTTTTCCCTGCTCATCCAAAAGCCGGATGCCATTCTGAATAAACAGTACATATTCCCGGAATGTCTCCACTCCCGGCGCCGTTATCACCGCCTGCTCCGCAAACGGATTCCGCTTTTTCGTGAAATTCTGATACCATTCTGCCCCCGCCGGCTCTACGATCACCGCTCCGAACAGTCCGTGATACCTATGATTCCGCATATCTCCGAACGATTGCAGCAGGCACGACCCATACGCACGATCTGCCTTCCACAAATAGCGTTTGCTCTCGCCAATTCCAACCGTCTGCTCTTTTGGATTATACCCCACATTGATTCCCGAATCACAGACCGGATCATATTGCAGAAACTGCGGATTCAGTGAAACCCTGCATGACGGCTGATGTTTCAGATCAAGCGGTACTCTCGGATAGTCAAAATATGGCACGGGGCGATCCCACAAATTATGCAGTGTGACTTCCAGCCAGTCCCCGACATTTGCACGGAGTATCAAAGGCTTTGGCTTATATTTTCCGGCAAATACAAGATCCACATCCTCCAGCGGAACAAAAATCAGTCCGTCCGGGTCGTGATCTCCATATTTATTATAGACCAGTCTGGTCTGAACCGCCGCCACCTCATAGCGTCTCACCACATCATCCTTACCCGGGCACGGCGGAAGCGGCAGGATCATATCTTTTCCTTTGCAGAGCGGTTTTAGACAGTCCTGATACTTATCATAGGCGCGAATGATTCCCCACAAACCAAGCCACACATCATCCGTTCCTCCAAAATAGTACAGGTAATCGCCTGCCTGATAGGGTTCTGTGATGTTTAAATTGAACGCCTCTGAAACCCCGACTGTCTGTGAAGCCGCCAGCGGAGACTTCTGATCCGCCACCTCTTTTCTCCATGACATTCCGGTGACATTAAACACGTGCTGTTCCTCATGCGCTCCATCGATCAGCCGGATCATCAGCTCATCGCCGGGATACGTTTCCAGAACGGGCGTTGCCGGATCGCCGTGTACGAAGGAACTGAAAATATACGCCGGGTCGCCCTCTCTTTTTAGCCTTTCTGGCATTGGTTCGGCACGGTAATTGATCCCCATCACGCCCGGATCGTCATGAGATCCGGGAACTGCCGGAGGATTCAGCGGTTCCCCGTCTTTATCAAATAAAAACGCAAAATCATGCACAAAGAGCGCGAACTCCCGGAAGGAGGATCCGTCCCGTCTCCGGATCACCGCCTGCGTCCCCGACCGCAGCTCCTCTCCATTGCGGATGTCGTGGAAGGTCGCACCTGCCTCCTCGATCACCAGCGCACCAAACACTCCGTGCAACTGATGTGCATTTGCAAACAGATGGTCATGGAAAAAGACGGTCCGCAATTCCTCGTCTGCAAAAAAACGCTCGACCAGCGTCTCGTATTTTCTCGCCCCCGCAATATTATTCCAGCCATTCGCCGCCCCGTCAGAGGTGATCGTATCAAATTTGACCAGATGCACATGATGTCCCACAATGTCGGTTTTCGTCCTGAGCTGGAACGCGTTTGCCTCCAGAAATTCCGGCAGCAGATTCGTGGTACGCAGTTCAATGCAGTCTCCCGCGTTGGCGCGTATCACCAGCGGCTCCACCTCAATTTTCTGCTCCTCCACCATGCGGATGTACGATTCCAGACCACCGTAACGCTCCAGATCTTCTTTCAGGACAAAAAAGCGTCCTTCCGGATCATGCCAGCCGTATGAATTGTATGTCAGCTTTGCCTGCACAATGGCAATCTCAAATACCTTCAAAGCATCCTGATTACTGCATTCTCCGGTCGCATGACAAGGGCAGGTATCTGTGTACAGCGCCCCGGGGGCTGCTCTCTCCACAAAGTTCGCCTCCTCCAACGGCGTCGGGCATACCACAACATTCCCCTCTGCGTCCAGCACTCCGCATGGCGGCTGGCGCGGCGGCATTCCGACCTCCCCACAGATAAAATTCGGATAGCCCGGGTGAAGCGCGTCCTTTTTCGGCGGCAGCTTGCGGTCTTTTAACGGCAGAAGGGCAGGCACAGGCGTCCCGTCCGGCAGTTTTCCACTCCCGTCCTCCAGCCGGTCATGGATTCTCCACAATGTCCACATCCCCTCATGAAAATGCGGATACAGATGACAGTGAAAAATCACATCGCCGATCACCCTGTTTCTGCTTCCCGCTCCATACAAAATATCCAGCGTATAACATTCCTGCGGGCTGATCGTAATGGAGTCAATAATCGTAGAGACGGGGTTTTCCGGTTCCAGTCTCCACTGATGATTGTGGAGGTGGAACACGTGCGTTTCCTTAATCCCTCCGTGAACCAGTCGTATTTTCGCGGGATCTCCCACATATGCCCGCAGAATCGGAGGCGCCGGGTCTCCATACACCCAGGAGCTCATCGAGATTTCCTCCCCCGAATCCGCCGGATCATGATTCAGCGGCATCCGGTTTCTCATCGGCTCAGAGCGGTAACTGATCGCCGTCGTGGAGGATGGCAATCCCGTCCGGTGGTCAACCGGAAGTTTTCCGTCTTTATCCAGGATCTCAAGCTCATCGTGGAAAAATACCGTGTATTCCCGAAAAGCCGGCTTTCCCGGCTGGTAAATATCTGCCATCAGTCCGCTCTTGATCTCCTCCCCGGTCTGCGGGTGGAACCATTTTGCCTCCGGCGGCTCTACGATCACTGCCCCAAAAAGTCCATGAATATTTGTGGCGTCTTCACTACTTCTCGCATCCGCCATGTCATGGAACAGAAAAACCCCCTCCGTACCGGCGTACCATGTGTATTCTGTCTCATGTTTTGTCGTGCTGTCCGGGTTAAATCCTGTACTTGTGCCATCCGAGGTCGTGACATCGTAGGACAGCCCCTGCACATGGATCGACAACCTGCGGTCCAGCGGATTGTGAAAGTGCACGTTTACCGTGTCGCCAAGATTCACACGGAGCACCAGTGGCTGTACCTCCTCGCAGGGCTGCGGCGGTGTCTGCTGAAATCTGCGGACTGCCTCCTCCTGAATCCGCTGTGCATCCTCCTTTAGCACATACAAAAGTCCGTCGGGGTCATAATCCCCGTACCGGTTATATACGATCGGAATCTGTATTGCTTCTATTGTAAAAGAACGTTTCCTGCCATTGCAGGGATATTGGCATAATTCCATCATTTTCCTCATATCTTATTATTTTATACAATATATGCAGGAAATTATATTTTGGACTTTCTTTCTCCCTATCAGTGTATCGTCGAAAAGTAATTCAGCAGGATTTCTTTCATGTGGTTGTATCTTCTGGCATAGGAATTTTCTACACGGATAATCTGCAGATCATGCGCCTTGCAGATCTCATTTTTCTTTTTATCGCGTTTCTTTACGACCTCATCCTCAAAATGCTCCTTGCCGTCCAGTTCAATGGCGAGAATCGGCAGCTCCTGTCCGCCTTGTTTCTCGTATACAACAAAGTCAAATCTGCCGTTGTAAAACAGATCGCTGCCCGTCTCATTTTCGGAAAATACATGGGAAATCGGCACTTCCTTGTGCACTGCGTATCGGCTCTGCGTCATCCAGATATTTTCAAGCGCATGGGTGAGGTTTTTTAGGAACGCCTCCTCCGTCGCGCTGCTGTACGGCTTGACGCCGAGTGCCCTTGAATTTGCCTGCTTGGGCGTGACGGTCGTCCTGCCGTTGGACCTGACATAAGCCGCAAGCTCGTACAGATCGTCTTCCCCCTCCGACGTATGGAGACGTTCCAGATTTCTGGCGCTCGAGAGAAGGATCAACTGCTCCTTTGCCCTTGAGGTCGCCACGTTGATGAGCTCCTTATTATTTTTCAGCCACTCGTACGTTCCCGCCTGCGTCTGGTCTGTAATCGCCGTGGAAAATAAAACGACGTCCTTCTCGTCCCCCTGAAAGGCGTGAACCGTTCCGCAGGTCACTCCCGTGACACCCGTACTCTTTAACTCCTCCTCGATCAGCTTTTTTTGATTGACAAACGGTGTGATGACGCCGATGCTTTTATCGGGATGCTCCGCCGCGTATCTGGCGATTTCCCTCGCCTCCGCAGGCGCTGTATTTTTGTAATTGGTAAACGCATCCGTCATATCCACATAGGAGAGCGGCTCGTCCCCCGTGCTCTCGGATTTTATCTTTAATTTGGAATTGTAATATTTACGGTTGTTAAATTCGATAATACTCTTATGACAGCGGTAATGATTGTGGAGCAGGATTTCATCACTGACCGCGTCGCAGGCAAGGTATGTTTTATAGATCGAATTTTTGCGGTAGTCGTACTCGTCCGCTACGGAATAACGCTTTTTTAATTTTTCATTGACCGCCTCGCTCAGCAAAATAACGGGATTTAGCTGCTGCGGATCTCCCACCAGCATCAGGCTCTCTCCGCGCACCACCGGCACGAGAGAAACCGCCGTGTTGCACTGACTCGCCTCGTCCATGATCACCATGTCAAACATCGGCTCCGGCTCGCCAAGACGATGCGCAGAAATGCAGGTCGTCGCAATCACCGGAAAAATCTTTTGCAGCCTTGCGATATTTTCTTTTTTCGAGAGGTATTTGGAAAAAGCGTCCACACGTTTTTCCTCGTCCTCCATCTCCAAAATCTCGCGCAGCCCGGCATTTCTCGGACTGTTTATTTTCTGAATATAGCGCGCGGATGTATAGTACAGATATTTTTTCAATTCTTCGGTATCGTCATCGAGCAGGGCGATCGCCTCCTCCTCCGACACCGTTCCCGCCTGCGCCATCTTTTTCTCCAACTGCCTGCGCTGTCTCCCGCTTAAGTCCGCTTCAAATGGCAGCATCTGTGCCGAAAGCCCGTTTTTCCGCTCATAATCGACCAGACGCTCCATCGTCTCCTGCCGCTCCTTCAGATCGAGAAGCTCCTCATAGCGTTTTAACAGCTCCGATAACCGTCTGGCGCGCTTTTTCCGGTCGTCCTTATTCCGGTCTAACGTTCCCTCAAACACTTTCACATTTTTGACACTGTCATAGAGTTTTCCGATCGTCACAAGTGCCTCTTTTACTTTGTCATGGTTGCCGAGGCGCAGAATCGGAAACGGGATCGTCTTTCCGCGATACTGCATCTGTGACAGCTTTTCATACACACCGTTGATCGGATGATTGTTATAAGATGCAAACAGCACCGTGCGCTCATTAAAAAATGCGGTGACGATCGTGTTGATGATCGTGTTTGTCTTTCCCGTGCCCGGCGGCCCCTGAATGTATGCAACCGGGTATTTCATCGCATTATGGATTGCAAGAAGCTGATCCATATTGATGCGCGGATGAATCAGCGCGATCGGATAAGCGCCGGTTTTTCTGGGACGCTCCAGTAAATCCCCGAAAAATGCTTTCAGCGGTACCGGCACTTCCCCCTTTTGATACAGCTTCATGATCGAACCATATTCCTTGTGCAGGTCGAGCGGTATATCCATGCCAAGCCCTATGATGTAGGGCATATCGTCAATGGCTTCTCCCCGCCCCGGCAGACGCCGCAGAATACAGTCCTTGATCTTCTCCTGATTTCTCTCAAAATGTTCCAGCAGCTCATATTCTTCCGCATCCAAAAAACGCCGGATGCTCTGCTGCGCGCCATCCAGCGTAAATTCCGTACAGATCGTAATCTCCTCATCCGGCTTTAATTCCCGGTGCTTCACATCCAGATGCAGCTTGCGGTATGCCATGACATACAAGCCTCTCGCTGTATGAACGCTCAGCACATTCATCGCAAGCTGCCTGATACGCAGCGCTCCGCCCGTCTGCTCCGTCTTGTCTGCATGATATTGAAAATTTCTGACGATCGTCTGAAACTGCTCCTCGCTCAGCGCATAGCGCTCCCCCTGCATCTGCTCCCTGTCCATATAGCGGATCAGGGCAAAATCAGAGACATACGGTACTGTGTCCATGCGGTTGCACATTTCCAGATAGGTTAAAATTTTTAGATTTGCCGTATGCTCAAAGAGGGCGGCATACTTCTTCGGATTCTCATAAATATCCTGCACCAGTTCCCTATTGACCGGACAGTATGAACCTTCGATCACTCTGGAGGATAAAATACCCTCGATCCTGATATGATCCAATTCCGCTACGGTATACTGGCCTAAGTGCAGCCCGTCCACAGACAGCGTGCGCTTGACGCTGTTTAAGTCCCGGATTCCGATCCAGTATTTTGTGATCTGATCGTCTTTGTTGCGGTATTCGATGCTCAGCCATTTTCCCTCGTGAATGGCACGGAAAATATCACGGGCAATGGGATTCATAGGGTGCTCCTTTTCATTCGTGTTAAGATTGGTTGATAGAAATATTTATTTTGCTTACTGGCTATAAAAGCCATGACTGCAATACAGCCTTGATCTCGTTCCGGCACTTTTGCATACTGTTCTAATTTGGGCAGCGTTCTAAAGCGGATATTTGTGTGTTATGGGTAAATGCGGCAAACGCTTGATATTACTCTTCATTAAGCAGTGCTATTCTCCTCTCATCTCCCGATAATTACTTCTGTTTTGCTGATTGCTGGCATCCCTGATCTTGATTTCATATATCTCTTCCATCTCATTTTTGCTAATCCAAAAACTTCATGCAATTAACATTCCCAAAAATTGCTTGTGCTTATTATAACGCATCCGCCTAAATTCGTCAGCCCGTATTCCAAAATATTTTTCCAAACCAAAATAGGACAGCAGTCCTCTCTGCTGTCCACAAAAATT
Organism: Roseburia sp.; assembly: GCA_026168605.1. Classification (GTDB taxonomy): domain Bacteria; phylum Bacillota; class Clostridia; order Lachnospirales; family Lachnospiraceae; genus Roseburia. Next base: position 28,638 of record JAPFDX010000005.1, on the reverse strand, counting down.
TCTTACCTCAGTTTTCCCCAGTCTCCTATCCTTCCAAGCAATCAATGGGTCCCCAGAGGCTCCCCAAAATATAGCTCTGAAAAAGCATACATCCCCATAAGTCCCTCTCCTCCACTTACCTATACCGTGCCCTATTTCTCTTTTTTCTTTTTTACGATCTTATAGATGTAGTATGCCGCTATTACCAAAAATGCTATATCTACAATGATTTTTACTGTATCATACATAACCTTTATACCTCCCTTTCTCTTATGTTTCTCTTATTCATCTATATCACAAGTAGCCTTTTAAAAACAACCATTTTATCACTATCGGTATTTTTTCAACATAAACGGTAAAATTTTTGCAATTTAAGGGAATTCAAAATACAAAAACAATGAATCTACAATATACCGCCGCAATGCAATCTCCAGAAAATTTTGCCCGATAATCTTAGGGTGTCCAAAGACACTTCTATAAAATGTAATTTTATTTTTACTTTCAAAATTTAATGCTGCTATTTTAAACCCAACGTAAAATCAGGTTCGCTTCTGGCTGTGTATAGGAAGATTATCTACATGACATTTTCTTCCACTCCATTTCGGAATCAAGGATACTTACTCAATTCTTCGGCTTTGACAAATTTGCAGTTGTTTTGCTCCACTACAGAGTTCCATGAAACTTCCCTACGGACTCTTGTTTTCCAGAATACACGCGTTAATGCATTCCATTAAAAAATGACTGTCAGCAGAAAATTTAAAATCCGCATACCTTTCATCCGATTTACGTCCAACAAAATTTGTTGTTACCAACTGAATCTTATGTGAAGATAGCATGTGTAAATCTGCTTCACCACTATTCGCACAGTCTGCAGCAATGACCAACATAGCCTAAGTTCTTTCTCATCGCTTTATATCAAAAGGTGATCTTCAGATGAATTTTCAACTTCTTCCTTTTCCGAATACATCTGATTCCATCATCGTCAATCATTTTTTCGATGTAGTAGCTATGTTCTTCTGGAAAATTAATTTTACACTAAAACATTATTTTTGAAAAATCGGCAACACACATATCAAATAATTCTAATTTAAGGAAAAATTTTGGGTGTAATCAGTAAATTTTGAGGTATGGAAATCATATGGATCACGATGTCAAACATAAGAGCTTACACTAATTTTGTCATCAATATCTTCAAAAGTTTCCTTTGGAATCAACGCTGCTACAATTATATTTACGAGTGTGTCTGAACGTACACTTTCGATTGTTCTTTCCCCTATAGTTCCACTTCCAGTATAATTCTTTGAAGCAGCCGTGTTCCTTCCTCCCATAATGTATAGTTTCCATGATAACGCTCCACAATTTCTCTGATCGTCTCCATTCCAAACCCATGCTTTTCTTTTTCTTTTTTTGAGGTCTGAAACAAAGGGTTAAACTTCATTATAGACCCTTGAATCGTATTATCAATTTCAATTTCTACCAGTTCTCTGTCACGTCTGATTACAAGCTCAAGCTCCCTCTGACTCTGTACTTGCTCGCATGCTTCGATTCCATTTTTCAAAAGGTTATGTATCAGATTTCCCATATCCAGACTGTCAATCCCATTAACATTTCCCAGCACTGCATAATGGAACCGGATATTTTTCTCCCTACATGCATGACTTGCTTTAATAAGCGCTGCGTTTAGCCCCTCATTCCCCGTATCCTCCGGGATTTCCAAATAATCGTTCCATTCTGCCCCCATCTTTTTTAAATTTTCTTCTGCTTCCTGATATGCTTTCTTTTTCATCTGTCCATACACCACATTGATTTTTGAACCCATATCATGCCGCAGCCGATTTGCCTCACGTCCAATCTGGTACAGATTATGAATTTGCTCCTCACGCAGTCTCTGGTTTTCTTTTTCATATTCTTCTGCTATTTTTTCTATCCGGTATTTACCAAGAAGCTGATAAAAGCCACCTAATAAAAGAATGATGAGAAAGATTCCCGACAATATCCATAAGGACAAATAATACCGTTCTCTTTGTGCAAGTCCCCACCTTTCCAACCGAAACATCAACAATATCAATAAAAAGAAAATAAAAAAAATCAGTGCCATCATCCAGTCTTCTGCAAGCAGCTTCTTCTGTCTTCTCCTCCGATATACGGTGAGCACCATTCTGCCAAGAGAAAAACGCAGCGCTCCGGCCGCAAGCGAAAAATATATATGTGTCTGATTTTTTGTCTCAATCAGTTCTACCAATTTTTCCCCTGTGAGCATCCCCCATACTGCAAACATGATGTATGCACTGATAAATGCAATCAAAACCCACACAACGCTTAGCAAAAAGAAATCTGACTTTTTCCCTTCCGCTCCCAAAAGACAGTAAACATACAGAACAATCCCATAGCTGACTCCCATGATTCCCTCAAATGACGTATAGTGATTGAGTGCTGTCACAATCAAAAAATATGCTGTACAGCCCGTCAAAAACAATATCGCACCACGATAATCTTTATACTTCGGTTTTAATCCATGACTGATATATTCTAACGCGATCACAGCCGATAAACCATTGATTAAATGATCGGCCATACTAACACAGTCTCCTTCCCTGCTGACGTTTTTCTATTAGCTCCCTTATTTCTTTTCTTCTATTTTTTCCAATATCAAGCTCCGTTCCATTCCACAAAAGAGCCGTCCGGTTTCCAATCTCTTTTACACATTTTGCATTTACCAGATAATTCTTATGAATACGGACAAAGCCAAGGGGAGAAAGCCGTTCCTCTAATGACTTTAGCGAACCATACAACTGATGACATTCCTTATTTGCCATCTGCATCAAGATGGTATGTCCACTGCCTTCTATGTATAATATCTCATTGACATAAATCCATAAATCCCTTGCGCCCTGCCTGTCTTTACACCGCACCTGCACTTTTGTCTCTATTTGATAATATTTCTGGATAGCTTTTAACATGTCCCGCCCGATAGAACTCTTTCTTACAAACCACAATGGTGTATATTCGTAAGAATCGAATACCATATTTTCGTGGTTTGAAACAAAAATAATTTTTATTTCCGAATTTTGTCCATATAATCGTTTTGCCAATTCAAATCCATTCCACTCGGGCATCTCTAAATCTAAAAACATCAAGTCTATTTTTTGTTTTCTGCAATATTGCAGCAAATTTTTGCCGTTTTCATAAACTATAACGATTGGCTCTTTCTCCCCTAACATCTTCACACATTGCTTGATTTCCTGCTGGATTTGCTTCACATCCTCAGGATTATCATCACATATTCCAATGACAATTTCTTCTCTGCTCATCTATGTTTCCCTTACAATTCAGTCATGTTCCTCCATACGTCAGAAGGCAGACTGTCTCCACATGCACCGTCTGCCCGAACTGATCCACTGCCCGCACCTTTCTCACCTCATACCCACCATCACAGAGCACGCGCAGATCCCTCGCGAGCGTTGCAGAGTCACAGCTCACATACACGATGCGCTCCGGCTGCATCTTAAGCATCGTCTCCAGGCATTTTTCGTCACAGCCCTTGCGCGGCGGGTCCACCACGATCACATCCGGATGCAGCATATCCTCCCGCGCCGCCACGCGGCTCTCTCTCTCGTAAAACTCAGGCAGGATCTCCTCCGCCTTTCCAACAAAAAACTCCGCGTTCGTGATGCCGTTTAACTCTGCATTACTGCGCGCATCCATGACTGCCTGCGGCACGATTTCCACGCCGTAAACCTTCCCCGCCTTCTGCGCCAGAAACAGCGAGATCGTACCGATCCCACAGTACAGATCCCAGATGGTCTCCTTCCCGGTCAGCCCCGCATAGTCGAGCGCCAGACTGTACAGCTTTTCCGTCTGCACCGGATTCACCTGATAAAAAGACTGCGGAGAAATGTGGTAGGCAATCGCATCCCCGGTTTTGGGAAACGCATCCGTGCCGCACGCACGCAGATGGATATAGTCCGTGATATACGGCTGTCCCCAGATCGTCTCCGTCACATCCCCGAGGATCACATTCGTGTTCTCTGTATTCCGGTTCACAGAAATGCTCGTCATCCCCTCGACGCCACGCAGCTTTTCGATGAGGCGCTCCTGCGCCGGGAGAGTTGTCCCATTGACGATCAGACAGACCATGATCTCCTTCGTCGTAAAACCATAGCGGATCAGCACATGACGCACCAGCCCCTGCCCCGTCGTCTCATCATAAGGCGAAACCCCATTCTCCTCCATGTAGGAAAGCACACGCTCCAGCACAGTGTGGTTTTCCTCCACACCGAGCACACAGTCCTCCACCGGAATGATCTGATGCGTGCGGGACGCGTAGAACCCGGCAACAAGTTTCCCACCCTTGTCCCTTCCGACGGGAAACTGCGCCTTATTGCGGTAGCGATACGGGTTTTCCATCCCGACGATCGGGAGCATCACCCTATCCAGAAGCTCCGGAGAAAATCCCCCGATACGGATCAGATTTTCACGCACCTTCTTCTGCTTATAGGCAAGCTGTGCCCCGTAGTCCATCGCCTGGATCTGACATCCGCCGCAGCGTCTGTGCAGCGGGCACAGCGGGCTCGTCCGGCATTCGGACGCCTCCAGAATCTCCTCCACCCGCGCGTAGCCGTAATTTTTCTTCAGCTTTGTAACGCGGGCGAGAACTCTGTCCCCCGGCAGCGCATCCTTGATGAAAAACGTCATTCCGTCGAATTTTCCGATGCCCTCTCCCGAAACGCCCATATCCTCAATTTTCAATTCCATCACGTCATTTTTCTTTAACATACCGTCTCCTATCTAAAATAAGCAGCCTCGCCCCTGAAGCTGCTTATCCCTGTTTTTTTATGATTCTCTTCCCGAACGTCTGACATTGGTTTCAAACAGACGGTTATATCCCTGCCATTCCAGGTTATTCTCCGGCACATTTGCCAGAATCTCACGAAATGTCTCCATCTTTGCATCCAGATTATCTGCAAAGCTAAGCGCCAGCGCCTCCGGCAGTGCCGGCTTTTTCGGCGAGCCGTACTCAAGCTCCCCGTGATGCGCCAGAATACAGTGCTTTAATTCATTGCCAAGCCCGCGCGGAAAGCCCGGGATTGCCCGCATATGGACGCCGATCTCCTCCACACCGATCACGATATGACCCAGAAGCTGCCCCTCGTCGGTATAGTCATTTGCCGGAAATACCGATAACTCATCGAGCTTTCCAATATCATGCAGCATACCGGACGCAAGCAGAAGATCGCGGTTTAGCATCGGATACGCCTTTGAAAAATAGTCGCAGTTCTTCGCAACCGAGAGCGTGTGCTCAAGCAGTCCCCCCACAAATCCGTGGTGCACGGATTTCGCGGCGGAATGGAACTGAAAACGCTTCGCAAAGTCCGCATCCTCCACAAAAAAACTCTCCAGAAGCTTTTTCAGATACGGCTGCTTGATGGAAGCGATCAGCGCCAGCAGCTCCGCATACATCTCGTCAATATTTTTTTCACTCACCGGAAGATAGTCTTTCGGATCATACTCGCCCTCCGACACCTTGCGCACACGCTTGACATTCAACTGCAGATTTCCCTGAAAGCTCGTGACGTCTCCCATGACGGCAATATAGTCCAACGAATCGAACTCGTCGATCCCGACAGAACCCGGATCCCAGATTTTCGCATCCAGCGTGCCCGTCTTGTCCTGAAGGATCAGGTTGTCATACGGCTTCCCCGCCTTTGTCAGTGCCGACTGCTTTACCTTGCACAAATAAATCTCATTTAAACGCTCTCCCTCGCGAAGGCTCTCAATATACTTCATAACAAATCTCCATTTCTATCACAGGGCGGTGCCTGATGGCACCGCCTCATTCACTGTAAAATATTTACCTCGACCGTGCAGGTAACCTCCTTGTACCTTCCGGCGTTCTGACGCTCCACGACGATCTCCACCTGTTCGCCCGGCGCAAACTCCATCAGCTTCTTCTCATAAGTGTCCACATTAAAGATTGTCTCCCCTGCCATTTTCGTGATGACGTCACCCTTTTGCAAACCTGCCGCCATCGCCGGGGAATCCATGCGCACCTCTTTAATATATGCGCCCTTGGGAATCTCGTATTCATTTGCAATATCGTTGGTCACCGTCGTGAGCTCCAGCCCGATATACGGAATATCCTGACCGTTCGACAACATCTCTATCACAGACTTAAGCTCCGAGATCGAGATCGCTGTCAGCGTATTTCTCTCGCCCTCATTGCTGTAATCCTGCATCACCAGACCGATCACCTGCCCGGAGGTATTGATCAGCACGCCGCTTCCCCTGCTGCTCCCGACAATGTCCGTCGTAAACACGGTGTAGTTCCTGTCTATTGTTGAGATACTGTTCGTCGTCGATGTGATATTTCCGGTCAGAACCGAATAATTTGTTCCAAGCGGACTTCCGACCGCAATGGCGATCATGCCCTGCGTCGTCACCAGAGAATTTCCAAGCTCCGCAACGGAAATCGCCTGCAACGTCCCCTGATCGATATTCTCCAGCGGTACGCTCAACACCGCGATGCCCGTATTGCCGTCATATTTCTTCATGGACGCAGGCGCTGTCACACCGTTGATAAATGTCACATACATCTCCTGCGCGTCCGTGATCACCTTGCGCTCCGTCAGGACCAGAAGCTCCTGCCCGTTGTCCGCGATGATAACGCCGGACGCCTGCCCCTTGCTCTCATAGGAATTGTTAAACCAGTCCGTATCGCTCTTGACGCCCGTGACCGTGACGATAAACTTATTTGCCTCCCGTCCGACTGCATACAGCTCATTTTGCAGCTTCTGAAAGTCGGAGATCGCAATGCCCGCTGCCGGAACTTCGGATGACTCTGTGCCCGTCTCTGTCTCCGTCTCCGGGACAGCTTCAGATTCCGTCTCTGCGGTCTCCTCTGTCTCCGTCTCCTCCGTATCATCCTTTGGGATCGTGACTACCGGCTCGTCCTCCGGATGGAGCAGCGACGAAAACTTCGGCTGGAAAAAAGCAAACACCAGACTTGCCACCAGTCCGAATACCACCGCAAGCCCGGCAGCATATCCCAGATACAGCAAAAGTTTTCTTTTATTCAATGGCTTTTCCTTGATCTTCTCATGGATGAAGGAAAATTTCTCATTGTCCTTTTCCTGCATGACTTCCCCTTTTCTATGTACTTCTCATGCAAAACCCCAGAATTGTATCATTGTTTATTATAAAATGAATCCCATATGCTTGCAATAGTATTATTGAAATCTTTTCAATTCCGCTTTTCTTACCCCTCCGAATGAGATATAATGTACACGAAAGCAATGCACAACCACTTATAACACAAGGACTTACATCATGAACGAAAAAGTATTAAAAACCTTAGAATATCATAAAATTACCGCACAGCTTGCGGAATACGCGCACAGCGACGACGCAAAGGCACGCTGCCTTGCGCTCCGTCCGATCACAGACCTCGCACAGATCAATCTGCTGCAGTTACAGACCCGTGACGCACTGACAAGGATTTTTAAGAGCGGCGCTCTCTCCTTCTCCGGCGTCAGCAACATCACCGGATCCTTAAAGCGCCTGGAAATCGGAGGATCCCTCGGCATCCTCGAGCTGCTGCGCATCTGCTCCCTGCTGGAGGCGGCAAAACGCGCCAAGTCATTTTCCCGCACCGCCACGGAGGACGATCCGGTCGCCAGCGATTCCCTCGCAGGACTTTTCGCGCAGATCGAACCCCTGACGCCACTCTGCGAAGAGATCCGGCGCTGTATTCTGTCGGAGGACGAGATCGCCGACGACGCCAGTCCCGCGCTGCGCTCCATCCGCCGCTCCATGCGCGGCATGAATGACAAAATCCGCGCACAGATGAATGCGATGATCAACAACACGACAACGCGCAGCTATCTGCAGGACACCGTGATCACAATGCGCGACGGACGCTACTGCCTTCCGGTGAAGGCGGAGGCGAAATCCCAGATTCCCGGCATGGTACACGACCAGTCCTCCTCCGGTTCCACGCTTTTTATCGAGCCGATGGCAGTGGTCAATTTAAACAACGAATACAAGGAACTTTTATTAAAAGAGCAGGATGAGATTGACGCCATTCTTGCGAACTTGAGCAATCTGACTGCGGAATACTCCGTGCAGCTTCTGACGGACTACCAGATTTTGACCGAACTCGACTTTATTTTTGCAAAGGCAGCGTTTGCCAGAGATTACAACGGCGTCGCCCCGACATTTAACGCCGAGGGGCGCATCCACATCCGCAAGGGACGTCACCCGCTTCTCGACAGGAAAAAAGTTGTTCCGATCGACGTCCGGCTCGGCGAGGATTTCAATCTCCTCATCGTCACCGGACCGAACACCGGAGGCAAGACCGTTTCCTTAAAAACCGTGGGACTTCTCACCCTCATGGGACAGGCAGGGCTTCACATTCCGGCTTCCGAACGCTCGGAGCTCGGGATTTTCGAGGAGGTGTTTGCGGACATCGGCGACGAGCAGAGCATCGAGCAGTCGCTCAGCACCTTCTCCTCGCACATGACCAACATCATCCGCATCTTAGATCAGGTCAACGACCGCTCGCTCGTGCTGTTTGACGAGCTCTGTGCCGGGACCGATCCGACCGAGGGCGCCGCGCTTGCCATTTCAATTCTCGCAAAGCTGCACCTGTACGGGGCGCGCATCATGGCGACGACCCATTACAGCGAGCTGAAAGTCTACGCGCTCTCCACGCCGGGCGTTGAGAATGCCTGCTGTGAGTTTGACGTCGAGACCTTAAGCCCAACCTACCGTCTGCTCATCGGAATCCCCGGAAAAAGCAACGCGTTTGCGATTTCCTCCAAATTAGGGCTGACGGACGACCTGATCGCCGACGCCAGGGAGCGCATCAGCGAGACCGACGAGAATTTTGAGGATCTGCTCGCGGACCTTGAAAAGAGCCGTCTCACCATCGAGCGCGAGGAGTTAGAGATCAACCAGTACAAGCAGGAAATCCGCTCGCTCAAGGAAAAACTCGAGCAGAAGCAGGAACGTCTGGACCAGAGCCGCGACAAAATCCTGCGCGAGGCAAACGAGGAGGCGTACCGCATCATCAAGGAGGCGAAAGACCTCGCCGATGAGACGATCCGCAACTTCAACAAATACGGAAAAGCGGGCGCGCCTGTCAGCGAGATGGAAAAAGAGCGCGCGAAGCTCCGTGGAAAGATGGACGCCGCCGCCGGAAAGATGTCTGACCGTAAAAAAGCGTCCACGCCTTCCCACAAGGTGCCCAAAAATCTGCGCATCGGCGACAGTGTGAAAGTTCTCAGCATGAACCTGAACGGAACCGTGCACACACTGCCGAACGCCAAAGGCGATCTCTATGTACAGATGGGGATTCTCCGCTCGCTCGTGAATGTAAAAGATCTGATCCTGCTCTCGGATGACAGTTCGCCGGCGGGCAAAAAGTTCCAGAAAACAAGTGCCGGGAAACTGAAAATGAGCAAATCCGCTTCCGTCTCCGCCGAGATCAATCTGATCGGCAAGACCACCGACGAGGCGATCTCCCTGCTCGACAAGTATCTGGACGACGCCTATCTGGCTCATCTGCCCTCTGTGCGCATTGTACATGGCAAGGGCACGGGCGCGCTCCGCAACGCGGTGCAGGCACATTTAAGACGTTTAAAATATATCAAGTCCTTCCACCTCGGTGAATTTGGCGAGGGGGACGCCGGCGTTACGATCGCAGAGTTTAAATAATTTTCACAAGGAGGAGACGATACCCTATGGCAGCAAAACAGAAAATACTCATTGTAGACGATGACAACAACATCGCAGAACTGATCTCCCTTTACCTGACAAAGGAGTGTTTCGACACGAAAATCGTCAACGACGGCGAGGAGGCGCTTGCGGCATTTGAGCAGTATGCGCCGAACCTGATCCTGCTCGATCTGATGCTCCCGGGCATCGACGGCTATCAGGTCTGCCGTGAAGTGCGGGCAAAAGCAAATGTCCCGATCATCATGCTCTCCGCGAAGGGCGAGATTTTTGACAAAGTACTCGGACTTGAACTCGGCGCAGACGACTATATGATCAAGCCCTTTGACTCCAAAGAGCTTGTCGCGCGCGTCAAGGCGGTTTTGAGACGCTATCAGCCGGTGCGCGCGGAGGAGAGCACCCCGGACTTAAAGTGTGTGAAATACCCTGATCTGATCGTAAATCTCTCGAATTATTCCGTTGTATACCGCGGGCAGGCGATCGATATGCCGCCAAAGGAACTGGAGCTTCTCTACTTCCTCGCCTCCTCCCCCAATCAGGTATTTACCAGAGAGCAGCTTTTAGACCACATCTGGGGCTATGAATACATTGGGGACACGCGGACGGTGGACGTCCATGTCAAGCGTCTCCGCGAAAAAATCAAGGATCACGCCAACTGGAGTCTCGCGACGGTCTGGGGCATTGGCTACAAATTTGAGGTTCGCGAATCATGAAGCGAACACTCTACCCGAAGCTGCTGTTTGGCTATGTCCTCTACGGTGTGATCGGCTTCCTCATCATCACGACGTTCACCTATCATCTGACCTTTCAGTTTGTGGAGCGGCGCGATGCGGCCAACCTCTACCGCGCATCCGCACTGATCTCCTCCAACTACGCGGAAAATTACTTTTCCAAATCCGTGACACTGGAAGAGATAGAGACCCAGCTTGTGACGCTCGGCGATTATCTCGCGAGCGACATCTGGATCATAGATCCGCATGGAAACATCATTTTGAACACGGCAGATCAAACGCTGGACGCCAACAGACCGATTCCCGATTTTGACATTACCGACTTTGGCAACCGCTATTACCAGACCGGAAATTTTTATGATCAGTTCGCAGGTGAGACCCTGACGGTTTTTTCTCCGATCACTGTAAATTATAAAGTGCGCGGCTACGTTCTCATCCACAAGCCAACCGCCACCCTTGTAAATTATGCGAACGGGCTGATCATGATTTCCTACGAAACGCTCGCGCTCCTTTTTCTCGCCGCTTTTGTCGTCCTGATCCTGTTCACCTACATCGTGTACATACCGATCCGGAAGATCACAAAAGCCGCCGACAATTATGCGCAGGGAAATTTTGAGACGAAGATCGATCTCCACTCCGGCGATGAGATCGGCTATCTCGCCGCCTCGTTAAATTATATGGCGAACGAGCTGAACACACTGGAAAACGACCAGCGGAAATTCATTTCCAATGTGTCGCACGACTTCCGCTCACCACTGACCTCGATCAAGGGCTATGTGGAGGCGATGCTGGACGGAACGATCCCCGTGGAAATGCAGGACAAGTACTTAAATATCATCCTCTTTGAGACAGAGCGCTTAAACAAGCTGACCAAAAGCCTTCTGGAGCTCAACAAATTCGGCTCCCACGGCGTGATGCTCGACATCACCGATTTCGATATCAACTACACGATCCGCATGACGGCACAGACATTTGAGGGTATCTGTAAGGAAAAACGTATTTCGTTCAATCTGATCCTAACCGGAGAAAAACTCTACGTCTCCGCCGACATGAGCAAGATCCAGCAGGTGCTCTACAACCTGATTGACAATGCTCTCAAGTTCAGCCACTCCGATTCCTCCATCACGATCGAGACCACGGAAAAAAACGATAAGATTTTCGTATCGGTCAAGGACACCGGAATCGGTATTCCCAAGGACAGCGTCCAGAAGATCTGGGAGCGTTTCTACAAAACAGATCTCTCCCGCGGAAAGGACAAAAAAGGCACGGGACTTGGACTTGCCATCGTAAAAGAGATCATTCAGGCACACGACGAAAACATCACCTGCATCAGCACGGAGGGCGTCGGAACGGAATTTATCTTTACGCTTCCGCTTGCGCGGGAGAAATAGAAAAAGAAGCAGATTTGTCATTTCACAACAAACCTGCTTCTTTTTCTATTTTCTGAATTATACTAACTCAAGTAATACCTCTAAAGCGCCGTCACCCTTACGCTGGCCAATCTTAACGATTCTTGTGTAACCACCGTTGCGGTTCTCGTACTTCGGTGCGATCTCATCAAATAACTTTGCAACAAGATCTACCTCTTTGGTATTTCTCTTTCTTCCAGCAGCCTCTGCCGGAACTTCCTTTACAGAGTAAAGAACTTTTAACATCTCTCTGCGGGCATGAAGACGGGAAGGAAGATCCTTCTTGATCGTTTTCTCTACCTCGTCGTATACGGTAACTCTCTTGCCGTCTACAACTTCCTTTACTCTCTTGCCATCCTTATCCTTGCGGGCAACTTTTGCCTTTACAGTAACCTCTTCGAAGTTATCCTTCTCTTTTACTGCCTTTGCAATAAGTCCCTCGGCGATCTTGCGAACTTCTTTCGCCTTTGCCTCTGTTGTAACGATCTTACCGTTGTTGATAAGCGCTGTTACCTGACCTCTTAATAAAGCCTTTCTCTGGCTAGAGGTTCTTCCTAATTTACGATACTTTGCCATTTCTTTTTCCTCCATTCTGTGGTACATCCGGCACGCTCTTTGGACTTACTTACTGGATGCAACGCGAATAAATTCGCGTGAAAATAAACCGTTTCCGGTTTATTTCCGCTTTTATTCTTGTTTCACTGGCTACGACATACTCCATGCTCTTCGGACTTACTGTTTCTGCCTACTCTTCTCCCTGATTTAGCTGAAGTCCCAGCTCCTTTAACTTGGCGAGAACTTCCTCTAAAGACTTGCGTCCCAGGTTACGAACCTTCATCATGTCTTCCGGTGTACGGTTAGTCAACTCCTCAACGGTGTTGATCCCGGCTCTCTTCAGACAGTTATAAGAACGGACAGACAGCTCCAGTTCATCGATGTTCATCTCAAGAACCTTCTCCTTCGCGTTGTCCTCTTTCTCCATCATGACATCCGCCTGCTGTGCAGCCTCGGACAGATCGATAAACAGACTTAAATGCTCGCTCAGAACCTTTGCGGCGAGGCTGACCGCCTCATCCGGCTCCAGGGTTCCGTTCGTATACACATCTAATGTAAGCTTATCATAATCCGTAATCTGACCAACACGCGTATTCTCAACCAGAAGATTGACACGCTCTACCGGTGTGTAAATAGAATCCACTGCGATCACGCCGATCGGAATATCCTCTGTCTTGTTCTTGTCTGAGCTGACATATCCTCTTCCTTTTGTAATGGTAAGCTCCATGTACAACTTGGAATCTGCACCGCCATTTAAGTTGGCAATTACCAAATCCGGATTTAAAATCTGAATATCGGAGTCTACCTGAATATCTGCTGCTGTAACTACGCCTTCGCCTTCAAATTCAATGTAAGCAACCTTCGGTTCATTTGTAGAGCTGGTATTGCGAATAGCAAGATTTTTGATATTCATAATAATTTCAGTCACGTCTTCCTTGACACCCGGAATCGAACTGAACTCATGTAAGACACCATCAATCTTAACCTGGCTGACAGCCGCACCCGGAAGAGAAGAAAGCATGATTCTTCTCAAGGAGTTGCCGAGCGTCGTACCATAGCCTCTCTCCAATGGTTCTACCACAAACTTGCCATATTTCTTGTCTTCTGAAATTTCCGCGATCTCAATTTTTGGTTTTTGAAAATCGAACACTACAAAATCCCTCCTTCTCGGGTAGTTTGTTCAGCGATTACTTAGAATATAACTCGACAATGAGCATCTCGTCCACAGGTACGTCGATCTGCTCTCTGGAAGGTAATTCTTTTACAGTTCCCTGTAATTTCTCAGCGTCAACCTCTAACCAGTCCGGAACTAATCTTCCGCCAGTCACCTCAAGGATGTCTTTCATTCTCTGAAGACCTTTGTTCTTCTCCTTGATCTCGATCACATCACCGGCTTTTACTAAGTAGGACGGAATGTTTACCTGCTTGCCGTTTACCAAAACGAACTTGTGGTCAACAATCTGTCTTGCCTCTTTTCTTGTTCTGGCAAATCCCATACGGAATACCACGTTGTCCAGTCTGGACTCTAACATGGTCATTAAGTTTGTACCGGTCATGCCCTTCATCTTATCAGCCTTTACATAGTAGTTGTGGAAAGGCTTCTCCAGTACGCCATAGATGAATTTTGCTTTCTGCTTCTCTCTCAACTGCAGACCGTACTCAGACATCTTTCTGCTGCTTCTCTTTAACTCTCTCTTGGATTTCTTGTCATATCCTAAATAACTCGGCTCTAAACCAAGTGATCTACATCTCTTCAGAACAGGAACTTTATTTACTGCCATTTCGTCTCTACCTCCTAATTAAACTCTTCTGCGTTTTGGTGGACGGCATCCGTTGTGAGGTACTGGAGTTACATCCTTGATGCTTGTAACTTCAAGACCGCAGGCGGAAAGCGCACGGATCGCTGCTTCTCTTCCTGAACCCGGTCCTTTTACCATAACGTCAACTGTTTTTAATCCGTGTACTAATGCTGCCTTGGTAGCTGTCTCTGCTGCCATCTGTGCAGCGTATGGAGTAGATTTCCTTGAACCTCTGAATCCAAGACCACCGGCACTTGCCCATGATAAAGCATTACCCTCTGCATCTGTGATCGTCACGATCGTGTTGTTGAAAGATGCCTGAATATGTGCCTGTCCGCGTTCAACGTTTTTCTTTACACGCTTTTTTGTCACTTTTTTTGTAACTTTAGCCATATCTAAACTAACCTACTTTCTCTGAAATCAATATTTAATCTGTTACGAATTTTATTTCTTCTTATTTGCCACGGTACGTTTCGGACCTTTGCGGGTTCTTGCGTTTGTCTTTGTCTTCTGTCCACGAACCGGAAGACCCTTTCTGTGACGGATTCCACGATAGCATCCGATCTCCTGAAGTCTCTTGATGTTCATGGCGATCTCTCTTCTCAGGTCACCCTCTACGGTCTGAGTCTCGTCGATCACTGCGCTGATCCTCTTAACTTCATCGTCTGTTAAGTCCCTAACACGAGTATTAGGATCTACTTTTGCCTCTGCAAGGATGCGGTTGGAGCTTGTTCTACCAATTCCGTAGATATAAGTCAAACCGATCTCCACACGTTTTTCTCTTGGTAAATCTACACCTGCAATACGAGCCATGTGTTTTGAACCTCCATAAATTTCGTATGACGCCGCTGTGCGGCATCTGTTGTTTTCTGATTCAGTTGACCGCCCTCTTCGCACGGTCGCATACGGTTTCCCGTTTCAAGTACAAGCCACTTGACGTCATGACTTTGATCCGAAAACATACTCCGGCAGCTCCGTTGTCCTCCGGCCTGAAATGTGTGCCCTCGCTGTTTTCTTCCTATTTTGGATGAATCTCTCCTGCGCTCTCGGTATGTAAACGCAGAAAAGCAGCTATCCCTGCTGTTCTTATGATAACAGTGTACACTCAACCTGGTGTTTCACTGCAGCCGCACATAAAATGGTACACAAAATCCGGCAGGAATTAACCCTGTCTCTGTTTGTGTTTCGGATTCTCACAGATAATTCTGATGCTTCCTTTTCTCTTGATGACTTTGCATTTCTCGCAAATAGGTTTAACTGATGATCTTACCTTCACAGCAAATCCTCCTTTCTCATGTAACCATACAAGGCTACTATTTAGAGCTCTTCCTGCGTTTAGACACGCAAAAAGGCACTATCCAAAAGTGTCCGCTTAACATTATAGCACGCACACTTATTAGAAGTCAATATCTTTTACTTATCTCTCCAGATAATTCTTCCCTTTGTCAGATCGTACGGAGACATCTCGATCGTTACCTTGTCTCCCGGAAGAATGCGGATAAAGTTCATACGCAGCTTCCCGCTGATGGTTGCCAGGATCTGGTGACCGTTCTCCAACTCTACCTTAAAATAGGCGTTCGGAAGCTTCTCCACAACTTTTCCTTCTACTTCGATTACATCTGCTTTTGACATTCTAAAATCCTCCTATTATTTATGATTTATATCCTTGATGCGGCAGTACAGCCTGATCGCACGTTTGATTGTAAGATCGGTCACTTCCGGTACGAGACACTCCGTCACCTCACCGGGAAGATTCTTTATCACCTGTACGTGCTTTCTGCTCTTTTTTTTGGGAGCGCTCTTTGGCTTTGTCGTTCCATTCGCCAGATATACAAACTTTTCATCGCTGTCTGCGATCAGATAAATCTGACCGGCGTCATGTCCCGACAGGGATTTTGCAAATTCTATCTTCATATTCTATTCCTATACTCCGGCAGCAATCTCTGATTCCGTCAGTGTCAGTATCTCCGGGGCGCCTTCCGTGATCAGTATGGTGTTTTCATAATGTGCGGACAGCGACAGATCCTCCGATACGACCGTCCAGTCATCGTCCAGCCACACAACATCGGCAGTTCCGAGATTGATCATCGGCTCGATCGCCAGCGTCATTCCGGGTCTTAACTTAATGCCTCTGCGCAACTGCCGAAAATTCGGTATCTCCGGATCCTCATGGAGATGCGCACCGATGCCGTGACCGCACAAATCTCTCACCACACCGTACCCAAAGCTCTCCGCATAAGTGCCGATCGCATTTGATATCTGGTGCAGGTGATTGCCTGCCACCGCGTACCGGATGCCCTCAAAAAAGCTCTGCCTGGTGCACTCGATCAAAAGTCTTGCGTCCTCCGTGATCTCTCCGATCCCATGCGTTCTCGCCGCATCGGAATGGTAGCCCTTGTAGATCACGCCTGCATCCAGACTGACAAGGTCGCCCTCCTCTATGATCCTCCTCCGGTCCGGAATCCCATGTACGACCTCCTCGTTCACCGATACGCAGATGGACGCCGGATAACCGTTGTAATTCTTAAAGGAAGGCTCACAGCCAAAGCTTCGGATCAGCTCCTCGCCCAAACGGTCGATCTCGTAGGTTGACATACCCGGTTTTAATGCTTTCCCTAATTCCTCATGAACTTTTGCAAGAATTTTTCCTGCCTCACGCATCAACTCTATCTCACGTGGGGATTTCATTGTAACCGACATTCTTATTCTCCCAAAATTGCCACAATATCTGCAAAGACTTTCTCCATCGGCTGTGTGCCGTCGACAGTCTTTAAGATATTCTGTTTTTTATAATAATCAATCAGCGGCTGTGTCTGCTCATGATATACCGTAAGACGCTTCTGTACCGTCTCCGGCTTGTCATCCTCTCTAAGCACAACCTCACTTCCACATCTGTCACAGATTCCCTCCACCTTTGTCGGGATGGATACGATGTGGTATGTAGCGCCGCAGTTTAAGCACGCGCGTCTGCCGCTCATGCGGTTTACGATGTTCTCATCCGGAACATCGACGTCAATGGCATAGTCCATGCTCTGATTTATATGATCAAGTGCCGCAGTCAGTGCTTCTGCCTGTGGAATTGTGCGCGGGAAGCCATCCAGTACAAAACCGTTCGCGCAGTCCTCCTGCTGGATTCTGTCCATCACGAGGTCGCAGGTCAGTTCATCCGGCACCAGCAGTCCCTGATCCATGTACTGCTTTGCCTTCTGTCCCAGTTCTGTTCCATTTTTGATATTTGCACGGAAAATATCTCCCGTGGAAATGTGCGGAATGCTATACTTATCCGCAATCTGTTTTGCCTGTGTTCCTTTTCCGGCTCCCGGAGCCCCTAACATTATAATTTTCATAAATCCACCCATGCCTTTCTGCGACAACCTTCTTTTCGCCTTTTGTATGTTTCCTGCGTCAAAGCTTCACACTTTCCCGCAAAATCGAAAGTAACGCTGAACTTATGACAAGCCCAGCGTTGCTCCCTAAAACCCAACATTTCTGCCGGATCAGTCATTCAAAAATCCCTTATAGTAACGTACGCGCATCTGCGATTCGATCTGCTTTAAGGTTTCGATGATCACACCTACGATAATGATGATGGATGTTCCGCCAAAGGAAACATTCGCACCAAACACTCCGTTGAAGAAAATCGGAACAAATGCTATAAACGCAAGCGCTACCGCTCCTATAAAGACAACGTAATTCAAAATCCGATTCAGATAATCGCTGGTCGGCTTGCCCGGTCTGATCCCCGGAATAAAACCTCCCGCTTTTTTCATGTTATTTGCAATCTCTAACGGATTGAACGTAACTGACGTATAGAAATAAGCAAATGCAATGATCAGTACGATATATACCACCAGACCGATCGAGTAAATCGGTTCATCCGGATTACACCAGTTCGACTGGGACATACCCTTTAAGATCTTGCTGCCGATTCCCGTACCGTTTCCTTTTCCAAGCAGACCTGCAATGATCACCGGCGTCTGCAACAGTGACTGTGCAAAGATTACCGGAACCACGCCGCCGGTATTTACCTTTAACGGCATACTGCTTGACTGTCCGCCAACCTGCTTGCGCCCCTGGATCTTCTTGGAATATTGCACCGGTATTCTGCGTTCACCGCCCTGAAGCAGTACAACAAAGATTACCATTCCAACAATGATCGCGATGATGATCACTGCCGCAAGGATTGCCTTTGGAATATCCTTGCCTGCAATAAACTGCTGGTACAGTGTGCTGATATCACTCGGAATACGGGAGATAATATTGATCGTAAGCACGATAGAAATACCGTTTCCAACGCCTCTTTCCGTAATACGCTCTCCGATCCACATCAATACCGCAGAACCTGCTGTCAGTGTGAAGATCACCATGATGATGTCGAGCACGCCGTTGAAGCCTGCATCAAACTCCAGGTAACCGCCTCTCTTAAATCCGATCGTCATGGCTGTTGACTCAACAAGAGCCAGACCTACCGTTAAGTATCTGGTGATTTTTGCAATCTTTTTACGACCATCCTCACCGTCGCGCTGCATATCCTCCAGCTTTGGAATCGCAATGGTAAGAAGCTGCATGATGATGGACGATGTGATGTACGGCGTAATATTCAGTGCGAAAATCGCCATATTGTTGAACGAACCACCCGTGATGGCATCAAAGAAACCCATTCCATCCGCGGTCTGACTTGCAAACCAGCTTGCAAATACTTCAGTATTTACACCCGGAATCGGAAGCTGACTTCCGATTCGGATGACGATTAACATTAAAAATGTAAAAATAATTCTGTCACGAATATCTTTAATCTTAAATGCATTACGGAGTGTCTCTAGCATTAGATCACCTCTGCTTTTCCACCAAGAGCCTCGATTTTCTCTTTCGCGCTTGCGCTGAATGCATTTGCCTGAACCGTGAGTTTCTTAGTAAGTTCGCCATTACCAAGGATCTTAACTCCGTCCTTCGGATTCTTAACGATACCTGCCTCCATCAATGTCTCAACAGAAACAACTGCGTCGTTCTCGAATACCTCAAGAGCAGAAAGGTTAATACCAACGATTGTCTTAGAGTTTCTGCACTTGAAACCTCTCTTCGGCAATCTTCTGTATAATGGCATCTGGCCACCTTCAAAGCCCGGTCTCGGAGCTCCGGAACGAGCCTTCTGTCCCTTATGGCCCTTACCAGCAGTCTTACCATTTCCTGATCCGTGTCCACGTCCTCTTCTAAAATTATCACTCTGTACAGAACCTTCTGCTGCGTGTAAATTTGATAAGTCCATTCCTGACACCTCCTTATCTTGTTATTTTATGCTTCTTCTACTTTTACATATGGTGCAACCTTGCGGAGCGCGCCTGCGGTAGCCGCGTTGTCCGGAAGCTCAACAGTCTTGTAAAGCTTGTTTAAGCCGAGAGCCTCGATGGTCTTTTTGTTCTTCGGAACTGCACCGATCGTTGATTTTATAAGTGTAACTTTCAGTTTCTTCTCTGCCATCTTAAATTCCTCCTTAACCTACGATCTCTTCTACGGATTTACCGCGAAGCTTCGCCACTTCTTCCGGGGACTTTAACTGACTTAACGCATTGATTGTTGCAAGAACAACGTTCTGCTTATTATTGGAACCCAAAGATTTGGTACGGATGTTGCGGATACCTGCAAGCTCGCAAACGTTACGCGCAGGACCTCCGGCGATAACACCGGTACCTTCCGGGGATTTCTTTAATAATACAGAAGCACCTGTATGCTTTCCTGTAACATCATGTGTGATACTGTCAACATCATCCATCTTAACTGTGATGAGTTTCTTCATCGCGTCCTCTTTTCCCTTGCGAATTGCCTCAGGAATCTCAGATGCTTTGCCAAGTCCAGCACCAACATGGCCTTTGCCGTCGCCGACAACAACTAAAGCTGTAAAACGGAAGTTACGTCCACCTTTAACAACTTTTGTTACACGTTTGATTGACACTACTTTTTCATTTAACTCTAACTGGCTAGCATCAATGATTTCACGTCTCATGTTTTCGTTTCCTCCTTTTAGAACTCTAATCCAGCTTCTCTTGCTGCTTCGGCTAATGCCTTAACTTTTCCCTGATATATGAATCCGCCGCGATCAAAGACAACTGTTGTAATACCCTTGTCTAATGCCTTCTTTGCAATGACAGTACCAAGATGTGCTGCTGCTTCGACGTTATTAGTCTTCTCTACTGCATCCTTAACCTCTTTCTCAAGAGTAGATGCA
This sequence comes from Roseburia sp., assembly GCA_026168605.1. Lineage (GTDB taxonomy): Bacteria > Bacillota > Clostridia > Lachnospirales > Lachnospiraceae > Roseburia. The sequence continues at coordinate 8,210 of JAPFDX010000005.1, read as the reverse complement.
GAAACAAGTGTATTTCCAACTGTATCGTCAATAATCTGAGCGTACATATGATTATTACTTCTGAACACAGCCAAACGTGGTCTCACTGCAGTGCCTGCAAGATGATGACGCATTCTTCTATGCTTATTTTCGCGAACTGCTGTTCTTGATTTCTTACTAACCATTTTTCGTCACTCCTTTAATTATTTCTTACCAGTCTTACCAACCTTACGTCTAATAACCTCATCAGCATATTTGATACCTTTTCCTTTGTAAGGTTCAGGTCTTCTCTTATCTCTGATTTCAGCTGCGTACTGGCCAACCTTCTCTTTATCGATACCTGATACAACAATTTTGTTTCCGTCAACCTTGGACTCGATTCCTTCCGGATCGTTCATCTCAACCGGATGGGAATATCCTAAGTTCAGAGTCAGCACCTTGCCGGACTTGGATGCTCTGTAACCAACGCCGTTTACCTCAAGCACTTTCTCATATCCCTGGGTTACACCCACAACCATGTTGTTGATCAGTGTTCTGGTCAATCCATGTAAGGATTTCATTTTCTTCAAATCATTCGGTCTTGTAACGATGATCTCGTCGCCCTCTAATTTGATCTCCATCTCAGATGGAAGGGTTCTCTCAAGAGTTCCCTTAGGACCTTTTACAGTCACATGATTATTTTCTGCAATCTCAACTGTAACGCCAGCCGGAACTGCGATTGGCATTCTTCCTATACGTGACATGCCCGTACCTCCTAATTATATATGTGATTATTTTTTACCAAACGAAAGCTAATACTTCCCCGCCAACCTGAAGCTTTCTTGCCTCTCTGTCGGTGATGATCCCCTGGTTTGTGGAAAGAATTGCGATACCTAATCCGCCAAGTACTCTCGGAAGCTCATCCTTGCCGGCATAAACACGAAGTCCCGGCTTGGAAATTCTCTTGAGTCCTGTGATGATCTTCTCGTTCTTATCTGCACCATATTTTAAGGTGATGCGGATGGTCTTGAAGTTACCGTCTTCAACGATATCATATTTTGTGATATATCCCTCATCTACAAGAATATCTGCAATCGCAATTTTCATTTTAGATGCCGGAACGTCAACTGTATCATGTTTCGCAGTATTTGCGTTACGGATTCTTGTAAGCATATCTGCAATTGGATCACTTGTTGTCAACATGTATATTTCCTCCTTTTTAAGTTCTGCGTTCATGCGCAGTCCGGTCTCTTACCAGCTTGCCTTCTTAACACCCGGTATCTGACCCTTGTATGCCAACTCACGGAAACATACTCTGCAGATTCCGTATTTTCTTAAAACAGAATGTGGACGACCACAAATTTTGCAACGTGTATAAGCTCTGGTAGAGAACTTTGGTTTGCGCTGCTGTTTTATTTTCATACTTGTCTTAGCCATTAAAATTCCCTCCTACTTATTTTGCAAATGGCATATTGAACAGTGTCAATAACTCACGTGCTTCCTCGTCTGTCTTGGCAGTGGTAACGAAGATAATATCCATACCGCGTACCTTGTCAACCTTATCGTACTCGATCTCCGGGAAGATTAACTGCTCTTTGATACCAAGGGCATAGTTACCGCGTCCGTCGAATGCGTTAGGATTTACACCTCTGAAGTCACGTACACGAGGCAGTGCGAGGTTTACCAGACGATCCAAAAACTCGTACATCTTCTCGCCGCGTAAAGTTGTCTTACATCCGATTGCCATACCTTCTCTGATTTTGAAGTTAGCAACAGAATTCTTTGCCTTGGTTGCAACTGCCTTCTGACCTGTGATTGTCTCCATGTCCTTGATGGCAGCTTCCAATAATTTTGCATTTTCCTTGGCCTCGCCAACGCCCATGTTTACGACGATCTTGTCAAGCTTTGGCACTTCCATAATATTTTTATATCCGAACTTTTTGATCATAGCGTCTACGATCTCATTCTTATACTGTTCTTTAAGTCTGCTCAACTGATTGGCCTCCTCTCTAAATTAGTCGATCACTTCGCCTGTTGTCTTTGCGAAACGTACTTTCTTATCTCCATCCATCTTGAAGCCTACGCGGGTAGGTTTTCCCTTGTGAAGATACATTACGTTTGAAATATCGATAGGTCCTTCCTGATGAACGATGCCGCCCTGCTGGTTCGCCATGCTTGGCTTTGTGTGCTTTGTCACCATGTTGACACCTTCTACAAGGACTGTATGATTCTTCTTATTGACAGCGATCACCTTACCCTCGCTGTTGACATCTTTGCCGGCGATAACCTTTACCATATCACCTGTTTTAATTTTCATGGTTGCCATATCTTAGTCCTCCTACAATACTTCCGGAGCTAAGGAAACAATCTTCATAAACTGTTTCTCACGAAGCTCTCTTGCTACTGGTCCAAAAATACGGGTTCCTCTCGGTGTCTTGTCATCCTTTATAATAACCGCTGCGTTCTCGTCAAATCTGATGTAAGAACCGTCTTTACGACGTGCTCCCTTTACGGAACGAACAACAACAGCTTTTACAACGTCACCTTTTTTCACAACACCGCCTGGTGTTGCATCTTTGACCGTAGCAACAATAACGTCACCAATATTCGCATATCTTCTAGTAGAACCACCCATAACACGGATCACGAGCAATTCCTTTGCCCCTGTGTTATCGGCTACTCTAAGTCTACTTTCCTGCTGTACCATGCTTGTAGCCTCCTTTAACTATTTTGCTCTCTCCATGATTTCTACAAGTCTCCATCTCTTGTCTTTGGATAAAGGTCTTGTCTCCATTACTCTGACTTTGTCGCCGATGCGGCACTCATTGTTCTCGTCATGAGCTTTTAATTTATAAGTTTTCTTAACGATCTTGTTGTAAAGCGGATGTCTTACGTTATCCTGAATTGCAACAACGATTGTCTTATCCATCTTGTCGCTAACAACAACACCAACACGTGTTTTTCTAAGATTTCTTTCCACGATCCATTCTCCTTTCTAGAGTCTACTGCGCAACTTTTTCTTTCTCAGTGATGATAGTCTGAATTCTGGCAATGTTCTTTCTGACTTCCTTGATTCTGCTTGTATTATCTAACTGATTCGTTGCGTTCTGGAATCTCAGATTGAAAAGTTCTTTTTTGGCTTCTACGAGCTGCGCATTCAGATCTGCAACAGTCTTTCCCTTTAATTCTTCTAAATATTTACTAGTTTTCATTTGATACACCGCCTTCTAAATCTGCACGTGAAACTACTTTACATTTACAAGGTAATTTATGTGTAGCAAGACGTAACGCTTCTCTCGCAACGTCTTCCGGAACTCCGGAGATTTCAAATAATACACGACCCGGTTTTACAACTGCTACCCAGTACTCCAGAGAACCCTTACCGGAACCCATACGTGTCTCGGCAGGCTTTGCTGTTACCGGCTTATCCGGGAAAATCTTGATCCAGATCTTACCGCCACGCTTTACGTAACGTGTCATGGCGATACGGGCTGCCTCGATCTGGTTGGAACGAATCCAGCATGGCTCCATAGCCACAATACCATATTCACCATTGCTGATTGTGTTTCCTCTGGTTGCCTTTCCTGTCATGGAACCACGGAACTGCTTTCTATGTTTTACTCTCTTTGGCATTAACATTAGTTAGCTCCCCCTTCCTTATTTCCTTTCACTGGAAGTACCTCGCCTTTGTAGATCCAAACCTTAACACCAACCTTACCGTAAGTGGTATCTGCCTCAGCAAATCCATAGTCGATGTCTGCTCTCAATGTCTGAAGCGGGATCGTACCCTCGCTATAAAACTCTGTGCGAGCCATATCAGCACCGCCAAGACGTCCAGAGCAGGAAGTCTTGATTCCCTTTGCGCCAGCCTTCATGGTTCTGCCCATGCATGACTTCATCGCTCTACGGAAGGACACACGGTTCTCTAACTGAAGCGCAATGTTCTCAGCCACTAACTGTGCATCACGGTCCGGTCTCTTTACTTCTTTGATATCTACAACCAGCTTCTTGTCTGTAAGTTTCTGAACTTCGCCCTTAAGCTTCTCGATCTCAGCGCCGCCCTTGCCGATCACTACGCCCGGCTTTGCAGTGTAGATGATAACCTTCACACGGTCAGATGCTCTCTCGATCTCGATCTTGGAAACACCTGCTGCATACAACTTCTTCTTAAGATATGTTCTGATATTGTAGTCTTCCACCAAGAAATCTGCAAAATCTGCTTCCGCATACCATTTAGAGTCCCAGTCTTTGATAATGCCGACTCTTAAGCCATGTGGATTAACTTTCTGTCCCATATTTGACCTCCTTATTATTTCTCATCCAGCACGATTGTAATGTGGCTCATTCTCTTCTCGATTCTGTAAGCCCTTCCCTGTGCTCTCGGTTTGATTCTCTTCATTGTCGGTCCCTTGTTTGCATAGCACTCTGCAACGTAAAGGTTCTCTCTCTTCATTCCGTTGTTGTTCTCAGCATTTGCGATCGCTGACTCCAGCAGCTTCTTTACAAGGCTTGAAGCGTAACGCGGATTGTATGTCACGATGGCAAGCGCCGTCTCAACGTCCTTTCCACGGATTGCATCTAATACGAAACAAGCTTTCTGAACAGACACTCTTGCATAAGATAACTTAGCGGAAGGTCTGGTATCTTTTACTTCATTTCTCTCTCTCTTAATCTGACTTCTATGTCCCTTAGCCATGGATGAAACCTCCTTTCAAAATATCTTATCTAACGCCTGATTTCTTTTCGTCTTTTCCATGTCCTCTGTAAGTTCTTGTCGCAACGAACTCACCGAGCTTGTGTCCAACCATATCCTCTGTCACGTATACCGGCACGTGCTTTCTTCCGTCATGAACAGCGATGGTATGACCAACAAACTGTGGGAAGATTGTAGAGCGACGTGACCATGTCTTAATAACAGATTTATCACCGGATGCGTTCATAGCGTTTACTTTTTTCAGTAAGCTTGCATCTGCGAATGGTCCTTTTTTTAATGAACGAGCCATAATTTACCTCCTAATATTATCAGTCCTTCACACGCAACCGCGTGTTTCATAGAACCCGAAACATCTTTGCTATTATAACAGAGTTTTCCGAAAGAATCAAGCCCTAATCCTTTTCCTTTTTCAAAGGAAGTAACCAGAGCCTGATTCTGTTTTCCGGATCGCTCTTTTATGTGTGACCGCCCGGCGGAAATCTCCGCCAGCGGGAAGAATTGTCGCAGACAATTCTTCCGAGCATTAAAACGATTTGCAAAGCAAATTATTTTAATGCTTTTCCATCACGTCTTCTTACGATCAGCTTATTGGAAGCCTTGTTCTTCTTTCTTGTCTTAAGACCAAGAGCAGGCTTGCCCCACGGTGTACATGGACCCGGACGTCCGATCGGTGCACGTCCCTCACCACCACCATGTGGATGGTCATTCGGGTTCATGACAGAACCGCGAACTGTCGGGCGGATACCCATGTGACGCTTACGTCCTGCCTTACCGATGTTGATCAGGCTGTGATCACCGTTTCCTACAACACCGATGGTCGCGCGGCAGTTCAACGGAACCATACGCATCTCACCGGACGGAAGACGAAGTGTTGCATACTTGCCTTCCTTTGCCATAAGCTGTGCAGACATACCTGCGGAACGGACAAGCTGTCCACCCTTTCCTGCATAAAGCTCAATGTTGTGTACCTGCGTACCAACCGGAATGTTCTCAAGCGGCAGGCAGTTTCCAACACGAACCTCTGCCTGTGCGCCGCTCATAACAGTCATGCCGTCTGTCAGACCAGCCGGAGCAAGGATGTATGACTTCTCGCCGTCTACATAGCAGATCAGTGCGATGTTGGCTGTTCTGTTCGGATCGTACTCGATACCGATCACCTTTGCCGGGATACCGTCCTTCTTATTTCTCTTGAAGTCGATGATTCTGTATTTTCTTCTGTTTCCGCCACCGTGGTGTCTTACTGTGATCTTCCCCTGATTGTTACGGCCGGCGTTCTTCTTTAAAGAAGTCGTAAGGGACTTCTCCGGAGTCTTCTTCGTAATCTCGGAGAAATCAGAGCCAGTCATATTTCTTCTGGAAGGTGTATATGGGTTATATGTCTTAATTCCCATTGTTGTTCTCCTTTCGATGTTTGTTATCGCGCATCGCTGCGCCTAGTCTGCTATCTTTTTATTTTAGAGACCTGCAAAAATCTCAATGTCCTTGCTGTCCTCTGTCAGTGTAACGATAGCCTTCTTTGTCTTAGCAGTCTTTCCAACTACCATGCCGCGTCTCTTTTTCTTCCCATCCATGTTCATGGTGTTGACGCTTGCAACCTTTGTTCCCTCGAACATTTTTTCAACTGCTTCTTTGATCATGGTCTTGTTTGCTTCCGGATGAACCAGAAAAGTGTATTTCTTCTCAGCCATTGCAGCCATGCTCTTCTCTGTCACTACCGGTTTGAGGATTACATCATAATACTGTACGTTTGCCATTATGCATACACCTCCTCGATCGTCTTCACAGCGTCCTTTGTCACGACAACTGTATCATATTTTAATACATCAAACACATTCAGTTCGTTTGTCTGTGCAGTCTTCACAGTCGGAAGGTTGCTTGCAGACATGATCACATTGGTGTCCATGCTGTTTAATACAACAAGCGCTTTCTCAAGCTTTAAGTTGTTTAAAACCTCTACGAACTTCTTTGTCTTGATCTCGTCAAGCTTCAGCTCATCCAAAACAATGAACTTGTTTTCTGCCACTCTGGATGTCAGAGCAGACTTAAGAGCAGCCCTCTTCTCTTTCTTGTTGAGCTTGAAAGAGTAATCTCTCGGTGTCGGAGCAAATACCACGCCACCATGTGTCCACTGCGGAGATCTTGTGGAACCCTGTCTTGCGTGTCCGGTTCCCTTCTGTCTCCACGGTTTTCTACCACCACCGCTTACTTCGGAACGAGTCTTAGCTTTCTGTGTTCCCTGACGGTTGTTTGCCAACTGCTGAAGCACAGCCATGTGTACCAGATGCTCGTTTACTTCCACACCGAACACTGCATCGTTCAACTCCAGGCTGCCAACTTCTTTGCCTTCCATATTATAAACAGCTACGTTAGCCATTGTTAAGTTCCTCCTTTCCTATTCTAAGCACTATTTACCGGCTTTTACAGTCTCTCTGATCGTTACCAGGCACTTCTTCGGACCCGGTACAGAGCCTTTTACTAAAAGCAGGTTGTTCTCTGCGTCAACTCTTACCACCTCAAGATTCTGGGTTGTAACCTTAACGCTTCCCATATGTCCAGGCATTCCCTTGCCCTTGAATACGCGGCTCGGTGAAGAGCAGGCACCGTTGGAACCCTGATGACGATGGAACTTGGAACCGTGAGCCATAGGACCTCTGTGCTGTCCTAATCTCTTGATCGCGCCCTGGAAACCTTTACCTTTGGAGATTGCACTTGCGTCAATCTTGTCGCCCTCTGCAAAAATATCAGCCTTGATCACATCGCCTAAGTTGTACTCGTCTGCGTTCTCAAACTTGAACTCGCGTACAAATCTCTTTCCGGAAACACCAGCCTTTGCAAAATGTCCCATCTCAGCTTTGTTCACGCCATGTCTGCGGGCGATCGTCTTCTTGCCGTTCGCATCCTTGTTGACAACTCTTTCCTTCTTGTCAACGAATGCAACCTGCACTGCACTGTATCCGTCGTTGTCCACAGTCTTAATCTGTGTCACGAAACACGGACCTGCCTCCAATACAGTTACCGGTACTAACACACCGTCTGCATCGAAGATCTGAGTCATTCCGACTTTTGTTGCTAAAATAGCTTTCTTCATACTTTTACCTCCTGTTTTCTCTACAGCGGAACGCTTCATGCCCATTCTTGTGGGGCAGCGGAACCGTTCATCCTAGAAAGTCCATATAAGTGGATGTGGAACAAACCACATAGAAAGATGCTTTTACACCCTTCCAAGAATGGAGGCTTCTGCCGAACATTCTTTACTTCTATATAAAACCCTTCAGGATATTCACTAATTAAGCTTTTCTGAAAAACCTGTTTGTTTTTCAGGGAAATGAAGACTCTTATTTATTATTCATTTTGATGTCGATATAAACACCTGCCGGAATTTCTAAACGGGATAATGCATCAACCGTCTTCTGGGGCGGTGTTACAATATCGATAAGTCTCTTATGAGTTCTCTGCTCAAACTGCTCGCGGGAGTCCTTGTACTTGTGAGTAGCTCTTAAGATCGTAACAACCTCTTTCTTTGTCGGCAGAGGTACCG
>JAPFDX010000006.1 GCA_026168605.1 Roseburia sp. | reverse complement strand
CCTCTTACTACAACGGGAGATAATATTCCTATCTTCTGATGCAGCGGGATGCGACTCATGTACCGCAAGAAAATCTTTTCGTCTGGCTGACAACTCCCTGTTCAGCCGGCACTTAACGCACATGAATCTACTCTGCGAAACTTATGTGATTGTGAGGGAGAGACCTGCTCCCGCGCTCTGTAACCTCCTTAGTATAGCATATATGGCGCGGGATGCAAGTGGTTTTTACAAGTGTTTTTTCTCCACCGCTCTGATAAAAGTCTTTTTCAATTCCTGCGGTTTATAAAAAAATTTTTCTTCTGATTTGCTCAACCGCTTCTCTATCCTCTTAATTTTCATCAATTCCATGGAGCAGATAAAATCAGCTATCTGCAAAAGTCTGTATCGTTGTGGTTGCGCCTTTCGGAACTCCACATTGGAAAAGTGAATGGAAAACACCGTATTTAATACTGCACTCAGTTCAGCCTGCCCATTGTCATAATAGACAATTATTTTTTCGTACTCCCTAAAAAAATCTTCATGCTTTTTAATAATTCCAGATATCTCCCTTCCCAATTTCCCCGACAATTCAATTTTCCCAATAGCTTCCTTCCTATTTACAACTGCACATTCATAGGTAATCGGACAAGCATTCATAAAATTCAGCATCTTATACAATAATTTGCGTCTTTCACCGATCGTAAGTGCCGCAAATATATCCTCACGTCTTATAACAGGTCCGGTATGTATATACTCTATATCAAATCCCGCCTCATGAACGCCTCGTTCCAGCCGGCTTACCTCACCGGATATATCATTTTTCTGGTCATGGAAAACAAGCGTCACAAGATAATATGCAGGGCGCTCTTTTACTTCCCCAAAATCTCCCGATTCATCAATAAATATACTTAATTCCCTCAAGCAATTCTCCATCCCTATATTAGAAAAATGGCGGGAAGTTCTTCCCGCCTGCGGTGGTCCAAAGAGCTCTCGCCCAGACCAGCTTGTAATGACATTACAGTCATATTCTATAAGAAATATACCACAAATATACGTTTTATGCTAGTACTATTTTGACAAACATATCACATCTAAATCACCATCAACAGCGTCCCCGCCCCGATCAGCACACACCCAACCACCGATCTCACCGTAAACTCCTCATGCAGGAACACAAACGCCAGCACCATTGTGAGCACGACACTCAGCTTATCGACGGGAACAACCTTTGACGCCTCGCCGAGCTGCAGGGCGCGGTAATAGCAGAGCCACGACGCCCCCGTCGCCATCCCTGACAGGATCAGAAACAGCCAGCTTTTTCTGCTGATCGCAGAAATCCCGGTCTGCGCGTGCGTCAGGAACACCATCCCCCACGCCATCGCGACCACAACCACGGTGCGGATCGCCGTCGCCAGATTGGAATTGACGCCGTCAATCCCAATCTTTGCAAGGATCGAAGTGAGCGCCGCAAACACGGCAGACAGCAGTGCAAATACAAACCACATACCCATTCCCCCAAAGTCTTATTCTTCTGTCTTTCCAAGCTTTTTCATCGTGTCCTCCTTTACCGCCTGCCGCAGCCTGCGCAGATAGGGCGAAAACGCCGCCTTATCCTCCCCATACGTCAGATTCAGCTCGTACTCCAAAGGGATCCACGTCCCAAGATCCGCCTCATTGTGCTGGATCACCGCCTCCAGATTATCCAGCGCCTTATAAAGCTTTGCCTCGACCGTCTCGCGCGCCTCCATCTCCGCATAGAGCGCAAGCATCTCCCCGGCATAACCCTCCGGCAGCGTCCGCACCCACTGCTGCAGGAGATCTTCCTCTCTCGTCTCATCCGTTTTCGTCTTGTCAAAGCTTGGAATATCCCCCGTAAACGCCTCGCCCAGATCATGGATCAGGCACATCCTGATCACCTTATCCATGTCCGCCTCCGGAAATTCATCCCTCAGAAAATACGCCATCAGCGCGAGCCGCCAACTGTGCTCCGCCACGCTCTCATGCCTGCCGCCCGACGTATAGCTGTGCCTTGTCGTATCCTTTAACCGCTCCGCTGTGTGCAATACCTCCAAAAACCTTCTCACTTCCATGAACCCCTACCTCTCTTTCTTTCCCTTTTTCAAAAAATACAGGCCCGCCGCATCCGCAAGCGCCCAGCCGATCGGAATACTCAGCCAGATCCCCCGGTAGCCGACTGCCCCGATTCCCGACAGCACATATGCCAGGATCACTCTGCTCCCCAGCGATATGACCGTCAGGATCACAGAAACCATGGGCTTCTCCACGGCACGGAAATACCCATAGCACCAAAACAGCAATCCGATCAATCCGTAAAAAGCTCCCTCGATGCGCAGATAAGAAATCCCTATCCCGATAATCTCCGCGTCCGTCGTAAAAATCCGCATCAGTTCTCCGGCAAACACTACCACCAGCGCGCTGACTGCCATGCCGAACACAAGCGCGGCAAGCCCCGCCTTCCGCCCGCCTTCCCGGATGCGCTCCGTCTTTCCGGCGCCGTGATTCTGCGCCACAAACGTAGAAAATGCGTTTCCGAAATCCTGCACCGGAGAGTAGGCAAACGTGTCAATCTTCACCGCCGCCGCAAACGCTGCCATCACCGCCGTGCCAAAGCTGTTGACCAGCCCCTGCACCATCAGGATCCCAAAATTCATGATCGACTGCTGCATGGACGTCAGCAGCGACAGACTCAGAATACTCTTTAAAATATCCTTGCGGAAATGTCTCTGCCCGCGCCCAAACCGCAGGAGGGGCACTTTTTTCCACGCATACATCCAGATGCCAAGCCCCGACACATACTGCGCGATCACCGTCGCTGCCGCCGCACCGGAAATCCCAAAATTAAAAACTGCAACAAACAAGACGTCCAACGCTACGTTCAGGACTGCCGATACCCCAAGAAACAGCAGCGGGATCATGGAATTTCCCACCGCGCGCAGACTGTTTGCAAAATAATTATAGAGAAACGTCGCCATCATGCCGCCGTAGATCACCGTCACATACGAGCGCATCATCCCGTAAACGTCCGACGGAATCTGCAGCAGCACAAGGATCGCATCCATTCCCAGATATACCGCCACATTCAGCAGTATGGCAAACCCGCCGATCAGAAAAAACGCCATGAAATTGCCACAGCCAAACGCCTCCTTATCCTTCCTCCCGTACTGAATCGACAAAAACGCGCTGCTGCCCATGCACAGCCCAAGAATTACCGACGTCAAAAAGACCATAATGGTATATGCCGAGCCAACCGCCGCCAGCGCTTCCCTCCCGAGAAACCGCCCAACGATCAGCGTGTCCGCAATATTATAAAACTGCTGGAGCAGATTCCCGATCATCAGCGGAATGGAAAACCGCACCAGCCCCGCGACAATATTTCCCTCTGTAAAATCAACCCCACGCCGCTTTTGTTCCCGTCCCACTTTCATACCTCAATCCCTTTTGCCGCGCCGAGCATGATTGCGCAGCAATTTCCTATGTCACAAAACAAAAAGGAAATGCCACACTACTGTGAACATTTCCTTCATTCCAATGAGGCATCGGGGATTCGAACCCCGGACAACTTGATTAAAAGTCAAGTGCTCTACCGACTGAGCTAATACCCCATATTTACAAGCTGGGCTAGCAGGATTCGAACCTGCGAATGCTGGAATCAAAATCCAGTGCCTTACCGCTTGGCGATAGCCCAACAAAGATTCGTTGCACCTATCGCAACCAGGGTGGATAGAGGGATTCGAACCCTCGGCCTCCAGAGCCACAATCTGGCGCGCTAACCAACTGCGCTATACCCACCATATAT
>JAPFDX010000023.1 GCA_026168605.1 Roseburia sp. | reverse complement strand
CCATTAGAATGAAAGAAATACATAAATTTAATGATTTTGCAGAATCTGTTCACATATTAACTGCTAAGATTACGACACATATAGATCATTCTCAGCATGAGTTTTCTAAAATGATGCAATCATATTTGTTTAATATAGCTTACAACAAAGACATTGTGTTTACAGTGACTAATTTTAAAGGTGACATTAGAAGGCGAAGAAGTGCCCGAAGAGAGGGACAGTTATTTCCATATAAGTCTTATAATAATGAGTTGATAACATATTATTATCAAGGTGTATCTACAGATATACCATTTACACAATATTTGGCATTTTATCATGTTGCAGAATTTTTCTTTCAAACTATAGCAGAGCAAGATGCATTTAAAGAAATAGAAAATTATATTACTCATCCATCATTTTCTCCATACAGGAAAGAAGATATAAGAGCATTTTATAATCGTATTAAGAAGAAAATGAAGGAACAAAAAGAAGATGGTCTTTGGGATGAAAAAACAGGTCTATTGTTATGCCTGAAAAAATATGTGTTTGATTTAGAAAACTTGAAAAATACTATAAATGCAATTGATGCCACAGCAATAGAATATTATAAAAAAGAAAAAGTTCCCTTCGCATCAGAAGGAGGAATTATTAATTTTAGTGATAGCCAAGACGCTGTTTATTCAACTATAAGAAATAGGGTATATTCTGTTAGAAATGCAATTGTTCATAGCAAAGAGGGCGAAAAACTTCGATATGAACCATTTAAGCATGACAAAGAATTATCGAAAGAAATTCCGTTGATTCGTGCAATCGCCGAGGAAATTATTGTTAATTCAGCAAAAAGGCTAGATTTTATTAAATTTGATTGATAGTTGAGATGGTCTCTGGTTGATTCCAGAGACTTTTTTTGGTATAATAAAGTTGTAACAGAATGATTTAATTTTAACAGAGAGGTTTTGCCATGAACATAGCAGCCTATTGCCGAGTTTCCACCGATAAAGCTGACCAGCTCAACAGCCTGGAGGCGCAGAAGCAATTCTTCTTTGAATACACCAAGCGTACCGGAGATGTCTTAGTAAGATTATATGCGGACGAGGGGATTTCCGGAACAAAAATCAAGAACCGTAAGGAATTTCTCCGTATGATGGCCGATGCGGAAAAGGGAATGTTCGACATGGTTGTGGTGAAGGATATTTCCCGCTTTGCCAGAAATACGGTAGATCTTTTGCAGAATGTCCGGAAGCTGAAAGCCCTAGGAATCGAAACGCAATTCCTCACCGCCAATATGACAAGCATGGGGAATAGTGAATTTGTTCTTACCATCTTTGGGGCATTGGCGCAGGAGGAGAGTGCTAATACCTCCAAGCGCGTGAAATTTGGCAAGAAGATGAATGCGGAGAAGGGGCGAGTTCCCAACATTGTGTATGGATACGATAAGACAATCGGAGATTATTTTAATCTTGCTATCAATGAAAAAGAAGCGAAGGTTATCCGTCAGATTTACAAATGGTACACCGAGGAAGGCTACGGCGCTTCCAAGATTTCCAATATGTTGAATGAACAGGGAATCCGGACAAAGCGGAATTGTAAGTGGAGTCAGAATGCAACTTGCCGGATTCTGACCAATGAGATTTACACCGGAAAGATTGTCAATGGAAAACAAGAGATTGCAGATTTCCTGACCGGACAGCGAATGGAGAAGGATGAGACGGAGTGGTTGGTTACGGAAAAACCGGAACTGCGGATTATTGATGATGAGACATTTGAGAAGGCGCAGGAAATTCTTCATTCTAGACATGGGGCGTTCAATATGAAGCACGAACGTCAGAGCAACAAACATTTATTTTCTACGTTGATTAAGTGCAAGGAGTGTGGGTGGTCTTTCCGCAGAAGTGTTCGGACATATAAGAATACCTATATCCGCTGGGTGTGCTCCGGACATAATGGGAAAGGTGCGGACAGTTGCCCGAATGCGATTACCATTGATGAAGACGAGTTGATTCAGATCTTGCAGGATTATTTTGCCAATATATTGAAGCAGAAGAAAAAGGTGATCAATTACGTGGTAAACGAGTTCCAGCGTGTTTACAAAGCCAAGGATGAAAATCTGGAATATGAAAAAGAACTGAACAGTCAGCTTGCCAAGTTACAGAAAACACGTGAGAAATATATGGACATGTACACCGATGATCTGATTACCCGTGAGGAGTTAAATGAGAAAATTGGTGGTTCCAGAAAAGAAATCGAGCGATTGGAAAATGAACTGAAAATCGTGGCTTATCAGTTGACCAAGGGAGAGCAGTTAGAGGCTGTTTTAAATAATACTTTTAAACAGTTGGAGAATATTGCAGATGTTCGGGAAATGACAAATGTGCAGTTGAAAAAACTGATTCAGAAAATCGAAGTGGACAGGGACGGAAATGTGGATATCTATCTGAGGTTATTCGGAGATTTGGGGTTGGATGAAACGATTCTTATCGAGGATAACATGGAAGCGTTAGTCAATGATGATGAGAAAACTAAAACAGTTCTATTGGGTAACAACCAAACATAAAGACGTAACAGAACGTCTAACACAGGTCAATCCGTCGCTTGCAGCAGAGACAAGAAAAGTGCTTGATGTGAATAAGTCAGAGCGGCACATCCGCGGCGGACTCGCGACCAAGGAGAAATATTTACACCAGCATTAGGTGTGACGGAGAAGGAGAAGGAACATGGAGATAAACAGGGAGCTTGTAAAAGAGACCTTTCATAATTATACGGATGCCTATGATTCGTCGGACGAGAAGATACGGCTGAAAATTGCACATACCTACCGGGTTGCCGGGCTGTGTGAGCGGATTGCGCGTGCGGAGGGAATGGCGGAGGAGGATGTCAGTCTGGCGTGGCTGCTCGGTATGCTGCATGATGTAGGACGTTTTGAGCAGCTTCGCAGATACGGGACATTTCTGGATGCCAGGTCGGTGAACCATGCGGCGCTTGGCGCGGATATCCTGTTTTCGGATGGAAAAATCCGCGATTATCTTGCCGATGCGCAGGAAGATGTACGGATAGAGACGGCGATCCGTCTGCACAATGTCTATCGGCTTCCGGGGCATCTTGACGCAAGGACGGAGCGGCTGGCAAATGTGCTGCGCGACGCGGACAAGATTGACATTTTGAGGGTAAATGTGGAAGTCCCGATGGAGGAGATCCTGGATGTCACGACAGACCAGCTTCGGTGCTGTGAAGTGTCGGGGGAGGTTATGGAGAGCTTTTTTACACATAGCGCGGCACTTTGGAGCATCCGTCACACGGCGGCAGACCATGTGGTCGGGTACATTTCACTGGTGTTTGAACTGGTATTTCCGGAGAGCTTTCGCATCACAGCGGAGCAGGGGTATCTGAACCGTCTGCTCCATTTTGAGAGCCGGAATCCGAAAACGCGGGAGCAGTTTGCAGTACTCCGGGAGGAGATGGAGCGTTATCTTGGCATGAGAAAGAGGTAATGCCTTTCCCGGTGTTGGGGAAAATGAGAGCGGCGGCGCAGTCGAGTACAAAGAGCAGGAGCAGAATTGTATTCAGACTGCGCCGCCATTTTGCAGAGATTCGGAACCAGAATCTTGCCACGTACGGCGCGATCAGGCAGATCCAGAGCACACCGGCACAGCCGAAGCCGATTGCAGACCACAGACAGATATATCCGTGAAAATGAAAGGGATAAGCGGAATAATCCCAGTAGCGCAGATGCCAGAGGGAATCGAGCAGCCATCCGGTGAAAAGCTCGACGCCCGTTCCGAGCAGTGCGGACAAAACAAAAACGACGGGGATGCGCAGAAAGGGAGAACTGCAGGAGGCAGCTTTGCGCGCGAGCAGAAGATGGAACAATACGCCGCCGGCGCCGTATACCGGAAGCCACGGACCGTAGAAAAATCCACGGTTCACGTAGTCCCATCCCTGTGCATACATCAGGAAAACCTCCCACAGAAATCCGCTGCCGGCGCAGAGAAAGAAGAAAAAGATTTCCAGTGAGAGGAGATCCGTCTTATGATCCGGCTCCGGTGAGCCGAGTTGTCTGAAATCCGGAAAAGAACGACGCTTTTTCATGGGAATAGTGTAACCATTCTGCCGGATCATATGAAAAAAGTGATTAAAATCTTAGAAAAATACCGCCGACGAGGAGAGCGATGACGTATGCGCTCATCAGAACGATATAATTTTTTATCGCGGTGAGGAAAGTGTCCGGTTTTTTCTGCTCTTTCCGGAAAATATCGATGTTCTTCTGCACGATCGGGAACGTCAGAAGATACAGCAGACAAGCCGGGTGCAGCATACCCAGAACTACCATGATACAGGGAGTGAGGTATGCGATATAGTAGAGTGCGGCATACAGTGTCAGCGAGCGCTTTAATCCAAGAAAATAGGGAAGGGTAAAGCGGTTCACCTTCACATCGGCATCCACATCACAAATATTGTTGGCGAGCATGATGTTCGCGGTCAGGCAGGTCGGGATCATACATAACAGAACCAGCGTAAGAAGCGGCCATACCTTCAGAGAGAGACTGATTTCCGCAGAACTGAGTGTGTAAGTGAGGAATGTCCCCTCCGGCATATTTATATATAGAAGAAGAAACGGCGTGAGGATACCCTGAAAAACTCCTGAACACACTTCGCCGAACGGCAGTCTTGAGATCGGCAGCGGTCCATAGGTGTAGCACACACCGCACAAAAAGCAGAGAGCGCCGACGAGAAGTACGACGATGTCGGTACAGTAGGCAAGGTAAAGACCTAACGCCGTGCTGATCCCGAACATCACAAAGATGATGATCAGGGCAGCGCGCCTTGGGAGCGGGAGCATTTCCGGATAATCTTTGCTGTCGATGTAATTGTTAATGGCGGTGGTCGTCAGGTCAAAAATAAACATCGATCCAAAGAATATGAGCGTCAGCTTGACATTGATGGGCTGTCCTTCGTGAAATAAAAAGGCAAGCGTCATCAGGAACGCAAAGACGCTTGTGATTTTTGTCATAATTTCTACGTACTTAAAAAATTTCTTGATCATAAGAACTCCTTGTGTATTATTTTGTAGTTGCGGAATATCCGCCAATGGATTTTAGCATCCTATCAGTAAAAATGCAATATTTTAATCATTTTAGCGGCAGTTGTGGTCTGGTAAAAATGACGAAATGAAGCGAAAGTAACAGAAAACACGCGAAAATTTGAAAAAAGTCTTGGAATACGCGAAAAAATATGATAGTATCTTGCGTGTTAGTCAAGAAAAGAAGACGGTTAAGAAGAAGTTTTGAAGAGGGAAAGGAAAAAAATCATGACCAACATCGTAGTGATTGGCGCCGGTTACGCAGGCGTACTGGCGACGAAAAAACTTGAGAAAAAACTCCGGAAGAAGGGAGTAGCGAATGAGACACAGATCACGATCATTGACAAGCATCCGTACCACACGATGCTGACAGAGCTGCACGAGGTTGCAGCCTGCCGTGTGGGAGAAGAGAGTGTCAAGATGAACCTTGACCAGATTTTTGCAGGACGCAAGGTCAATGTCGTTTTGGATACCGTAACGAAGATCCATTTTGAGGAAAACAGGATTACCGGAGAGAACGGGGAATATTCCTATGATTATCTCGTTCTGGCAGCAGGCTCCAAGCCGACCTTTTTCGGCGTGGAGGGAGCAGAGGAACACAGTTACACACTGTGGTCTTATGACGACGCTGTGAAGTTAAGAGACCGTATCCACGACTGTTTCCGTGTGGCGGCGGACGAGCCGAATGAGGAGAAGAGACGCGCGCTGCTGACCTTCTATGTGGTTGGCGCAGGCTTTACGGGCGTCGAGATGATCGGAGAGCTTGCGGAGTATGTGCCGGTTCTCTGTGAGAGATTCCATGTGAAGCGCGAGGATGTAAAGCTTGTGAACGTGGACGGGCTGTCACGTCCGGTGCCGGTTCTTCCGGAGAAGCTGTCCGGCAAGGTAGAGCGCCGTCTTAAGAAGATGGGCGTTGAGATCGTGATGAATGCCAGCGTGGTCGGCGTGGGTGAGAACTTCATCAAGATGAAAGAAGGAGAGGAAGTCAAACAGTACACAGCGGGCACTGTTATCTGGACGGCGGGCATCGAAAGCTCCGAGATCACAACCGATGCGGCAAAAGAGGTAAAGAGCGCAGGAAGAGGAAGAATTGAAGTTGACTCCTATTTGAGAAGCGTAGACCATGAAAACGTATACGTGATCGGCGACAATATGTTCTACACGGCTCCGGGTGAGGAGCGTCCGGTTCCGCAGATGGTTGAGAATGCGGAGCACAGTGCAGGCACGGCGGCGAACAATATTGCGGTAGCCATCACGAAAAAAGGCGAGATGGAGGAGTACGATCCGAAATTCCACGGTATTATGGTGTGCGTCGGCGGACGATGGGGAACGGCGAGAGGCGGTATGGCGAAGCACCAGATGAATCTGCCTTCCTTCTTTGCCATGTTTGCAAAGCACTTTATCAATATCATTTACTTTATCCAGGTGATGGGCTGGGCGAAGGTGAGCAGCTATCTGAGACATGAGATCTTTACGATCCGCAACCGCAGAAGTTTTGTGGGTGGACATTTCTCCAACCGCACGCCGAGTTTCCTTCTCGTACCGCTGCGCGTATGGCTTGGCGCTGTGTGGGTGTTTGAGGCTGTGATGAAGATCGTCGAGGGCTGGTTCCAGAAACCGATGCTGAATGAATTTTTTGGCGGGGCGAACGCATGGTATAATTCCATTATCGCAAGCTACTTCGGCGTTGCTCCGGCACAGTCCGTAGATGCAGTTGCAAGCGCAACCTCGGCGGGGGCAGACGCGGCGGCAAGCGCGGGAACACTTCTTTTAGACTGGGATTTTGGACTGTTTGAGACCATCTTTGTCAGCGGAAAAGAACTCGCAAGCTCTACACTGGCGGATTACGCGTTTAAGCTGGACATCCCGTTTGTAAACTGGTCGGTAGACAACATCGTTCTCGCCAGCGACGGTATGCAGATGTTTATGCAGATCGTGATCGTGCTCTTAGAGCTGGCGATCGGTCTGGGACTGATGAGCGGTCTGTTTACATTCCCGTCCGCAGCGGTATCCATTATCCTTCAGTTTATGTTCCTGAGCACAACCGGACTGTACTTAAACGGTATGTGGATGGTATTTGCAAGTGTCGCAGTACTCATCGGCGCCGGACGGACCATCGGATTTGACTACTATGTTGGACCATTCTTAAAGAAACACTGGAAAAATGTAAAATGGGTAAAGAGGTGGTATCTCTACAATGACTAATTTGTCCTTGAATTTTGAAACCGCGATGGAACAAACCAGAGAGGAAGTAGACCGTGTGCTGTTATCGGCACCGCTGTTGCTTCGCACCTACACGTCACATCTGACCTTGACGCACGGAAAGTTCATCCGTGCGAAGGCAGTGCTGGCGTGCGCGATGGATGCGGAGGGGGGTGTGCATGGGGATGCGGTCGTTTTTGCGGCGGCGATCGAGCTTCTTCATCTGGCGACGCTGGTTCATGATGACATTATGGACGATGCGGCTTTGCGCAGGGGAGTGGCGACGCTCCAGAAGAAGTTTGGAAAGCGCACAGCCGTGATCTGTGGAGATTACCTTCTGGCGGCAGCGCTTAAGGAATTTGCGAAGGTGGAGGATACGGACAGCTATAAGAACCTGAACGTATCGAATTATGTGGAGCAGATCTGCATGGGGGAACTCAGACAGAGCGCGAATAATTTTAATTATCATCTGTCGATGTTCCGCTACTTAAGCATTATAAACGGAAAGACGGCAGCCTTGTTTGAGGCGTCCTACTTTGCGGGAGCCGTGGTCGCTGAGCGGGATGAGAAACGTCTGAGGCTGTACCGCCGGCTTGGCAGATATACGGGAATTATTTTTCAACTGACCGACGACTGCATCGATTATGAATGTGACACAAGGGCAGCCGGGAAAAATGTGCAGTCGGATTATGAGCAGGGAGTGATCACGCTCCCCGTTATCCATACGTTTGACCATAACCCGGAACTGAAAAAAAGGGCAGAGGCGGGAGAGCTTCCGACGGAGGAGCTCCTTGATGCAGTTAAAAAGAGCGACGGCGTCGGCTTTACCCATCAGACGGCAAAAAGATATTATGAGAAAGCGATGGCGGCGTTAAATGATCTGCATTTTGCAGAGCCAAAGGAAGTGCTTTTAAAGGAATTGCTGGATAAAGCCTATTATGGGCTGAAGAAATAGTTATTTTCAGATCGTATCATCACTGATAGGATAAAAAATGAGAGGTGAATATTTCATGAAAAAGAGAATTGCGTTAATATTAGGAATGGTACTGACGGTTTCTGCACTTGCAGGCTGTACCAACAAGACGGCGGAAGAATTTATGCAGGAGCAGAGCGAGAAGCAGAACGCTGTTGCAGAAGAATCAAAGGAAGACGTCGTGCTGGCAGAAGGCGAGTTAAAGACGGGACTTGCCGTTGTGACGAAGGTTGGAAGCTCTACGGATGCGGCGGCAGACGCAGAGGGTCTTGCGCAGACAGATGTGATGATCGCCGCAGTGACCGTGGATGCGGAAGGCAAGATCGTACAGTGTGCGATCGATTCCGTACAGAGCATTGTAAACTTTGGAACCGACGGAAAGATCACAACAGATACCACCGCAGAGGTACAGACCAAGAACGAGCTTGGCACAAACTACGGGATGCACAAGGCTTCTTCCATCGGAAAAGACTGGAATGAGCAGGCGGCAGCTTTTGCAGAGTACTGTATCGGAAAGACGGCAGACGAAGTGAAGGGCATCGCGGTAGCGGAAGGCAAGGCGGCAGACGCAGACCTTGCGGCAGGCTGTACGATCTATATTGGTGATTTCCAGGCGGCAGTTGCGCAGGCGGTTGAAAATGCAAGTGTGCTGGGCGCGCAGGCCGGCGACAAGCTGGGAATTGGCGTTGTGACCACGCTTGCAGATTCTGCAGATGCAAGTGCAGAGGCGGAAGGCGTTGCGCAGACTTCTGCCACGATTTCCGCACTGACCGTAAACGCGGACGGTGTGATCACGAGCGCCGTGATCGATGGCGTTCAGGCGAATATCAACTTTGATACGACCGGAAAGATCACAACGGACATTACCGTAGCCGTGGATTCCAAGAATGTGCTCGGCACGAATTACGGCATGAGCAAGGCTTCCGCCATCGGCAAGGAGTGGAATGAGCAGGCGGCGGCATATGCGCAGTATGCAACCGGAAAGACCGTTGACGAGGTGAACGGCACTGCGGTGACAGAGGGTGTTCCTTCTGACGCTGATCTTGCAGCTTCTGTGACGATCCATATTACGGATTTCAATACTGTGATCACAAAGGCTGCCGGAAATGCAAAATAAGCAGGCAGAAAAAAGGATGGGGAGTGTGCATTTACGCGCGCTCCCCTTGTCTATAAAATAGGAAAAGAGTATGAGCCTAGGAAAGAAAACAGGGATTTTTGTGGCAGCAGTCGTACTGCTTGGGGCGCTTGTGGTATGGTATGGAAAACCGGAAACACCGCAGCGCTATACGGCGACATTTTTGGATGTGTTTGATACGAAAACAGATATTATCGGATATGGGACGAGCAAGGGGGCATTTATGGAGGAGGTTTCGCTGCTCAAGGAAAAACTGGTCTATTACCATGAACTCTACGATATTTATCACGAGTATGAGGGCATGAACAATATAAAGACGATCAACGACAACGCGGGGATTGCCCCGGTTGAGGTTGACCCGGAGATTATCCGTCTGTTACAATTCAGTAAGGAAATGTACGCACGCACAAATGGGCAGGTAAATATTGCGATGGGAAGTGTGCTTTCGATCTGGCACGATTACAGAGAGGCTGGAAATGCGAATCCGGCGGCTGCCAAACTGCCGTCTGCGGACGAGCTTCTCGCCGCCGCCGAGCATACGGATATCGAAAAGATCATCATTGACGAGGACTCTTCCACGGTGTATCTGAGCGATCCGGAAATGTCTCTGGATGTGGGAAGTATCGGCAAGGGTTATGCTGTACAGCGCGTGGCAGAGTATGCAAAAGAGATTGGAATGGAGCATATGCTCTTAAGTGTCGGCGGAAATGTCTGCGCGGTGGGAGAGCGGCTGGACGGCACGAACTGGCGGCTTGGGATCCAGAATCCCGATTTTGAGAGCGAGGAAACCTATGTCAGGAAGGTGGATGTGGCGGATGCCAGTGTCGTTACGAGTGGGAATTACCAGAGATACTATGTCGTAGACGGGGAGGTATACTGTCACATCATTGATCCGGATACGCAGATGCCGGCGGATTATTTTACATCTGTCTCCGTCGTTGCGGATGATTCGGGCGTTGCAGACGCGCTGTCCACGGCGGTTTACAATATGCCGTATGAGGAGGGGCTTGCGTTTGTGAATGGTCTGGAGGGCGTGGAGGCGATGTGGATCATGGAGGATGGAAGCATCCGGTACTCGGAAAATTTTGAGGCGTACGTGGCGGAATAAGGCAGAAAAGCGCTGTGGGAATACAGAGAGCAAAAGGCAGGGGATTCATATGCAGGAGAATCAGACAGAGAAGAAAAAGCGAAAGGGCGACGTCGTTTTGATCGCGGTGATTTTAGTGCTTGCGGTTGCGGCGTATGTCGGGATCAAATTTTATCAGGGCATGAGCACAGAGGAGCCGGTGGCGGTCGTCACCGTGGACGGCGCCGAATACGGGCGTTTTCCTCTGGATGTGGATGTGACGGAGAAGATCGAGCTGCCGGATGGGGCTTATAACATTCTGGTGGTAAAGGATGGAGCGGCAGACATCACAGAGGCTTCCTGCCCGGATGGGATCTGTGTCAATCACCGCGCGGTCAGCAGGCAGAGCGAGACGATCGTCTGTCTGCCCAACAAGGTGGTTGTGGAGATCGAAAACGGAGAGGAATCCGGCGTGGATTCTATGACAAACTAGAAGGCGGTCACTATGAAAACGAGAAAAATTGCATATCTGGGGCTTCTCACAGCCCTTGCGTTTGTATTTTCTTATATCGAATTTCTGATCCCGGTCAACATCGGCGTGCCGGGTGCAAAGCTTGGACTGGCGAATCTGGTGATCATCGTGGCGTTGTATACGCTGGGGGAGCGGGATGCATTTCTCTTGTCCGTGATACGGATCGTGCTGGTCGGCTTTACATTTGCCAATCTGGCGATGATGATTTACAGTCTGGCGGGCGGCTGCTTAAGCTATGTGGCGATGGCGATCGCGAAAAAAACAAACCGCCTGTCGATCACGGGTGTCAGCGTGCTTGGCGGTGTGTTCCACAATATCGGTCAGATTCTGGTGGCGATGGTTGTGCTTGAGACGGAGAGCCTGATCTACTATCTTCCGGTGCTGCTGATCGCGGGAATCGCGTCGGGTGTGGCGATCGGCGTCCTGGGCGCGATGGTCACAAAACGTCTGGGGAGGATTTCCCAATAGAGATGAGGATGCCAAAAGGGAAGCTTCAAAAATGGGATTGGCAAAATACACAAATGGTGTTCTGGTTTGTGAATATGGAGAAGCCTAGAACTTCTTAATGTTCTGCCAATTTCCAGCAATTCGACGGCAAGGATGCCGGCGAAAGCCCGAATTGCGCCCAGGATGGCGCATAGAGGGCGGTTGCGTTTGTACACATTACCAGTACGCAGAACATTTTAGAAGTTCTTGGCTTCGGAATCCTGAACAAAAAAGAATACCATTTGTGTATTTTACCAGCCGCAATCTGTAGGCTCCCTTTTTGACATCCGAATCGATATAGAAGAAAAAAGCCTTGTAAACACGCGGGGCGTAGCTTATAATAAGAGAAATTGACGGCGTTTTCTGCGGGAGGATGCAGGTATGCCGTCTGAGCAAAGAGCAGGAGGAAAATGGTTCATGAATCAGGAAAAGGTAATCGTCATTGACTTTGGCGGTCAGTACAACCAGTTGGTTGCAAGGCGCGTCAGAGAATGTAATGTTTACTGTGAAATATATTCCTACAAGACGAATATTGAGAAGATTAAGGAAATGAACCCGAAGGGGATCATTTTGACCGGGGGACCGAACAGTTGTTATGAGGAGGGAGCGCCGACTTATACAAAGGAATTGTTTGAGCTTGGGATCCCGGTTCTCGGTCTGTGCTATGGCGCGCAGCTTATGATGCACGTGCTGGGCGGAAAAGTGGAGAAGGCTCCGGTGCGCGAGTACGGCAAGACGGAGGTTTTTGTGGATCGGACGTCTCCGCTGTTTGCAGAGGTTGGAATGAAGACGGAGGCGGTTGCCGGAGCAGTCTGGGATGACCATAAGTCGGACGATCATGCAACGGTCTGCTGGATGAGCCATTTTGATTATGTTTCCAAGGCTGCGCCGGGATTTCGTGTGGTGGCGCACACGGCAGACTGCCCGGTTGCCGCGGCTGAAAATGGGGAAAGGAAGCTGTATGCGATCCAGTTCCACCCGGAGGTGCTCCACACGCAGGAGGGCACGAAGATGCTGCACAATTTTGTGCGCGGTGTCTGTGGCTGTGCCGGAACGTGGAGAATGGACTCTTTCGTGGAAAATTCGATCCAGGAAATCCGTACGAAGGTCGGGGACGGCAAGGTACTCTGTGCGCTTTCCGGCGGCGTGGATTCGTCAGTGGCGGCAGTGCTGCTCGCAAAAGCGATCGGCGACCAGTTGACTTGCGTTTTTGTGGATCACGGTCTGCTCCGCAAAAATGAGGGCGACGAGGTGGAGGAGGTCTTTGGACCGAACGGCTCGTATGAGCTGAATTTTATCCGCGTGAATGCGCAGGAGCGTTTCTATGGGAAGCTTGCGGGCGTGACGGAGCCGGAGCAGAAGCGCAAGATCATCGGCGAGGAGTTTATCCGTGTGTTCGAGGAGGAAGCAAAGAAAATCGGAGCGGTGGATTTCCTTGTGCAGGGAACGATTTACCCGGATGTTGTGGAGAGCGGTCTTGGTGGAGAATCCGCTGTCATCAAGTCTCACCACAATGTGGGAGGTCTGCCGGACTGCGTGGACTTCAAGGAGATTATCGAACCGCTGCGCGACCTTTTCAAGGATGAGGTGCGCAAGGCGGGGCTGGAGCTTGGTATTCCTGAGAAGCTCGTGTTCCGCCAGCCATTCCCGGGACCGGGGCTTGGCATCCGTATCATCGGCGAGGTCAGCGCCGAGAAGGTGCGCATCGTGCAGGACGCCGATGCGATTTACCGGGAGGAGATCGCGAAAGCGGGACTGGACTGGAGCATCGGACAGTATTTTGCGGCGCTTACCAATATGAGATCGGTTGGTGTTATGGGGGACGAGAGAACCTATGACTATGCGGTAGCACTCCGCGCGGTGAATACGATCGATTTCATGACCGCTGAGGCAGCGGAGATTCCGTTTGAGGTGCTCCAGCGGGTGATGAGCAGGATCATCAATGAGGTGAAGGGCGTGAACCGTGTTGTGTATGATTTGACGAGTAAACCGCCAGGGACGATTGAATTCGAATAACGGACAGAACCCCGGAAATGCTGATAAAATAGGCATTTCCGGGGTTGTTTTATGTCCTGTGGCTCTAAAATGGCTCTAATTTTTTTAGGAATATTGAATTTACACTTTTTGAATTTCAATAGCGTCAATGATAACAGATTCTTCTTTCGTAGAGTGGTACTCAGGGTTACTTAATCCGTTGCCTACCAAGCATTACAAAAAATCGGTGAATTCTATATCGCCGATACCGAATTAAAAATGCTTTCATCACAAGAACGTCTTCAAAAGCGGCAAGAGTTAATCAAGCCACTTGTTGAGGAATTCTTTGCGTGGGTAAAAGAACAGATAGAACTATGTTCCGTACCACCGAAATCTAAAATAGGAGAAGGCTTACGATTTATTATCAATCAGGAAAAGTATCTCAGAGTATTTCTTGAAGATGGCGATGTTCCAATTGATAATTCAGCATCTGAGAGATCCATACGTACTTTCTGTCTGGGAAAAAAGAATTGGATGTTTCACAATACTGCTAATGGTGCTGCGGCAAGTGCTTTGGTGTACAGCATTTCCGAAACAGCTAAGTTGAATAATTTTCGTCCGTATTACTACTTTAAATACATACTTACAGAATTACCGAATTTCCGTGACAAACAAGGAAATATAGATTCTAGAAAGTTGGATGATTTGATGTCTTGGTCAGACAAACTTCCAGACGAATGTAGAAAACCACGCCGCTAAAAAAGTGCGTTTATTTTAACGTCAGGCGTATGGTTTAACGTTTACGGATGACCTTAATAATCTATCCGGTTTATTGTAACCTATTCACTCCTGAAGATTTATAGTAATAAAACTGACAGTGATTGGTCATCTGGCAAAATCGAGTCGACTTTGGAGGAGATAAGTTTATGAGCTGCAGTTATGCACCAGTCATTGATGCCTTAACGGATGACCGACAACAAATAATTATGCGGGGGCGCTGTTATACAGCTCCGCCACTCACCTCTGCGTGTTCTGTAGTGTGTCAGTCTTATAAAAGAATAATACCAGAAGGAAACAAGAATAGAAAAGCGAAAGTCAGCCAATGCGTTTCATGATGCATTGGTACCTTTCGCGGAAAGGCGGACTATAATTATGAATGATGAGTAGTATCTGAAAGTTTTGGTAAATCGTAATGAAATAGAAAATAAAGAAGAGTTCAAGAAACTGCTGATTAGAATGTATGAAGAGAATTTTTTCATGCTATTAAATTTTTCACGGATCTGGTTGATACGGAAAAGGTATATATGGAAGCCTGCCTTTGGAGAGATGAAATCAAGAAAAGTAGACATAAAGTGAGAATTGAGACGACTACAAAAAATGCTAAAGATTGTATTTTGTAGTAGATATATAACGATATTTGGAGTAAAATATAAGATAAATATGTTGAACATATTTAGGAATAGGAGAGGTTATGAATATCAATCGTGATATAGGAAAAGTAATATTAAAACTAGATGATACTTATTATGAGAAAGGGATGAAAAAGATTTCTGTGTCTCTAAATGGAATAAGAAATGAAAAAATTTCGCATATGAGCCGAAGGCTAATAATTCCTCAATTGATAAGATCAAAAGAATGGGAAAAATTTATACGGCAATTTATTGAAAATCTTAGAGAAGAACTAAATAGTTTGCTTAACGAAGACTGTATAAAAGAAATAATAGAAAATGAAAAAATAGAAAAAATAGAAAAAATAGAAAAAATAAGTGAAAACAATAAGCAATTATTGTATTTATATTTAGCATCATTGCATGACGGAAAATACGAGAATATATTGCAACAACTGCTAGAAAATATATTGCAAGAAAATTTAAATGAGATTGATCAGGATACAAATATTCTTGTTGTTGAAAGAGAAATATTTGAACTTGAGAATAAGTGTAAGCTATATGAAGAAAAAATTGAAAAATTAAAAATAATAACGAGACAACGAAAAGATAAGATAAATGAGTTGGAAATGAAATTAAATATTAGTTTTGATGAAAACGAAAAAATAAAGCAAGAAAATAGTAAAATGATGCTTGAAATTCAAAGCTTAAAAACTCAAATTGAAAATATTAATAATTCTCAATGTTCTTTTGAAAATCAAAAATCTAATGAAAAAGTGTGTGAGCAAAAAGAAAAGAATTATAATGTTGTCATTATTTGCAATGATAAAGAATTAATTAAAAATCAGAATGTTATTCAAATGACTCAAACGGAATTCATTTTAAAAACTGAGGAGGAGAGAAAGGTCTTCGAACAAATATATGTATATAAAAAAGGAATACATATTTCCAAACTTAGAAAGATATTGCAATTAGCAGGTAAAAAGGCAATTTTTTTTGAATCAACACAAGAGTTATTGAGATTTATTAATGTAATGGAGGATGAAGATGAGAACAGAAGCAATTGATTGGTTAGGGGTATTAGCGACTGAAGAAGAGATAAGAAATAATAATTTGGGAAGAAGCAATTGTATTGTTAATAAATGGGATACATTACAATTCTATTTAAAGGTTATTTCCAGAATGCCTGGTCAAGCATCCAACACTCAATATGTGGTTTGCTATAGTAATAGGTTAGATAATGAGATCATTGTTGATAATGAAGCTCATGATGAGGATGTTCGTATTGATGATTATGTAAAACAATTGAAAAATTACTTTTTTCGGTTCAATTATGAAGAAAATCAAGCGGGATATTTTGTAGCAAAAAATATTGATGCGATTAATTTAAGTGAAGCTTATTATCCTGGAAAAGGATTTACAACTATTCCAATGATTGTGAGTAAGCATCCGGTTTGTCCAAATGATCGAGTATATGATAATTTTGAACAACTGGAAAATGCTTTGAAAAATGATGAGTATGTTTCTAAATTGAATAAATATAATACTTCTGGATTAGATAATATACCATATCTTATTTTCCATAACACAGAGACTCTGGAGTACTGGATAATAGGAAATTTTACTGGTTTTGATTATGATGTTACTAGGGGAATACGCTATGATTATAATGAGTTAAAAAGTTTTGTTTTTGAAGAAGACTGGTATGACGACGTTGTATCATTTGAAAATAATAATTCTTTGCTTTATGTGGGGGATTATGTGCATAAAAAAATTATAGCAAAACTAGATGAAACGGAAGCGATTGTGGTAAAAGAAAAAATAGAGAGTCATCAAGAAGAGGCCAAGGACTTATTTTTTAACGAATCACAGGATGATGAGTGGGAGTTTATAGAGCATTTTGAAGCAGTTGCTAAGAAAGATGGGTTGTTTTATACAAAAAAAGATTTAATAAATTTTCATACGGCTGTTAAAAGTAGCTCATTAGTGATTCTCTCTGGACTCAGTGGAACGGGAAAATCACAATTGGTGCAATGTTATGCAAAAGCATTAGGGTTAATTGATGATAGTTTTCATATGATACCGGTTAGACCTAATTGGAATGATGATAGTGATTTGATTGGTTTTGTAGATTCGATGCATATGGTTTATAGGCCAAGTGATGCGGGTTTTATTAATATTTTAATGGAAGCTTGCCAAGAACGTAATGAGAAGAAATTATACATTATTTGTTTTGATGAGATGAATTTAGCCAGAGTGGAGCATTATTTTAGCCAGTTTTTATCTATTTTGGAGATGCCTGAAAAATCAAGAGTTTTAAGATTATATTCATCTGAATACGAATCTAGATTGTATAATTCAGATAAATATAGATCAACTGTTGAAATAGGTAATAATATTAGATTTATTGGAACGGTGAATATTGATGAATCTACATTTCATTTCTCTGATAAAGTATTGGATCGAGCTAATGTTATTAAGCTGGACATCATACCTTATACAGAGTGGAAAATTGGAGAAGTCACTACAAAAGGAAGCTTTGTTAAAGAGTGGACGTATGAAGAATATCAGAAATTAATTAGAATGCCTAAAGATAATATGCTTTCTGATAGAGAAAGAGAGTTTATATGGAATGTGCATGAAGTACTCAACTCATGCGGGAAAAATTTAGGGATAGGACCTAGAATTTTAAAACAGATAGCTAAATATTTGGCAAATTTGCCTATCAATAGTAATGACGAGAATATTTCAAGAAAAGAAGGACTTGATATTCAGTTTGTTCAGCGGATTATGACAAAAATTAGAGGACAGAGAGAGCAATTAATGGCTATTTTTGATGCAGAATCCGATAAAAGTTTGAGAAAATTGTTTGATGAATATTCTGATGTCTCAGACTTCCTTAAAAGTAGAAGGGCATTAGAAATTAAAAAGCAGGAGTTAAATGATTATGGTTACACTTTATGATTTAGGGATTACTATCAGTTTTATTACTGGGAGTTCTAAAATAAGTGTTAAAAATGTGGCAGAATCTGAAAAGGACTATGACTCCAACGAATTAACTACTATTCGATTTAGAGAGTATGAAAATGTATCGTTGGAATTTACATCTCTGTCCGATGAAGATCGTATATATTTTGATGGCATAGATTTGCTTCCGGCAGAATTATGTGAAATAGATGATGCCGGAGATTTATATTTGAATCCTCAAAAAGATGAAGCGCTTTATCCCTTGTTTGAATATTCGTCAGAATACTATGCAATGCGTGTTGGTAAGTATGAGCTAAAGATATATCATGATGGAATAATATATTATCAATGGTTTACAGTATTGCCTAAAAATATTAATAGTGCTGAATGGGAAATTATGCAACAAGAATTAGAAATTGAAATGCAAGGATTATCTACGGATATAATTAGAAAAAATATATCATTAGGTAATAATAAAAATGAAGTTATACCCAGTCAGGAACTTTATAAATTTTTTGTAATTAAAAAACATTTTAATCATATTTTAGCTGCATTAATTGATTTAAAAGATAAACCCCAATATAAGGTTCAAAAAGAATATAGATTGGAGCCATTGTATAGAGCAACATACATAGATAATGTGACTGTTAAAGACTATTTAATGAAAGGAACAGGGGAGGAGGAATATCTTGTTCCGAAAAGAATCTATAATTATGATTTGCCAGAAAATCGATGGTTAAAAAAAATCATTGGGGAATATGAAAATGAATTAAGAATATTTGAAGAATCCACATATAAATATTATGAGTATGTTAATAAAGAATTATCTGAACTAAAAAAAATTGAAAATGCAAATAAAGCAGTGATTCGTGCTAAGGAAAAGGTACTAACAGAACTAGATAAGTATTTAGAAACCGCAAGAACAATATTAAGTATTTCTGAGTTGATTAAAAGTCAAGAGTGGTATAGTCAAATACAAGCTGTTAATTCATTGATTGTTCCGCATGTGCTTATTTTTGATGTAAGATATAATGCATTCTATAAAATGTACAAGGAGTTGCAGCAGAATAATGTGAGTATCCAGTGGAGTGAGAATTATGCCTATTCATGGAAATTATCAAGTAAGATGTATGAAATTTGGTGTTTTATAAAAATGTGTAGATTTTTGATTTCTGATGAAATTGGATTTGAAGCTCAAGGCTGGATATTTGACGAATTTAGAAATGAAAGTATCCTTATCCCTGATTTGGTACCTGGCACGAAGGTAGAGTTTCACAAAGAAAATATAAAAATAAAAGTATATTATGACGCAAAAATACCAGAAGCAATAAGAAGTACAAATAAAGAAAATGCACCAGTATTTGCGGCTACTAGGCACACAAGACCAGATATAAAATTTGATTTATATAAAGATAATATCTATTGGTGTTCCCTGATTTTTGAAGTGAAATATAGAAATATTCAAAAATTGTGGGCTTATAATGATCCTAAATGTAAAGAACAAATTAGAGCTTATAAAAATGATTATAAGTCGAAATATTGTAGAGGATTGGATCAGGAATTTGTCGTGAGAAAAGTAAATCCGGTGGACAGAGTGTGGGTATTAAATCCTTCTCACTCATCTGAAGATGTTGTAGATAAGGGTAGTGAAGGGATTAAATTTGTTCAACTTATACCAGGCAAAAACCATGATAATGTAATTAATGAGCTATTGAAGGAGATAGATACGGCTGTGGATGGGGCCTTGCTTTAATCTAATCAAGCAAATATATATTGTGATTATTTGTGTTTACACTGTGATAGAATGATAATGCGGTGACAAAACTAATTGTAATACTTTTAATAATCGTGCTTTTGTAATAAAACGTGCAAAGAAGAACTTATCTGAAAAGGAAGTTTTGCAATTTAAAGGAGAATATGAGGAAAAGCAAGAATTTTCTTTACCATATGTTCTTGAAGTATATAGATATTCTGAGAGTAATAGTGAATATACGAGATATATGAACTACACATTAGATTCTTAATATAAGTCAAAATAATTCAAAGCTGTTTATCTTGGCATAAGACCATTTGGTATAAGGTGGAATATAAAACAGATGGGAAAGCTTGATTCCCTAAACAAAATTGTTTTATATTCTGGAGCATTTAAAGAGAAAAACAGAAATATCGTTTACTTCATATATATGGACGCGGAGACGCTTTGCCGGTATGCAGACTGCACAAAACCGCTGACAAATCACGACCGGATCCGGCTGGAACGCTTGGAAAAAGAACTGGAACAGGAATCGCAGACCGGAGCGCTGACAGAGGATTACAGAGCCACGATCCGGTTTATGCTGGAAAAAGGGTGTAAGCTCGAGCAGGAAGCGGTGAAGGTGGTGTGATCTCTGGAGAGAGCAACGGTTATCCCACCTCCTCCACCCGTCTCATATCCTCCGGCATTTCCGCAGTGAACGCCATCTCTTCCCCGGTGATCGGGTGCCGGAACTTAAGCTTATGTGAGTGCAGCGCCTGCCGTTTGATCAACTCCATATCCGGATTGTAGAGATAATCGCCGATCAGTGGGTAGCCAAGATATTTCATATGGATTCGTATCTGATGGGTTCGGCCCGTTTCCAGTTGTAAGGAGACGAGACTGTGCCTTTTTAATTTTTTTACAAGGTGATAGTGGGTGACGGCGCGCTCGCCGTTCTCGAAGTCTACCATCCGTTCGATCAGGACGCCGGGCTTTCTGGCGAGCGGAGCATCAATCGTGCCGGATTCAGGCGTGATGTGTCCGGATACGATGGCGAGGTATTCCCGGTGAACTTCCTTGCGGGAAACCATAGAGGCGAGAATGCTCGCGCTGACCAGATGCTTTGCAACCACCGTAAGCCCGGACGTGTCGCGGTCCAGACGGTTGCTGCAGCGGAAGATAAAAGGTTTTCCCTGCTCCATATAATACCAGGCGAGCGCATTTGCCATGGAGTTGGTGTAGTTTTTCATGGATGGGTGGATCGGCATACCGGCGGGTTTGTTGATCACAATGATGTCCTCATCCTCATATACGATATCCAGGGGCAGTTTGACCGGAGGGATTTTTTCGGAGGAATCATTTTCACAGATGCGGATTTCCAGACAGTCTCCCGCGGCAATGGGATCCCGCATATAAACATACAAACCGTTTAAAATGACGCTCTTTGGCATACGTTTGATCTCGGTTATATTTTGCTGGGAATACCCCTTGCGTTTTAAAAACTGCTCTACACGCAGTCCGGCATATTCTTCCGGGATGGTATAGGTAAGTGTACGGTTCATAAGATTTCCTTTGATTGAAACGTTAAAATAGAGTATCTGGATTTTAACATAGATACAAAGAAAAACAAAGGTGCTCAGGCAAAAATTGTGAATGAACTTTTGATGATAAATCTTTATAAGCAGTGGTTTTATGGGCTTTGCTAAGAGGGTGGCAGAGTATGTCGCTAAAACTACAAATAACATACCATGATCCACTCATCTCCCTTCTCTTCTGCAATCTCAAATCCTGATTTCAGATACATTTGAGCCGCATAATTCGCTTTTTGAACGGAAAGCGAAACACTCGGATAACCATGTGCTTTCAACAAAGACAGCATTTCTTTCAATAAGGCGCTCCCGATCCCTTGTCCGCGGTATTCTTTATAGAGAGAAATCGCGAGGGAAGGAGTGATATCGTTGATGTGTCCATAATCATGGATCATGCGAACCCAGACAGCGCCAGCGATTTGATTTTCCGTCTCTGCAACTAGCGCAAAGTCACTTTCTGATGATCCGAAATTTTGAATATAAGTCTGCAATTCGGGCAGGAAAATAATGCTCTTGGGTGGG
The DNA here is from genome assembly GCA_026168605.1 of Roseburia sp. Lineage (GTDB taxonomy): Bacteria > Bacillota > Clostridia > Lachnospirales > Lachnospiraceae > Roseburia. The sequence goes on along the minus strand of JAPFDX010000023.1, from coordinate 60,601 downwards.
GCTGCCACACCGTCCGGGATAAAGATAGCTTCGTATAAAAAATTTTCCAGCAGCGGGTATTCCTGCTCTTGCATAGCCCGTATCGTATATTTCATGAGTCTTTTCCTAAAAATCTTTTGGTGTTTCTTCTATTGTAGTACAAAAAAGAGTACAAGACAATAATGATTTGAAAACGTAGTTTATTTAATTGTTGTAATACCTCGAAATGGAAAAATACAAGACTGTAAATGATACTGGCGTGATGCTATAATTGTGCTCCAAATACAAGTGTGGGGAGGAAGATCTTATGGGTAAAGACTGGATGGTTTTATTACAGCAACAAAATCAGCTTCAAAAAGTGATTCAGACGAACCGGACGACGGAGCGGTATGGACTTGTCTTGACGGAAGAGGATGCCAGATTGATTTTGGAAGAACGCGGCAATTCTTTGCGGGAACAAAAGCGAGTTGAGTTTGGGGAGGGGATTGTGACAAAAATTATCTACGAATTTTGTGATTCCGATTATATCGATCAGACCAATTATGTGAACACCATAATTCGTTTGCAGGAGATATTTTATCTGTACAAGAATGAGATGCAGGATGAAATTACCGATGATGAACTTCTCCATTTTATGAAAGAACAGTTTGAGAGCATCTGTTTTGGAGATTTGGATTATCTGGAAAGCACGTGTCTGGCGAGTTTTTCTCAGGCAATCCGGGCGGGGTACGATGGATATAAAGGTTCGGAGGGATATGGGGCATATTCTAAATTTGATGAGGTAAAAAGATGGGATCATGAATTGTATCTCGAAACATTAAAAGAACTTTGCTGGAGGTAACGTTGTGGAATATACGATGGAAGAACTGGTGCCGGTTGTGGGGAAATTAGCGGAAAAGTATACTGCTTACGAAAGCACTTCCATAACCTATGAAAAGGCGGAACAGTTGATGGGGGCTGTTTTGTATTGTATTCAGGAACTGGAGCAAACCAGACGTGATCGTCTGGCGCCGGGTAATCGGCTGCCGGCACAGAGGGCGTATGAGATCGGAGCAGTATGCGTGGAGGAAAAAACGAAAAAAGCACTGGACCTATATCATAAGATTTTGCCGGAATTTTCTGATTACGGAAACGACTGTTTGCGTGATACGGTTATGAAAGGATTGCCGGAATTTTTTAAATGGTACAACATCCAATTTGAACCACAAAATACGATTTTGACACTTGACTATCCGGTATTAAAGGATATTTCTGTATACACGGGAGTCGATAAAATATATGAATTTCTCAAGTGCATTTCTCTGGAACAGAAATTTTTGGGGAAGTTTTCCGAGGATTATATAAGAACGATCTTGGCAAAGTATGACGAGCATTACAAAGAGATGATAGACAATATTTGCGAGGTGGTTTTGCTGTCTGTGACAGGACATATTCTGGCAGAAAAATCACTGACAGAACTTGATTTGAACACGATCGGCGATTCCTTAAAAACTGTTGTCAAAACGTTTCTGGAGACATATTTTGACAACAGTCAGGAATTGTCGGAATATCTTTTGGGTTCCGTTCATGATATTACAATCCGCCTGAAGAATGCGGCGGATAACGGTTCACTTTGGCGGGTGGTTTTATAGCGCAAGCCCACATTCAAAGGCAAGTACCATATATTTTTCGGCATGGCTCAGACCATATAGGCTCAAATCCCTGATCTCCCATATATCAGAACTTAGGTTGTCTGCACCGTACAAAAATTGGATAAAAGGAATGTGCCGGTATTTTGCAACTGCCAGCATGGAGGCACATTCCATCTCCACGACAATGCAGCCATCCTGCCTGCGTTCCCGGATCATAGGCATCGTTTCCCTATAAATGGCGTCGGAAGTCCATGTTTTTCCCTTGACGTATAGATAGCCGCAGTTTTCCAAAACATTTTCTAAAACCTGAACGGCGTGCGTGTCCGCTGCGATCTCCGGGGACGGAGCGATATAGTGGTAGCTTGTGCCCTCGTCGCGAACAGCGGAGACGGGAATAATGATGTTGTCCGCTACTTTCTCGTCGTCCAGCACCCCGCATGAGCCGAACAGAACAAACTTTTTAGCGCCCATGGCGATGATCTCCTCAAATTCGGCGACACAGGCTGGTGCGCCTACCATGGATAGACAGAACGCAATATCGGTATCCTTATAACGGATTTTATAAATTGGTATGGCGCCGTTTGCGGTATGCAGTTCCGCGATTTTTGTGGTATTATCAAGTGAAGCGAATTTTTGGATGATACTCTCTGAAAACGTGGATATACATATTTCCGGAAAATGGTCTATTTTTTTCGTGGTATCGGACGGGCTGAATAAAGCCGGTTCTGAGATTTCAGTTTTTTCAAATATGGTAAAAATCTTTTGAGGATCGTTCATTTTTAAAACTCCTTTCGACAAGCTGGGTTTTGGGGTTGCGGAAACTTTTTCACTTATGCAATTTTAGTGCGATATTCTCCCTCCGGGCGGTTTCATAGGGCTAATCGGTTGCATAAGCGGATTTTACAAGGAATAAAAGGGATATCTGTATTTTAACATATCAGCTTGAAATAGGGAACGACGTGTAGGAAATGGATAGAGAAAATTTTCTGGGGAAAGATTGGAAGGGGGCATAGTGTTTGCTGTGAGGCAGTTTTTGCTTGTAATCCTATAACGAAGAATGTATGTTCGCGATATTTTGCTTGATTTCAGAATTGCCTGATAGTATAATAAGGGAAAAATAAGGTATAAAATATTTCCCGGGAGCGACATGATGAAACAGGTACATTTAAGAGTTGACGATGAATTATATAACGAACTGAATTCCTATTCTATGATGACAGAGCAAACAATGCAGGATTGCGTGAGAGAAGCTGTTGCGTATTATGTTACAGATATGAAAAAAAGGCAGCGGAAAATAAAGGAACGTCAGTTTACATTTATTGATCTGTTTGCGGGGATAGGTGGAATGCGGATTGCATTTGAGCGGGCTGGAGGTCATTGTGTTTATTCCAATGAATGGAACAAATACAGCCAGCAGACATATTTTGCTAATTTTGGAGAGCAGCCGGAAGGGGACATTACTCAGGTGGAAGCTTCAACCATACCAGATCACGATATTCTGGTCGCGGGATTTCCTTGTCAGCCATTTTCTATTGCCGGAGTTTCTAAAAAGAATAGTCTTGGAAGGGCAACTGGCTTTGAGGATAAAACACAAGGAACACTTTTTTTTGACGTTTGCCGGGTTCTAAAAGAGAAACGTCCAAGGGCTTTTATGCTTGAGAATGTAAAAAATTTATGTAGCCATGACAAAGGCAGAACCTTTCAGATAATACTGGAATCATTGGAAGAACTGGATTACAGCGTATTTTATTCTGTTTTGGATGGACAGAATTATGTACCACAGCATAGAGAACGTATTTTAATCGTGGGATTTGATCGTAAAAAGTATGGAAAAAAGGTACAGTTTGATTTTGCTTTGACACCACAATATCCCAAACCTGTTATACGTGACATTTTAGATGAAAACGTTGATGAAAAATACACATTGTCAGATAAGCTTTGGACGTATCTTCAGAGTTATGCTGCGAAGCATAAAGCGGCAGGAAATGGGTTCGGATATGGTCTTGCGCCATTGGACGGTATATCAAGAACCATTAGTGCAAGATATTACAAAGATGGGTCGGAAATACTGATTGCACAAGACGGGAAAAATCCCAGACGTCTGACACCGCGTGAATGTGCGAGATTGCAGGGGTTTCCGGACGATTTCAAAATTCCGGTATCCGACACGCAGGCATATAAACAATTTGGAAATTCTGTCGTAGTGCCGTTGATGGAAAATGTGGCAAAGCTGATAGTAAGAAAATTAGAAGAGATGGATCCGGCAGATGAAAAAGAATTGCATGGGATGGTGATTTAGGTGATTACAGGATATGCAGGACAAGCGATAAAATCTGTTCTTAACAGTGAAAAAGGATTTTGCAAATTTCTTTCTGCAAATGATACGGGAGCAACGGGCGGTCATCAGTCGGGTATTTTGATTTCAAAATCAGCAATGGTGATGTTGTTCAGAAAACAGGAGCTTGAACGGACCGGGATTCCGAAAAGGACAGTGAAAATCAGATGGCAGGACGATTTGGAAACAGAAAGCTGCTTTACATATTATGAAAGTAAAAATGAGTTGAGAATTACGCGATTCGGTAGAGGCTTTCCGTTTCTGAAACCAGAACAGACAGGGGCATTATTTGTATTTACACAACAGACAGATGTTGATTACAGCGGATATTTTCTGGATACGGATGAGGAAATAGAAGAATTTCTTGATGCATTCGGTATCAGTCCTACAGAGACGAACAGTCTTATTGATATAAAAAAAGTTTTGCCAGAGGCGCAGGAAAAGCTGGCAATACAAGAGTTTATCAGTGGTCTCGATGTGGATTTTCCGGCATCGGCTTTAATGTCTGCGGCAGCCAGGGCAATTGAAGAAAAAGTCTATGACCATGCAGAATATATCATTACAAATCCTGATGAGAAGCTTATCAGTTGGACAAATATGGAGTATACGCTTTTCCGGGCATTGGAATATGCGAGATATGGCAATATGATTACAAAAGGATTTCAGTCAGTGGATGAATTTGTCAGAGTTGCAAATGTGGTGTTAAATCGTCGTAAGAGTCGCGCTGGAAAGAGTCTTGAACATCATTTGTCAGCAATATTTGATGGAAATGGGTTAGAATATTCGTCACAGGCAGTTACGGAGGGAAATAAGAAGCCGGATTTTCTGTTTCCCTCGCACGAGGCATATCATAATTATGATTTTCCGACAGATAATATTATTTCTCTCGCAGCAAAGACAACTTGTAAAGACAGATGGAGACAGGTGTTGAATGAAGCGGATCGTCTACGGGATAAACCTAAATATCTCTGTACACTTCAACAAGGAGTATCGGGAACCCAGATGGATGAAATGCAGGCGGAGAATGTCATATTGGTTGTACCGAAACCTTATATAGTGACATATCCAAGGGATCGTAGAGATAGAATATGGACATTGACCCGGTTTGTGGAATATGTAAAAACGATCGAGGGCAAATAAGATAGTGAGGTGGAGGAAATGGCGGATATAAAAAGACAAAAGAAAAATGCCAAAGTGATACTTGCAGTCCTTGCCGTTGTAGTTGTCCTTCTTATCCTATGTGTTGCTTTCACCCGCAAGACCAGCCCCCTCATTTCGGGTACGGACGACTCGGATCCGGGAGCAGGAGTTACGGAAAGCAGCGAGACGCCCGGCGGGGGTGCCGGGCAGGAACCACTTACGGTTTCCGTAAACATTGCAAAACACTATGCCACGCATACGGGAGATCCGGGAAACCTCTACTATATTGACGGGAACCATGTGCTGTGGGGAGGTGGAAACAATGCGTGCGGACAGTTGGGGCAGGGAACGCAGGACGATGAATTTTACAGTGAAAATGTAAAAATCGCAGAAAATGTCATCCACGTCGACGATTCCCAGAGAGGGTTTGTGATTTTTCTGACAGAGGAGCACGAACTCTATGGTGTGGGAGCATACATAGGAACGGCGCCGGCTTTGCTGATGGAAGACGTGGCGTATGCGTGCTGTGGCAGGGATGATATTGTCTGCCTCAAAGAAGATGCAACGGTCTGGACGTGGCGGGGAGGCTACGCGGGCGGAAATACAGCACCGATGTATTCTTACTACAATCCGGAAAAGCTTTTGGAAGATGCGGTGTTGGTCACCGGAGGCTGGTTCAATCATGCGGCACTGCTCCGGGATGGAACGGTCTGGACATGGGGTGACAACAGTGCCGGCAACTGTGGTGTTGCGAAACCTGCTGTGATCAGTGAGCCGACGATGATCGCAGAAAACGTCGTTATGGTCTGGACAGATTTTGCCGTGGACGGTTATCCGCAGCCGGGGGCAGAAGAGCGGGCAATGGCGTGGACCGGAAAGCTGAAGTATGATACGGAATACGAGAACATTGCAGAGTTTGACGAGGTATATCCAGTATTTTTAAATAACACGGTGATTCAGAAAGCAGACGGCTCGTACTGGGGATGCGGCGAGAATGTGGGCACGGAAGAAAAGGTGATACCGGGCGAAGAGGGGGATTATTCTGCCGTTTGCAGCTATGAATTTTATCCGTGTGAGTAGCCCACAGAGAATCCTGCGCATGACACGCAGATACAAAACAACTGATTGACAACAAACAAATATCTTTATAGAATTTAAAAAAAGGAGGTTTCCTATGTTATTTATCCAATATCCAAAATGTTCCACCTGCCAGAAGGCAAAAAAGTGGCTGGATGCCAACAACCTGACTTACACTGACCGTCATATCGTCGAGGATAATCCGACCTATGACGAGTTAAAACAGTGGTACGAGGCGAGCGGTCTGCCGCTTAAGAAATTTTTTAATACAAGCGGAATGTTATATAAGGAGATGCAGTTAAAGGACAAGCTCAAGACAATGAGTGAGGAGGAGCAGCTTCGCCTGCTTGCCACGAACGGAATGCTCGTAAAGCGTCCGCTGATCGTGGACGGGACTACGGTGCTGACCGGATTTAAGGAGGCAGAGTGGGCAGAGAAGCTGCCTGTGCAGGAGTGACCGTTCGCGCCGCGCAGCACAATTTTATTGATTTATTTGCGGGCTGCGGCGGTCTTAGCGAGGGCTTTTATATGCAGGGCTTCCGGGCGCTTGCCCATGTGGAGATCGACGGGACGGCCTGCCGCACACTGAGAACAAGGATGCGGCACTACGGATATGAGGACGCCGAACAGGCGGTGCTGAATCTGGATATCACGGGAGATGATGTGATCAGGCGGCTGGATGAGGCGGTTTGCGGCAGAACGGTGGATATTATTATCGGAGGTCCGCCGTGTCAGGCGTATTCGAGTCTCGGGCGGGCGAAGGACGACCACGCCATGCAGGATGATCCGAGGAACTATCTGTTTGAGAGTTATGTGAAGGTTTTAAATCACTATCAGCCGAAGTTTTTTGTCTTTGAGAACGTGACGGGGATGCTGACGGCAAAGATCAACGGCACGCACATTGTCGATAAGATTGTGGAGGCGCTCAGCGAAAATTACAAGGTGAAATTTGATGCCGGGATGAACGTGCTCAATTCGGCGCATTACGGCGTGCCGCAGGTGAGAAAGCGCGTCATCATCATCGGTGTGAAAAAGGGAATTGATATAGAGCCTGAGGAGATGTATGCGGGCATCATCAAAACGCACTATGACCCCGAAATGCCGGAGGAGGAGCGGGACGGGCTCGCCAAATATGTGACGGTTAAGGATGCCATCGGAGAACTGCCGCATTTGCGACCGGGGGAGGGCGAGGCGGAAGTTGCCTTTTCGTTCAGACGGGACAATGCGTTTTTAAAAAAGATCAGCCCGCCGGACAATCAGATTTTAAGGGATCATGTGGCGCGCAGGCACAATGCGCGCGACATGGAGCGGTATGCCGCTATGAGCGCAAACCACTGGACGTTTCAGGAACTGCTCTGTAACCGTCCCGATCTGGGGCATGAGAAGCCAAGGGTTTTTGGAAACAGCTATGCGGTACAGTGGTGGGATCTGCCGTCCAAGACGATCATTGCGCATCTGTACAAGGACGGCAATCAGTTTATCCATCCGGACAGCGCGCAGGCGCGCACTTTCACCGTGAGGGAAGCCGCAAGGTTACAGTCGTTTCCCGATGACTTTGTGTTTGAAGGACCGAGGACAGAGCAGTACAAGCAGATCGGAAATGCGGTTCCGCCGCTGCTCGCGGAGGCGCTCGCGAAGTGCATGAAAGAGAAACTGGATGGGCTGGAGGCTTGCAATGATATTTAAATCCATAGGGAGACTGGAAAATAAGACCGAGAGAGCGTTTTTTCAGGAGCAGATCCAGGTATATATCAGACTCGTCGAGGTCTTTTGTGAAAAAAACGGATGCGAGTTGCAGGCGGAAGAGAGCGGCAGTTACACAGAGGAGCTGCAGGCGATGGGGGTCATTGACCATGTGGACGAAGTGGAAAAGCTGAAAGGATTTCTGGGGAAACGCTATCCGCGCTTTGCGCTTGCTGTCAATTTTGTGATCTCCAACAGGGAAAAGGTGGGCAGTCTGGTGGACGGGCTGTACAACTCCAAAAGACGGGAGTGTCAGAAGCGGGCGCGGGAGAAGAAAGGTTACACACTGGTTGATTTCTTTTGTGGAGCGGGAGGCTTGAGCCTCGGATTTTTGCAGGAGGGATTTCGTGTGCAGCTTGCCAACGACATTGAGGACGTCTGCATCCAGACGTACAAATACAACCATCCCGAGCTTCCGTCGGAAAAACTGGTGCAGGGGGACATCAAGGAGATTGTAGACAATATCGGCGACTATGTTTCCGGTGCGATCGATCTCGTGGTGGGCGGACCGCCCTGTCAGGGATTCAGCGAGGCGAACCGGCAGCGGGTGATCGACGATCCGAGAAATAAGCTGTACAAATATTTTGTGCGGGCAGTGGAAAAGATCGCGCCCAAAATCGTGGTCATGGAAAATGTAAAAGGGATGTTAAAGGTTGCCGATCAGGTGGTGGAGGACTATGGGAACCTCAGGATCAGGAAGGATGGCAGAACATACTTTTACAAGGTGGCATACCGCATACTGAACGCGCAGGATTTTTCTGTGGCGCAGAGCCGGGAGCGGCTGATCTACATCGCCGTCAGAAATGATGTGATGGAAGAACACCGGATCACCCCGGAGGATATTTTTGAGCGGATCGGAGAAAACTGTGCGGGCAACAAGAAGTTTCTTCTGGCAGATGCGCTCGCGGATATCAAGCCGCTGGAGGCGCCGCGCGTGAAAAATACGAATGAGATTGACAGCGACATTACCGGAAAGAAGATAGACGTCAACCGCTACGAAGAGAATGACAACGAATACTTAAAGCTGATCAATCAGGGAAGAAAAATCCCGTATGTGTTTAACCACAAGGCAAGATATTGCAGTGACGTGAATTATGAGATCTACCGGAGACTTGGGCAGGGGGACGACGCGACGGACGAGAAAGTGAAGGACATCATGCCGTATGCGCACCGCAACCACTGCTTTAAGGACAAATATTATAAACTGGTCGCAGACCGCCCGTGCCGGACGATCACGGCACATTTGCGGATGGACTGCCATTCGCATATCCATCCGTTTCAGGTGCGCGCGATCACGCCGAGAGAGGCAGCGAGAGTCCAGTCGTTTCCGGACGATTATCTGTTCTGGGGGGCTTATCTCAAGACCTATATGCAGATCGGGAACGCCGTTCCGGTCATGATGGCGCGGGGAATCGCAAAAGAGATTAAGAAATACTTGTAAGATATAGGATGGCGGCACGATATGGGGGAGAAGGTGGCAGTCATGAAGGTAGTGCAGATCGTCAAGCAGTTAAATAACACGGAACTTGGAAAAAGCGGAACACACGATACCTATGTGCTCGTCCCGGCTGATCTGGATGTTTCCGGTATTTTTGAGAAAACTGATGTTCCGGTGGAATTTACGGACAGGTATTCCGGGCAAAAGGTGACGGTGCGCAAGACTGTGGGCAGGGAAACGCGGATCGTTGGACTGGGGCAGTATTACAGAAAAGAGGAGCTGTGTGCCGGGGACGAGATTATTTTTGAGAAAAGAGTCCGGGCAGAGAGCGCAGAGTACTATATCTCCACCTGTAAAAAGCGGGATGGTCTGGTCATTCAGAAATCAAGACATGGGTTTGAGATCCTTACACCGGAGCGTCTGGAGACTTTTCGTGAAAAGGCACTGCGCGCAGGCTGCGATGTGGAAATCCGGTATCTGGGATCAGAAAAAAAGAGGAATGATTCCCCGGAAACGACGGATTTTTATGATGTGTGCATAGACGGCGAGAGTATTCTGGACTTCGCCAGGGGGAAGAAAGAGCTTATGGAGCTGGATGTGAGAGGCGGAGAACTTGTCTGGCAATATTTTTACGGCTGGAAAAAGTGTGAATACGAAATGGAGGAGTAGGAGATGGGAAACTATTATATCTTATCCGTCGATTCCTATATGGATGCCTTTTCTGCGATGGATTCCGCCACGGCAATGAACTTTTCACTGCAGATCCAGAACCATGAGAATGTGTTTGACGATGTGCAGACGGGAGACCGGCTTTTGGTTTACAGAAAGAGTCCGGTTGCGAAGATCAATATGTACTTTCAGGTACTCCGGCGGAATGGGGACAGTCTGTGCCTTCAGAAAATGCTCGAGGTCGCGGGTGGCGTTTCCGTGACGCCGGAGCAGGGGAAGCTGGAATTACAGGTCATCACGGAGATTGATGCGGACAGATTTCAGGCGATATGCAGGCAGATGATCGCAGACTTTGAGACAGTGTCAGAAATGCCCAAGGCGGGTGCGGAGCGGATCACGGGAGCGGAGAACGTGCTCCTGTATGGAGTTTCGGGGGTTGGAAAGAGCCACGAGATCAACCGGAATTATTGCGGGGATGCGCGGCGCATGGAACGGGTGGTATTTCATCCTGATTACACCTATTCCGATTTTGTGGGGCAGATCCTTCCGGTGGTTAAAAAGGACAAGCTGGAGTATCGTTTTACGCCGGGGCCGTTTACGAGAGCGATGAAAACGGCATGGGAGAATCCGAAAGAGCAATATTATCTTGTGATCGAGGAGCTCAATCGGGGAAATGCCCCGGCGATCTTCGGGGAGATCTTTCAGCTTCTCGACCGGAAAAGCGCGGACGATCCGGGCTGTGCGCCGGAGGAATACGGCGAGAGCGAGTATGCGATCTCCAATCAGGAGATTGCGGAGATTGTCTATAGTGACAGAGAGCATGGCGTCCGGATACCGTCCAATCTGTGGCTGATCGCAACCATCAACACGGCGGATCAGAATGTTTTTACGATGGACACGGCTTTTCAGCGAAGATGGAAGATGCGCTGTATGAAAAATGACATTTGGGCGGCAGGGCACGCACGGCAGAAGATAGCAGGCTCGCAGGTTTCGTGGGGAGCGTTTGCATCGGTTGTCAATGAAGTGATCGTGGAAATGAACCGGGACATGATGATCACAGAGGACAAGCGGCTTGGCGCGTACTTTGTAAAGCGTGGGGAGCTTGCGGCAGACCGTTTCCCGGAAAAGGTGCTGAAATATCTGTGGGATGACGTGTTCCAGATGGAGCGGGACGCCATGTTTGCGGAGGACTTCCGGTCGCTTGAGCGTGTGCTTGAAAGATATGAAAAGACGACAGAGGACAAGCTTGCGGCGGTGTTAAAACGTGAGGTTTACCGGAGGATGCTGAGAGTGACGCAGGAGAAGGAAAGGCAGGAGGATGAGCCGGTTTTCGATACGTGAAAAATGCAGGGTGAATACGAACCGTGACGCCGACGTGTTTGTGGGTGTCCAGTGTGAGGACGGAGATATCCGCATCAATTTTCCGCTCGGATACAAAATTTCAGAAAATGAGCGGGAACTGCGGAAAGACATTCTTCTGCTGTTGCAGACGATCAAAACGACGACGGCGCGCAAGGATGCCGTGTTGCCGGATGGTGGGAGGGCATATCGCGAGAGTGCGTTTCCCATGCAGGCATATCTGACGGTGATCTATGACTATTACGCCCGCGGATATTACAGAGAGCGCCAGACGATCCACTCCGTGGCAAAAAGTGGCAGGATCGACTGGAATAAAACGATCGGAAGCCAGAAAGCCTATATTCAGGGCGCAAATGCGTATTATCTTGATTTTGTAACAAAGAAAAGTACCATGAGCAGCGACGCGCTGATCACAAGGATCCACGAGTACTGTGTGTACGAGAGCTTTTCGAAGATCGGGTGGCTGTTTACGGGGGCGCTTCCCCTAAGACCCACACTGCAATATCACGAAAAATTATTCCAAAGCGTACTGCGCGACCGGCTTGTACATACGTTTCGGGACAGGGACAGAGGGTTGCTGCTCGCCATGCTTGCCATTGTAAACAATCAGGAAGCCGACAGCCCCGGGGAAAATTATGAATACGGCACACACCGGTTTGAGTACGTCTGGGAAGCAATGATCGATAGGGTTTATGGGATCCGCGGCAAGGCGGACTATTTTCCGCGGGTATACTGGAATACCGCGCAGGGGGTGCGCGCGAAGGCGCCCCTGGAACCCGACACCATCATGGTGAGCGGCAGCACCGTGTATGTGCTCGATGCGAAATATTATAAATACGGTGTCACTGGAAAAGACAGCGATCTGCCCGGCTCCGCGTCGGTCAACAAGCAGATCACCTACGCGGAATATATCGCAGAGCAGGAGAAATTCCGGCAGATGTACGGGGATGATTTTCAGGTGTACAATGCGTTTCTGATGCCTTTTTGCGCGGAGCTGGAACACATTGTGAGGATCGGGGAAGCCTGCGGGGACTGGAAGTCAAACAAAAAGCCCTACGAGCGGGTGCAGGGGATTCTCGTCGACACGAAGTACCTTATGAAGGCGAACGCGGGGTGCGGCGGGGAGGAAATTCTGGAACTGGCAGATAAAATCGGGCGGTTTGTATAGGGGATGACAGGTTATGGATGTACTGACAAAGGAACAGCGCCGGAAAAATATGCAGCATATTCATTCCAAAGACACAAAAATTGAGGTGCTGCTGCGGAAGGCGCTGTGGGCGAGGGGTTACCGTTACCGGAAAAATTACAATGCCCTGCCGGGAAAGCCGGACATCGTTTTGACCAGATACAAAATAGCCATTTTCTGTGACGGCGAATTTTTCCACGGGAAGGACTGGGAGGTGTTAAAGCCGCGTCTTGAGAAAAGCAACAACAGCCAGTTCTGGATCAACAAGATTTCCAGAAACCGCGAGCGGGACGACGAGGTGAATAAGCGGCTGCTATTTGAGGGGTGGACGGTGATCCGTTTCTGGGGCGATGAGATCAGGAAAAATCTGGATGAGTGCGTGCGGGTGGTGGATGAGACGGTCTTTGACATCATGACACAGCAGGATGATATCTTTTGGTGAGAAAGGGAGGGGCATATGTTTTTCTTTTTTAATGATGATGACAACAAAATAGGTGTACCGGGGTTTGAGCAGACAATAAAACCAATATTGCTTGCATTGAAGGAACTGGGAGGCAAGGCGTCGGTTTCTGAACTGGATGAAGTGGTAATTAGAATCATGAATTTGTCCCCGGAAGTACTTGAGATTATGCATAAAGGCTCAAGGAATCGGAAAGAAATTGAGTACCGTATGGCTTGGGGAAGAACATATCTAAAAAAATACGGTCTGATTACGAACAGAGCCAGAGGTATTTGGGAACTTACAGACAAGTTTGATGGGGATATTGGGAAGATTGACGTTGATGAAATTGTGCAGAAAGTGAGAAGCGGTAGTGAAAGTGATGGAGATGCAAAGCTAAGGCTTACTGGGTTTGAGTCTGCTCTTGCGTTTGAAAATATGGTAAAGGGATTGTTGCATGAAACAGCGGGCAAAGAGGAAAGATGCGTTCCGAAAGATGAGTTGGCGGCGGGAAATTTTGCATATGATGTGCTTCTGCCAAATGGATTAGAAAATAATGCAGAAGAGATGAAATGTGTGATTCAATACATAGGTGAGTCAAAACAAATGATACAAGAGTTTTTTGATAAAGTGAAAGAGCGGCTTGCCAATTTTTTTGAGGAAGATAAGATCCTGGTGATAACAAATATTTTTATTCCAGAGGAAGACAAAGGGATTTTTGGCGATAGGGTTCTGATTTGGGACAGAGAGGATTTGCTTGACAGAATTGAACCAGAAGCGTCGTATGCACAGTATCTGATTAACCCACAGCAGGCACTGATTAAAGATGTGGTTGTGAATGGTGAGTCGGAGGAGAAAAGGCACATTAAACGGAATCAGTATATCAGACAGATAAAGGATGCATTTCATAAACAGGACATGGTATTGTTTCTGGGGGCTGGTGTTTCGATTGATGGAGGCGTACCATTGTGGGAGTCACTGATAAAGACATTGCATATCTCTATGCTGTCAGGGCTTACAAAGGATGACAAACTGAGTTTTAAGCAGCAGGAAATGATAAGAGAACTTGCAGAATACAATGGGATGGAATCTCCATTAATACAAATGAGGTATATTAGAGCAGCATTTTCAAACAATGAGTACTATAAATTAGTACATTCTGCATTATATGGACAAGCGATCAATATTGACACGAAGCTTTTGAATGCAATCGCCAAAATAAGTACACCGCAAAGGGCATATTGCGGTATTAAAAGTATTATTACTTATAATTTTGATGATTTACTGGAAAGAAAGCTTGCGCAAAGAGATATTCAGTATCATGTTATCTCGGATGAAATGGACAGACAAATGGTTGATAAATTAAATATTTACCATGTTCATGGGTATTTGCCGAGTGATTTTTCGCAAACTGGAGATAAACCAAATCTTATTTTCTCGGAAGAGGATTATCATCGGGTTTATCAGGACTCTTATTCATGGTCGAATTTGGCGCAGCTAAGTGCACTGAGAGAAAATACATGTCTTTTTATCGGGTGTTCTCTGACAGATCCTAATTTAAGAAGACTGCTTGATGTGGCCGCCAGAATAGACGAAAAGCCAAGGCACTATGCGTTTTTGAAGAAGCGAAAACTGGAGAGGAAACAAAATGGGGAGAGTGTAAATAAAGAGATTCTGAATGTGTATCGGAGAATTGATGATAACATTCAGACAGCATATTACAAAAACCTAGGTCTGAATATTATCTGGATAGATGAGTATGAAGAGATACCTTATATATTAAATGGTTTTTTGCAATGATAGAAAGTTCGTTGAGAAAGAAAATAGAAAAATAATTACATCGTGAACAACAGAAAGGAGGCAGACAAATGTTAAAAGCAGGAATGAAGGCACCGGATTTTTCACTGCCGGATGCGAATGGAACGATGCACACGTTGAGCGAATATGCGGGGAAGAAAGTGATCCTCTATTTTTATCCGAGGGACAACACACCGGGCTGCACGAAGCAGGCGTGCGGTTTTAGCGAGCTGTACCCACAGTTTGTGGAGAAGGGTGCGGTTGTGCTCGGCGTCAGCAAGGACTCCGTGGCGTCACACAAAAGATTCGAGGAAAAATATGGTCTCGGATTTACGCTGCTGTCAGATCCGGAGCTTGCGGCGATCCGGGCATACGATGTGTGGCAGGAGAAAAAGAATTACGGAAAGGTTTCGATGGGCGTGGTGCGCACGACCTACCTGATCGACGAAGAGGGAATGATCGCCAAAGTCTTTGAGAAAGTGAAGGCTGCGGAGAATCCTGCGCAGATGCTTGCGGAACTTTCGTAAATACAGAGAATGTTTTTGGGAAAGAATGGAGGAAATTATGATAAATCCGGCTTCGATGATAAAAATTATGAATGCAAAAAACAAATTTACGGCGAACCACCCGAAATTTGTCGCCTTTCTGGAAAGAGTTTTTTCGCTGGGCATGACGGAGGGGACGATAATCGAGATCACCGTGACCAGACCGGGCGAGGAGCCGATCACGACAAATATGAGGGTGCAGCAGTCGGATCTTGAGCTGATGCGGGAGCTTGAAGACATCGCGCGGTAGCGCAGGAACCATCTGCGGGGCGGCGGCATAACATAGGATTGAGGTTACCTATTTTAAGGAGTATAGAGTGGACTACAATCAGGAGCAGTTTTTGGGAGCGCAGTTTTCCGTGCCGAAAATGCCTTTTTATATGAGCTATCCCATGCAGAATCTGTATTTGACAGAGATGGAATACGAGAAAGATATGGACCGGATGAAGGAGCTGTATCCACGTGAGGTAAAGACAATCTTAGACTACGTGGAGGACGAATGTGACAAGATGGAATATGAGGGAAGCCTCATGTTTGACGAATATCCTGACCGCCTGATGATTGAAATGGTGGTTGACCGGATCCGCCAGAAGATAGAGGATGAGCAGGACGATCTGGAGGCGGAGGAATACCGGGGAGAGCGTTCACGCCGCCGGCATGACCTTAGAAATCTGATCGGGGTGCTTTTGAACAATGAGATGTACCGCAGGCGCTGCCGTCACCGCAGATGCAGACGCTGGTGGTAGACATTGTAAAACAAAATAGAAAATCATTGCAGATTTTGCAAAAAATGCATACAATATAGCTATCGCGCCTGCGATAGCTATTTGTGCGGGGAGAAAAGACAGGAGGAACGACTGTGCGGAAGGGAACGATAAAGGCTGCCGTCCTATTTATTATATTTATCATTGCGGTATTTGTGTTTGGCAAACTGACCAATCATACGAATGCAGATCTGACAACGGAGATGGAGGAGGCGTCATTTCCGGTTATCTCTCTGTATCAGAATGACACGGAGTTAAACAGGCTGCACGGGTATGCAGACGAGATGGATAGCGCATATATGCGGGATGCGATCACGCCGGTCACCGCAGACCGCAGACTGCCGATCGCCATACAGACCTATCAGATGCCGGTGGATACGATTTCTTATGAGATACGGAGCCTTGACGGGGAGCGTCTGATCGCAAATGCGGAGGTCAGTTCCTATGAGGAGGTGCGCGGCAGGATCCATGCGGAGCTTGAGATCCAGAACCTTCTTGAGGCAGGACAGGAATATCTTTTGATCATACAACTGGAGAGCGGCAGCGACGTCATCTATTATTACACGAGGATCATAGAGCCGCTGGATGGTCATATTGAGGAGTGCATCGACTTTGTACTCGATTTTAACGATAAGACCTTCAATGATGAGACGACGGGCTCTCTTAGCACTTATATGGAAAAGACGACGGGGGACAACAGTACGTTACAGTATGTGTCCTTAAACTCCTCCCTAAAGCAGGTGGGATGGGCGGGTTTTAAGGTGGAGCGGCTGACGGATCCCGTGCCGTCCGTGAAGGAGATCACCGATACCTACAATGTCATCGTGCTTGACTATGTGGTCACGCACGTTGGGGAAACCGGTGAGATGGAGTATTACAATATAGAAGAATATTACCGTGTCCGCTACACCGACAGCCGCATCTATCTGCTCAATTTTGAGCGCACGATGGAGCGGATTTTCCGCGGGGAGAGCTTTGAACTCGAACAGCAGTGCTTACAGCTTGGCATCCGCTCCGGGGATGTGGAGTACAAGGCGAATGAATCCGGCACGGCAGTTGCGTTCGTGCAGGAGGGCGAGCTGTGGGGCTACAACACGCAGGCAAATACACTGGCGAAGATTTTTGGCTTCCGTGGATATGAGGGCGTGGACGAGCGGGAAAATTATGGAGAACATGATATCAAGATCGCCGGAATTGACGAGATGGGAAGTGTGGACTACATCGTATACGGTTACATGAATCGTGGGATCCATGAAGGTGAGGTCGGTCTTGCGGTCTATCACTACGACAGCGTCTCCAATACAAATGAGGAGCGCGTATTTATCGCGTCCGACAGATCCTATGAGATCGTAAAATCAGAGCTGGGTCAGTTGATGTATGTCAATGAGGGCGGAGAGCTGTTCCTCATGATAAACGGAACCGTTTATGGGATCGATCTGAATACGCTTGCGGTGCGCGAGGTCATCCGCGATCTGCCGGAGGGGGCGTTTGCCGTTTCGGAATCCTGCCGTTATATCGCCTGGTGCGAGGCGAATGAGGGTGGAGGCGCGTCGTCCGTTCGCGTGATGAATCTTTCCGACCAGAAGGTATCCGAGATCACGGCAGGGAGCGGAGAGCTTGTAAAGCCGTTAGGGTTTATGGAGGAGGACTTTGTCTATGGCATTGCCAGAGAGAGCGACGTCTTTTTGGATGCAGCGGGAAACGTGACCTTCCCGATGTATCAGGTGAAGATCGTCGACGTGGGAGCGGATGAGCTGACAGAGTTAAAGACCTACGAAAAGACCGGCTATTATGTCGAGGATATCCGGATGGAGGGAAGTACTATGTACTTAGACCGTATCCGGTACAACGGAACTGCTTATGTGCCTGCGGATATGGATATGATCATGAACCGTGAGGGTGAAGAGGGCAAATTTGTGACAGTTGTCACTTCCGAATCCGAGGAGAAGCAGACCCAGGTGCAGTTAAAGTTTGCGGAGAACAACAATGAGAAAGCGCCGAGGATCCTGACGCCGAAGGAGACGATCCTTCCGGAGGAGCGGGTGGTGACACTTCCTGCAGAGGAGGAAGGCGGCGTTTATTATGTCTACGTCAAGGGAAATGTGGTGACGGCGACCAGAAATGTGGCGGAGGCAGTGCGGACAGCCAATGAGCAGATGGGAGTGGTGGTAGGAGAGGACCAGCAGTATATCTGGAAGCGTTCCAGAAAGACAGCGCAGCAGGCATTTGCAGACATTGCGGTGAGCACGGAGGATGCGGGAGCCGGCAGCATCGCACAGTGCCTGAATGTCATGTTGCAGAGAGAGGGGATCAACATCAACGTTCAGGCGCTGCTGGAAAGCGGTGAGACGCCGAAGGACATTCTCCATAATACGTTAAACGGTACGACGGTTCTCGACCTCACCGGATGCAGTGCGGAGGAGATCCTTTATTATGTGAGCTGCGGCACGCCGGTGTTCGCGATGACGGGGCGCAACGACGCGGTTCTGGTGACCGGATACGACAGCAAGGATGTGGCGCTCTATGACCCGGTGACGAACCAGACGTCCTACCGGACGCTGGCAGATGTCAACGCACTGTTTGAAAGTTCGGGAAATATATTTTTCACTTATCTGGTTGAATAAAAATGCCTAAAAAAAGTGCGTTAGAAAAAATAGTTTGTGGAAGTTTAACAGATTTCAGTGACACCCCTTGCAAATTACAAATATATGCGTTATTCTTCAAGAAGTACTTGAAAATAAAGAGGAAATGGGAGATTATGAGCAGAAAAGAAATCATTGTATCAAATGTATCTGAAGAGCATAATAATCCGGTTGCAGAGTTAGTGCAGGTTGCGTGCCGCTTTGACAGCGAGATCATACTCGAGAGCAACAACCGCCGCATCAATGCGAAGAGTATTATGGGAATCATGGCATTTAACCCATCCAAGGGGATGGCTGTGAACATCGTTGCGGAAGGAAGCGACGAGGAGGAAGCCTTAGTGGCAATGGAGAAGTTTTTAGTGTGTGAGTGATTTGTACGTTGATGGAGGAGGATCACTATGAAAAAGAGACCAGCAGTGAAATTTGACGGAACAAAGACGCCAGTAAAGACAACAGCGGGAGAGACAACAGTGCCAGCAGCGGAGACAAAGGCAGCGCCGGAAGTAAAGGCTGCGGAGAAGCAGGAAGAGACAAAGACAGTCGCAGAGGTTGCGGCAGAGGCAGAACCGGCAGCGGAGACAAAGACCGTGGCGGAGGAGAAGCCGGCAAAGAAAACAAGAGCGCCGAGAGGCTCTAAGACTGCGAAGAAGGCGGTAAAGGAAGAGCTGAAGCCGGAAGTATTTATCCAGTACCAGGGCAGGGAGGCGATGGTTGCGGATGCGATCGAGAAGGCAAAAGCAGAGTTCGTGGCAGACGGACACCGTGTATCTACCATCAAATCACTTCAGGTATACTTAAAGCCGGAAGAGGATGCCGCATATTATGTGATCAACCACAAATTTGCTGGAAGAGTTGACTTATTTTAAATAGATTAGATTTTGATTGGAACTATGAAAAAGACCGTGCAGATGATATCTGCATGGTCTTTTTGGTGTGTCACACTATTTCTGGTTTGCTTTGTATCTGGATACGAGACGCTGGATGCGGTCATACGGATTCAGAAGATCGCTGATCGAGCTGTCGTGATTTAAGGTATCAATGATATAAGCGATATATTTGCTCATGTCACAACTGATATAGTAAGGCTTGGAGAGAAGCTCCGGCGTCTGGTAGGTCAGGTTTGTGGTTACAACCTTGTAGATCACACCGTCTGCGACTGCCTGGTCAAAGCGCTCCAGACCGTTTGTGAACAGACCGAATGTGGCAACGACAAAGATGCGGTTTGCCTTTCTCTTCTTCAACTCCGTTGCAACATCGATCATACTCTCGCCGGAGGAAATCATATCGTCGATGATGATCACATCTTTTCCCTCCACGGATGCGCCGAGGAACTCATGCGCGACGATCGGGTTGCGGCCGTCCACGATCTTACTGTAATCGCGGCGTTTATAGAACATACCCATATCCAGTCCGAGCACGTTTGCGAGATATACGGCACGGTTTGTACCGCCCTCGTCCGGGCTGATGATCATCATGTGGTCGGCGTCGATCTGAAGATCGGAAACCTCCTTTAAAATGCCCTTGATAAACTGGTATGCCGGCTGTACCGTCTCAAAGCCCTTTAACGGGATCGCATTCTGTACACGCGGGTCATGCGCGTCGAAAGTGATGATATTGTCAACGCCCATCGCGGTGAGTTCCTGGAGAGCAAGTGCACAGTCTAAGGACTCGCGCGCGGTGCGCTTGTGCTGGCGGCTCTCATACAAGAACGGAATGATAACGGTGATGCGTTTTGCCTTTCCGCCCACAGCGGCGATGATACGCTTTAAGTCCGCATAGTGGTCGTCCGGAGACATATGGTTCTGATGACCGCATACCGAATAGGTGAGGCTGTAATTGGTGACGTCTACCATGAGATAGAGGTCATAGCCGCGGACAGATTCCTTGATCACACCCTTTGCTTCACCGGTTCCGAAACGCGGAACCGTGGTGGAAATGATGTAAGAATCACGGCGGTAATCCTTGAATGCAGGGTCTGTTTCGTGCTGGTGCTGTCTTTTGTCGCGCCAGCCTACAAGGTACTGGTTCACTTTAAGCCCCAGTTCTTTGCAGCTCTCAAGGGGGATGAGACCGAGAGCACCGTCAGGGATGGTTTCTAAGTTTCTTTCATCGTTTGGCATGAATGATTCCTCCATAATAAATAGTGACATTGGTATATTTCAATAGATTGCTCTAATTGAAGGTACAGATGTTAACGGTGGCGCTTTAAAATGCGGATATCAGCGCCGAACAGCTTGATCAGTGTGTAATGGCTGGAAATTCTCGAGAGCACACGCTCGGAGTAGATATCCGCCATCTGGTTCATTCCAAGGTTGGTGGAGATGATCGTCGATCTCTTCCGCAGGATGCGCTCGTTTAAGCACAGAAAAAGCTGTGAGGTCGTAAACGAGTTGGTCAGCTCCGTGCCGAGGTCGTCGATGATCAGCAGATCACAGTTAAAAATATTCTGGTGCGCCGCGATCGAGTCCTCGTCCTTCTGGAAGACTCCCCTGCTTAATATATCAAATAATTGGAATGCCGTAAAGTAAATGACGGAATATCCGCGGTCCATCAGCTCCTTGGCGACGCAGTTTGATAAAAATGTTTTTCCGATCCCTGTATCTCCATAAAAATAGAGGTTGGAGAAGGTATCGCCAAAATGTGCGATAAAATCACGGCATTTTGCAACGGCGTCCTGCGCCGTCTGCCGGGAAGAAAGACCGGTCGCCGGGTTGACGTCGCTGTCTGAATAATAGTCAAAAGAAAATGTACCAAAATTTTCGGTCTTTAAAATCTCCCTGAGATTCGACTGTGTGTAGACTAAGTCGATCGCTGCCTGCTCCAGACAGTGACAGCGTTTTGAGCCGATATACCCGGTATCCTTGCAGTCCGGGCAGGTGTAGGCGGGAGTGAAATAGTCGTCCGGGTAGCCGTTTGCCTTAAGCAGGGCGGCTTTCTCCATGCGGTAGACGTCGAGCTGTCCGTGAAGGGCGGCGAGAGCCGCAGGATCGCCGTCTAAGAGCCGTCTCGCCTGCGCGACGGAGCAGGAGGCGATGGCGTCGTCGATTTCTTTCAGTCGCGGGAGCTTTTCGTATGCTTCCTTTGTCCGCTCCTCAAGGATGCGCTGGTTGCGCAGTTGTCTCGCGTCGTAGGAGCGGCGGATCTCATCGTATTGGGAATTGCTCAAAGGCATGGGTCATCCTCCTGCGGTTAGTGAACGGTAGTGGTCAAAAGCATTTTCTCCAACTGGTCATAATCGTAAGAACGCTGGGAGAAATTGTTAAACTTGTTCTTTGGGGACGCGCTTGCGGAGAGCGTCTGCGCAGCGGCGCGCTTCCGGCTCTGGTGCTCGGCGTCGGCTCTCGCGACATCCTCAAGAGTCTTGATCTGCTTCTTGTGCCAGTTGTTTAGGATGGTATCGGTGTACTCAAAGCTTGGCTGGTGGATCGCAGAGATCGTGCGTCTGCACGCCTCCTCGATCAACTGGCAGGAAAAACCGTATTCGGATTTCCATTTCTCGATGAGGCTTGTCTCTGACGGAACGAGGTTCCTGCCGGAGATGCCAAGCGCCTTCATCACCATGAAATAGGACTGGCTATGCATACCGGCGTTCTGCTTCGCCTCGGCGACCGTCGAAATATGGCTGTCCGCCCATGCCAGCGCAACCTTCTCTATGTAGCGGATGCTCGTGTGTCCCTTGCTCACACAGTATTCCACAAGATATTCGATCAGATCTGTGGAAAAGCCGAGTCCGTCGTAAAAATATAAGATTGTCTGAATATCCGTAGCGCTTAAAGTACGGTTTAAATAACGCTCCGCGATAAAGAAAAGCTCGGCGACCGATTCATTCTGGCGGAAGCCCCGGATATCGTCGGCGGAGTACTGTTTCTTTTCCGGCGCGACGGGAACTGCCGGCGCCAGACTGGTGTCTGCGGCAGCGGCTTCCACAGTCCGGTGCTCCGGCGCCGTCGTCTCCGCAGCAGAAGGGATCTCTGCCGGGCGGCTCTCCGGTGCGGAAACGCTCTGGGAATCCAGCAGGCATACGCCGGTCAGATTCCTGTGGTCGTCGTATTCGAGCCGCAGCAGGTGCATACGCTCCCAGTAGCTTAAGGCACGCCGGATATCTTTCTCTGTATGCTCAAACTTGTCCGCGATGGACGAAATAGAAAAAGAGGCGTCCGGCATATTCATCAGACGCAGGAGATAGAGATAAATTTTGACGAACTCTCCGTTGGCGTCAGACATATATTCATCAATAAAAATATTGGAAACACTTGTGGCGGCATTTGGCGCGTCACTGTGCAATGTGATCTTTGCCATGACAAATCATAACCTCTCTCTTCGTAAATCATATGGGGTGACAGTTTTCTGTCGTCATGCATTATAGCATATGACTCCGGGAAAGAGAAGTACCATTTTTGACACAGTACCAGTAAAAACGGGCGCTGCGGGAATTGTGGATAGTGTGGATAACAACCGCACGCCTTTGGAAAATGTGAAATAAAAAATCCACATCCTAAAGTTGAAGTTTTCCCCAATCGGATGTGGATAATGTGGATAAGTTATTTGCCAAGCAGGTGTTCGCCGACATTTACGATGTCTCCGGCACCCATAGTTATCAACAAGTCGCCGTTTATACAATTTTTTAATAAAAATTTTTCAATTTCTTCAAAGGACGGAAAATAGTAACACTCCGTGCCCTTTTCCTTAAGCTTTGCGAGAAGGTCGCGCGAGGAGATCCCGTAGGTGTTCTTTTCTCTGGCGGCATAGATATCTGCGAGCACCACGAGGTCTGCCATTGAGAGAACCTCGGCGAAGTCGTCGAGAAACGCGCTGGTGCGGGAGTATGTATGCGGCTGGAAAGCGAGCACGAGACGCCGGTGTGGATAACCTGCGGCGGCGGTCAGTGTCGCGCGGATCTCCGTCGGGTGATGCGCATAATCGTCGATAATGGTCACGCCGTCCACGCAGCCCTTGTACTGAAAACGGCGGTTGGCGCCTCCGAATGCGAGCAGTCCCTCGCGGATGGCGTCCTTCGGAAGCTTTAAGTCCAGCGAGAGCGCGATCGCGGCGAGCGCGTTTGAGACATTGTGCATTCCCGGCACGCCAAGAGTGACTGTCATGATCTCTTTGTCGCGGTACATTGCCGTAAAGGTGGCGCAGGATTTCTCGTCGAAGGTGATGTCCGCCGGGTGGAAATCGCAGTGTGCGCCAAGTCCAAAGGAGATCACCTGCGGCGCGAGCCCCTCGGTGAGTTCGGTATAATCAGGAATATCGCCGTTTATGATGACGGCGCCGTCCGCGCGCGTGTTTGCGGCAAATTGGTGGAATGAATGGCGGATCTCGTGAATATCTTTAAAAAAGTCGAGATGCTCCGCTTCCACATTTAGGATCACACTGTACTTCGGATAAAAATGCAGAAAGCTGTTTGTGTATTCACACGCCTCCGAGATAAAGACGTCCGATCTGCCGACGTGCAGATTGCCGTCAATGGCGGCGAGGATGCCTCCTACCGTGATGGTCGGGTCGCACTGGGCGGTCAGAAGGATCTGGCTGATCATGGAGGTGGTTGTCGTCTTGCCATGCGTGCCTGCGACAGCGATGGAATTTTTGTAATTGTCCATAATCTGTCCAAGCAGTTCGGCGCGGCTTATCATAGGAAGACCTGCCTCCCGTGCACGCACAAATTCTGGATTGCTTTCGTGGATCGCGGCGGTGTAGACCACGAGGTCGATGCCCGGAATGATATTGGATGCCTGCTGACCGTAAAATATGGTCACACCCTTTGCGGCGAGCTGTCTGGTCAGCTCGGATTCCCTGGAATCGGAGCCGGAGACAGTAAAGTGCTCCGCGAGAAGGATCTCTGCGAGACCGCTCATGCTGATACCGCCGATGCCGATAAAGTGTACGTGGACCGGTCTGTTAAAATCAATTTTATACATATTGGAAATACCTGCCTGTTTGATTGATCGCGCAGGCGAATGGCTGCCTGCTATCCCATTATAAACCTATCTTATTATTTTGCAAATTCTTTTGCTATAAAATCTTTTCGACATTTAAAAATTGTGCTGAGAAAATGAAGTAGATTTTTGTGCAAAATGTCAAAAAAAGAAAAAATAGGTAAATATAATTGTGAAAATATATACAAAAACAAACACTTGTGGTATAATTTGAAGTGCCAATATAGTAAGTTAGGACTAGCTAGAAAGAGACAGAGGTGAAAGACGTGATTAAAAAAGAAATGATTGCCATGTTATTAGCCGGAGGACAGGGCAGCCGTCTGGGTGTGCTCACGGCTAAGGTTGCGAAGCCGGCAGTTGCGTTTGGCGGGAAGTACCGGATCATTGACTTTCCATTGAGCAACTGCATCAATTCAGGGATCGATACGGTCGGCGTGCTGACCCAGTATCAGCCGCTGCGTCTGAATTCCCATATCGGGATCGGTATCCCTTGGGATCTGGACCGCAATAACGGCGGAGTGACGATCCTGCCGCCGTATGAGAAGAGTAACAACAGTGAGTGGTATACCGGTACGGCGAACGCCATATTCCAGAACATGAACTATATGGAGAGCTACAATCCGGAATATGTGCTGATCTTGTCGGGAGACCATATCTATAAGATGGATTATGAGGTCATGCTGGATTTCCATAAGGAGAACCATGCGGACGTGACGATCGCCACGATGCCGGTCCCGATTGAGGAGGCGAGCCGGTTTGGTATCGTGATCGCAGACGATGACAAGCGGATCCATGAATTTGAGGAGAAGCCGGAGCATCCGCGCAGTAACCTCGCGTCGATGGGGATTTATATTTTTAGCTGGAAAGTCTTAAAAGAAGCGCTCTATGCGATGAAGGACCAGAGCGGATGTGACTTTGGCAAGCATATCATTCCGTATTGCCACGAGAATGGCAAGAGGCTTTTTGCATATGAGTACAATGGCTACTGGAAGGATGTCGGCACACTCGGCTCCTACTGGGAAGCCAATATGGAGCTGATCGACCTGATCCCTGAGTTTAATCTTTACGAGGAATACTGGAAGATCTATACCAAGAGCGACATCATCGAACCGCAGTATGTATCG
This sequence comes from Roseburia sp., assembly GCA_026168605.1. Classification (GTDB taxonomy): domain Bacteria; phylum Bacillota; class Clostridia; order Lachnospirales; family Lachnospiraceae; genus Roseburia. Next base: position 34,794 of record JAPFDX010000023.1, on the reverse strand, counting down.
GCGGAGTCCGTGATCGAGAAGAGCATCATCGGAGAGGGCTCTGAGATCTACGGCGATGTACATAATTCCGTGATTGGGCCGGGAGTTACTGTTGGCAAGGGCGCAGTGATCCGCGACTCGATCATCATGAGAGGCACACAGATCGGGGATGGCACTACGGTTGACAAGGCGATCATCGCGGAGAACTGTCAGATTGGCAGCGGCGCCGTGCTCGGTGTCGGAGAGGAAGCGCCGAACAAACTGAATGCCGGTATCTATTCCTTTGGTCTTGTGACGATCGGGGAGGATTCGACAGTGCCGGATGGCGTTACCATTGGCAGGAATACGGCGATTTCCGGCGTGACTGTGAAAGAGGATTACCCGGATGGAGTTCTTGAGAGCGGTGAAGTAATTATTAAGGCAGGTGACTCGGTATGAAGGCAATAGGTATTATTTTAGCTGGCGGTAATAACAGCCGTATGCAGGAATTATCCAATAAACGGGCGATAGCAGCCATGCCGATCGGCGGAAGCTACCGCAGTATTGATTTTGCGCTCAGCAATATGAGCAATTCCCACATTCAGACGGTGGCGGTGCTGACGCAGTACAGCGCGCGCTCCCTCAATGAACACTTAAGCTCTTCGAAGTGGTGGAATTTTGGCAGAAAGCAGGGTGGACTCTTTGTGTTCAATCCGACGGTGACCGTGGATAACAGTTGGTGGTACCGTGGAACTGCAGATGCGATGTACCAGAACATCAATTTCCTGAAAAAGCGTCATGAGCCGTACGTCATCATCACAAGCGGCGACTGTGTATACAAGATGGATTACAACGAGGTTCTTGATTATCATATCGAGAAGAAAGCGGACATTACCGTGGTGTGCAAGGATATGCCGGCGGGTGTGGATGTCAGCAGGTTCGGCGTTGTCCGCATGAATGAGGACTCGAAGATCATCGAGTTCGAGGAGAAACCGATGGTTTCCCGTTCCAACACGATATCGACCGGTATCTATATCGTGCGCCGGAGACAGTTGATCGAGATGCTGGAGCGCAGCGCAGCGGAGGACCGCTGGGATTTCGTCACGGACATTCTGATCCGTTATAAGAACATGAAACAGATCTACGGCTATAAGATGAAGGAATACTGGAGCAATATCGCGACGGTGGAATCCTATTACCAGACGAACATGGATTTCCTGAATCCGGATGTGCGCAAATATTTCTTCCGGGATGACCCGAAGATCTGCTCAAAGGTGGACGATCTTCCGCCGGCAAAATATAACGTCGGTTCGGACGTGCACAACAGTCTGATCGCAAGCGGATGTATCATCAACAGCAAAGTGGAGAATTCTGTTTTGTTTAAGAAAGTATTTGTCGGCAAGAATTGCGTCATCAAGAATTCGATCATTCTTAATGACGTGTATATCGGAGACAATACGCACATTGAGAACTGTATCGTGGAGAGCAGGGATACGCTGAAGGCGAATACCTACTACTGCGGAGATAACGGTATCAAGATCGTACTTGAGAACAATCAGAGATATATGCTTTAATTATAGGACATGGGGGACATAAGATATGCAGATTACGGACGTGAGAGTCAGAAAAGTTGAAAAAGAAGGCAAGATGAAAGCAGTTGTTTCCATCACGATTGATGAAGAATTTGTGGTTCACGACATCAAGGTGATCGAGGGGGAGAAGGGATTGTTTATCGCAATGCCAAGCCGTAAGGCTGCTGACGGAGAGTACCGCGATATTGCGCATCCGATCAATTCGGATACGAGAGAGAAGATCCAGAGACTGATCCTTGACAGATACCGTGAGACAATGGAAGCAGAGGAATAAGATTTCGTGGGGATGCCGCAATGCGGCATCCCCATTTTTTTACTTTATAGGAAACTTCGTTCCCTATAAAGTAAAACCCTCCGGGGGATTGCACTGCGGCGGAGAGGAACTGTGTCGCTGATGCGACCCGCCGCAGGCGGAGAGTTTCGCAGGCGAAACTCTTTTTACTTGTAAAATTTAAAAAGTTCTGTAAAATGGAACATGGACAGAAAATATGATTTGCAGGAGAATGAGATGTTTTTGATCGTAGGACTTGGCAATCCGGGCAGACAGTATGAGCACACCAGACACAACGTCGGGTTTGATGTCATGGACGCCCTTGCAGATAAATATAATATCAGTATCAGTGAGAAGAAGCACCGGGCGCTCTGCGGAAAAGGCGTGATCGGGGGACAGAAGGTTGTGCTGGCGAAACCGCAGACGTATATGAATTTGAGCGGGGAGAGCGTGGCGGAGCTTTTACATTATTATAAGCTCGACCCGGAAAGTGAGATGCTCGTCATTTTTGATGACATCAGTCTCGCGCCGGGCGGCATCCGCATCCGCAAGAAGGGAAGCGCAGGCGGACACAACGGGATCAAGAATATCATTGCGCAGACGGGGACGCAGAACTTCATGCGTGTGAAGGTCGGCGTCGGCGAGAAGCCGAAGGGCTGGGATCTGGCGGATCATGTGCTGGGGCGCTTTGACGCGGCGGACCGGGAGAGGGTGGAGACTGCCATCGGCGATGCGGTTGCGGCGACGGAGCTGGTGCTCTCCGGTGAGGTCGATAGGGCGATGAACGAATTTAATGGAAAGAAGCAGGAGGGTTAAGTGCGTACATTCACAGAACCCCTAAAGGGGTTAAAGGAGGTCTGCGATCTGGAGGAGGCGCTGCCAAAGCTGGCGGGTGTGATCCAGGTCTCAGGCTGTATTGATGCGGCAAAACCACATATGATGCACAGTATTCACAATGGTTCCGGAAACAGGATCATTGTGACTTTTCATGAGCAGAAAGCGAGGGAACTGTGGGAGGAGTACCGCTTTTTTGACAAAAAAGCAGCGTACTATCCGGCGAAGGACATTTTGTTTTACCAGTCGGACATCCGTGGAAACGTGCTGACGGCGGAGCGCATCAATGCGCTGAAGCTGATCGCCGAGGAGAAGGAATGTACGGTGATCACCACGTTTGACGGACTGATGAACCCGATGCCCAGTCCCGAAAAGTTTATCCAGGCGGTGCGGAAGGTCGCTGTGGGCGATGCCCTTGAACTGGATGAATTCGCAAGGCATCTCGCGGAGCTCGGCTATGAGAAGAATTATCAGGCGCAGACGCAGGGGGAGTTCTCCGTGCGCGGCGGCATCGTCGATATTTTTCCGCTGACGGAGGAGAATCCCATCCGTATTGAGCTGTGGGGCGATGAGGTGGACTCCATCCGCTCGTTTGACGCGGAGAGCCAGCGCTCCATTGAGAATCTGGAGGAAGTGCATATCTATCCGGCGTGCGAGCTTGTGCTGACAGGGGAGGAGCGCAGGGCGGGGATCGAGCGCATCCGGAAGGAGGCGAAGCGGGTCTCCGACAAGCTCCGCAGGGAGATGAAAACGGAGGAGGCGCACCGGATCCGGGCTGCCGCCGACGAGCTTGCCGAGGAGGTGGGCGAGCTTGGCGTCAGCGCGGGACTGGACGCGTATCTGTCCTATTTCTGCGAGGAGCGCGCGTCGCTGCTCGACTATTTTGATGCGGAAAACACACTGGTATTTCTGGACGAGACCCCGCGCAGCATCGAGCGGGGAATGGCGACGGAGACAGAGTTTTCGGAGAGCATGAAGCAGCGTCTGGAAAAAGGCTATATCCTGCCCGGACAGATGAAGGAGCTTTTTACGTGCAGGGAGATCCTGGCGAAGCTGGAACGGTGCAAATGTATCTCTCTGGTGGCGCTTGATATGAAAAACCCGCATCTGGATATCCGGATGCGCCTGAACATCCAGACCAAGACGGTGAATCCCTACAACAACAGCTTTGAACTTCTGGTGAAGGATCTGCTCCGCTACAAGAAAAACGGCTATGGCGTGGTACTCCTTTCCAGTTCCAGAACGAGGGCGAAGCGTCTCGCCGAGGATCTGATGGACGAGGGGCTAAACGCGTTTTACAGCGAGGAGTTTGCGCACGAGGTGAAGCCGGGAGAGATCATGACCGGCTACGGCAAGATCAAGAAGGGCTACGAATATCCGGTGATCAAGTTTGTCGTGATCTCCGAGAGTGATATTTTCGGCGGGGAAAAGAAGAAAAAGAAACGCCGCCGTATCTACGAGGGGGAGAAGATTGCAAGTTTTACCGACTTGAGCATCGGCGACTACGTCGTGCATGAGAGCCACGGACTTGGGATTTACCGGGGAATTGAAAAGATAGAGGTCGATAAGACCGAAAAGGATTATATCAAGATCGAGTATGCTGGGGGCGGCAATCTCTATATTCTGGCGACGCAGTTGGAGTTGATCCAGAAATACGCGGGCGCGGATGCGAAAAAGCCGAAGCTCAACAAGCTGGGCGGGCAGGAGTGGAACAAGACAAAGTCAAAGGTGCGCGGCGCGGTGAAGGAGATTGCGCAGGATCTGGTGAAGCTTTACGCGGCGCGCCAGAGCGAGACCGGGTTCGCATACGGACCGGATACCGTCTGGCAGCGGGAGTTTGAGGAAATGTTTCCGTTTGAGGAGACGGAGGATCAGGATATCGCGATTGCGGCGACGAAGGCGGACATGGAGAGCACGAAGATCATGGACCGTCTGATCTGCGGGGACGTCGGCTACGGCAAGACGGAGATCGCGATCCGCGCGGCGTTTAAGGCAGTGCAGGATGGCAAACAGGTGGCGTTTCTCGTGCCGACGACGATCCTGGCACAGCAGCACTACAATAATTTTGCACAGCGGATGAAGGACTTTCCGGTCAACGTCGATCTGCTCTGCCGCTTCCGCAGCACAGCGGAGCAGAAAAAGACGCTGGAAAAACTTAAAAAAGGTCAGGTTGATATCATCGTCGGAACACATCGTTTACTTTCCAAGGACGTGGTGTATAAGGATCTGGGACTTCTGATGATCGACGAGGAGCAGCGGTTCGGCGTCGCGCACAAGGAAAAACTCAAGCAGTTAAAGACGAATATCGACGTGCTGACGCTGACGGCGACGCCGATCCCACGGACACTCCACATGAGCCTGATCGGCATCCGCGACATGAGTGTGCTCGAGGAGCCGCCGATGGATCGTCTCCCGATCCAGACCTATGTCATGGAATACAATGAGGAGCTGGTGCGCGAGGCGATTTCCAGAGAGCTCTCCCGCGGGGGACAGGCGTACTATGTGTACAACCGTGTCCGGGAGATCGCGGACGTCGCGACGAAGATCGCGGAGCTTGTGCCGGAGGCGAGCGTGGCGTACGCGCACGGGCAGATGAAAGAGAGCGAGCTGGAAAATATCATGTACCGCTTTATCAACGGGGAGATCAACGTCCTGGTCTCGACGACGATCATCGAGACGGGACTTGACATCTCAAACGTCAACACGATGATCATCCACGACGCCGACAATATGGGACTCTCGCAGCTTTACCAGCTACGTGGGCGCGTGGGGCGCTCCAACCGCACGGCGTATGCGTTTTTGATGTACAAGCGGGACAAGATGCTAAAGGAGATCGCGGAGAAGCGTCTCGCGGCGATCAAGGAGTACACGGAGCTTGGCAGCGGCTTTAAGATCGCCATGCGCGATCTGGAGATCCGCGGGGCGGGAAATCTGCTCGGGGCAAAGCAGCACGGTCACATGGAGGCGGTCGGATACGATCTGTACTGCAAGATGTTAAATGAGGCAGTCAAGGAGGCGAAGGGCATCTCTGTCGCGGAGCACTTCGACACCTCGATCGACATCGTGATCGACGCCTATATTCCGATGGGGTACATTCCCAACGAATTCCAGAAGCTTGATATCTATAAGCGCATTGCGGGAATCGAGACGATGGATGAGGTCGAGGAGATGTTAGAGGAGCTGATCGACCGCTTCGGAGACCCGCCGAAGTCGGTGGAAAATCTGCTCTATATCGCAAAGATCAAGTCGATGGCGCACCGCGTCTATTTCACGGAGGTTTCGCAGAAGGCGGAGACGATTAAATTCACGCTCTATGAAAAGGCGGGGATCGACGTCACCAAAATCCCGGAATTTGTGGCTGGATTTGGGCAGAAGGTGCGTTTTACGGCAGATGCGAAAGCACCGTATTTCACCTATTTTCTGAAACAGAATACGCGCGAGAAAAACACCGGCGTCAAGGAGGTGCTCGAGGAGTTCCTCGCCGCGGCCCAGACGCTTCTGCCGGAGAACTCCGGGGAGTGACTGTGAAAAAATCATGAAATATATTGCGGCTTTTGGCAAAAGGCTCTATAATAAGCAGGTAATTGCCCCTTGGATCAGGGAGAACGGGCGTGACGGAAAGTGGTCGTGCCGATATGGAGGAGAATTATGAAAAAAGCAAAACTTACCGCGTTATTGCTTGGCGGTGTTATGGCGGCATCTGTGTTTGCAGGGTGCGGCAGTGTGGATAAAGATGCGGTGGCAGCAGTTTTTGACGGTCAGGAGATTGCGCTTGGCGTTCCGAATTTTGCCGCCCGCTTACAGCAGGCGCAGGACGATGACCTTTACGCGTATTATTTTGGCGGAAATGTCTGGAATACCGACCTCTCCGGAACCGGTGTGACGGTGCAGGATGATGTCAAGAATACCGTGATGGACAATCTGTTTGCGATGTACACGCTTGAGGCGCATATGGACGAGTACGGCGTGACGGTTTCCGAGGAGGAGCTGACAGAGATTTCCGATGTGGCGTCAGAGTTTCTTGCGGCGAACAGCAGCGAGGCGCTTGAGGAGCTCGGCGCAGACCAGGAGATCGTGGAGGAGTATTTAAGACTTCTGACGGTGCAGCAGAAGATGCATGACGCCATTATCGCCGAGGCAGACACAAACGTCAGCGACGAGGAGGCGAACACAAGCGCGTACAGCTACGTGCGGATCTCAAAGACGACCTACACGGATGAAGAGGGAAAATCTGTCGAGTACACAGAGGATGAGTTGAAGAAGCTTGCAGATACCGTGGAGACATTTGCGGCGGAGGCGAAAGAGGGCACGCTGGAGGATGCGGCGGAGGCACATTCCTATACCGTCAGCCAGGGAACGTTCACGGCGGACGATGACATTCTGGATGCGAAGGTGCTCACCGCGTTAAAGGGTCTGGAGGAAGGCGCGGTGTCCGGCGTGATCGATACGGACAGCGCTTATTATGTGGTGCGTTTGGATGCAAAGACAGATGCGGCTGCGACCGAGGCGACGCGCGAGAGCATCATCAGCGAGAGGGAGACAGCGCTTTACAAAGAGGTGCTCTCCGGCTGGCAGGAATCACATACATGGGAAGTAAAAGAGGATGTCTGGAAGGACGTCACATTTGACAGACTGTTTACGACGATCGTTCCGTCGACAGAGGATGCAGAGTCCACCGAGCAGTAAAAGATACGGCTGCCGTATCCGGAGTTTTCCGGGCGGCAGTCATTTTTATATGACACTAAAAACAATATGGGAGATTGCACAAATATCTGTGTATCTCCCATTTCCCTTTTCTGCCCAAACACGGCGGTATTCCTCATAAAGAGCCATGTACTGACAGTTTCTTTCTGACGTTGCTTCAAATGCCGGAACTGCTTATCTGTCCGCATCAGTTTCCCATCTACCTTTTTATGATTTTTTGTCCCGATTTCTTTTTCCTCTCTTTCCATTTCTTCAAGGGGAAATGTGGGGAGGGCTTCTATCAGCTTTATTGTGATATACTGGCGCATATCTTCATCAATTTCCATTTTGAATGTTCCGTCCGGCTGGCGTTTCTTTACAGTTGCCCGCTTGTCAAGTTCGCCCTTGTAACACATAAGCACCTTTTCCACTGCCCATGTTTCCCGGCAACAGCGGTGCGTATGGTTTCATAATCGGGTATCGTTTGGTCTGCCATGTTTTCACACTCTTGTCTGTATTGGAATCCCTTTATCCTGCCACGCTTTTATGAATATTTCTACTGTAAGCGTTCGGTTTCCCTCTCCTATTCCGGCTCTTTTTCCAGACTTAAAATACTACTGTCTATGTTCTGCTTGATAACGCCGTATTCCGTGACCTGTTTTTTCGGCTTGCTATAATCGGCGTAAAGGGCTTCTTTCTGCGCTTGGAGCTTCCCGTATTCTTTCTGCATGGCGGCGAGATTGGGGAGCTTAGTAATGCCCGCCGCTTTCAGTAATATTGACAATATCAGTCCACCTCTCCCGGCTCAAAAGATTGTATCAGATGAAAGGCTAAGTTGTTCCCTTTTTGCCGAGCCTGCGACAAGGTATATTCAAACTCAATATCTGCCGTTTCATAGCTATACCCAAAGGAGGACACAAGCATTTTCCCGTCTGTCTTTTCCGGGTTTTGGATCTAGGCAAGGGCTTTGCTCAATCAATGCCCGTTCTTCCTCTGTTACATAGAATTTGATTTGTATTTTTCTTTTGCGTCCGTTCATGCAATCGCTCCTTTCCATTCCGAGGGTTTGGGAGATTTCCCAACAAGCAATTTTCAACCGACGCACCGCAGGACGGGAGGACGAAAGTACAGAAAATAGATTATTTTCCTATGCTTGCTAAGAAAAATTTTCCTCACTTATTACTATAACAAAACTCTCAGTATGCCCAAAAAGAGTAAAAGAAAAACGCCGTAATCCTGCGACGCTTCAATCACTTTATGCAGACAAAAACGAGGGAACTTTATTCCCACGTCCTGTCGTTGTTGGCTTCCTCTATGCTTTTTGCAGTAGCAGACTCTGTAAACTTGGGTGTTGCCCGCTGTTCTCAATGGACGCAATATATCGGGGCGCAATATTCAGCGTGTCGGCTAACTGATTGCGTGATATTCCCTTTGCTTTTCTTGCTGCTTTAATGGCTTGCCCCAAAGCCTTAAAATCAAATTTTTTCTTGTTCTGCTTCATAGTTATTTCACTAAACTACATTGCATATTTCATCTCCCCTTCGAGATATGATTACACACATCATAGTGAGGATAAAAATAGAGCATGATATACATTTGATATTATTCGTTTGTCCGATTATAATTATACTAATAGATTTTGAGGAAAGGACGATTGACTATGGAATATATGTCTTGCCCCGAAGCCGCGGCAAAATGGGGAATTTCTGAACGGAGGGTACAAGTACTTTGCAGAGAAAACCGCATACCGGGCGTTTCAAAACTTGGATATATGTGGCTGATACCGAAAGACGCAGAGAAACCTATTGACGCAAGGAGAAAGGAATGTACGCATGAGTAACATATTACTTTTAGAAGATGATATTAGTTTAATAGACGGGTTGCATTACTCTCTAAACAAAAATGGCTTTTATGTTGAGATTGCCCGTACCGTTGAAGAAGCAAAAAAATATTTATGCAAGATTGAAAAATATGATTTGCTTATCCTTGATGTAACGTTGCCGGACGGGACAGGTTTTGATGTTTGTGAAAATGTTCGGAAGCAGAACAAGCAAATACCGATTATTTTTCTGACTGCTTCTGATGAAGAAGTTAACATAATTCGGGGATTGGACTGCGGAGGGGACGATTATGTTACAAAGCCTTTTACGTTAGGCGAATTATGTTCCCGTATTCGAGCTTTATTGCGACGCGCGGGAGTATCGCCACAAGACAAAATAAACGTACTGGAGTGTGGCGATATTTCGATTAACCTTTTGAGCTGTCGCGTAGTCTTAAATAGACGAATATTAGAACTAACAAATGCAGAGTATCGCCTGCTTTGCCTGTTGGTACGAAATGCAAACCGTATTGTTTCAAGAGATATTATTCTGAATGATTTGTGGGATAGTACAGGGAATTTTGTTGATGATAATACCTTATCAGTTTATATCCGGCGGCTTCGTGAAAAAGTGGAAACTGACGCTTCCCACCCACAGCACTTAATAACCATTCGGGGCTTTGGGTATCAGTGGAAAGAGGTATAAATATGAGTATTTTTCGTGATAAGCAAATAAAACACTTTTTGATTTTTGTTGCTATATATAATATTTTTCTTGTAGGAATTGCTTCTTGGTTCTGCCAAAATCAAATAGTTGAAACAAAATCTATGTTTGTGGAGCATGATACGGCGATTATATCATCTTTATTAGAGCAAGGCGTTTCTAATGAAGTGATTGCTACTGCTATTTTTAATACGGAAGTTAGTACAAACGGAACAGAATTATTGAAATTTTTGGGAATTGGAGAAAACAGTATCGAAAATTCACTTCCCTATTTTTCACAATTTCATCACTATTCATTGATTAAAATATGCTTCATTTGTATTGTTTTGATATTCGTTTTATTATTAGGTATTTTCGTTTTTCTATGGAGCAGAAACCAATTATTTCAACAAGCAGGCAAAGTTATAAACAACTATATTCAAAATGATTATTCCTGTCATTTACCACAAAATAGTGAAGGCGAAATTTTCCACGTATTTGCGTCCGTTGAACAGCTTGCTACTATGCTTCAATCTCAAAAAGAAACAGAACACAGGACAAAAGAGTTTTTGAAAAATACGATTTCTGATATTTCACATCAATTAAAAACCCCGTTAGCTGCACTTGCAATGTATCAGGAAATTATTGAAGCTGAACCCGATAACGTCGAAACCGTAAAAGAATTTAGCATGAAAATAGGAGCTGCGTTAAAGCGTATGGAACAGCTTATTTTATCCATGCTGAAAATAACGCGCTTAGATACAGGAAACATTGTGTTTGAGAAAACTCTTTGTCCTGTAAAAGAGGTGGTTGAAAACGCCATAAATGAACTGACAACAAGGGCAACACATGAGGAAAAGCAAATCATCATATACGGAGAAGCTAACCAAATGCTTATTTGTGATATGGATTGGACGAGTGAAGCCATTGGAAACCTTGTAAAAAATGCCTTAGACCATACCGAGCCGGGAAAAACTATCCACATTACTTGGGAAAAATCGCCTACTATGCTGCGTATTTTTGTTTCTGATAATGGAAACGGTATTGCTCCGGAAGATATACACCATATCTTCAAGAGGTTTTATCGTAGTAAACACTCTCTTGATACTCCGGGAATAGGTTTAGGACTTCCTCTTGCAAAATCTATCATAGAGGGACAGGGAGGGCTTATATCTGTACAAAGTGATTTGCACAGAGGAACAACGTTTACAATTTCTTTCCTTACAAAATCGTAAGATGAAATTCACTGGATTGTAAGCTGCCTTTGTTATCCTTTTGAGAAAGGAGGTTATTATCTTATGGAATTATTAAAAGTAAACAATTTATGTAAGACTTATGGAGAAAGCGAAGTAAAGGTAAACGCCTTAAAGAACGTATCCTTTTCTTTGGAGAAAGGAGAATTTGCTGCTATTGTTGGAGAATCCGGCTCCGGGAAAAGCACCCTGTTAAATTGTATCGGTGCATTAGACACGCCGACTTCCGGGATAATTTTAATGGATGGTCAAAACCTATTTTCAATGAAAGAGGAAGAACGAACAATTTTCAGACGACGCAATATCGGGTTTATTTTCCAGTCATTTCAGCTTGTATCAGAATTAAATGTAGAGCAAAATATCATGTTTCCGCTTCTGCTGGACTATCGTAAACCCGACCCGAAAGAAGTAGACGAAATCCTAAATCTTCTTGGATTAACCGAACGCCGTTATCACTTACCGAGCCAGTTGTCGGGAGGACAACAGCAACGTGTAGCAATCGGCAGAGCCTTGATCACAAAACCGAAACTTATTTTAGCAGATGAACCAACAGGCAATCTTGACAGTAAAAATAGTCAAGATGTTATGGATATGCTGATAAAAGCTTCCCGTCAATATCAACAAACAATCCTGCTTATTACACACAATAAGGATCTTACGGTGTCCGTAGACAGAGTATTTCAAGTAAGCGACGGTGTACTTACAGATTTAGGAGGGAATGGGAATGAAACATTATCTTGACCTTGTACCTATATCTGCCAAAGTACACAGGAAACAAAACAGAATGTCCATATTCTGTATCATTTTAGCGGTATTTCTAATCACTACTATTTTTGGAATGGCTGATATGTTTATCCGCAGTCAAATCATACAAGCCAAAATTGAAAATGGAGATTTTCATATTACTGTTCAGGGTATTACTGATGAAGAAGCGGGGCTTATCAAAAAACGTCCAGATGTAAAAGCTGCCGCACGTTACGGTGTGTTGAATTTTAATGATGATAAGGGATATACCATTTTAGACAAAAAATCTATCATTGTCGGTGCTGATGAAGAATTTGTTACCCAATTACAGATGGGAGTTATTAACGAGGGAAATTTTCCTCAAAATGATAATGAAGCTATGATTACAAAAAATGCCAGAGAGAATTTAGGTTTACAGATTGGCGATACAGTAACCATAAAAAGACCCGGAGAACCAGAGCTTTCTTATCAGATTTCCGGCTTCTGTAACAATACTTCTAAAATAATGAGCGAGGACGCCTATGGTGTTTTTGTGACAACTTCTGCTTTTCGTGAAATTGACGATATAGGCGATAGTACAGTTCTTGCAGACCACAACATGGTATTATTTGTTCAATTTACAAAGACATATAATATCCAAAATACAATTAACAGACTGAAAGAAGATTGTAACCTTTCAGAAGAACAAATTTCAGAAAATACGAAGTTACTTGGGTTATTGGGACAAAGTTCTAATTCATTTATGATGCAAGTTTATATCTCTGCGTTTGTTTTATTCGTATTGGTTTTGACTGCGAGTATTATGATGATTACAAGCAGTTTGAACAGTAATGTTGCTCAAAGGACAGAATTTTTTGGGTTAATGCGGTGTGTTGGAGCAACGCCAAAGCAAATTATGAAATTTGTTCGCAAAGAGGCTCTTAATTGGTGTAAATTTGCTATTCCTATCGGAATTATAACGGGAGTTTTGATTATATGGATTTTATGTGCGCTTTTGCGCGTCCTAAGTCCAGAATTTTTTTCAGCCATGCCGATATTCGGTATCAGCATACCGAGTATTGCCGCCGGAAGTGCAATCGGAATATTGACCGTATTATTAGCGTCCTGTTCTCCGGCAAAAAAAGCAGCAAAAGTTTCGCCCTTGGCGGCAGTTTCAGGGAATGCTATTAACTTGCAACCTGTACGAACTGCGGCAAATACTAAGTTTTTCAAGGTTGATACTGCTCTTGGTATTCATCACGCAAAATCCAGCAGGAAAAACTTCTTTTTAACGATAACCTCTTTTTCTCTTAGCGTTATCCTTTTCCTATCTTTTTCTGTTGCGGTTACATTTATGAACCATGTACTTACACCGTTACGTCCTTGGACTGCGGATATATCCGTTATAAGCCCGGATAACACTTGTTCCATTGATAGGGGATTACTTGAAAATTTACAGGAAAATCCTGCTGTTAATCACGCCTATGGCAGAATGTTTGCTTATGATGTTCCACTTATGGTGAATGACATTGATAAAATGACTGATGTTATTTCCTATGAACAGAAGCAATTTGATTGGGCAGAAGAATATCTTTTGAGTGGCTCCGTACAAGCCGCATTGGACGAAGAAAATACCGGACTAATTGTATATGAGCCGCAAAGTGCTGTAAATGTAGGCGATATTGTAAAAATAGATATACAAGGTAGAACAACAGAGGTTAAAATTGTAGGTATGCTTTCCGATTGTCCGTTTAATAACGCTGCTGATGTTGAAACTATTATTTGTTCCGAAAATACGTTCCAAAACATAACAGGACAGTCTGATTATACAATTATTGATATGCAACTCAATAGAAATGCAACAGACAATGAAGTAAATACAATTCGTCAAATGGTAGGAACAGATGTTACTTTCTCTGATGAACGCATGGGAAACGAAAGTACAAGGGGCATTTACTATTGTATGTGGTTGTTCATTTATGGTTTTTTGGCAGTGATTGCGTTCATTACTGTTTTTAACATTATCAATAACATTTCATTAAGCGTTACGGCAAGGGTAAAACAATACGGAGCATTTCGTGCAATCGGTCTAAGTATGAAGCAGCTTACAAAAATGATAATCGCAGAGGCGTTGACTTATACGATTTCGGGAGCTGTTACAGGAACGATATTAGGGCTGATTTTCCACAAGCTCCTATTCGGAATGATAATAAGTTATAGGTGGGGTGACCCTTGGGCTATTCCTTGGACGGAACTGGGAATTATTGTTTTGATTATGCTTTTCTCTATTATCTTTGCAGTATATAGACCCGTCAAGCGGTTTCAAAAGATGTCTATTGTCGAAAATATCAGCGCACAATAATTTTTCAAATTATCTTTGGCGGGCAGTTTTAAAACTGCCTGCTTTTTTGTCTGTACGACAACCCTTAACCATGCAGACATGGCAGCTACCTCCTAAAGCCGCCATGAGTTATAAACCACATCAACAAATTCTTACATTCTTTGACTGATCAAAAAAGCCCCACCGCCCGTTCTTTCTCAAACAGTTTGCCATGCGGAAGCGCAGCGCGAACTGGCAGAGAAAGACGGAAAGCCTTACTACGATAATGACCTTGTTGTAGCAAAGCCGGACGGCGCACCTATCTCCGCTTCTGCCACGCCGCAGTTACCAATATGCACCAATTAACGGGCGACTTCTATACCGTTGGCGAAGTCTTGGGAGACACGCTTACGGGTATCGGAGTATCACTTGGACTGTCTATGAACTTTGAAGCCATTACTGCATGTTATGTAGATGTGCGACTGGAACGAAAAAAGGAAGTCTTAGACGCTTTTTATGATATTACAAAAATAGGCAGGCATTTATGGATTGCTATATATTTCCAAATTGAGGCAGACGTTCTTGCGCTAACTGATTTGGCAAACCCACTTGATTGCTAACCACAGAAAAGAAAAACCTGCATTTTCCCACAAAGTTTTACGGACATAAGAGTGGATTGCAAAATCGTTGCGATTTTGGACAAGGTATGCTATTCTAAAATGAAACGTAGGGAAATACTGAGAGGAATACGATGAAAGATAATATTGTACTGATCGGAATGCCGGGAGTTGGAAAGAGCACGATCGGCGTAGTGCTCGCAAAGGTGCTCGGTTACCAGTTCGTGGACGCAGATCTCGTCATTCAGGAGAGAACGGGAAAGCTGCTGCGGGAGATCATAGAGGAATCCGGCACGGACGGCTTTATAGCGGTGGAGAACCGCATCAACAGTCAGATTGAGGCAGAGCACGCGATCATTGCGACCGGAGGAAGCGTCGTGTATGGCGCGGAGGCGATGCGTCATCTAAAAGAAAACGGTACGGTCTTATACTTAAAGCTTCCCTATGAGGAACTTGAGCGCAGACTTTCCGACATCAGAGGCAGGGGAGTCGTGCTGAGGGAAGGGCAGACGCTGCGCGATCTGTATGAGGAGCGCGTGCCCTTGTATGAAAAATACGCGGATATTACCGTGGATGAGAATCAGTTGAATGTAGAGCAGACGATTGAAAAAATCATGGAGTTGTTTCAATGAAAAGAATAGAATTTACCGGAAAAGCGAAGGTGCAGGCTGCGGTTGTCGGTGCAGCGGCAGCTTTGCTGGTGTTGTGCGGCGTGACGCAGGTCACGGGAATCGGACAGGCGTACCAGTGTGTGCGCATCAACGGAACCCAGGCGGGCTTTGTTCCCGGTGACATGGATGTGAAAAAGGTGATGCAGGAGGCGAGGCGTGAGATCTCGCTGGAGACGGGAGAGCGCGTGAGCGTAGAGCTGGACTGGGAGAGCGACACCGCCCGCCGCCCGTTTCAGAAGTTTCTGTCAGAAGATGAATTAAAAGAGGTTTTTAAGGACACCATAAGAGAAGAAAATGCAGGCGGAATGAGGCGTGCATACACGGTTGCGATCGACGGCTACCGGGCGAATTTTTCCACACTGGAGGAGGTGGAGAAGTTCTTAAATGAGGTCAAGGCGCCGCTCGATGAGACGGGGGCGTACCGGACGGAGATGACCGCGACGGACTGGCATATCAGCGGTATTATGACGGCTGTGCTTGAGGAGACGGCGTCGGAGACGGACGCCCGGACGATACCGGAGGAGACGCTTGCGGATACGTTGAGTTCCGGCGCGCAGTCCGAGTTTGCGTATGCGCTGGCATACGCGCAGGCGAATCCGTCCGCAGGTGCGTACCAGACGGGGATTCTGGATCTGGAATTTGTGGAAAATGTCCGGGTCTATGAGAATTTTGTCGCACCGGAAGAACTCTGTGACATCGAGGAGCAGGTTGCCGAAGTAACAAAACAAAAAGAATCGAATAAAATATATGTAGTACAGAGCGGCGACTGTCTTTCCGTCATTGCGATGGATCACGACACGACGGTTGACTCCATCGTGAAGTTAAATGGGATGTCTGACCCGGATCAGATGATCCGTGACGGGCAGGAGCTGGTGATCGCAGTTCCGGAACCGGATTTGCAGCTCCTTCTGACGATGGGCGAGGTATACGAGGAGGATTACACCGAGGAGCCGACGATCATTGAGAACGATTCATGGTATACGACCAAGGAGGTCGTACATGATGAGGGTACGGTGGGACACCGTGAGCGAAACGACGTTGTCGTGTACCAGAACGGCATGGAAGTGAGCCGCGAGATGATACATGAAAATATTATGGTTGCATCGGCTCCGGCAGTGATCGAGCGGGGAACGGTTGTGCCGCCGACCTACATCAAGCCGATTGCCGGGGGCAGATTTACCTCGGGCTTCGGACGGCGCTGGGGACGTATGCACAAAGGAACGGACTGGGCTTGTCCGGTAGGTACGACGGTCTATGCTTCCTGCGGCGGCACAGTCATTCAGGCGTCTTACAGCGGCGGCTATGGAAACTGCGTGGTCATCAGCCACCCGGACGGCAGAATGACACGGTACGCGCATAACAGTAAATTGCTGGTAAAGACCGGGCAACAGGTAGAACAGGGAGAAGCGATCGCACTCAGCGGCAATACGGGGCGTTCGACCGGACCGCACGTGCATTTTGAGCTGTATATCAACGGCTCTGCCGTCGATGCACTAAAATACATCAGCTATTAGCAGCAGGCACGCGGCTTGTAAAATCGAAGAATCGCTTGACAAAAGCACATAATAGTTACTATAATTACGTGTTTGTATGAAAGTTGTTCATAGAGGTGTGATATGGAACAGTATATAATTAAGGGTGGCAATCCGTTGGTCGGCGAAGTCGAGATTGGCGGCGCGAAGAATGCGGCGTTAGCGATTCTGGCGGCGGCTGTTATGACGGATGAGACTGTTACGATAGAGAATGTACCGAATGTCAGGGATGTGAATGTACTCCTCAATGCAATGCAGGAGATCGGGGCAAAGGTAGAACGCCCCGATGCGCATACCGTGCGGGTGAACGGTTCGTTCATCCAGGATCTGAACGTAGACAATGAATATATCCGCAAGATACGCGCTTCCTACTATCTGATCGGAGCGCTTCTCGGCAAATATAAGAGAGCGGGAGTGGCGCTTCCCGGCGGATGCGACATCGGCAGCAGACCGATCGATCTGCACATCAAGGGATTTCGTGCACTCGGCGCGGTGGTAGACATCAAATACGGTCTCGTGATGGCGACGGCGGAGAAGCTGCGGGGCACGCATATTTATCTGGATAAAGCGTCAGTGGGTGCGACCATCAATATTATGATGGCTGCCTCCATGGCGGATGGCAAAACAGTGATCGAGAATGCGGCAAAAGAACCGCACGTTGTGGATGTGGCAAACTTTTTGAACAGTATGGGTGCAAATATCCGCGGTGCAGGGACGGATGTGATCCGTATCGTGGGCGTGGAGAAACTGCACAAGACCGAGTATTCTATTATCCCGGATCAGATCGAGGCGGGAACGTTTATGCTGGCGGCGGCGGCGACCAAGGGCGATGTGACGGTGAAGAATGTGATCCCGAAGCATCTGGAGGCCATCAGCGCAAAGCTGCTTGAGATCGGCTGTGAGGTGGAGGAGTTTGACGATGCCGTGCGTGTCGTGGCGTCCAAACCACTGCATCACACACAGGTCACCACGCTGGTATACCCGGGATTTCCGACGGATATGCAGCCGCAGATGGCGGTTGTGCTCGGCATCGCGGACGGCACAAGCACGGTGACGGAGAGCATTTTTGAGAACCGTTTTAAGTATGTGGATGAGCTGACGCGCATGGGCGCGAGCATCAAGGTGGAGAGCAACATCGCGATCATCAGCGGGGTGCAGCAGTATACGGGCGCACGCGTCAACGCGCCGGATCTTCGCGCGGGAGCGGCGCTTGTCATCGCCGGACTTGCGGCGGAGGGTATCACGGTCGTGGATGATATTTATTATATCGAGCGGGGCTATGAGGAGTTTGAGCGGAAATTATCGGCGCTTGGCGCACTGATCGAGAAGGTGAGCACCGAGAAAGAGATACAGAAGTTTACACTCAAGGTTTCATAGAAGCCGTGAAAAGGATTTTGTCTGGGTCGGTATCCGGTTCGGATAAAATCCTTTTTCAATGCGAAACGAAAGCTGATAAAATGCTTGACAGACTTGCGGAATCGGTGTATTGTATTTGCGTAGATTTGAAAATTCAATATTGTGCAAAATTTTCTTATTCAGAGTGATGGAGATACATAGGATCGATGAAGTCACGGCAACCCCAAGATGGAAGGTGCCAGCCTGAGCGAGCAAATGCTGTTATAGTCACACTGCCGGAGTCGGCAGAGATGTCTGCAATAGTTCGAACAATAAGAGGATTTGATTATCTATAATTGTCATGTCCGCTTGTTGCCACAAGCGGTTTTTTGATTTACAGAAAAGGAGAAAACGATGGAGAAGAGATTATTTACCTCAGAATCAGTGACCGAAGGACATCCGGACAAAGTCTGCGATGCAATTTCAGATGCAATTCTTGACGCCTGCATGGCGGAGGATCCGATGAGCCGCGTTGCCTGCGAGACGGCAAGCTGCACGGGATTTGTGCTGGTGACGGGAGAGATTACGACGAAGGCACAGCTTGACATTCCGGGTATTGTGAGAAAGACCGTGAAGGAGATCGGATACGATGATGCAAAGACGGGATTTGACGGAAATACCTGCGCGGTGATGGTCGCGCTGGATCAGCAGTCACCGGATATTGCGATGGGCGTTGACAAGGCGCTTGAGGCGCGCGAGGGGGAACTGACGGACGAGCTTGACACCGGAGCGGGTGACCAGGGTATGATGTTCGGCTATGCGACGAATGAGACGCCGGAGCTGATGCCGTATCCGATCTCTCTTGCACACAAGCTGGCACTGCAGCTTGCAAAAGTGCGCAAGGACGGCACGATTGGCTATTTGAGACCGGACGGCAAGACGCAGGTCTCTGTGGAGTACGACGAGGAAGGCAGACCGATGCGCCTTGAGGCGGTTGTACTCTCTACCCAACACGATGAGGATGTGACGCAGGAGCAGATCCACGCCGACATTAAGAAATATGTGTTTGATCCGGTGCTTCCGGAGGAGATGGTGGATGATAAGACGAAGTTTTATATCAATCCGACCGGACGCTTTGTGATCGGCGGGCCGCACGGCGATGCGGGACTGACCGGACGCAAGCTGATCGTCGATACCTACGGCGGATATGCCCGCCACGGCGGCGGTGCTTTCTCCGGCAAGGACTGCACGAAGGTGGACCGCTCCGCAGCTTATGCGGCGCGCTATGTTGCAAAAAATATTGTTGCAGCCGGACTGGCGGACCGCTGTGAGATCCAGCTTTCCTACGCGATCGGCGTGGCACAGCCAACTTCTGTCATGGTGGACACCGATGGAACTGGTAAGCTTTCGGATGAGAGACTGGTGGAGATCATCCGCGAGAACTTTGATCTGCGCCCGGCGGGCATTATCCGTATGCTTGACCTGAGAAGACCGATTTACCGCGGGACAGCAGCATACGGACATTTCGGACGCACCGACTTAAATCTTCCGTGGGAGGCGACGGATAAGGCGGAACTGTTGCGCAAGTATTTGTAAAAAAATATGGTTTATGAAAAGTTTAGACAAATTTACACAAAATAAATAGGATTCCGAATTTTTCGTGTTATAATGGATCATAGGATAGAATTCCTATGATCCGTTTTTATGTAAAGTAAGCGGTTGTTCTAAATTATTTGAGAGAGGGAAATAAGCATGAAGTTTCGGAATAAGATCATTATTTCTTTCTGTATTATCATATTTGTTCCGATTTTACTGGCTCTGGTCGTGATCTTCAGCTTTCAGCAGATCCAGATCCGGGCGATCGAGCAGACTTACGGGGTGGAGGATACCGATTACAGTTATTTTTCCAATCCCATGCAGTTGTTCAGCAGCTTTGCGAAGGAGGCGTACACGGAGATTTCGGAGACGGTACGGGAGCATCCGGAGCAGATGGAGAACCAGTCCTATCTGGAGCACCTCAACAGTATTCTGGAGGAGAAGAGCTCCTATCTCGTTGTGCGCCGGGCGGATATGCTGACTTACATCGGTGAGGATACGGCGTCCTCGCTTCTGCTGGAGCTTCCGGGATACGGGGAAGCGGACGGCAGCGTCGACAGCGGGATGTATATTGACGGCGAGCAGCAGGCGCTGGTGAAGCAGATTGATTTCAAATATCCCGACAGCACGGAGGGCAGCGCGTTTATCGTCACTCTGATCGAGGAGACTGTCCCGGAGGTGAAGACGCTGCTGGCGGACATCATTATCTCGATCGTTATGATCCTTGTGCTGACGGCGTGTATGCTGACGATCTGGATTTATACGAGCCTGATCAATCCGATCAAGCGCCTTCAGGTGGCGGCGCAGAACATCAAGGATGGTAATCTTGACTTTACCGTGGAGGCGGAGAGCAACGATGAGATCGGAGAACTCTGTAAGAATTTCGAGGAGATGCGCCAGAGGCTGAAGGACAATGCGGAGGAGAAACTTGCGAGCGAGAAGGAGAACCGGGCGCTGATCAGCAATATCGCACACGATCTGAAAACGCCGATCACTGCGGTCAAGGGCTATGCGGAGGGGCTGATCGACGGCGTTGCAGATACGCAGGAGAAGCGGGACCGGTATATCCGCACGATTTACAACAAGGCGAACGAGATGGACACGCTTTTAAATGAACTGACGCTGTACTCGAAGATCGACACGAACCGCATCCCGTATAATTTTGCGAAACTGAATGTGTCGGCATATTTCGGTGACTGTGTGGAGGAGCTGAGTCTTGACCTTGAGGAGAAAAATATCGGGCTTGCGTATTTTAACTATGCGGACGAGAAGGTGCAGATCATCGCGGACCCGGAGCAGTTGAAGCGGGTGGTGAACAATATTGTCGGCAATTCCGTCAAGTATCTGGACAAACCGAAGGGGCTGATCAATATCCGGATCAAGGATGTCGGCGATTTTATCCAGGTGGAGATCGAGGACAACGGGCGCGGCATCGCGTCGCGTGATCTGCCGTACATTTTTGACCGGTTCTACCGCGCGGATGCGTCGCGCAATTCCGCGACCGGAGGGAGCGGTATCGGACTGTCGATCGTGAAGAAGATCATTGAGGATCACGGCGGCAAGATCTGGGCGACCAGCAAAGAGGACATGGGAACAGTCATGTATTTTGTCATACGAAAATATCAGGAGGTGCCAAATGAGTAAAGTGTTGATTATTGAGGATGAGGTGGCGATCGCCGATCTGGAGCGGGATTATCTGGAGCTGAGCGGTTTTGATGTGGATACGGAAAATGACGGACTGGTCGGGTTGAAGCGTGCGCTTTCCGAGGACTTTGATATGTTTATTCTGGATCTGATGCTCCCGGGGGTGGACGGGTTTGAGATCTGCCGCCAGATCAGGGCGGAAAAAAATACGCCGATCCTGATGGTCTCCGCGAAAAAGGACGACATTGATAAGATCCGCGGACTGGGACTTGGCGCGGACGACTACATCACGAAGCCGTTTTCGCCGAGCGAGCTGGTTGCCCGTGTCAAGGCGCATCTGGCGCGGTATGAGCGCCTGATCGGAAGCAATTCGCCGGAGAATGATGTGATCGAGATCCGCGGCATCCGCATTGACAAGACGGCAAGACGCGTCTGGGTCAATGGCGAGGAGAAGCAGTTTACGACGAAAGAGTTTGATCTGCTGACGTTTCTTGCCGAGAACCCGAACCATGTGTTTACGAAGGAGGAGCTGTTCCGTGAGATCTGGGATATGGAATCGATCGGGGACATCGCGACTGTGACTGTTCATATCAAGAAGATCCGCGAGAAGATTGAGATGAACACGAACAAGCCGCAGTATATCGAGACGATCTGGGGCGTGGGTTACCGCTTTAAATTATAGGAAAAGATACAGAGAAAATGAACATTTCCGCCGTCCGATGGGAATGTTCATTTTTTTCGGAGAAAACTCCTTGACGTGCACTTGACACTTGTGCTAACATATAAGTTGCACTATTGTGGAACTTTAGGCTTATTGCGCCCTTTTTTCCTAGTGTACGCTGCAATCTCTTAATACTTTATCTTGTGGTTTTAGGGGATTTGGGCGGGGAATGATGAAAGCTACAATTTTTTATTATTCTTATTTTAATAAAAACGAGAGGTGAAACGTCAATGGAGAAAAACAGAATACGTCCGGTGAAAGCTGGAAAAGGCATGCGTATGAGTTACTCAAGACAGAAAGAGGTATTAGAGATGCCGAATCTGATAGAGGTCCAGAAAGACTCCTATCAGTGGTTCCTGAAAGAGGGCTTAAAAGAAGTTTTCGATGATATCTCTCCGATCGCGGATTACAGCGGTCATCTGAGTCTGGAATTTGTTGATTTTACATTGTGTGAAGACGATGTGAAGTACACGATTCCGGAGTGCAAAGAGAGAGATGCCACATACGCAGCTCCTTTGAAGGTCAAGGTCAGACTTCACAACAAAGAGACTGATGAGATTAACGAGCATGAGATATTCATGGGTGACCTTCCTCTGATGACAGAGACGGGCACGTTCGTGATCAACGGTGCGGAGCGAGTGATCGTAAGCCAGTTGGTGCGTTCTCCGGGTATCTATTACGGAATTGCCCATGATAAAGTGGGTAAGACATTGTATTCCTGTACTGTGATCCCTAACCGTGGCGCATGGTTAGAGTATGAGACAGACTCCAATGACGTGTTTTATGTTCGTGTAGACAGAACCAGAAAGGTGCCGATCACTGTGCTGATCCGTGCGCTCGGCGTCGGAAGCAACCAGGAGATCGTCGATATGTTCGGCGAGGAGCCGAAGATCCTTGCAAGCTTTGGCAAGGACGTTGCGACCAATTACGAAGAGGGACTTCTTGAATTATATAAGAAGATCAGACCGGGCGAGCCGCTGACTGTTGAGAGTGCGGAGAGCCTGATCAATGCGATGTTTTTTGATCCGAGAAGATATGATCTGGCAAAGGTCGGACGCTATAAATTCAATAAAAAGCTGGCGCTTAAGAACCGTATCAACGGACATGTTCTTGCGGAGGATGTCGTTGATGTGAATACGGGGGAGATCATCGCGGAGGCGGGCACAGAGGTGACCCGTTCCCTTGCAGACGACATCCAGAATGCGGCAGTTCCTTTTGTATGGATTCAGGGCGAGACCAGAAATGTTAAGGTTCTGTCCTCTATGATGGTAGATTTAAGGCATTATGTAGACTGTAATCCGAAGGAGCTTGGTATCACGGAACTCGTGTATTATCCGGTGCTGGCACAGTTGCTGGAGCAGTATACCGATGTGGAAGACTTAAAGGAAGCGATCCGCAAAAATGTGCATGATCTGGTTCCGAAGCACATTACAAAGGACGATATTTTTGCTTCTATTAACTATAATATGCATTTGGAGTATGCGATCGGGCATGACGATGACATCGATCATCTGGGCAACAGACGTATCCGTGCAGTCGGCGAGCTGTTGCAGAACCAGTACAGAATCGGTCTTTCCAGACTGGAGCGCGTGGTGCGCGAGCGTATGACGACGCTGGATCTGGACGGAATCTCTCCGCAGAGCCTGATCAATATCAAGCCGGTGACGGCTGCGGTGAAGGAGTTTTTCGGTTCTTCCCAGCTTTCGCAGTTTATGGATCAGAACAACCCGCTGGGTGAGCTGACCCACAAGAGACGTCTGTCTGCGCTGGGACCGGGAGGTCTTTCCAGAGACCGTGCAGGCTTTGAGGTGCGAGACGTACACTATTCCCACTACGGAAGAATGTGTCCGATCGAGACGCCCGAGGGACCGAACATCGGTCTGATCAACTCTCTTGCAAGCTATGCGAGGATCAACGAGTACGGATTTATCGAGGCGCCGTACCGCAAGATTGATAAGACTGACCCTAAGAATCCGCGTGTCACCGACGAAGTTGTCTATATGACGGCGGATGAGGAGGACAATTATCATGTGGCGCAGGCGAATGAGGCATTGGATGAGGAAGGTCATTTTATCCGTAATTCTGTGTCCGGTCGTTATCTGGATGAGACGCAGGAGTATGAGAAGACCATGTTTGATTACATGGACGTATCCCCGAAGATGGTATTCTCCGTCGCTACGGCGCTGATCCCGTTCCTGCAGAACGATGATGCGAACCGTGCGCTGATGGGTTCCAATATGCAGCGTCAGGCGGTGCCGCTTCTGACGACAGATGCTCCGGTTGTTGGTACCGGTATGGAGACCAAGGCTGCGGTAGACTCCGGTGTCTGTGTGGTTGCGAAGAAATCAGGAGTTGTGGAGAGCTCTGAGTCCAACAAGATCGTGATCAAGAACGACGAGGGAACAAGAGACGTCTACAAGCTGACGAAGTTCTCCAGAAGTAACCAGTCCAACTGCTACAATCAGAGACCGATCGTGTTTAAGGGCGACCGCGTGGAAGCGGGCGAGGTGATCGCGGATGGTCCGTCCACCCAGAACGGTGAGCTTGCCCTCGGAAAGAATCCGCTGATCGGATTTATGACATGGGAAGGCTACAACTACGAGGATGCTGTCCTTTTGAGTGAGAGACTGGTACAGGATGATGTGTATACATCCATCCATATTGAGGAATACGAGGCGGAGGCGCGCGACACGAAGCTGGGACCGGAAGAGATCACAAGAGACGTTCCGGGTGTCGGCGACGATGCGCTTAAGGATCTCGACGAGCGCGGAATCATCCGCATCGGTGCGGAGGTGAGAGCCGGAGATATTCTGGTCGGCAAGGTTACCCCGAAGGGAGAGACAGAGCTGACCGCAGAGGAGAGACTGTTGCGCGCGATCTTTGGTGAAAAGGCGAGAGAGGTGCGCGATACCTCCCTGAAGGTGCCGCATGGCGAGTACGGTATCGTTGTGGACGCCAAGGTGTTTACGAGAGAGAACGGCGACGAGCTGTCTCCGGGCGTAAACCAGGCGGTGCGCATCTACATTGCCCAGAAGAGAAAGATCTCCGTCGGCGATAAGATGGCAGGCCGTCACGGTAACAAGGGTGTTGTTTCCCGCGTGCTCCCGGTGGAGGATATGCCGTTCCTGCCGAACGGACGCCCGCTTGACATCGTGTTAAACCCGTTGGGCGTACCTTCCCGAATGAACATCGGTCAGGTGCTTGAGATCCACTTAAGCCTTGCTGCCAAAGCGCTTGGATTCAATATTGAGACCCCGGTGTTTGACGGCGCGAAGGAGATCGATATCCAGGATACCCTGGAGCTTGCAAATGACTATGTAAACTTCGAGTGGGAAGAGTTTGAGGCAAAATATAAAGACACACTGAGCGAGGATGTGTTGAAATACTTATATGATAACCGTGCGCACAGAGCGCTTTGGAAGGGCGTACCGATCTCCCGTGACGGAAAGGTGCAGCTCCGCGACGGACGTACCGGAGAGCCGTTTGATTCACCGGTAACCATCGGACATATGCACTACCTGAAACTGCACCACCTGGTAGACGATAAGATCCATGCGCGTTCTACCGGACCGTACTCTCTGGTAACACAGCAGCCGCTCGGCGGTAAAGCGCAGTTCGGCGGACAGCGTTTCGGAGAGATGGAGGTATGGGCGCTGGAAGCATATGGTGCATCCTATACCCTGCAGGAGATCCTGACAGTGAAGTCCGATGACGTGGTCGGACGTGTCAAGACCTACGAGGCGATCATCAAGGGAGACAATATCCCTGAGCCGGGTATTCCGGAGTCCTTTAAGGTGCTCTTAAAAGAGCTTCAGTCACTCGGTCTGGACGTTAAGGTGTTAGACGAGGACAGAAATGAAGTAGAGTTGATAGAGACCAGCGAGTACGGCAACACGGATCTCAACTCTATCATTTCCGGTGATAAGGATTTTGCTTTCGAGGACAGTGAATCCTTCGCGAAGATGGGATTCTCCCAGAAAGAGTTTGATACAGAGAACGAGGAGCTGGTCGATATTGAGGAGGAGGCAGAGGAGGACGATGCCGATTTCTACGATGATGCAGAGGATGTTCTTGACGAAGAATAAACAGTGCCGCCGCAGGCGGAGCATTAGAAGGGAGTGTCATAATGCCAGAAACTAATATGAGAGAGGCGACAGGCCAGTCCATTTCATTTGATGCGATTAAAATTGGTCTGGCTTCACCGGAGAAGATCAGGGAATGGTCCAGAGGCGAGGTGAAGAAGCCGGAGACCATCAATTACAGAACTTTAAAGCCGGAGAAGGACGGTCTGTTCTGCGAAAAGATTTTTGGACCGAGCAAGGACTGGGAATGTCACTGTGGTAAATATAAGAAAATCCGCTACAAGGGCGTGGTCTGCGACCGCTGTGGCGTTGAGATTACAAAGGCAAGCGTTCGTAGAGAGCGTATGGGACACATTGAGCTTGCGGCTCCGGTTTCCCATATCTGGTACTTTAAGGGGATTCCTTCCCGCATGGGACTGATCCTTGACCTTTCTCCGAGAACGCTTGAGAAAGTGCTGTACTTTGCCTCCTATATCGTGCTGGACGGTGGAAATACCGCGCTCCAGTACAAACAGGTTCTCTCTGAGAGCGAGTATCAGGATGCGAGAGAGCAGTACGGCAACGCGTTCCGTGTCGGTATGGGAGCCGAGGCAATCCAGGAGCTTCTCCAGTCGATCGATCTGGAAAAGGATTCCGCAGAGCTTCAGGCGGAGCTTACCGATGCGACAGGGCAGAAGAGAGCAAGGATCATCAAGAGACTTGAGGTGGTGGAGGCATTCCGCGAGTCCGGAAACAAGCCGGAGTGGATGATCATGACCGTGATCCCGGTGATCCCGCCGGATTTACGTCCGATGGTCCAGCTTGACGGAGGACGTTTTGCAACCTCCGACCTGAACGATTTATATAGAAGGATCATCAACCGTAATAATCGTTTGAGAAGACTTCTTGAGCTTGGCGCACCGGACATTATCGTGCGCAATGAGAAGCGTATGCTTCAGGAAGCGGTGGATGCACTGATCGACAACGGACGCCGTGGCCGTCCGGTAACGGGACCGGGCAACCGTGCGTTAAAGTCCTTGTCGGATATGTTGAAGGGTAAATCCGGACGTTTCCGTCAGAACCTGCTCGGAAAACGTGTCGACTATTCGGGACGTTCCGTTATCTGCGTAGAGCCGAAGTTAAAGATTTACCAGTGCGGTCTCCCAAAAGAGATGGCGATTGAGCTGTTTAAGCCGTTTGTGATGAAGGAGCTTGTGGCAAACGGCACCGCGCACAATATCAAGAGCGCAAAGAAGATGGTGGAGCGCCTGCAGACGGAGGTCTGGGATGTCTTAGAGGATGTGATCAAAGAGCATCCGGTGATGTTAAACCGTGCTCCTACCCTGCATCGTCTTGGTATTCAGGCGTTTGAGCCGATCCTTGTAGAGGGTAAGGCGATCAAGCTGCATCCGCTCGTATGTACTGCATTCAATGCGGACTTCGACGGCGACCAGATGGCTGTGCATCTTCCGCTTTCCGTGGAGGCGCAGGCAGAGTGCCGCTTTATGCTGCTCTCCCCGAACAACCTGTTAAAGCCGTCCGACGGCGGACTGGTTGCGGTTCCTTCCCAGGATATGGTGCTTGGTATCTACTACCTGACGCAGGAGAGAGAGGGCGCCAAGGGCGAAGGCAAGTTCTTTAAGAATGTAAACGAGGCAATCCTGGCTTACGAGAACGGTGCGGTGACACTGCACTCCAAGATCAAGGTGCGGATGTCAAAGACGATGCCGGACGGCACTGTACTGACGGATATTGTCGAGTCTACGCTCGGAAGATTTATCTTCAACGAGATCATTCCGCAGGATCTTGGTTTTGTGGACAGAACCATTCCGGGAAATGAGTTGAAGCTTGAGGTTGATTTCCTTGTCGCAAAGAAGCAGAACAAGCAGATTCTGGAGAAGGTCATCAATATCCACGGCGCGACCAAGACGGCTGAGGTGCTCGACGCTGTCAAGGCGATGGGATACAAGTATTCCACGAGAGCGGCGATGACCGTATCTATTTCCGATATGACCGTGCCGCCGCAGAAGCCGGAGCTGATCAAGAACGCAGAGGACACCGTCGACAGGATCACAAAGCAGTATAAGCGTGGTCTGATCACGGAGGAGGAACGTTACAAAGAAGTTGTAGAGACATGGAAGGAGACAGATGATGAGCTGACACAGGCGCTGCTCTCCGGTCTTGACAAATACAATAACATCTTCATGATGGCGGATTCCGGAGCGCGTGGTTCCGATAAGCAGATCAAACAGCTTGCCGGAATGCGAGGACTGATGGCAGATACGACAGGACGTACCATCGAGCTCCCGATCAAGTCAAACTTCCGTGAGGGTCTTGACGTACTGGAGTACTTCATGTCCGCGCACGGTGCGCGTAAGGGACTTTCTGATACGGCGCTCCGTACGGCTGACTCCGGTTACCTGACGAGACGACTGGTAGACGTGTCACAGCACATGATCGTGCGCGAGTCCGACTGCTGTGAGGGCACCGGAAGAGAGATCCCGGGTATGTGGGTGACCGATTTCATGGATGGAAAAGAGGAGATCGAGAGCCTTCAGGAAAGAATCACGGGACGTTTCTCCTGCAACACGATCTGCGATGCAGAGGGAAATGTGCTGGTGAAGGCAAACCATATGATCACTCCGAAGCGTGCAGCGCTCGTGATGAGCAAGGGCGTGGACGAGAGCGGCGAGCCGCTTAAGAAAGTGAAGATCCGTACCGTATTATCCTGCCGTTCCCACATGGGAGTCTGTGCGAAGTGCTACGGCGCCAACATGGCAACCGGTCAGGCGGTGCAGGTCGGCGAGGCAGTCGGTATCATCGCGGCACAGTCCATCGGTGAGCCGGGTACACAGCTTACGATGCGTACCTTCCATACCGGCGGTGTGGCAGGAAACGATATCACACAGGGTCTTCCGCGTGTCGAGGAAATTTTCGAGGCGAGAAAGCCGAAGGGACTTGCGATCATCACCGAGTTCGGCGGCGTGGCTACGATCAAGGATACGAAGAAGAAACGTGAGATTGTTGTCACCAACAATGAGACCGGAGAGACGAAGGCATACCTGATCCCTTACGGTTCCCGCATCAAGATCGTGGACGGAGCGACACTTGAGGCAGGCGATGAGCTGACAGAGGGTTCTGTCAACCCGCATGACATCTTAAAGATCAAGGGTGTCCGCGCGGTTCAGGATTATATGCTCCGTGAGGTTCAGCGTGTATACCGCCTTCAGGGTGTAGAGATCAACGACAAGCACATTGAGCTGATCGTGCGCCAGATGCTCCAGAAGATCCGCGTGGAGGAGAACGGCGATTCCGATATGCTTCCGGGAACGCTTGTGGATACCCTCGATTTCGAGGATACCAACGAGGCGCTGGAGAAAGAGGGCAGACAGCCTGCAGAGGGCAAGCAGGTACTTCTCGGTATCACCAAGGCTTCCCTTGCAACCAACTCGTTCTTGTCAGCCGCATCCTTCCAGGAGACCACAAAGGTTCTCACGGAGGCTGCGATCAAGGGTAAGGTAGACCCGCTGATCGGTATGAAGGAGAACGTGATCATCGGTAAGCTGATCCCGGCCGGTACTGGTATGAAGCGTTACCGCAACATCAGACTTGACTCCGAGCTTTTTGAGGCGGAGGACGATCTGATCGAGGATTACGACGACTTCGAGGACTACGATGACAACGGTGTGATGGATGAGGATTACACACTGGAGGAGATCGTGCCGGAAGAAGAGACGATCGAAGAATAAATGAAAAAAGACAGCCTGCGCAGTAAAAACTGCCCCCGGATGCAAGAAAACACTTGACATCCGGGGGCTGCCTTTATATAATGATTTAGCGTGCATAAGAGCGCGCGTTTACGTATTCATTTTAATTACAGGAGGTGAAAATAATGCCAACATTTAACCAGTTAGTAAGAAAAGGACGTCAGACATCTGTTAAGAAGTCTACTGCACCGGCACTTCAGAAGGGTTACAACTCTTTACAGAAGAAAGCAACCAATACTTCTTCTCCGCAGAAGAGAGGTGTATGTACCGCTGTTAAGACAGCAACTCCTAAAAAACCTAACTCAGCTCTTAGAAAGATCGCCAGAGTACGTCTTTCCAACGGAATCGAGGTAACAAGCTACATTCCGGGAGAGGGACACAACTTACAGGAGCACAGCGTTGTTCTGATCCGTGGTGGTCGTGTTAGGGACTTACCAGGTACAAGATATCACATTATCCGTGGTACTCTTGATACAGCAGGTGTCGCTAACAGAAAGCAGGCTCGTTCCAAGTACGGCGCTAAGAGACCAAAAGCAGCTAAATAATGGAGTGATTTAGCAACCAATAGTATCACATATCTGTGTGTCTGTGTATTTTTTTATCAGACCGCATAAACTAGAGGTTAGTGTTGGGATTGTTTCACAATGAGATATATTTCCGCGCGAACACTATGTGAGTACCGTTGAATTAATCGAAATGAAGTCCGCCGGTTCGGAGTGTGGAGCCGGGCAATGCAGACAGGTGTCTGCGTACAGACACGTCTGTATAGTAAATTATGATTAAGGAGGGAAGAACCGTGCCACGTAAAGGACATACTCAGAAAAGAGATGTATTAGCAGACCCGATGTACAACAGCAAAGTGGTTACCAAGCTTATCAACAGCATTATGTTAGATGGTAAGAAGGGTGTCGCACAGAAGATTGTATACGGAGCTTTCAAGAGAGTAGAGGAGAAAGCAGAGAAGCCTGCACTTGAGGTATTTGAAGAAGCCATGAACAACGTTATGCCTGTTCTTGAGGTAAAGGCAAGACGTATTGGCGGTGCAACCTATCAGGTGCCAATCGAGGTAAGACCGGACCGTCGTCAGGCATTAGCTCTTCGCTGGCTGACCACGTACTCCCGCAATCGCGGTGAGAAGACCATGGAAGAGAGACTGGCAAACGAGCTTTTGGATGCAGCGAACAACACGGGTGCATCTGTGAAGAGAAAAGAAGATATGCACAAAATGGCAGAGGCGAACAAAGCGTTTGCTCACTACCGTTTCTAATTTAGGGAGGAAATACCTTGGCTGGAAGAGAATATCCATTAGAGAGAACCAGAAACATTGGTATTATGGCTCACATCGATGCGGGTAAGACCACGACGACAGAGCGTATTCTTTACTATACCGGTGTTAATTACAAAATCGGTGATACTCATGAGGGTACTGCGACCATGGACTGGATGGAGCAGGAGCAGGAAAGAGGTATCACAATCACATCAGCCGCTACGACCTGTCACTGGACTTTGCAGGAGTTTACAAAGCCAAAGGAGGGTGCGTTGGAGCACCGTATCAATATCATTGATACTCCGGGACACGTTGACTTCACGGTTGAGGTAGAGCGTTCACTCCGCGTGCTCGACGGCGCTGTCGGCGTCTTCTGTGCAAAGGGTGGTGTAGAGCCTCAGTCTGAGAACGTATGGCGTCAGGCTGACACCTACAACGTACCTAGAATGGCATTTGTCAATAAGATGGATATTTTAGGTGCAAACTTCTACGGATGTGTAGACCAGATCCGTACCCGTTTAGGGAAAAATGCGATCATCATCCAGTTGCCGATCGGCAAGGAGGATGAGTTCAAGGGAATCATCGATCTCTTTGAGATGAAAGCGTATATCTACAACGACGATAAGGGTGATGACATCACCGTTACCGATGATCTTGGCGATATGGCAGAGGAGGCAGAACTTTACCGCAGCGAGCTGGTAGAGAAGGTCTGCGAGCTGGATGACGATCTGATGATGATGTACCTTGAGGGTGAGGAACCATCTGTTGAGGAAATGAAGAAAGCATTGAGAACAGCTACCTGCGAGTGCCGTGCAATCCCGGTATGCTGTGGTACCGCTTACAGAAATAAGGGTGTGCAGAAGCTTCTCGATGCGATCATCGAGTATATGCCGTCTCCGGTAGACGTACCTGCGATCAAGGGTACGGATCTGGAAGGCAATGAAGTGGAGAGACATTCTTCTGATGAAGAGCCGTTCTCCGCTCTGGCATTCAAGATCATGGCTGACCCGTTTGTTGGTAAGCTGGCATTCTTCAGAGTTTACTCTGGTACAATGAACTCCGGTTCCTATGTACTGAATGCAACAAAAGACAAGAAGGAGCGTGTAGGACGTATCCTTCAGATGCACGCGAATAAGAGAGCCGAGCTGGACAAGGTTTATGCCGGCGATATCGCAGCAGCAGTCGGATTCAAGTTCACAGCAACCGGTGATACCATCTGTGATGAGCAGCATCCGGTAATCTTAGAGTCCATGGAATTCCCTGAGCCGGTTATCGAGCTTGCGATCGAGCCGAAGACAAAGGCTGGACAGGGCAAGATGGGTGAGGCTCTTGCAAAACTTGCAGAGGAGGATCCGACATTCCGTGCACATACCGATCAGGAGACTGGTCAGACGATCATCGCAGGTATGGGTGAGCTCCATCTGGAAATCATCGTAGACCGTCTGCTCCGTGAGTTCAAGGTTGAGGCAAACGTTGGTGCGCCGCAGGTTGCTTACAAGGAGACATTCACAAAGCCGGTTGACGTTGAGTACAAGTACGCAAAGCAGTCCGGTGGACGTGGACAGTACGGACACTGTAAGGTTAAGTTTGAGCCGATGGATCCAAACGCAGAGGAGACATTCAAGTTTGAGTCTACCGTTGTCGGCGGTGCGATTCCGAAGGAATATATCCCGGCAGTCGGAGAAGGTATCGAGGAAGCAGCGCAGGCTGGTATTCTTGGTGGTTTCCCGGTACTTGGCGTACACGCCAATGTATACGATGGTTCTTACCATGAGGTCGACTCCTCCGAGATGGCATTCCACATCGCAGGATCCATGTGTTTCAAGGAGGCTATGCACAAGGCAGGTGCCGTGCTGCTTGAGCCGATCATGAAAGTCGAGGTTACAATGCCTGAGGAATACATGGGCGATGTAATCGGTGACATCAACTCCCGTCGTGGACGTATCGAGGGTATGGATGATCTCGGCGGCGGTAAGATTGTACGCGCATTCGTTCCGCTTGCAGAGATGTTCGGTTATTCTACCGACTTGCGTTCCAGAACACAGGGACGTGGTAACTACTCAATGTTCTTTGAGAAATATGAGCAGGTACCGAAGAATGTACAGGAGAAGGTTCTTGCTGACAAGGCAAAATAATCTTTTCGTACAGATTTCTGAAAAAATAACCGGATTTCCTATGAAATTATAGGAAATCCGGCAAGAAATAGCTTGAAAAACCTATGATTATTTTATATAATCAGAATTAACCGAGTTATTTTAAATAATAACAACAGCCCATGTGGCATCAATTTAAGGAGGATATTCAAAATGGCAAAAGCTAAGTTTGACAGAACAAAACCACATTGTAATATCGGTACCATTGGACACGTAGACCATGGTAAAACAACTTTGACAGCAGCTATCACAAAGGTTCTTTCCGAGAGAGTTGCAGGTAACACAGCAACAGATTTCGAGAACATCGATAAGGCTCCGGAAGAGAGAGAGCGTGGTATCACCATCTCTACTTCTCACGTTGAGTACGAGACAGAGAAGAGACATTACGCACACGTTGACTGCCCGGGACATGCTGACTACGTTAAGAACATGATCACCGGTGCTGCTCAGATGGACGGCGCTATCCTTGTAGTAGCTGCAACTGACGGTGTTATGGCTCAGACAAAAGAGCACATCTTACTTTCCCGTCAGGTAGGCGTTCCTTACATCGTTGTATTCATGAACAAGTGTGACATGGTTGACGACGAGGAGCTGCTTGAGCTCGTAGAGATGGAGATCACAGAGCAGTTAGAGGAGTACGGTTTCGAGGGATGCCCGATCATTAAGGGTTCCGCTCTGAAGGCTCTTGAGGATCCGCACGGCGAGTGGGGCGACAAGATCATGGAGTTAATGAGCACTGTTGACGAGTATATTCCGGATCCGGAGCGCGATACAGACAAGCCATTCCTTATGCCAGTCGAGGACGTATTCACAATCACAGGTCGTGGTACAGTTGCTACCGGACGTGTTGAGAGAGGTACTCTGCACTTAAGCGACGAGCTTGAGATCCTTGGTGTGAAGGAAGACGTACAGAAGACCGTTGTTACCGGTATAGAGATGTTCCGTAAGATGTTAGACGAGGCTCAGGCTGGTGATAACATCGGTGCACTTCTTCGTGGTATCAACCGTGACCAGATCGTTCGTGGTCAGGTTCTTGCAAAACCGGGCAGCGTTACCTGCCACAGAAAGTTTACCGCTCAGGTTTACGTTCTGACAAAGGACGAGGGTGGTCGTCATACTCCGTTCTTCAACAACTACCGTCCGCAGTTCTACTTCAGAACAACAGACGTAACTGGTGTATGTAACTTACCAGCAGGTACAGAGATGTGTATGCCGGGCGATAACATCGAGATGACGATCGAGCTGATCCATCCGGTAGCTATGGAGCAGGGTCT
>JAPFDX010000002.1 GCA_026168605.1 Roseburia sp. | reverse complement strand
CCTATGTCACAAAACACACTTCGTGTGAGAATGCGCACTCGCATGAGCGGAAGTATTGCTGCGCAATCATGCTCGGCGCGGCAAAAGTGTGCTTCATTTAGAGTTTATTACAGCGCGAGGGTGTGCGAAGCACACTTTTGTGCTGCCGGGGAATGATTCTGTATTTGACACTTTCCTACTTTCTGATAGAATAGACATATTAGAGAAATTTTGGGAGGAAATATGAAGAAGATATTGCAGAATATGATGTACATCGTCTCCTTTGCGATCGTGATCGCCGTGATCGTGGCGCTGGTGCGCACCGGACAGACAGCGCCGACGCAGGGGGAGGATGGCGGAAACCAGACCACGTCGGAGCAGCAGGGCAGTGTGCAGGAGGAAGGCGGACAGACGCAGGCGGACACGCAGACAGAAGGACAGACGCAGTCCGCCGGAACAGAGTGGGAAGAGCAGCAGACGAAGCCGGAGGAGCCGAAGGAACCGGAGACCGGAGAGGAGCCGAAAGGGGATACGACGATCCTGTTTGCCGGGGACGTTCTGTTTGCCAATGCATTTCAGGCGGGCTATGATGCGAACGGCATCGCCGGAGTGATCTCGGATGAGCTTCTGGCGGAGATACAGGCAGCGGATATTTTCATGGTGAACAATGAGTTCCCGTTCAGTGAGCAGGGAGAACCGATGCCTGACAAGCAGTATACCTTCCGGTGCAGTCCTTCCTATGTAAAAGCGCTTACGGAGATGGGAGTGGACGTGGTTTCCCTGGCGAATAACCATGTGCTGGACTATGGCAAAGCGGCGTTGAGCGATACGTTTTCCACGCTGGATCAGGCGGGGATTCTCTACGGCGGGGCAGGGGAGACGACAGAGCGTGCCGAGCAGGTGCAGATCATTGAGATAAACGGAAGAAAATACGGATTTCTTGCAGTTTCCCGTGTGGTACCGACGGGGGACTGGAAGGTGGAAAACAGCGCGCCGGGCGTGTTTTCCTGCTACGATGACACGAGGCTGGTAGAAGTTGTGGAGCAGGCAGCGCAGGAATGTGATTTCCTCGCGGTGTATCCGCACTGGGGCGTCGAGTATGCGGCATATCCGGAGGATTACCAGACAAAGATCGCAGAGAACTGTCTGGCGGCGGGGGCGGACGTCGTTGTGGGTTCCCACACGCACTGTCTTCAGGGCGCGGCGTATCTCGGAGACAAGCCGGTTTTTTACAGCCTCGGCAATTTTGTGTTCGGACAGACGATCGACCGCTCCGCACTCTTAAAGGTCACGGTGACGGAGGAGGGAGAGATCAGCTACCGGTATCTTCCGGTGTATGCGGAAGGGGGCGTGACGCATCTGGCAAAGGATGCGAAGGCAAAGGAAATCTGTAATTATCTGGCGCAGATCTCACCGGGGGCGTCCGTGTCGGAGGACGGGACGGTCACAAAGAAAAATTAAGGCGGAAAAATCCGTAAAAAAGTTTACAGAAAGACGTGCAACGCCTATAATTAAGAAAGTAATAATAGAAAAGGAGAAATGGATATGGATTACATGGAGACTTACAGAGAGTGGTGTACAGACACTTATTTTGATGCGGATACAAGAGCGGAACTCGCAGCGATCGCGAAGGACGAGGCTGAGATCGAGGACCGTTTTTACCGTCAGCTTGAATTTGGAACAGGCGGACTGCGCGGCGTGATCGGCGCGGGAACCAACCGTATGAATATTTATACCGTGCGTCAGGCGACGCAGGGGCTTGCTAATTATATTATCTCACAGAATGGTCAGAACAAGGGCGTGGCGATCGCTTACGATTCCCGCCGGATGTCGCCGGAATTTGCCGAGGAGGCAGCGCTCTGCCTCAATGCGAACGGGATCAAGGCATACGTGTTTGAGAGTCTGCGCCCGACGCCGGAGCTTTCGTTCGCTGTGCGCGAGCTGGGCTGCGTGTCCGGTATCGTGATCACGGCAAGCCACAATCCGAGAGAATACAACGGCTACAAGGTATACTGGGAGGACGGCGCGCAGATCACGCCGCCGCACGATAAGAATATCCTCGCTGAGGTGGCGAAGGTGACTTCCTTTGCGCAGGTGAAGACGATGGCGAAGGAGGACGCCGTGCAGGCTGGACTCTACCGGACGATCGGTGCGGAACTTGACGACCGCTATATGGAAGAACTCAAAAAGCAGTCCATTCATCCGGAGATCATCAAAGAGATGGCGGGGGACATCAAGATCGTCTACACACCGCTTCACGGCACAGGAAACCTTCCGGTTCGCCGCGTGTTAAAGGAACTTGGCTTTGAGAACGTCTATGTGGTGAAGGAGCAGGAGCTGCCGGACGGCAGTTTCCCGACGGTGGGATACCCGAATCCGGAATCACCGAAGGCTTTTGAACTTGCATTAAAACTTGCAAAAGAAGTGGATGCTGACATTGTTCTTGCAACAGACCCGGATGCCGATCGTCTCGGCGTGTACTGTAAGGATGCGAAAACCGGGGAATATGTGTCCTTTACCGGAAATATGTCCGGTATGCTCATTGCAGAGTATATTTTAAGGGAGCGCACGGCGATGGGAACCATGCCGCAGAATCCCGCGCTCGTTGAGACGATCGTCACAACAGATATGGCAAAAGCGATCGCAGCCGCTTACGGCGTGAAGCTGATCGAGGTGCTGACTGGATTTAAGTACATCGGAGAGCAGATCCGTTTATTTGAAGAGCAGCAGACGAACAACTATGTGTTCGGTCTGGAGGAGAGCTACGGCTGTCTGGCGGGAACCTATGCGAGAGATAAGGACGCCTGCGTGGCAGTGATGATGCTGTGCGAGGTGGCTTCCTGGTGCAAGAAGCACGGCAAGACCCTCTGGGACGCTATGCTGGATATGTATGAGAAATACGGCTTTTATATGGAAGGTCTTGAGACAAAGACGTTAAAGGGCATCGACGGTGCGGCGCAGATCCAGACGATGATGAGTGAGTCGAGACAGAATCCGCCGAAGGAGCTCGGAGGTTTCCAGGTGCTCGCGGTGCGCGATTACAAGGAGGACACAAGAAAAGATATGGTGACGGGCGAGGTGACAGCGACCGGACTTCCGTCCTCAAACGTGCTCTACTATGAGTTGTCCGACAATGCGTGGTGCTGTGTCCGTCCATCCGGCACAGAGCCGAAGATCAAATATTACTTTGGTGTGAAGGGAAGCTCTCTTGCGGACGCCGGACAGAAGCTTGAGGCATTAAAAAATGACCTCTTAAAATAAGGAGAGATACTGGGAATGAGTCAGGGAACAAAAGAACTTTTATTTTTAGATCCGGTGTGTACACACAACATCTGGGGCGGCACGAGACTGCGCGAGGAGTTCGGCTGCGGGGAGGCGGGAGACGACCTCGGCGAATGCTGGGGCATTTCCGCCCACCCGAACGGGGACGGCACGGTCAAAAACGGCACATTTGCGGGTTTGAAGCTCTCACAGGTGTGGGAGAATCATCCGGAGGTGTTTGGCAATCTTTCCGGTGACCGTTTTCCGCTGATGGCGAAGATCATCGACGCGCGCGATGATCTGAGTATCCAGGTGCACCCGGACGATGCCTATGCCAGGGAGCACGAAAACGGCTCGTTTGGCAAGACGGAGTGCTGGTACATTCTGGATGCCCCGGAGGGGAGCACGCTTGTGTTTGGGCATAATGCACGGACAAAGGAGGAGCTTTCCTCGATGGTGCACGAGGGACGGTGGACGGAGTTTATCCGCGAGATTCCGGTGAAAAAGGGTGACTTCATCCAGATCGATCCGGGAACGGTGCACGCGATCAAGGGCGGTCTGTTACTGCTTGAGACGCAGCAGAACAGCGATATTACCTACCGCGTCTACGATTATGACAGACTGCAGAACGGCAGTCCGAGGGAACTTCACATTGAAAAGAGTCTGGATGTCATCACCGTTCCGGCAAAGCCCGCAGAGGAGAGCGTCCGGTCTGTGCTGGATCTGCCCAAAAACCGGATGAACGAGCTGTATGCCTGCAACTATTACAAGGTATTTAAGATTGATGTGGAAGGCGGGATGGAACTGGAACAGAAGTATCCGTTCCTGATGCTGTCCGTTGTTGAGGGAGAGGGCGTCATGGATGATGTGCCGGTGAAAAAAGGTGAGCATCTGATCGTGCCGCACGGATATGGCAGGATGCGCCTGCAGGGAAATCTGTCGATGATCGCATCTACCGTGGGTGAAGGAACAAGAGGAGAATAATCATTTATGGTATACACAGGATATGAACTGGCGTGGCTGTTTTTCTGCTATTCCTTTCTGGGATGGATCCTTGAGACTGTCTTTGCAGCGCTTCGGCAGAAACGCTTTGTAAACCGAGGACTGATCACCGGACCGCTCTGCGTGCTCTACGGTCTGGCGGCGGTCCTGATCACGGTATATCTGCCGGAGCTTGGCGGGATCTGGCTGTTTCTTGGATGTACGATCCTCGCGACGGTTGCTGAATGGGGTGCAGGCCGTCTGATCGAGCGGTTTTATCACGAGCGCTGGTGGGATTACTCCGGTCTGCCGTGGAATCTGGACGGATATATCTGTCTGCCCATGTCCGCCATGTGGGGTGTGCTCGGCTTTGTGGCGGTAAAATGGGGAAATTATCTTTTGACGGTGCTGTTTTCGCTTCTGCCGCAGACGATCGGTCATGTGCTGATCTGGATCATCGTCGTCATGACGGCGCTTGACTGTGTGGCGACTGCGATCATTTTAGGCGGCAGGAGTGACCGCCTGGAGCAGTGGGAAGCGGCGGATGCGTGGTTTGCCCGCCTCAGCGGAAGGATCGGCAAGTGGATCTTCCGTCAGGTGGACCGGCGAATCCACAAGGCGTACCCGAATGCGAAAAAGCAGGAAGCGGTTGTGCCGAAAGCGGAGGTATTCGCTTACGGCTGCGGCTTCTACAAGCTTGTGATGCTGTTTTTTGTGGGAGCGTTTCTGGGAGACCTCACAGAGACGGTTTACTGCAGGATCACGGCGGGTGAGTGGATGAGCCGCAGCAGTGTCGTGTGGGGGCCGTTCAGCCTTGTCTGGGGCGGCGCGATCGCAGGTGCGACGGCGCTTTTGTACAGATACCGCAACAAATCGGACGGATTTCTTTTTGTGACGGGCACGTTTCTGGGCGGTGCGTATGAATATCTGTGCAGCGTGTTTACGGAGATCGTGTTTGGCACGGTGTTCTGGGATTACAGTTGGATGCCGTTTAACCTGGGCGGGAGGATCAATCTGTTGTACTGCTTTTTCTGGGGCATCGCGGCGGTGGTCTGGTTTAAGAAGTGCTATCCCTTTGTCTCGAAGTGGATCGAGAAGCTTCCGGTAAAAGCGGGGAAAATCCTGACATGGGTACTGCTGGTATTCATGTGCTGCAATATTCTCGTGTCCGGGATGGCGCTTACGCGCTACGATGAGCGCTCGCGCGGGATTGACGCTGAGAGCGGCTGGCAGAGGACGATGGACGAACGTTTCCCGGACGAGCGGATGGAGCGCATTTACCCGAATGCGAAAAGTGTGGAATAGATGGTTGAGGAGTGAAGAAGGAGAACGCTATGAATCGGGAAGAGAGAAGAACAAGGCGGCAGAAGGATACGAAAAATGCGACGCTGATATTTATCATATTTCTGATCGTTGTGCTGCTGGCGCTGGCCGGGCTGGTATTTCTCGCCGGTAAGTTTATCTTCAGGGACAAGGCGGAGAAACCTCCGGTGCAGACGGAGACACAGACGGAGAGCGTGCCGGTGACGGAGGAGGTGGAAGCCCCGACGGTTCCGGTTGTGGATGAGGCGACGACGAAAGCGGCAGAGTATGTCGCGGGTATGACGCTGGAGGATAAGATCGCGCAGATGTTCGTGATCACACCGGATGCACTGACCGGATATTCCGGTGTGACGGCTGCCGGGGACACGACGAAGGAGTGGTATGCAAAGCGTCCGGTCGGCGGGATCGTCTATCTGTCCGGGAATTTAAAGGACAGAGAGCAGACGACGACCATGCTTGCGAATATGAACACGATCGCGGTGGAGCGTACCGGGCTGCCGGCATTTCTCTGCGTGGATGAGGAGGGCGGAACCGTGGCGCGGATTGCCGGAAACAGCGCGTTTGGCGTGACGGATGTCGGGAATATGGGCGCTGTTGGGGCGACCGGTGACAGCCAGAATGCCTACAACGCCGGAAACGTGATCGGAGGCTATCTGTCCGAGCTCGGTTTCAATGTGGATTTCGCTCCGGTTGCGGATGTGTTGACAAATGAGCAGAGCATGATGGGCGACC
This sequence comes from Roseburia sp., assembly GCA_026168605.1. GTDB lineage: Bacteria > Bacillota > Clostridia > Lachnospirales > Lachnospiraceae > Roseburia. The sequence continues at coordinate 67,465 of JAPFDX010000002.1, read as the reverse complement.
GCTCTTTTGGCACGGACAGTCAGATGGTCGCAGAGATGGTCGCATCGGAATTAAAGGGATTATCCGATGCAGGCGTCTACGGGACAGCCAAGCATTTTCCGGGACACGGCGGTGTGAGCGGTGATTCCCACGAGAGTGCGGTGGCGACGGAGCGCACCTTGGAGGAACTGATGTCAGCGGAGCTCGTACCGTTCCAGCGCGCGATCGATGCCGGTGTGCCGTTTATCATGGTGGGACACATCGCAGCGCCGAATGTGACCGGGGACAATACGCCTGCGTCACTGTCGCAGAAGATGATCACCGATGTGCTGCGCACCCAGATGGGCTACAACGGTATCGTGATCACGGATGCGATGGATATGAGCGCGATCACCGGAAGTTACGGCGCCGATGCGGCGGCAGTGCAGGCGGTGCAGGCAGGAGCAGACATGATCCTGATGCCGGAGGATTATGAGAAGGCATACAACGGTCTGCTGGATGCGGTAAAGAATGGGACGATCAGCGAGGAGCGCATCAACGAATCGCTGGTTCGTATTGTGAAGGCAAAACAACAGCTTGGATAAACAATGGAGCAGTCATTTTGATGATGGAACATCGAAAATGACTGCTCCACTTTTTCTTGCATAAGAAACATTAGTTCTGTTAAAAATCCACCGTGGAGTTTGTCAAAACTATCCAAATATTTTGTAGTACTAAAGACACATTATTGTGCAAAGTTGATTATTTACAAAAGGCGGCGTTCTGATATATACTTGAAAACGGTTTCAGGCGCTTTACACACAGCTTTCCATGTGTTTGTAAAGACCTGGAGAGATTGCCGAATACCAAGGAAAGGAGCGTTTGAATGACAATAAAAAAGCGGTTGATTCGAACTTTTGTATGCGTAATGTGTGTGGCAGTTTTGGCGATGGGGATCGGAGCAGCATCCCTGATTGGGGCGGGCATGAACCTAAACCAGGTGCAGGAGGAGACGATCCCGGCAGTCAACGAGCTTGGACTGGTAAAGAGAAATCTGATCGCAACCTTGTCAAATACGCTGGAAATGATGCTGCTCGATGACACAGAATATATCGCGTCCCTGAAAGAAGATAACAGTTCCCATGAAACAACGATGGGGGAGAGCGTGGCACTGATCCAGAGAAGCGCAAAGAGCGAGAGGCTGGAGGCAATCAGCGGCTATCTGGAGCAGATTGCCCGGATACGAAAAGAGGTGGAGAAGGCTGCAGGAACGGATGAGGAGAGAGCTTTTCTGATCTATCAGGAGGAGTTTTCACCGCTGGTCATCAAAACCGTCACGGAGCTGGATACATTTACAGAAGAATATACGGCTGAGGTTGAGAAGGATCTGAATGCAAAGCAGACAAGAAGGATTTTCGTCTCTGTTTTTGGGATGCTGGTCTTTGCGGCGGGATGCATCGTCAGTGTCCGCATGATGTCAGGAACAGTCCGGGCGATCATGAAGCCGGTCGACGAGGTGAACCGGGCGCTCATCGCATTGTCAGAGGGCAGACTTTCCTATGAGTTTACATACAGGAGTGAGGATGAATTTCGTGAGATGTGCGATAACATCCGCTTCTCTATGGATGAATTAAATAAATATGTCACGGAGATCAGCACCGAGCTAAGTGAGTTTGCGCAGGGGAATTTTGCGAGAGAGCTGACGCTTTCCTATGTCGGTGATTTTAAAGAAATCGGACACTCAATCGAAAATGTGCAGCAGCGGATCGCAGAGATTATGAAGGAAATGCGCGCCGCTTCCCGTCAGGTGGAAGCTTCCTCGGAGCAGATCGCGGCTACCTCCCAGGAGCTGGCGCACGGGTCGGTGGAGCAGGCGGGAGCTGTGGAACAGCTCACAGCGTCGATCAACGAAATTCTGGAGCAGACGAAAAAGAGTGCGGACAGAGCGAAAGAGACGAGTATGATCTCCAGACAGGCAGAACAGGGAGCTGTCTACGGAAACGAAAAAGTGAGTGAGACTTCCATAGCGATCCGTGAGATTGAGGAGAAGTCAAAGGAAATCGAAAATATTATCAATATGATTGAGCAGATTGCAAGCCAGACAAGACTGTTGTCGTTAAACGCCTCCATCGAAGCGGCAAGAGCCGGAGAGACGGGCAGAGGCTTTGCGGTTGTTGCGACGGAGGTTGGAAATCTGGCGGCGGAATCCGCAGAGGCGGCAAAGAGTATCGGTCATTTGATCAATGATATGGCGCTTTCGGTACAAAAGGGCGTTTCGCTGATGAGTCAGACGGAGGAAGCCCTCGCCAATGTCGTAGACCAGGCGCGTGGAATCGACGGTCATATCGCAGAGATGGCGCAGGCGGCAAAGGAGCAGGCGGTAATCATTGAACAGATTTCCATCGGCGCAGACCAGATTTCAGCGGTTGTACAGACAAATAGCGCTTTCAGTCAGGAAAGCGCGGCAACCGCAGAGGAGCTGTCAGGACAGGCGGTGACGCTGGAGCAGATGATGGAGAGATTTCACACAAAAGTATAGAAAAAGGCTGCTGTAATCCGGTTTTTGTCCGGATTACAGCAGCCTTTTGCCGTACAGAGATTTTTTTAAAATTCCAGATAGGACGGCAGTGCCGGGGGCATGACGATCCGTTTCTGCGGGTGCTCGCCGCGGATGAGCGAGAGAAGAAGCTTTGCCGCCTCCCGTCCTCCTTCCATAAATGCAGGGCGGCTGGCGAGAACCTTGGTGCGCTCCGTGGTCACAATATCCAGATCGGAGAGAACGGCGATCTTTAGCTGTCTCGGGTTCTCTGCCAGCATGGAGTAGAGCTGTCTGACCATCGTGCCCCTGCTGCATACGATCGCATCCGAAGAAGTGTAGTCCGCTGTTCGCGGAACGATCTCCTGCATCAGGTACTGGCGGCAGATATTGCTGAATGCCTTGTGCTGGCTTGGAAAATCCGCAGGACTGCCGGGATCATACGGGAGCAGGGAAATTTCAAGCTCAGCGCCGGGATAGAGGGCTGCAGCACGGCGCAGTCCCTCCTGGCGGTAGTCTTCCTGCTGTGTCTTGATGTCGGAGCTCCAGTAGAGGATGCGCTTTGCGCCCTCGCCAAAGAGACGGCAGCCGATTTCAAAGGCGCCGCGCTCATAGTCAAAGCTGACGGAGGCGAGCGCAGGATTCTCCGGGCAGCAGTCGCAGGCGACAAACGGCAGGTCATTGCTGAGGATGAGATCGGTCCACTCGTCCTCTGGTCCGTTTCCGTCGGAGGAGACGTAGATGATGCCGTCTGTCTGACGCTGAAGGACGCTGTCGAGGTAGTCCGGATAGAGTGCGCCGCGGCAGCCGAAATCAAAGAGCATCAGGCGATAACCTGCAACGCTTAACTCATTGCGGATGCCCTGAAGGAGTCCGCTGAACCGTGTGCTGGTGATGGATTTCTCGAGCGCGACGCTGATACAGTTGCTGCTGTTGTTGCGCAGCGCCCGGGCGGTGCCGTTTGGCACGTAGTGCAGTTCGCGGGCTGCCTTTAAGACAGCCTGTCTGGTCTCCTCTGAGATCTTCTGCGTCGTGTTGCCGCTCATAATATACGAGACAGTGGTGTGGGATACGCCGACAGCGGCGGCGATATCCTTGATGGTTGGTCTTGTCTTCATAAACGCCTTCCTCCATGAAAATAGTGGAAATTCTATTTATAGCATAGCAAAAAAAAATTGAATCGTCAAATATCGTAGAAGAAAAATGGAAATAATTGAAACGATAAAGTGAAAATAGATAAATATTGACGAAAAGAAATGTTTAAAGTATAATAAATACATAATAAACAAAAGACTTTAACGATTAAGTGGAAGTCGGGAAAGGAGAGGTATTTATGGAATACAGATTTGATGTTGCACATCCGAGAACAGACATGGAAGCTGCAAAATGGGACGAGATGGGGGAGCAGGCACCGGGGATCGTGCCGCTGTCCGTGGCAGACATGGAACTTTTATCTCCGCCTGAGATCATAGAGGAGCTCACAAAGACGGCAGAGTTCGGTATGTACGGCTATACATGGTGGGGAAGCCGTTACGGCAATATCGTAAAACAGTGGATGAAGGAGCGTCACGACTGGGAGATCGAACCGGAGTGGATCGTTCAGACAAACGGCGTCGTACAGGGCTTATATGCGGCTGTGCGTGCCTATACAGAACCTGAGGATAAGGTGCTGCTCATTACGCCTGTCTATTATCCGTTCTACCGCGCTGTTACCAGAAATGGCAGAACTGTGACAGAGAGCCCGTTAAAGCTTGTGGATGGCCGTTATGAGATCGATTTCGAAGACTTTGAGGAGAAGGCAAAGGAAGCGAAGATGTTTATCCTTTGCAGTCCGCACAATCCGGTGGGACGCGTGTGGACGGAGGAAGAACTCAGAAAGATCGGCGATATCTGTCTGCGCAACCATGTGCTTGTGATCAGTGACGAGATCCACTTTGATCTGATCATGCCGGGACATCACCATACCGTGTATGCGACGCTCGGACAGAAATATGCGGACAATTGCGTCGTATGTACCGCAGCCAGCAAGACGTTCTCTCTGGCAGCCCTCGGTGTGGCAAATATCATTATCCCGAACAAGGAGCTGAGAGATAAATTTGACGCGCAGGTCAATGTGGACGGCTGCTATTCTTACAGCATCTTTGGAAACCGTGCGCTTGAGACGGGATATACGAAGTGTGCAGGCTGGGTAGACCAGTTGAATCAGCACATTTACGATAATTATCTGTATTTCAAAGATTTTATGGCAAAGAACTTCCCGGATGTATGGGTGGCAGATTTGCAGGGAACATACCTCTGCTGGTTTGACTGCCGTTGCTTTGGTATGCCGGGCGAGGAGCTCGCAAAATATCTCCGCGAGGAAGGAAAGCTGTTCTTTGACGATGGCTATATCTTTGGAGAGGCAGGAGACGGCTATGAGCGCATCAACCTCGCCTGCACGAGAAAAGTGCTCGAGGAGGCTCTGGAACGCTTCAAGAAGATATTTGAGAATAAGTAAGAGAAAACAAGGCAGAATGCCCGTTATCGGTTTGTATGGCTGATAACGGGCATAAATTTTATTCTTGTGGCTGTGGGAATTTGATGATAAGATGGAAAAAACTAACTGAGGGGGTGTTGCTATGTTAAATCAAGAGCTGATGGATTTTTTGCAAACAGAAACTGCATGGAATGATCTGGAGAACCAGAAACTGCTCCATGAGTTTCCGCAGTTTGGGAAAGTAGTTGGAGAAGCGATCCGCAATGGAGAAATGCTCCAATTTTCCAGAGAACTGAGCGAAGAACTGGACTGTATGGATATCTATAAAGCAAGTCTTGTCTCGAATTTTATTGGTTTTGCCTGCGAACAGACAGAAAATACGGGAGCAGGGAAGGATATACTTGCATTTTTTTCTCATGCTTGCGGTTTAGTTTATGATTTATTCCAATATATTGAGGCAAATGGTGACGAAACCATTTTAGAGAACAGAGAGGCTTTGTATCATATCAATTCTGAGTGGGCAAAGGCATATTATGGCTTCAATATCCTTTGCATTTCTGTCATGGCATTTCTTTCAAGAAACGCAGACTTGCGGGCTGAGTTGTCGGCGATGGATATTTCCCGGCAGATGCAATACCTTGCAGAGGAGACTCCGGATACTCCGTGTTTACGTTCCATACATTATGTAAATGATATGCAGTATACGTGTGGTAAGTTGAAACTTCTTGTGCTGGATCCACAGCGAAAAAAGGATTTTTTGCTACTGCAAACGATTTGAAGAACTGCTTTCATTTGCTGTTTTTACTGGAGGAACAGATGTCTCAAAATCTACGGGACGGCTATGGAATGACTGGTTACTATGCGGACGCCGCGCTAGTTCGGCTGGCACATGGCGAGTATCCGGATGACTGCTGGGGGAAATCATGCACGACTTATTTTATGGAGTGTGATTATAAAAGCACTTTCTGTACAAGAGAGGAATTGGGAAAAAAGAATATGCTTCCCCTGATCTGGGGAGAAATGCCGCCGGATCACATTCCGTCTGTGGATGATTATGCTGTGATCGTACTGTGGGAAAATGGCATTTCCCGCAGTTTTTCAGGAGAATTTATGGCAGTGGATCATCCGGCACTCAAACCCTATGTGAAAATTGAAAAAGAACTTACAGCGTCTGAATACGACGCATGGCTCAAAAAGATAAAAGATAAGTGTTGATCTATACGATCAGGAAAATGGAAAACCGCCACAGGTTCACCTGCGGCGGTTTTCCATAGCATATAATTGATTAAGAAGGAGGGCGTAAGTTATTTGCTCAATTCCTCTGCGAGGAATTTCCCGCTGCGCTCCAGACACTCGACAGCCTCATCCATCATGCGGCCATAGTGCATAAACGCATGGAGCACACCCGGAACACGGTCGAACTGTGTCCGTACTCCGTGATTTGTCAGGATCGTGTCAAGGGCAACGGAATCATCAAACAGCGGGTCTAAGGTACCTGCGCACATATAGGTGGCAGGAACGCCGCGTGTCAGATCGTTGTAGATCGTTGCAAAATACGGATTTTTGACATCCGTCTGCGGATTCTCGAGGTAGCAGCTCAGATAGTAGTCAAGATCTGTCTTGCGCATACCGTCGAGGTCTGTGCCGTGTAAGTGCCAGCCTGCGGAGTCCTGAAGCCCGAAGCTTCCGTAGTAGAGCAGCAGTGCACAGATATAATCATTTCCGCCGAAGGCGTCTCTTAAGTAAAGGTTTGCTCCGAGAGCAAGATTCGCTCCGCCGGAATCGCCTGCGATTGCCATGCGGTCCGGAAGGATGCCCCACTGTGCACCGTTCTCGTGGAAGTAGCGGATCACGGCAGCAGATTCGTACAGAGGGATCGGGAATTTTACTTCCGGTGCAAGATGGTAGTCCACACCGATGACAGCGCATCCGCTGGACGCCATGACGCTGCGCATCATACGGTCATGTGTATCGTTGTTGCCGACAGTAAAACCGCCACCGTGGATAAATACGAGTGCGTGGTGCTGCGGCTTGTCGTCCGGATAGTAGATGCGGACCGGAACCGGACCGATCGGACCTTCCACGGTCGTCTCCTCGGTCTTAAACGGCTTTGGACCGCCCTCGTTCCAGAAACGGCGTTCTTCCACATACTTTGCGCGGAGCTCATCCCAACTGCAGTCAGTCACGAAGGCGTCTTTTGCATTTTCTTCCTGGTAAGTGATAACCTTGCGCATACCTTCGCTTAAAAGCGGACGCGGATCCACTTTGTTGATCTCCATGTCGATGGTAAATTCTGGCATCTTAAATTCCATAGTAAAAACCTCCTTAAAAAATATAAAATGATATTTTTTATGCTCTTGCTTTTTTGATCTCCTCTGTGAGGACTGGAAGAACCTCAAAGAGATCGCCGACAAGACCATAGTCTGCGACGTTGAAAATTGGTGCATCCGGATCCTTGTTGATCGCTACAATGCAGTCAGAGCTGCTCATTCCGGCAAGGTGCTGGATCGCTCCGGAGATACCGCAGGCGATGTAGAGCTTTGGTCCGACTGTCTTTCCGGTCTGTCCGACCTGATGGGAGTGTGCGATCCATCCGGAATCCACTGCGGCACGGGATGCGCCGACGGTTGCGTTTAATTCCTTTGCCAGTGCGCGGATCGGCTCAAATCCTTCCGGTCCGCCGACGCCACGACCGCCGGAGACGATGATTTCAGCGCCTTCGAGATCCACTTCCTCACCGTTCATTTCCTGGATCAGCTCGAGCACCCTGGTGCGGATGTCAGATGCAGCCACATGGATATCCTCGCGGATGATCTCGGCTTTTGCCTCACCGGCTTCGGATTTTTTGAATACACCGGGACGTACTGTGCCGAGCTGCGGACGGTGATCCGGGCAAATGATGGTAGCCATCAGGTTACCGCCGAATGCCGGACGGGTCCACATGACGTTTCTGGTCTCATCATCCACATCAAGAGCGGTACAGTCTGCGGTCAGACCTGTGTTCAGACGGCAGGAGACACGTGGACCGAGGTCACGTCCGTTGCTGGTTGCGCCGATCAGCATACTGGTCGGTCCGTATTTCTCAACAAGTGTGCACAGAACGGAAGTGTAAGCGTCTGTGCTGTAATGCTCATATTCCTCACCGTCTACAACGATGACCTTGTCAGCTCCGTGGGAGGCTGCTTCTGCAACGGCGGCATCGGTGTGATGTCCGATGACAACGGCAGTCAGGGCGCCGCCCTGTTTGTCCGCCATCTGTCTGCCCGGCGTCAATAATTCAATTCCTACATTCTTTGCGGAACCGTCTGTGTTGGTTTCCACAAATACCCAGAGATCTTTTGTTTTGGCTTCCATTGTAAGACTACCTCCTTAAATCACGCCGGCGTCGCTCAAAAGGTCAAACAGCTTGTGAGCGGAAACTACGGCGTCCTCTTCGTTGATTTTTACACCGCCGGTTTTTACCTGCGGCACAAAGGTCTTTTTCACCTTCGTAGGAGAACCCTTAAGACCGGCGCGTGTCAGATCGATGTCCGGCAGGTCAGCGGCAGTCAGGGTTGGGATCTCGGCGCGGTTTGCAGCCATCTTGCGTTTGATGCTCGGGAAACGCGGATCCCATGCAGGCTTCGTATAGGTGACGAGACACGGCATGGTCACGGCTACGACCTCAACGCCTTCCTCAACCTCTTTTTTCACCTTCAGGCAGTCGCCGTCAGTCTCAGCCTCAAGACCGTAGGTAACCTGCGGATAATCAAGATGCTCTGCAATCTCAGGACCAACCTGTGCGGTGTCGCCGTCGATCGCCTGCTTTCCGCAGAAGATCATGTCAAAGTGTCCTTCCAGCTCCTCGACCTTCTTGATCGCCTCGGAGAGGATGTAGCTGGTGGCAAGTGTGTCAGATCCGCCGAATACGCGGTCGGAGACAAGATAAGCCTTGTCTGCTGCGATGGCGAGACATTCCTTTAAGGCAGCCTTTGCCTGCTCCGGTCCCATTGAGAGAACCACGATCTTTGTGTCCGGATGCGCGTCCTTGATGCGTGCGGCAGCCTCGAGAGCATATCCGTCAAAAGGGTTGACGATGGAAGGTACTCCTTCACGGATAAGCGTGTTTTTTACCGGATCGATTTTGATTTCTGTGGTATCCGGTACCTGTTTGATACATACGAGTATGTTCATTGCTGTTCCTCCATTGATTTATTCATTTCTTCTCTGCGTTTCAGCAGGGATTTTTTGATCTTTCCGGTCGCAGTCCGTGGAAAATCAGTGACAAATTCCAGGACTGTGGGGACTTTAAACTTTGCGAGCCGCGCGCTGCAATATGCGGTGATCTCCTCCTCCGTCAGGGTGGCGTCCGGCAGAAGCTGGATAAATGCCTTGACTGCCTGGTCGCGGATCGGGTCAAAAATGCCGATCACGGCGGCGTCGACAATCTGCGGATGGGAGGTGAGCACACACTCCACCTCGATGCTGCTGACATTTTCTCCGGCGCGCTTGATCATATGGTCACAGCGCTCGATGAAAAAGAGCCAGCCGTTCTCGTCGAGATAGCCGCAGTCGCCGGAGTGAAGCCAGCCGTCCGCGTCGAGAAGGCGCGCGGTAGCCTCCTCATCCTTGTAGTAGCCTGCGATCAGGGAGCGTCCCGGAACGCCGTGGACGCAGATCTCACCGGGAACACCCGGAGCGACTTCGTTGCCCTGCCCGTCGATGATCTTGATCTCGTAGGAGAGGGCGGGGCGTCCGACTGACGGCCAGTTTTTATTGCCGGTCAGCGGGGCGCAGGTGACGCCGGAAACAGTTTCCGTCATGCCGTAGGAGTTGAGCAGACTGACGCGGAAACGATTCTCAAAGCGCTCTTTCTCCTCGTCGCTTAAGCCCATGGAGAAATAGATCTGTTTGAGACAGTGGTCTTTTTCCCAGGGCTCCTCCGGCTGAAGCAGCATGGTGCGGTTCATGATTGACATTGTATCGGTAAAGTGGGCTTTGTGCTCGTATACCTGCCTCCAGAAACGGCGCGCGCTGTAATGCTCCACCATGATGAGCGTGCCGCCGGAGCAGATGACCGGCATGGCTGCCATTTCCTGAAAATCCATGTGGTAGCACGGCATGGAGGAGAGGAATCGGTCCCCCTCAGACATCCCCATCTGTGCCACGTGCAAAAGACCGCCGTATACCACATTGCAGTGGGTGTAGATCGCGCCCTTTGGATGGCGTGTCGTGCCCGAGGTAAAGAGAATGACCGCCATATCCTCCGTGGTGACCGGGCGTTCCTCAGTGAGGACATCCGGCATCGTGCGGATGGAATCGTAGAGGGAAAGAGTGTCCCCATCCGGCGCGCTGACGTCAGTTGCGATGATCGTCTCCAGCGCGAGCGCAGCGCGGTTTTCGGTATACATCCCTAACGTGCGGCTCTCCGTGATGATACGGTGAATGTCGCACTTGCCTAAAATGTAGGTGCTCTCCTCCAGACGGTAGTGCTCGTTTAAGGGCACGGACACAGCGCCGATCTGCGCGAGCGCAAGCCAGCAGATCATGTATTCCGGGGTGTTGTGCAGATGGAGTGCGACCAGCTCGCCCTTTTTGACGCCGAGAGAGAGGAAAAAGTTGGCGGTCTGTTTTACCAGCCTGTCCATCTCGCGGTAGGTGAAGCGTGTCGTCACGTCCTCCACGGAAACATATTCCAGAAAAGTGGTGTCTGCATAAAATTTTACTGTTTCATCCCATTGGCTGCGCAGCGTGCGGCTGCCCACAATATCCGTTGTCATAGCAATACCTCTTTATGTTCGTATGATAGCCTAGAGTTTTTCGATCAGTGCAGGCACGATCTTGTACATATCTCCAACCAGACCGAAATCGGCGTTTTTAAAGATTGGAGCAGCCTTATCTTTGTTGATGGCAACAATCACTTTTGACTTGTTGATACCGCCGATGTGCTGTACCTGTCCGGATACGCCCAGTGCGATGAGCAACTCCGGTTTTACCTGCACGCCGGTGATGCCCAGATAGCTGGACTTCGGCATCCACTTGTTGTTCTCCGCTACCGGACGGGAACAGCCGACCTCTCCGCCGAGTGCCTCTGCGAGGCTGCGGCACATTGCAAGGTCTTCCTCTGCGGCAAGACCGCGTCCGACGTCGACGATGCGCTTTGCAGCGACGAGGTTTACGGTTCCCTCGGTCTTTTCGTTGCGGGAGACGAGCTTCACGCCTGCCTGAGGAGCTGCGGTAAGCGGGGAAATGGAAGCTGCCGTCTGTCCGGTGGCATTGCACTCAAAGATGCCGCTTCCGACGGTTACCACGCCGTATGGCTTTGTGAAATATTCTTTTCTCTGTGCGGTTCCGCCGTAAACGACGCGGCGGAAGAAAAGTTTGTCGTCTGCCGCCTCTGCCTCATTGATGGAGGAGAGAACAGCGGTGTCTAAGTAAACGCCGATCTTTCCGGCAATCTGGCGTCCGCGGATGCTGTTGTATACGATCACGATCGCGGAGGATTCCTTTTTTACCTCGTCTGCGATGGCGGAAGCGTAATCTTCCGGTGCAGCGTCTGCCGTCGGGCAGAAGAAAAGCGAATCCGCTCCACAGCCTGCGAGGGCGTTTGCGCCTGCCTCGTCAGAAAAGACAACGGCAGTGACGCGGTTCGCCAGTGATCTCGCACCGGCGCACAATTCTGTCAGCACATCGGTGCTGTCGCTGACTACAAAAATGGATGAAATAGCCATAATGATGAACCTCCTAAAATCCTTCTTTCTTTAAAAATGAGATGAGAGCTGCAACTGCTTCTTCGTTATCACCTTCGATGATCTCCTGACGGCGCTCCTGCTGTTCCGGAGCAAGCTGCTCGGTCATCTCCGTGGAAGGTGTGATGTCGGCTGTGATGGAAAGTTCGTTTACCGGTTTCTTTCCCGCCTTCATGATCTCGCGCATACTCGGCACTGCCGGCACGTTGATCTCGGAGGAAACGCTTAAGACAGCCGGAAGTGTGACTTCCAGTGTCTCCACCTCATTTTCCAGCGTGCGCTCTACGGTGAGCACGCTGTCGCCGGATGCTGTGATCGCGGTGACATTATTTAAGGTAGGAAGTCCTAAGAGTGTTCCGACCTGTACGCCGACCTCCTGGGAATAGAGATCGTTCGAACCCATACCGCAGAGGACAACGTCATAGTCCCCGATAGCTTTTAATGCCTCGGCGATGGTTTTTGCCGTCTCGAGAGAATCCGAAAAGGCGTGTCCGTCGTCGATGACGAGACTTAAGTCGTCAGCGCCGCGTGAGAGGATGTCCTTGCGGATCTTGGAACTCTCAAGAACGGCGGTCTGACCGATACTTAAGGCGGTCATTGTGCCTGCGGTCGCAGCGGCGAGCTGTTTGCCACTCTCCAGTGCATTCAGATCATACTGGCTGATCTTGTAGGACGCACCTTCCATGGAAAGCTCGCGGCTTGGCAGAACTTTGATTTCTTCCTCGTTGGGAACAACTTTGCAACAAGTAACAATTTTCATAGATACCACCTGCTTTTCTTTTTATTTTTTGAACGTGAAAGTAAGAATTGGAAAAGAAAGGAAACTTTCACGTTAAAATATTCTACAAGCACATTATAATTCCGAGGGGGTGATTCTGTCAACCGTTCATTTGTGAAAAAGAACGGCGTCAAAATATTTTTTCTGCCTGCAAAATGCGCAGAAATGCTGATAAACAGTGCATATACAAACGGCGTTTGTGCAAATACAACAAAAATAAAGCGAAAAAATCTACATCAATATTGTTGCAGTCTTGTTTTTGCTATGTTATTCTAAAATTGGTTTCACGTTAAAACTATAAACTTGCATATGTTTTTTCATAGTATAGTTTCACGTAAAAGTCTGAAAACGGAGAAAGGAGAAATGCCATGAAACCGCTTCGTTCATTAAAGGTACTTGATTTGACAGATGGAAATCCGTATATCGGCAGTATGTTTGCAGATTATGGAGCGGAGGTATTAAAGATTGAAACACCGGGAATGGGAGATTCCATCCGCCGGAGGGGAGCTTCCCGCGACGGGGAGGAGGGCATCTACCAGGCGTACTATCACCGCGGAAAGAAAAGTATGACCTTAAATCTTTGCGATGCGAGAGGGCAGGAGATCTTAAAGCGCCTGCTTCCGGCATACGATATGCTGGCAGTCAACTGCTCCGAGGCGAAGATGGCGGAGCTTGGACTTTCCTATGAAGAGGTGAAGGCGGTAAACCCGAAGATGGTTTACGGCGTGCTCACACCGTTCGGCGAGGAGGGACCCTGGAAGGATCTGCCGGACTACGATCTGCTGGTCATGGCGCGCACGGGACTTCTGGAGAAGACGGGGATGCCGGAGAAGCCGACGAAGTTCGGCTTTCCACTGGGATATCTGTACAGTAGCTGGCATCTGACAGCCGGAATGCTGGCGGCATATTTAAAGGCGCAGAAGACCGGGGTAGGGCAGAAGGTGTCCACGAGTACCTGGCACGTGATGATGGAGCTGGACGATACCTTTGCAGAGTGCCTGCTCGGGATGAACACCCTGCCGAAACGTCTGGGAAACGGTTTTCCGACGACGAACCCTACCGACACGTTCAAGTGTCTGGACGGCTGGTTCTCCCTAAGCATCGGAAGCGACGCGCAGTGGATCGCGTTTGCGAAGACTGCCGGGAGGGAGGACTGGGCGAGCGATCCGCGGTATGCGCATGACCCGGCGCGTTCCATGGAAAATTACTTCGGCGATCTCGACGGACAGTTGAAGGAGTTTTTCGCGGGCATTACGATCGCGGAAGCAGACCGTATTTGCAGGGAGGCGATGGTTCCGGGCGGACCGTGCAACACCGTTCGCGAGCTGGTGACGGACGAGCAGGTGGCAGACCGCAAAATGCTGATCCATGTGGAGGACAGACATCTGGGCGACACCCTGCAGCTTGGAAAGCCTGCGAAGTTCTCGTATGACGATGCGGATGTCAACGAGATCGCGTCGGCGCCGTCGCTCGGGGAAAACAATGCACAGATTCTCGCAGAACTTGGCATTTCGGAGCAGGAATCCGAAGCGCTGAAAACAGACGGCGTAATCTGATGTGCGGAAAGGAGAAAAACGATGTCTGAATTGGAAACAAAGGGTGTATTTGACGGGCTGAAGGTGCTGGATTTTACGATCGCACTGGCCGGTGTTTACATATCATGGCAGTTTGCAGATCTGGGCGCAGAGGTCTGGAAGGTGGAGCGTTACGGCTCCGGTGACCAGGCGCGCGCATGGGATCCGTTCGTCAACGGCTTAAGTACACTCTACACAGCCTACAACAAGAATAAGAAGAGCATCGAGATGGATCTGTCCTCACAGGCGGGAAAAGAAGTGATCTATGAGATGGTAAAGCAGGCGGACGTGGTACTCGAGAATTTCAAGAGCGGATCGATCGATCGTCTGGGTCTTGGGTATGACAAGTTAAAAGAGATCAATCCGAAGATCGTATTCGTGTCATTAAGCGGCTTTGGCGGCAGCGGCCCGCTCCAGAAATATCCGTGCTACGATGCGATCGCCGCTGCGCGAAGCGGTTTCGCGGGGAGCAACGGTGAGCCGGACGGCGCGCCGATGAAGGCGGGAAATGCCAACTGCGACACGCTGACCGGAACCTATGCGTTCAATGCGGCAGTGATGGGACTGATCGAGGCGCAGCGGACGGGCACCGGATGCCGGATCGACGTCGGCATGACGGACGTCGCCATGACCGCCTGCGGCGAGACGGTGATGGATTACGGACAGACGGGAGAGGTCTATACGCGATTTGGAAACCATGACCGTTTTGTCGCACCGTATGGTATTTTTGAGGCGCGCGACGGCTGGGCGGTGATCATCGCCGATACACAGAAGCGCTTTGAGGCGCTCTGCGATGTTCTGGGGCTTCCGGAACTGAAAACGGACGAGCAGTTTTCAGATAATGCTGCCCGCATCAGAAACCGCGACCTGCTGGCAGAGAAGATCGAAGCTGTGACACGCGGGATGTTCCGCAGAGAGATCGAGCAGAAGCTGCTCGCCGCAGACGTTCCGGCGTCCGAGGTGCTTCCGTTTATCGAGGCGTATACCTCGGAGCACGCGAATGTGACGAATGTCACGGAAATGGTATGGCAGGAGAAAATCGGCAATATCCGGTTTTATAACAATCCGCTCCGGTTTGACGATCAGATCTGCCCGATCAGGCGCGGCGCGCCGCTGCTGGGGCAGGATACGGATGAGATTTTAAAGAGCGTCGGTTATTCCGACGAGGAGATCAAAAAGCTGTACGACGACGAGGTGGTGGCGAGTCACCTCTATTAGCCGAAGGAGGGAAGGATTTATGCGGATCCAGAAGAATGTACTGGGCAGTTTTGCCACGAATTGTTACATTGTTTCGGCGGAAAGCGGTAACGGCTGCGTGGTGATCGACCCGGCGGACGACGGGGCGTTTCTGCTCCGCCAGCTTGCGGAGCGCGGGCTTGTGCCGGATGCGGTGATACTCACCCACGGTCATTACGATCATTTTCTGGCAGTTCCGGTATTTCAGGAACAGTGGCCGGAGCTTCCGGTATATGTGCATCCTGCGGACTGTCCGAAAGAGCTGGAGGAATACGACATGGGGCGTATGTATCCGACTGCCACGGCGCTTGGAAACCGCATCGCTATGGAGGACGGGCAGCAGATCACGGTCGGGGAGCTCTCCTTTACCGTGCTGCACACGCCGGGACATACGCCGGGATCGGTGAGCCTGCTTGCAGGCGGCGTGCTCTTTACCGGTGACACGCTGTTTTGCGGAAGCATCGGGCGCACGGATTTCGCCGGAGGAGACGATAGGAAGATGATGCAGTCTCTGGCGAGGCTTGCAGCCCTTCCCGGCGATTACAGGGTCTGCCCCGGACACGAGGGGGAGACGACGCTTGAGAGAGAGCGGAAATACAATCCTTATCTGAAAGGAATGTAAAAAATAAAAGAATGGAGGTTTTACCATGGAAAACAAAAATGTACTGACCGAGCAGCGGGAAGGCGTGCTGATCGTGACAATCAACCGTGAGGAGCGGCGCAACGCGATCGACCCTGCGACAGCAGCCGAGATGGAGGAGATCTTAAACGCAGCGGAAAAAGATGATTCCGTCCGCGTGATCATCCTGACCGGAACCGGCGAGCGGAGCTTCTGCTCCGGTGAGGATCTGGCGGCGTTTGACGAGAGCGGCGAGTGCCAGACGATCATGGCGCACGGCTTTGCAGGCATGACGGAGCGTGTTTCCACAAAGCCGGTCATCTGTGCGGCAAACGGCACAGCGGTGGCGGGAGGACTTGAGATCGCGCTTGCCTGCGACCTGATCGTGGCGTCCGAAAATGCGCGTTTCGGTCTGTCTGAGGTGAAGGTTGGACTGCTCGCGACAAGCGGCGGACTGATCCGTCTGCCGAATGTGATCCCGCGCAAGATCGCGATGGAGATGTGTCTGACCGGAAAGCTGATCGACGCTGCACGCGCCTATGAGGTTGGACTTGTCAACTACGTTGTGCCAAAGGAGCAGGTGCTTGAGAAAGCGCTTGAACTGGCGGAGACCATTTCTGCCAACGCGCCGATCTCGCTGAGACTGACAAAAGAGATTTTCCACATCGCACCGCAGGTATCCTTTGAGGATGCACAGCGCTTCTGCAACCGCTGCTGGGATTACATCGAAAAGACCGAGGATGCGAAGGAAGGCCCGCAGGCATTTCTTGAGAAGCGCAAGCCGCAGTGGACGGGGCGCTAGGTTTGGTAAGGTAATAATTATAAAATAATACAATATAAATGGAGGAAGAAAGAATGGATTTTAGAATGACAGAGGAACAGGAACTGATGGTTCAGGCAATCGAGGAGGCGATGACCAGAGAGAATCTGGAGACATACTTCCAGGACTGTGACAAGAACCACGAGCATCCGGCAAAATTCTGGGACATCTTAAAGGAGCTTGGCTGCTTTAGTATGTTCCTGCCAGAGGAAGCAGGCGGAGACGGCGAGGGTGCAGTCACGATGTTTCTGGTGATGGAGGCGCTCGGACGCTGCGGCGCGCCGATCTATCTGTTCTGGGATCACGTAAAGGCAGACGCGCTGTTAGAGAACGGAACAAAGGAGCAGATCGACAAGTTTATGCCGCTGTTTTTTGAGGGACATCCGGCATACTCCCAGGGCTTTTCCGAGCCGACTGCAGGTACAGATCTGTCAAGCGGCACGATCCTGACAACCTATACGCGCAGAAACGGAAAGGTGTACATCAACGGTCATAAACACTTTATCTCCGGCGCACAGGACAGCGACTACTGTCTGACACTGGCAAAGAACAGCGAGAATCCGGAGCAGCTTACACTCTGGTTCGTTCCGACCAACGTGCCGAACTGTAAGAAAGAGCCGATGGAGAAGATGGGTATCAACATGGAGAACGTGAATGATATCTGGTTTGACGACGTGGAGATCGAGGAGAAAGATATGTTTAGCTTCGAGGGCAACGGCCTGCTCGCAACCTCCAAGGGCTTTGACTATGAGCGTCTGATCGATGCGTTCAACGCTTACGGACAGGCACTCTGCGCATTTGAGGACGCCTGCCGCTACGCAAACCAGAGAGTTGCATTCGGCAAGGAGATCGGAAAGCTTCAGCTCATCCAGAACCACATCATGGAGATGGCAATGCGCATCTACTCTATGCGTGATATGCTGTTACATTTTGCATGGAATAAGGACAACGGCTGCTTAAAGAGAGAAGAAGCTTCCATCGCAAAGCAGTACTGCTCCGAGGCGGCAAACGAGGTTGTCGACCACGCAATGCAGGTGATGGCAGGAATCGGTTTCTGCGGAAGCCGCGTGAGCCGTATCTACCGTGACCTTCGAATCACACGTATTTCCGGAGGAACAGGAGAGATCCAGACAGTCATTGCAAGCAAACAGATTTTGAAGCGTTACCGCTAAAAAATACAATAAAAACACAGGAGGTCTTTTTATGGATTTTAAGTTGAACGATGAGCAGCAGTTGCTGCGCGACATGATCCGCGAGTTTACTGAGAAGGAGGTTCGCCCGATCGCAGCGGAGATCGACGAGAACGAGCGTTTCCCGGAGGAGCTGATCCCGAAGATGAGCGAGGTTGGTCTTTTGGGTATTCCGGTTCCGGAAGAGTACGGCGGAGTCGGCATGGGAAATCTGGAATATGTGATCGCTGTGGAGGAGATCTCAAAGGCGTGCGCGAGCACGGGCGTAACCATCTCCGCACACACGTCTCTGTGCTGCTGGCCGATCCTGACCTATGGAACAGAGGAGCAGAAACAGAAATATCTGCCGGACCTGGCAACCGGAGAGAAGCTGGGCGCATTCGGACTGACCGAGCCGAACGCAGGTACGGACGCAGCAATGCAGGCGACGACCGCAGAGGACAAGGGCGATCACTATCTGTTAAACGGAAGCAAGATCTTTATCACAAACGGTTCTTACGCCGATGTGTATGTGATCTTTGCGATGACGGACAAGAGTGCCGGAAACAAGGGGATCAGCGCGTTTATTCTCGAGAAGGGAATGGAAGGCTTTACCTTTGGAAGCAAGGAGCGCAAGATGGGTATCCGCGGTTCCGCTACCTATGAGCTCGTATTTGACAATGTCAAAGTGCCGAAGGAGAACCTGCTCGGCGAGGAAGGCAAGGGCTTTAAGATCGCGATGAGCACGCTCGACGGTGGACGTATCGGTATCGCAGCGCAGGCGCTCGGTATCGCACAGGGCGCGATCGACGAGACACTGGAATATGTGAAGAGCCGTGTGCAGTTTGGCCGCACGATCGCATCGTTCCAGAACACACAGTTTACGATGGCTGCCATGCAGACGAAGGTGGATGCGGCGAGAATGCTCGTTTACCGTGCAGCCTGCATGAAGGATGACGGAGTGAACTATTCTTCCGAGGCGGCGATGGCAAAGCTGTTCGCTTCCGATGTGGCAAGAGAGGTTACCTGTCTGGCAGTACAGCTCTTCGGCGGTTACGGTTACACCCGTGAATATCCGGTAGAGCGCATGATGCGTGACGCGAAGATCACAGAGATCTATGAGGGAACCAGCGAGGTTCAGAAGATGGTTATTTCGGCTCATATGGGATTAAAATAATCGTTTGTAGAGAGAAAGGGGCGGTTGAATGGGAGAGATTATTTTTTCTGTCTGTATCGGGGGACTTCTTGCGGGCGCAGGCATCATACTCCTGATCGTGTTAAAGCATGAGGAGAAGCGGGTGTGTCCAAAGGACGATGACGGGAAAAAATAAGAGAACTCCGTGGCAGACAGAAATTGAGAGGTGACAGGATGAATATTTATTTTATAGGAGTGATTCTGAGTATTATCGTCTATCTGCTGGTGGGCATCTGGGCGGGAAGAAATGTAAAGGATACCAACGATTACTACGTCAGCGGGAGAAACGGGTCGACGATCCTGATCGCAGGGACGCTGTTTGCGTCAATGCTGTCGGTCACGGGATTTATGGGAGACCAGGGATTCTGCTATTCCGGCAATATCACGACGATGGTGCTGCTCAACACGATATGCGCCTGCGGCTACATCGCAGGACCGCTGCTGTTCGGGCGCTACCTGAGGCGTTCCGAGTGCAATACCATGCCGGAGTATTTCGGAGTGCGGTACAAGGACAAAAAAATCCGGCGCGTGGCGGGTGTGATCACGATCATTTCGCTGACGGCGTATTTATTGTCAAGTATCACAGGCGTGGGTATCCTGATGGAGGAGCTGACCGGGCTTCCGTATGAGACGTGCCTTTTTCTGGCATGGTTCTGCTTTACCGGATTTACCTTTTATTCCGGTTCCAAGGGCGTGATCCTTACGGACACCATGATGTTTCTGGTATTTCTGTTCGCGACGATGCTGGCAGGTCCCTATATTTTCAGGGAGCAGGGTGGAATTGGAAATCTCGTGGAGAATCTGATGAACAATCCGGCGGCACATCCGCAGATTCTCGATTACCACGGGAATATCGCGGCAACCGGGGCGACAGACGCATTCGGGGCTGTGATGTACGCGGTGACGATGGGGATCGTGTGGCTGATCACCGTCTCTGTCTCACCCTGGCAGGCAGGGCGTAATATGATGGCGAAAAGCGAGCACGTCACATTCCGTGCGGGCGCGGTTGCAGCAATCTGTACAACGGTATTTCTGCTGTATCTGAATCTGGAATCCGTGTCCGTGATAAATATTCATCCTGATATGGAGGATCCGCAGCGTGTGCTGATCTGGGCGTCCATGGAGGTCGTTCCAAAGCTGATTGGCACGTTGCTTCTGTCGGGAATTATGGCAGCGGGGCTGTCGTCGGCGTCCACCTTTCTGTCAGTGATCGGATTTTCTGTCTCTTCCGATATCATAGACAAAGAGTTTCACAGTGCGAAGGAGGAACTCCGTTTTAACCGTATCGTGATGCTCGTTGTGGGTGTGGCTGCACTCATTCTTGCTTATATGGGACTTGGCAGTATGCGTGTGATCGCATATTTTGCATCGACGATCATCGCCGCGAGCTGGGCTGTTCCGGCGATCGGAAGTGTGCTCTGGAAGAAGCTTTCGGCGACCGGGGCGCGCTGGGCGATGCTGGCGGGATTTCTGGGATACATCATTTCCAAAGGGCTTGTGGGATTCCATATCGGACCGTTTGACGGGATTTTGAAAAATTTCCTCGACCCGTTTTTTGTGGGAATCTACCTGAGTATTTTCTTTGCCGTCCTGGGGAGCAGACTTCACCCGAAATCTGCGGAGGAAGAGGAGTATCACAAAAATCTGATGATTGTGCCGCAGTCAGAGCGCAAGGCGGCAGACTACAAGCGGGACCGCGTCTACGGTTATGCCATGATCCTGGCGGGCGTGGTGACTACCTGCGTACTGCTGCTTGGCTGGGCGTTGCCGTACAACGGTATGCGCTAGGCAAAAAGAGACAAAGGAGGAAAATGTTATGGCAACAAAATCAAAGGGAAAAGGTCAGAAGATGCTGGTGCTTCTTCTCATGATCATTTCCATGTGTACAATCTATGTATTACCTTATTTGCGTTACCAGTTCTTCACGCCGCTTCAGGAGGCGATGGGACTTGCGGGTGAGACGCAGAAATACGGAAATCTGGTAACTGTTTACGGTGTGATGAATATCCTGATGTATCTTCCGGGCGGAATCATCGCAGACCGCTTTAACCCGAAAAAGCTGATGGTATTCTCCATGATTTCCAGTGGTGTGTTAGGTCTGTGGATGGCGACCTGGCCGGGATATGAGATGCTTCTTTTGATCCATATTCTGTGGGGCTTCACCACTGTGCTTACATTCTGGGCAACTTCTGTCAAGGTTGTCAATATGCTGGCAAGCTCCGATGAGCAGGGAACGATGTTCGGTATGCTTGAGAGCGGACGCGGTATTGTGAATATGCTGTTAAACTTTGCATGGGTCGGCGTGCTCGCAATGTTTGTAAACAGGGGAACGCTTGGAATGACGGTCGTTGTTGCGGCTGTATCCATCCTCATGATCATCTCCGGCGTGCTGCTTGGGTTCCTGCTTCCGCCGATGGATGTGGACGAGACGAGCAACGGCTCGATCAAGGACAGTATCAAATCACTGTTTGGGGCATTTAAGCTCCCGATCACCTATGTTCTTGCAGCGATGATCTTTGTGCCGAGTGCGATTTCGGCAACGGGTTCCTACTATGCTCCGTACCTGGAGACGGTTGCGGGACTTGACACAGTCACATCATCGACCTTCTCGGTTGTCCGCAGCACGGTGGTTCCGGTGGTTGCGGCGCTCGCCTGCACGATGGTCGTAAAGAAAATGGGGCGTTCCAGCCGCCTGCTGCTCTGGTCCTGCGTGGTGCTGATCGCACTGGCGGTAGCGCTTCGCGTGATGCCGGGAGCCGCGGCATTCCTGTGGCCGCTCATGATACTGATGTGCCTGATCTCGTTCTTCACAAGCTGCTGCCGTGCGGTCAACTGGGCGTTGATCGACGAGGCGGGAACTGCGAAGATCATGGTCGGAAGCGTGACGGGTATCGCATCCCTGATCGGTTATCTGCCGGACTCCTTTATCCATACCATGTACGGCGGATGGATCGACAACTATGACTTTACAACAGCTTACAACAAAATCTTTAACTTCTGTATTATTGTCGTGGTAGTGGGAACTTTGTTTGCACTGCTCGGTGAGCGCATTATCAAAAAGCGCCAGGCGGAATTAAAGACAGAAGCATCTGCTCCGGCAGAAAACTAAAACAAAATAAAAAAACATACAACAACAAAATCGCTGAAAGCGTCGCAAAACGGAAAAAGAAAGCCGCGTTGCGGCGCTTTCTTTTTCTGTTGCGTATTGCCTGGAAACGGAAAAAAAGGTATGCTGGAACCGAGGTGATAAGAACGATGAAAAAATTACTGATCGTGGAGGATGATCTTGTTTTAAACCGGACGCTCGCCTATAACCTGACAGAGGAAAAGTATGACGTAACCTCTGCGATGGGATTTGCGGAGGCGGTGGAGTGCCTGAAAAAGAAAGAGTTTGATGTGGCGCTGCTGGACGTGAATCTGCCGGACGGAAATGGTCTGTCGCTCTGTGAGGAGATCAGGGGACGGGGGCAGGAGACCTATATCATTTTTCTGACTGCCAACGATAAGGAGAGCGATATGCTCGCGGGTTATGCGGCGGGAGCTGCCGACTATGTGACGAAGCCGTTTTCCGTGGCGGTTCTGATAAAGAAACTGGCCGCTGTTTTTGAGACGATGGAACTGCGGATGCCAAGACGCGATGTGTTTGACGACGGAAATCTAAAAATTGATTTTTCTGCCCAGTCGGCGTCGCTTGGCGGTAAGCCGCTGGAATTTACGCCGAAGGAATACCGCACGCTGCATCTGTTCGTCAAGAATCCGCAGATCATCCTGACAAAACGCCGCATCCTGGAACAGCTCTGGGATATTGACGGAGACTTTGTGGATGAGCACACGCTGGCAACTGTCATCAGCCGCATCCGCAAGAAGATTGAAGCAAACGGGGATAAATATATCAAGACTGCCTACGGTATGGGATATCAGTGGATGGGCGGTGAAAAAATATGAGGGATCAAAAAATGACTGTGCGCACATTTGTGATTCTGCTTGCAGTGTGCGAGGGAGGCGCTGCACTTGTGTTTCTGGCAGTGGTTTTTGGGATGACGGGAGATGCCCGGCTTCTTGTTGCTGCGCTTTTCTTTTTGGGATTTTCGTTTCTGTGTCAGGCGGCTGCGATCAATTTTTTCAGAAAAACACTTCTGGAGTTTACAGGAGAACTCTGCGGGATGCTGGATGACATGATGAATGGAACGGATTGTCCAAAGGATATCGGGGAGGAAGAAGTCCTATTGGCAAGACTCGGCAACCGGATCAGCCGGCTCTACCAGGTGCTGCGTGAGAGCCGGCTCAGAGCGGAGCGTGAGAAAAAAGAGTTGCAGGCGCTGGTGTCGGATCTTTCCCATCAGACAAAGACGCCGATCGCGAATCTGAAAATGCTGAACGATACCTTACAGAGCCGGGAGATGGACGAGAAGCAGCGAAAGCGTTTTTTGGAGGCGCAGGGCAGTCAGCTTGAGAAACTGGATTTTGTGATCCGGGTAATGGTAAAGACACAACGGCTGGAGACGGGAGTCATTGCACTTGAGAAGCGGGAAGTGCCCATACAGGAGACGCTGGCGGACGCTATCAACGGTGTGCTGGCGCTTCTGGAACAAAAGAAGCTGAAGCTGCAGGTCGACTGTCCGGAGGATCTGATCGTTTCGCATGATGCCCGATGGACGGCGGAGGCGCTGTTTAATCTTCTTGACAATGCGGTGAAGTATACGCCGGAGGGCGGCAGGATCTGTGTGTCGGTGCAGAGCTGGGAGATGTATGTGAAAATTGACGTGACAGACAGCGGCATCGGCATACCGGAACGAAGCCACGCGGCAGTTTTTCAGCGGTTTTACAGAGAGCCCGGTGTGCATGAGACGGACGGCGTCGGAATCGGGCTTTATCTGGCGCGGGAGATCATCACGATGCAGGGCGGCTACATCAAACTGACATCGGAGGTCCAAAAAGGTTCGACATTTTCCGTGTTTTTGCCGGGGAGACGGGAGAGCGGTGCCAGACCCGTTATTTCGGCTTCACAGGTATCTCAATCTGTGTGATATAATCGTCCATATTGTCAATGACAAGTTCATTGATACCCGTCTCATAGGCATAGCCGTAGAGGGAAAGTCCCTGCTTATTGGCATAGTCAAGGATTTCTCTGTATCTGTCCGGGAGTCTGTCCCAGCTTCCCTTGCAAAATGCCCGGAGGTATGTTCCGGCAGGGCGCAGATGCAGTCCTTTTTTGGAAGCCGGCAGCGGCATCTCGATATATAAAGCGGTGTAGGCGCTGAAGTTGCCCTGATACAGATTTTCGACAGGGGTCATGGAGCCGTAGGAGGCGTCGTGCAGTCGGCGGAGCTGGTATTTTTTCGCCTCGGCGATCACACGCTCCACTTCTTTTTCAAAGGGCAGATCTGCAGTCGCAGCGACAGCCGCCAGATAGCTGCACGGTTTTTCCACGAGGGTGATCGCCGACAGATCCAAGGAGCGCAGGGTATTCATATCCTGCTGGTGACCGCTCAGAACCTTTTGTACGGATTTTAAATGGGAGATCGTCTGGTTTAGTTCGGCAATTTTTTCCTGCAAGAGCGCCTCAAAGCGGTCGATCGTGCGGTTTTGCATAAATTGTTTGATCTCTTCCAGCGAGACATTTAATTCCCGCAGCATCAGGATTGTCTCAAGCGCCGCGCTTTGCTGGTAGCTGTAATAGCGGTAGCCGTTTTCTCCGGTGCACGCAGGCTTTAGCAGACCGATTTCATCATACCACATTAAGGTTTTCTTATTGATTTCATGGAGGGCGGCAAATTGCCCGATCGTAAAGAGCGTGTCCTGTTCCTTTCGCATAAAAATCCTCACTTGACTGTACCGTTATTGTACGGGGTATTATATAGGATAAGAAAAAGAAAAACAAGGTAGAGATAAAAAAGAATCTATTTTAGGACATTTCTGCAACATTTGGGAGGTAAGATATGCCTATCTAAAAAGAAAGGCGGTATTTGTATGACCATTTTACAGACAACAGACCTAAAAAAATATTATGGCACAGAGCCGAACATTACAAGGGCGCTGGACGGCGTGAGTTTTTCGGTGGAGGAAGGAGAATTTGTGGCGGTTGTCGGGACATCGGGCTCGGGCAAATCCACACTTTTACACATGATGGGCGGGCTTGATAATCCGACGTCGGGGAGTGTGATGGTGCGGGGAAAAGAACTTGCAAAGATGAATGACGAGCAGCTTACGATCTTCCGGCGCAGAAATATCGGATTTATTTTCCAGAATTACAATCTGGTGCCAATCTTGAATGTGTATGAGAACATTGCGCTTCCGGTGGAACTCGACGGGGATACGGTCGACCGGAAATTTATGGCGGAGGTCGTCGGGATGCTGGGGCTTGAGGAGAAGCTTTCCAATATGCCAAATAATCTCTCCGGCGGACAGCAGCAGAGGGTGGCGATCGCCCGCGCGCTGATCACAAAGCCGGCGATCGTGCTGGCGGACGAGCCGACCGGAAATCTCGACAGCAAAACGAGCGCGGATGTGCTGGGGCTTTTGCAGCGGACAGGCAGGGAATTCCATCAGACGATCGTAATGATTACCCACAATGATGAGATCGCGCAGCTCGCAGACCGTATTGTGCGGATTGAAGATGGAAGAATTGTCGATTAGAGGGGGTGGCGGAATGAATTTACCATTTGAGAATGATACGAACGCCATCGTAAAAAAACTGGCAAACCGGAGCATGAAGGCAGACAGACGGCGCAATCTCTTTGTGATCCTGGCAATCGCGCTGGCATCTGCGCTTATGGTGGCAATTTTTTGCTCGGCCTCTGCGTTGGAACGCAAGACAGAGGATGATATCAGGGGACAATACCAGGCGGTTGTCGTAAACTGTGATCAGGCGATGATCGACAGGCTTGCGGCAAATCCGAAGGTGGAAAGGTTTGGATTGTCACAGGACTACGGCACATCGCGTTATGAGGACAGCGTGCTGAGCGTGGAATATGCGGATGAAAACTGGATGGATCTTGGGAAAAAGCCTCCCTATACGGGAGAGATGCCCCGGCGCGCGGATGAGATTCTGGTGGAGCGCGCATTTTTGGAGTATTTTGATCTGCCGGTGGAGACCGGACAAAAAATCCACATGGATCTTGGGATGGGCGAGCAGGACTACACCGTGACCGGAATCATGGATGCGGAGAACACCTCGCGCTATTTTATGCTGATCGTTTCACGGGAATTTGTGGAGGAGATGGCGCAGGGAGAGCCGTTGTTTGAGTTTCGCCTTCGCTTTGTGGGGGCGGATAAAAGTCCGGATATGGATCAGCTAAAGGCGGATATTGCGGCATTTCTTGCCGGGGAAGGCGTTTTGGAGGATCAGATTTTTTACAGTTCGAACTATTTTGATATGCAAGGCTTTCGCGCGGGGAGCACGCTGGTCTATGTGCCGGTTGCGCTTTTGATCCTGGTTGCCTGCGCGTTTGTCATTTACAGTATTTTTTATATTTCGGTGCGTGGAAAGCTGAGGGAATACGGAAAACTCAAGGTTATCGGAACAACGCCGAAACAGATCCGCCGTATTGTGCGCCGCGAGGGAGCAGTTCTCTCGGCTGTCGGAATTTCGGTGGGGCTGCTCATCGGCGGGGCGGTCGGCTATTTTACGAATCCCGCTTACTGGAGCTTTTCGGGAAATCTTCCGTATCTGTTGGGCGTTGTGGCGGCGACAGCCTTCATGGTATTTTTATCGACTAACACGCCGGTGCGTCTGGCGGCGAAGGTCTCTCCGATCGAGGCGGTGCGGAACAGCGGCTACACAGCGGATACAGACCGCAGAAAAGGGCGCAGGAGTGCCCGCCGCATCACGCCTGCGACGCTGGCGGGGATGAATTTTTACCGGAGCAGAAAAAAGGCGGTGATGACGCTTGTGTCGCTTGGCATGACGGGCGTCTTTGTGTTGGCGGCAGCGACGGTCCTGCGCTCGATCGATGTGGAAAACATGGCGGTTGCGGCGATGGGGGACGGTGCCAATTATACGATCTCATGGCATGACTCGGTGGGGTTTGAGAACATTCCCGACACGGCACGGGACAATCCGCTAGATGAGAGCCTGCAGAAGGAGCTTCTGGCGCTGGACGGGGTAGAGAAGATCACACCGCACCAGTGTACGGCGGCGGAATTTGTGCTGCCGGGGAAGACGGAGTGGTTTCAGATACAGGTATTTAACCGGGAAATGATGGAGCGGTGGCTGCCGCAGGATGCTCTTATAGAGGGGACTGCGGACTATGACGAGTTGGCAGAGCAGAACGGTATCATCATTACGGACGCTTCAGATCATCTTCTGGCGATGTACTACGACTATACACCCGCGGTAGGAGACCGTCTTGCAGTGCATCTGCCGGATGGTGGAACGTTCGAGGTTACCGTGATGGGCATTGCAAAGAGCGGCGCCTCTGACGGCACGGGGATCGGAGCGCTCTTTGCGATGCCGGAGGATGTGGCACATAAAATTTATCCCGATATTGCGAACCTTGATACCTGCTGGAATGTCCATACCGGAACGGACAGCGATGCGCTGCGCACAGCGATCTTTCAGTTGCTGGAAAATCCGGTACTTGAGATTACAGCGCGGACGGATGTCGCAGCGGTGTATGAGACATATCTGATGCAGATGGCGGGTGGCATCTATCTGCTTTTGGCGTTTTTATTCTTGTTCTCACTGGTGAATCTGGTGAATACGCTGATGACGAATCTGATCGCAAGGCAGCAGGAGCTTGGCGTGTTACAGTCCATTGGGATGACGGCAAGACAGGTGTCCTTCATGCTGGTTGCAGAATGTTTGTGGTATGTGCTGGCGACGCTTGGCATTGCCGTGGTACTGGGCGGCGCGGTCGGTGCCATGCTTGTGCGTGCGCTGAACGGGTTCCAGCTCTTTGGAGAATTGGTATACTGTTTTCCGGTAACGGAACTCCTCGTGTTTGCCATTGCACTGCTTGCGGTGACAGGCATCTTTGCGGTAGTGGCAGTCTGGTATTCCAAGAGACAGACGCTTGTGGAGCGGATCCGGATGATCGACTAAAGACTGACGATGTATTTTTACAGAGTGTTTTGCCCAAAATATGTTAGAATAAGAAGTGTGCCGGTTTTTGTAATATACCGGAAGAAAATAAGGCACGGTGACAGGAGGGAAAAACAGATGAGAGAAATGGTCAGCTTTCATACAAAATGGGCGTTTTCAAAAGAGGCGGCGAGCGTCCCGCAGCAGATGCCAAAGAAGTGGTGCTGGGTGAATCTGCCGCATACATGGAATGACATTGACGGGCAGGACGGCGGCAACGATTACTATCGCGGGACGGCGTACTATGCCAATATCATCAAAAAAAGTGAACTTCCGGAGGCGGAGGTCTACTATCTGGAGTTTGGCGGAGCGAACGCCTCCGCTGAGGTGTATATCAACGGGTCGAAGCTTGCGTGTCATGACGGCGGGTATTCCACCTGGCGTGTCAATATCACGGATGCGCTCACACAGGAGGAGAATCTTGTTGTGGTTGCGGTGGACAACGGCGTCAACGATAGGGTGTACCCGCAGAATGCGGACTTTACGTTTTATGGAGGACTTTACCGCGATGTGAAGATCATTGCGGTGAGCGCCTCGCATTTTGATCTTGATTATTACGGGGGACCGGGGATTCTGGTGACGCCCGAGGTGACGGGAGCGGATGCAAAGGTTTCCGTGGAGGTATTTTTGACAAATGCAAAAACGGATCAGCGCCTGACATTCCGTATCTGGGACGGGGAGGGGAACATTGTCGGTGAGAAAACGGCTGCCGTCTCGGAGACACAGGCGGTGTTTGATCTTCCATCCGTGCACCTTTGGAATGGAAGGAAAGACCCGTATCTGTACACGGCGGAGGTTTTGCTCACAGAGGGGGATCAGAAGCTTGACCGGGTTTTGACCCGCTTTGGATGCCGCACCTATGAGATCGATCCAGAGAGAGGCTTTATTTTAAATGGAGAGGAGTACCCGCTGCGCGGCGTTTCCCGCCATCAGGACCGCTGGGGCGTCGGAAACGCGCTGCTGCCGGAGCATCACAGGGAGGATATGGACTTGATCTGTGAGCTGGGAGCGACAACGATCCGTCTGGCTCATTACCAGCACGACCAGTATTTCTATGATCTGTGTGATGAGAGGGGGATGGTAGTCTGGGCGGAGATTCCCTATATTTCCAGCCATATGCCGTCCGGGCGCGAAAATACGGTCTCCCAGATGAAGGAGCTTGTGATACAGAATTATAATCATCCGTCGATCGTGGTGTGGGGCTTGTCGAATGAGATCACGATGACCGGAAGCTCTACGCCCGATCTGTTGGAAAACCACCGCATCCTGAATGATCTGGTGCACAAGCTGGATGGCACGAGACTGACCACGGTGGCAGTCGTGTCGATGTGCGACATCCACGACCCGTATATCCAGATCCCGGACGTGGTTTCCTACA
This sequence comes from Roseburia sp., assembly GCA_026168605.1. Taxonomy (GTDB): domain Bacteria; phylum Bacillota; class Clostridia; order Lachnospirales; family Lachnospiraceae; genus Roseburia. The sequence goes on along the minus strand of JAPFDX010000002.1, from coordinate 37,916 downwards.
ACCACTATTTCGGCTGGTATGGCGGGGACGTGTCGATGAACGGACCGTGGCTTGACCGGTTTCACAAAGAATTCCCAAAGCTGCCCATCGGCGTGAGCGAGTATGGCTGCGAGGCGTTAAACTGGCACACCTCAAACCCCGAGCAGGGCGATTACACGGAGGAATATCAGGCATATTATCATGAGGAGCTGATCAAACAGCTTTTCACGCGGAAATACCTATGGGCGACGCACGTGTGGAATATGTTTGACTTCGGCGCGGACGCGCGCAACGAGGGTGGAGAGAACGGGCAGAACCACAAAGGTCTTGTGACTTTTGACCGCAAATACAAAAAGGACGCCTTCTATGCCTACAAGGCATGGCTGTCGGACGAGCCGTTTGTGCATATCTGCGGCAAACGGTATGTGGACCGCGTGGAGCCGGTGACGAAGGTGACAGTCTACTCAAACCAGCCTATGGTGGAACTGTTTGCAAACGGGAAAAGTCTCGGCGCAAAAGAATCCGCGGAGCATTTCTTTTATTTTGATGTTCCAAACGAGGGAGAGACAGAGCTTGCGGCGGTCGCGGGAGAATGCCGCGACGAGAGCCTGATCCGTAAAACAGAGACCTTTCACGAGGCTTACCGTTTAAGGGAAAAGGGAGCAGTCCTAAACTGGTTTGACATCACCGCGCCGGAGGGATATTATTCGCTCAATGACAAGCTGTCGGAGATCGTAAAGTCTGCGGAGGGAAGAACCCTGGTGCAGGAGATCATGGGCGGCGTGATGGGCCGCATGGCTGGCGGCAGCGGGGATAAGCCGGAGGCGTCCCTGCAAAATGCAGAAAAAATGATGGAGATGATGGGAAGCTTTACCGCGATCCGCCTGATGAATCTGATGGGAGCAACGGGATCGGGACTGACGAAGGAGGAGATGCTCGCGGTCAACGAGCGGTTAAACCGGATCAAAAAGTGCGGATCATAACGCGGTCAGAGGAATTTTATCGGAAAAAGCTTGAAAAGTCCCGCGATTTTGTCTAATATAGTAGTATAGAAAAGTGGAACACGGAAGTTGGATTTTTCAAGGGAGTGATAATATGGCTACGATTTCAGGATATGATTCGGCGTCGATCGGGGTTTTATTTTCCAGTCTGGACAGTAACCGGACGAACCGCAATCCGTTTTCGTCCGGCGGCGGTACGGATATGCTTGGCATCAGCTATGTCGATTATGCGACGATCCGCAGCGGCAGTTATTTTAAGCTGCTGGACGCCTATTACAGCGACAGCGAGAACAGTGATGAGATCAAGGACGTCCTTTCGACAAACACGTCCAAGGATGATTCCAAAACGCTTGCGCGCATCGAGGATGCTGCGTCCGGAATGAGGGATTCCGCGGAGGCTCTGACGGCATCCGGGAAGGATTCCGTCTTTGAGAAGGTGGAGACGAAGGACGAGTCCGGCGCCACGAAGATGGAGTATGACACGGAAGCCATCTATGAGGCGGTCAGCGCGTTTGTGAAGGATTATAACGAGCTTCTCGACGAGGCGGAGGAGTCGAATACCAAGAGTATTCTGCGCGCTGCGCGAAATATGGTCAATTACACGAAGGTGAACGAGCGGATGCTTGCGGAGGTAGGCATCACCATCGGCGAGGGCAACACGCTAAAGATCGATGAGGAAGCGTTTAAGAAAGCGGATATGGATCAGGTGAAGGATCTGTTCCACACACGCGGCTCTTACGGTTTCCAGATCGACACGCAGGCGGCGCTGATCGAATCCTACGCAAAGACGGAGGCAGCGCGGGCGAACACTTACGGTAAAAACGGCATTTACACCTATAATTACCAGACAGGTGAGATCTATAACTCTGTGATCTGAGAGAGCGGAGGATAAAATAAAGTGATGCAGGAAAAGACAGAGTAATGGCAGGAAAAAAAGTAGTGGTCGGAATGTCGGGAGGCGTGGATTCCTCCGTGGCGGCATGGCTGTTAAAGGAGCAGGGATACGAGGTCATCGGCGTGACGATGCAGATCTGGCAGGATGAGGATCATTTCGCGGAGGCGGAAAACGGCGGATGCTGCGGACTCTCTGCGGTGGAGGATGCCAGACGCGTGGCAGAGAGACTTGAGATCCCATATTATGTGATGAATTTCAAGCGTGAATTCAAGGAAAATGTCATGGATTATTTCGTGGCGGAATACTTGAAAGGGCGCACGCCCAACCCGTGCATCGCCTGCAACCGCTATGTGAAGTGGGAATCGCTGCTGCGCCGCAGCCTTGAGATCGGCGCGGACTATATCGCTACCGGGCATTACGCGAGGATCGAGAGACTTTCCAATGGCAGATACGCCATCCGCAATTCTGTCACGGCGGCGAAAGACCAGACGTACGCGCTGTTTAATCTGACGCAGGAGCAGCTTGCGCACACGCTGATGCCGGTCGGGGCTTACACCAAGGAGGAGATCCGTGCGATCGCGGAGGACATCGGACTGATGGTGGCGCACAAGAAGGACAGTCAGGAGATCTGCTTTATCCCGGATGACGACTATGCGGGATTTATCGACAGAGAGTGCGGCAGTCTCGTGCCACCCCCGGGAAATTTTGTGTCCATGCAGGGGGAGATCCTCGGCAGGCATAAGGGGATCACGCACTATACGGTCGGGCAGCGGAAAGGACTTGGGATCGCGCTCGGATACCCGGTGTTTGTGACGGAGATCCGTCCGGAGACGAACGAGGTGGTGCTGGGATCCAATGAAGATGTGTTTACGGACAGACTGTATGCGAACCGGCTGAATTTCATGTCGCTGCCGGATATCCGTGAGGACACGGAGCTTGTCGCCAAGATACGCTACTCCCATGCGGGCAGCAGGTGCGTGGTGAGAAGAACCGCAGAGGATGAGATCTGCTGTGAATTTCAAGAGCCCGTCCGGGCGGTGACACCCGGGCAGGCGGTTGTCTTCTACGACGGCGAGTATGTCGCCGGGGGAGGGATCATCACCCGTTGAGAATAAAATGTTCCAGTGCGTGTGCAACACCGTCTTCCTCATTCGTGAGAGTGATGAAGTCGGCGCTTTTTTTGACCTCCGGGATCGCGTTGCCCATGGCGACGCCGATTGCTGCGGTCTGTAAGATGTCGAGATCGTTCTGCGTGTCGCCGATGGCGAGCGTCTCCTCTCTGGAAATGCCGAGGTGCCGGCAGAGAAACAGGAGGCTTGAGCCCTTGCTTGTCCCGGCTTTGGTAAATTCCAGGTTGTGGTAGCCGCCCGAGAGAAAGGTGATGTCCGGGCAGGCGGCAAGCAGCCGGATGGCTTCGTCGCGGTAGAGAAAGGTCCCGTCGGGAAGCGGGTAGAAGTTGGCGACTGCCTTCTGTACGGCGAGCTGTTCGTTTTCCACAAGCGCGGCGAGGTCGTCTGTCAGAAAACGCGTCTTTTTGATGTAGGTGCGGATGGATTCCGGCATATCCATGCGGTCGATGCGTGGAATACAGTCGTTTAAGCTGTACCCTTCCCCGTTTACAAAGATGTCCAGATGGATTTCCTTCCGCTGGAGCTCTCTTAGGATCGGGCAGATCACATCGGGAGAAAAGCAGCTCTCGTAAATACAGTTCTTTTCCGGCAGGGCGTAGACCGCGGCTCCGTTTGCCGTGATGGCGTAGCGGACGCCGAGGCGGGAGAGTTCCTCCATCGGAAGCCCGGCGTAGGGACGTCCGGTTGCAATGACGATGGTAACGCCCTGCGCGATGCATTTTTCGATGATCTCCTGATTGTGCGGAGAGATGCGGCTGTGGTTGTCAAATAAAGTGCCGTCAAGGTCGATGGCGGCGAGTCGGATTCTTTTGTTCATAAATTCCTCCATGTTTGAAGTGACTTATCGTGAGGAAACACAGGATAGCCCCAGATTGGGTGCAGCGTTTCGGCACACGTTGTTTTTGCTTATTATAATACACAGAAAGATATTGTGGTCAAGCTTTTTATAGAAAACACTTGATTTATAAATCTTACCAGTGTAATATTTAAACGAATTTACCGGTACACCCATATATTTTTTGGTCTTAAATCTTACTCTTGTAATATTTAAAGCCAATACCGTACAGAAAAATAAAACGGAGGTCAGTATGAGGAGAAGAAAAAACAAATACAGACGGAACAGAGCAGGAAGCAGACGTCTGAGGTCTGGGACTGTCATTGCCATTGCAGGGATCGCCGCGTCAGCCGCGCTCGGATGCCTGGCAGTCATCCTGGTCCGGCGGGAGGAGCAGACGACGCCGGAAGAACTTTTGACACAGTACATGGAGTATATCCCGGAGCAGGAGTATGAGCAGATGTATGCGATGCTGCACACTGGGTCGTCTGCAAATATCAGTCAGGAGGATTTCATAAAGCGGAATTCCGCCATCTATGAGGGCATCGAGGTGCAGAATATGACCGTTGAGATCCTGGCATACGACGAGGAGGAAGCGGTGGTAACCTATCAGACCTCTTTCGATACGGTTGCGGGAAATATCAGCTTTCAAAATGAAGTGCATTTCCTCGAAGGGGAGGACGGCTATGAGCTGGTCTGGGATGATTCGCTGATCTTTCCCAATCTGACAGCCCGGGACAAAGTGAAGGTTTCGACTACGCAGGCAGAGCGGGGAGAGATTCTGGACCGCAATGGACGCGTTCTTGCGGGGAAGGGTACGGCGTCCTCGGTGGGGATCGTTCCGGGTAAACTGGAAAACCGGCAGGAAACGCTGGGGGAGATCGCGGAGCTTCTGGAAACCACGCCGGAGGCAATCGAAAAGAAACTGTCTGCACAGTGGGTGAAAGAGGACTCCTTTGTGCCGGTTAAGACAATTCCAAGAGTGGAGGAGACCGCGCTGATGAAAATCCAGCCGGACGAAGAGGCACAAAAGGAGCAGGAGCGACATCAAAAATTACTGGAGATTCCCGGTGTGATGATCACCGATGTGGAAGTGCGGGAATACCCGCTAAAGGAAGCGGCGGCGCATCTGACAGGCTATGTGCAGGGCGTGACTGCGGAGGATCTGGCGAAGCACAGAGGGGAGGGATACACCTCCACCAGTGTCATTGGCAGAAGCGGAATCGAGGGGCTGTTTGAGAAAGAGCTGAAAGGACAAAACGGCAGCCGGATCTACATGGTAGATGCCAATGGCAACGAGAAGGAGGAACTCGCCTATACCGCGGTACAGCATGGAGAGGATATACAGCTCACGATAGACGCGGAGCTGCAGATGTCTTTGTATGAGCAGTTTCAGGAGGACGAAAGCTGTTCCGTAGCGATCCAGCCGTATACCGGGGAGGTGTTAGCGCTGGTGAGCACGCCGTCCTATGACAGTAACGATTTTGTCCTGGGATTGTCCGATGGTCAGTGGGAGGAGTTAAGCAGAGATGAGAGACAGCCGATGTACAACCGTTTCCGGCAGGTATGGTGTCCGGGCTCTGCGTTTAAGCCGGTCACGGCAGCCATCGGTCTGGAATCGGGAGCGGTCGATCCGTCAGAGGATTATGGAAGTGAGGGATTAAGCTGGCAAAAGGACGCCTCGTGGGGGTCTTATTATGTGACAACGCTCCACGCATATGAGCCGGTGACGTTGGAAAACGCGCTGATTTACTCGGACAATATTTATTTTGCAAAGGCGGCGCTGCAAATTGGTTCCGAGGAGTTGGAGAACTCTTTGGAACGGCTCGGATTCCATCAGGAGCTGCCGTTTGAAATTCAGATGGCGCAGTCGCAGTATTCCAACACGGAGCACATAGAAACGGAAATACAGCTCGCGGACAGCGGCTACGGGCAGGGGCAGATTTTGATGAATCCTTTGCATATGGCGTGTATTTATTCCGCTTTCTGCAACGAAGGAAATATCATTAAGCCGTATCTGGTCTACCGGGAGGATGCGGCTGCGGAATACTGGATACCGGAGGCATTTTCCGCTGAAACGGCAAACCGGGTACTGGAGGGGATGAAAAAGGTGATCAACGACCCGGACGGAACGGGATACGCCGTCCGCATGGACGATGTGGAACTGGCGGGAAAGACGGGAACGGCAGAGATCAAGGCGTCCAAGGAAGACACATCCGGCACGGAACTTGGATGGTTTGCTGTCTTTCCCACAGAGAAAACGGTGGAGCGGCCGATACTTCTGGTCAGCATGACGGAGGATGTCAAAGAGAGGGGAGGCAGCGGCTATGTTGTGGAAAAAGACAAGATGGTTTTGCTTGATCTATATGAGGAAGCTGCAAGGGGAGATAAAACGGACGACCTTGAGGCGGTCCGCAGTATCGTCAACCGATTTGGAGCATACGGCTATCCGGCTGTCGACAGCAGAAACCAGGTGGATATGGTGGAGTCCGGGCAGGTAGAGGAATTTTGTGAGGCGGCAGCTTCGGGGGAGGAGGCGGAGGTCACGGTCTTTCAGGTGGACGATGTGGGGGGATTTGTGGAGTATGACCTGCAGGCAGGAGAGGGAAAGATCGACGTGACCAGAAGCTACTGCAAGTACGAAAATGGGATGCTCCAAAGAGGCAGTCCCCAAAACTATCCGGCGTCAAACTGGAATTATACGGAGGAAGGCTATCTGATGTTTTCCGGGACCTACTTTCTGGAAGAACTGTATGCGCTCACGCTGAGTGGGGCGGAGGAATACACGGCGCTGCGGGTGAAACCTCTGGATGAGACGTGCAGGGAGCTAAACCGCAGATACATTCTTCCGGTCGGTTACGAGCGCAACAATATGTTTCTCACCGACTGGGATGAAAATGATTTTGGCGATCTGGATTTCTACGATCTGTATGATATTTTTTATGAAAAAATGTACGGGCGGTATGTTCCCTATGTGCCGGACAATAATCTGGGGGAGTGCGAGGTTTATCAGATTCCCGGAGAGGAATTTGAAGAAGTGATCATGACATATTTCAATATCGACAGTGAAACGTTACAGTCCAAGACGGTCTATTGTCGTGAGGATGTTACATATGAGTATAAGCCGCGGGGCTTTGAGGAAGCGGAGTACCCCGAATATCCGTATCCGGAGGTCACCGGTTTTACGGAAAACAGTGACGGGACGATCACGCTCATGGTTTCCGCGGTCTTTCCCTATGCCGGGGATTCGAGCGTGTATACCCACGAGGTCGTGGTACGTCCGCTCGGGGACGGGGGCGTGCAGTATGTCTCCAACAGGATCACATCCCCCTGGGAAGAGGGAGCCGGGACATGGCATACGCCACGCCTGACGGCAGCGGAGTGGGAAGAACAGTACGGAGGGGACTGATCAGTCTGTGTCCTGCTCCCATAGACGGAGATCTGCGAGGATTTCCATGGTGAGCTGTGTGGCGGCGCTCCCGGTGGCGGAATGTTTGGCGCGGATGTTTGTCGCAAAAAAATATGTGTGCTCCGCAGTCTCGAGAAAGCCGACAAACCAGCCGTTTACGTCCTGTCCGTCGATCTGCCCCGTTCCGGTTTTCCCATAAAAAGTTCCGGCGTCGGAGGAGAACAGACGGATAGAGTCTTTGACAGCGGCGATATGCTCTGCGGCAAAGGGGAGATCGTTTTGGTACAGGGCAGCCAGAAGCTCCACCTGCTCAACCGCAGAAATCTTTAATGTGGATTCCGACCAGTAGGAGGAAAGGTCTCCGTGGATATCCTGATTGCCATAGCCTGTGGACCGGATATAAGATTGCAGGGCGGATCTGCCCATCTGTCTGTCCAGAGACTGGAAATACCAGTTGACGGAGGAAGCCATCGCAGAGTTTAAGGTCTGGTCGGTATTCCACGCTTCAAACGGATATGCTGTCTGATCCCAGGCGATCTGTGTGCGCTCCGGGGAGATGATCCCCGCGTCAAGGGCAAACAGAGCGTCATAGATCTTGTAGGTCGAATCCGGGGCTACCCGTGTAACCGCCTGCTCTTTGTCGCTGACGAGCCAGTGGTCGTTTTTTAGATCGTAGAGGACAAAGCTGCCGCTGTATGCGCCGAACTGTTCCTGAAAATCTTTTGTGGAAACGCGTTCTTTTGGAACCTCCCACCGGTAGCGGCTCTGGTCTGCCGCATAGGTGGAGACAAAGGGCGTAAGCCCCAGGAGGAGAGCGGCAGTGAGCACAAACGCCGCCATGCCTCTTAGACTTTTGGCAAAAGTTGGCTTCTCATAGGAGGCGATATTTACAATACGCCGCCGCATTTGCTTCATGCTACCGCCAAGGCTGACGGCAAACGGGAAGGGTGTGCGTGACATCTTTTCTGCAAAGTTGATCAGCGTATTGCCGTAATCCTCGCAGGCGTCCTCCCCCAGCATTTTTAAGACCGAAGTGTCGCAGGCGATCTCCCGGTCACTGCGCATTTCCTCCAGCGCGTACCACACGAGAGGGTGAAACCAGTACACCACTCCGGCGAGATTCATCAGGAAACCGCCAACCGCATCCCTGTGTTTATAGTGCGACAGTTCATGCAGCAGCATATACCGCAGATCGGATTCTGCAGTCTCCGCAATCAGATGGATCGGCAGATAAATGCGCGGTTTTAAAAATCCCACGATCACCGGAGACTGTAAAAATGCGGTGCTGTACAAGGGAATTTCTCTGTGGATCCCCATCTCGTCCAGACAGCGCCGGTAGAGGCTGCGGACTTTCTTGTTTTGAAGCGGAAGAGCCGATTGTTCCAGAGTGCGCAGCCGGAGCGCGGATTTTATCATCAGTGCCAGCATTGCGAGAATGCCCACGATCCATACCGTAAACAGCAGGTACCCGGCAACGGGCGGTATTTCGCTGTTTACCGAGAGGGTAAAGTCGTTCATCCAGTCTGCATTTCCACTCGCATAAGTTCTCACAGTCTCCTCCATGCCGGTTGCGTCAGCGGGGGAGTTTTTGAACCTGCCAAGCCACGAAGCTATCTGCGAAAACCCGGTGAGGGGGAACGGCAAAAATGGAACCGCCAAGAGTCCGAGCAGCAGAAAACACAGTTGGTACTGCATCCGGGAAGAAAGGCTGTTCCTGAATAGCCGCTTTGCTGCAAGAAGGATACCGATGATGCCGCCGAGAACGAGATTGCAGATCAAAAAACGGATCATAAAATCAGCCATGCACATCCCTCCCTATCTGGACTTTTTTGACAAGAGGGAGCGGAGAGAGTCGATCTCTGTCTCGGATAGCCTGTCATTTTCGATGTAGGCGGACAGCATGGCTGTGATATCCCCGTTATAATAGCGGTTCAAAAAAGAACTACTTTTCTGGTCAATATACTCGTTTTCTTTTATCAGCGGGGTATAGACAAACACACGGCTCTGTTTTTCATAAGTGAGAGCCCCTTTTGTCACAAGACGTTTGATGAGAGTCTGTATCGTCTTTGGACTCCAGCTTGTCGTCTGCAATAATTTTTCTGTGATTTCATTGGTGCTGATCGGCGCGTACTTCCATACGATCTTCATCACCTCAAACTCAGCTTCGGAAATCTGCGGCAGCTTACCCATTTCAAATCCTCCAAAATCTTACGTGTGTAATAAAAATAGTATAGGCATAATGCCCATGCTTGTCAATGCACATTTGCAGGGAGCTGTTTGCGGAGCATCTCACAGACCTTGGGCAGATCCGAATGACTGGAGCTTTCATTTAGGGTAAACCTGCAAAAGGGAAGGTTCAAATCCGAGAAGAGCGTGTCGTCAAAGGCGTCATTTTCCATCTGTTTTTTCTGTGGTTCTGCCTCGTACAGAGCGTTTGAGAGCCCGTCCAGTTCGATCAAAAGCAGCGGTTTGTACTGGTAGATATTGCCGACCGCGTAGCAGTAGCAGATCACAAAATCGATGCTTCCGGAGATATAACTGTTTCCGGCGGCTTCCCACGAATGGGTGCGGGTGCAGAGCTCCCTGCGGGTCCGGATCATGGAAGAGAGCGGCACCTGCGGAAACACATGATAATTTTTTCGGTCGACGGGATTGGGGACCAGGCGCGTGAGCGCCGTGTTCAAATAATGAAACATCAGGGCTTCGTTTCTGCTTAAGCAGGAGCTTTTGGCAGAATAGAAATCGGATGGAGTGTGCGTGAGCTCCGCTGTTGGACATCCTTTTTTCTCCTTTGTCAGACTGCTTTTCAGATACAGGATCCGGACAAAAAGAACCACATAGGTGGCGGGGATGAGAAAGGCAAATAAAAGTTCGGTTGTAATGCGCTGCATGATTTCCTCCTGATATGATTATGGTGTTGCGGGCAAAGCCAGTTTGGAAAAGTCTTTTCGCTCCAACACCATGATTATATATGTAGTATGTTATTGCAAAACAAAACCGGACAGAAAAATACTTTGTCCGGTTTTGTTTATAAGTCCATTCTACCATACTTCCAGGAAAATGCAAGGGTGGAAAAGAACGGCGCATATTCCCCGGCATCCGGCGCATACTAAACCAAAAAGCGAACCGAGGATTTTTCATGGAATCATACTGGAGAAAACAGACAAACAGCCTGCCGCCGGACGGAAACAGTGAAGCGGCGGCGCCGGGAGCGGAGAAGGGAAATGATGTGCCGTACGATGTGATCGTTGTCGGCGCGGGGATGGCGGGGCTGCTGACAGCGTACTATCTGAAGGAGAGCGGCAGGCGCGTGCTGGTGCTGGAAGCAAAGACCGTGGCGTCCGGGCAGACGGAGCGGACGACTGCGAAGATCACGAGTCAGCACGGCATCAAATACAGTACCCTGATACAAAAAGCCGGAAAAAAGCGGGCGCTTCTGTATGCGAAGGCGAATGAGGAGGCGATTCTTTCCTATGAAAAGCTCGTTAAAAAGGAGCAGATCGACTGTCAGTTTGCGCGCGTTCCGGCATTTCTGTATACAAGGAAAGAGGGAACTGTGCTGAGAGAGGAGGCAAAAGCGGCGGCGTCCCTCGGGATCGACGCCACCTTCACAACGGAGACGGAACTGCCGTTTCCGGTGGAGGGGGCGGTGCGCTTCGGCGGTCAGGCACAGTTTTCCCCGCTGGAATTTCTCCGGCACATCGCGGCGGGATTTGAGATACGGGAGCACACGATGGTGCGTGCGGTCCACGGCAGCCAGGTGCTGACGGATGCGGGCGTGTTTCTGGCGGAAAATGTCGTGGCGGCGACACATTATCCGTTTCGGAATGTGCCGGGATTTTATTTCCTGCGCCAGCATCAGGAGCGCAGCTATGTTCTGGCGCTCTCCGGCTGTGACGACATCCGGGGGATGTATTATGGCGTGGATGAGGATGGCATTTCCCTGCGGCAGGCGGGGGACGTCCTGCTGTTTGGCGGCGGCGGTCACCGCACGGGCGAGGCAAAGCAGTGCGGGGCGTATGAAGCGCTTTTGGAGAAGGCGAAATATTATTATCCTGACTGCAGGGAGGTGGCGCGCTGGTCGGCGCAGGACTGTATGCCGCATGACGGAATACCGCTGATCGGGCGATACTCCGTGTTCACGCCGCATCTTTATGTGGCGACGGGATTTCAGAAGTGGGGGATGACGTCCGCCATGGTCGCGGCGCTGCTGCTGCGGGACGAGCTGTGCGGCGTGGAAAATCCGTACCGAAAGCTGTTCTCTCCGCAGAGACTCTGCGTTCGCGCCGGGATCCGGGATTTTCTGACAGACGTGGGGATGAGCGTGAAGGGACTGGTGCGCGGATTGTTCTGCCGCCCGCGCTGTCCGCATATGGGCTGCGAGCTGGAATGGAATCCGCAGGAGAGGAGCTGGGACTGTCCGTGCCACGGCTCGCGGTTTGACGAGGACGGAAAACTGCTCGATAACCCGGCAAAAAGAGATATTGAGAACTGGTAGTGTTCTGCCCGTATGCAGCATGGCATAGACTTTTAGAACAGAATGTCTGTCTGGAGGATGTTGCGATGCTGCTGTTGCTTTTCTTTGGTACGCACCTTTATTTTACGTTGTATCTGGGTGTGATCCAGCGGAAACTTCCGCTTGGCATCCGGTTAAGCGTCGCGCGGGAGAAGGGAGAGAGACGAGCAAAAAACGAGGTGTCGCCCTATTCTGCGCTTGCGACAGCGCTCGCGGCGACGATTGGCACGGGAAATATCATTGGGGTCTCGACGGCGATTGCGCTCGGCGGACCCGGCGCGGTATTCTGGTGCTGGCTGACGGGATTTTTTGGGATCGCGACGTGCTATGCGGAGTGTTTTCTGTCTGTCCGCTACAAGGTGTCCGGGAAAGACGGAAAAACCGCGGGAGGACCGATGTATGTGCTGGAGCACGGACTTGGAAAAAAGTGGCTGGCGACAGTGTTTGCGTTCTGTACCGTGCTCGCATCCTTTGGGATTGGCAGCAGTGTGCAGGCACATTCCATCGCCACCGCAGTCCGGGAGATGTTTCCGGTTCCGGCTTCTGTCGTGGGAATCCTTGTGGCGGTGGCAGCGGGCACGATCATCGTGGGCGGCAGCCGGCAGATCGCAAAGGTCTGTACCTGGCTGGTGCCCCTTATGAGCGCACTGTATCTGGGCGGATGCCTCTTTTTGATCGTGAAAAACAGGGACACTGTGCCGGAGGCGGTCGCCGTGATCCTGCGCGCGGCGTTTGACGGAAGGGCTGCGGTGGGAGGTGTGGCAGGCGGAACGGTCATGACGGCGATCCGCACGGGCGTGGCGCGGGGGCTTTTTACCAACGAGGCGGGGCTGGGATCGATCCCGATGGCGGCGGCAGCCTCGGGCAGTCAGGACGCGGTGCGTCAGGGGCTTGTCTCGATGACGGGACCTTTCTGGGATACAGTTGTGATGTGCGCCATTACGGGGATCGCCACGGTTGCCGGTATGTTAAAGCATCCCGGAAATTATGCCGGGATTGCCGCGGACCGTCTCGGCTTTGCCGCATTTTCGGAGCTGCCTGCGTACGGGGAGGAAATCCTCTCGGCGTCGCTGGCGCTGTTTGCATTCGCGACGATCATCGGCTGGAATGTCTACGGCGCATCCGCTGCCCGCTATCTGTTTGGGGAGCGCGGCGTAAAATTTTATCAGGCGTGCTATCTGGTTTCTGTCTTTCTTGGGGCGGTGCTTTCGATGGAGACGGTGTGGGGGCTTGCTGATCTGTTTAATATTTTGATGGCGCTGCCGAATCTGCTGTGTCTGTTTTTGATGAAAAAGGAAATAAAAGAGGGAATCCGGGCGGAAGATCTGTCCGTGAAGAAAAAGAATTGCATTTTAAAATCGGGTAAAGTATAATTTAGAAGATATAGGAGTTATAGAAGACAAAAGACAAGGAGTGTTATATGGAGACGAAGAGAGAGTTTTTGTATGCAGACAAGAGGGAACAGCTAAAAAGATCCAATCGGTTTCTGATGATTGGCTTTATCGTATTCTACACGGCGGTTCTGGTCTCGATCATTGCAGCGGGGGTATCGGGATGGAGAAGCATGGGTTATACGGTTTTGGTTTCGGGGCTTACCATTGCAACGTTTCTGGTGGATCTGGTGATGTATCTGAAGGATAAGGGGGATGCCAGACTCCGCTACTGGAGCATGGCCGGCTTACTGATTGTTACGATTCTGGTTTCCTACGCATTTGACAGCTATTATATGCGTTTTCTGACGATCGTGCCGCTGATCGGTTATATTGTATTTTTTGATCTGAAGTTTTCCATTGCCACGGCAGCCATCATGGTTGTGGTACATATGGGAACCGTTGCCATCAAGTGTTTCGTGCTTGGCAGCTATACGGGGGATGTCGCATTTGACCAGTGGAGCGCGAATGCTGTCATTGCGCTGACGATGGTGCTGGTTCCGTGGACGGTGTATATCACTTCGATGTTTAACCGGGACACGATCGGAAGCCTTGAGGCAAAGGAGACCGCGCAGAAGAAAATGCTGGACGATGTGATTTCCGTTGCGAATGAGGTGCGCAGGGGGACAGAGGGCGCGATGAATATCATGACGGAATTAAACAGTTCAACCGAGGTGGTAAACGGCGCAATGCGGGATATCTCAGACAGTACTTTAAGCACGGCGGAAAATATTCAGGCGCAGACAGAGATGACCCAGAATATTCAGGATTCCATCGGCAGTACCTTAAAGCGCTCTGAGCAGATGGTTCAGGTAGCGCGGCAGTCGGAGGAGTTAAACCACAAGAGCGCGCAGATCATGGACGATCTGCGCAGACAGTCGTCCGTGATCGCAGAGACAAACGCAGAGGTTGCCAGATCCATGCGCAGCCTGCAGGAGCGGACAAGCGCGGTCAAGAGTATTGCGGACACGATCTTTGCAATTTCCAGCCAGACAAATCTGCTGGCGTTAAACGCCTCCATTGAGAGTGCAAGAGCGGGTGAGGCAGGACGTGGATTTGCGGTTGTGGCAGATGAGATCCGGCAGCTCGCGGAGAAGACGAGACAGGAGACGGAGAGCATCGCAGCCATTCTCGGAGAGCTTTCCGACAATGCGCAGGCGGCAGCGGATGCGGTGGCGCGCTCTGTGGACGCGACGGGTGCACAGGATGAAATGATCGCAAAGGCGTCGGAGAGCTTTGGCGACATGAACCGGAATGTGAGCGGTCTGATTGCGGATATCGCGGAAATTGACGGGATGTTGAACAGCCTTTCCGAGGCAAACACCCGGATCGTGGACAATATCACGCAGTTGTCGGCGGCAACCGAGGAGGTCACGGCTTCTTCCTCGCAGGCAGCAGACTTGAGCATCAAGAATCTCGGCAATGCGGAGGACACGAAGAAGCTGCTTGAAAATGTGCTGGATGTGTCCGGTCAGTTAAAGAAGTACATAGATTAACGGTGCAGGCAAAAGATAAGGGGGATATTATGGGGAGTGAGGAGAAGAGGTTTGTCTATGCAGACCCGAAGGAGCAGATAAAGAGGGCGAACCTTTTTATCGCGGCAGGTTTTTCTGTTTTTTATGTGTTTGTACTGTTGATTCTGTTTTTCGATCAGAGGGATACCCTGCATAATGTCAGTTCCATGACAGTGCTCAAGGTGATTATCCTGCTTTCATTGGGAGGCACGGTGGCTGTCTATCTCAGGCAGAAGACAAGTGTGGCTGTGCGCTGGATCGGAGTGTGCGGACTTCTGTTAAGCGCAGCTCTTCTCGCGGTTGTTTTTGACGATTATTATGTGCGCATCATGGCGGCAATCCCTCTGGTCGGCTGCGCGATCTTTTTCGATCTGAAGTTTTTTGCTTTCTCCGGCATTGCGATGGCAGCGATCAACATCATTGTGGTTGCGGTGAAGTGTTTGTCGGGCGTTTATACAGGCGAGGAAACGAAGGTACAGTGGGTCGTCACGGCGATGATCGTGGTATTTCTGCTGCTGATCGACCGGACGGTAAAGCTTTTGATCCGGTTTAACCGGGATATGCTGGGGAGTCTCGCGGCGGAAAAGGAGACGGAGCAGCAGATCCTCGCCGATGTGATCGGGGTGGCGGAGAAGGTGCGGAAGGGCACCGAGAAGGCGCGGGAGCTTGTCACCGAGCTAAACGGCTCGACCGAGGTGGTAAACGGCGCGATGCGGGATATCTCCGACAGCACCCAGAGCACGGCAGAAAATATCCAGACGCAGACGGAAATGACCCAGAGTATCCAGGATTCCATCGGAATGACACTGGAGCGCTCCGAGCGGATGGTTTCTGTGGCGAAACAGTCTAGCGAGCTGAATGACAGGAGTGCAAAGATCATGGACGATCTCAGAAGACAGTCTGCGGTGATCGCGGAGACAAATTCCGGGGTTGCCGATTCCATGCACCGGCTGTCGGAGCGCACGAGCGCAGTCAGGAGTATTGCGGACACCATTTTTGCAATCTCCAGCCAGACCAATCTGCTGGCGTTAAACGCGTCTATCGAGAGTGCGAGAGCCGGGGAGGCAGGACGCGGTTTTGCGGTTGTGGCGGATGAGATCCGGCAGCTTGCGGAGAAGACGAGGCAGGAGACGGAGAGCATCGCCGCGATCTTAAAGGAGCTTTCCGACAATGCGGGAGCGGCTGCCGAGGCGGTGGAGCGCTCCGTGCAGGCGGCAGGCGCGCAGGATGAGATGATCGGTATGGCGTCGGAGAGCTTTGGCGATATGAACCGGAATGTCAGCGGGCTGATCGCGGACATCGGAGAGATCGACGCCATGTTAAACCAGCTCTCGGGGGCGAATAACCAGATCGTCGAGAACATCATGCATCTGTCGGCGACGACCGAGGAGGTCACGGCTTCCTCCGTGCAGGCGGCGGATCTGAGCGTCAAGAATCTTGGAAATGCGGAGAACACAAAGCGACTTCTGGATGAGGTGCTGAAGGTTTCCTATCAGCTTGACAAATATATGGAGGGGACAAAAGTTCGTTAAAAATCAATGGGGAGCGCTTGCGCTCTCCATTTTGATTTGATATAGTATTGCGGTAGACAATGTAAAAATATAGAAAGAGGTATGAAATATGTATATCATCCAGTTTATCAGGGGCTTTTGTATGGCGCTGGCGGACAGCGTGCCGGGTGTGTCCGGCGGTACGGTGGCGTTTTTGCTCGGATTTTACGATCAGTTTATCGACTCCATTGACGATCTTGTGTCGGGGACGAAAGAGGAGAGGAAGGCTGCTGTGATCTTTCTGATCAAGCTCGGCATCGGCTGGGTGACGGGTATGGTGCTGGCGATGCTTGTGCTGGCGAGCGTGTTTGAGAGCCACATCTATGCGATCAGTTCCCTATTCATCGGTTTTATCATTTTTGCGATCCCGATCGTGGCGAAGGAGGAGAAGGAGACGCTCATTGCCAAAAAGAGCGCGTCGCTGTTTGTGCTGGTCGGAATTGTCATCGTGTGTGCCATCACCATGTTTAACCCGGCAGGCGGCGGGGACGGTGTGAACCTCGAGCATCTGACGCTGGGACTCGGCGTGTTCGTGTTTGTGGCTGGCATGATCGCGATCTCCGCCATGGTGCTGCCGGGGATCTCCGGTTCGACGCTGCTCCTTATCATGGGACTTTATCTGCCGATCGTGACGGCGATCAAGGATATCCTTCATCTGGATCTGGCAGCGTTCCCGACCGTGTTTATTTTTGGCTGCGGCGTTTTGGTCGGTGCGGTCAGCGTGGTCAAGATCATCCGCAAGGCGCTTGAGGACTTCCGCGCGCAGACGATCTATCTCATCATCGGTTTGATGCTCGGCTCGATCTACGCCGTGGTCAAGGGACCTGAGACGCTGGAGGTTCCGCAGCCGGCGATGACGTTTGGAACCTTTAACATTCTGTTTTTCCTGATCGGCGGAGCCGTGATCTTTGGTATGCAGTTGCTGAAGGGAAAGAAAGAAGCGTAACAGGAGCAGGATATGAAAAAGTTACTTGTATATTTAAAGGATTACAAAAAGGAGTGTGTCTTAGGACCGCTGTTTAAGCTTCTGGAGGCGACCTTTGAGCTGATCGTTCCGCTGGTCGTGGCGGCGATCATCGACACAGGTGTTGCCGCCGGGGACAAGAGTTACATTATGAAGATGTGTCTGCTGCTCGTACTGCTCGCGGTGATCGGTCTGGTGTGCTCCATCACCGCACAGTATTTTGCCGCAAAAGCGGCGGTCGGCTGTGCGACGGGGCTGCGCCACGCGCTGTTTGCGCACATTGAGCGTCTGTCGTTTCAGGAGCTGGACACTGTCGGCACGTCCACGCTGATCACGCGTATGACAAGTGACATCAATCAGGTGCAGAATGGGGTGAACCTCGTTCTGCGCCTGTTTCTGCGTTCGCCGTTTATCGTGTTTGGCGCGATGGTCATGGCGTTTACGATCGATGTCAGGGCAGCGCTCGTGTTTGTCGTGGCGATCCCGCTGTTGTCCATCGTCGTGTTCGGCGTGATGCTCATCAGCATCCCACTGTACAAAAAGGTGCAGGCGGCACTGGACTTAGTGCTCGGCATCACAAGGGAGAATCTGACCGGAAGCCGTGTGATCCGCGCGTTTAACAGGCAGGAGGACGAGCGCGCGCATTTCCGGGAGAAAAATGATGCGCTGACGAAACTCCAGCTCTATGTGGGCAGGATCTCCGCGCTGATGAACCCGCTGACCTATCTGCTCATCAACGGGGCGATGATCGTGTTGGTCTGGACGGGGGCAGTGCAGGCAGACAGCGGCGTCATCACGCAGGGCGAGGTGGTCGCGCTGGTCAACTATATGTCGCAGATCTTGGTCGAGCTTGTCAAGAGCGCCAATCTGATCGTTAATATCAACAAGGCAGTTGCCTGCGGCAACCGTATCGGGGAAGTCTTTGAGGTAGAGCCTTCGATCCTGTCAAACGGTGACGGGCAGACGTGGAACAGAGACGCTGCAACTGGCAAGGGAGCCGGGGAAAACGACGGCGGTGCAGACAGCGGCACAGATGCAGAGCCTCCGGCAGTGGAGTTCATCCATGCGGGGCTTGTCTATGCGGGCGCGGGAGAGGAAGCGCTGACCGATATTCATTTTACTGCAAAGCGCGGTGAGACGATCGGCATTATCGGCGGTACGGGCTCCGGAAAATCGTCTGTGGTCAATCTGATCCCGCGTTTTTACGAGGCGACAGACGGCGCGGTAAAAGTAAACGGACGCGACGTGCGGGAGTATGCGCTCTCTGACCTGAGGGAGAAGATCGGCGTCGTGCCGCAGAAGGCAGTCCTCTTTCAGGGGAGCATCCGTGAAAATTTAAAATGGGGCAACCGCGAGGCGACGGACGAGGAGCTGATGGAGGCGCTCGCAGCGGCGCAGGCGAAGGAATTTGTGGACGAAAAAGAGGGAAGATTAGATTATCATATCGAGCAGGGGGGCAGAAATCTCTCCGGCGGACAGCGGCAGCGTCTGACGATCGCGCGGGCGCTTGTCGCAAAACCGGAGATCCTGATACTGGACGACAGTGCATCGGCGCTTGATTTTGCAACGGACGCGAGACTGCGTGCGGCGATCGCGAAGATGAGCGGGCAGATGACGGTATTTATCGTCTCCCAGCGCGCTGCATCGATCCAGGAGGTGGACAGGATCCTCGTGCTTGATGACGGTGCGGTCGTGGGTATCGGAACACACGAGACGCTGCTTGAGAAATGCAGAGTCTATCAGGAGATCTACGAATCCCAGTTTGGAAAAGCATCGGGAGGTGGGGCGTTATGAAACAGGCTGTGACAAAGAGACAGAAGCAGACACTTGGAAAGGTGCTGCGCTATATCAGACGCTACTGGGGATACCTCGGCTGTTCTATCGTGCTTGCTGCCCTGACCGCAGGGCTTACGCTCTATGTGCCGGTTCTGATCGGGCAGGCAGTGGATCAGATCCTCGCACCGGGGCAGGTCGCGTTTGCGGAAATCGCTTTGATCCTGCGGAATATGGCAGTTGTGATCCTGCTGACAGCGGCAGCGCAGTGGGTGATGAATGCCTGCAACAACAAGATCACCTACAATGTCATCCGCGATGTCCGCACGGAGGCATTCGACAAGCTGTTAAGGCTTCCGTTCAAATACATTGACGGACAGTCGCACGGCGATGTGGTCAGCCGTATGATCGCGGATGTGGACCAGTTTGCGGACGGGCTGCTGATGGGATTTACGCAGTTGTTCACCGGGATCGTGACGATCCTCGGCACGCTGTTTGTGATGCTGACCATCAGCGTGCAGATCACGGTCGTGGTGGTCGTGCTCACGCCAGTCTCACTGTTTGTGGCGGGATATATCGCAAAGAGGACATTTTCCATGTTCCGCTTACAGTCCGAGACACGCGGGGCGCAGACGGCGTTTATCGAGGAGATGGTGGGGAACCAGAAAGTGGTGCAGGCGTTTTCCCACGAGGACGAGGCGTTAGAACAGTTTGACGTGCTCAATGAAAAATTGCAGAAATGTTCCCTGCGCGCGATTTTCTTCTCGAGCATCACCAATCCGGCGACGCGCTTTGTCAACAGTCTCGTGTATGCGGCGGTCGGCGTGGTCGGTGCATTTCTGGCGATCTCCGGCGGCATCAGCGTCGGTCAGCTCACCAGTCTGCTCAGCTATGCGAACCAGTACACGAAACCGTTTAACGAGATCTCGGGAGTGGTCACAGAGCTTCAGAATGCGCTCGCCTGCGCGGGCAGAGTGTTCGATCTGATCGGGGAGGAGGCGGAAACCCAGGATGCGCCGGATGCGGTGGAACTTACAGATGCGGATGGAAGCGTTGAACTCTCCCATGTCTGCTTTTCCTACACGGCGGACCGGAAGCTGATCGAGGACTTCAATCTTTCCGTCCTGCCGGGGCAGCGCGTGGCGATCGTCGGTCCTACGGGCTGCGGCAAGACGACGCTGATCAATCTGCTGATGCGGTTTTACGATGCAGACAGCGGTGAGATACGCGTGAGCGGTATCCCGGTGCAGTCCATGACACGCAGGAGTCTGCGGGAGAACTACGGAATGGTGCTTCAGGAGACGTGGCTGCGCAGCGGCACGATCCGGGAAAATATCGTGATGGGAAAACCGGATGCGACGGAGGAAGAGGTGATCGCAGCGGCGAAGGCGTCGCACGCCCACAGTTTTATCCGGCGTCTGCCGGACGGCTACGACACGGTGATCGCGGAGGACGGGGGCAGTCTGTCGCAGGGACAAAAACAGCTTTTGTGCATTGCGCGCGTGATGCTGTGTCTGCCGCCGATGCTGATCTTAGACGAGGCGACCTCCTCCATTGACACCCGCACGGAGATGCACATCCAGCGCGCGTTTGCGAAAATGATGGAAGGGCGCACCAGCTTTATTGTGGCGCACCGCCTCTCCACGATCCGGGAGGCGGATGTGATCCTGGTCATGAAGGATGGGAGCATCATCGAGCAGGGAAAGCATGAAGAACTGTTAGAACAGGGTGGTTTCTATGCAAGTCTCTACAACAGCCAGTTTACCAGGAGCAGCTAGGATTTGTAATAAATCTGGCGCGAGCCGTCAATACTCTCCTGCGTGGAGGTTGTGATATAATGGGTCGCGCCCTCCACGTCGCGGGCTGCGACATAGTCGTAGATGGCGGCAGCGCTCTCGGCGAGCGGCTGTACGCCGTACTGGGTGGCGAAGCGCGCCCACAGAGTCGTGACGAGATCGCGGAAAGAGATAAAAAACAGCGGCAGCAGGGAGTTGCCGCTGATAAAGGACAGCTCGTGGCTGAAAGAAAAAATGAGCGCTGCAGCCTGCTCGGGATCTGCGCAGGCTGCGAGTTCCCCGACATAGTGTTTTAACGCGGAAATCTCCTCATCCGTCGCGTGTTCGATGGCGAGCGTGGCGGCAAGATTCATAAAAATAATGCGCACCTGAAGAATGGAACGCACCTCCTTGTCGCGCAGCATACCACCGTTGTACTGCATGATGGAGACGAGCGTGTCGGTCGTGCCGTATTTGCGGTAGTCGGCGACAAATGTGCCGATGCGCGGTTTCACGGTCAGAAAGCCCTTCTGCTCCATCTCGGCGATGCCGGAATTGACGACGGCGCGGGAAACCTGCATGGATTCCGCGAGCTCCCGTTCGGGCGGCAGTTTCGCGCCGACCTCTAACTTTCCGGATAAGATCATCCCCTCTAACTCATTGACAAAAAGCTCCTTCAGGGAAGGAGCGCTTAATTTTTTAAACAGCATACCGGTACCTCCTATTCTGGTATATCCAATACCACGAGTCTATTTTATGATGGCGCGGGGCAAAATGCAATACCGCGGAACAGGAAAATTTGCTGCACAGATTGTAATTTGAAATATCTTATCTTATAATAAGAGAAGCGCCGGAGGGCAGGAGGGTTCTCCGGCAACAGTGTGGAAAAGAGAGATTATATGAAGAAAAAGCAAGAGGCTGCCACGGTAGAGACCGGGGCAGCAGCCAGTAAAAAAGAAAGACAGATCTACAAGGAGATACGCTGGGAGCGCCTTGACAACACGGCGCATCTGTTTCCGGTGATCGCGGGGGAGAGCATGAGCAACGTCTACCGCATCAGCGTCACGTTGTCCGAGCTGGTACAGCCAGAGCTTTTGCAGGAGGCGTTAGACATTGTGCTGCCGAAGTTTGACGGCTTTAATCTCCGCCTGCGGCAAGGAATCTTCTGGTATTATTTTGAGGAGAATAACAAGCCTGCGCCCCGTGTGCGGGAGGAACACACATTTCCGTGCCGGTTCATCCACCAGAACAAGAACCAGAGCTATATGTTCCGGGTGACCTACTATAAATACCGCATCAACCTCGAGGTATTCCATGTGCTGACGGACGGGATGGGCGGCATCAATTTTTTGAAGGAGCTGACCTATCAGTATCTGCGTCTGGCACATCCGGAATTAAAGGAAAAGGTCGGCGATTCGCTGGACAGCAGCACCTCCTTAAACCGTGAGGACAGCTTCCTGAAAAATTATAAGAAAAGCTCCGAGAAGGGGTATCAGACAAAGAAGGCGTACCTGCTAAAGGGGGAGCGCCTTCCGGCGGGAGAGTTCGGCGTGATGCACGGCTATATGCCGGTGGAGGAGTTAAAAAAGGTCTGCCGTGCCTATGGTGTGACGATCAACGAATATCTGGTGTCGGTCTATGTGTGGAGCGTGTACACCGAGTGTATGCACGGAATGGCGTCTGACAAGCCGATCCGCGTGGCAGTTCCCGTGAATCTGCGCCCGTTTTTTGACTCCATCACGACAAAGAATTTTTTTGTCATGGTGTCGGCGGAGTTTCATCCGGTCAAAGAGGTCTATACCTTTGAGGAGGTGCTTCGCGAAGTCAGCGGAAGCCTGCGCAGCCAGATCAACCGGGAGAATCTCGAGAAGGTGTTTTCCTACAATGTGTCGAATGAGAAGCTTCTGATCGCCCGCGCCGTGCCGCTTTTTCTGAAAAATATGGCGATGCGTCACGTCTACCGCAGTTCGGCGCTCGCCAACACGACGACGATCACCAATATCGGCAATATCTCCGTGGCGGAGGAGTACCGCCCCTATGTGGAGCAGTTCCACTCTTTTCTGGCGATGTCAAAGGGGCAGCACCTGAAGGGAAATATCTGTTCCTACGGGGGCACACTGGTGTTCAGCTTCAGCTACGACCTCGCGGATCCTTCCGTGCAGCGCGGATTTTTCCGCAAGGTGGCGGCAGATGGGATTCCCGTCGAGGTGGAGAGCAACGGGGTAAATTATAAATAGGGGATGGGCATATGAGTAGATGCAGAAAATGTAATATTGAGATACTGGACGAGACGGAGCGCTGTCCGCTCTGCAATTCTGTCTTAGAGCAGACCGTGGAGCTTGAGAATATGTATCCGAACGTGCGTATTATGGCGCGGAAACTGATGCTTATCAGCCGGATCTATCTGTTTGCGGCGATCCTTCTGGAGGTGCTGCTTGTATACATCAATGTGGTGTCGGATGCGAAGACCTGGTGGAGTCTGATCACGGCGCTCGGATTTATCTATGTCTATATGTTGCTGCGCTTTGCGATCCTCGGTAAATCCGGCTACCGGGGTAAGGTCGTCATCCTGACGATGATCGCGGTTCTGATCGCGGTGGCAGCCGATTTTGTCATCGGTTATCGGGGCTGGTCGGTCAATTACGCGCTTCCGGCGGCGATTTTATTCATCGATATCGGGATTCTGGTTTTGATGTTCTGCAACCGGAGGAACTGGCAGAGCTACATTATGTGGCAGCTTTTTATGATCCTGTGCAGCGTTGTGCCGCTGGTGTTTTCACTGGTCGGGATCGCGACGTCGCCGTTTTTGGGAGAGCTTGCCTTTGCGGCGTCGGTGCTTCTGTTCCTCGGCACGCTGATTATCGGGGACCGGCGGGCGCGCACGGAGCTTAAGAGAAGATTTCACATCAGGTAATACAAGAGAGAAAAGGAAACAAGATGCGGGAAAATGAGACGAGTATCAGAGGGCGTGTGATACGGGAACTGATCGCCCATGTGACGGATGACCACCGGATCGGGAAAAAGATCAAGAGCGGCGAGCTGCGCAAAAATATCGGCACGAGCGAGCCGTCGTGGAAATGTCCGGACTGTTTTTTGATGGAGACGGTGGAGCGGGAACATTACCGGATGGAGCTGCTCTCCTCAAAGGAGGAGCCGAGAACGGACAAGGTGATCCTGCAGTTGCACGGAGGCGGCTATGTCGGCGGTATGCGCAATGCGTACCGGATGTTTGCGGGGCTTTACAATGAGGTGAGCCGGGGGATGAGCGTGCTTACGCCCGACTACCGGGTTGCTCCGGAGGATCCGTACCCGGCGGCACTTCTTGACGCCTGCGACGCGTATGACTGGCTGTTGGAGCAGGGCTGGTTTTCCGAGCAGATCATTCTTGCGGGCGATTCGGCGGGCGGTGGTCTGGCGATGGGGCTGTGCCACTATCTGAAGGACCGGGGCAGGCAGCTTCCCTGCGGGATCATCGCCATGTCACCGTGGACGGACCTGACGGCTGGCGGGGAATCGTATGACACCAACTATGAGCGCGACCCTCTGTTTGGAAAGACGAGGGACAGTCTGATCTACAGCAGGGATTATGTGCAGGAAAACGATCCGGTGAACGCGTATATTTCGCCGCTGTTTGGGGATTTCAGGGAATTTCCCCCGATGCTCCTGCAGGTCGGCTCCTACGAAATGCTGCTGTCAGATTCCGTGGACGTCGCCGCCAAGGCAAGGGAGCAGGGGGTAAAAGTCCGCTTGAGTATCTATGAAGGGATGTTCCACGTCTTTCAGATGGCGGCAAAGCTTTTGCCGGAATCCAAAAGAGCGTGGATCGAGATCGGTAAATTTATTGATGTACTGACAAGTGACTGACGTCCATATAGACCGGAAGTCCGTTTTCGTAGGCTACCTTTGACTCGCCCTGGATCAGAGGCGCCAGGTAGTCGATGAGCGGCTGTGTTACATCGTTGCCGGACGGGGCGATCCATTCGGCAGGCACGGATTTCGCCTCATTTGCGATGTGGGCGATCTGCGCATAGCCATATTCGACCTGATAAGGCGCGTCGGAGACGCGGTTGATGGTCACCATAGAAGCCGTTACACCTTCTTCGGAGAGTGCGACGGCTTTTTTGCCAAGCGCCATCGACTCCTCCAGATCGGTTCTGGATGCGAGGTGTGCGGCACAGCGCTGAAGGACGTTGATCTCCACGGAGCGCACCTTGACGCCGAGTTTTTCCTTAATAAGAAATTCAAGCGTTTTGCCCGCGCCGCTCAACTGGCTGTGACCGAAATTGTCCACAGTGCCCTCGGAGGCGCTGATATAT
Source organism: Roseburia sp. (assembly GCA_026168605.1). GTDB lineage: Bacteria > Bacillota > Clostridia > Lachnospirales > Lachnospiraceae > Roseburia. The sequence goes on along the minus strand of JAPFDX010000002.1, from coordinate 12,829 downwards.
GCGCCGGACGCATCGCGGATACCCTCGGAGACAGCGATGATCACGTTGTTGCGCTCGAAGAGCAGCCGCTTGACGTCCAACAGGAAGTCGTCGGCGTCAAACGGAACCTCCGGCAGATAGATCAGGTGCGGCGCAGAGTTATATTCATTTCTTGCAAGCGCGGCGGCAGCCGTCAGCCATCCGGCGTCACGTCCCATGATCTCCACGATGGTCACGCTCTTCACGGCATAGATAAAGGTGTCGTGCGCGATCTCGAGCAGTGAGGACGCGATATATTTGGCGGCGGAGCCAAAGCCCGGCGTGTGATCCGTCTCGCAAAGATCGTTGTCGATCGTTTTCGGGATACCGATGATGCGGACGTTGCTGCCGATCTTCCTGGCGTATTCGGAGAGCTTTAGGACGGTGTCCATGGAATCATTGCCGCCGATATAGAAAAATGCCTCGATATGGTACGTTTCAAACTGGTTGAAAATAAAGACATAGGGGGAATCGTCATCCATATAGTCGGGAAGCTTGTAGCGGCATGAGCCAAGGTACATGGCGGGCGTTGTGGCAAGGCGGTCGAGGTATTCCGGGTGCTCGTCCATCAGCGCGGTGAGGTTGGTGAGCTTATTGTTTAAAATTCCGGTGATACCGTTTAATGAGCCGTAGACCGTGTCATATACCGCCGATGCGTACACGCCGCGGATGACGCCCGCGAGGCTGGCATTGATTGCGACGGTAGGACCGCCGGACTGTGCGACCATACAGTTTTTTAAATTCATAGCAGAACTCCTTTACTTTTATGTAAAAAATAATTCTTCCAGCACCAGAAAAAATGGTATAATGGTAAACTGGTAATTCAAGACATATCATACCCAAAAAATCAGGGTTTCGCAAGCTTAAATACAGTCAGGAGATAAATAGAAATGAGAGAGTGTAGATTGTGTCCGAGAAACTGCGCTGTGGACAGGGAAAGCGGGGCGCGTGGATTCTGTGGACAGACAGAGACATTAAAAGTCGCCCGCGCGGCGCTGCACTACTGGGAGGAACCGTGTATTTCCGGTGCGGCGGGCTCGGGAACCGTCTTTTTCAGCGGCTGTACGCTGCACTGCGTGTTCTGCCAGAACCGCGACATTGCAAACGGTACGGCGGGGAGAGAGATCAGTGCAGGGCGGCTCGCCGAGATATTTCTGGAGCTTCAGGAAAAGGGGGCGAACAATATCAATCTGGTGACGCCGGGACACTTCGTGCCGCAGATCATCACGGCACTCGCAGCGGCAAAGGCGCAGGGACTTGTGCTCCCTGTCGTCTACAATACGGGAGGCTACGAGAAGGTGGAGACGCTGCGCCGCCTGGAGGGTCTGGTCGATATCTATCTGCCCGACTTTAAATATATGGACACGGCGCTCAGTGCGAAATATTCCCACGCGCCCGATTACAGCGCGGTGGCAAAGGCGGCGGTAGCGGAGATGGTGCGCCAGACCGGCGCGCCGGTTTTTGCAGGAGCGGATGCGGCGGGAGACGAAGATCCCATCGAGGCGGGGCGGCTGCTGCAGCGCGGCACGATGGTGCGCCATCTGCTGCTGCCGGGGCAGAAGGAGGATTCCAAGGTGGTGCTGCGTTACCTGCATGAGACCTACGGGGATCTGATCTATATCAGCATCATGAACCAGTTTACGCCGCTTGCGGGACTGGAACAATACCCGGAGCTAAACCGCAGAGTCACGGAGGCGGAATATGAGGAGGTTGTGGACTATGCGATAGAGATCGGCATAGAACGCGGTTTTATCCAGGAGGGGGAGACCGCAAAGGAGAGCTTTATTCCCGCATTTGACGGGGAGGGGGTGTAAGGATACACGCTGTCCGGTTTATTGTACACATCCTATGCCATACTCCTGCCATAGAAACAGGCGGGAGGGATGAAGATGAGAGAAAAAAATATTGACATTATCGCCGTGGACTTTGACGGAACGCTTTGCAGTGAGTGCTATCCCGAAATCGGACTGCCGAATCTGCCGCTGATCGCGCTGTTAAAGCGGCTTCAGGGGCAGGGGAAGCGGATCATTCTCTGGACGTGCAGATGCGGGGAGCCGCTGGAGGAAGCAGTCGCGTGGTGCGGGCGGTTTGGGCTCCGGTTTGACGCGGTCAACGCAAACGTTCCGGAGATTCTTAAGACCTATGGGATGGAGTCGCGGAAAATATCCGCAGACGTCTATATCGATGACAGATCCTGCTTTCCCTGGATGGGTGAGAGGGAGTGGGAACGGTACTTTTGCAGAGAGTAAACGTGGGCTTAAGAACGGAGGATAATGGCATGAGACGTGGAAAAAGAATGGATGTGGAGACGATTTTGCTGTGCGCCGTGATCGCGGTGACAGGAGCGGTTGGAGTCGTGGCAGGAGCGGCTGCTTTTCTTGGCGTGAGCCTTCAGGAATGCAGCGCGGCGCTGGTCGCAGGAGGCGGCTGTGCGCTCGGAGGAATATTCTGGGGAATTTTGTTAATTTTTAACAGTTCGATGTGGGTAAAACGAAGCTAAATATGTGTTTTATTGTCAAAAAGGACGATATTCCGGTTGACGCACGGGGGTTCTTCCCATATAATAAATCTGATTATGGGGGATTTTGGCTTTTGTGGAGGAACCGGATGAATGATCTGAGATATCAAGAAATGAAAATGAAATGGGTGCTTATCACTGCCGTGGGTGTGCTGCTGGCAGTGGTTTGTGCATTTTTGCCGGGAGCGGCGCAGACGGCGTACGGCTTTACGGCGACGAGCGGGACGGTGATCGACGGTCCGGTGCTGGTGCGCTCGGCTCCGGTGAACGGTGCGAAGATCACCACGTTAAATCCCGGTGCGGTTGTGACAGTGACAGACGAGGTGGCGGGATCGGACGGATACACATGGTACCAGCTTCAGGTGACGGTTTCGGGCGTCACACAGACGGGTTACACGCGCTCCGATTTTGTGCGTCTAGACTCTGCCGGGACGGCGGAGGGAAACGCGGTGATCGCCAATACGGACGTCGGCGTGAATGTCCGCTCCGGCGCGGGCACTTCCTATCAGGTTGTGATCAAAATCTATAAAGGACAGCGTGTGACCGTTTCCGGCGAGGCGGCGGGTGAGGGATTGAACTGGTACAATATCAGCTTTTCGCTTCGCGGCAGCAATTATGCCGGATGGGTCTGTGCGGATTATGTGACGCTTGACAATGGGGCTTCCGGCGGTGGAAACGGCGGAGGTTCGCAGGGGGAGACGACTCCCGTGCCGGATGACGCATATGTGGCAGAACTTCAGGCGGCAGGCTTTCCGGCAAGCTACTGCAATTCACTGCTGGCGCTGCACCAGAAATATCCGAACTGGCAGTTCGTGCCGGTGCAGACCGGACTTGACTGGAACACGGTGATCGCGGCGGAGAGCGAGGTCAGCAAGAATCTGATCCAGAGCTCTGCGAACGACTCGAGAAAATCTACGGACAGTAAGGCGTACGACTGGGCGACGAATACATGGTATGGATTTGACGGTGCGGGCTGGGTGAGCGCGTCGCCGGAATACATCGCATACTGCATGGATCCGCGCAATTTTTTGAATGAGACTTATATTTTCCAGTTTGAAACGCTCGAATATGCGCCTTACCAGAATGCCGCGGGCGTCCGGAATATTCTTGCCAACACATTTATGGCGGGAAATTATACCGATACGGACGGGGCGGTGAGAAGCTATGCGGATACCTTTGTGGAGACGGGAAGCGGGCTTAGCGTCAGCCCCTATCATCTTGCAGCCCGCTGTAAGCAGGAGCAGGGGGCAAAGGGGACAAGCCCGCTGATCTCCGGAAACTATTCCGGCTACGCGGGCTATTACAACTACTTTAATATACGTGCGTACACGACGAGTTCTGCATCCGCGACGGTAAACGGACTTTCCTATGCGAAGCAGCAGGGATGGAACTCGATCTACAAATCGATTGCGGGCGGCTCTGCGGTGGTTGCTGACAATTATGTCAAAAAGGGACAGAACACGATTTATTTTGAAAAATTCAATGTGGTATACCAGAACAGCCTGTTTTCCCACCAGTACATGACCAATGTGCAGGCAGCGATGAGCGAGGGCAGCAATATGGCGAAAGCCTATGCCGACAAGAATCAGGCGTTCGTGTTCCGCATTCCGGTATACAACAATATGCCGGAGAGCCCGGTGACCTTTGCGGACAGGGGAAATCCAAACAACTGGCTTTCCTCCCTCACCGTGGACGGATGCAGCCTGACACCGGGATTTCACGGTGCTACGACCTCCTATTCGCTTGTGGTGGGGTCTGATGTGACCTCCATCCGGGTCGGGGCGACCCCAGTGGCGGCGACTTCACAGGTCTCGGGTACGGGTAATTATTCATTAAATTATGGCAATAATACGATCAACGTGACGTGTATCTCACAGAGCGGGGATTCGAGAACCTACACGATCAACGTGGTGAGACAGCAGGCTCCGGCAACGGGAGGCACGATCAATATTGCGGACGGAGTGACGATCACTTCGTCATATCCGGTCGGAGAACGCGTGACCGGGGTGGCGCCGGGCACGACCGCCGCAGGCTTCCTTTCGGGTATCACGGGACAGAATTGTACCGTGAAGCTTTTGAAGGCGGATGGCACAGAGAATACCGGAAACGTGGGAACCGGAAACAGACTGGCGGTTTACATGAATGGACAGATCGCAAAAGAATTTGAGGTTGTCATTTACGGCGATATCAACGGTGACGGAAAGATATCCAATATAGACGTGGTAATGCTGCAGCGGCATATTTTAGGCATGACACAGCAGAGTGGATGCTATCTGGAAGCTGCGAATACAAGCCGTGACGGCGGCGTTTCCAATAAGGACGTCGTGATCGCCCAGCGGCATATTCTGGGACTTATGGAGATCAGTCAGTAATTGCACAGAGATGGAAAAGGAGTAGGCTTGATGAAGAAGAAAATCGGAGTATTTTTGCTGGCGCTGTGTATGTGTCTGGGGCTTATGCCCCCGGACGTCACCGTGTGGGCGGCGTCCGGCAAGACGTCGGTGTCGGTGTCTGCGGGCAGCGTCAATATCGGTGACACCGTTACGGTGCAGGGGAAAGCGTCCGGTCCGTCCGGGGAAAAAGCGCTGGCAACCATGATGCTCTCGTGGGATGCAGGTATTTTGGAATTTGTGAGCTGTTCCGTCGATTCGAGCGGCGGCGGTGGAAGCAGGCTGGTCAACGGCGACAGCTTTACGATCACCCTGAAAGCGAGGGCTGCCGGAACAAGCGCCATCTCTCTGTCCGCGACAGACGGAGTGCTGTTTGATACGGTGGAGGAGCTGGAGTCGATGGCGGGCAGCAGCGCGTCTGTCACCGTAAACAATGCGGCCGGCAGCGGGAATACGGGCGGCAGCACAGGAGGCGGTGAGAATACAGGAGGAGGCGCTTCGGGCGGTGGCAGCACGGGTGGCGGTAATACCGGTGGTGACACTTTGGGTGGAGGAAACGCGGGTGGCAGTGCAGGCGGGAACTCCGGTCAGAGCCTGTCTGCGGACAACTCCCTAAAAAGCCTGACGATTTCACCCGGAACGCTGTCCCCGGCATTTGCCCAGAACAAGACTTCCTACACGGCGACCGTGGGCGGCGATGTGAACAGCATCGCTGTGTCTGCGACGCCCGCCAATGAAAAAGCGGTGGTCGAATCGGTATCCGGAAATGAGAACCTGAAAGAGGGTGTCAACCAGATCAAAATTGTTGTAAAAGCAGAGAATGGTGTGACGGCAACCTATACGATCAAGGTGACAAAGCAGAGCGGCAGCGCGGCGGATACGAAACCGGAGGGCGGAGAAGATACGCCGGAGGGTGGAGCAGACGGAACAGAGCAGCCGGGTGAGCAGGAGCCGTCGGGGGAGAACACGGAGAGTACCGTTGCGGTCAACGGTGTTTCCTACGAGATTTCCGGGGACTTTACGGCGGAGGACATACCGGCAGATTTTACAGAAAATACAATCCTTTATCATGGAAATGAATATAAAGGCGTAAGCTATACCAAGGGTCCACTCAACCTTCTGTGGATGAAACCGCAGGCGTCCGGCGAAGACGGGGAGCAGAAAGGCAGATTTTTTGTCTACGATGAGACGAGAGATACCGTGTACCCGTTTGTGCGTTTTGCAAATGGAGAGAAATATGTGATCGCGCTGCTGGCTCCCGTTGATTTTGTGATACCGGAGGACTATTTGCAGACAAGCCTCGTCGTGGATGAGGAGAATACGGTCACCGCCTACCAGAAAGTGCAGGAAGAAGATTCTGAGGTTGTATCGGCATTTTATACATTTTACGGTCTGAATCAGGATGGTACGGAGAACTGGTACCAGTACGATTCCCTGGAAGGTACCTACCAGAGACTTTCTGTTTCCTTCACTGTTGGAAATGGGGAAAGTGTAGGCGAAGAGATAAAATACACCGAAGAAGAATATAATACACTTTTAGAGCAGTATAATAAGGAAAAGGATTTTGCGTGGACAGTGATGGCGATTCTTGGATTTGTGATCGCCGTGCTTGTGATCGTGATCATCAATCTGCTGCTTTTCCGCTTCCGGAAAAGACGTGAGGACGGTCCGGAGGAGGACGACCTCTATGAGGAGGACGATCTTTCTGCTGCGGATGATTTCGTTTTCACAGATATGGATGTTGCGGATGAGACGAAAACATCCCTGAAACCGGAGGAAGGGGAGGATCTCGCCCTGAAAGATGTGGATGTGCCGGAAGAGGGTACATGGGAGCAGTCGGAACCGGCAGAAGAGATCAGCCGGCCAGATGCTGCGGATGAGACGAAAACATCCCCGAAACCGGAGAAGAGTGACAAACACGCAGATATCGAAGTGATCGATTTCAATGATTTATAAAAGAAAACAGCCTGGGCGGCAGGAGGAGGACTATGCAGATACCATATACAGCAAAGGCAAAGCGGGCGCTTGACATCGCATTGCGTATGTCAAAATCGCTGCATCACAATTATATTGGGACAGAGCATCTTCTGTTGGGACTTTTGAAGGAGAACACCGGGGTTGCCTCGCAGGTTCTGAAAGAAAACAACGTGGAACTCGATACGGTGTTAAAACTGATCGAGGAGCTGATCGCCCCGGCGCAGACCGTGGCGCTGCTGGAACCGGAGGGGTATTCTCCGCGGGTGGAGCGCGTGCTCTCCGGCGCACAGAAGGAGGCGGAGCGTTTCCGCTCGGAGAGAGTCGGAACGGAACACATTCTGCTCGCGATGATCAAGGAGCCGGAGTGCGTGGCAGCACGCCTGCTAAATACGCTTTCTGTCAATATGCAGAAAGTGTGCGTGGATACCCTGATCGCAATGGGGGAGGATGCGAATCTTTATAAAGAGGATTTTCAGAACGGGAGACCGGGACGCAGGAAAAACCCGCAGGCGACCTCCGTGCTCGATCAGTATTCCAGAGATCTGACAAAGCTTTCCGCAGAGGGAAGTCTCGATCCGGTTGTCGGCAGGGAAAAGGAGATCGAGCGCGTCATCCAGATCCTGAGCAGAAGAAACAAAAATAACCCGTGTCTGATCGGGGAGCCAGGCGTTGGAAAAACAGCCATCGTGGAGGGGATCGCAGAGCGTATCGTAGCGGGCACAGTTCCCGATACGGTCCTTGGCAAGCGCGTTGTGTCCCTGGATTTATCCGGCATTGTAGCGGGCTCAAAGTACCGCGGCGAATTTGAGGAGCGCATCAAAAAGGTGCTCGCCGAGGTGATGAAGGCGGGAAATGTCCTCCTGTTTATCGACGAGATTCACACGATCATCGGCGCAGGCGGTGCGGAGGGCGCGATTGACGCGTCCAATATTCTAAAGCCGGCGCTTGCGCGCGGCGAGGTTCAGGTGATCGGAGCGACGACCATTGAGGAGTACCGCAAATATATCGAGAAGGACGCGGCGTTGGAGCGCAGATTCCAGCCGGTTATCGTGGAGGAGCCGACGGAGGAGGAGACGGTTGAGATTTTAAAAGGGCTGCGTGAGCGCTATGAGAAGCACCACGGGGTGACGATCACAGACGAGGCTCTTACCGCTGCGGCGAGACTTTCCGCGCGCTATATCAATGACCGGTTCCTGCCGGACAAGGCGATCGACCTGATGGACGAGGCGTCCGCGAAGGTGCGGCTTGCCATCGGAAAAACGCCGAAGGAGATGGCAGGGCTGCGTGATGAGATCGCAGGAAAAGAAGCGGAACTGGAGCAGGCGCTGATGCGCGCAGATCTGGATGCTGCGAGACTTGCGAGAAAAGAAAAAGAAGAATTGGAAGAAAAGAAAGCAAAGCTGGAGGCGAAGGCAAAGCGGGAGCGCGGCAGGAGACAGTATCTTGTCGGCGAGGATGAGATTGCCGAGGTCGTATCCGGCTGGACGAAGATTCCGGTCAAAAAACTGGCGGAGGGTGAAGCGGCAAGACTCCGCAGGCTGGAAGATACTCTGCATAAGCGTGTCATCGGACAGGAGGAGGCGGTGACGGCGGTCGCGAAAGCCGTGCGCCGCGGCCGCGTTGGTCTGAAGGATCCGCGCCGTCCGATCGGTTCCTTTCTTTTTCTGGGACCGACAGGCGTGGGAAAGACGGAGATCTCCAAGGCGCTTGCGGAGGCAGTATTTGGTCAGGAGCAGGCGATGATCCGTGTGGATATGTCCGAGTATATGGAGAAGCACAGCGTATCGAAGATGATCGGCTCCCCGCCCGGCTATGTCGGACATGAGGACGGCGGACAGCTCAGCGAGAAGGTTCGCCGCAATCCCTATTCGGTGATACTTTTTGACGAGATAGAGAAAGCGCATCCCGATGTGTTTAACATTCTACTCCAGGTGCTCGATGACGGTCATATTACCGATTCACAAGGCAGAAAGGTCGATTTCAAAAACACGATCATCATCATGACGTCCAATGCGGGCGCGCAGGCGATCGTGGAGCCGAAAAAGCTCGGATTCGCCTCCTCCAACGATGAAAAGCAGAATTATGAGCACATGAAAAGCAGTGTGATGGAGGAAGTGCGCCGCATTTTCAAGCCGGAATTTCTAAACCGCATTGACGAGACGATCGTATTCCGTTCCTTGAACAAGACGGACATGAAGCAGATCGTTGGTCTGATGGTAAAAGAACTTGCCGGACGCTGCAAAAAGCAACTCGACATTGACCTGAACGTGCGGGATGCAGCCAGAAATTACATTGTCGAGAAGGCGTATGAGCCGAAATACGGGGCGCGGCCGCTGCGCCGCAAAATCCAGAACGAAATCGAGGATAAGCTGGCGGAGCTGCTTTTGGACGGAACGGTAAGAGCAGGAGATGAGGTTGTGGTCACGACGAAGAAAAATGAACTTGCATTTGAGACGAAGGAAAAGTTAAAAAATCCTTAAATGTTGTGGAAACCACTAGAAATAAAGCGCCTGTTATTATATAATTATCTCATAATATTTCTATCATATTTTAACGAAGTCCGTGCGGCAGAAGCTGTACGGACTGTGTTACAGGAGGATAAGATGGCTGTTATTAGTGAGTTAATTCGTTCAGAGGCAGATGGGACAATCAGTTTCGGTGACTACTCGTTGAGCACAAAGGCAAAGCTGGATAATTTCGAGCATCAGGGAGACGTCTACAAGGTGAAGACCTGCCAGGAGATCACGAAGCTTGAGCGCAACGGGATGTTTGTATATGAGTCTGTGCCTGGCACGACGGTGGAGCATTTAAAAGCGACAGACACCGGTATGGAGTTTTCCGTGGAAGGACCGGAGGATGCGCAGTTTACCGTGGAGCTTGAGGAGGAGACGGAGTACGATATCCGGATCGACGGGACGGATGCGGGACGGATGAAGACGAATCTCGGCGGCAAGCTGAACGTCAGTGTGGAACTCGGAGAGGATCCGGTGGAGGTATCCATTCAGAAATGCTAGGAGCAGTCCGGAATAAATAGGCAAAGAGCAGGTGGAGATAGAGGGCTTCGGCTCTCTATTTGCTTTTTCGGAGCAGGGATTCTAACAGGCAGACATATTGCTGCTCGGAGATCAGGACAGCGTTTCCGTCTGTGGTTTTTATGGTGGTAAAAGCTTCATTGACGACAGTGTTGTCGACAATGTGTTCCGTATCGCCGAGAAACTCGGATAATGTGACATAATACATTTTTATCGTCTCCTCTTTTGTATATAAGAAATTATAGCATACGATCGTGGGAGGGGTAATGACGATTCTTGTGGAATATATAACGGATGTGTAGTTTGATTGGGAGGAAAGATGGCAAAGGGAAAAACAAGCATATATTTTTGCCAGAATTGTGGCTATGAGTCGGGCAAGTGGCTGGGACAGTGTCCGGGTTGCAGAGAGTGGAATACATTTGTGGAGGAGCTCGTGGACAAAAAGAGTGCCGGAAAGGGAAAAGTCTCCGGCGCTGATACGGCGAAGGCGGTGCCGCTTTCAGAGATCGAAATGACGCAGGATGAGCGCGTGTCTACCGACATCGGCGAGCTCGACCGCGTGCTGGGCGGCGGGATCGTGCATGGCTCACTGGTACTTGTCGGCGGTGACCCGGGCATCGGAAAGTCCACGCTGCTGCTTCAGGTCTGCCGCAATCTTTCCATGCAGAAAATCAAGGTGCTATATATATCGGGCGAGGAGTCATTGCAGCAGATCAAGATCCGTGCGTCGCGCATCGGAAATTTCGGGGACAGCTTAAGCCTTCTGTGCGAGACGAATCTGGAGACAATACAGAAAGTCATCGACAGGGAAAAACCACAGATCGTGGTGATCGATTCCATTCAGACGATGTACAATGAAAATATTGTGTCAGCCCCGGGCAGCGTCTCGCAGGTGCGGGAGTCGACCGGGACACTGATGCAGATCGCAAAGGGCAGCGGCGTCTCTGTTTTTATTGTGGGTCATGTGACGAAAGAGGGCGTGGTGGCTGGACCGCGCGTTTTGGAACATATGGTGGACACAGTGCTTTACTTTGAGGGAGACCGCCATGCCGCTTACCGTATTCTGCGCGGCGTGAAGAACCGCTTTGGATCCACAAATGAGATCGGCGTTTTTGAGATGCGCCAGAGCGGACTTGTGGAGGTGGAGAATCCGTCGGAATTTATGCTGAGCGGGAAACCGGAAGGGGCGTCAGGCTCTGTGGTGGCGTGTTCCATGGAGGGAACGAGACCGATCCTGCTGGAGATCCAGGCGCTTGTGTGCCACACAAACTTTGGCATCCCGCGCAGAACGGCTGCGGGGACGGATCTGAACAGGGTAAATCTACTGATGGCAGTCCTTGAAAAGAGGCTGGGCCTGCAGCTTGGCAGTTGCGATGCGTATATCAATATCGCAGGTGGTATCCGCATGAACGAACCGGCGATCGATCTGGGGATAGTACTGTCCCTGATCTCCAGTTATAAAGAGAAACCGATCGACGAAAAGACAATCTGCTTCGGGGAGGTTGGTCTGAGCGGGGAGGTGCGCGCGGTCAGCATGGCAGAGCAGAGAGTGCTCGAGGCGAAGAAGCTGGGCTTTGATACCTGCATCCTGCCGGAGGTGTGCCGGGCGAACTTAAAGGAGATTTCAGGTATTCGTCTCATCGGTGTCCGTACCGTGAAGGATGCCATGGACTGCGTGATGCGTTAGCGTGGGATCCTAAAAATGTGCGTGAGGATAGCAGGAGTGAATTGTGTAGACAATATATGCAAAATTCGACAAAAAACTTTCTTTGTCGAAAATGCAAAAAGAGTGTTGACATTCTAAAATAATGATGATAATATAAACAAGCTGACCGCGAGAACAGTGGAACGCACACGGGAAACCGTATGGATTACAAAAAAGTAATTCAAAAAATAAAAAAAGTTGTTGACAAATCCGGTTCAAAGTGATATAGTAAACAAGCTGTCGCCGAGAACGGAGGACAACAAAAAGCACATTGATAACTGAACAGTGAACAGACCTTGAAAGATTCAATAGTGAACCAGAGGTTCACATTAGAAGAAAACAACGTTTTCTTCATGAGATTTCAGGCTGTCAGATAAATTTTATTTGACAGACGGACGCTTCTGTTGAAAGACAGAAGAACCTTAAAACAGTAAATTCTGGTAAAAACCAGAAAAAAGCCAGAGGATATCTGGACAGGAAAAACTTTAACATGAGAGTTTGATCCTGGCTCAGGATGAACGCTGGCGGCGTGCCTAACACATGCAAGTCGAACGAAGCACCTGACTTGATTTCTCCGGAATGATTGTCTTGTGACTGAGTGGCGGACGGGTGAGTAACGCGTGGGTAACCTGCCCCATACAGGGGGATAACAGCCGGAAACGGCTGCTAACACCGCATAAGCGCACAGCACCGCATGGTGCAGTGTGAAAAACTCCGGTGGTATGGGATGGACCCGCGTCTGATTAGCCAGTTGGCGGGGTAACGGCCCACCAAAGCGACGATCAGTAGCCGACCTGAGAGGGTGACCGGCCACACTGGGACTGAGACACGGCCCAGACTCCTGCGGGAGGCAGCAGTGGGGAATATTGCACAATGGGGGAAACCCTGATGCAGCGACGCCGCGTGAGCGAGGAAGTATTTCGGTATGTAAAGCTCTATCAGCAGGGAAGAAGAAATGACGGTACCTGACCAAGAAGCACCGGCTAAATACGTGCCAGCAGCCGCGGTAATACGTATGGTGCAAGCGTTATCCGGATTTACTGGGTGTAAAGGGAGCGCAGGCGGTACGGCAAGTCTGGTGTGAAAGCCCGGGGCTCAACCCCGGTACTGCATTGGAGACTGCCGGACTAGAGTGTCGGAGGGGTAAGTGGAATTCCTAGTGTAGCGGTGAACTGCGTAGATATTAGGG
>JAPFDX010000031.1 GCA_026168605.1 Roseburia sp. | reverse complement strand
ATGACGAGCCGGCGTCTGTTCTCCTTGAGCGTATCCGTGCTGAAAAGCAGCAGATGGTCAAGGACGGAAAGTTGAAACCTAAAGACATTAAAAACGATACAGTTATCTTCAAAGGTGATGATAATTTACATTATGAGAAATTCTCTGGTGGAACAGTAAAATGTATAGAGGATGAAATACCGTTTGAGTTGCCAGATAATTGGGAATGGTGCAGATTTGGTTCGTATACGTTAAATCGTGATAGCGAAAGGAAACCAGTTTCCTCAGTCCAAAGAAAAAAAGTAAAAAAAATTTATGATTACTATGGTGCATCAGGAGTTATTGACCAAACAGATAGTTTCCTATTTGATGAAGAATTGCTATTGATTGGAGAAGATGGTGCTAATTTGTTGGCACGAACAAAGCCAATAGCTTTTTTAGCTGATAGCAAATATTGGGTTAATAATCATGCACATTGTATCGATTCTATTGACAAAAGATTGCTTAAATTTATTTGTATTTATATTAATGCTATTAACTTATTTCAGTATATAACTGGTTCAGCACAACCAAAATTAAATCAAGATAATATGAACAAAATACTTATACCCATTCCACCAAAGGCAGAACAAGAAAAAATTCTTGAGAGTATAAAAATAATATTATCAAATATAAATGATATTGATTTGCTCAAAGGAAAACTCCAAAGTAATATTGCAAATGCCAAATCCAAAATTCTCGACCTTGCTATTCGTGGTAAACTTGTACCGCAAGACCCGAATGATGAGCCTGCTTCAGTTCTTCTCGAACGCATACGAGCCGAAAAAGAAGAACTAATTAAGCAAGGTAAAATCAAGCGTGATAAAAAGGAATCTGTCATCTTCAAAGGTGACGATAACTCTTATTATCAAGATTTGCCTGAAATGTGGGAATTGGTTAATTTTAAAGATTGTGCAACTTTAATTTCTGGACGAGATTTAAACAAGAATGAATATAACGCAGAGAGTATAGGAATTCCGTATATAACTGGTGCAAGCAATTTTATAAATAGAAACATACTAATCAATCGCTGGACGACAATTCCCAAAACTATTTCAGAAGTAAATGATATACTTATAACTTGCAAAGGAACTGTTGGAGAACTTGCTATAAATAAATATGGCAATATTCATATAGCTCGTCAAATAATGGCAATTAGAATATACAAAAATATAAATCTTGAATACATAAAGTTCTTTTTGGAGTCAATAGTTATGGAAATTAAAAAGACTGCAAATGGATTGATACCTGGAATTTCCAGAGATGACATATTAAGTCTTAATATTCCACTTCCACCACTCGCCGAACAAAAACGAATTGTAGACGAAATCGAAAAAATATTTGCTGTACTTGATGATATTGCAAACCAAGTAGCATAAATAAAGAACCGCTCTCGTGTGAGGGCGGTTCTGATTTTACCAAGTTACAATTTTATCAACAAGAGCCTGTTGTTCGCTTGCAGTACGGCGAAGGTATATTCGTGTTGTTTCAATGCTTTCGTGACCCATAAGGTCGGCAAGCAATGCAATATCGTTATATTTTTCAAGAAAGTTTTTAGCATATCTATGTCTAAACGAATGCGGATAAACCACTTTTTTATCCAAGCCGTATTTATCCGCATAGTTTTTTAATTGTTGTGAAATACCACGAGTAGTAATTCTGTCGCCGTAACGATTTAGAAACAGATAGCCGGAGGAACGGTTTGTTTCCTCCAACCATTCAAGAGTTTCTTTTCTTAATTTTTTAGGTATGTAAAGTCGTCGTAATTTTCCGCCTTTTGTATATAAATCAAAATATCCGATTTCGATATGTTCAATTTTGATTTGTATTAATTCACTTACTCTTGCTCCGGTAGCAGCCAAATACCAAACGACAAAATACCATTCCATATTGCCATCTTTTTTAAGTTGCTTTTTCAAAAAATTATAATCTGCATTACTGATAACATTTTCTAAAAAGTTTTTTTGCTGTACCTTTACAGCCTTTAATGCTATTTTTTCCTTTCCTAAATATTCAAGATATTTGTTTATTGCCTGTATGCGTAAGTTTACAGTCTTAGGCTTGAAGAATTCCATTAAATAGCCTTTATAAGCAAGTAAATTTTCTTTGTTTACTGTATCGTAATGTTCAGTAAAATAATTCACTGTCCACAGATACGATGTAATGGTATTTTCAGATAGATTACCTCTCCTCAAATATTCCTCAAATGTTTGTTTTGTCTTCATAAAAAGACACCTCCGTTATAATATTTTTGCGATTTGATTCGCTCTAATATTATAACGGAGATGTTTACACTCCTCTTATTATGAGAAGTATGGAGAAAAGCTGCCTTCCGGTTGGGTTGTAACAAACTTTGAAACATTGCTTTCGTATGAGCAACCGACTAATTATATCGTTAAAGATACAAACTATAACTCTGAATATGAAACACCGGTTCTTACAGCTGGAAAATCATTCATATTGGGTTACACCAATGAAAAAGAAAATATTTTTTCTGAATTGCCTGTAATAATCTTTGATGACTTTACTACCGAAAGCAAGTTTGTTGATTTTCCATTTAAGGTAAAATCATCAGCAATGAAGATACTTCATATCAATACAGATTTAGTGTTGCCTAAATTTGCATTTTATCTTATGCAAGCAACGCAAATTGACCACGATAATCATCAAAGATACTGGATTTCTACTTATAGTCAAGAAGAAATTGCTTTACCGCCACTAAAAGAACAAGAAAGAATTTTATCTGCATTAAAGCAGTATTTTAAGTTGTTAAATTGTTTACTATAACAACTCTTCAAATGGCTGAATAAGTCTTATAATCTTTTCAATTTGATTTACAATCATGGTTTGTTCTTTTAAAGGTGGCAAACATATCAAAGCAGACGATACTTTATCAATGTTAAGGTTATCTACAGTAGATCCAGAAGCCTTGATTACAAACTGATTATATAGATAATTTGATGACAAAAGATAATATAAAAAGTTAATATCAAAAACAGCATCGGGATTTCTCAGTACAAGCCAACCATCGTGAACACACCCATATATTTTGGAAATATATGGTCTGCCAAAGCTCATTGAATTTGTAAGTAGGAAATCACCCGGATATACTTCTCTGCTTTTCTTGATCCCTGTTGGCTTGATTTTCTCTTTTGTATTAGTAATATACTTACCATCTTTATCGACATCGCCAATTTTTATCCAGTTAATACCATCGCTATCAGCTGTTATATATGATTTTATTGGTCTTGGAGAGCCACCCCTTTCAATTCCCACAGTTGAGCCAAGCCTAACCCACTGCCAGTTTGTAGGTGTTTCAAAAGGTATTTCATCATCAATACAAGTAACATCATTGCCTATCTTCTCATAATAAGAGTTATCGTCACCTTTGAAGATGACAGATTCCTTTTTATCACGCTTGATTTTGCCTTGTTTTATCAGTTCTTCTTTTTCGGCTCGTATGCGTTCGAGAAGAACTGAAGCAGGCTCATCATTCGGGTCTTGCGGTACAAGTTTGCCACTGATTGCAAGGTCGAGTATTTTGGATTTAACTGATTTAATAGCGCTTTTTAGATTGTGGATATTATTATCAACAGATTGAACTAACTCGAATAAATAATCAATTGCTTCAATTATTTTGATTTGTTCGGATAAAGGTGGCAAAGAGATAATTTCTTGACTATAAGTCGAAATCCAATATCTTTGGTGATTATCATGGTCTATCTCCGTTGCCTGCATGAGAAAAAAAGCATATTTTGGAAGTACTAATTCTTGATTAATGTGTAATATTTTCATTGCTGACGATTTTACCTTAAACGCAAAATCCACGTACTTACTTTCTGTGGTGAAATCATCAAAAATTATTACAGGCAAATCATCAAATATATTGTCAGTTTCGTCCGTGTAGCCAAGTATAAATGATTTTCCTGCCGTTAAAACAGGTGTTTCATATGTTGGCTTGTAATTGGTATTATTAACGATATATTTAGTCGGTTGTTCATATGATAATAAAGTTCCGAAGTTAGTAACAGCCCATCCGTCAGGTAATGGCTCTCCATATTTCTCATAATGTAAATTATCATCACCTTTGAAGATAACTGTATCGTTTTTAATGTCTTTAGGTTTCAACTTTCCGTCCTTGACCATCTGCTGCTTTTCAGCACGGATACGCTCAAGGAGAACAGACGCCGGCTCGTCAT
>JAPFDX010000019.1 GCA_026168605.1 Roseburia sp. | reverse complement strand
GTTTCGCAGAGTAGATTCATGTGCGTTAAGTGCCGGCTGAACAGGGAGTTGTCAGCCAGACGAAAAGATTTTCTTGCGGTACATGAGTCGCATCCCGCTGCATCAGAAGATAGGAATATTATCTCCCGTTGTAGTAAGAGGTCTGCAAAGGAGGTAATTTTTTTATGAGAAAATTCGTCACTTTGTTCGCCGATTCTTACAAGGAACTGAAATCTGTAAGAACCATCACTGTCATGGCAATGCTGGCAGCAGTCGCCGTGATACTGGGCATGTTTTCGATTGAACTGGGTCCCTTTATCCGTATTGGGTTTTCGTCTATCCCAAACGGCATTGTGGGGTATCTGTTCGGTCCGGTGACCGGAGGCATTTTTGCGGGGGTGCTTGATGTTTTGAAGTTCCTCATGAAGCCGACCGGGGCATATTTCCTTCCGCTGACGCTTGTCACGGTGCTGGCAGGCGTGCTGTACGGCTGTTTTTATTACAAGAAGCCGCTGACATTTTGGAGAGTTCTTGCGGCAAAGTTTGTCGTGATGCTGGTCTGCAATGTGGTGCTCAATACCCTTTGCCTATCGGTGCTGTATGGCGACGGATTTTTTGTGCTGGTCGGTCCGCGCATCGTTAAGAATCTGATCATGTGGCCGATCGATTCCGCAGTTTTTTTCCTGATCGCGAGGTCGCTGGAGACGGTCGGCGCATTCCGGATCCTGGGGAAGAGAAAAAAGACAACCGTATAAAGAGAAGGGATATTTCACTGGTGGGATGTTCCGGCGATAAGAAAAAGCGTGATGTCATATTCCGGCATCACGCTTTTTGGGTATTTGGGGCAGCGCGCGGGGCAGGTTGTGGCAAAGCCATTGTTTTTGGCGGAAGGGAAAAATATAATGACGATGGAAAGAAAAAACACGTTTGGCGAAAGGAGGAGAAGTGTGAAGGTTACAGTTAAGGAAGACCATGGGCTGGAGGAGGATGAGGTAATCATCCACTGCTCGTATATGGACGAGCGGATCAAAAAGCTTGTGGACTATGTGAGACAGTTTGTTTTTTCTCTGGAGGGGGAGTCGGATGGAAAGATTTACCGGATTCCGATCGACGACCTCTGCTACATCGACAGCGTGGACGGAAAGACGTTTTTGTATGAAACGAAGAACGCGTACCGCAGCCGGCTGACGCTGACGGAGCTGGAGCAGAGGCTGCATGACACGACATTTGTGAGGATCAGCAAAAACTGCCTGCTGAATGTGTCGTGGCTGAAATGTGTCGAGCCCTATGTGAATCACAGGATGAGGGC
The DNA here is from genome assembly GCA_026168605.1 of Roseburia sp. Taxonomy (GTDB): domain Bacteria; phylum Bacillota; class Clostridia; order Lachnospirales; family Lachnospiraceae; genus Roseburia. Next base: position 83,881 of record JAPFDX010000019.1, on the reverse strand, counting down.
GGAGCTGAAAAATGGGGAAAAACTGCTGGTTTCCAGAAACTACATTGAAAATCTGAAGGAAAAGCTGAGAAGATAGGAGGAACATGGTATGAAGAGAATCATCAATATTTATCTGCCGTCGGCGGCAATGACATTTACAATGGTACTGCTCGGAGTGAGTGTGCTGAATCTTGCCGAGGGGTGCAAGTACCAGAATAATATCTGGATTTTGGAGGTGTTCGGCTATATTGTGCTGATGGAGCTTTTGGATGTGCTGCTGGGAAAAATAGAGTTTAAGCGCTATCTGAGCTATTTTTGTGCGGAGGCGGCAGCCGGCTATGTGCTGCTGTTTGTGGTCTTTGGATATTTTGGAAACTGGTTTTCCTACACGCCGGGGAGGATCGCACAGATTACGGTGATGTATCTGCTGGTTCTGGCGTGCGTCCACTACTATTTTTATTATAGGGCAAAAAGCAGCGCGGATGAGATGAACCGGATGATAAAAGAATCTTAGGTGAAGGGTGGAGTTTTGGGAAGGAGGTGTGGTATAATTAAGAAAAGAATAGGAGTTGAAGGGAGGAAACACTATGAAGAGCAGAAGGGTACCTTTGACGGCAGAAGTTGTAAAGTATGAGACGGGGAAGGGAATGGAGGACGGCGTGGAGCTCTGGTCGGACGTTGTGACGAAGGGCTGGATCGTGACGGATTTTCTGGTGAAGATTACGAGAGAGGACGGTTCGATCGTGTGTCCATACATCTTGAACCGCCGCGGCAGAGTGTTTATCGGAGAGGGCGATTACATGGTCGTCGACGAGGACGGTACAAAGCACGTCTGCGGCGCGGACAAGATATGGGAGAGATATGAGCGCGCGGAGGATGGTGAGTAGCTGCCGGAAGCGGAGGAGCAGCAGAAAGAGCTTGGGGGTGAAATGGGGCTTGCAATTTTGCTCGGTCTGGGATATAATTCATAAAGGTTTCCGGCAAAAGCGGAGACTTTATGAGTTGCGGGTGTGGCGGAATTGGCAGACGCGCCAGATTTAGGTTCTGGTGGGCGACCGTGCAGGTTCAAGTCCTGTCACCCGCATTGGATAAGGGATTTTGAGGTTTTAAGACCTTGAAGTCCCTTGTTTTTTTGTCCGTTTGACAGCAACGCTGACAGCAACGGGAGCGAAAAGAGGTCTGCGGTCATATTTTTGCAGGGCATTGCAAGAACAAAATACTTTTGTTATACTACACACATAATGCACAAAAGAGCAATGCGGAGGCGTAATAAGATGGCGAGTATCAGGGAGATCGCAGAGCGGGCGCAGGTAGCGCCCGGGACAGTTTCCCGTGCCTTGAATAACAAAGGCTATATTTCACAGGAGACGAGAGAGAAAATTGAGCAGGCGTTAAAGGAACTTGATTATGTTCCAAACGAGCTGGCGCGGAATCTGTACCGGAACAGGAGCAATCTGATCGGCGTGATACTGCCGGATATCGAGCATCCGTTTTTTCTTGGAATTATCAAAAAGCTGGTGATCGAGCTGAAAAAATACCAGTACGGCGTGGTGCTCTGGACGACGGAGTACGACAGCGGCGAGGAAGTGAAATATCTGGAGCGCCTCAAGTGCAATGCGGTGGATGCGGCTGTCATCATGGTTCCGGTTCTCGCGAAGTCGGTGTATCAGGGGCTTGGGCGTCCGCTGATACTGTTGGACCGGATCGTGGATGGAATCACCTACATCCTGATCGATCAGGAGAAATCGGGCAGGCTCGCCGCCAGAAAGCTTTATCAGGACGGATGCAGAAATGTGCTCACCGTCATCGGGGAGCCATCTGCGGAGATACCCTCCTATCAGCGTCATGTCGCGTTTGTGGACGAGATGGAGCGTCTGGGCGGCAAGGTGAAGGTCATCAAGGAGGAGTGGACGAGCTTTGAACTGGAATACCATGTAAATCTTGCCAAAAAGATTTTAAAGGAGGAGCCGCAGGCGGATGGGATCTATGCGGCGGATATTCTGGGGACAGCCTTCTGGAAGGTGCTAAAGGAGCAGGGAAAGCGCGTGCCGGAGGATTTTGAGATCATTTCGACCGACGGTGTGTATGAGAATACAAACACCGTGATCAATCTGTCTGCGGTGATCCAGCCCGCGGAGGAGATCGCGAAGAGAATTGCAAAAAATATCCTCGCGCAGATTGAGGGGAAGGATGCCGGGACACCGGATATGGTAGACGTGTATCTTTTTGGCGGGGATACCACAAGGTAAGGGAGTGTTTTCCATGCCGGCACAACGATGCACCATGTTCACCGGAGCAGGACACTGCACAGGCTTTCTGGCTGCTCTAAAAGGACATCCTCACAAACACGATAAAATCGCAGCGCCGAAAACTCGCTTCATTTTGCCATTGAAAAGCGCACAAAATGAAGCTCAGACAATCGGTCGCTGCGATTATGTTTTGTTCCGGACGCCTTTGTAAGAGCAGCACGAAAGCCAGCGAAACGTGTCCTTTTCTCCGGCGACCACGGTATGCCGTTTGTGCTGGCACGTGGAAAACATCCTCTCATCTTGTGCAATACCGCCAAAAAGAAGATGACAAATTGTATAAAATGTCAAAAATAGCAGAACCTATTGACAAAACGAAAGGATGGATTTATAGTAAATGTACGATGTGAAACGGGTTTTATACAAACTTGATTTAGATAGTTTGTATATGCTCGTTTTCCTTTCGAGAAATGTAAAACGGGTTTTATAAGGGAGGCAACAGAAATGAAGAAAAAACTATTGTGCGTATTCATGGCGGCGACGATGCTGCTTGGGATGACGGCGTGCGGAGGAGGCAGTGACGATGGGAACGCTTCCGGCGGGAGCGCTGCATCGACAGAGAACACAGCGGATGCGTTGGGAAAGACAAAGATCACCGTTTATCTCGGCGGAGATGCAGCGGATGAGAATCAGAAGATCGTAGACATCTACAACGAGCAGAGCGAGACGACAGAGGTGGAGCTGGTGACACTGACCGAGGGCTCGAGTGGCTACGAGATGCTCACAGTCATGTACAACGCGGGAAACCCGCCAACCGTTTACTTTATGGAGGCGGGAGATGTGTTAAAGCTGACGGACAAGCTGATGGATGTATCTTCGCTGGAGGCGGTACAGTACGCGAATGCGGGAACGACCGAGGACGTGACGGTGGACGGCGCGTTATACGGCGTGCCGGCGAACATTCAGGCGTACGGTCTGATGTACAACAAGCAGGTGCTCGCCGATGTGATGGGCGCAGACTTTGATCCGCAGAGCATCACGACGAGAGAACAGCTTGAGGACGTGTTCCAAAAGGTGCAGGAGGCAGGCATCGCTCCGGTAGCAATCAGTCCGTTTGACTGGAATCTCGGAAACCACTGGTTTACCCAGATCTACACCGGACAGTCCGAGACAGCGGAGGAGAGAGATGCGTTTGTAAACGGCTTGAAGGACGGCAGTTCCAACCTTGTAGAAAATGAAGTGTTCAACGATTACATGGACACCTTTGATCTTTTGATGGAATACAACTACTATAAAGAGAATCCGCTTGAGACCGTTGCGGATGGAAACGAGAAGCAGGCACAGCTCCTTTCCACCGGACAGACCGCGTTCTGGTTCCACGGAAACTGGGCAACCGTAAATATCCGCACACTGGATGAGACGGGCGAGTACGGCTTTATTCCGGTTCCGGTCGGCGAGGGCAATCCGAACGCCGGAAAGATCTGTACGTTAGTTCCGGGCTACTACTGTGTGGAGAAATCGACGACCACAGAGGCACAGCAGCAGGCAGCGATGGAATTTGTCAACTGGCTCATCATGTCCGAGGAGGGGCAGCAGTACGTGATCGACTGTGGAAACATTCCGGCTTACTCCAACAACACGGCAGAGATCACGGAATCCGTATCACAGTCTGCGGTGAGCTATACGGCAGAGGGCAAAAACTTCCCGATGTATGTAAAGACTCCGTCCGACCACGCAACGAATGTCGGAAGCGCGATGCAGAAATATCTTGCAGGCGAGAGCGACCGCGCGGCGCTTGCGGAGGAGATCTCGGTATACTGGGCAACACAAAAATAAGATAAGACTTGCACGGATGGCTGTCAGAATCAACTGGCAGCCATTTTCTGAAAAAGCCGCTGCGGCGGAATGGAGGGGAATATGAAAAGCAGTAAAATAAAAAATGTGGTCAGCTTTCTTGTTTTTGCCGGACCGGCTGTCACAGTATTTTTTCTTGTCATTATTCTGGCGTTCATCAACGGTATACAACTGACCTTTACCGACTGGAACGGACTTTCGGACACCTATCAGTATATTGGCTTTCGAAACTATGCGGACGCGTTTGCGGACACGGCTTTCTGGACGTCTCTGTTGCGCACGTTCCAGTATGTGGTCTGCGTCGTGGTCTTTACGAACATCATCGCGTTCCTGATCGCCTATTTTCTGACGAGAGGCTACAAGGGGCAGGGATTTTTCCGCGTCGCCTTCTTCACGCCGAACCTGATCGGAGGCGTGATCCTTGGTATCGTCTGGAAATTCGTATTTTCCGAGGTGTTTGTGCAGCTCGGCAGAAAATATGAGATCGGTATCTTTCAGAGCAACTGGCTGAGCAGCCCGGACACGGCATTTCTCGCGCTGGTCGTGGTGGCGGTGTGGCAGCTTGCGGGTTACCTGATGTTAATTTACATGGCGGGGATCATCTCCGTGCCAAAGGATGTGCTTGAGGCTGCGAAGCTGGACGGCGCAGTCGGATTCCGCGGGATCCGCCACATCGTCCTGCCGCTCATCATGCCGTCGATCACGATCGCGACATTCATGTCCGTGAAAACTGCGTTTATGGCGTACGATGTGAACCTGTCCCTAACAAACGGCGGACCGTTCCAGAGTACCGAGCTTGTGGCGATGCGCGTGTACAATAAGGCGTTTCAGGCGGAGCAGTACGGCGTGGGACAGACGGAGGCGCTGATCTTATTTGTCATCGTGGCGGTGATTTCCATTATTCAGGTATCCATCACGAAAAAGAGGGAGGTAGAGGCATAATGAAGAAATCGGCGGTTATCAAAAAAATCTGTTTTTATGTGGTATTTATTCTGCTGTTGCTCCTGTTTTTGTATCCGTTTTATCTGGTGCTGTTAAACAGCTTAAAGACCAACAAGGAAGTGATCTTAGACTCGCTTGCACTTCCGCAGGCGCTGAATTTTGAGGGGTATCAGAAGGCGTTTGAGAAGATGAACTATCTGCAAAGCTTCGGAAATTCCCTGATCGTGACGTCACTCAGTATTTTTCTGCTGGTCATCATCGCGGCGATGTGCGCGTATCTGTTCGCACGCAAAAACTGGAAGATCAACAACATCATTTTCATGGTTATGGTGGCGTCGATGATCATTCCATTCCAGACGATCATGATCCCGATCGTAAAGAACTTTTCCGCGTTTGACCTGACGGACAATCTGTTTGCGGTGGTATTTTTCTATCTGGGCGCGCACGTATCACTGGCGGTATTTATGTATCACGGTTTTATCAAAAATATTCCGTATGAGCTTGAGGAGGCGGCGCGTATCGACGGCTGTGGACAGCTTGGGATTTTATTCCGCATCATTTTCCCGATGCTAAAGCCGATTACCTCGACGATCGTGATCCTGGATGTGCTGGCGATCTGGAATGACTTTTTGCTTCCGTTTATCCTGCTGTACAAAAACAGCTTAAAGACGCTGCCGCTGATGACATACTCGTTTGTGGGGCAGTATTCCACGGACTACTCGCTCGTGACGGCGGGGCTGGTGCTGACGATCCTTCCGATCATCATCTTGTACCTGTTCCTGCAAAAGCAGATCATCGAGGGAGTTTCGCAGGGAGCGATCAAATAGAAGAAAAATTGAGATAAAAGGAGTTTGTTTTTATGATGGCAAAAAAATGGTGGCAGGATACCGTGGTGTACCAGGTGTATCCGAAAAGCTTTATGGACAGCAACGGCGACGGCATCGGAGATTTAAAGGGCGTGATCAAAAAACTGGATCACATTCAAACGCTTGGCGCAAATGTGCTGTGGCTCTGTCCGATCAACTGCTCACCGATGCGTGACAACGGCTATGACATTTCAGATTATTACAAGGTTGACCCGATGTTCGGCACAAATGAGGATCTGGAGGAGCTGGTCGCCGAGGCAAAAAAGCGCGGCATTAAGGTGCTCATGGATCTCGTGGTCAACCATGTCTCCGATCAGCACGCGTGGTTTCAGGACGCGCTCAAAAATCCGGACAGCCCGTACCGCGATTACTTCATTATAAAGAGCACGGAGGATGGAAGGGAGCCAAACAATTTCCGCAGCTATTTCGGGGGAAGCGTGTGGGAGCGCATCGGCGATACGAACAGCTTTTACTTCCACGCATTCGCCAAGGAGCAACCGGATCTAAACTGGGAAAATCCGAAACTGCGTCAGGAAATCATGGATATGATGTGTTTCTGGCAGGACAAGGGGATTGCGGGCTTCCGCATTGACGCGATCGGAAATATCAAGAAGTCCAAGGAGATCCTCTCCGTCTGCCAGATGGAGGCGGACGCGGAGGACGGACTGCACGACTGCGCGCCGTATCTGCTCAACCAGCCGGGCATCGACGCGTTTCTCTCCGAGATGCGCGATCAGGTGTTCAAAAAGTATGACAGCATGACGGTGGCGGAGGTCAATGTGCCGGATTCCGATCTGGAGCGCTACATCGGCGAAAACGGCTATTTTTCGATGGTGTTCGATTTCAGCTATGCGGATATCGACACGAAGGGCGTGACGCGCCCGTGCGATTTTGCAGCGTGGGATCTGGCGGATCTAAAACACTGTATTTTCCACAGTCAGGAGAGCACACAGCAGATCGGCTGGGCGGCGCCGTATCTGGAGAACCACGACCAGCCGCGCTCCGTCAACAAATATCTGCCGGACGGCGAGATCAACTATTACAGCACCACGATGCTGGGCGCCTTGTATTTCTTTCTGCGTGGAACGCCGTACATCTATCAGGGGCAGGAGATCGGCATGAGTAATTTTCCGTTTACCGACATCAGCCAGTTTGACGACATCGGCGCGAAGACGAAGTACGAGACGGCAAAAAAAATCGGCGATTCCGAAGAAAAAATCATGGATTTTCTGTGGAGAAGAAGCCGCGACAACGCGAGAACCCCGATGCAGTGGGAGGACGCGCCGCACGCCGGATTCACGGAGGGCACGCCGTGGCTTGCGGAAAACCCGAATTATACGGTCTGCAACGTGAAGGCGCAGGAGCAGGACGATCACTCGGTGCTCCGGTTTTATCAGAAAATGACAGAGCTGCGAAAAAACCCGGCGTACAAAGACGCGCTTGTCTACGGAAACTTTGAGGGAATACATACGGAGGCGGTGGAGGACTTCTGCTACCGCAGACGCGGCGAGGAAGGAGAGGTGCTGGTGATGCTCAACTATTCGAACGAGGAACGCCCGCTCTGTCTTGACATCTCCTCCTATGAGATTCTGCTCGACAACTATGAGGGGCTGGAAGGAAATGTGTTAAAGCCGTATCAGGCGCTTGTGCTCGGAGGGAAATAATGCAGAAAACAATAAGGCTGACGGAAAAATATTTGCAGATTCCGGTCAGCTTTGGGCAGCCGGTGTCTGTACTGGAAATGTATGACGGGGATGCGAAGGTGTTTGAGGCGGCAGTTCCGGTATGTTCGGACGGAGCGGAGAGGGCAGAGCCGGACGCTCTCGCGCAGATTCCCCTGCAGGAATTTGTGGGCAGAGAACTTCTGCTGCGGGGAGAGTTCCCGGAGACGTTCTGGGAGAGAGTCTCCTGTACCAGCACTCCGATTAAGAGAAAAGAGACGCGTCCCGCCTTCCACATGACCGCAGAGATGGGCTGGATCAACGACCCGAACGGACTGGTTTACGAAAATGGCGTTTACCACTACTATTTCCAGTACAATCCGTTTGACACGGAATGGGGTAACATGAGCTGGGGGCACGCCACAAGCCGCGATCTGCTCCACTGGACGCAGGAGGATACCGTTCTTCTGCCGGAGGCGGACGGCATGATTTTCTCCGGGAGCGCCCTTCTGCCGGAAAACGGGCGGATGAACGTCCCGGAAGGGGCGATCGTCTACTACTATACCGTTGCGGGAGGCATCGCCGCATGGAGTAAGGAGAAGCCCTATATTCAGAAGATGGCGTACAGCGCCGATCACGGGCGGACGCTTGTGAGGGGTAAGATGGCGGATGGTTCCGATTGGAAGCTGGCAGCAGTCGCACCGGAAAATCGCGACCCCAAAGTGTTCTGGCATGAGGAGAGCGGGGCGTACATCATGATCTTCTGGATGCAGGCGGACGAGTTTATCATTCTTCGTTCCACAAACGGACTGGACTGGAAGGAGAGCCAGCGGTTTTCGCTGGAGGATGGTTTTGAGTGCCCGGATCTGGTGTGCCTTCGCGGGGCAGACGGGGAGTGCTGGGTGATCTTCACCGCGGCGGGCTACTACTATCCTGGCGATTTTGACGGATATACGTTTCGATGGCACGGCTACAAAAAATGTCTGTATGCGGGTGAGATCCAGTATGCCGGGCAGACCTATGCGGGCGTAAACGACCGCGTGATTTTTGTGCCGTGGCTTCAGATGAAACATCTGGGGAGGGGTTACCGGGGAGCGGCGGGACTGCCAAGAGAACTCTCGTTGATCAAAGAGGCGGACGGCACGTTTTCTGTTGTGCAAAAGCCGGTGCGCGAGTATGAGGAGCAGAAGGTCGAGACGGACGGAACAAATGGTTTTACGGAGCTTGCAGTCAGCAGCCGGGAGGGGGAGTTCCGCTTTATTTTTGACGATACCATTTTAGAGATCATTATGGACGGCGGCAGAAAAATCGGCGCGTACGAACTGCCCGTGCCATGTACCGAAATCAGGTGCAAAGAGATGGACGGATGCACGCTGCGCTATTATAAGCTGTCGGAGAGGAACGGATAGAAAAGGAGGTTCGTATGCAGTTGGATGTAAAAGAACTGGAAAAGAAAGCGGCAGCGTTTGTGCTGCCGGAAATCCCGGAAAACATTGCGCACGGGGATATGCCGGGCGATCAGGTGCAGATCGGGGAAGATCACATCAAAAAAGCGGCGTTGATCTTTCCCAAGCTTCTGCCGATGGTACTCTCGCTTTTGGGAGAGCGGAAGGAGCAGAAGGTGGTGGTCACCGTCTGCGGCGGTTCGGGCGTCGGCAAATCGGAGATCGCGTCGCTGCTGTCCTACTACCTGAAGGAGTTTGGGCTCGGCAGCTATACGCTCTCGGGCGACAACTATCCGCGCCGCATTCCGGCGCACAACGACGCCAAGCGGCTGCGCGTATTCCGCACGGGCGGGCGAGCGGCGCTTGACGCGTATCTCGGGAGCGACGCGGAGATCGATTTTCAAGAGGTGGAGGAGATCGTTGCCGCATTTAAAAGCGGTAAAGAGGAGATCTGGCTCAAGCGCATGGGGCGCACCGAGGACGCGCTCTGGTATGAAAAAGTGGATTTCCGCGAGGTTTCCGTGCTCGTGATCGAGTGGACGCACGGAAACAGCGACTGCTATCAGGGCGTTGACATTCCGGTGCTCCTAAACAGCACGCCGCAGGAGACGCTGGCGCACCGCGCGGCGCGGGGCAGGGACGGCGGAACGGACAGCCCGTTTACGATGATGGTGCTGGAACTCGAGCAGGAGAAGCTGAAAAAGCAGGCGAAAAAGGCAAAGCTGATCGTCTCGAAGCAGGGAGAACTGCTCTCCTATGAGGAGTTCTGCGAGAGAATGGGAATGACGCAGGGAGGTGACTCTGTTGAGCAGTGAACATAATAGGATCGATCACGGACCAATGTTAAACGCCTATCCGGACAGCATGGGAGGAACATTGGGAGATATTGTGGACTTATTAAAAAAAGAGGAATTTCAGAACGTCTTTTCTTCCTTTTATATCCTGCCGAGCGTATTTCACACGGACCTGGACCGTGGCTTTTCAGTCATCGACTATTCTTTAAACAAAAGGCTGGCAAAGCGGGAGGATCTGAATGCGCTGGAAGCGCTTGGCGTGAACTTAAAGCTCGACTTTATTTTAAATCACGCGTCGGTACTATCGCCACAGTTTCAGGACTTGCTCAAAAACGGGGAGGAATCGGAGTATAGGGACTTCTTCATCGACTGGAACCGTTTTTGGGAAGGTCATGGGACGATGACGGAGGAGGGCTATATACAGCCTGATCCGGGGCTGATCGCGGATATGTTTTTCCGCAAGCCGGGACTTCCCATCCTGATGGTGCGTTTCCCGGACGGAAAAAATGTGCCGTACTGGAACACCTTTTATCAGGAGGTGCGCTATCCGGAGGTGGACGCGCAGGATCTGATGCGGGCGCTTCCGGTGCAGTACGGGGAGGCCAAATATCTGGCGCAGCAGATGAATCAGGGAATCGCCGCGGGGAAACGTCCGGCAGAGATCCCGCTCGGAGACTGTGAGGAATACCGTGCGGCGTTGACAGAACTGATGGAATCCCGGAGAAAATATCTGGGACAGATGGACTTAAACATCAAGTCCCCGAAGGTGTGGGAGTTCTATGAGGAGACGTTACAGACACTCGCATCCTACGGCGCGAAGATCGTCCGTCTCGATGCGTTCGCCTACGCGCCGAAGGAGCCGGGGGAGAAAAACTTTTTGAACGAGCCGGGAACATGGGAGCTGCTGGAAAAAGTGCAGGCGCTCGCGGCACAGTATGGGGTTTCACTCCTGCCGGAGATCCATGCGGCGTATGAGGAAAAAATTTATGAAAAGATTGCAGGGAAGGGCTACATGACCTACGACTTTTTCCTGCCGGGACTTCTGATCGACGCACTCGAGCGCGCAGACGGGGCGAGGCTTGCGGCGTGGGCGAAGGAACTGCAGGAGAAGAAGATCCGCACCGTCAATATGCTGGGCTGCCACGACGGGATCCCGCTGCTCGATCTAAAGGGCATGATCCCCGCAGAGCGCATCGAGGCGCTGATCGAGACGGTCGTCGCGCGGGGCGGCATGGTCAAGGATCTGCACGGCCAGAAAAATGTGTATTACCAGGTCAACGCGACCTATTACAGCGCGCTCGGCGAGGACGACAGGAAGCTCCTTCTGGCGCGCGCCTTACAGCTTTTTATGCCAGGTAAACCGCAGATCTGGTATCTCGATCTGTTCGCCGGGAAAAACGACAGGGAGGCGGTCGCGCGCGCAGGCGCAGCCGGACACAAGGAGATCAACCGGACGAACTTAAGCCGCGAGGCGCTCTCGGACGGGCTTTCGCGCGGGGTTGTGAGAAAGCAGCTTACGCTGCTGCGCTTCCGTAAGGAGTTTCCGGCGTTTGGCTTTGACGCTGCGCTCTCTGTGGAAAACGAGGGCAGCCGGATGCGTTTTATATGGAAAAAAGACGGATGCACCGCCATGCTTTCCGCAGATTTAGAGACGGCAGCTTTTACGGCGTCGGGACAGAATGAGCGCGGGGAGACTGTGTTTGAGATGGCGGAGCACTAGCGTACTCACCGCGTTTCCCACTCACCCTTGCGGCTCTCCCACTGGGCGTTGAGCCAGTCGACGACCTGCTGCTTTCCCTCCGGTGTGAAGGGAAAGCGGCAGGTCGTTTTTTCTTCCTCCGGCGTCGTGTCATAGTTGTACGGACCGCGCCAGACCGTTGCGGAAAAGATGTCCTCCTCCGGTACGGAATCCTTCCGGATGAGATATCGCATCCCGCGGTAGCTTCCGGTAAACTTTTCTTTCTTATAAAAATTCATGTTTAAAATATCTTCGTTTGTTATCATGGAAACAATCCTTTCCCTGGAATTATAGTAACTATGCCAAAAAAGTATAGCACGGAAGCGCCGAAAAACATAGTATAACTATTGACAAATTTCGGGTTCCATGTATAATAAAAACCATGTTGTGCGCCTGCAACATACAAGTGTTTTTGTGAGAGTGCAGCATAGATAAGAATATGTGGCGCTCTTTTCATTGCAAAAAAATGCTTTAATATGATAAAGTGATAAAACAGCGATGGAGTGGCGGGACACAGTATAATATTTCTATAAGGAGGATGTATTATGAAAAAGAAATTGTTGTCTGTATTACTTACAGCAGCGATGACTGTATCACTCGCAGCCTGCGGCGGCAGCGACGAGGGTGCAGTTACGAACAACGCAGATGATGCGAACGCAGTAGAGTTTACCGAGTCCGCAGACACAGAAGCAGTTGCATCCGAGAGACCGGACGCACCGATGGGACAGTTGGTAGTCGGTACGATCACAGACCTTGAGCAGGACTTCTATGATCCGGTTTTCAACAACAGTGCGACAAACTACAAGGTGTGTACCGGATTGCTGATGGGCTATACCACAGTTGGCACAAACAAGGTCGGCGAGTGGATGGCAGATCCGACCGTTGTTGCCGATTTACAGAGCGTGGAGAACGAGGATGGCACCAAGACACACACCATCAAGTTAAACGAGGGTCTTCTGTGGTCTGACGGCACACCGGTGACGGCAAAGGATTATGTCTTTGCTACACTGTTAGAGTCTTCACCGGAGATGATGGGTGTTGACAACTACGCGGCTACCAATTATACATTTATCGACGGATGGGATGAGTTCAACAGCGGTGCGACCAAGAACTTAAAGGGTGTGCATCTGATCGACGATCTGACATTCTCTGTCACAGTTGCAGCAGATGAACTTCCGTACCACTATGATCTTGCATATGCAGCAGTTACACCGAGACCGATGGCAGTTATCGCTCCGGGATGTGACATTGTAGAGTCTGAGGAAGGCGCAAGCATCAGCGGTGATTTTACCACAGATGTTCTTCTTGAGACGATCAACAATACAGATACAGGATACCGTTACAACCCGCAGATCGGATGTGGTCCTTACTTACTTGAAAACTATGATGCTTCCAGCCGCCAGGGTACTTTCGTGGTAAACGACAAGTATGCCGGCAACATCAACGGCATCAAGCCTTCGATCCAGAAGGTCATCATCAAGACTGTCACAGCAGACACATCGATCAACGAGCTTCAGGCAGGCACCGTAGATTTGTTATTCCAGATTTCCGGTGGTACAGAGATTGAGGCAGGACTTGATCTGGTAGATGCAGGTACGGCAAACAAAAACACATATTTCCGTTACGGATATGGAAAGATCCAGTTTGACTGTTCACAGTTCCCGACAGACTCTGAGAGTGTTCGTCAGGCGATCGCATACTGCTTAGACCGCAACGAGTTCGCAAGACAGTACAGTGGCGGTTATGCGACGATCGTACACGGCGAGTACGGTATGTCCCAGTGGGAGTACGCAGAGTCCAAGGACTGGATCGATGAGAACTTAAATCCATATGAGAAGAACATTGAGACAGCAAAGCAGATCCTCGCAGAGGACGGCTGGACATTAAACGCTGAAGGCGGCGAGTACAAGGACGGCGACGGCACACGTTACAAAGAGGTTGACGGCGAGTTAAAGCCGCTTGTGATCCAGTGGTGCAACACCGAGGCGAACCCGGTATCTGAGCTTCTGAGCACAATGCTTCCGGAAGCGATGGCAGAGGCTGGTATGGAGCTTCAGGCTACCACAACAGATTTCCCGACCATGCTGAATGCAGTCGATCATGCAGGCGAGACTGTTTACAATATGTACAATCTGGCAACCGGATTCTCCTTACAGCATTCTCCGTGGTACTACTATTCTCTGGATGAGCAGTATCTTGGAACTCTGAACCAGAACTGGATTCAGGATCAGGAGCTTGCAGACGCAGCGCTTGCATTAAAGAGCATCCCGGCAGATGATAAGGAGGGATGGCTGACCGCTTGGCAGAATTACCAGAAGGTATGGAATGAGAAGATGCCAAACATTCCGCTGTACTCCGACGAGTACCATGATTTCTTCAGTCCGAAGCTTCAGGGCTGGGAGTCAACCGCTATCTGGGATTGGTCACAGGCACTGGTTGAGGCATGGGTAACCGAATAATGACCGATTGCATCATCAGTTCTTTTGAATGGTAAAGGGGTATATTTCTGCCCGGAGTATTCCGGGCAGAATTTTCCTATTTGAGAAGAAGTATCTAAAAGTAATGTTTCTGTTGGCACGAACAGCCGCAGGAAACGGAGAACGAGTGCCTGGCAGGCTGGATTAGGAGGGCCTTTGGAAATGCACAAGGGAAAATTTCTTGTTAAGAGATTGATTTACATTGTATTTGTATTTTTTATCATTTCAATTTTAATGTTTGGAATTTATAAGTCGCTGCCCGGCGATCCTGTCCGGATGATGATGGGGGACAATGTCAAGCCGGAGGTATGGCAGCAGCAGTATGATACGATCAAGGAATCGCTTGGTCTGGACAAACCGATACCTGTGCAGTATGTCCGCTGGATGGGCAATATGCTGCGGGGAGATTTTGGGTATTCGACAGAATACCGCAGACCGGTAAAGGAAGTCATCGGCGTGCCGATGCGAAATACAGTCACATTAAATTTAGTTTCAATGTTTATCGTGTTTATCATAGCGGTGCCATTGGGAATCGCCCAGGCGGTGAAGAAGAATGGTGTTTTTGATAAAATCGTACAGGTTGTCACAATTGTCGGATATAGTGTGCCGAGCTTTGTCATAGCTTTGCTTGCAATCTACGTATTCGCGATCCGTTTTCCGATCTTCCCGATCAGCGGTGTGAAAACTGCCGGCTTTACGGGAACGGGAATGGAAGCATTTCTGGATTCGGCGAAGCATATGGTTCTGCCGGTGCTTGTCTTGTCTGTCGGAGGAATCGGAAGTATTGCGCGCTACGTCAGAGCTTCCATGATCGAGGCGCTCCGCATGGACTATATAAAAACAGCGCGCGCAAAAGGTTTGAAGGAAAAGGTTGTTATTTATGTGCACGCGTTCCGCAACGCACTCATCCCGATCGTCACGGTTACGACCGTGTGGCTGATCAGTCTGTTCGGTGGCTCGATCGTAATTGAGTCCATCTTCTTGTGGGATGGTCTTGGAAAGATGATGATCACGGGATTGAATCAGCGTGACTTCTCGGTGGTACTGGCAATGCAGATGTTCTATGTTATTCTGTCTCTGGCAGGAAATGTTCTGATGGACATCGCCTATACACTGGTTGACCCACGCGTACGTTTAGAGGACTAGGAGGAACTATGGCAGAGAAGAATATGAAGAAGCGCAGGAAATCCACAGTGGGAACTGCGACAAAGAAGATGTTTCTCGGCGGAGCGATGACAGAGGAGCAGGAAGAGGTACTGACGCCGATACAGATGGTGTTCCGCAGCTTTATACAGGATAAGGTGGCAATGGCGGGAGTGATCGGCTTTGTATTTATCTTTTTATGCTGCATTATCATACCGTTTTTTATGCCGGTCGATATGTATTTTCAGGACGTCACACAGGCGAACGTAGCGCCGGGATTTGGTATGCTGGAGGTCCCGAAGAGTCTTCAGGGAAATGCAAAACAGATCAGCATCGGAAGTACGTTTTCCGTAGGTATTGATGAAGAGGGAAATGTTTATGAGTGGGGAAGCTTCCCGACGGACAAGTTAAAGAAGCTTCCGGCAGATATGGGCAAGCTGACACAGGTTTCCGCAGGTCTCAACCACATCGTGGCGCTGACGGAGGATGGCGAGGTCGTGACATGGGGCAATGACCGTATGGGTCTTGGCTCGATCCCGATGGAGTTGCGTATGGGCGCAAATGTAAAAGAAGTCTATGCAGGCTACCAGATCTCTCTCGCGCTGACGGAGGACGGCGAGCTTTATAACTGGGGAAATACCTACCTGATCGACCTTCGTTTCCCGGAGGGCGTGCAGGGAAATATTGAGGAGTTTGCAGCCAACACGGATATCGTTATGGTTCGGACGAAGGACGGAAAGGTCGCTGCCCTGACGGGAAAGACCAACGCATACACAACCATTCCGGAGGAGATCCAGGGACACGTGGTGGATATCGCAGTCAGCGACGAGAGCGCTGTTGCTGTTACGGATGACGGCAAAATCCACACATGGGGAAATAACATCAAGGGTACGCAGAACTTCCCGGAGGAGATCCAGGGACAGGTTGCTTCGATTGAGGGCGGACGTTTCCATTATGTGGCAGTGTTAAAGGACGGTTCACTCGTATCATGGGGCGACGATACCTTTGGACAGACCAAGGTGCCGCAGGTGGACGGTGAGATCAGACAGCTCACCTCAGGGTATTACGGCAATTACATTATTACAGAGTCTGGCGATGTGGAGAGCTGGGGTCTCGACGGATACCTGATGGGAACGGACGATTTCGGACGAGATATTTTCCGCCGACTGTTAAAGGGCGGACGTATGACGATGACAGTCGGAGCGATCGCCGTTATCATTTCCACGATCATCGGTGTTGTGATCGGCGGTATCTCCGGTTACAAGGGCGGCAAGATTGACAACCTGCTAATGCGTCTGACGGAGATTGTCAATTCCATGCCATTCCTGCCGTTTGCGATCATTTTGTCCGCGATCATTGGAAATAAGATTTCCGAGACGCAGAGGATCATTATGATCATGGTGATCCTGGGATTACTGTCATGGACGGGTCTTGCGCGTCTCGTGCGAGGCAGCGTGCTGGCAGAGCGTGAGCAGGAGTTTGTCACAGCGGCAAAGGCGCTCGGCGTAAAGGAAGCCGGAATTATTTTCCGCCATATTCTGCCGAACGTGATTACGGTTATCATTGTAAATGCAACCTTAAGTTTTGCAACCTGTATGCTGACGGAGTCTTCCCTGTCCTTTATCGGATTTGGTGTGTCGGAGCCGAACGCTACATGGGGCAATATGTTAAACGGCGCACGTAGTGCGACGGTAATTGAACAGTACTGGTGGCGGTGGGTATACCCGGCAGTGATCCTGGCGATCAGTGTCATCAGTATCAACTGTATTGGAGACGGTCTTCGCGATGCCGTTGATCCGAAGTCCAAGGAAAGGTAGGAAAAACAGATGAGTTTACTTGAAGTAGAACACCTGCATACGTTTTTTAAGACAAAGCGTGGCACTGTAAAAGCCGTCAACGATGTGACCTACTCCCTGGAAGCAGGAGAAACATTGGGAATCGTAGGCGAGAGTGGAAGCGGCAAGAGCGTTTCCGCCATGAGTATCATAAGACTTCTGGATGGAAACGGCTATATCGACAGCGGCAATGTGACCTTTAACGGCAGAGACGTCATCAACTGCTCGGACAAAGAGATGTATGAGATTCGCGGAAATGAGATTTCCGTGATCTTCCAGGAGCCGATGACCTCCTTAAATCCGGTGTTTACCGTGGAGAAACAGATCGGCGAGGTATTCCGCATCCATCAGGGCATGAACAAGAAACAGGCGTCGGAGGAGGCGGTCCGTATGCTTGCCGAGGTGAAGATCCCGAACCCGGAGCGTGTGGTAAAGCAGTATCCGTTCCAGTTGTCGGGCGGTATGCGTCAGCGTGTGATGATCGCGATGGCGCTTGCCTGCAAGCCAAAGCTTTTGATCGCGGATGAGCCGACGACTGCGCTTGACGTTACGATCCAGGCGCAGATCCTTAAGCTGATGAATGATATGAAAGAGAAGCTTGGCACCTCGATCCTTTTCATCACACATGACCTCGGCGTGATCAATGAGATGGCGGACAAGGTCGCAGTCATGTACTGCGGTCAGGTTGTGGAGATGGCGGAGGCAAAAACCATTTTTGAGGGAGACGATTATTCCCATCCGTACACGGAGGGACTGATGACTTCGATTCCGCGCCTCGATACGCCAAAGGGCGAGAAGCTGGACCCGATTCCGGGATCAGTGCCGAATCCTCTGTATCTGCCGAAAGGGTGCAAGTTTGCGCCGCGATGCAAATACTGCCAGCAGAGATGTCTGGAGGAGGAACCGGAGTTGGTTGAAGTAGAGCCGAAGCATCAGGTGAGATGTTTCTATGCAGAGAAGGCGGTGAGAAGTAAAAATGCAGACAGAAAATAAAAAGGTGCTGCTTAGCATCCGCGATGAGAAGCAGTATTTCCCAATCAAGAAGACGGGATTCCGTGAGGAGCAGAAGTATGTAAAGGCAAACGACGGAATTTCCATTGACATTTACGAGGGTGAGACGTTGGGGCTGGTAGGAGAATCCGGCTGTGGTAAGTCTACATTTGGAAGAACGATCCTTCAGCTCTACCCACAGACAGACGGTGAGATCTTATACGAAAAAGACGGTCAGATGATCAACTTAAAGGAGCTGCCGGCAGAGCAGATGCGGGAGCTGCGCAAGGATCTGCAGTTGATCTTCCAGGATCCGTACTCTTCTTTAAATCCGCGTATGACAGCCGGACAGATCATCGGCGAGGGTCTGGTGGCGCACGGAAAGTTTAAGAAAGGTGATCCGGCGCTGCGCGATTACGTCATGGACGTGATGAAGAAGTGTGGTCTGGATTCCTATATGTACGGGCGTTATCCGCACCAGTTTTCAGGCGGTCAGCGTCAGCGTATCGGTATCGCACGAAGTCTTGCATTAAATCCGCGTTTCGTGGTGTGTGACGAGGCGGTGTCGGCGCTTGACGTGTCGATCCAGTCGCAGATCTTAAATCTGCTGTCCGACCTCAAGGAGCAGGAGCATCTGACGTATCTGTTCATCACGCACGACCTCAGCGTTGTCAAGTACATCAGCGACCGTATCGGCGTTATGTACCTGGGCAACATGGTGGAGATCGCGCCGACCGAGGAACTGTTTGCGCGCACGCTGCATCCGTATACGAAGGCATTGCTCTCAGCGATCCCGACCACGGATGCGAACGACAAGCGCGAGCGTATTCTTCTCGAGGGCGATATTCCAAGCCCCGTGAACCCGCCGTCGGGCTGTAAGTTCCACACCAGATGTTACCAGTGTCAGGAGAAGTGCAAGTGCGAGACTCCGGTGCTGGAGGACAAGGGAAACGGACACTTTGTGGCTTGTCATTATCCGCTTGAAGCTTAAGCGTAGCGAGGGATGCGATGCTGTTTGAAAAGAAAATAAAGAGAGTCGTTGATGTCGATGTGGCAGAGGACGAATTGCAGAAGCGTATGGAGGAGGAAGGCGTTGAGCTGGAGAAGAAGGATCGTCTGGCGATGATCCTTGCAGCATTTATCGTGTTTATTCCGGCAGTGCTCTTTGTACTGGGCTTCTTCGCTTTGGTAATCTGGTTCTTTTTCCTGCGGCATCTTCCATAGCGGCGTATATTGTAAGAATCCCCCGGATGTGAGGCGAAAGCCTCGTCCGGGGGTTTTTGTGAACGGGTGTTAGAACAAAGGAGACGTGATGAAACGGTATATCAGACATCATATAGGAGTACTTGGTCTTAGTATATTTTTTGCACTGGCAGAGGCGGGAGTGAATATTATTCTGGCTTTTGCGATGGGGAATCTTTCCAACGCGGCGGTGAGCAAGAATCTTACTTATCTGTGCCGGCAGGGCGGGATAGCAGTGATCTGTCTGCTAATGATCCTGCTATTTCAGCTTTTTGCAGTGTATACGCGCAAGCTTTTTGCAAAAAAATGCGTGACAGAATTAAAACAGGATATTTACGGGAAAGTGCTGGACTGTGAACAAAAGGAGATTCATGAGATGGGGGAATCCTATTTCATGAATCTCCTTCAGGGGGATGTAGATACGGTGTACAGAGACTATTTTTCCGTGTTGGGCACGATTGTCGGTTATGCCGTTGAAATTTTATGCAGTGTAGCCGCGTTAATGTTCGTCAGTGTCAAAATCTTTGTGATTTTTATGCTTGTCTCGTCACTGCCCCCGCTTGTCCTGCATTTATTAAAAAAGCATATGGCGAAAGTGCGCGCAGATTATTCACAGAGTGCAGAGCGCTATGTGTCTGTAATGAAAGAATTGATACAAGGGTTAGATACGATCATCTTTTTTCAGAAGGGGAGAACCTTTTTTGAAAAAATGGAGTGCGAAGATAAAAAGATGGAGCGGGCACGTATGGAAAATGAGGTCACCCACCTTGGAGGGATGGCGGTTTCAAAAAGCGTTGGGATGATTGCACATATTGTCTGTATGATCGCAGCGACGTATTTTATTGTCACCGATCATTTGGAAATTGGCGTGCTCATCACCTCCACACAGCTTTTGAATTTTATTTTTTCGCCGTTTCATGTGATGAACAGCCAGATTGCAAGTCTGAGATCGACAAAGACGATCAGGCAGAAATTCGAGCAGGTGTTGGAACTTGAGGGTGATATGGCGACAGAGGACTGCTGTGGAGGCGATCTTGTATTTGAGAATGTTGCGCTTTCGTATGGTGAGAGAGTTTTGTTTGAGCATTTCAGTTACACCTTTGAGAAGGGAAAGAAATATGCGGTTATTGGAAGTTCGGGTATCGGAAAGACGTCTATTGCAAAGGCTTTGACAAGGTTTCTTACACCGTCATGCGGGAGTATACGCATTGGGACGCAGGAGATTGCATCCATTCGGAGGGACAGTCTCTTAAAGTATATTCTTTATGTGCCGCAGAGTGTGTTTCTTTTTTCCGGGAGCGTGATGGAAAATATTGCGTTGTTTTCGGAGGAGAAAGCTGCTTATGACATGGGTATCCGTGTCGGATTATCCGACGAGATTCTAAAGAAAGCTGAGGTGGGGGATATGGGAGCGGCAGTCTCCGGTGGAGAAAAACAGAGAATTTCGATCGCACGAGCGCTTTTGCGGGATCCGGAGGTTTATATTTTTGATGAGCCGACCAGTGGTCTTGATCCGGTTCTGGCGGAACGCATCGAAAAATATATCATGGATATTCAGGGGAAGACAGTGATTGTGATCACACATAACTGGGACAAGAAGAATCTGGAACGTTTTGACGGAGTGATAGAATTGTAGGTCTTGTTTTTCCTATATGCAGAATGATATACTAATAATGCTAAGCCTTTCGGAGACGGGATTCAGCAGAAAAGCGGGAGGAAAAGAGAAGGTTATGGGATTTGCAGAGAGGGCTGCTGCGCGCAGAAAATCAAAGGATTTAAAAAACGAATTAAAGGAGCTGCAAAAGCAGATCCTTGCGGGCGCAGGAGGGGACAAGGCGAAGCTTGCGGCGGATATGAAGGAGCTCGGGGCAGCGATCGAGCTTGGCGCGCAGCTCGCAGAGGATTATGCCAGGGCGCGGGCGCATCTTGGGGAGGCGCAGGCATCCATCGTGCGTCTGCTTGACTGTATGGCGGAGACACCTGCGGCGGAGGTGCAGCGCAGCTTACATACGCTGATGGGAGAACTGGAGCAGGTTTATCATGACTGTGCGATCCGGGAGGATGATCTGGACTTCCGGTCAACGTTTGCAAGCCTGAAGCGTCTGTCGGCGAACTATGGCGAGCAGACCCCGGGGATGGAGCGGGTGATGCTGCGCAGTGAGCTTGAGAATGTGAAGGCGGTGCTTGACGATACGGTGGGATGGGAGGCGCCGGATTTTCTGGCGCTCGGCTATTACTGCACGAGAGAGGGCAGGGATACCCTGCGGGATATGGAAAACGAACAGCGCAACCAGTTTGTGCTCCGGTACTGGAAGGAGCATTTGCTGGATGCGCTGATGGAGCAGTGCAGCCGGAGTGGTGCACTGGAACGTATGCAGGAACTGTTACAAAAATATATCCCGACAGAAAACTAGAGCTTTTTGACGATCTCCTCGACGTCGCTCTGGTGTCCGAGGATCATCAGATGCTCATCCTGCTGAAATACATAGTCCGGTCCGGGGGTCAGCTTCATGCTGCCGTCTGCCTTGACGCCGATAATGTTGGCGTTGTAGACGGCACGGAAGTTGACCTCTTTTACGGTCTTTCCGATCCATCCGGGAAGCGGTGCGATCTCATAGATGGAGTAGCCGTTTCCGAGCTCCGTGTAGTCAAACACCTGGTTGGCGGAGAAACGGACGGCGATCTTCTCGGCGATGTCAGAGTCAGGGTAGACCACCTCGTCCGCGCCGTTGCGGAGCAGGAACTTCGCGTGGATGTCGCGGTTTGCCTTGCTGACCACGTACTTTGCGCCGAGTTCCTTGAGCTGGCTTGTGACCTCAAGGCTGCTCTGAAAGTTGTTGCCGATGCAGACAAAGCAGACGTCAAAGTTGCCGATGCCGAGACTTTTCAGTACCTTTTCATTGGTGCAGTCCCCGATCTTGGCGCTGACGACAAGCGGGAGGAGATCCTCCAGACGGCTCTCGTCCTGATCGACGATCATGATCTCATTGTTGAGACGCGACAGATCCTTGCAGAGATGTGTTCCGAAGCGTCCAAGTCCAATAATTAAAATTGATTTCATACCCAATACTCCTTTTCATTAACCAATATTGATCCGTTCGACCGGCTGCATGACGTGCGCCGTTTTTTTGTGGTCGGTAAACGAAAGTGCGAATGACAGGCTTCCGAGCCGCCCGATATACATCAGAAATATGATGATCAACTGCGAGGCGAGATTTAAATCCCCGGTGATCCCGACGCTCATGCCGACGGTACAGATGGCGGAGACGACCTCAAACATCGCGTCGCCGATGGCGAAATCCTGCATACTGCAAATGGCAAATGTTGCCGTGAGCGTGAAAAAAAGGTAGGTGCACAGCAGTGCGGATGCCTTTGTGACTGTGGAATCGTCGATGCGTCTGCCGAAAATATTGGCGCCCATGCTGCGCGTCAGCGTCGAGCGCAGATGCACCAGAAGAACGAAAATGGTCGCCATCTTCACGCCGCCTGCCGTGGAGCCCGAGCCGCCGCCGATAAACATCAGGATGATGGTGAGCAGCTTGCCGCCCTCGGAGAGACCGCCGACATCTGTTGTGTTAAAGCCTGCGGTACGCGGGGAAACCGCGCTGAAAATGGAACTGCACACTTTTCCAACCGGGCTCATTCCGTCATACAGGCGGTTTCCCTCGATCAGATAGAAAAGCAGCGCGCCGCCGAACACCAGAAGGGCGGTCGCACTCAAAACCATCTTGGTCTGGAGGGCATATTTTCGAAAATGCCATTTGTGCTTTGCAATATCGCTCCAGACAATAAAACCGATGCCGCCGATCAGGATCAGCCCACAGACGGTAAAACAGACAACCGGATCGTCGTAGTAGGCGGTGAGGGAAGAATACGGTTCGTAGCGTCCCATCAGGTCAAAGCCCGCGTTGCAGAAGGCGGAGACGGAATGGAAAATGCCATAGTAAATGCTCTGCAATAAGCCCATGCGCGGGAAAAAGCGGATGGCGAGAATGATCGCGCCGATTCCCTCGAAAAGGAGTGTTCCTTTTAGGACGAGACGGATCAGCCGTACCACGCCGCCGATGTCGAGGACATTGAAACTCTCCCGGATCCAGCCGCGCTGCTTGAGTCCGATCTTGCGGCGGAGCATCATGGAGACGGCGGTGCCCATAGTGATGAAGCCGAGTCCGCCGATCTGGATCAGACAGAGCAGGATGATCTGCCCGAAGACGGACCAGTGGGTGTAAGTGTCTACAAGAATCAGCCCGGTCACGCAGGTCGCACTTGTCGCTGTAAAGAGTGCGGTGGTAAACGGGGTGACGGTTCCGTCCCGCGAGGAGATGGGAAGCATCAAAAGCAGTGCGCCGCATAGGATCAGAAGAAGAAACCCGAGGGCAATGAGCTGCATTCCGGAAAGATTTTTGATTTTTTTCAGTAACATGATATGTTTTAAACCTCCGAATAAAAATTCCGGTTGTACATCGTATATCAAAACATTATAATATGGATATAACTTTTTGTACATAGCAATCCACCGGATCGAAACGGAATTTTGACATAGAAGGAGGAGTCGTTTATGGGAGTAGTTATTATCTGGATCATCATTGTGCTTGCGATCGTTCTGAGTGCGAAGAAGTCGTCGGGGAGGCAGCAGAAGCGTCAGCGGACTTATCAGTCGCACCCGGCGCAGGGATCCTATACGCAGAGAGGGAACTCGCAGCCGTCCTATCGGCAGTCACAGTCATATAGACAGCCGGGTCAGCAGATGCAGCCGCAGTATAGACAGCCGCGCCAGCAGATGCAGTCGCAGTCATATAGGCAGCCAGGTCAACAGATGCAGCCACCACGCCAGCAGATGCAGCCGCGTCAGCGCCCGGTGCAGCAGGTGCCTCCGGTGCAGAGTATACCAAAGGCACGTCCAGTAGAGAATCTCAATGACCGCTTGCGGATGACCGTGCAGCCGTATGCTGCCCCTTCCAGCGAGCTGATGCAGCAGGTCAGTGATCTGATGATCACGGGGTATCAGGCAGATCTGAGATTTGAGCGCGATTTTATCGGCGAGGGTGCGGAGCTGCTAAACCGTTACGAGATGCTGCAAAACTAGAAAGAAAGGACACTAAAAATGGAGAGAATACCAAAAAGCGGGGAATTTTACCGCCATTTTAAAAATAAATTATATCAGATCGTGACAGTCGCGACACATTCGGAGACGGGTGAGAAGCTGGTGGTCTATCAGGCGCTGTACGGAGATTACGGGATTTACGCCAGACCGCTGGATATGTTTGTCAGCGAGGTGGATCATGTGAAATATCCGCAGGCGGCGCAGAAGTACCGCTTTGAGCGGGTGGAACATCTGGTGGATGACGATGAGGCAGTGAAAGTGAGCGCAAACTCCGTGGAGCCCGGAGAGATGGAAACGGGCGTGAATCCAAAGCTTCTGGCATTTCTGGACGCGAACGATGTGGAGGAGAAATACCAGATCCTCGTCTCCATGCGCGACGAGATCGACGATTCACTGATCAACAACATGGCGGTCGCGGTGGACGTGGTGATCCCGGACGGGGACGTGCAGAAGCGTTACGAGCAGCTCAAGCTCTGTCTAAAAACAAAGCAGCGCTATGAGACTGACCGTCTGCGCTGACCGATGGGACGGAAAGTGAGAGACAGATGAACGGACAGATTGAAATTTTAGAGAAAATTGCGCAGGCAGAGCCTTATAAGATCATTATCAGCAAGCCCACGTCGGCGCAGGAAAAATACCGCAGGATCGTGGTGGAGAAAAAGGATCGCTATTATCAGGCGGCAGCCTACACGCAAAAGCAGGTGTTTCACCGGAATATTGACACAGCGGAACTTTTGGCGTATTTATCGGAGACGGTTGTGGGAAACTATCTTCAGGTTAACGCGTGGGACGGTGCGTATGAGCATATGTTTCTGTGCTCGAAAAAGGGAAATGCTGCCTACAAGCGAAAAAAGACCGGGGAGAAGCCAGCGGCAGCAAATGCCGCTGCAAATGTTGCCGCTGCAAATGCTGCAGCGCACAACCGGAAAAAGAAATATCTGATCGAGGAGGGGACGGTGGTTGCCCCGCTTGTGGATATGGGGATTTTTATGGCGGAGGGAAAGGTTGTCGCCTCCATGTACGATAAGTTCCGTCAGATCAACCGTTTTCTGGAGATGGTTGACGACGCTGTCCGCGACGGGCAGGAGGAGACGCTGCACATCATTGATTTCGGCTGTGGAAAATCATACCTGACCTTTGTGCTGTACTATTATTTTACAGAGCTGAGAGGGCGCAATGTGCATATCGTGGGTCTGGACTTGAAGGAAGATGTGATCCGTGGCTGCAACGCGGCGGCAGAAAAGTACGGCTATGAGAACCTTCATTTTGAGGTGGGCGATATCAAGGGCTATCAGGCGGATTTTCCGGTGGATATGGTCGTGACGCTGCACGCCTGCGACACCGCGACGGATTATGCGCTCTTTCACGCCATCCGGTGGAATGCGAAAATGATTTTTTCCGTCCCCTGCTGTCAGCATGAGCTAAACAGCCAGATCAAGGCGGAGCAGCTCTCGCTGCTGACGCGCTATGGCATCATAAAGGAGCGGTTTTCGGCGCTCGCGACGGACGCCATCCGCGCGAATCTGCTGGAGTACTGCGGCTATAAAACGCAGCTTCTGGAGTTCGTGGATTTTGCGCATACGCCAAAAAATATTTTGATCCGGGCAGTGCGAAAGGGCGGCGCTGCGGGAAATGCGAAAGAGATCGTGCCGCCTGCGGCGCGGCGCAGATATCTGGAAGAAGTGGAGCGTCTGATGGAGGAATTTCACTTTTGCCCGACACTGTATAATTTATTAGAAATCAGGAGAGAAAAATGAAACAGTTATTTCGCAGCTTACCGTTTAAACTGGCAATTGGTGTCGGAGTCGGTATTTTGTTTGGACTGCTTCCGTTTGCGGAGGCTTATATGGAGGTTGTCGTGACATTGAAATATGTCATGAACCAGATCATTTTATTCTGTGTGCCACTCATCATTATCGGTTTTATCGCGCCGTCCATCACAAAGCTTGGAAGCCATGCGTCAAAGCTGCTCGGGGTGGCGGTGGGAAGTGCGTACATTTCCTCGGTCGGTGCCGCGCTTTTTGCGATGACCGCAGGCTTTGCACTGATCCCGCGACTTTCGATCGTCTCGGAGATGGAAGGCTTAAAGGAACTGCCGGAGATCGTGTTTCAGCTCGATATTCCGCAGATCATGCCGGTGATGAGCGCGCTTGTGTTCTCGATCCTGGTCGGACTGGCGGCGGCATGGACGAAGGCGGAGACGGTCACAAAGCTTTTGGAGGAATTTCAGGAGATCGTGCTCTCTGTCGTGACGAAGCTTGTGATCTCGATCCTTCCGGTGTTTATCGCGCTGACCTTCTGCGGGCTGGCGTATGAGGGCACGATCACGAAACAGCTTCCGGTATTCTTAAAAATCATTGTTATCGTCATGATCGGACACTATCTCTGGCTTGCGCTGCTCTATCTGATCGGCGGGCTTTATTCCGGGGAGAATCCGGTCGCCGTCATCAAAAATTACGGTCCGGCATATCTGACGGCGGTGGGGACGATGTCCTCGGCGGCGACGCTTGCAGTGGCTCTGCGCTGTGCCAGAAAATCAGAGCCGCCCCTACGGGACGACATGGTGGACTTTGGAATTCCGCTGTTTGCGAATATCCATCTGTGCGGTTCCGTGCTGACCGAGGTATTTTTTGTCATGACGGTCTCGCAGATCCTATACGGGAAGATGCCTTCCCTGCCGGATATGCTGCTGTTTTGTGCGCTGCTCGGTGTTTTTGCCATCGGTGCGCCGGGTGTGCCGGGAGGAACGGTCATGGCGTCGCTCGGACTGATCACCGGAGTGCTGGGCTTTGATGAGACAGGAACAGCGCTGATGCTGACGATCTTTGCATTGCAGGACAGCTTTGGAACGGCGTGCAATGTAACCGGTGATGGCGCTCTGACGATGATCCTGACGGGGTACGCCAAGAGACGAGGGATCCCGGTGCAGAAGCAGGGGTGAGTTTGAGTTGGGGAGAGAGGATATTCGGGTGCTTTGATCTGCCAGTGAAAAGCTTGCACATAAATTCGCCGGAGCAGGACATAACACAGACTTTTTAGCAGCTCTAAAAGGGCATCCAAACAGACATAATAAAATCGCAGCGCCGAAACTCGATTCATTCTGCCATTGAAAAGAGCGCAGAATGAATCTCAGACATTCGGTCGTTGCGATTATGTTTTGTTCGGAAACCCTTGTAAGAGCTGCGCAAAAGTCCGTGAAATATGTCCTTATCTCCGACGAATTTGTATGTAGTTTACACTGGCAGATCAAGCGCCACGGCGACTGTCTCTCCGGCGAACAAAGGAGATGCGCAGAACATTCATCTGTGCGCATATCTGACTTCCGTGATACACTGCCGTCATCTGCATGGCAGAGCGTTCCGTTACATTCTTGCCGGAAGTCGAGCCACCCATATAAAAGGTATAGGAACTGCCCGCCGTTCTGTTTTCGGTCTTATCTCTTGCTTTGAATATGCAGGATAAAATACCCATAAAAATCACTCCCTTCTTGATAAAAGGGCACAAAAAAATCACCTGTCACATTTCGATAGATGCTTAACCTTATCGATATGACCATTCCCTTAATTTGCTGTCATTTTTAAGGCAATAAATGTTTGCTTGAGGGAATCACTTCAATCTATAATAGCAGATGTTCTTCCCAGAGCCTTCTCGTTTCAGTTCACCGGATGCGACCAATTTACGGAGGGCACCTTCAATGGAACTTATACTGAGAGACGGACAAAGTTCACGAATGTCCTGCTTGGTAAAACGACCTATTTTATTCATTGTGGCACGTCTTACTGTTTCCAAAGCAGGCAGTTTTGTTTCTACCAACGCAAAGCGGTCTTCAAAATCCTTGTAGGCTGAAAGAACAGTTCCAAGCAGATATTTAATAAACGGAACTGCATCCTCGTTACCTTCATGCCATCCGTTTTGTGCCTGACCGAGTGCCTCATAATAGAGGTCTTTGTCTTTGACAATTTTGGCTTCAAGGGAAATATACTTTCCAACATAAAAGCCGTTTCGATATAACAATAATGTTGTAAGCAATCGACTCATTCTGCCATTGCCATCATTAAAAGGATGGATACACAGAAAATCATGGATAAATACCGGAATCGCAATCAGCGGTTCGACTTCCATATTTCCAATAACACGATTGTATTCCTCACAGATTCTATCCAATGCTTCCGGTGTTGCATAAGGAGCAAGCGGAGTAAATAAGGTCTCCACATGACCATCCGGGTAAGTCGTACTGATATAGTTCTGTACACTTTTCGTTCTGCCTGCCATAGGATTATTCATATGGCTATACAGAATTTTATGAAGCTGCAAGATATAATTCTGCGAAATCGGAATCGCATCAAAACTTTCGTGAATAATGTTCAATACATCACGGTAACCTGCAATTTCCTGTTCATCACGGTTTTTTGGTGTTGTTTTTTCTTCCACCAACTGCTTGATACGGGTGCTTGTTGTTACAATGCCTTCAATAGCGTTTGATGCTTCGGTACTTTGAACCTTTGCAATCTCAACAAGTTTCTCAAGTTCTTCCGGTCGCTGTTTCAGATACATTTCCTGTTTTCCGGCTTCTTTATATATTGCTGCAATCAGACCAAGGATATCTGAATCCCATTTTTGATTCTTAATTTCAGAATAATTAAAAGTTCTCATAACCTCACCTCTAAGTTATTCCCTTAAATTATGGCAGAAAATAAGGGAAAAGTCAATAAACTAAGGGGTAATTCCCTTAATAGTATTGCACTTTTAAGGGAAATTATTCTGAAATTATATAAACAAAATGCCACGGTCATCATAGACCGAAGCACTATTGGAATTACCACAGCGGATTGCACCATCTGGACAGCACCCCAACAGTCAAAGGCAATTTCACGGATGTTGTATTTTTCTCCGAGATTTTCGATAAATTTCTCAATGTAACCGTAATGGACTACATTGCCCTCGGTGTCCGGTGCGTGAGGACATAGCTTGTCAGATCGTCATACACCCACGCAAATTACTTTTCTCATAGCGTTTTCCTGCTCAGCGTGCTGTTGTGGTAGGCGGAGGAAAATGTGACGTCCTCGCCAAACCATGCCGGAGGGACAAATGCGTTTGCCTGGTCCTCGGTCTCAAATTCCACCTCGGCGAGCAGCAGAGGTGCAAGCTCTCCCTCAAAGACATCCAGCTCAATGGTATATGTTCCGAGTGGGATCAGATACCTGCGTTTCTTTATGAGAATCCCGTCGATCTTTTCGCGCAGATGCAAAAAAGCTTCCCGGTTCAGCGGGAGGTTGTACTCCTCGCGCACCATAAAGCCCTCTCCCTTGTAGGTTAAAGTGTACTCTTCGTCGGTGCGGCGGATGCGCACGACGGGGTTTGTGTTTAAATATCCCTGTTCAATCTGACGACAAGGGTACTGTTCTAAGTGCTCCGGCAGTTCCCGGATCAGGTATTTGCGTTCGATTTCCATCGCTTGTGTCCTTTCTTTTTCAAATAAGCAGAACATTAGCCCTGCAGACCGCGGGACTGCCTGTCCATATCCTCGACGACGATATCATAAATTTCTCCAAGAGAGGCGCAGTATTCCAATACTTTCCACGGTTCATTGGTATGGAAATGAATTTTAATCAGTTCTTCATCGCCGACTGCCAGCAGACAGTCGCCGTTTAAATATCTGGTAAAATAATCATTGATGGCATCTTCGTTGAGATTTGTTCCCTCAATCAACAACTGTGTATCGTACTTAAATTCCAACATACAATTCTCCTTTTTCTGTTTTTTATGGAATGTTTTCATTGTAGCATTTTGGATTTGGAAACACAAGTTGAGCATTGTGCACAAAATACAATCCGTGTGATTGTAAATGATAGACAGATACACAAACAGTTTATGAGCAAAATTTAACAGTTTACGCAAATTACGCCGAAGAGCGCGGGAGTGTGGTATATTCTTAATCATCCAAATACATTACATTACAGGAGGGACAAAAGGAGGAAAAATGATTAAGAAAAGGTTAAAAGGAGTGACAGCTCTGATGCTGTCAGGGGTTCTTACACTTGGTCTGACAGCCTGCGGAACCGGCGCAGAGGACGCAGGGGCTGTGGATTCCACGGAAAATCAGGGAGCATCTGATGCAGCGTCCCCGGAAACACCGGTGCTGTATGAGTCTGCGTACAAGAGCAAGGAAGAGGCGCTGCAGGCAGGTCTCGACCTGAATCTGGAGATTGCGGAAGAGGGAATGATCCTTTTTAAGAATGAAGGCGAGGCGCTTCCGCTTGCGAGCGGCGCGAAAGTGACGCTTCTCGGCTATGCGGCGATCGCCCCGAACGCGGGCGCAAGCCACAATGTGGTCGACGCTTCGGCGGGTTCTGCCATCGCGCAGGCGACCATCATTTCCAGCATGGAGGATGCAGGATTTGCACTGAACCAGACAGTGATTGACTCCTACACACAGTGGGCGTCGGAGGAAGTGGAAGGAGCCGAGGCGGATGAGAGCGGAAATGTTACGAAGAAAACGTCCGACCTTCTGGTTGCAGATGATTTTGCGGAGGCTTCCCAGACAGACGAGTGGAAAACGTCTCTGGAAGAATACGGCGATGCAGCATTTGTCGTTCTCTCCCGCGGTACAGGCGAGATCGCAGAGGGTGGAAGAACCCATGCATTGCAGCTTGATGCGGTACAGTACGATCTGATCGACTATGCGGCGGAGAACTTTGACAAGGTGGTTGTTCTCGTAAACAGTTGTACACCTCTCGAAATAGCGGAGATCCAGAGAAACGAGGCGGTGGACGCCGTTTTGAACATCGGTGAGCCGGGTGACAACGGACTGGAGGCGTTGGGAAAGGTGCTGACAGGAGAGGTAAATCCTTCCGGAAGAACGGTTGACACATGGGCAGTGGATTTTACAGAGAATCCGTCCTACACCATTTTCAACACCACGACAAGCGAGACCGCGCAGGGCAAAGACGGCAATGGTACAATGACCGGATACACCCAGTACAGTGTTGACGGCGAGCTGGTCAACACATGGTCGGTTGGCTATGAGGAAGGCATTTACGTCGGTTACAGATATTACGAGACCAGAAGCCACGAGGAAAACAAGACCGGCGCGGAGGATGCATGGTGGAATGAAAATGTAAACTATCCGTTCGGCTACGGTCTTTCCTACACGGACTTCACATGGGAAGTAACGCCTGCGACAGCGGCAGATACTTCTGTGACCGGTGAGGATGTGCTGACCTTCGATGTAAAGGTGACGAACAACGGCAATATCGCCGGAAAAGACGTCGTACAGCTTTACTACACGGCTCCTTACGGAACGGAGGAGACCGGAAATGACACAGTGATCGAAAAATCCTATGTGGTTCTCGGCGATTATGCAAAGACGGACGTACTTGAGCCGGGCGCAAGCGAGACCGTGCAGGTATCCATCGACGTTTCCGACATGGCTTCCTACGACAATGTGACGGACAAGACTTATGTTCTGGATGCGGGTACTTACAATGTGAAGATCGCGGCAAACTCCCATTATGGCATGGGTGAAAACGACGTGGACTTCAATTACACGGTTGCAGAAAAGGAACTCTGCAATGAGGCAGTTACAGGTGAAGAGATCACAAACGCCCTGGATGATGTGACGGAAGGATTTGCAAACGAAGGCTATACCGCTTTATCCCGCAGCGACTTTGAAGGAACAATGCCGGATGGCTTTGAGACGGTAAAAGAGATTTCCGCGGAAGAGTACGCGACATGGGATTACGACAATGAGGCGTTCAACGCTTATTATGACGCGGAAGAGATCGGAACGCCGGTCTATGAGACAGACGCGGCAAACCGTACCTCCGACCAGTATTCCATCGTGTTATCCGATCTGATCGGCGCGGATGCGGACGATGAGAGATACCAGGAGCTGGTGGAGCAGCTTACCTTAGAGGAGCTGACAGAACTGGTCAATGTGGGCGGATTTAATTCCATTGGCATCCCGTATATCGGAAAACCGTATTCCCGTGACACAGACGGTCCGAAGGGCTGGACAGGAAATTACACGGATACAAATGACAGATACAATTACTTTAGCTCCGAGCCGATGATCGCGTCCACCTTCAACGAGGATCTTCTCTACCGGATGGGTGAAGTGATCGGCGAGCAGGGTCTGTGGGGCAACAGCACTGCAGAGGGTGGAATGGTATACAGCTATACCGGATGGTATGCGCCGGGTATGAACATTCACCGCTCACCGTTTGACAGCCGTTTCTCCGAGTACTATTCCGAAGATCCATTCCTGACAGGAAGTCTGGCAGCGAACGTATCTCTCGGTGCAAAGACAAAGGGATGCTACATCACACTGAAGCATTTTGCATTCCACAACGATGGAGGCGGATCTTCGACCTATCGTTTCGGAGCGATCGGAAACGGTACGGGAATGGAAGGATTGTCCGCATGGATGACAGAGCAGACAGCAAGAGAGATTTACCTGAAAGGTTTTCAGAAGGCAGTGGAAGAGGGCGAAGCTACCTTTGCAATGGGATCCTTCACCAGAATCGGTAAGACATGGTGCGCAGGAAGCTACGGCGTGATGAACCAGATCACCCGCGGCGAGTGGGGATTCGACGGCGCAGTCGTGACAGACATCGTATTATACAATGCCTGCAACGCGTACCAGTTAGTCAAGGCTGGTTCAAACATGATGCTGGATGCAAGAGTTTACGGTCTTGAGGGCGGTATCTATCTGGATGTGGATGAGATCCTTGCGATGGATGAGGAGGATAAGAACATCACCATCCACTGTATGCAGGAGGCTGCAAAGCAGATCCTTTACATGGTGGCAAACAGCAATGCAATGCAGTTGCCAAAGGGCACAAAGGTAATCTACACAGACACGGTTGAGGTGGACGGCGAGGATGTTGCGATCGAGCTGGCAGGCGCTAAGACTGGCGAGGAGTACACCTCAGAGCCTCTGAACACGGCTGTTTTGAATACATACTATCCGTATTCAGCCATCACTTATACGGCAGAGGGACTCCCGGAGGGAATGTCTTTTGACGCAGCGACCGGCGTGATCAGTGGAACACCGAAGAAAGCCGGAGACTACACCGTCAAGATCACGGCAGCGGCGACAGGCTATGAGCCGGCTTCGATCGAGCTTCCGCTTACGGTTACCAAATAATAAAATATAGAAACAATAGAAATACTAAGAAACAAAAAGCGTGACAGATGCGGCTGCGGTACAAAAAGCAGGTGCATCTGTTTCGCACAATCAGGAGGAAGAACAGAATGAAAAAGAGAATGATAGCAGCTTTGATGATGACAGCGACCATGGTATTTATGACCGCCTGCGGAGGCGGTAGCGGCGCAGAAGGCGACGCCGGAAACGAGACCGCAAATGAGGCGGACGGCGGTGCAGAGGCAGCCGGAACAGAATTTATTTTTGAAGCGGAATATACGGTGCTGGAAGGACTGGAGGGACTTGGAGTGTCCGGTTCACCTACGGGCATCGGTCTCGCAAAGGAAAATGCAAATGCGAGCAACGGATTTTATGTGGGAGAGCTCGGCACAAAAAGCCCGATCACATTCGTGATCACATCGGATGTGGATACGACCGCGACCTTAAAAGCGGTGCTCGGTTCAAACACGCTCGGAAACTGTACATGGAATCCGGAGAGCCTTGTGGTGACGGTAAACGGGGAAGCGCTTTCCTATGAGGAATTTACAACAGATAACGGCACAGATGCCAGCGATCAGGAGAACTTCAAGACGAAGAATCTCGGCGAGATCCAGTTGAAGGCAGGCGAGAATGAGATTGTTTTTGTGGCAGGCGAGAACACTTACCGCAGCAATATGGCAAGCGCGCCTTCCATCGACTGCTTAAAGATCACGGCAGAGGCGTCACTTTCTATGGAAGAGGTTGTAGAAAACATTGAGTAAGATATTAAAAAACAAAAAAACAAGAATCTGGCTGATCGTGACAGCCATCGTGCTGATCTTAGAGATCGTGATCACCACGGTGCTGCTGCGCGTGTCGATTGTCACAAATTCCTTAAGCCTTGTTTTTGGCGGTGAGCGCGCCAATGTGGTGGAGGATAACCGCGCCGAGTGGTACGACAGAGAATATGAAAGCAAGGAAGAAGTGTTAAGCGCGGCAAATGATTTTGTGGTTGATGTGGAAAAGGAAGGGATCGTACTTCTGAAAAATGAAAACGAAACACTTCCACTGACCGGGGAAAATCCGCACGTCAGCGTGTTTGGAAAAAACTCGGTGGATCTGGTGTACTCGGGGTCGGGTTCCGCCAGCAACGGCAGTTCCGGTACACAGAAAACCTTATATGAGAGCCTTGAGGCGGCAGGAATCTCCTGCAACGAGACTCTCAAAAGCTTTTATGAGGATTCCGCCAGGTCCGGTCAGGGAAGACCGGAGAATCCTGCCATGACATCGGGGCAGAGACTGCCGGGATTTCAGACGGGCGAGACTCCGTTGGATTCCTATACCTCCGATGTGACGGAGAGCTATGCGGACTACAATGACGCGGCGATCGTTGTCATTTCCAGGATCGGCGGGGAGGGATTTGACCTGCCGAGAAGTATGGCGGAAAGCTTTGGCGGCTCCGCCATCCCGGGAGCGGTATCTGCCGACAGCCACTATCTGGAACTGGATGCAAATGAAAAAGCGCTCCTTGACCATGTAAAAGAGAACTTTTCGAATGTCATTGTCGTCTTGAATGTAGGCACGACGATGGAAATACCGGAATTGCAGGCGGACGAGGGGATCGATTCGATCCTGTGGGCAGGTTTTCCGGGAGCCACGGGCATTATGGCTCTGGGACAGATCCTGGCCGGAGTGGACGAAGACGGAAACCAGATCAGCCCTTCCGGTCACACTGTGGATACCTGGGCGGCGGACTTTACCAAAGATCCGACCTGGTATAATACGGGCGTTTACGGCAGCGAGTTTGGCAACCGCTATCTGTATAACGGCGAAAAGACAGACTATGCTTTTGTAAACTATGAGGAGGGTATCTATGTGGGATACCGCTATTATGAGACCCGCGGATACGAGGAGACAAAAGCAGACCCACAGTCCACATGGTACGAGGACAGCGTGGTCTATCCGTTTGGCTACGGACTTTCCTACACGACCTTCGACTGGGATGTGTCCTTTGCGGCGGCGGACGGAAGCGCAATCACGGCGGACGATACGATCGAGGTGTCCGTCACGGTGAAAAATACCGGGGATTATGCCGGAAAAGACGTGGTAGAGCTGTATTACAGCGCTCCTTATGACTACGAGGGAGCTGCGATCGAAAAGGCACACGTTGTTCTGGGTGATTTTGCGAAGACCAGACTGTTGCAGCCCGGGGAGGAGGAGACACTCACCCTGACGCTGGATGTGCGGGATATGAAATCCTACGACTACGCGGACGCCAATGAAAACGGCTTTAAGGGCTACGAGCTGGAGGCGGGCGACTACGGCATTATAGTAGGAAGCGACGCGCACACGGCGAAGGGAAGCGCAGTGTACACGCTTGGCGAGGACGTGCAGATGCCGACCGTTGCCAATGCTGACGGTGAGGAAGTGGAGGTTGTCAATGCCTTTGACGATGTGAGCGCCGGTATTTTCGGCACGAATACATATGCGTCCTATGTGTCCAGAAAGGACTTTGCGGGAACGGTTCCCACGGACTATCTGGATGACAGTGAGAGAACCTTAAGCGATGAGTTAAAGACGGCTCTGGACGAGTCGGTCAAGCGCAAATACACGGAGCCGGATGCGGGCAAGCCGTGGGAGGTGACAGGAGACGCGCCTTCCGCCACTCCGGTGAACAACGGAATTTCTCTGCGCGATATGCTCTACGATGCCGACGGCAATTATGTGGGGGAGGTATCGTACGACGACCCGCGCTGGGAGAAGCTTCTGGATGAGATCTCCCTGGACGAGATGAAGAACCTTGTGGGCTTTGGCGCTTTCCGCACCAATGAGGTCCCGGGCATTGACGGCGTGGTCGGCAAACCGCTCACCACGGATGCGGACGGTCCGAGCGGATTTACAAGCTTCCTGTCGGAGTCTGTAGTGTACGGGACCTGCGCTTATCAGGCAGAGTGCGTGATGGGCTCCACATGGAATGTTGCACTGGCGGAGCGAATGGGCGAGCTGATCGGCGAGGAAGGACTTGTGGGCAATGAAAAAGGCGACGGACTTCCGTATTCGGGCTGGTACGCTCCGGCTGTGAACATCCACCGTTCTCCTTTCGCGGGAAGAAACTGGGAATATTACAGCGAGGACGGGCTGCTCTCCGGAAAATTTGCGGCGAGCGTGATCCGCGGAGCGGACAAAAAGGGAGTTTACTGTTATGTGAAGCATTTTGCGGTCAACGATCAGGAGACGGACCGCGAATATAACGGTATTCTCGTGTGGTCGAATGAGCAGGCGATGCGTGAGCTCTATCTGCTGCCGTTTGAGATCGCAGTAAAAGAAGGCGGGGCGACGGGTATGATGTCCTCCTTTAACCGTCTGGGCATGAAGTGGGCAGGCGGCAGCTATGCGCTGCTGACCCAGGTGCTGCGCGATGAGTGGGGCTTCCACGGCTCGGTCATCACGGATTACAGCTTAAATACATACACCCATGTGGACGAGATGATACGTGCAGGCGGCGACCTGTTCTTAACGCAGGACGCAAAGACGTTCTCCATGCCGGATGACGCCACGCAGATCACACTCCTGCGGCAGGCGACAAAAAATATTCTGTACTCGGTTGTCAACAGCAACGCGATGAGCATTAGAACGGACGGCTATCTGCCGCCTGTATGGATGATCGTTATGGCGGTGACAGACGCAGTCATCGTCGCGGCTCTGGCTCTCTGGGGCGTGCTTGTGTTCCGCTCCGCAAAAAAGCAGGAAGAGTAGGAGATGGATGTGTATGAAGTTTTTTGAAAGGTTTGGAGCGAAACATCCAAAGGCTGCCAGATGGATGCGGGAGGGCGGACTGTTTCTCATTTTCAGTTATGTCATCACGTTTTTGAAATATCTGATGCTGCTGTTTCTGCCGGAGCTGTTTGCGTCCTACAAAAATAACGGCTGGGGCTGGCCGGCGATCGAGGGAGAGCTGTTTGGAGTGACCTTTACCTTTAATATCATAGGCTATGCCGTCGCGGACGGCGGCATGGCGTATATGTTTGCCAACCTGATCTCCAGCTTTCTGGGAGAATGTATCAATTTCCCGTTGCAGAGAAATATCACCTTCCGCAGCAGGGGACCGCTCCGGCTGCAGATACCGCTGTATTTTCTGGGGTGGGCGGTGATCTTTTTTGTGGTGAATGCCATCAACAGTGTCTGGGTCGGTGTGGCAAAAGTCCTTCTTCCGGCAGCAGTCTACAATATCGGAACGACGGTTCTGACCGGCGGCGTGGCGATGGTTGTATTCTTTGTCGTCAACAAGATCATCTTTGCAGAAGGATTTGGAGAGAAAAAGAAAAAGTCCTGTTGAGCAGTCTCCGGATTTTGTGATACACTGTATGTCAGTAAGATGTGACAGGGAGGTAACCATGAGCAAAATCGGAATTTTTATGGCAGACGGATGTGAGGAGATCGAAGGGCTGACCGTTGTGGACGTGGTGCGCCGTGCGAAGCTGGAGATTGTGATGCTCTCCATTACGGGAACGCGTGAGGTGAAAGGATCGCATGACATCATATTTATGGCGGACGCACTGGCGTCCGAGGTCAATTATGACGAGCTCGACGGCATTGTGCTGCCGGGCGGTATGCCGGGAACGCTGAACCTCGGCGCGGATGAGACAGTAAATAAAGTGATCCGTGAATTTGCGGCTGCGGGCAAGCTGGTGTGCGCGATCTGCGCAGCGCCAACTGTGCTTGGAGCTGCCGGAATCTTAGAGGGCAGACACGCGGTCTGTCACCCGGGATTCGAGGAAAAGCTGACCGGGGCGTTTGTTGATGAGGATGAGGTGAAGACGGATGGCAATATCATTACCAGCCGCGGAATGGGAACAGCGATTCCGTTTGCACTCGCCATTGTGAAGTATCTGAAAGGGGAGGATGCTGTCGCCGAGGTCAGAAAAGGGCTTGTCTATCGGACATAAACAAGTCGGAAATAAAAAACGTGCCACAGCAGCAGATTAACTGCTGACATGGCACGTTTTTACTTGCGGCAAATTCTTATTTGCGGCAAATTCTTATTTGCCTGACATCTGCTGCTCCTGCTTCATGATCATCTTTCTGACCATCTCGCCACCGATGCTTCCTGCCTGTGCAGAAGTCAGATCACCGTTGTAACCCTCTTTTAAAGGTACACCGATCTCGCTTGCAACTTCCTGCTTAAAGCGGTTCATGGCTTCCTTTGCCTGCGGCACTGCCATCTGGTTTGTGTTAGAACCGGAATTGTTTGTTCCACTCATGGTTTTTTTCCTCCATACTTGTCTGTTGATTTCGTGCGTCTATTGGCACGTCTTGTTGTTTTTAGGAGTACAATAAAGATTACTGTAAGTCCTAATCCTATTATTTACAGACATACGGATATTATGTTGGTAAATTTTGAGAAATTCCTTGACAATTCAAAAAATATATTGGTATACTGTTTCACATAAGAAGAAAAGGAGGTAATCACTATGACAACGCTTAGAATGAATGATACAACCACAAACAGCAATCAGAAGCATAGCATTACCTCGGGCAGGCAGACAGATTTACGATAGTTTTATATCTATGGTACACAACAGTCCGCGGTGATCCTATGGAATACCGCGGACTTTTTATAGGAACATAAGACATCGCGCAGGGTGTGATGTCCGTTGCTTTGGGAGAAAGAGAGTCCGTTTGGGCTCTCTTTTTGCGACATTGGATTCGGGTGAAAAATGGGTCTTTACAGATTGCGGCTGACAAAATACACAAATGGTATTCTTTTTGTTCAGGATTCCGAAGCCAAGAACTTCTAAAATGTTCTGTGTATCGGGAATATATAGGAACGCAACCGCCCTCTATGCGCCATCCGTGGCGCAGTTCGGGCTTTCGCCGGCATCCCTGCCGTCGAATCGC
Source organism: Roseburia sp. (assembly GCA_026168605.1). Taxonomy (GTDB): domain Bacteria; phylum Bacillota; class Clostridia; order Lachnospirales; family Lachnospiraceae; genus Roseburia. The sequence continues at coordinate 44,543 of JAPFDX010000019.1, read as the reverse complement.
TGGAAATTGGCAGAACATTAAGAAGTTCTAAGCTTCTCCATATTCACAAATCAGAATATCATTTGTGTATTTTGCCAATCTCATTTGTGTCCATTCCCTTTCGACATCCGAATCGACATAGGAAATTGCTTTGTAATCCTATGTCACAATAAAATACAGGATATGGAGGAGTTTTAGAATGAAAAAGTTATATTCTTATTTGGGACGTTACTGGTACGGATATTTGATCGCCATCGCATCGATGGTGGCTGCGATCACGCTTGATATGCTGTACCCGAAAATCACGGAGAGCATTGTGGATGACGTGATCCTTGGCGGGAACGGTTCGCTTCTTACGCCGCTTTTGCTGGGTATCGTGATCTGTGGTATCGGGCGCTGCATCTTTGGATATTGCAAGGAATTTCTGTTCGACCTGCTGTCGTCAAAAATCGGCGCGCAGCTCCGCAAGGATCTGTTCGACCACATACAGACTCTGTCGATGAATTATTTTCAGAACACGAACACGGGGGAGCTGATGGCGCGCGTGAAGGATGACGTTGACAAGATCTGGAACGCGATGGGATATGTCGGGATGCTTGTCGTGGAGGTGGCGATCCATGTGAGCATGGTGCTCTACTGTATGTTTTCCCTGAACTGGAAGCTGGCGCTTGTGCCGCTTGCGACAATGCTCGTCTGCGGGACGACGGCGGTGGTCATGGAGCGGAAGCTGGATAAGATTTATGAGGAGATCAGCGAGGAAAATGCGGTGCTGACGACGGTAGCGGAGGAGAATCTGGCAGGCGTGCGGACAGTCAAGGCATTTGCCAGAGAAAAGCATGAGATTTCCAAGTTTTTATCGCACAACAGCCGTTACTACGAGCTGAACATCCGGCAGTCAAAGGTGCTCGTCCGCTACTATCCGCTGTTTCAGTTTGTGGGCAAGGTGCTTCCGGTCGGCATGGCGATCCTGGGCGGACTTTTTGTGATGAACGGGGAAATGACGCTCGGCGCGCTCGTTGCGTTTGTGGAGTACAGCAGAAACTGTACCTGGCCGATGGAAATGATGGGCTGGCTGACGAACGATGTGTCTTCCGCTGCAGCTTCCTATAAGAAGATACGGAAAATTTATGAGGAGAAGCCGGAGATCTTGGACGGGGAAACTCCAAAGAAGCCGGAAAAGATCAATGGCGACATCCGCTTTGATCATGTCTCTTTTTCCATAGGGGAGAAGGAAATCCTAAAGGACGTCAGCTTTTGTGTTTCCGCAGGAAAAACACTCGGCATTATGGGGGCGACCGGCGCGGGAAAATCGTCGATCATCAACCTGTTGCAGCGTTTCTACGATGTGACGGACGGGGCAGTCCTGGTGGACGGCGTGGATGTGCGCAGACTCTCCGTAAGACAGCTTCGCAGAAATATTGCGGTGGTGCTTCAGGACGTCTTTCTTTTTTCGGACACGATTGAAGAAAATATCAAGATGGGACAGCGCGCGAGCCTGCCGATGGAGGAGGTGCACGCCGCCGCCGAGGACGCGCGGGCGCGCGGCTTTATCGAGAAGATGGAGCAGCAGTATGAGACGGTCATCGGCGAGCGCGGCGTAGGGCTTTCCGGCGGACAAAAGCAGCGCATCAGCATCGCGCGGGCGCTGGCAAAGCACAGCCCCATCCTGGTGCTGGACGATTCCACCTCCGCGCTCGATATGGAGACGGAGCATGAGATTCAGAAAATGTTAAACGGGCTTGCAAATACGACAAAGATCATTATCGGACACCGTATCTCGGCGGTGCGCCATGCGGATGAGATCCTTTATCTGGAAGACGGAAGGATTGCAGAGCGCGGCACGCACGAGGAGCTTCTGGCAAAAAGAGGGCTGTATTACCAGACCTGTCTGGTGCAGAATGTGCTGCCGCCCGAGGACGTTTTGTCACCGCAGGATGTACCGGCGGCGGATGCGGCAGTCGGTGTGCGATAAAAAAGAAAAGAGAGGTGAATGGCTTTGGCTGTGAATTCATACAGAGAAGATGAACAACTGATGGAGGGCGCGGACAAAAAGAAAATTTTGCGCCGGTTGTTTTCTTATTTACTAAAATATAAGGGGATCCTGCTTGCGGTTTTGCTGTGCATGGGCGTCACCGTGGCGATCTCGCTGACGAATCCGCTGCTGATCGAGGAGGCGATCGACCACTATATTGCGGATGGCGATCTGCGGGGGTTATTGGGACTTGGGATATTTGCACTGGTTTTAAATATTATTTTTATCATCACGGTCAAGATCCGGATGTATGTGATGTCTGTCGTGTCGAATAAAATCCTGCTCACGATCCGTCAGGAACTATATGAGCATATTCAGACGCTGTCGTTTTCCTTTTTTGACAGCAGACCGACGGGAAAAATTTTAGCGCGCGTCATCGGGGACGTCAATTCCTTAAAGGACGTACTGGTCAATGCAGTTACGACACTGATTCCCGAGTTTGTGACAGTCATCGGCGTGGTGGTCATCATGCTCATCAAGGACTGGCGGCTTGCGCTCGCGGCGCTCAGTACGATCCCGTTTATGATGGCAGGCATCTGGCTTGTGCAGACGGTGTCGCATAAGCGCTGGCAGATTTTCCGGAAAAAATCATCGAATCTGAATGCCTATGTGCACGAGGATATTGCGGGGATGAACGTGGTGCAGAGCTTTGGTGCGGAGGAGGAGACGCGCGGGATTTTTGGGAGACTGACGGATGAGCACCAGCAGTCCTTTGTGGCTGCGGTGCGTTTCTCGGATATGTTTGGCGCGGTGATCGATTTCTGCTGGGGAATCGGCGCGATGATGCTGTATCTGGTCGGGGTACGTTTTCTGGGTGTGGAACAGGTGTCGGTCGGACTTCTGGTAGCATTTGGAACCTATATCAATATGTTTTGGAATCCGATCATGAACCTGAGTAATTTCTATAACAGTCTGGTCACGAATCTGACTGCAGCGGAGCGCATTTTTGATATACTGGACACGGAGGCGGAGATCGTCGATGCGCCGGACGTGACCGAGCTGCCGGACATTCAGGGAAAGGTGGAGTTTTCCCATGTGAGTTTTACCTATGACAAGGGAACTGCGGCGGAGACGAAGGTACTCTCGGACGTCAGCTTTACTGTAGAGCCGGGCGAGACGATCGCGCTGGTCGGTCCGACGGGCGCGGGTAAGACAACGATCGTGAACCTGGTCAGCCGTTTTTATGATATTGAGGAGGGTGTGATCTCGATCGACGGCTATGACCTGACCAAGGTGTCGATGCACAGTCTCAGAAAGCAGATGGGCGTTATGACGCAGGACAATTTTATTTTTCACGGGACGGTGCGCGAGAATATCCTCTACGGAAAGCTGGACGCGACGGAGGAGGAAGTGATCGCGGCGGCGAAGGCGGTCAACGCGCATGACTTTATCATGAAGCTGGAGAAGGGCTATGACACAGAGCTGCGCGAGCACGGCGCAGGGCTTTCGATCGGGCAGCGGCAGTTGATCGCGTTTGCACGCACGATGGTTTCGATGCCGAAGATCCTGATTCTGGACGAGGCGACGTCGAGCATTGACACGCATACGGAGCTTCTGGTGCAAAAAGGGATTGAGGCGCTGCTGGCGGGGCGCACCAGCTTTGTCATTGCGCACCGGCTTTCAACGATACAGAACGCAGACCGCATCTTTGTGATCGATCAGGGCGGCATTTTGGAGCAGGGCTCGCCTGCGGAGCTGATGGAGAAAAAAGGCGCATATTATAAGCTTTATATGCAGCAGTTTGCGGATGTGTAGGAAATAAGGAGAAGGTATGGAGGAGAGAAAGAAACGAGAGAAGCTGTGCGGGGCAGCAGTGGAGAGAAATGTGGCTTTTGCGGACACGGGTGCTGTGGAGTGTGTGACAGATCCTGCAAAAAAGACAGCGGTTGCAGCGGAGATTCTGGCGGGACTGTCGGAGTGGTTCGGATTGCCGGAGAGCACGAAAGAGTATATCGAAGGCTGCAGGAGCCTTCCGTTCTGGAGGTGTCAGAGCAAGGGAAGGACGGTTGGATTTCTTGCGCTGAAGGAGACAAGTCCATATACCGCAGAAATTTTTGTGATGGGCGTGTGCAGGGAATTTCACGGAGTGGGAATAGGCAGAGCGCTTGTTCTTGCGGCAGAGCGGTACGCAGCCAGACACGGGTATGAGTTTTTGCAGGTAAAGACGGTGCAGAAGGGGCATTATGCGGAGTATGACAGCACCAACGCGTTTTATGAGCGGATGGGTTTTCGGGAGCTTGAGTGCTTCCCGACGCTGTGGGATGCGTGGAATCCGTGTCAGGTTTATGTGAAGGCAGTTGATGGAGGTGCAGAATGTACGCAAAAATAATCATTGATAATATTTCCCGGAGTGAGTTACAGCCGGAATGGGGACTGTCCGTCTACATCGAGCAGGAAGGGAAGAAAATTCTGCTGGATACCGGAGCCGGAGGGAAGTTTGCGGAGAATGCGGCGGCGCTTGGGATTGCACTCGAAGAAATCGATTATGCAGTCCTTTCCCATGCACATTACGACCATGCAAACGGGATGGGACAGTTTTTTGAGAAAAATGCGCGCGCTTCCTTTTATCTGCGGAAGGGGGCAGCGGAAAACTGCTATGCAAAAAAATGGGTGTTTCATAAATATATCGGAGTAAAAAAGGGGCTTCTTGCACAATACCGGAGCCGTATCGTATACGCAGATGGAACGTATGAGCTTTTTCCGGGAGCGTATCTTCTTGCGCACAGCACGCCGGGACTGGGAGAATTCGGGAAAAAGGCGGGGATGTATGTGCGGTGCGGCTGTCGTTTGCAGCCGGATGATTTCTCGCACGAGCAGAGCCTTGTGCTCGACACCCCAAAGGGACTGGTGATCTTTAACAGTTGTTCGCATGGAGGGGCTGACAATATCATAGTCGAGACGGCAGCCGCCTTCCCGCAAAAGCATATTTATGCGCTGATTGGAGGATTTCATCTGTTTGCTTCGCCGGAGGCGGAGGTGCGCGCGCTGGCAGAGCGCATCCGAAGCACCGGGATCCTGCGTGTGATTACCGGACACTGCACCGGCAAGCGCGCCTATGCGATTTTGCACGAGGAGCTTGGCGAGTCGGTGGAACAGATGTATGCAGGCATGGAGATTTTGGTGTAGGGGGTGCGTATGAGATTAAAAAACACACTGATCGTTGTGGAGGATATCGAGCGGTCGAAAGCTTTTTACCGGGAGCTGTTCGGACTTTCGGTGGTCACGGATTTCGGGGAGAACGTGATCCTGACGGAGGGACTGGTGCTCCAGGAGAGAAAAACGTGGGAGCGTTTTACCGGAAAGAAGGCTGTCTACGGCGGCTGTGATGCGGAGCTTTACTTTGAGGAAAATGATATGGACGGATTTCTTGCGCGTCTGCAAAAGCAGGAGCCGTCCGTCTCTTATGTCAACGACTCTATGGAACACGACTGGGGGCAGCGGGTGGTGCGGCTGTATGACCCCGACAGACACGTGATCGAGGTCGGCGAGTCGATGAACTTTGTGGCGCGCAGATTTTTAAATATGGGGATGACCGCAGAACAGACAGCGGAAAAAACACAGCTTCCGCTTGCGCAGATCCGTGAGATGGCAGGAGAGACGGACTGTTAGTGGGGAAGCGGTCGCGCATCAGAGAAAAGGGGGAAGGTACGTGCGGGATGAAATTGTAATTTTTGAGACAGAGGATAAGGGGATTTCTCTGCCGGTTGTGGTGGAGAACGAGACGGTCTGGCTGACGCGTATGCAGATGGCAGAACTGTTTGACAGAGATGTAAAAACGATCGGGAAGCACGTGAAAAATGCGCTTACAGAAGAACTCGATGAGTCAACTGTCGCAAATTTTGCGATAGTTCAACGGGAGGGAAACAGAGAAGTTGTAAGGAATGTGGAGCATTACAGTCTCGACGTTATTATTTCCGTTGGTTACCGTGTGAAATCAAAGCGGGGCGTAGAGTTCCGAAGATGGGCAAATTCCGTTTTAAGGAAGTACATTTTACAAGGGTATGCAGTCAATAATAACCGTATCAGTCAGCTTGGCGAGGTGATACGGATCATGAAAAGAACGGAGAATGCGCTGGACAGCCGGCAGGTATTGTCGGTGATCGAAAGGTACAGCACGGCATTGGAGCTGTTGGACTCCTACGATCATCAGACAATGAAGCGCCCAAAAGGAAATGAAAGTACTTATCGCTTAACGTATGAGGAATGCAGAGAGGTCATTGACAGCATGGGATTTGGGGATGCATCTGATTTATTTGGAAAAGAAAAGGATGCTTCCTTTCAAGGGAGTATCGGCAGTATTTATCAGACCTTTGGAGGGCAGGAGGTATATCCTTCACTTGAGGAAAAAGCGGCAAATCTGCTCTATTTTGTGACAAAGAACCATAGCTTTTTTGATGGAAATAAGCGCATTGCCGCTGCGATGTTTCTTTATTTTCTGGATAAAAACGGCGCGTTGTTTTCAGATGGCACAAAGCTGATCGAGGATTACACGCTGGTGGCTCTGACCATTATGATCGCGGAGTCCAATCCGCAGGAAAAGGAAATGATGATCAGCGTCGTTATGAACTGCCTGAGGTAAGGCAGAAAGGGGGAACAAAATGAATCTGTATGACTTATCAAAACAATATCGGGTAAAGAAAATTACAAATGAGGATATCCCGGCAGTTTACAAGCTTTGCAGTGGGAATCCCGATTATTACAGGCATATGAATTTGCAGCCTACGCCGGAGAATCTGACGGAGGTCATCACGGTGCTGCCGCCGGGCAAGGATTTGGAAGATAAATATTTTGTCGGCTTTTGGGAAGGCGCGAGTTTGCTTGCAATTTTAGATTTGATTCTGGATTATCCCGTGGAAAAGACGGCGTTTATCGGCTGGTTTATGCTGGAAAAAGCAAGGCAGGGCGGTGGCGTTGGTTCAGCGCTTGTGCGGGAGATTTTGGAGGCGCTGCATCGCGCCGGAATGAAAAAGGTAAGACTTGGCTGTATCAAGGGCAACCGCAGAGCATATGAATTTTGGAAAAAACACGGGTTTGCACCAACGGGAGAGGAGACGAAGCAGAAAGATTACACGATCATTGCGATGGAGAGGGAATGACAGGAGGGAAAACATGGATCTATATTTTCGAAATCCGGGATTTGACACCATGATCACGAGCATTTTACACTTCCAGAGGGAGGAGGAGACTGCTTTCTGGTCAGATTCGTTATACAGGTTTTATCCACAGCTTGACAAGGCATATGCGGCGCAGCTAAGCTGTAACGAGCGTAAACGCTACATCACAGAGGTTCTGAAAGCTGTGTACGGGGAGGCAGAACCTGAGATCGACCGAAAGGTGCAGGTGTACGAAGCTTACTGGAACAGGCACAGAGAGCAGATACAGCAAGCGCTGTCGGAGGCGTTTGAGATGGATCTTGCACCGCTTTTTTGTGAGATGAGGTGCGATGTCTCGATGAATCCGGTCTCTCCGAGGTTTTTGGACGAAGAACGGTTTGAAGTGTTCTACTTTAATAGTGAGCGGGGCGCAATCGGGACGGCAATCCATGAAATCATCCATTTTGTCTGGTTTTATGTGTGGAATCAGGTGTTTTCGGACAGCTATGAGGAATACGAATGTCCTTCTCTGAAATGGATTTTGAGTGAGATGGTTGTGGAGAGCATTATGACGGACGAACGGCTCTCATCGCTCAATCCATATTTTCCGCGGGAGCAGGGAGGCTGTATCTATCCGTATTTCTTTGATATGAGAGCAGGCGGCGAACTGGTGACCGACGTGATAGGCAGGCTGTACAAAAGCTGTGATATACGGACGTTTATGAGGAAAGGCTATGCGTTTTGTCAGGAGCATGAGCAGGAAATCCGGGCACATATAGAAAGGTCCGAGCAGAACTGACGAAAAATAGGGAGATTTTTATGAAGCTTACGACGCTGTGTTATATTGAGAAGGATGGCTGCTATCTGATGATGCACCGCATAAAAAGGAAAAACGATGCAAACCACGACAAATGGATCGGAGTGGGCGGCAAGTTTGAGGAGGGCGAAGCGCCGGAGGAATGTCTGCTGCGGGAGGTTTTGGAGGAGACGGGCTTGACGCTGACGCAGTACCGCTTCCGTGGGATCGTGACCTTTGTGTCGGATGAATGGGAGACGGAATATATGCATCTGTTCACCGCGGACGGCTATGAGGGAGAATTAAAGGAGTGCGCGGAGGGCGAGCTGGTGTGGATTCCAAAAGCAGAGGTCGCGCAGCTTCCCGTCTGGGAGGGCGACCGGGTTTTTCTGCGCCTGCTGCAGACGGAGACGCCGTTCTTTTCACTGAAGCTGCGGTATGAGGGCGAAAGACTGGTCGAGACGAAGCTGTGGGGAGGAGAGAGCGCTTATGAATGAAAAGGTATATGAATTTGACGCCGTGATCCAAAAGGTACCGGATATCGACGGCGCGTATGTTGAGTTTCCGTATGATGTGAAGGAGGAGTTTGGAAAAGGGCGCGTGAAGGTACACGCGACGTTCGACGGCGTGCCCTACGATGGAAGTCTGGTGCGGATGAAGATCATAAACCACATCATTGGACTGCGAAAGGATATCCGCGCACAGATTGGAAAGCAGCCGGGCGAGACCGTTCATGTGACGATCAGGGAGCGTGCATAGCCCGAAATGACTGTTTTCTAAGAGAAAAGCGGAAAAAAAGCTAGTATTTTTCAAATCGTTATGTTATAATCCTAAAATGACTGTGATAGTCGTAGTACGCCCTTTTTTGCGGGACACAGTGACAGCCCCCGGGATAGGGAGTGCAGCGGCTTGTAAAAAACGGAAAATGTACATGATATTTATATATATTAAGGAGGAAAACAGCGATAATGAGTGTACAGGTAGAGAACTTGGAAAAGAGCATGGCGAAGCTCACGATTGAGGTGAGTGCAGAGGAGTTAGAGAAAGCGATCCAGGAGGCTTACTTAAAGGAAAAAGGAAAGATCAGCCTTCCGGGATTCCGCAAGGGCAAAGTGCCGAGAAAGATGATCGAGAAGATGTATGGCGCAGGTGTCTTCTACGAGGAGGCAGCGAATACACTGATCCAGGAGAATTATCCGTCCGCAGCAGACGAGAGCGGCGTTGATATTGTTTCCAGACCGACGATCGACATCGTGCAGATCGAGTCCGGCAAGCCGTTTATCTTTACCGCTGAGGTTGCAGTGAGACCAGAGGTGAAGCTTGGCAAGTACTTAGGTGTTCAGGTGACAAAGATTGACACATCCGTATCGGATGAGGAAGTGGCAGAGGCGCTGGAGAAGGAGCGCAACAACAACGCGAGAACCGTATCCGTGACAGACAGACCGGCAGCGAACGGCGATACCGCAGTGATCGACTTTGAGGGATTCGTGGACGGCGTTGCATTTGAGGGTGGCAAGGGCGAGAACCATCCGTTGGAGCTCGGCTCACACTCTTTCATCGATACGTTTGAGGATCAGCTCGTAGGAAAGAACGCCGGCGACGAGGTGGAGGTCAACGTGACGTTCCCGGAGCAGTACCAGGCGGCAGAACTGGCAGGCAAGCCGGCGATGTTCAAGGTTAAGATCCATGAGATCAAGACAAAGGAGCTTCCGGAGTTAGACGACGAGTTTGCACAGGATGTTTCCGAGTTTGACACGCTTGCAGAGTACAAGGAGGACGTGCGGAAGCGTCTGACCGAGCAGAAGGAGAATGAGGCAAAGCGCACCAAGGAGGACGAGGCGATCCAGAAGATCATCGACAAGTCCGAGATGGAGCTGCCGGAGGCTATGATCGAGACACAGTGCGAGAACATGGTCAATGATTTTGCACAGAGGATCGCACAGAGCGGTCTTTCGATGGAGCAGTATATGCAGTTTTCCGGTCTGACGATCGAGAAATTAAAAGAGCAGGTTCGTCCGGAAGCAGTGACACGCATCAAGAGCAGCCTTGTATTAGAGCAGATCGCGAAGGAAGAGAATATCGAAGTCACAGATGCAGACATCGACGCAGAGGTTGAGAAGATGGCGGCATCTTACGGAATGGAAGCCGATAAGCTCAAAGAGTACATGGGCGACGCTGAGAAGGAGTCCATGAAGAGAGATATTTCCGTGACCAAGGCAGTGGATCTGATCATGGAGAACGTAAAGGAGAGAGCGAAAGCGAAGTCCAAGAAAGAAAAAGAAGCAGAAGAGAAGGCAACAGAGGAGTAAATCCCCTGTCAAGTATCACAAACAGACAGACTGGCTCTAGGGCCGGTCTGTTTAAGCTTATAAGTATTTGTTAAAAAAGTATTAAATTGGAGGATAAGAATATGAGTTTAGTACCTTACGTCGTGGAACAGACCAGCAGGGGAGAGCGCAACTATGACATCTATTCCCGCTTATTGAAGGACAGGATCATTTTTCTGGGGGAGGAGGTTAATGAGACGACCGCAAGCCTTGTTGTGGCGCAGCTCCTTTTCTTAGAGTCGGAGGATCCGAATAAGGATATTCAGTTGTACATCAACTCCCCGGGAGGCATGGTGACGGCAGGAATGGCGATTTACGACACGATGCAGTATATCAAGTGCGACGTTTCCACCATCTGTATCGGACTTGCGGCGAGCATGGGCGCATTTCTTCTCGCAGGCGGTGCGAAGGGCAAGCGCTACGCGCTCCCGAACGCGGAGGTGATGATCCACCAGCCGTCCGGCGGTGCAAAAGGGCAGGCGACCGAGATCCAGATCGCTGCGGAGAATATTTTAAAGACCAAGAAGAAATTAAACGAAATCCTCGCGGAGAATACCGGAAAACCATATGACGTGGTTGCCGCTGACACGGAGAGAGACTACTATATGTCCGCAGAGGAAGCGCAGGCATACGGTCTGATCGACGAGGTGATCGTCAGAAAAGATAAGAAGTAAGAGATTGATGGAGAACAGTGAGAATGGCAGGAAGAAATGATGATAAATTTCGCTGCTCCTTTTGCGGAAAGACGCAGGAGCAGGTACGCAAACTGATTGCAGGACCGGGCGGCGCTTATATCTGTGACGAGTGCGTGGATATCTGTGCGGAGATCATTGAGGAGGAGCTTGGAGACGACGGCGAGGGTGTGATCGAGGAGGAAGAGCAGATCAACCTCATCAAGCCGGAGGAGATGAAGGCGTTTCTCGATGAGTATGTCATCGGACAGGATCAGGCGAAGAAGGTGTTGGCGGTTGCGGTGTATAACCACTACAAGAGAATTATGGCGGATGATGACGGCAGCGTGGAACTGCAGAAGAGCAATATCCTGATGCTCGGACCGACCGGATCGGGCAAGACGTTTCTGGCGCAGACGCTGGCGCGTGTGCTCAATGTGCCGTTTGCGATCGCAGACGCGACCACGCTGACCGAGGCGGGCTATGTCGGCGAGGACGTCGAGAACATCCTGTTAAAGCTGATACAGGCGGCGGACTATAATATCGAGCGCGCGCAGCACGGAATTGTCTATATCGACGAGATCGACAAGATCTCCAAGAAATCCGAAAACGTGTCGATCACGCGCGACGTTTCCGGCGAGGGCGTGCAGCAGGCGCTGCTCAAGATCCTGGAGGGAACAGTTGCGTCCGTGCCTCCGCAGGGCGGCAGAAAGCACCCGCAGCAGGAGCTGATCCAGATCGATACGACAAACATTTTGTTTATCTGCGGCGGAGCGTTTGACGGGCTTGATAAGATCATTGAGACGCGCATGGATCAGAAAGCGATCGGATTTAACGCGGACATCAAGTCGAGAAATGAGTACAATATCGGAGACGTCTTTAAGCACGCGCTCCCGCAGGATTTCGTGAAATTCGGTCTGATCCCTGAGTTTATCGGGCGTGTGCCGATCACGGTATCGCTGGATATGCTGGATCGCGGCGCGCTGATCCGTATTTTGCAGGAGCCGAAAAACGCGTTGACGAAGCAGTACCAGAGACTCTTTGAGCTGGATGGCGTAACGCTTGCGTTTGACGGCGACGCGCTTGAGGCGATCGCAGACAAGGCGCTCGAGCGCAAGACGGGCGCGCGCGGACTCCGTGCAATCATGGAGGCGGTGACGCTCGATATGATGTATCACATCCCTTCGGATGAGAGCATCACAAGCTGCAGGATCACCAGGGCGCTGGTGGATGAGAAGCTGGCGATCGAGGAGCAGCAGTTAAAGACATTAGAGGCAAGTTGAGATATTAAGAAAGATAACAGAGGCTGAAATTGGATACAATGATTTTGAGGATGCCTGCGGTAGCGCTGCGCGGGATGGTGATCCTGCCGGGAATGATCGCTCATTTTGACATCAGCCGGCAGAAATCCATCCGGGCGGTCGAGCAGTGCATGATGGAATCACAGAAGATATTTCTGGTGGCACAGCGTGATGTGGAGCAGGAGAATCCGGGGCTTGAGGATCTGTACCGCATCGGGATCATCGCAGAGGTCAAGCAGGTTATAAAATTACAGAACAATATTATACGTGTCTTAGTGGAGGGGGACGAGCGTGCAGAGCTGTCCTCCTTTGTGGAAACAGAGGATTATCTGGTGGCGGAGATCGCGCGCTTTGACGAGGCGGTGGACGACGGTCTTTTTGAGGATGCAAAGACGGCGATGGTGCGCAGTATCCAGGAGACATACGCGAAGTACCAGACGTTAAATCCGCGCGCGGGGAAGGAGCTGTTAAAGCAGGCGGGCACGGTCACGGACTTAGAGAAGCTGATGGATCTGATCGCAAACAATCTTCCGGTCGCCTACCCCGAGAAACAGAGCATTTTAGAGGCGGTGTCCCTGACGGAGCGCTATGAGGTTCTGCTGTCGCTCCTGCTAAAAGAGATCGAGGTCACCGCGATCAAAAACGAGTTTCAGGCGAAGGTAAAAGAGCGTGTGGACCGCAACCAGAAGGAATATATTTTGCGCGAGCAGATGAAGCTGATCCGCGAGGAGCTCGGCGAGGACAACACGGAGTCTGACGCGGACGGGTATCTGGAACAGCTTGATAAGCTCAAAGCGGACAAGGAAGTGAAGGAGCGCATCAAAAAGGAGATCGACCGTTTTAAAAATATCAGTTCGAGTTCCTCCGAGAGCGCGGTGACCAGAGGCTATATCGAGACGCTGCTAGAGCTTCCGTGGAACAGGGCGTCGAGGGACAATAAGGACATTGGAAACGCGGAGCGCATTTTAAATGAGGATCACTACGGGCTTGAGAAGGTGAAGGAGCGTATGCTGGAATTTCTCGCCGTGCGCAATCTGACGAGCAGGGGCGAGAGTCCCATCATCTGTCTGGTCGGACCGCCGGGAACGGGCAAGACGAGTATCGCCCGCTCGGTGGCGCGCGCACTGGATAAGAAGTACGTGCGCATCTGTCTGGGCGGTGTCCGCGACGAGGCGGAGATCCGCGGTCACAGAAAGACATATGTCGGAGCGATGCCGGGGCGCATCGTCAACGGTCTGCGCAGCGCGGGGGTGAAAAATCCGCTGATGCTGCTGGACGAGATTGACAAGATGAGCAGCGATTACAAGGGAGATACGGCGTCCGCGCTCCTTGAGGTTCTGGATTCGGAGCAGAACAACAAATTCCGCGATCACTATGTGGAGGTGCCGATCGATTTGTCGGAGGTGCTGTTTATCGCGACGGCGAACTCGGTGCAGGATATCCCGCGCCCGCTTTTAGACCGCATGGAGCTGATCGAGGTCACGAGCTACACGGGAAATGAAAAGTTCCATATCGCAAGGGAGCACCTGATCGGAAAGCAGACGGCACGCAACGGTCTGCAGCCGGAGCAGCTTGTGATCAGCGACGGCGCACTGCAGAAGATCATCCACGGCTATACCAGGGAGGCGGGCGTCCGCAGTCTCGAGCGCAGGCTTGGCGAGATCGCGAGAAAAGCGGCGCGCGAGGTCTATGAGAACCGGCGCGCGCAGGTGAAGGTGTCGGGACAGAATCTCGAGAAATATCTCGGCAAGGAGAAATACCGCCAGGATCACAAAAACGAGGCGGATGAGATCGGCGTTGTGCGCGGGCTTGCATGGACAAGCGTCGGCGGTGATACGCTGGAGATAGAGGTAAACATTATGCCGGGAAAGGGCGAGTTCCAGCTCACGGGACAGCTTGGCGACGTCATGAAGGAGTCCGCGCAGGCGGGCATCAGCTATATCCGCTCGGTCAGCGCCGACTATCAGATACCGAAGAAATTTTTTCAGGAGAACGACATCCACATCCATATCCCGGAGGGGGCAGTCCCAAAGGACGGACCGTCCGCCGGAATTACGATGGCGACGGCGATGCTCTCCGCGATCACGAAGAAGCCGGTGCGCGCGGATGTGGCGATGACGGGCGAGATCACCCTGCGCGGACGTGTGCTTCCGATCGGCGGCTTGAAGGAGAAGATCCTCGCCGCGAAGAATGCGGGCATCCGGACGGTGTGCGTGCCGCGCAAGAACGAAAAGGATGTGGAGGAGATCGCCGCCGAGATCAAAAAGGGCATGGAGATTGTGTTTGTCGAGAATTTGCAGCAGGTGCTCGACATCGCATTTGTATCATAAACGAAACCACAGAGGACATGGCGAAGATAAAGGAGTAAAACTATGGTAATCAAAAATGTAGATCTGGAGATCGTCTGCGGAATTACGAGCAAGGTGCCGGACACGGCATACCCGGAGGTGGCGTTTGCGGGAAAATCAAACGTGGGAAAGTCCTCCCTGATCAACGCGCTGATGAACCGCAAGGCGCTGGCGCGCACCTCGGCGCAGCCGGGAAAGACGCAGACCATCAACTTTTATAATATCAACGACGCCATGTATCTGGTGGATCTGCCGGGCTATGGCTACGCGAAGGCGTCAGCCGAGGTAAAGGCGAAATGGGGAAAGATGATCGAGCGTTATCTGCACACCTCAAAACAGTTAAAGGCGGTGTTTCTTCTGATCGACATCCGTCACGACCCGTCCGCCAACGATAAAATGATGTATGAGTGGATGCTGGCGCAGGGTTTTGCGCCGATCATCATTGCGACAAAGCTTGACAAGATCAAGCGCAGTCAGGTGCAAAAGCAGTTGAAAGCCGTTCGGCAGGGACTTGGCGTGCAGCCGGGTACGGTGATCATTCCATTTTCTGCGGAGACGAAGCAGGGCAGGGATGAGATCTGGGAGCTGATGGACGGGATGGTGCTGCCGCAGGCAGAGGATGCGCCGGAGGCTTGAAGCGTGTCAGGCCATATGTTATGATAAATCCTGACAGACAGATTAGAAATAGCGAAGAGAGGGACAGAATGTTTAGAAAAACAAAGATTGTATGTACACTTGGACCTTCCACAGACGATGAAAAGGTATTGCGCAGCCTGATCGAAGAGGGAATGAACGTTGCAAGATTTAACTTTTCACACGGACCGCACGAGGAGCAAATGGGACGTCTGAAGATGCTGCGCAAGCTGCGCGAGGAGTTAAACCGCCCGGTGGCTGCGCTCTTGGATACAAAAGGACCGGAAATCCGCCTGATGGAGTTTGCGTCCGGCAAGGTGGAGCTTAAAAACGGGCAGATCTTTACACTCACGACAGAGGAGATACTCGGAGATGAAAAACGCGTCTCCATCACCTATAAGAACCTGCCGGAGGATGTGAAACCGGGAGATACGATTCTGATCGACGACGGACTGATCGGCATGGAGGTTATGCGGGTGCAGCCGGTGGCGGGTGCGAAACCGGCGGCGGACGGCAGCGTGCCGATGGATATTGTGTGTACGGTGATGAACGGCGGCGTGGTTTCCAACCGCAAGGGCGTGAACGTCCCGAATGTGAACCTCAGTATGCCATATATCAGTGAGAAGGATTACAGCGACATCGTGTTTGCGGTGGAGAACGATTATGATTTTATCGCGGCGTCCTTTGTCCGCACGGCGGACGACGTGCTCGCGATCCGCAAGATCCTGGAGGAAAAAGGCGGCGAGGATATCCACATTATCGCCAAGATTGAGAATATGCAGGGCGTGCAGAACATGGATGAGATCATCCGCGTTGCGGACGGCGTGATGGTGGCGCGCGGCGACATGGGTGTTGAGATTCCGCTTGAGGATGTGCCGGTGATCCAGAAAATGATGATCAAGAAGGTGAGCGGCGCAGGAAAGGTGGTCATCACGGCGACCCAGATGCTGGATTCCATGATGAAGCATCCGAGACCGACCCGCGCGGAGGCGACGGACGTTGCAAACGCCATCTACGACGGAACGAGCGCGATCATGCTCTCCGGCGAGACGGCTGCGGGATTATATCCGGTGGAGGCGCTGAAAACGATGGTGCGCATCGCGATCCGCACGGAGCAGGACATCAATTATCTGCAGAGATTCCGTCAGAGCCAGGTGATGAGCAATCCGGATGTGACCAACGCGATCTCCCATGCGACTTGTATGATGGCGGGCGATCTGAACGCGGCGGCGATCATCACGGTCAGCAAGTCCGGACGGACGGCGCGCATGGTATCCAAGTACCGCCCGGCTTCCCCGATCATCGGCGCGTGCCTGACCGAGAAGGTCTACCGTCAGCTTGGTCTCTCTTGGGGCGTTGTGCCGCTGCTGCTGGAGCAGAAGGACAAGGCGGACGAGCTGTTTGACTACGCGGTGGACACCGCGGAGGAAGCGGGGATCATCGAGAAGGGCGACGTTGTGGTCCTCACGGCAGGCGTGCCTCTCGGCGTTTCCGGCACGACAAACCTCATCAAGGTTCAGGTCGCAGGTCATATTCTGGTCACGGGCGAGGGTCTGAACAAGAAGAGAGTCTGTGCAAGCCTTTGCGTGTGCCGCGATGAGGCGGACCTCGCAAACTTTAAGGTGGGCGACATCATCGTTGCATCCGACACCAACAACCACATGATGGAGCAGATGCGCGCGGCGTCTGGTCTGATCGTGGAGGCGGAGAGTGAGAGCTGCCACGCGGCGATCGCGGGCTTAAGCCTCGACATTCCGGTTATGATCGGCGCGAAGAATGCGCTCGGAGTCTTAAAGTCGAGCGCGTATGTGGAACTCGACTGTGAAAACGGTATCGTGAGTGCGAATTAAGAAATTTGACAAACCTTTGGCTGAGGGCGGTTACTTTTTTGATTGATTTATATAGGCTATCAAAATCGTTACAACAATACTGAGTATCATTAGTACGATGGAGAGCAAGTAAGCCTTTTCAATCACATGATAATGTGCTATACTTTATCCAATGACATGAAAACTGCATGGGGCAGGAGATTTTCAAGCGGGATTAGGAGATGAGCATATGACAGAAAGCGGATTGATTATTTTTTTGGTAGCATTGTTGTTTATTGTGATTATTGCCGTTGTAGTAGCAGTGGTTTCCTCCGTCTCAGGAGCGGCAGCGGCGATCGCGGATGAGGAGGATGGAGAGGACATCTGAATATTGCTGTGAATATGCGGGCATCACGCAAAGCGTGATGCCCGTTTTTTATGACATAGGAGATTATTCCGCAATCCTATGTCATAAAAGCACACTTCGTGTGAAACATACTTTTGTTCCTTTATAGGATTAGGGCGTTAAAAGGGGCTTTTCAGATGATATTCTGATTTGTGAATATGGAGAAGCTTAGAACTTCTTAATGTTCTGTCAGGTTACAGCAATTCGACGGCAAGGATGCCGGCGAAAGCCCGAATTGCGTCATGGATGGCGCATAGAGGGCGATTGCGTTCCTATTATATTACCGATACTTAAGAACATTTTAGAAGTTCTTAGCTTCGGAATCCTGAACAAAAAGAATATCATCTGAAAAAACTTTTGAAATCCCACTTCTAAAAAAACTATAAATTCCTACGCGTGGTTCTTGCATTTTCCGGGGAAGTGCGTAAACTGTAAAATGCCGGATAACTGACCGGAAAACGGGAGGATAAAAACTTGATTGCAAAATTTAGTGTAAAGAAACCATATACGGTGCTGGTGGGTGTAGTTCTGGTTATCGTGCTCGGTATCGTATCGTTTACGCGCATGACGACCGATCTGCTGCCGGACATGAGTCTGCCCTATGCGCTGGTGATCACGACGGATATGGGCGCAAGCCCGGAGGAAGTGGAGATGGATGTCACGGCGCCCATTGAGGCGGCGATGGCGACGACTTCCAATATCAAAAACGTCAGCTCCGTGTCCTATGACAACTATTCAATGGTCATTTTGGAGTATGAGCAGAGTGCAAACATGGACTCTGTGCTGATCGAGATGCAGCAGAAGTTAGACCAGCTTGAGGGAAGATGGGCGGACACGGTGGGAACACCGATGATCATGCAGATCGATCCGGATATGATGCCGATCATGGTTGCCTCTGCGGATGTGCAGGGTATGACGCAGTCGGAGGTTTCCTCCTATGTGGAAAATGAGCTTATGCCGGCGCTCGAGAGCGTTGAGGGAATCGCGTCTGTCTCCACGACCGGAGTGCTTGAGGAGACCGTGCAGGTGACGCTGGATGAGGATAGGATCGCTGCGCTCAACGAGGATATTTTAGCAAAAATAGAGGAGCAGTTTGCCGATGCGCAGGCAGAGCTGGACGACGCCAAGGCTGAGATAGAAAGTGGAAAAAGCCAGCTTGAGAATGGAAAAGCCGCGCTCGCCGAGCAGACCGCCAATGCACAGAACGAGATTATAAACGGCAAACTTAAGGTGTATGTCGGGGAATCGGAGATCAGAACGAATCTGACGCTTTTGACACAGATGAAACCGGTCATAGAGAAAGCGATCCCGATCTTACAGTCCGCCTATGACAGCGGAATGGCGCTGAAAGAGAAGATTGAGCAGTTGGAGGCGGCGCAGACGCCGGAGCAGCAGGAACTGCTGGAGGAATTGAAAAAGCAGCTCGCAGAGCTGTGGGAGACGATCTCGGGGCAGAGCGAACTGCTGGAAGGGATCGGGATCATCATTGAGAGCTTTGAGGATATTCCGCAGGCGATCGCCGATATGACCCAGATGCTCGCAGAGGCAAATACAAACATTGCCCTGCTTAAGGAGGCGCAGGGGCAGATTGCAGGAGGCAGTCAGCAGCTTGACGAGGCTTCGGTTGCCCTGACGAAAGGACAGATAGACGGAATCTTAAAAATGAGCGAGGCGGCGGCGAGACTTGCGGACGCTGAGGCGCAGCTCTCTCTGGGGCAGGCGCAGCTTGATGAGGCGAAACAGTCCGCCACCGAATCTGCGGATCTCGAGACGATTTTGACGACCGAGATGGTGGGAAACCTTCTGGTGGCACAGAACTTTTCCATGCCGGCAGGATATGTCGGGGAGAACGACAAGCAGTATGCGGTACGTGTCGGCGACCGTCTGGAATCGGTGGAGGATCTTAAAAATGTTGTCCTTCTGGATATGGGGATGGATGGAATTGCTCCGATCCATCTGTCCGATGTGGCAGAGGTGAAGCTGGTGGATAATTCTGCGGAATCCTACTCCAAGGTCAATGGCAACCCGGCGATCATGCTCTCCATTGAGAAGCAGACCGGATATTCCACCGGGGAGGTGTCAGACCGTGCGCTGGAGAAGTTTGCGGCTCTTGAACGTGAAAACGGTGATCTGCGCATTTCCGTTCTGATGAATCAGGGCGTGTACATTGACATCATTGTCGATTCCGTTCTGCAGAACATGATTTTTGGCGCGTTTCTCGCCATTCTCGTGCTGATCGTGTTCCTAAAGGATTTTAAGCCGACGATGATCATCGCCTGCTCGATCCCGCTCAGTGTCATTTTTGCGATCGTGCTGATGTATTTTACGGATATTTCCTTAAATATTATCTCCTTGTCGGGACTTGCGCTCGGAATCGGTATGCTTGTGGATAACTCGATTGTTGTCATCGAGAATATTTACCGCTTAAAAAGTGAGGGATATTCCATCCGCAAGGCTGCGGTGGAGGGCGCAGGTCAGGTGACGGGGGCGATCATCGCGTCCACGCTGACGACGATCTGTGTTTTTGCGCCGATCGTGTTTACGGAGGGGATCACGAGACAGTTGTTTGTGGATATTGCGCTCACGATCGCGTTTACCCTGACGGCGAGTCTCGTGGTGGCGCTGACCTTTGTGCCGATGATGGCGGCGGGCGTGTTAAAGACGACGAAGGAGGTCAGACACGAGTTTTTTGAAAAAGTGCAGGATGCCTACGAAAAAGCGCTGGAGCTTGCGTTGCGCCACAGAGCGGTGGTGCTGGTCGGGGTGCTGGTTCTTCTGGTGGCGAGCGCCGTGGCGGCATTTTCCAGAGGATTTTCGTTTATCGACATGAATATGGAGACAAACCAGTTGACGGTGACGGTGGGACCGAAGGAGGAGCAGGTGCTGGACTTCGAGGAGCTGACCGCCATGTCGGATGAGGTTGTGGAAAAAATATCTACGATAGAAGGAATCGAGACGATCGGCGCGATGGCAGGCGGAGGCGGTACGATGGCGATGATGGGCGGCGGAGGCGGCGCGAGCATCACGATGTACCTGCTGCTTGACGAGGAGGCGGATGTCTCCGCTTCGTCAGTTGCCGGGGAGATCACATCCCTCACAAAGGATATGGACTGTGAGGTTGCCGTGGACGCCTCAGCTTCCGATATGACTGCCATGTTTGGAAGCGGAATCACGGTTCAGGTGAGCGGAAGCGACCTCGATAAGCTTCAGGAGCTTGCGGCGGAAGTCGCAGAGCTTGCAGAGGCAGAGGAGGGCACGACGGAGGTGGACGCAGGTCTCGACAATACAACGCCTTCCTTTACCGTTCATGTGGATAAGGAAAAGGCGGCAGAGTACGGCATGACGACTGCGCAGGTGTTCCAGCTCGTCTACGCCAAGATGGCGTCCGACACCTCGCCGACGACGATCTCCACGGATTTGAAGGACTACGAGGTCTACATACAGACAGAAAAACAGAAGGAGGCGTCACTGGCGGACATCCGGGATCTCACATTTACCTACACCGACAAGGAGGGAAATGAGGAGGAGATCGCGCTTAGTGAAATTGCCGATTTTGAGGAAGGCAGCAGTTTAAATATCATCAATCGCGATGCGCAGACGCGCTATATCAGCGTGACTGCCGGAGTGGATGAAAACCACAACGTATCGCTGGTCGCCAACAGTCTGGAGAAAAAACTGGCGGAGATCGAGCTGCCGGAGGGCTACGCCATCGAGATGACGGGAGAGGATGAAATGATCGACGATGCGATGCAGCAGTTATATCTGATGCTTCTGCTGGCGGTGATTTTTATTTATCTCATCATGGTCGCACAGTTCCAGTCACTGTTGTCGCCGTTTATCATTATGTTCACCATCCCGCTCGCGTTTACCGGGGGACTGTTCGCGCTCTTTGTCACGGGAAATGAGGTCAGTGTGATCGCGATGATCGGATTTGTCATGCTTGCCGGCATTATTGTAAATAATGGTATCGTGATGGTAGACTACATCAACCAGCTTCGCAGAGAGGGCATGGATAAGCATGAGGCGATTGTCGAATCCGGAAAGACGAGGCTCCGCCCGATCCTTATGACGGCGCTGACCACGATCCTGTCGATGTCCACGATGGCGTTCGGGCTTGGAGACGGCTCGGAAATGATGCAGCCGATGGCGATCGTCACCGAGGGGGGAATGATCTACGGAACCCTGCTGACGCTCTTTGTCGTGCCTTGTATCTATGATCTGTTCAACCGGAACAAGAGCATGGTGGAGGAAGAATTATAAGGAATGGAAGATGCGCCTTGACAAAAGACGGGACTGCAAGTATCATAAAAACAAATGATCAAAGGTAGTGAGAAAGAGGAGTACGCGCAGAATCGCCGCAGAGAGAGGAATCCTTGGGCTGTGAGATTTCTTGGAAAGAGCTGTGTGGAAGGTAGCTTTTGAACCGGGGCGCCGAGAAAGCAGCTTGTCTGCAGTAAGCGCTCACGCGTGGTTTCCGTTAGCAAACCGTCAGTGCGATGCGAGAGAGGCAGAGCGCTGCACAGAGGCTGCCCAAACGGGCAGTGAATAAAGGTGGTACCGCGATGGATTCGCCCTTTGCATCCGAGGATGCAGAGGGCGTTTTTTACTTTACAAGAAAGAAATTTCTTGTAAAGTAAAACCCTCCGGGGGGATCGCACTGCGGCGGAATAGAATTATGTCGCAGATGCGACCCGCCGCAGGCGGAGAGTTTCGCAGGCGAAACTCTTTTTATGACATAGGAACCTGCAGTGCAAATCCCATGTCATAAAACACACTTCGTGTGAAGATGCGCACTCGCACGAGCGGAAGTATTGCTTCGCAATCATGCTCGGCGCGGCAAAAGTGCGCCTCGTTTATCGTTTATTACAACGCCGGGGGATCGCATTGCGGCGGAATGGGAAAATCAGGAAGGAGAATGATTATGTGTCAGAATTGCAGCAAGGAACTTGCAAAGACTTACGATCCAAAGGGGATTGAGGAGCGTCTCTACAAAAAATGGGAGGACAACGGCTATTTTCACGCCGAGGCAGACCGCAGCAAAAAGCCGTTTACGATCGTGATGCCGCCGCCAAACATTACGGGGCAGCTCCACATGGGACACGCACTCGACAACACGATGCAGGATATTTTGATCCGTTACAAGAGAATGCAGGGCTATAACGCTCTGTGGCAGCCGGGAACAGACCACGCGTCGATCGCGACCGAGGTCAAGGTGATCGAGAATTTAAAGGCGCAGGGCATCGACAAGCGTGACCTCGGGCGCGAGGGCTTCCTTGAGAAATGCTGGGAGTGGAAGGATGAATATGGCAGCCGCATTGTCAATCAGTTAAAGAAGATCGGTTCCTCCGCAGATTGGGGGAGGGAGCGTTTTACGATGGATCAGGGATGCTCGGATGCGGTGCTTGAGGTGTTTGTGAAGCTGTACGAAAAAGGTATGATCTACAAGGGCAGCCGTATCGTCAACTGGTGTCCGGTATGCAAGACCTCGATCTCGGATGCAGAGGTGGAGCACGAGGAGCAGGACGGTTTCTTCTGGCACATCAATTATCCGGTTGTCGGCGAGGAGGGCAGATTTGTGGAGATCGCCACGACAAGACCGGAGACGCTGTTTGGCGATACCGCCGTTGCGGTAAATCCCGAGGACGAGCGCTATCAGGACATCATCGGAAAGATGTTGAAACTCCCGCTGACAGACCGTGAGATCCCGGTGATCGCGGACGCTTATGTGGACAAGGAATTTGGAACAGGCTGCGTGAAGATCACGCCGGCGCACGACCCAAACGATTTTGAGGTCGGAAAACGCCATGATCTTGCGGAGATCACGGTCATCAACGACGATGCGACGATGAATGAGCTTGCCGGAAAATATGCAGGGATGGACCGCTACGAGTGCCGCAAGGCAATGTTAAAGGAGCTGGAGGTGCAGGGGCTGCTCGTTGAGACAGAGCCGCACGCGCACAACGTCGGCACACATGACCGCTGCGGCACGACTGTGGAGCCGATGGTGAAGCAGCAGTGGTTCGTCCGCATGGACGAGCTGATCCGCCCGGCGGTTGAGGCGGTGAAAAACGGTGAGATCAAGCTGCTTCCGAAGCGCATGGAAAAGACCTACTTTAACTGGACGGACAACATCCGCGACTGGTGTATCAGCCGCCAGCTCTGGTGGGGACACCGCATCCCGGCATATTACTGTGCAGAGTGCGGCGAGATGGTTGTGGCAAAGGAAGCGCCGGAGAAATGCCCAAAGTGCGGCTGCGCGCATATGGAGCAGGATCCTGACACGCTTGACACATGGTTTTCCTCCGCGCTCTGGCCGTTCTCCACGCTTGGCTGGCCGGAAAAAACCGAGGATCTGGACTATTTCTTCCCGACAGACGTGCTTGTGACAGGGTATGACATCATTTTCTTCTGGGTCATCCGCATGATCTTTTCCGGCTATGAGCAGATGGGAAAGGCGCCGTTCCACACAGTACTGTTCCACGGACTTGTCAGGGATTCCCAGGGGCGTAAGATGAGCAAATCCCTCGGAAACGGCATCGATCCGCTGGAGGTCATCGACAAGTACGGCGCAGACGCGCTGCGGCTGACGCTGATCACCGGAAATGCGCCGGGAAACGATATGCGTTTCTACTGGGAGCGCGTGGAGGCGTCGAGAAACTTTGCCAACAAAGTGTGGAATGCGTCCCGCTTTATCATGATGAATCTGGAAGGCGCAGATGTGACGGAGCCGGCGCTTGATGAATTAAAGCCGGCAGACAAGTGGATCCTCTCAAAGGTGAACACACTTGCCAAGGATGTGACCGAGAACATGGATAAGTACGAGATGGGCATTGCGGTGCAGAAGGTCTACGACTTTATCTGGGATGAATTCTGTGATTGGTACATCGAGATCACAAAGGTGCGCACCTACAATAAGGAGAGCGATCCGGCGTCCGCGAACGCGGCGTTCTGGACGTTAAAGACCGTGCTCACCGAGGCGTTAAAGCTGCTTCATCCGTTTATGCCGTTTATCACGGAGGAGATTTTCTGCACGCTCCATCCGGAGGCTGATACGATCATGCTCGCACAGTGGCCGGAATATAAGGCAGAGTGGAGCTTTACGGCAGAGGAGGAGATGCTCGAGCACTGCAAGGATCTGGTCAAGGGCATCCGCAACGTGCGCACTGATATGGACGTTCCGCCGTCAAGAAAGGCAAAGGTGTACATCGTGTCAGACGACGCTGCGCTGCGCGATACATTTGCCGTAAATATAGAAGCTTACCGCAATCTCGCCGCAGCGAGCGAGGTGTTCGTGCAGGCGGACAGGGATGGCATCGGCGAGGACGCGGTATCGGTTGTGATCCCGGGCGCAACGGTGTATCTGCCGCTTGAGGATCTGGTAGATTTTGAGAAGGAAAAAGAGCGTCTGCTAAAGGAAAAAGAGCGTCTGGCAAAGGAGCTTGCGCGTTGCCGCGGTATGCTCTCAAACGAGAAATTCTTAAGCAAAGCGCCGCAGGAAAAGGTGCAGGAGGAAAAGGATAAGCTTGCAGGCTATGAGCAGATGATGGCGCAGGTGGAAGAACGTCTGGCGCAGATGGAGCGGAAATAAATATCTACTTGAAAAAGCGGCACAGGACTAATATAATAGATGTATGGGGTATATTGACAACGTTTTTACGAAAGATTGGGGAAACTGGTTATGCCAACACTTACAGAACAAAAACCAATGGTACGTGCTACTTACGATGAGATGGAAGCCTACATTCTGCTTCCCGAGCCTATGCTGGGTGAGAGCTATGATGTTGCACAGTTGAAGGACGCTTTGGCAGAGAATGGGGTAAGTGAGGGTATTTTTGAGGAAAAGCTGGCAGAGCTTGTCAGAAACGGGATATATAACAGCGAAGTGCTGATCGCGCAAGGCGTTTCGCCGGTGGACGGCGTGGACGGCTACTACGAGTACAATTTCAATTCGTCACTGGATCACAAGCCGAAGCTTCTGCCGAACGGCACGGCGGATTACTGGTCGGTACACCTGATCGAGGAAGTCACAAAGGGTCAGGTGATCGCGACATACCATCCGGCGGTAGAGGGCAGGGACGGTGCGACGGTCACGGGCAGGATCATCTCGGCGAGACGCGGAAGAGAGCAGATGCCGTTAAAGGGCAAGGGCTTTGAGCGCACGCCGGATAACCGCGTCTACACCGCCGCGCTGGACGGCAAGATCGAGAGACAGAACGACCGCATTGTCATTTTGCCGGTGCACGAGGTCACGGGCAACGCGGAGCTTGCCGAGGGCAATATCGATTTTCACGGTGATATTGTGATCCATGGCAATGTCGAGAACGGGGTTGTCATACGGGCAACCGGTTCCATCACGGTGGACGGCATTGTGGAGGCGTGTACCCTGGAGGCGGGCAAGGACATTGTTCTTCGGAGCGGTATGCTTGGCGGCAACAAGGCTTCCGTTCACTCAAAGGGCAGTATTACGGCGAAGTTTTTTGAGTTCACGAAGATCAAATGTGCAGGAGATCTGCACGCGGATGTGCTGATGGACTGCGATGTGGAGTGTCAGGGGCAGGTCATTTTAGACGGTTCGAGAGGCAGCATTATCGGCGGCAGGGTTCACGCAATCCGGGGAGTGATCGTCTCTACGCTCGGCAACGAAGTTGAGAAGCGTACCGCGGTTTACGTTGGCGCGGGGATTGAGATATACAGCCGTCTGCACGTGCTTGAGAAGAAGATAGAAGTCTGCCGGGAGGAACTGGTGAAGATCGAGGAGGGCTTAAAGCGCTTTGAGGTGCTCCAGAAGGAGCGCGGCGTCGACTACACGAATGATCCGCGGCGCACCGTTTTGCTGCGCGAGAAGATCAAGAATACAGCGATCCTCGCGGGGGACAGCGCGGAGGAGAAAAAGCTGCGCGCACTTGCCGAGGGGGCGCGGGGAGCCTGCGTTTCCGTGATCGGGAAAGTGTATCCGGGCGTCGAGATCAATATCGATGAGTTGAAGTATACGCTCAAGAATATTGGCAAGCACATCGAATTTTTCAAAATGCCGGATAAGATCGCGACGCGAAAATGCTACGCTGACGTCGAATAAAGAGTTTTTCCGCGATAAAGAAAATCTTAATATAAATTTACTTGATTATCGTCACCACTATATTATAATGGAAAGGGAAATAATATAGTGGTGATTTTTTCTGTGAATGGAGATTTTTATGATAAATTTTGAAGAGGAATTAAAGAATTTCAAGCCAAGCCTCGAGGTCGAGGAGGCAGAGCAGGCGATTTACAGCCATGAACTGACGGATATGACGGACGTACTTCAGGAGATGATCCACGAAATGAAGCGCGGTATGTAGCTTGCCGGACAAACAGATTCATGAAGTGAGGTTATTGATGGAATGTTATAATTGCGGAGCAGAGCTGGGAAAGGGAGATATCTGCCAGAGCTGCGGAACCAATGTGAAGATATATAAGAAGATCCGGATGGCGTCGAATGCCTATTACAACGACGCCCTGAGGAAAGCGGGGGTCCGGAATTTATCGGGCGCGATCGAGAGTCTTAAGACCGGTCTGCGCTTTTACAAATTAAATATTGATGCGAGAAATCTTCTGGGACTTGTCTATTTTGAGATGGGAGAGGTGGTTGAGGCGCTCACCGAGTGGGTCATCAGCAAGAACTACCAGCCCAAGGACAACATCGCGAGCCGTTATCTGGATGAGATCCAGAACAATTCGGGGCGCCTTGAGACGATCAACCAGACGATCAAGAAATATAATCAGGCACTGCTCTACTGCAGGCAGGACAGCAGGGATCTGGCGATCATCCAGCTCAAGAAGGTGCTCTCCCTGAATCCCAAGCTGGTGCGGGGGCATCAGCTTCTGGCGCTGCTCTACATCCAGGAGCACAAGTATGACCAGGCGAAGAAAGCGCTGCGCAACGCAGGTAAGATCGACGCCGATAATACCACCACACTGCGCTATCTGAAGGAGGCGAATGCCGGGATCCGGGAGAATAATCCGAACAAGAAACCGAAGAACGATGAGCTGATCTCCTATCAGAGCGGCAATGAGACGATCATCCAGCCGCGCTACTTAAAGGACAATTCCGCGATCGGCACCATCATCAATATGGTCATCGGAATCGCGATCGGTATTGCGATCACCGCATTTCTGGTTGTGCCTGGCGTGCGCAGGCAGGTGCAGAATACGGCGAAGGAGGAGGTTGTCGAGGCGAACAATACGATAGCCTCCAAGAATCAGACGATCAGCTCCCTTGAGGCGCAGATTGATGATCTGACGGCGCAGGTCAATGATTCCAAAACCAGTGTGGAGGATTACCAGAGCCGCATCAGCAGCTATGAGCAGCTTCTGGCAGCCTATGTCGCATATGCGGCGAAGGATACGGAGACTGCGGGAACGGCGCTTGGCAATGCGAATCCGGATTATCTGACGGAGGAGTCCAGACAGATCTATGAGACGATCAACACCGAGGTGAATGCCGAATACATCAGCACGCTTTACCGCGAGGGTACGAGTGCATATTCCGCGCAGGAGTATGAGGTGGCGATCGAGAAGCTCGGCAAGGTCATCGAGATGAATGAGACCTACGAGGACGGCAATGCGCTGTACTATCTGGCGCAGGCATACCGCCGAAATGACGATCTCGCCACCGCGAAGATCTATTACCAGAAGGTTGTGGATCTCTATCCGGGAACGGAGCGCGCGGCGACCGCGCAGAATTATCTCGAGATCGAGGAATAACAGAATAAGATCATACAAAAGACGTCAGGGAGAGGGATTCCCATGGCGTCTTTTTTGTGACATAGGAAAGGAGCAGCAATGGAGAAATATTGTGAAATGCAGGCGGGCAGGCTGGTGATCTATGTGCCAAGAGAGCTTGACCACCATGAGGCGGGGCGGCTTAAGATGGAGGCGGATCTGCTGATAGACGCGTATCATGTAAAAAATCTGGTATTTGATTTTTCAAATACGGAGTTTATGGACAGCTCCGGTATCGGCGTGATCATCGGTCGCTGCCGCAATATCGGCTACTATGGAGGAGAGGCGGTCGCGCAGAATCTGAACGACAGGGTGAAAAAAATTTTCCGAGTGTCGGGACTGCACACGCTGATCCCGACGGTTGAGACGGGAAAAAACAGACAGAAAGGAAACGGGAGCATATGATGCAGGGCAACAACAATATGAAAGTAAGCTTTGATGCGCGTTCGGTCAATGAGGCGTTTGCACGCGTGACAGTCGCGGCGTTTATCGCAGAATTAAATCCGACCATTGACGAGGTGGAGGACATCAAGACTGCCGTTTCGGAGGCGGTGACAAATGCGATCATCCATGCCTATGACAGCCCGGGCGAGCCGGTGCAGCTTTCCTGCGCGCTCAAGGGAAATGTGGTCGAGATTGAGGTCTTGGACACAGGAAAAGGGATCGGGGATGTGAAAAAGGCAATGGAGCCATTTTACACGACAAAGCCCGAACTCGAGCGCTCCGGCATGGGGTTCGCGTTTATGGAAGCATTTATGGACGATGTGCGGGTGACGTCCGCCGAGGGGGAGGGCACCCGCGTGTGGATGTGTAAAACGATAGGCGTGCAGGAAGGTTGATACATATGGAGGATTTTTCCAGACTGATTGGACAGGCACACGCAGGGGATAAAACGGCGCGGGATGCTCTGGTTGCAAATAATCTGGGGCTGGTACACGCGGTTGCCAGACGCTTTGACAACCGGGGATGTGACAGGGAGGAGATTTTCCAGATCGGCTGCATCGGGCTGATGAAGGCGATCGACAAATTCGACGTGTCGTTGCAACTGGCGTTCTCCACCTATGCGGTTCCCATGATCGCGGGAGAGATCAGACGTTTTCTGCGGGATGACGGAATGGTCAGGGTCAGCCGCACATTGAAGGAAAATGGTTATAAGATCAGCCGGGCGCGCCAGACGCTCGTGGAACGGCTCGGCAGGGAGCCGGGGATGGAGGAGCTGTCTGCGGAGCTTGGCATAGCGGTGGAGGACATTGTGCTCGCGCTTGAGGCAAATAAGGAGGTCGAATCCATTTACCAGCCGGTGTATGAGCGCGACGGCGATGAGCTTCTGCTGATCGACCAGATCGGTGGAACGTGCGGCGGCTATCCGGCGTGCGAGGAGCCGGAGAAGGAGGCAGTGCTCAACAAGATGGTGATCGACCAGTTGCTCGGGACGCTGGATGAGAAAGAACGGCGGCTGATCGAGCTGCGCTATTTCGAGAACCGGACACAGTGCGATACCGCTGCAGAGCTTGGGATGAGCCAGGTGCAGGTCAGCCGCAGTGAAAAAAAGATCCTGCTGCGGCTTCGTGAGCGGCTTTTGTGATGAGGAGTCTAAAGTATCGCGCACGGAAGGCCGATATATCCATAAAGAAGTGCGGAATATCTGCAGTATGGGGAGGAACAGGTATGAACATTGCGATAAAGCCATTTGGAATGGAACATATGACGGAGACGGGAGCACAGCGGGCGACAGCAGACAAAAACGGTGCGAAAAATAATAATATTTTTGGCGGGGATCTGACACTGGTAAACGATCCGGTCGAGCAGCGCAGAAAAGAGGCGCAGGAGCAGGCGTGGAGCATCGTAGAGAACGCGTGGGGGAGTGACAGCGCCGTGGATCAGATGATCGATGACAGGATGGGACATTACGCGGAGATGGAGGCGCAGAAAAAGGAAGCGCAGGGGCAGCTTAAGACAATCAGCGACGAGATGAAAGCCTTAAAGGAGCAGCGCGAGACAATAGATGAGAATGATTATAAGAGCATGATGGCGGAGCTTGGCGAGCAGGCAGGGGTGTGGCAGAAAAGGATCGCAGACGCCGACAAGCTGATGCGGGACGACATCGCGGACGTGCGTAGCATTGAGATGGAGCGCTTAAAAAGCAGTCCGGTGCAGGAGGCAAAAGAGGCGGCGGAGGCTGTGATGGAAGCGGCGAATGACGAGATCACCGGTATGCTGATAGGTGAATCAAAGGAGCATATCGATGAGAAACTCGAGGAGACAAAAGAGGAATCGAAGGAGACGATGGAGGAGAAGGAAGAAAAAGAGGAGCTGCTGGAGGCACAGAGAGCGGAGCGCGCGATGCAGGAGGCGTTTATCGAGGGCACAAAGGAAGCCGTCCGGCGTGCGGAAGCGCTGAAGGAGAAGGCAGAGAGGCCGGATATGGAGATTTCCGAGATGGCGGAGCTGGTGCAAAGCAGCGGCAGCGTGACGAAGGACGTGGGGCAGAGTCTCGATGAGATCAAGAGCAGCATGAAGCTTCTGGAAGCAGATCTGAAAGGAATCCGGGTGGATGAGGAGGTCTAGTTGCAGAAAGACCTTGTAAAATTCTTAAGAAAGTGTTAAAATTTTAACGTGGCGTGGTCATACCAGACAGATCGCCACGTTAAATTTTTTGACATAAGAGCGGTACACAGTGCACCGCTCACTGTCATGGTATACGTAGGAGGAGAGAGTTATGTTATTCAACATCTATGGCGAAAATGCCATGTATCAGCTACTTGGATGGGTGCTGGTCTTTGCGGGACTGGTGCTCTGCAATGAGATCGCAAGACGCACAAAGCAGGGCGGGATCTTCTTTTTTCTGGTTCTGCCAGCAGCGCTGACCGTTTATTTTGTCGCGATTGCAGTCGGAGCCGCGAGCGGGGCAGAGTGGGCGCTGAACAATCAGACCTACCTCTACATGAACGGCTGGTTCCATTATGCAAAGCTGTATGCAGCAGTTGCGGGATGTATTGGCTTTATGCTGATCAAGTACCAGTGGGGAATCGGTGCGAAGCCGTGGTTTAAGCCGTTCCCGTTTATCATCGTTGCCATCAATATCTTAATTGCGGTTGGCTCTGACTTTGAGTCTGCCATCCGGGGCGCGCAGGCGTTTGCGGAGACGGGTTCGCGCTACTGGCTGTCCGGCGAGGGCGTGTGGCTTTACGGCGGCTGGTGGAACTGGGTCAACGGCATTGCAGGCATTTTAAATATTCTCTGTATGACCGGATGGTGGGGCATCTACACTTCCAAAAAGAAGGATGATATGCTCTGGCCGGATATGACATGGTGTTTTATCATCGCGTATGATCTGTGGAACTTTGAGTATACATACCTGAATCTGCCGACGCACGCATGGTACTGCGGACTGGCGCTGCTGCTCGCGCCGACGTTTGCAAACCATTTCTGGAATAAGGGCGGATGGATCCAGAACCGTGCGAACACTCTGGCAATCTGGTGTATGTTTGCGCAGGTATTTCCGTTATTCCAGATCGGAACGAAGTTCTCCGTGCTGCCGTCGCTCTACGGCGAGGGCTGGACAAACGGTCTGGAGCTTGGCGCAGCCGCACAGCCGGAATTTGCAGACCCGACCATGCAGGGGGTGATTGCGATCATCGCACTTGCGGCAAACGTGATCTGCCTCGCGGCGATCGTGAAACGCGCCGTTGCGCAGAAGAAGAATCCGTATAAGAATGAGATCTGGACAGACCAGAAAGACTTTAATGAGGCTATGGCAAGAGCCGAGAGATAGAGGGAGGTTTTTCCGGGAGTATAAATGTGCATCGTGATTCGCCAGAGCAGGATATAGCACAAACTTTTTAGCAGCTCTAAAAGGACATCTTCACAGATATTATCAAATCGCAGCGTCGAAACTCGATTCATTCTGTTATTGAAAAGAGTACAGAATGAATCTCAGACATTCGACTGCTGCGATTTTATTTTGTTCAGATGTTCTTGTAAGAGCGGCACAAAAGTTCGTGAACCATATCCTTTCTTCCGGCGAGCACGATGGGCAGTTTGTACTCGCCATAAAATAGTTATTGACAACTAACTTAAGTTAGAATATACTAACCATGAAAAGAAATTCATGGACGGAAAAAGGAGGAATGATGATGCCGTTATCAATGGTGAAGGAAGGCGAGCCGAATGTGATCCGGAAGGTCGGTGGAAAAGAGGAGACAAAGCGGTTTTTGGAGAATCTTGGGTTTGTAGCCGGAGGTACGGTGACAGTCATATCGCGTGCAGACGGCAATATGATCGTAAACATCAGGGATTCGAGAGTTGCAATCGGAAAAGAGATGGCAAACAGGATTATGGTTTCCTGAGGAATGGAAAGACAGAGACAGTCAGAGAGGAAGAAAGGAGCGGGAAATGAGGACATTGAAGGAGGCTGCCTGCGGGCAGACGGTGACAGTCGTAAAGCTGCACGGCGAAGGGCCGGTGAAGCGGAGGATCATGGATATGGGCATCACAAAGGGCGTGGAGGTGTATGTGCGCAAGGTGGCGCCGCTCGGCGACCCGATCGAGGTGACGGTCCGAGGCTATGAGCTGTCGCTCCGCAAGGCGGATGCACAGATGATCGAGGTAGAGTAAAATTTTTTTGAACATAGGTTAGTTAGAACTAATAATCAAAAGTATCATTCAGAAAAGAGGAGTGAAAAATGGCAATAAAAATTGCACTGGCAGGAAATCCAAACTGCGGAAAGACAACCTTATTTAATGCATTGACCGGATCAAACCAGTTTGTCGGAAACTGGCCGGGGGTCACGGTGGAGAAGAAAGAGGGAAAGTTAAAAAATCACAAGGATGTCGCGATCATAGATCTGCCGGGGATTTATTCTCTGTCGCCCTACACCCTGGAGGAGGTTGTGGCGAGAAATTATCTGATCGGCGAGCGCCCGGATGCGATCTTAAACATTGTGGACGGCACGAACATTGAGCGCAATCTGTACCTCTCGACCCAGATCATGGAGCTTGGCATCCCGGTGGTCATGGCGGTGAATATGATGGACATTGTGGAGAAAAACGGTGACAAGATACATACCGCAAAGCTGGCGGAAAAGCTTGGCTGTGAGGTTGTGCGCATTTCGGCATTAAAGGGTACGGGAATCAAAGAGGCAGCAGAAAAAGCCGTTGCGCTTGCAAACCGGCGGAAAACGCTGGCTCCGGTTCACACATTTGCTCCGGAGGTCGAGGAGGCGATCGCCTCGGCTGCCGCAAAACTGGGGAGCGGTGTGCCGGAGGAGCAGAAACGCTTTTTCGCGATCAAGCTGCTGGAAAAGGACGAGAAGATTGCCGGACAGATCGGGCAGACGCCGGATGTTTCCGCAGAGATCGAACTGCTGGAAAACACGTTTGACGACGACACGGAGAGTATTATCACAAACGAGCGCTATGTCTATATTTCCTCCATCATTGATGCGTGCGTCACAAAGGCGCAGAAGGGGCGGAAGCTGACCGTCTCGGATAAAATCGACAGGATTGTGACCAATCGTTTTGCGGCGCTGCCGATTTTCGCGCTGATCATGTGGGGCGTTTACTATATTTCGGTGACGACGGTGGGCGACTGGCTGACCGGATGGACGAACGATGTGCTGTTTGGCGAGTGGGTCGTTCCCGGCGTGTCGGGAGCGCTGGAGGCAATCGGATGTGCCGACTGGCTGACCGGACTGATCGCGGACGGTATTGTCGGAGGCGTCGGCGCGGTGCTCGGCTTTGTGCCGCAGATGCTGGTACTGTTTTTCTTCCTTGCGTTTTTGGAATCCTGCGGCTATATGGCGCGCGTGGCGTTTATCATGGACAGGATTTTCCGCAAATTCGGTCTTTCGGGCAAGTCGTTTATCCCGATGCTGATCGGAAGCGGCTGCGGTGTTCCTGGAATCATGGCGTCCCGCACGATCGAAAATGACAGAGACCGCAAGATGACGGTTATGACGACGACTTTTATCCCGTGCGGGGCAAAGCTGCCGATCATCGCGCTGATCGCGGGCGCGTTCTTCGGAAATGCGGGATGGGTTGCATGGAGCGCGTATTTCGTGGGGATCGCGGCGATCGTCTGCTCCGGGATCATTTTGAAAAAGACAAAAATGTTTGCCGGAGACCCCGCGCCGTTTGTGATGGAGCTCCCGGCGTACCATATGCCGACGGCGGGCAATGTGCTCAGAAGTATGTGGGAGCGCGGATGGTCCTTCATCAAAAAGGCGGGAACGGTCATCTTACTTTCTGCGATCGTGCTCTGGTTTTTGCAGGGCTTCGGCTGGGTGGACGGAAGTTTCCGTATGCTGGAGGCAGACGAGCTCAACCACAGTATTCTGGCGGCAGTCGGCGGCGTGATCGCGCCATTGTTCGCGCCGCTTGGCTGGGGCGACTGGAGAATGGCGGTTGCGGCGGTCACCGGACTGATCGCAAAAGAAAACGTTGTAACAACCTTTGGGATTCTGTTTGGTTTCGCAGAGGTTTCCGAGGCCGGAGAGGAGATCTGGAGCGTGCTTGCGGGAACAATGAGTGGAGTAGCAGCGTATTCATTCTTAGTATTTAATTTGCTTTGCGCACCCTGCTTTGCGGCGATGGGAGCGATCAAGCGCGAGATGAACAGTGCAAAGTGGTTCTGGTTCGCCATCGGTTACCAGTGCGGGTTGGCGTATGTGGCAGCTCTGTGCATTTACCAGATCGGCACATGGGTGACGACCGGGGCGTTTGGCGTTGGAACAGTGGCAGCGCTTCTGGTGCTTGCGGGATTTTTGTATCTGCTGCTTCGTCCCCACAGGGAGGGCGGCACGTTGCGGGCAGGCATGAAGCGTATGGCGAAGGCATAAAAAGGAGGTTTTTATGGGAACATGGATAGTTGGAACGGTACTGGCAATCGCCGTAGGGCTGGCGATCCGCACTATGGTTCGCGATAAGAAAAGAGGAAAATCCATACAGTGCGGCGGAGACTGCAGCCGCTGCGGCAGGGGCTGTCATTAACTTCTTGACAAATGGCAGGCAGGTGCTATAATCAAGAAAAAAGAAAAGCATGACGATGAAGGAAAAAGTAGTCAGCAAAAAGCAGACAGAGAGCGGCTTGTCTGGTGGAAGAGCCGTGTGTGGAAGGCTGAGGAAGACCAGTCCGAAGTTGTGTCCGGGATGTCCGGTACTTGTACTTATGTATGAGGCAGAGTATGGGAAGGAAAGGATACCGTTGCCCGCGTTAAGGGAGAAGAAGTGAAACACAAGGTGGAACCGTGCAGACGCACCCTTGGACATTTGATATGTTCAAGGGTGCTTTTTCTATGAAAGGAGACAGAAAATGAAGATTATTTTACCGGATGGAATGATACAGGAGACGGAAGACGAGCTTAGGGCGATCCGGCACACAGCGTCGCACGTGCTGGCGCAGGCGGTAAAACGTCTTTATCCGGAGGCAAAGCTCGCAATCGGACCGGCAATCGACGATGGATTTTACTATGATTTTGACCGCGAGGGAGGCTTTACGGCAGAAGATCTGGCAAAGTTGGAGGACGAGATGGCAAAAATTGTCAGGGAGAATCTTCCTATAAAACCGTTTGTCCTGCCGCGCGATGAGGCGGTTGCACTGATGCAGGAAAATGGCGAGCCGTACAAGGCGGAGTTGATCATGGATTTGCCGGAGGGGGAGACCATCAGCTTTTACCGGCAGGGAGACTTCACCGATCTGTGCGCGGGACCACACATTCTCTATACGAAGGGCGTAAAGGCGTTTAAGCTGACCGGCATCGCAGGGGCATACTGGAGGGGCAGTGAGAAAAATAAAATGCTGACCAGAATTTATGGTACAGCTTTCGCGAATAAAACAGATCTGGAAAATTATCTGACCATGCTGGAGGAGGCGAAAAAGCGCGACCACAGAAAGCTTGGAAAGGAGCTGGGACTTTTTTTATTTACAGAGGAAGGACCGGGTTTTCCGTTCTTTTTACCAAAAGGCATGACCTTAAAAAACACGCTGATTGATTACTGGCGGCAGATCCACCAGCGGGAAAACTATAAAGAGGTTTCCACACCGGTGATCTTAAGCCGCAAGCTGTGGGAGACTTCCGGGCACTGGGAGCATTACAAAGAAAATATGTATACGACGGTCATTGATGAGGAAGATTATGCGGTAAAGCCGATGAACTGTCCGGGAGGGATGCTTGTCTATAAGAGTCAGCCGCACTCCTACCGCGATCTGCCGCTGCGCGTGGGTGAGCTGGGACTGGTGCACCGCCATGAAAAGAGCGGTCAGCTCCACGGACTGATGCGCGTGCGCTGTTTTACGCAGGATGATGCGCATATCTTTATGCGGGAGGACCAGATTGAGGAAGAGATCAAAAGCGTGACAAGACTGATCGACGAGGTCTATAAATGTTTTGGCTTTGATTATTTCGTGGAGCTTTCTACAAGACCGGAAAACTCCATGGGAACGGATGAGGAGTGGGAGCTGGCGACGAACGGTCTGAAAAGGGCTCTTGATGATATGGGTATGGACTATATCGTCAATGAGGGGGACGGTGCTTTTTATGGACCCAAAATTGACTTCCATCTGCGCGATTCTCTGGGGAGGACATGGCAGTGCGGCACCATCCAGCTTGATTTTCAGCTCCCACAGCGCTTTGAACTGGAATATACAGCGGAGGACGGCACAAAGAAACGTCCAATCATGCTGCACCGCGTCTGTTTCGGTTCAATCGAGCGCTTTATCGGAATCCTGATCGAGCATTTTGCGGGGAAGTTTCCGGTCTGGTTAGCCCCGGTGCAGGTGAAGGTGATCCCGGTCTCAGAGAAATCCATGGATTACGCAAACGGTGTGTATGAGAAGCTTAAGGCGGCGGGGATCCGCACGGAGATCGACCACAAGGATGAGAAAGTCGGCTATAAGATCCGTCAGGCACAGTTGGAGAAGGTACCATATATGCTTGTGCTTGGCGAGAAAGAAGCGGCAGACGGAACGATCACGGTCAGAAGCAGGGACAAGGGCGATCTGGGAACGACAGCACTCGACGCGTTTTTAGAGGACGTCCGGACAATGACGGAGACGAAAGAGCGTTAAAGGAAGAGAGAGCAGATGGATAAAAGTAAAGAGAAAAACGGAGGAATAATGATGGAAGCAGGAATCAAGGGAACACAAACGATCACAGTGACAGAGGAGACGACAGCGGCGGCAATGGGCAGCGGCACGCTTCCGGTATTTGCAACACCGGCGATGATCGCGCTGATGGAAAATACGGCAAGCCGCAGTGTGGAGAGCGCGCTGGAGGAGGGAACGGGAACCGTCGGCACGCGGATCGAAGTGAAGCACACGGCGGCAACTCCGGTCGGCATGGAGGTGACCTGCGAGAGCACGCTGGTGGAGGTCGGCAGAAAGCGTCTGGTCTTTGCGGTGAAGGCATACGATGCGGCGGGCGTGATCGGTGAGGGAACGCACGAGCGCTTTATCATTGACAATGAGAAGTTTCTGGCAAAGGCGCAGGCAAAGAAAAATTGAAAATGTGTTGACAAATTTCTTTTTCGGTTATATCATAAACATATAAACAATTATTCATATGTTTAAATCCTTGAAGGAGAGGTGAAAATATGGCAGGCATGGAATTGGAGTGCTGTGAGAGCACAGAGGTGCATCAGGAGCTGATCGGCAGGGCGACCGAGCATATGCCGCGGGAGGAGGAGCTTTACGATCTGGCAGAGCTGTTTAAGGTATTCGGTGATTCCACGAGGATCCGGATTTTGTATGTGCTCTTTGGGGCGGAACTGTGCGTCTGCGACATCGCACAGGCGCTCGGCATGACGCAGCCCGCGATTTCCCATCAGCTTCGGATCTTAAAGCAGGCGAAGCTGGTCAAGAACCGCAGGGAAGGCAAATCCGTATTTTACTCTCTGGCGGACGGGCACGTGAGAACGATCATTGCCCAGGGCAGGGAACATATTGAGGAATAGCGGAGGGATATTATCATGAAAAAGAAATTTAAAATGCAGGATCTGGATTGTGCAAACTGTGCGGCAAAGATGGAGGATGCCATTAGGCATATCGAGGGAGTGACGGACGCGACGGTCAGCTTTATGACGCAGAAGCTGACGATCGAGGCGGACGAGGAACGTTTCGACGAGATCATGAAGGAGGTCGTTTCCGTCTGTGCGAAGGTAGAGCCTGACTGCAAGATCCTGATGTAGCATAAGAAGCGGATAAGCCTGACTATGTTTGGAAAAATATAGTCAGGCTTCCCTTAAGACATACATATAAACGATTGCTTATATGTATATTTGAATAGAAGGAGAGAAATCTATGACAAAGAAGCAGAAAAAAATGTTATACCGCATTTGTGCGGCGTTTGTGCTATTTCTCCTGCTTTTTGCGGGAGAGCATCTGGGACTTGCTGAGGCCATTACGCACGGAGCAGTCTGGTTCTTTTTGTATCTGATCCCTTATCTGGTGATCGGCTACGACATTATTTTTAAGGCGGCAAGAAATATCCGCAACGGGCAGGTCTTTGATGAAAATTTCCTGATGATGGTGGCGACCTTTGGCGCGTTTGGTGTGCAGGAGTACTCCGAGGCGGTGGCGGTCATGCTCTTTTATCAGGTTGGGGAGCTGTTCCAGAGCTATGCGGTGGGCAGATCCAGACAGTCAATCTCCGACATGATGGATATCTGCCCCGAGTACGCCAATATCGAGCAGGACGGCGCGCTGGTGCAGGTCGACCCCGATGATGTGGAGGTCGGGAGCGTGATCGTGGTAAAGCCGGGCGAGCGGATACCTCTGGACGGCGTTGTCACGGAGGGCGAGTCGCTCATTGACACGGCGGCGCTGACCGGAGAGTCTGTTCCGCGCCGGGCGTCTGTCGGCGATGCGGTCATCAGCGGCTGCGTCAACGGAAGCGGCACACTCCGGGTGCGCACGACGAAGGAATTTGATGATTCCACGGTTGCAAAGATCCTAGAGCTTGTGGAGAACGCGAGCAACAAGAAGGCGAAGGTGGAGAATTTTATCACACGCTTTGCCAGATATTACACGCCGGTCGTGACGATCGGCGCGGTGATCCTTGCGATCGTTCCTCCGCTGTTTTTCGGAGGCGCATGGAGGGAATGGATCGAGACAGCGTGTACGTTTCTTGTCATTTCCTGCCCGTGTGCGCTTGTGATCTCAGTGCCGCTGGGATTCTTTGGCGGTATCGGCGCAGCTTCAAGACTGGGTGTTCTGGTCAAGGGAAGTAACTATCTGGAAGCCGTTGCGGAGATGACGACGATCGTTTTTGACAAGACGGGCACGCTGACAAAGGGAGAATTTAAGGTGACGGAGATCCTGCCAAAGCAGTGCAGCCGGGAAGAACTGCTGGAGCTTGCCGCACACGGCGAGGGGTATTCCAACCATCCGATCGCGGCGTCCATCCGTGAGGCATACAAAAAGGCGCCTGATCTGAGCCGCGTGACAGATGCGGCGGAGAAAGCGGGACACGGGATTCTGGTGAAGGTGGACGGAAAGGACGTTTTGCTTGGCAATGAAAAGCTGATGCAGGCAGAGCAGATCGCCTATGAGCCGTGTGAGAGCGCGGGAACAGTCGTCTATGTGGCGCAGGACGGTGTGTTTGCAGGAAGTATCGTGATCGCGGACACGGTGAAGGACGGCGCGAAGGAGGCGCTTGCGGCAATGAAACGTGTGGGCGTGAAAAAGACGGTGATGCTGACCGGAGACCGTCTTGCGGCGGCAGATCATGTGGCGGCGGAACTTGGCATCGACGAGGTTCACGCGGAGCTTTTGCCGGGCGATAAGGTGTCAAGGGTCGAGACTCTGCTTGGCGCGCAGCAGGGAAAGGAGAAGCTTGCGTTTGTGGGCGACGGTATCAACGACGCTCCGGTGCTGACGCGCGCGGACATCGGTTTTGCGATGGGAAGCATGGGCTCGGATGCGGCGATCGAGGCGGCGGATATTGTGCTGATGGACGATGACGTCAGAAAGATAGCGGCTGTCGTCCGCATCGCGCGGCGGACGCTCGCGATCGTAAAGCAGAATATCGTGTTTGCCCTGGGAGTAAAGATTTTGATTCTGATCCTCTCGACTTTCCACATCGTGGGAATGTGGGGCGGTGTGTTTGCGGACGTTGGGGTTGCGGTTCTCGCAATCTTAAATTCGATGCGCGCCCTGAAAACAAAATAATACGGAAAAAGCACTTGCCAGATACCCTCGGGCGGTATATAATCACAATATACCCCATGAGGGTATTTTGCATGAGGAACATTTGGGTTCTGTATCTGTATGAGAAAAGAGAGGGATGGAGAGTCTATGAGTGAGGAACATAGCTGCTGTCACAAGACAAAGCAGAGGGACGAAAAGGAATACAAGGATTTGTTGAACCGCCTGAGCCGCATCGAGGGTCAGGTGCGCGGCATCCGCGGAATGGTGGAGCGGGACGCCTACTGCACCGATATTTTGACGCAGGTGGCAGCGGTGACGGCTGCACTCAACAGCTTTAACAAGGTGCTGCTCGCGAACCATATCAAGACCTGTGTGACGCAGGATATTCTGGATGGGAAAGAGGAGACGGTGGATGAGCTTGTGACCACGTTACAGAAGCTCATGAAATAGATTGCTATACTTGCGGGAGAGAGGATGTGAAAAGATGGAACAGTACAATGTGACGGGGATGAGCTGCGCGGCGTGCAGCGCGCGCGTGGAGAAGGCGGTTGCCAAAGTGCCGGGCGTGGAATCGTGCTCGGTCAGCCTTCTGACAAATTCAATGGGGATCACGGGGACGGCGGATGCGGCGGCGGTGATCAAGGCGGTGGAGGACGCCGGCTACGGCGCGTCGAAAAAGGGCGGCGCGGACGCAGGGGAAACGGGAGCGGTCGGCGCTCCTGCGGCGGGAGACGCCGCCGATCTGCTCGCAGACCGGGAGACGCCTCTGTTAAAAAAGAGGCTGGTCGCCTCGGTCGGATTCCTGGCGGTCCTGATGTATTTTTCGATGGGACATATGATGTGGGGCTGGCCGGCGCCGCCCTTTCTGGCGGAAAACCATGTGGCGATGGGATTGCTGCAGCTTCTTTTGACCACGGCGGTCATGGTGATCAACCAGAAATTTTTTGTCAGCGGGGTGAAAAGTCTGTTGCACGGCGCGCCAAATATGGATACGCTCGTGGCGCTCGGCGCGGGCGCGTCATTCCTTTACAGCACCTATGCGCTTTTTGCGATGACCGATGCGCAGATGCGCGGTGACATGGCGGGCGTGATGTCGTATATGCACGAGTTCTACTTCGAGTCGGCGGCGATGATTCTGACGCTGATCACGGTCGGCAAGATGCTGGAGGCGCGCGCGAAGGGAAAGACGACCGATGCGCTCAAGGGGCTTTTAAAGCTCGCGCCAAAGACGGCGACGGTGCTCGTGGACGGACGCGAGCAGGAAATCCCGGCGGCGCAGGTGAAGAAAGGCGATATTTTCGTGGTGAGACCGGGAGAGAATATCCCGGTGGACGGGATCGTACTTGAGGGCAGCAGTGCCGTCAACGAAGCGGCGCTGACCGGAGAGAGCATTCCGGTGGATAAGGCGGGCGGCGACGAAGTGTCCGCCGCGACCGTCAACCAGTCCGGTTTCCTGAAATGTGAGGCGACGAGGGTCGGAGAGGACACGACGCTCTCCCAGATCATACAGATGGTGAGCGATGCGGCTGCGACAAAAGCGCCGATCGCGAAGGTGGCGGATCAGGTTTCCGGCGTGTTTGTTCCGGTGGTGATCGCGATCTCAGTGCTCACGCTGGTCGTGTGGCTGTTTGCGGGTGAGACGGTCGGATTCGCGCTTGCGCGGGCGATCTCAGTGCTTGTCATCAGTTGTCCGTGTGCGCTCGGTCTGGCGACCCCGGTGGCGATCATGGTCGGCAACGGCATGGGGGCAAAGCACGGGATCATGTTTAAGACGGCGGTATCCCTGGAGGAGACCGGAAAAATGCAGATCGTGGCGTTGGATAAGACGGGAACGATCACGCAGGGAGAGCCAAAGGTGACGGATGTGCTGACGGCGGACGGGTATACGGAGCAGGAGCTTATTTCCTACGCGTCGGCGCTGGAGGAAAAGAGCGAGCACCCGCTCGCGAAGGCAGTGCTCGCCTACGCGTCGGAGCAGGGGATCGCCGGGATCGCGGAGGCGTCGGAGTTTGAGGCGCTGCCCGGAAACGGACTGACCGCAAGCCTTGCGGGAGCGCGTGTCTACGGCGGAAATCTGGAATTTATCGGCGCGAAGGTCTCGGTGCCGGAGAATGTGAGAACGCGCGCCGAGGCGCTGGCGGAGGAAGGAAAAACGCCGCTGTTTTTTGCAAAGGAGGGGACACTGCTTGGAGCGATCGCGGTCGCGGACGTGATCAAGGAGGAGAGCCCTGGGGCGGTGCGCGAGCTTCAAAACATGGGTATCCATGTGGTGATGCTGACGGGAGACAACGAGCGCACGGCGCGCGCCATCGGAAGGATTGCGGGAGTCGATGAGGTGATCGCGGGCGTGCTGCCGGACGGAAAGGAGCGCGTGATCCGAAAGCTTCAGGAAAAAGGAAAGGTTGCGATGGTCGGCGACGGCATCAATGACGCGCCTGCCTTAACACGCGCCGATATCGGGATCGCCATCGGGGCGGGCACGGATATCGCCATCGATGCGGCGGACGTCGTGCTGATGAAAAGCCGTCTTTCGGATGTGCCTGCGGCGATCCGGTTAAGCCGTGCGACGCTGCGCAACATCCATGAAAATCTGTTCTGGGCGTTTATCTACAATGTGATCGGGATCCCGCTGGCGGCGGGGATCTGGATCCCTGTTTTCGGGTGGCAGTTAAACCCGATGTTTGGCGCGGCGGCAATGAGCCTATCAAGCTTTTGCGTCGTGACAAACGCCCTTCGGCTGAATCTGCTAAAGGTGGGCGACGCGAGCCGCGACAAGCGGCTGAAGCATCCATATGTGCCGGAGCATGAAAACGTATACGAAGGGAGCGTAAGCTCCCCGGTGGATAGAAAAGAAGAAATGGAAAAGGAGAGTAAGACTATGACAAAGACAATGAAGATCGAGGGTATGATGTGCGGACACTGTGAGGCGCGCGTAAAGAAGTGCCTGGAGGAGCTTCCCGAGGTGACGGAGGCAGCAGTCAGCCATGAGAACGGCACGGCTGTTGTTCATTTAAGCGCGGAGGTTTCGGACGAGGTGCTGAAAAATACCGTTGAGGCGCAGGATTACAAGGTGCTGTCGGTAGAGTAGAAAATTTCATAAAAACAGAAGATAAGAGCAAAACGAAGCGGATGTAACACAATGTATATTGTGTTACATCCGCTTCATTTTTTATATCGGCGCAATTTTGAAATACTTTACCCTTATTTCAAAAAAATTAAAACGGAAAAATAATTCAGGGAGGAATGGTATGAATACAGCACAACCGATCAGGGACAGGAACGATTTGGAAAAGTTCATCAATTATTACAGAGAGGAAGAAAAAAATACGCGCAATCAGTTGCTTTTGGTGATGGGGCTGAACACGGCGCTCCGCGTCTCGGACCTTCTTTCGCTGCGCTGGGAGGATGTGTACGACGCGCAGAGGCAGACCTTTTGCAGGCATCTTTCCCTCACCGAGGCGAAAACGGGGAAGAAAACCTGCATTTTTATCAACGAGGGGATCCGTCTGGCGCTGGAGGACTATCGGAAAGATCGGGAAGAAAAGGAGGACGCCCCGCTGTGTGGCGGGAGATTTTTGTTTGAGGGAAACGGCGGCGCGCATATCTGCCGGGTGCAGGCGTACCGGATCATTCGGAAGGCTGCCGAGAAATGCCAGCTTTCCGGCGTGATCAGTCCTCATTCCCTACGCAAGACCTTCGGCTATTATGCGTGGAAGCAGGGGACGCCACCCGTTCTTCTGATGGAGATTTATCACCACTCCTCGTTTTCCATCACGCAGCGCTATCTCGGCATCGAGCAGGACGACCGTGACGAGGTGTTTAAAAGCATTTGCCTGAAATAAAACAACGAAGCGGATGTAACACAATATACATTGTGTTGCATGGCACACAGATATTCGGCTGACAGATACCGCTAGTATACACGTTATTTATGGAAAAATACATCGAAACAGGGAGGTTATCTATGTTAAAGCTTTCACTTCGTCCGGGGGAATACATTGACATCGGGGAAAATGTCCGCGTGATATTTTCCGGCGGCTCTGCGAACAACATCCATCTTCTGGTGGACGCGCCGCGCGAGGTCAACATTGCGAGAAGCTCCGCAGGAGGAAAAACTTCCGGCTACTACCGGGAAAAAGGAATTTCCGATGCGGCGAAGCGGGAGATCGCGGACATCCTGATGAGGGAGAAGCACAAGCGGTAATAATGCCATGCTAACCTAGGGGCACGGCTTATTGCATAC
>JAPFDX010000011.1 GCA_026168605.1 Roseburia sp. | reverse complement strand
ATTCCATATAATCACCTCTTTTCTATCATATTCTTTTACTATCAGTTATTTAATTCCTCAAACCTTCATATTCTTTCACTTAAATAGTAAAAAAATATTTCTCTACCATATTCAATTTTCAACGTACATTTTTTTGAGTACAAAAACTAAACATATGCGCTATATGTAGAATTACAACGCTCATATATTTCATTATTCTTCCACTCATTTAATTGTTAAGTTGGAAATTTCGCAGAAACGCTTGACTACTTAAAATAAATCTGTATTATATAAATATGTGTAGCGTTTCGCTATGCTTTGTT
Organism: Roseburia sp.; assembly: GCA_026168605.1. Lineage (GTDB taxonomy): Bacteria > Bacillota > Clostridia > Lachnospirales > Lachnospiraceae > Roseburia. The sequence goes on along the minus strand of JAPFDX010000011.1, from coordinate 2,305 downwards.
TTGAAAGAGGAATCTTTATTCCGGAGGTGTTGGCGCACCGTTGATGGAATTTGGATTTCTCTTTTTATGTTACAATAGATATATTACTACGAACATTTGTTCTTGTCAATCACTTTAGAACATACGTTCTTTCTGTGTTTTCTAAACATCTACTGCAAGCTACCGTCTCTCCCGTAAAGAAGTTCTTTGGTATGAGACTATATTACATCACTCATAATTATTTGTCAATAACTTTTATAATAATTATCATGCGAATTATTATTATCTTAATTATAATTATTGTATTGTGTCAATTTAATTTCCATGCTATAATTATGATATCAGGAGGAATTATTATGCCAAATATAGAATTAACAGAAACCTTACGAACTACTATTCGTACTTTAAGAAAAGAAAAAAAGAAACGTGGAGATGAACTTTCCAAAGAATTAGGAAAAGGTGCTTCCTATATTTCTCAAATAGAAAACGGAAAAATAAAAGAAATTGACTTCGACTTGCTTGACAATATACTGCGTAGAATTACTGATTTGCGTGGAGATGACTATTCCAAGTATATCAGCAATATAATAGATAATAGTATTTCTCATATGACAAAAGAAGAATTACAGCATGAAGAATGGATGCACCAATTTGATTTTGAAATTAGAGAATACCCTATACAAGACTCAGTAATCAATTATATAAAAGAACATTTGGCAATTTTAAATTATACACCACAAGAATTTGTAGAAATAATCAATCAAAATCGTGGATTGAAAAATTTTCCTGATATAGAATCATTAAAACCCAATAAAATAAGAATAAATATTATAGATCAGGGAAATGGAAGTTATCATGTACAAAGTACTATCAAATTTGATTTACCCATAACCTTTATAGAAGATATTTTATCAAAAAAAAGAACTACTATTTCTTATATAAATATGGAGGGAATTCTATACAATTTGTTTTTATCTGAATCATGTCCGGAAGAGTTAATCTATGATAAATGTAAAACCTTTTTAAAAGCTCATGGCTTTCTCACAATTAAAGAACGTAATCAACACATTAGAGAATCTATCAAACAAAAAAGCAGTAATAATGAACACTTTACTTTTTATGATGTCCAGCCAACTGATTATGATAAGCAATATGTAATGATTAAAAAAGATATTGATAATGGTTTTGATTTTTTAAGAGATAAAAATTTAGCTTATGCAATAAAAAAATTAGAACAATTAAGTTTGAATATGCATGATGATTTAGGTTTCACAACTGCAATAATGTCATCTCCGTTATCAAAAATTCCAATCGACAAAAAGAAAGATTTTTGGTCGAAATATAAGAATTTACTAAAATCGTATATTGATGATGATACTATATAACCTCAACATCCTCTCTGAACAATTTCCTGAGAGGATGTCGTTTTATTGCCTGACAACACTTTTATTTTGACCTTTTATAGCAGGCATACCTTTTCTAAGATCAAAATGTAATGGATGGGAAACCCCATCCATTCTTTTATGACCTACACATCTTGATAAACTGTTAGTGATTTCATGAGCTGTCATTAAACTGCTCACATCAGTTGACGCTCGTTTGCTTAACTTTCTGTCACCAGTCAGTTAGGCAATACCGCCTGTTTCCAGGAGGGTGCTCTGAGACCTTTTCCTTTTTGTATGCTGATGACAGTATACAGGTCAATTCAGAGACAGGCAAGTAAATCAGTATTTTGATTATTTATAAGGTCAACAACAATAAACATATGTTCTCATTTGAAAGTGAAAAAAGAACACAGTCACTATTTACTACATTTAATAAACTATTTGACTATGTTCTTTTACAATACAATATCTTCCTGTTTTGCAAACTCTTCTATAGTAATCGTATCATGTTTATCAGGACTGTCATCATTTAGATACTTCTGCGCCATATTCTCGCAAAAAATATCGTCTTCCATCTCATCATCAAATTCTATTCCTTTTAAGAATAAAAGAAGTTTCTCAATTTTGTATTCTGGTAATTTGTCAATAATCTGTTTTGCTTCTTCACGATTACTCATGTAATCACATCCTTTCTTATTTTATTATATTTAACAGGGTCTTGCGTATGTCTGTAAACATCTGTTGGATTGACGCAACTGCCCATTAACAGCATCTTCTTCCGCTTCTGCCAGTATATGCAGCAATTCCTGTTCTGACTGCATAGAAATCTCATTGCAATGGTTTTTTGAATCTGCGGATGATCTTATTATATAACTGTCTCCTTTATATAGTGTCTGCTGAGCAAACTGAAAACACTTGATTTTACTGACTTTTGCCCCATT
>JAPFDX010000029.1 GCA_026168605.1 Roseburia sp. | reverse complement strand
GAAAAGAAGTTTGGATGGGGGTTAAAAGATATTTGTGATAAGTTTTGAGGGCAAAGATACGCAAATTGATACATAGGATGTGCAAAATAAGGAGTTTTAGATATATGATAAATGGACGATTTATCTGCCATGGCAGAGTGAACGGACTAACGAGTGTGTAGTGAAAAGTTGCGCAGAACTGGGCATAGCACGGCAGTCATAGTGCCACGGGACTAATAAAAGACTACTTCTCGGGCGAGTTAAACGGGATTGTGTAGAAGTAATCGTTAAGAGGGTATAGAGAGAAGTGAACTCCTTGGGGGATCGTTAATAGGGTTCTAATGAGAATTTATGCAGTTAGGAACAAAATGAATATGTGTGATAGAAATGGACGTCCTGCAGGTATGGGACGTTTTTAATTTTTTTCAGAAAAAATGCATATAGAATAAAGAAATTTAAAATGGATGTAAAAATTTGTTGTGACATCAGTTGTGCGCCGAGATAGTATAAGTTGTATTTGGTTGTCCGCGAATGGTTGCACTCTTTTGCTTGACCTAAAATTAGTCTAAAATAGGACTGTTTGGGTTGTAAAAATGTAAATATCATTATATAATAATATGTATAAATGCTTCTGTACTTTTTAAAGTACAGAAGCATTTTGTAATTGAATAAAAGCAGTTGAGGAGGAATTACATGAATTTTAAAGCAGATTGGAGCTTTTTAGAAAAAATTAGTATGGGAGCAGTGTCTTCGAAGGAGGTAATTTGGCAGCTTAATTCATGTGGGCATCAAATAATAGAATTGGAAAGGTATAGTACATCTAATAAAATATGGTCTACAAAGATTAAAAGACTAAGACTTCCAGATTTAATATGTTTGAAGTGTGGAAGAAGAATAGAGGCAAGAGCTAAATCAAATTTAGATGCAAGGATGTCTGATAATGAAAATAATCCTGATAGAAGATGGGATGCGGGATTAAGTGATAACGATATAGTTGCTTTTATACAGTGTTCAAAAGATGAAAATGGATGGTATCCAGCTAAAACAGTTAATTATTTTAATGTAAAAAGTATGAGAGATACAGTTGGAAAGAGCAAATTAGGAGAACCAAAATCTGCAGGGGAGGGGGCTGAAAGAGATAGAGTTTGGCCTACTTCAATACCATCAAAAAATGGTGAGATAACAAATATTATTACTTTAGCTGATAAGGTACAGATTAAAGTAAAATATGATGACGGATCCAGACCATATACATTTTCAATTAAAAATGATAAAAGATATCATGTGTATGTAAATGTTGGAGATCGCTTTGAAGCAAACGCAACAATGATAGCCGGAGTTCCAACAAACAAAACGAACATGGATACCTGCTGTGCAACATATGATTTTCTTAGTGATTTGAAAAGTTCGGTAAAAGAAATTAGATACGCAGGCGTTAAAGCATTAGGGTATCTTTCAAAGAACAGTGCAAATATTAGTGAATTGAGAAAACTTCTTCTTACAGAGGAAGATCATAGAATTAAGTTGGAAATTTATGCATCTCTTTTGCGTCTGGGAGAAAACTTGTGGGATGAGTTTAGAGACTATGCAATGTCAATCAGTGAAGAAATGTATAGATTTGAGTATGTTTTGATATTAGCGGAGTTAGGTGTCTTGTCTGAGGCTATAGGCGAATTATGTAGAATAGCGCTTGAAAGTAGTTATAATAGTGAACTGCGTTCGGCAGCAGCGTGGGGGATTCCTATAAATGCTGATACTCTAGAAAAACTTATGAGTATAGCTTGTGTTGAAGATGATAGTGTCGCTTCACATTCTATAACGAATATTATAGAAAATATAGATAATATGCTTATTTGTAAGTTATTTGATACTGTTACCGATGAGGAATTGGGAGGCATTGCTTTAAAGGTTTTAACAGATTCAGATAATATTAGTAAATTAGCTGTTGAGGATACTTATCAAGCAGTAAGTGGAGATTCTATGAAAACAAAATGGTGTGCTATGGCTATTGGATTGATGGGGCCAGATGGATTTAATAGAGATAGGATTAGGTTAATTGCACCTACTTATTTTGATACAATAGAGAATTTGTGGGATTATAGTAAATCAACAGTTAGCGAGTATAGAACTGGTGAGATTGAATTTTTGAGAAAACAGTGTTTTTAGTTGGTATTAGACTAATATTAGTCTAATATCGGACTGCGGAGGTTGATATGAAACAGAATAGAATATTTCTAGATAGTTATGTTTTACAACAGGATATGCGGATTCGTATGCCTAAAGCAATATTGGAGAATGTGAATGCTATAAAAGGTAAAACGAGGTTTGACGTATTTTATGATGCTGAAGAAGCTGCAATAGTATTAAAAAAGCAAGAAGGAAAAGAGGAAGATAAATGAGTGGATATTCTACAAATTTAGGTCAATGTATATGTGGTGATTCAATAGAAGAATTAGCAAGACTTGATGATGCAAGTATAAATTTGGTCGTGACGAGTCCACCATTCGCACTTCAAAGGGAAAAAGCGTATGGAAACCAGGAGCAAGAAAATTATGTTGATTGGTTATGCCAGTTTGCAAGATTGGTGTATCAGAAACTACAAGATGACGGAAGCTTTGTAATTGATATAGGGGGTGCCTATGAAAAAGGAGAACCATCTTATAGTTTGTATCAGTTTCGCGTGCTGATAAAAATGGTTGACGAAATTGGGTTTAAGTTAGCACAGCCATTTTATTGGCATAATCCGTCGGCATTGCCTGCACCGATTGAGTGGGTTAATAAAAGAAAGTTAAGGGCAAAAACTTCAGTAAATACTGTATGGTGGTTATGTAAAAATCCCAAAGAGTGTAAAGCTGACGTGAGAAATGTGCTTACGCCATACTCAAGTAAAATGAAAAACTTAATTAAGCATCCGGAACAATATATTAAAGGTGATAGTGTGGAAAGACCGTCTGGTCATGTTTTAACAATTTCATCATGGGCAAAAGATAATGGAGGAGCAATCCCGCCTAATATGCTTCAATTCCCAAATAGTGAAAGTAATAGTCAATATTTAAGATATTGTAAGAAATGTGGGGTAAAGGGACATCCGGCGAGATTTCCGATGGCGTTACCAGAATTTTTTATAAAATTTTTAACAAGTGAGGGAGATCTTGTAGTCGATATATTTGGAGGAAGTAATACAACGGGGGTGACCGCGGAAGGACTTAACCGCAGGTGGAAAACTTTTGAAATTTCACAAGAATATGTAGCGGCTTCAGCATTTAGATTTGTGAACGATGATGAAGAGGCGCAGACAATATACGATAGCATTATGGCAGGAAATGACGTTGAAATCTAAAATAGATTTTCCCGTCAGGAATTAATCCTGGCGGGATTTTCTAGTAAATTGAATCTGGATCGATTGGATTGTTCGGATTAATTGGGTATACTTTAATTCCATGTTCTCTAACGTATTTTACGGGTATTTTAGGATTATTTAGATGAGTCATGGTTTGAAGCTTTTCTTCCCAGTGGTGATATAATGGTTCCAGCATATCTGGAGTCATAACATACATTTCAGCAAGATTTATTCCATAATAGATAGCGAATGTCCAAGGAACTTGGCGATATTTTGCAATTATGTCATGAGTAGTGTGATGATTGGTGCTGAAACCTGAAGCTGATGTTTCGAGATTTATAGATTTCATTTCCCACTCTGTGCCGCTTGCTGAAATACAGTCGTTACCTTCTCTACCAGGAAGAATTGACATGTTAAGATAAATAAGCTGTTGCAGTACTTTTGCACCGTTATCTTGAAATATATCAGGAATTCCGTATGCTTGAGCCATTTGGTTTAACTCGTTAAGATTCCCCCATAATTGTTCAATTCGAGCTATTTCAGAGCGGTGTTTTTTATCAAAAAAGCCCATTTTTGCACCTCCTTTAGTTCGTGATATAAAATGATTGTATCATGAATTATGTACATATACTAGAGATTTGTTGAGGAAAAGAAAAATATGTCGAATTGGGTAAAAAGAATATACAAAAAGAATTGCCTAATAGATTTAGGTGTGAAGTTGATATAGGAGGCAAGACATATATGTGCTATCAACCATTATCTTTTAAATTATGATATTGTCAATATTACTTTACACATTTTCTGCACGGAATCTTTAAGCCACCTGCCCCAGTGATTCATAATACTGTTTTCTTTTGAGCATCGGAGGCAGACCACCGTTAGCTGAACATATCCTCCGGTTGTTCCAGTAGATACTAAAGTATCTCCAGATGAGAGTCTTCAGTTCCCCCAGCTTCATCTTTTTTGTTTCATATCTGCCATACAGAAGTTCCTCCTTCATTCTCGCCCACATCGCTTCACAGCGCGCATTGTCATGGCATCTGTCTCCGTCACTGTTCATGCTCTGTATGGTCCCTATACGAGCAAGTTCTGCCCTATAGAATGCGCTTGTATACTGGCTTCCGCGGTCACTGTGAAGAACCGCCCCGCTGATCTCCGGGAAAGCTTTTGCGGCATTGCGGACTGCAGCCACGCACAGGTCTGCTTTCATGTGATCTGCCATTGCAAGCCCAAGAACTCCCAGGTCATAGCAGTCAAAGATCGCCGAAACATAAAGCTTGCCATCCGCAGCCGGAATCTCCGTGATATCCGTCACGCATTTCTCGAGCGGCTTTTTGGACGTGAAATCACGTTTTAACAGATCCTCCGATTTCCGGGCATTTCTTTCTGCATTTGTGATCCCGTTCGGTTTACGCTTCGGTCTGTGGGCTAGTCCGGTTTCTTCCATAATCCGGTAAACGGTTCTTTCACCGGGTATCGTTTCGTCCGGAAATTTCAGTTTCAGAGCCTGGTACATCCGGCAGCGTCCATATGTGTCATTGCATTCGTCCTCTGCCACAATCCCCCGCATTTTTTCGGCGATCTCCGCATATTTCCACGGATCATCCCGGTGTTTTAAATACCAGTAAAATCCCTGCCTTGTCACACCAAGTGCATGACAGTGGAGCGCAATTTTTCCTTTCACCGTGCTGTCGTTTGTCTTCTATGCGATAAAACGCATTCTCAGGCTTTTTCTGACCTCCGACGGCTCGCCGTGAAAAAAGCGCCTGCTTCCACCAGAAACTTATTTTCCTCTTTTAAACGGGCGTTTTCCCTTGCCTGCTCCCTGTTCTGCTGTCTGAGTTTTTTCACTTCCTCTGTAAGGCTCATTGCGCTGTCCGGCGTATGGCTTCCCGGTCCCAGATCCAGCCGGGCGTCTTTCGCGCGTTTATTCCAGCCGTAAAGAGTATCTATATTGACACCCAGCTCTTTGGCAGCTTTACTGAAACCGATCTCCCTCCCCAGCTTCACAGCCTGAATTTTAAGTTCCTCGTCATAAACTTTTTTCTGTGCCATTTTACGACCTCCATTCCACTTATTTTTTTATAAATCCG
>JAPFDX010000017.1 GCA_026168605.1 Roseburia sp. | reverse complement strand
GGATGAACCGTGATTTCCGATCGTATTCTTTAACCGGACGCTTCTTGACTATACGGAGATCACTTATGAGGATCTGATGCAGGCGACCGGGGGCTCGTACGAAAAGCTCATCTATGAGGGTGACCGCGAGATGGTCACACGCGAGGTAAAAAGACAGCTTGCGGCGAAAGATTCCTATGAGGTGTACTACCGGATCGTAGATAGCAGGGGAAATCTGATCTGGGTCTATGATCTTGGGCACTATGCGGTGAATGAGACCGGCAAACGGTATATCATGTCGTTTTTTATTGATGCGACCAGCGAGATGGAACAGAAGGCAGAGTTGCAGATCATCAACAGCAGTAGTATGGATGGCGTGTTCCGCGCTGCCATGACGGAGGGCTTTCCGGTGTTGTATGCCAACGACGCCTACTACCGGATGCATGGATATACCAAGGCGCAGTTTGAGTCAGAGCTTGACAGTAAAGCGGAGATGGTTGTCTATCAGGAGGATATGCCGCGGATCGCAGGAGAGATAGACCGGGCGATCCGGGAGGGAGAAGAGAGCCTGGTTCTGGAGTACCGCATCACAAAGAGGGACGGCAAGATGGCGTGGCTTCACATGGTTGGGAGCATCCGCACGCTTACGGATGGCAGAACAGGACTGATGGGGCTTGTTGTGGATATCACAAAGCGCCGCGTGCTCGAAGATGAACTGTTGCACACAGAGTGGTTGTATAAGATGATACGGAATCACACAAAACTGAATGTGTGGGAGTTTGATGTTCAGAACAGGCGGATCATCATTGACAAGCTTTCCGGCGGGCAGGAGATCTGTGAGAATGTGCCGGAGTGTTTTATCGGAGAAGGGAAGATACAGGAGGAAAGCATTGAGACATACCGGGCAGTGCACGAGGAGATCATCAATGGGGCGGAGCGCGCAAGCGCGGTGATCGGAATCAATCTCAGTACCGGAGAAAAAAGCTGGGAGAAGCTGACTTACATTGCCCTGCGCAATGCGGAGGGCAAAAATGTTCGCGCATTTGGGATTTCGGAAGACATCACCTTGCAGAGGAAAGCGGAACTCCGGGCATTTGAGCAGGAGAAGGCGCGCCGGAGCTATGCGGCGGACAGTCTGTATGATTTCCGACTGGACATTACGACGAACAGCTTTGAGGAGGGTTGGGGAGAAGACAAGGAGCTGCCCGTGACCAACCGGGAAAATGTGACATACCAGATGGTCTATCAGGCGATCAGGGGTATGATCGCCAATGAGGATGACCGCAAGCGGTTTGAAAAATATTATTCCTACGAAAAGATACTGGAGTATGCAAAGCAGGATAATTTCAAGCGTGAGTTTGAGTATTGCCAGCGCTATCATGACGGGGAAATTATCTGGGTGAATCTGAAATTCAAGATCATTGTATCTCCGGTGAACGGGAACAGGATTTTGTTTGCGCGCGCCAAGAATATTGATTATCTGAAGCGCCGTGAGTTTGCGCTGTCAAAGAAAACCGAGAGGGATGAGGACAGCGGGTTTTACAATCCAAAGACAGCGGAGTCTCTCATTCGGGATATCCTGAAGGATCATGGGGACGGAGGATGTCTTGCGCTGATCGATGTGGACGCGTTCTGGAAGGTGAACCAGGCGGGAGGATATGCGGCAGGAGATGAGGTTTTGCGGCAGATGACGGAAATCATACGCAGACAGCTCTCCTCCGACTATGTGCCGGCGCGTCTTGACGGCGATATGTATATGATCTATGTGTACAATGCGGGCAAATGGGGAGATTTCCGCAAGGTGATCCAGCAGTTGCGCAGTTCGTTAAGTGGCGGCTATACGATTGGCTCCCTCCATGTGCAGGTGACGGTGTCGATCGGCGCCGCCGAGCTGAAAGCATCAGACAAGAGAGATTATGACGTGCTTTACCGGAGAGCGTATCAGGCGCTCGGCGTGGCAAAGCGCGACGGTGGAAACCGGGCGGTCTTTTACCGCGAAATGTACAGTGATATCCGGAATGAGGAGCAGCCGGCAGAGCATTATGCGGAGTCGGTGACAAAGCTTGTCATGCAGAGCCTCAAGCAGGCGGAGGAAGGAGTGCCGGCGGAAAAAATTTACGGGACAATGCTTGCCTTTCTGGGGAAATACTGTAAGGCAAAGCGGATTGTGCTGTTTAGCCGGACGGAAGAAGGGAACGGTCTGCGTATGCGCTCCGTATGGCGGGAGAACGGTGTGGAAGGGACTTCGGACAGAGGACTTCCGGACAGGGAGCTGTTTACCGAGCTCCTGCAAAAGGATACCGCAGAATTTTGCCGTATGTACCAGGTGCAGGGAACAGAGCAGCCGGCGCTTTTTGCCGGGTGCTTTGAGAATGGAGAACTTCTGCATGGTATGGTCCTGGAGCAGCCCGCGGTCACTGCGGACAGCAGATCGCGGATCGAGAGAATGTTTGAGCTGGTGCAGAGGATCGAGTATGTGAACCGTGTGAAGGAAGAGCGCAGATATGCGCTTTCCCATGATCCCGGCACGGGGGCGCTCAACTATGACAGTTACCGCAGCCGCATTGGGGGGCTCAATGAGGATACATTGTCATCGTTTGGCATCGCCGCAGTACAGCTTGTAGATTTAAAGACTTACAATAAGGAATATGGAAGCGATAAGGGGGACGAGAGCATCCGGTTTGCCGGAAGGCTGCTGCAGGAGGCATTCTGTGACAGGGAGTGTTACCGGGTTGGCAGGCACAGTTTTCTCGTGCTGTGTGAAAATATGACATACGACAGCTTTGCGGAGCGTTGCAGCAGGGTGCGTGAGAATATTGCAGAGACGTATCCGGACTGGATCGCCAGCGCCAGTGCGTGGGAAGCTCCGGTCATTTCCGTGAAAAAGATGTTGGAGCAGGTGGAAGAAAAGCTGCTTGTCGCCTGCAGTCAGAAGAGAAATAGCAACCGCGTGATCAGCGACAGAATGGTGGCGGAAGCCTTGGAGAAGCTTCGGGCTTCGCAGATGAAGCAGGAATATCTTGTATTTTTGCAGCCGAAGGCGGACGTCGCCGACGGGGAGATCTGCGGGGCGGAGGCGCTGATCCGTTTTCGCGGGGCGGACGGCGCGCTGATCGCGCCGGGGGCTTTTCTCGGGGAGATTGAGCGCATGGGGTTGATCCGCTATATTGACCTGTTCGTACTTGAGGGGGTATGCCGACAGATCGGGGAGTGGTTAAAGAAGGGCTGGAAACCGTTTCCGATTTCCCTCAATTACTCGAGAAAGACGATCCTGGAGGAGGATATCTTAGAGGAGACCAACCGGATTGTGGAGAGCTATGGGATCCCGAAGGATCTGGTGGAGATTGAGATTACGGAGAGCATCAGCTCTATCGACCGCACCAGCCTAAAGCAGATCGTGCACAGCTTTGCGGAGGTGGGCTATAAGATTGCGATGGATGACTACGGCGCAGAGTACAGCAATGTCTATATTTTGTATTCGCTGGAACTGAATACGCTAAAGCTTGACCGTCGTCTGGTGGATGATATCTGGCGTGACAGGAAGGCGAGAGTCGTCGTGGAAAACATTATTGACGTCTGCTCGAAGCTTGGTATCGAATGTGTTGCCGAGGGGGTTGAGACGAGGGAGCAGCTTGAGGTCTTAAAGAATATGAACTGCGATATTTATCAGGGATATTATATCAATAAGCCCATTCCCACGGACGAGTTCGAGCGTCTTTACATTTTCCGGTAAACACGGTATAATGGCAATCAGAATTCAGGATGATGGAGGCAATTATGGGAAGAGATGTTATCATTGCGTGTGATTTTAACAGTAAGGAAGAGGTCATTGCATTTCTTGGCAAATTCAAGGACGAGAAGCCGTTTGTGAAGATCGGAATGGAGCTTTTCTATGCGGAGGGACCGGAAATCGTCCGTACGATCAAGGGGATGGGACACAAGATTTTCCTTGATTTAAAGCTTCATGATATTCCGAATACGGTGAAGAAGGCGATGGCAGTTCTCTCAGGTCTGGATGTGGATATGTGCAATGTCCATGCGGCGGGAACCAGAGGCATGATGCAGGCGGCGATTGAGGGGCTGACCAGAGCGGATGGGACAAGACCGCTTCTGATCGCGGTGACGCAGCTTACCTCCACAAGCGAGGAAGTGATGCAGAAGGAGCTGTGGATCGAGAAGCCGATCGACGAGACGGTGATGCACTATGCGAAGAACACGATGGAAGCCGGGCTGGACGGCGTGGTGTGTTCCCCTCTTGAGGCAGGCAAGGTACACGAGGTCTGCGGAGAGAAATTCCTCACCATCACGCCGGGTGTGCGCTTTGCGGACGGGGATGTGGGAGACCAGAAGCGTGTGACCACTCCGGCGAAGGCGAGAGAGCTTGGTTCGGACTATATTGTTGTCGGAAGACCGATTACGCAGGCGGAGGATCCGGTAGCGGCATACCGCAGATGCGTGGAAGAATTTGTGGGTTAATCTATGGAGATATCAAAACAGACAAGAAAACATCTGATGCAGGTGATCGCATTTGCCATTCTTCTGTATTGCGGTATCGAGCATCTGGATATCGTGATCGGCGTATTCCGCTTTGTCATGGGAATCATCATGCCGTTTCTGGTTGGCGGTGTGATCGCGTTTATACTGAACGTTCCGATGAAGCGGATCGAGAAGCATCTCTTTACAAAGAACAAAAAGTTTGCGAAGCTGCGGCGCCCACTGGCATATGTGCTGACGTTGCTGTGCCTGCTCGGCGTGATCGTGTTCGCAATGATGGTTGTGATGCCGGAGCTTGGCAATACGCTGACGATGCTGATGGATCAGATCCCGATCGCATTTAAGCGGGCGCAGCAGTGGCTCTACGAGATACCGGAGCAGTGGCCGGCGCTTGAGCCTGCCATCGAGGAATTGAATATTGACTGGTCAGCGATTTCCGCGTCGGCGGTGAAGGTCGTGCAGGGCATAGCGTCCGGCGTGGTGAGTTCCGGCATGGGATTTTTCTCGGGCGTGGTGAACGGCGTGGCGACGTTCGTTGTCAGTTTTACGTTTTCCATCTATGTCTTGTTTCAGAAGGAAAAACTGGCAGGACAGATCCGGCAGGTGCTGTACGCGGTGTTTCCGAGACGTTTTACAGAGAAAACGATTGAGGTTGCAAAACTTTCCAATCAGATTTTTTCAAGTTTTCTGTCCGGACAGTGTATGGAGGCGGTCATTCTCGGCACGATGTTTTTCATCGCGATGTCCATCTTCCGTATGCCTTATGCGATGCTGACCGGCATTGTGATCGCGATCACGGCGCTCATACCGATTTTCGGCGCGTTTATCGGCTGTGTGATCGGAATGTTTTTGATCGCGATGGTGAATCCGGTGCAGGCGATCTGGTTTTTGATCTTGTTTCTGGTATTGCAGCAGTTGGAGGGAAACCTCATTTATCCCCATGTGGTTGGCGGTTCCATCGGTCTGCCGTCCATCTGGGTGCTTGCAGCAGTGACGCTTGGCGGTAAGATGTTCGGGATTGCGGGAATTTTGTTTTTTATTCCACTTTGCTCTGTACTGTATACATTATTCCGCGCCTTTGTAAAGAAGCGTCTCACAGAGCGGAAGGTGCCAAAAGAGAACTGGCAGTAGAGAAGATCAGATTTATTTGGATAGAATCAGAAAACCCGCGGCGCTTTGCCGCGGGATAATTGTTTGTCGGAACTGACAGAACCCCAATGAAAAATCGAAACTCAACAGCTCCTTTTGATAGTACTTATCATAAAGGAAAAATGTGTCAGAATCTTGACTTCAAGATAAAGAAAATCTTAATATGCTATAAGAAAATTCTAAAGGAGGTGGAGCCATGTTAAAGTACTTTAGAACAGATAATCAGATCATCCACGAGGAGGACCGCCTGGAGGACGGCGTGTGGGCACAGCTCACCAGCCCGACGCAGCGGGAGTGTGAGACGATTGCGCAGGCGCTGAATGTGGACATCGACGACGTCAGGGCGGCGCTCGACCCGGAGGAGAGCTCCCGTATTGAGCTTGAGGACGGCTATACGCTGATCCTTGTGGACGTTCCGACGACGGAGATCCGACACAAGAAGCAGTCCTATACGACGATCCCGCTCGGCATTATACTGACGCAGGATGTGATCGTGACGGTCTGTACAGAGGATACACCGGTACTCAAAAACTTTGTTGTCAACCGTGTTAAGGAATTCAGCACCAAGAAGCGTCTGCGCTTTGTGTACCAGATTCTGTACCGCACGGCGACGATCTATCAGGCGAATCTGCGGATCATCGACAAGAGGAGAACCGAGATTGAGGAGCGGATCGGCGAGCACACCGAGGATATCGATCTGATCGATCTGCACGAACTGGAGTCCACCCTGGTCTACTTTGCGACCTCGCTGCGCGCAAACGGCGTTGTGCTGGATCGTCTGACGCGTTACAAGCGCCTGGAGCAGTATCCGGAGGATAAGGAGCTTCTGGAGGATGTGATCGTCGAGAACAAGCAGGCGATCGAGATGACCACGATCTATCGTGAGATCATCAACGGAGCCAGAGAGCTGATGTCCTCCGTGATCGACAACCGCCTGAACAACGTCATGAAGTATCTGACGTCGATCACGATCGTCATGGCGATACCGACCGTTATTTCCGGTATCTACGGTATGAACGTGGATGAGCGCTGGATGCCGTTTTCGGACACACCCTACGGCTTTCTGATCATCTGTGTGATCACACTGCTGATCTGCATTGTCACGCTGCTGTTTTTGCGGAAAAAGAAAATGTTGTAGGAGACAGTTTGGAATAGAGGATTTTTATGGAAACGAGGATTTATGGAACGATCGGGCCGGCTTGTCATGATACGGACACGCTGGCTCGTCTGTTTGCAGAGGGCATGACGGGAGTACGGCTGAATTTATCGCACACAAGTCTTGCGGACGCCGCAGACTGGATTGCAAACATCCGGCAGGCATATGGAACAGCGATCGGTTGTCAAAGTGCTGCGGATACCAAAAGAGCCCCGGAACTGTTGATGGACTTGCAGGGACCGGAGCTTCGCATAGGAACGATGCGTATGGAGCGGGAACTTTCGGTGGGCGGGGAGGTTGCGCTTGTGCCGGAAAGTTGTCTGACCGGAACCGGGGAAATACCCGTCCCTGCAACGGTTCTGCCGCATCTGAAGCCGGGGCAGGAGGTTCTGCTGGACGACGGACGCATCCTGCTTGCGGTGAAACAGTTCCGTCCGACGGAACATGGATGTGCGGCAGAGTGCACGGCAATGTGTCAAATACTGCGCGGCGGTCTGCTGCACAGCAGAAAGAGTATTGCGTTGCCGGGCGTGGAAGTAAAAACACCGACGCTCACAAAACATGATCTGCAAAATATCCGTGATGCGAAAAAATATCATGTGACGGGTGTGATGCTTCCCTTTGTGCGGGGGAGAGAGGATCTGCTCTGCCTGCGGGAGACACTGGAAAAAGAAAATGCCGCAGATCTTAAGATCCTGGCAAAGATTGAAAATCAGGACGGTGTGAAGCGTCTGCCGGAGCTTTTGCCGCACTGCGACGAGATCGTCATCGCGCGCGGTGATCTCGGCAATGCCATGCCGCTCTGGGAGCTTCCGGTGGTGCAGGCGCAGATTGCGTCCGCCTGCCGGGCGGCGCAAAAGCCGTTTATGATCGTCACGCAGATGCTCGCATCGATGGAGAAAAATTCCGTGCCGACACGGGCGGAGGTCTCCGATATTTTCCGCGCCGTGGAGGAGGGGGCGTCGTCGGTGATGCTGACCGGAGAGACGGCGGCGGGCACGTATCCGGTGGAGGCGATGCGGTACTTTGTAAAGACGGTGGAGGCGGCTGAGGAATATCTGCACAGAACGAAATAGAAAAAGAGAGGAGCTGGCGCATAAAATCTGCGCCCTCTCCTCTCTTTTTTAGAGTGAGAAGCGTCCACTTGCCCCGCACGGGAGAACAAGCCCGTTGGAGGAAACCGGAAGTCCAATCTCATCGGCTGCGATCGTGCCGTGATATTTTCCGAGGACGGTATGCATCATATAACTGAGCACCGCAGGCTGCAGTCCGGTCGTGTAGGAGTTGATGAGGAAAAACAGTGGCTCGTCCGTCAGAAGCTGTCCGCAGAGCTGTACCAGCGGATAGATGGCGTCCTCGATTTTCCAGATCTCGCCTTTGGGACCTCTTCCGTAGGACGGCGGATCCATAATGATCGCGTCGTAGTGGTTGCCGCGCCGGATCTCGCGCTCCACGAATTTCACACAGTCGTCCACGATCCAGCGGATCGGTGCGTCCTTCAAACCGGAGGAGACGGCATTTTCCTTTGCCCAGGTCACCATGCCCTTGGAGGCGTCCACGTGCGTCACACTCGCGCCCGCGGCTGCGGCTGCGATCGTAGCGCCTCCGGTGTATGCAAAAAGGTTTAAGACTTTGACGGGTCTGCCGGCAGTCCTGATCTTTTCGGAAAACCAGTCCCAGTTGGCTGCCTGCTCCGGAAAAAGCCCGGTGTGCTTAAAGCTGAACGGTTTTAAATGAAAGGTGAGCGCGCCGTAGTGAATCGTCCACTGCTCGGGCAGATCAAAAAATTCCCATTCCCCGCCGCCTTTGGCACTGCGGTGGTAATGACCGTTCATTTTGCGCCAGCCCTTATGGGTTTTGGGCGTGTCCCAGATGACCTGCGGGTCGGGGCGCACGAGGAGATAATCTCCCCAGCGCTCCAGCTTCTCGCCCTTGGAGCAGTCTATCACTTCGTAATCGTTCCAGTTATTTGCAATCCACATAAAAATCCTTTCTTTGCCCTGCGGTTTAGCGGCGTTTCCACGTCGATGGGATCAGTAATGCCATCATCGGGAAGAGCTCGAGCCGCCCGGCGAGCATATCAAACATCAGTACCACCTTCGAAAAAGGTGAAAACAGTGAGAAGTTCTGTGTCGGGCCGACGAGATTTAAGCCGGGCCCGATATTATTGAGCGCCGAGACGACGGCGGTAAAGTTTGTTGTAAAGTCAAATTCGTCGATGCTGATCAGCAGTGTTGAGCCGAGCAGCAGCACGAAATAGATGACGAGAAACACGTTTGAGCTGCGAAGAATACTGTGCTCGACAACATGACCGTCCATGCGGATCTTGCGCACCTCGCGCGGATGACTGATCAGTGAAAGTTCCTTTTTGATGGTTTTAAATAAAATCACCAGACGGGAAACCTTCATGCCGCCGCCGGTGCTTCCGGCGCAGGCGCCGATAAACATCAGGACGACGAGGATGGTTTTTGACATGGAAGGCCAGAGGTCAAAATCGGTCGTCGCGTATCCGGTGGTCGTGATGATAGAGCCCACCTGGAAAAAGGCGTGGCGCGCGGTCTCGCCGATGGTGGGATACAGGCTTCGGATATCGTAAATGATAGCGATGACGGAAATCAGGATAATAAGCAGGTACCAGCGCACCTCCTCAATGTGGAAGGCGTCTTTTACTTTTTTCGACAGAATCAGAAAATAAAAGCTGTAATTGATTCCGCTTAAAATCATGAAAATCGTCACAATATTCTGCAGCGCCGGAGAGTAGGCTGCGATGCTGCTGTTTTTGATGCCGAAGCCACCCGTGCCGACCGTTCCGAAAGTGGTGCACAGGGAATCAAACAGCGGCATACCAAAGACGCAGAGTAGAATGATCTCCGCAACAGTGATGGCGAGATACATACCATACAAAATCTTGGCGGTGTCCTTCACGTGCGGGACAAGTTTGCTGACCGACGGACCGGGGCTTTCCGCTTTCATCAGGTTCATGGTCGAGCCGCCCATCAGCGGCAGGATCGCCATGATAAAAACAAACACGCCCATGCCGCCGATCCAGTGCGTAAAGCTGCGCCAGAAAAGATTGGCATGGGAGAGCGCCTCCACATCGGTAAGAATACTTGAGCCGGTCGTCGTAAAACCGGAGATCGTCTCAAACAGCGCATCCACATAGGAGGGAATGTCACCGGACAGTACGAACGGCATCGCGCCAAAGACACTCATGATGATCCAGCTCAATGCGACAGTCACGAATCCCTCGCGCGTGTACAAACTGGGGGACGCCGGACGCTTGCGTGAGAGAACCATGCCGAGTATCAGGCAGAGCGCGGCGACAAACAGGTAGGCGGTGACGTCGTCCTCCCCATAGAGGAGACCGACAATGACCGGAAGTATCAGGAATGCGCTTTCAAACTTCAGTATATGACCGAGTATATAAAATACCATAGAATAATTCATCGCGGCTTAATCCTCCAGAATTTCTTTGATATCGGAAACGCGGTAGCCGGAAATGACGATGAGCACGGAATCTCCCGCCTTCATCATATCCTGTCCGGTCGGAATGATCACCTTTCCGTTCCGGTAGATGCAGCCGATCAAAGTGTTTTTGCGGAAACGCAGATCCTGCAAAGGGATATTCGCCACGGCAGAATCTTCCTTAATAATAAACTCCAGCGCCTCCGCTTTGCCGTTGGCGATCTTGCAGAGCGCCTCCACATTGCTGTTTCTGGAATTGTTGGTTGAGCGCACGTGCCGCAGGATGTAATCGGACGTGATGATGCGCGGGTAAATAATACTTCCGAGGTTCAGCCCATTGATCACGGAGTTGAAGCTGATACGGTTGATCTTGGTCACGGTCTTGGCAGAGGAAATTCCGTTGGCAAACAGAGACAGCAGAATGTTCTCCTCGTCGAGTCCGGTGAGCGCGGCAAAACCCTGCGCGTGCTCCAGCCCCTCCTCCATCAGCAGTTCCTCGTCGGTCGCGTCGCCGCAGATCACGGTTGCTTCCGGCAGGAGCTCGCTTAACTGTTCGCAGCGGGCAAAATCGATCTCGATGATCGTCACCTTGATGCCGGACGCGATCAGGCTTTTGGCGAGATAATAGGAAATCTTACCGCCGCCGGCAAGCACTGCGTTTTCCACACGGTTTTTCATAATGCCGATCTTGCGGAAAAAGGCGATGGCATCCTGACGCTGTGAAGCGATGGAGACAATGTCATTTTCGAGAAATTCAAAGTCTCCGTTCGGGATAAAAACCTCGTCGCCGCGCATGACAGTGCAGACCAGCACGGAACTGTGGACGGTCTGGTGCAGATTGGCGAGCTTCATGTGAAGCAGCGGAGAGGACGCGGTGATCTTAAAATGTAAAAGTTCCACATGACCTTTGGCAAACGTGTCCACGCGGATGGCGGATGGGAACTGGAAGATGCGCGCGATCTCCATGGCGGCTGCCAGCTCGGGGTTTATGACCATCGTGAGTCCGAGCTCCTTTTTCAGAAATTCTACCTCGCTGTTGTAGATCGGGTTGCGCACGCGGGCGATGGTCTGGCAGTGTCCCGTTTTTCGCGCGATCACGCAGGCGAGCAGGTTTTTCTCGTCGTCCCCGGTCACTGCGATCAGAAGATCCGCCGTCTCGATGCCCGCCTCGATCAGGGTTTTATAGTTGATGCCGTTTCCGACGATGCCCATTGCATCTAAGCGGTCGGTCAGATATTGTACTTTTTCCGGTTTCTCGTCGATCACGACGATGTTGTGGTCCTCGCTGCTCAACTGGTCTACAAGAGTGTAGCCGACCTTGCCGCAGCCCACGATGATAATGTCCATAGTAATCTCCTTGGTAAGTTGTTGTGCCGGGTTCGCCAACACAGGCTACGCCGTGCCAGGGAAACGCTGCGCGTTCCTCTGCGGGTATTCGCCAATACAGGCTCCGCCGTGCCAGAGAAACGCTGCGCATTTCACTGCGGGCATTCGCCAATACAGGCTCCGCCGTGCCAGAGAAACGCTGCGCATTTCACTGCGGGCATTCGCCCTAACAATCCTCGCAAACACAAATCAGCCTGCGAGCAGGCGATTTGTGTTTGGCTCGTCTTGGCACGGCTCATTGCTTACGACACATTATAGCATATATATTTGAAAATGGGGAAAAAAGTGAAATTTTACTATAAAAAGTACTTGCATTTCAAAAAATCATCGTGTATACTAAGCATTGCTGTGACATTGATAGCGTGGAAGCGTGAGGTTGCTGCATGAGATTGCAGGTTTTCCGTGGAGCGAATGTCAAGTTAGGAAACTGGCGACAAGTCACTGTATCACGAATAGAATGGCGTGTAAGCAATCTGCTCACGGGTTGCGTTGTGGAGAGAGTTCACGATACACGCGGGTATGTGTACAGTCACCGCTTGTCGTACAAAAAGCGATTACATCGCTTACTAAAGTGCGAAAAGGAGGCGACTTTTTTTATGGCAAGTCAAGTAATGAGAATCACTCTGAAGGCTTATGATCACAAGTTAGTTGATTCATCAGCACAGAAAATCATCGAAACTGTAAAGAAGAACGGATCACAGGTGAGCGGACCGGTACCTCTTCCGACAAAGAAGGAAGTTGTTACGATCTTAAGGGCTACTCACAAGTATAAAGATTCCCGCGAGCAGTTCGAGCAGAGAACTCATAAGAGACTTATCGATATCGTGACACCGACGCAGAAGACGGTTGACGCATTATCCCGTCTGGAGATGCCGGCTGGTGTGTACATTGATATCAAGATGAAAAACAAATAAGTTTTTCGGAGCAAATTTAATTGAGTGAATATCCTGAAGGGTTTTATATAGAAGCAATGAGATACCTCATTCCACTTATATGGACTTTCTAGGATGAACGGTTCCGCTGCCCCCATAAGACTGGGCATGAAGCGTTCCGCTGTAGAGAAAACAGGAGGTAAAAGT
>JAPFDX010000021.1 GCA_026168605.1 Roseburia sp. | reverse complement strand
GTTCCATCTTCTTGTCTGATGTCCGAAATGAACACCTGCTTCCAGTAACTGCTTCATTGAAATAACACTCATTTTTTTACCTCCATGGTTTTCCCTCCATATGCTTCATCCCGCAAGGCAACCAGACGGCACCAGCCCGGTGGTCGGCATATGTGTATTTTTTTGTGATCAAAAGCGGTGTTATCACGCTCTTAACCTATAACCTTTCACATTATACCATAGGAAATGCAAAGAAGCAAGCACTTTTTTGTGCCTGCTTCCGCTCTTTACCGCGTCGGTCCCGACGCAATCATTTCCCCTACTTCTTCCACTGTAAGCCCATATGGGATCTCATACGCCCCGATCTGGATATTCTTGGCATAGCCTGCTTCATCCATATAAACCTGAAGCTCCCACGCATCCCCGATCACGCCGTCCTCCTCCAGTTTGTCACAGACGGTCTCGCACACATCGCCTTCCTCGATCACAAGCTGGTAACTCTCCACAGCCGGCTCTCCCACATCATCTGCCGGCAGCTCCGTCCCCGGTTCTTCCGTCTCTGGTTCTTCCGTTTCCGGTGGCAGCTCCGTCCCCGGTTCTTCTGCCCCCGGCTCTTTCGTTTCGGTTTCTTCCGTCTCCGCCATGACCATGCCGAGCGCGGCTGCGCGCTCCATCACCTCTTCATCGGATATCTCCGCTTCCCTGTGCGAAAAGCTGAATGCCAGCAGAAGCGTCGTGACGATCATGCCTGTTCCTATTCCACGCAAATAATATTTTAACTTCAAACGACCTACTCTCCTCTATGAAGTCCGATGATCAGCCGCACCTCGCCGACGCCCATGCCCATGCTCTGTGCGATTCCGATATCAGACACTCCCTCACTGTGCATCTTTAAAATTTTTGCGGCTCTCTCCTGCTCCTGCCCGGCAGCCTTCTGCGACCTTTTCGCCCTGCCGCCCGCAGACCCCGGAGGCTCTGCCAGTGCATCCCGCACAGCCGCCGCCTCCATCTCCGGTGACGCTGATGCTGCGGATGTACCTCTCGCATTCTTTTTCTTTGACGCAGGATTCTCCTTCGAAACATGACGCCCCTTCTCTGCCGCCGCATGGCTTTCCTCTATATCCCTGATGTCTGCGGCAAGGCGCTGAAGATCGGAAACCATCCCCGTCAGCTCCGTATGCTTGTCATTTAACATACTATATAAAAACATGATCTCATTATGCGTCTTGTTCATATTCTCGATCACCGTGTCGGAATACTCGCTGATCGCCATGATCTTCTCGTTCGTCTCCCTGCCGAGCGCGCGGTCGACCTTGTCTATGGACGCCTCGATCTGCTCGTCGATCATCTGCCGGGTCCGCTCCTCTGCATTCGCAAGCTCACGCCCGATAATCTTTTTCAGTTCATCCTCGCTCAGTTCTGCCACCTGGCTTAATTCCGAAGAGGACAATCTCTCCGCAACAAAAAAACTTCCAATCAGAAATATACTGCCAATCAGAAGCAGACCCCACTCTATTCCAGTCATCCTTTATCCCTCATATCTTCATATCAAAATGGCTGCTCTGCCGTGCAGCCTTGCCATCTTTCTTTTCATCCGGCTTTTCCTTCGGATTTTTCCGCTTTTTACTGCCGCCCTCGTACGCATTATTTCCCTTTTCCTTCGCATCGTAGCGGTAGCCCTGATTTTCCTTCTGGTCCGTCTGCTGTACCTGATGCGCGAGCTGATCCTCACGCTTCTCATGCTGAATACTAATATTCTGCTGCTGTACGACCGGCTTGTTATCCTCCTGCTGTTTGATGTTTCCAAGATCCTGCGTCCGCTGGATCATACCATTTAAAACAACTGGCCGAATTGTCATAGGCAGATACCCCTTTCCCTATTCGCTTGTCAAAATCCCCATATAGTTACCCATTTTTTTGCGCATCTTAAGAAGCGCCTTCGTGTGAAGCTGGGACACGCGGGATTCCGATACCTCAAGGATATTGCTGATCTCCTTGAGCGTCAGATCCTCATAGTAGTACAGCAGGATCACCCTGCGCTCCTTCTCAGTCAAAAGCTCCATCGTCTCCGCTAAAACCTTCTTTAACTCCTCTTCCTCAATGGTATCCTCCGGCTGCGCGAACTGGGAGTTGTTTCTGGCGTCCATCACCGGTTCCCCGCCCTGCTCCACAAATTCGTTGAGCGAAACAACATTCGTCACCTTTAGCTGGGACTGCCACTCCAACAGCTCCGCTCCCTCGATGCCAAGCTCCGCAGCGATCTCCTCGTCCAAAGCGTTGCGCCCCGTCCGCGTCTCGATCGCCTTCACCGCCTCCTCGATCCTCTTCTGCTTCTGGCGGATCGTCCTCGGGATCCAGTCCATTTTGCGGATCTGGTCTAAAATCGACCCGCGGATCCGCAGGCTTGCATACGTCTCAAACTTGACGTCTTTCCCCATATCAAACTTATCGATTGCATCGATCAGACCAAAAATCCCGTAGCTGACCAGATCTTCATACTCTACGTTATATCCCAGATACATACTGAGCCGCCCCGCAACCACCTTGACTAACGGCGCGTACTCTGTGATCAGTTTCTCCCGCAGCTCAGGAGTCGGATTTTTCTGATATGTCTCCCAAAGCTTTTCTCTCTCCAGCGTTTTCATATGAAGCCCCCACGTTTCAGTTACTCTTCTTTCTCACCGGCGTCTGCCGTATCCTCGTCCGCCTGGCCGTCCTCTTCCTCACCAGACTCCTCACCATCCGTGGTTTCTTCTTCCTGCGTCTCCGCAAAAAATTTGTCAATGACTATCTTTGCCCCCCATCCGATCACATAAAAGATGACCAGAACGACAAGAAGCATCTTCATAAAATCGGTCACATCCATGTGCGCGCCGATCCCTGCCAGGGAAGCGACAAGCCCCGCCAGCAGCATAATAATTGCAGGTATTGCATTTGTTTTCATCATCCGTCCATACCCTTCATCAAATAATCTTAAGCGGCTTTCCCACAGACTTGATATAGAACTCTCCGGTGTCGCAGTGCAGCTCCACGGTCCTTCCGTAATTCAGTCCGGTATCCTCCGCCACCAGACGAATCCCAAGCTCCTTTAAAATGGCTCTTGCCGCCTCCGCATTCCGCGCGCCGATGTTTCCCACCTCAGACAGACCGCTGACCTCAAACATTTTGGCT
Source organism: Roseburia sp. (assembly GCA_026168605.1). Taxonomy (GTDB): domain Bacteria; phylum Bacillota; class Clostridia; order Lachnospirales; family Lachnospiraceae; genus Roseburia. Next base: position 47,923 of record JAPFDX010000021.1, on the reverse strand, counting down.
CCGCCCGCAATTTTGGCGACCAGTCTGCCCTTGTTCGCCCCCGCAGCGACCACACGCTTTAACAGTTCCCGGATCCCTGTATCTCCAAACTTCGCAATATTACTGTTATTTCTCACCTTTGTACTGTCCGGCAGCATATAGTGCACCATGCCGCCGGTCTTAGTGACCGGATCGTATAAAACAAGTCCGATGCAGGAACCCAGCCCCAAAGTCGTAATCACGTCCGGGGCTTTGCAGATATTTAAGTCCGCCATACCCACTTTTATGACTTTGCCCATAAGTTTCTCCTTATACTGTAATTCCCAGTGATTTTAATATCTTCTCATAGGAGTCCTGCTCCGGCATCAGTATAAAATATCCATTGATCGCCACATCCGCACAGATCTCCGTCTGTATCAGCAGCGCATTGTCGCCGTACTGGCCAAACTCGATCGCCGGTACGCTTAAGATCGACGCCGCCATATCCACCGCAATATACGGCACGGAAGGCACGATCACAAGCTGTGTCAGCGATGACAGCGCAGAGAGATAGGAACCTGCGATAATGTTTCCGATTTCCTTGAGCGCGGACAGCTCCATTTCGCCGAACGGCTCGTCCGCCGACGCCTCCTGCATCATCAGCTTGTTGACCAGATAACGCGCGGATGGAATGTCCAGCAGAAACATCATGCTTCCGTCAATGTCATTCTCCACCTCCAGAAAGATGCCAACGATCGTCTCATCCTCAGCCCCGACTGCCATTCCAAGGCTTGAAACCTCCATCAGACGGATATTCGGCACATTCATATCGATCTTCATGCCAAGCATATTCGCGATCGCCGACGTGGCGTTTCCTGCACCGATATTGCCGAGTTCTCTCAGGACGTCCAGATACCTGTTATTCACATCTTCCAAAGTCATCTTACCCATAAAATTCTGCACGCTCCTCTCACAGATAGAAAGTTAGTGAGACCCCGCCGGATCCCACTAACCCCTTTCCCTTATACCGGCTCCTCCACGGTCGCACTGATCTCAAGAAGAGAGATAAGCTCCTCCCCATGCTTGCCGACGCCGTTGATAAATCTGCCGCGGTTGGTATTCCTGTCGATCTGATCCTCGCTCAGATTGACAACCTCCTTCACCTCGTCCACGATCACGCCGATCGCGCCCTTTTCCTCCAGCTTCAAAATGATGATCCTGCTGGCATTGGTGTATTCGTCATCCGGCAGATCCATCTTGCGGCGGATGCTCATCACCGGCACGATCTCACCGCGCAGACTGATGATCCCCTTGAAATAGGACTGCACCTTCGGCACACGGGTGATCTGCTGCATCCGCACAATGTTATCCACATACCGGATATCGATCCCGTACTGCTCATTTCCGATCATGACGACGATATACTGTTTTACTTCTTTTTCCATAACTTCCACATTATTGTTGTTCATGCCATTCACCCCCATTACATCAATACATTGACATCGAGAATCAATGCCACCTCGCCGTCGCCAAGAATGGTCGCTCCGCTGATGATCTTGTTATTGTTCATATATTTTCCAAGTGATTTGATCACGATCTCCTGCTGTCCCATCAGACGGTCCACCACAAGTCCCGCCTGGCTCTCGCCCTTCTGCACGATCACGACAGTCAGGCTCTCCGGCTCCTCCTGGGTTTTCTCGATATCAAGCACCTCTGTCAGGCGCACGATCGGGATCACCTTGCCGCGGAGATGGATCACTTCCTTCGCCTCCACATACTTGATGTCCTCAACCGGAATATCCTCGATATTTGCAATGGATCCGATCGGGATCGCATACTTCTCGTCCCCGATGACTACCATCAGCGCCTGCACGATCGCAAGCGTCAGCGGCAGGCGAACCGTAAAGGTCGTGCCCTCGCCGAGTTCCGTCTTGACCTCGACGTCGCCGCCGAGCGCCTCAATATTGGATTTTACAACGTCGAGACCCACGCCTCTGCCGGAGATATCCGTAACCTTTTTCGCCATGGAGAAACTCGGTATAAACAGGAGATTGACAATATCCTTCTTACTCATGGTCTCCGACTGCTCCTGCGTGATCACGCCGCGCTCCACCGCCTTCTGGCGCACTGCCTCCACATCGATGCCCGCGCCGTCGTCGCCGACCTGGATGATAACGTTGTTGCCCTCCTGGAATGCCTTTAAGAAAATGCTTCCGACCTCCGGCTTTCCTTTTTCCAGACGCACCGCATTGTCCTCCAGACCGTGGTCTGCGGAATTGCGGAGCAGATGCTGCAGCGGGTCGCCGATCTGGTCGACCACGGTACGGTCAAGCTCCGTGTCCTCACCGGACATATAGAGTTCCATCTTCTTGTTCAGCTTTCTGGAAAGGTCGCGAATCATACGCGGGAACTTGTTGACCACGCTCTCGATCGGAACCATTCGCACCTTCATCACAGATTCGTGCAGGCTTGTCGTGATGCGCTCAAGCCCCTCGATCTGCTCGTGGAAGGACTGGCTCTGGAAATCCCCGGACTCCGCCCCACTGATGGAAACAAGACTGTTCTTTGCGATGATAAGCTCGGAAACCTGGTTCATCAGGGCGTCCAGCTTCTCAATATCCACGCGCACGGTGCGGTTTGTCACCGGCTTGGAAACCGTCTGTTTTCTGGCGTTATTGTTGTTATTGGCTGCCGCCGCCGGCTGTGCCTTTGGCGCCTGTGTCTGCTCCTGTGCCTTCGTGGTCTCGGCAGTCACCGCCGCTGCCGCAGCAGCCGCTTCCACCTCGGCTTTCTCCTGCTTCACGGCAAGCACCTCATACGGCACTTCCTCTCCCACAACGCACTCGATCTCGGACACTGCCTTTGCAGCGCCGGAAACCTTCTCAAAGGATGCCTCGGACGATACAAAGAAACTGAAATCAAAGTCAAACTTCTCATCCTCAATGTCCTGTGAACTCGGATTGTATACAAGGATCTGCCCAAGCTCCTCCACCGCCTTAAAGACAAGGAATGCGCGCGCTGCCTTCAGCAGACAGTCCTTCTGGATATACACGGTCATACCGTATACATGGTGTCCGTTCTTCTCTGCCTCGCGGAGCTTGTCCTTTTCGGATTCACTCAGCGCAATCTCAAAATACTTCTTCTCACCGACAGAACTCTCCTCCGACGCCGCCGGCGTCTCCACCTCTTCCGGCTGCTCGCCGTTTGCCGCTGCGATCAGGTTATTTAATTCCCGGATGATCAGCTCGTTGTCCTCGGTTCCCTCATCGGAGCTCTCCTTGATATTGTTCAGATACCCCTCAATGGCGTCCAGACACTTAAAGAGCAGATCGATCATGGAACTGGTGACCTTTAACTTGTCACTGCGCACTTCCTGAAATACATTTTCCATATCGTGCGTCAGGTGCTGCATCCTCTTAAATCCCATCGTTCCCGCCATGCCCTTTAAGGAATGGGCTGCGCGGAAAATCTCGTTGATGGTATCCATATGCTCCGGATCTCTCTCCAGTTCCATAATGCAGTCGCTTAAGTTCTGCAAATGTTCGCTTGTCTCATCAATGAAAATTTCAAGGTATTGGCTTACATCCATCTCACTTTACCCCCACATTCTTTGTAATCGTTTTGGCAACATCATTCAGGGAGACCACCTCGTCCACCAGCCCCGTCTCTGCGATCGCTTTCGGCATTCCATACACGACACAGCTTGCCGCATCCTGCGCGATCACGTGCAGCGGCTTTGACTTCGCCAGAGATAAGATCCCGTTCGTACCGTCCGCACCCATGCCTGTCAGCACCACGCACACGATCTCATCGTAGCCCGACTGCCGCAGGGAATCGTAAGTGATATTGGCGCATGGCCGCAATCCGCCGATCGCCGGCATATCGTTGAGCTTGATCCTATGGCTGCCGTCCGGGTATTTTCTGACTTCCATATGTCTGCCTCCGGGCGCGATATAGACCGCCCCCTTTTGCAGAACGTCGCCGTCCTCCGCCTCTTTTACGCGGATCGGGCTGACCTCATTCAGACGGTCCGCCATCGACTTCGTAAAGCCTGCCGGCATATGCTGCACCAGAACCATCGGCGCATCCAGATTCGCAGGAAGATACGGTATCACACTCTGCAATGCCTTCGGACCGCCCGTCGAGCACGCAAGAGCCACCAGCTTGTTCCCGGTCCTGCCCGCCGCCAGCGGTTTTCTTGCGACCGGTCTGGCGGGAATCGCAGGCTTTGGTGCCGCGCCCATCCGGCTCTCCGCGCGGTACCGCTCTGTGTTCAGCACCGCGGAGAGCACTGCGATCAGGCGTTTCTTAAAGTCCTCGCCCTTCGCTTCAATGACATTTGTCGGCTTAGTGACAAAATCGACTGCTCCGCGCTCCATCGCAAGGATGGTGACCTCCGCGTCCTTCGTGGTGACAGTACTCACCATGATGACCGTCGCTTTGATCTTCTCCTGCTGGAGTTTATCCAACAGTTCAAGACCGTCCATGCGCGGCATATTGACGTCCAGGACGACGCCGTCATATTTTCTGGTCTTCAGCTTCTCATACGCCTCAAGACCGTCACGGCACACATCTACTGCCTGAAATGTTCCCTCTGAATTGATTATATCACAGATGACCCTTCTCATGAGTGCAGAGTCATCGACAACCAAAATGTTTTTTTTCATTTTTACCATATACTCCTGTGACGCTGCTTGCGCTCTTCCTCAAAAATGAACTGGATGATCTCTTCCCTCATGTTCGCGTCCCTGATCTGGAACTTCGCCCTCACCTCAAACATTCTCTCGCTGTCATTTTCCGGTCTCACGCAGTCAATGACTGCTCCGATAATGTAAAACCACTTATCCATGGACTCATTTTTCAAATGGATCTCAAGCAGCAGCCACTGTCTCGGATCCAGCTCCTTCGGAGTGCGGAAACGCGTCCCGCCGCCGCTTAGATCCACGATCTTTCCGGCGTATTCCCGCTCCCTGTTCGGGTTCTTCCCGTCCTCATCCTCCTGCTCGCGCAGATGAATCAGCAGCGCTTCCGCCGATTCAAACCGCGCCTCCTCCTTCGTGATGGTATAGTACTGAAAATCCATCACACAAGGGAAACGGTAATATTCACGTCTCTGGAACTTCTGGGGCTGTGTCTTGAGTTCCACCTCCATGATATAGAGATTGGCGCTCTTATAGCGCTCCCTGATCTGTCCGACCGAACGGTATAACCCGTTTTTCGTATAGAACACGATCTCCATGCGGGCGCCAAGCGACAATACCACCAGCCTGCCGCGCTCCGTCGGCATAGACATTTCCAGGTTGCCGTTTTCCTTTACATCAAACACCTTGCTCTTATAGAGTTTTCCTTCCACATCGCTCTTGCCCGGCTCGCGCACCGGGATAATATCCGCCTTGTCGCCCGGACGAATCAACTCTGCAACTGTCATACCATCCACCCCTTACTAATTATGTCTCCAGAAATTTGCAAACAACTGCGAGATTCCGCGTGACGCCTTTTCCTGCTTCTGCCCGTAATACAACAGTTCAGAAACCACCGACTCAAATGCCTTTGCCGATTTGGAATACGGCATATAGATGGAAACCGGCTGCTGCTGTCTGACTGCCTTCTCCAGCGCAGTATCCTGCGGGATCATCCCTGCGTAATAAATTTTGCCCTGCAAAAACTTCCTGACCACAGAATCTAATTTCTCATATACCTGTCTGCCCTCGCTCACTGAGATCACACGGTTTGCCAGCACCCGGATCTTTCTCTCCTGCTCCGGAAATCTCGGGTGCTTGTGGATCGCCTTCAGCAGGGAATACGCATCCATCAGGGAACTCGGATCCGGTGTGGTCACGAGGATCACCTCCTCGCTTGCGAGCACAAACTCGAGCACATAGCTGGAAATCCCCGCTCCCGTATCGATCAGGATCACGTCCGCCAGCTCGTCGAGTTCTCCCAGCGAACCCGCCATATATGCCACCTGTTCCTGAGCGAGGTTGTTTAAGCCGGTGATCCCCGTTCCCGCTGAGATAAATCCGATCCCCATCGGTCCTTCCGATATGATCTCACTGATCTTCTTCCCGTGGTAGATCAGATCCTCAAGCGTATGCTTCGGAACTGCGCCGAACATGACCTCGACATTCGCAAGCCCGAAGTCCGCGTCGAAAACGATGACGCGCTTTCCCTGCCTGCGCATCTGCACGGCGAGATTCACCGCGACGTTCGACTTGCCGACGCCGCCCTTGCCGCTCGTCACCGTGATCACTCTGGCTCTCGGCTTATCCGCCTGTTTTTTTAATTTTACAGCATTCCGAAGTGCCTCTGCCTGATCCATAGATCTATCTGCCCCCTAGTAGTTGTTTTACCAGCTTTTGCATATCAAAGACCTCAATGTCCTCCGGAACATTCTGTCCCACCGTCATATAGGAAAGCTTCGCCCCGGAATAAAGTCTGATATTTAAAATATTTCCATAGGCGGACGTCTCGTCCAGCTTGGTGAAAATGAGCCGGTAATCTGCGAGTTCCTTGTAAATATCTGCAATCTCCAACAGATCACGGTATTTTGTCGTCGCGCTCAGAACAAGATAAACTTCTTTTTCGTAAGCCTCATCCAGTCCGTCCAGCAGCTTCTTCATATCCTCCCGCTGCGTATCGTTGTGGTGTGAAAAACCTGCGGTATCCACAAAAACCAGATCGTAATCGCTCATCTGCGCGATCGCCCGGTTCATTTCCTCCACTGTATAAATAATACTCATCGGCGCATCCAGAATATTCGCATACGTGCGCAACTGGTCGGTCGCGGCGATCCGGTAGGTATCTGCCGTCAGAAACGCCACCTTCTTCTCATACTCCACCTTGTACTTCGATGCGATCTTTGCGAGTGTCGTCGTCTTTCCCACTCCGGTCGGTCCGATAAAAAAGATCACTCTCGGTTTCTTGCCGTCCGCGCAGATCACCTCGGGCTGCCCCAGCTTTAAAATCAATTTCTGGTAGACGTTTGCGAGGATCATATCCACGCTGCTGCCGTTGTGCAGCACCTTCTCGCCCTCCTCCATGATCTGGTTGACATACCGCTCATTGACCTCGTTCTCCAGAAGTGTGCGGTAGAGCATCTTCATAAACTGGAGACTCTCACTGTCCGCCTCCCGCACTTCCGGTATCTCCTCCCTGACGGGATGCTCTGCGGCAAACTGCTTTTCCAGCATATTGGACAGATTCTCCAGTCTCCGCTCCAGATCCTCATGGAGACTGTTTCCCGCAGGCTCTGTGGCTTTTTCTGCGGGTGGCTCCGCCGCCCTCGCCTGCGCAAGCATCTCTTTCCAGTCGCTCTCCGGCTTTGGCAGGGCGATCTTCTCGTCCGCCGCAAGGCTGATATTCTCCGCCTTCTTCGGAACCGTAAAAGCTTCCTTTTCCTCGACTGCCGCCGTCACCTCATAGGTCGTATTCTTAAATATCTGAAAAATTCCCTTTGGCTTTATCTCTTTGACATTCAGGATCACAGTACCCTCGCCCAGCTCCTGCTTTGCCTTCTCAACCGCCTCTTCTTTCGTCCTGCCCTGATATTTGTTAATGGTCATTATGCCGTCACCATCCCTACTGATTGTAATTCTACATTCGATTCGACTTCATTATAGGAAACCACGATCAAATCCTTAAAGTACTCCTCCGTCAGCTTCTTAAAGTACATTCTTACTATCGGTGAAGTGATCACGATTGCACTCTTGCCCATATTCTCAAGCTTGGAAACCTCCTCCTCCACAGAGGAGATGATCGTCTTGGTCTTCTCCGGGTCTAACGTCAGATATGCGCCCTGCTCCGTCTGCTTCACAGACGACATGATATCCTGCTCCACACGCGGATCCAGAGTGATCACGCTCGTCGTCTCGTTGGCAGGGAAGTATTTGCTGGAGATCGCACGCTTTAAGCTCTGGCGCACGTACTCCGTCAGCACATCGGTGTCCCTCGTCGTCGCCGCATGGTCTGCCAGCGTCTCGAAAATACTAAGCAGATCGCGGATAGAAATACCCTCGTTCAGCAGATTCTGAAGCACCTTCTGCACCTCGCCAAGCCCAAGCTGCTTCGGGATCAGCTCCTCGACCAGCACCGGATTGCTCTCCTTCAAATTGTTGACAAGGTTCTGTACATCCTGCCTTGTGAGCAGCTCTGCGATATGTGAACGGATGATCTCCGTCAGATGCGTCGCAATGATGGAAGGCGGGTCTACCACGGTGTAGCCAAGACTCTCCGCGCGCTCCCGCTGGCTCTCGGTGATCCACATTGCCGGAAGGTGGAAGGAAGGCTCGAACGTCGGAATACCGGTGATCTCCTCCTCCACATAGCCCGGATTCATCGCCATATAGTGATCGAAGAGGATCTCTCCCTCCGTCACCTGGATGCCCTTGATCTTGATGATATACTGATTCGGGTTCAACTGGATATTGTCGCGCAGACGGATGATCGGCACAACCGTACCAAGCTCAAGCGCAATCTGCCGCCGGATCATAACCACGCGGTCTAAGAGGTCGCCGCCCTGGTTGACGTCTGCCAGCGGAATGATACCGTAACCGAACTCCAGCTCGATCGGATCCACCTGGAGCAGCGAGACGACATTCTCCGGCTTTCGTATCTCCTCCGCCTCGTTCTCCGCCATGCTGACCTCCTCCTCGATACTCTCAATACCGATATTCTTGTCCACCATCTTGCCTGCAGCGATAAATGCAGCGCCGAACGGAACAAACAAAAACCACTCCAGCGGCGTAAAGATCCCAAGGAAGATCAGCGAACCGCCCACCAGATAGAGCACCTTCGGAATACCGAAAAGCTGCCCGACCAGTATGTTGGAAAAGTCTGCATCCTTGGACGCTTTCGTCACGAGGATACCGGTCGCAAGCGAAATGAGCAGTGACGGGATCTGGGAACACAGACCGTCACCCATCGTCAGAAGACCGTAGCGCTGGATCGCCTCGCCAAACTCCATACCGCCGCGGATCACACCCATCGCCGTACCGCCGATCAGGTTGACAAACGTGATGATAAGACCTGCCGTCGCATCTCCCTTGACATACTTTGTCGCACCATCCATAGAACCGAAGAAGCTTGCCTCCTCCTGAATCTTGTTGCGGCGCTCTCTCGCCTGCGCCTCGGTGATGGCTCCGGTATTCAGATCCGCGTCAATCGCCATCTGCTTACCCGGCATAGCGTCCAGAGTGAATCGTGCCGATACCTCTGCCACTCGCTCCGAACCTTTGTTGATTACCACAAACTGGATAATGATCAGAATGATAAATACGACTGCGCCGACGATCATATCGCCGCCACCCACGAAATTACCGAATGTCTCGACGACATTTCCCGGCTGACCTGTTGTAAGAATCAGACGTGTAGAGGACACGTTCAATGCGATTCTGAAAATTGTCGTGAACAAAAGCAGTGTCGGGAAAAATGACATATCCAGAACTTCTTTGACAAACAGTGTATTAAATAAAACGATCAGTGCGAGTGAAATATTCAGTGCCAACATTACGTCAAGTAACGTGGAGTTCATCGGCACAATCAAAAAGATGACCGCTGCAAGTATATACAGTGCAACGCCTACGTCAGCTTTCTTCATACCACATCCTCCTTCGTCTCTTATTCTCTCATATTATATACCATCGCGAGGATTTCCGCCACTGCCTGATACAACTCCGGCGGTATCTCGCTGCCGACTTCCACGTTGGCATAGAGCATTCTCGCTAACGGTTTATTTTCCACAATCTCAATATGGTTCTCTCTGGCAGCCTCACGGATCTTCTGTGCCAGATAATCCTCACCCTTCGCCAGAACCACCGGCGCGCGGTTTGCTTCGGGATCATACTTGATCGCCACCGCCAGATGAGTCGGGTTTGTGATGACCACATCCGCCTTGGGAACATCCTGCATCATACGCCGTCTGGACGCCTCGCGCATCCTCTGGCGCTGTCTGCCCTTGATCTCCGGATTTCCCTCGGTGTTCTTATATTCATCCTTGACTTCCTGTTTCGTCATCTTCATCTCTTCATTAAACCGGAACTTCTGGTAAATATAGTCGGCGATACCGACGACCAGATACACGATACTGATCTGAAGCCCCGCATTGATGATGATGTCCCCGCACAGCGCAACCGCCTGCCCCAGAGGAATATCATAGAGAATGAACAGCTCGTCCTGATGATCTTTGATGGACGAATACGCGACATAGATGATCACCGCAATCTTTAAAACAGATTTAAAAAACTCAAAAATCGAATCCTTTGAAATAATGCGCTTAAAGCCGCTGACCGGATTAAAACGGTCAAGCTTCGGCTGCATGGGCTTTCCTGATACCTTCCAGCCCACCTGCAAAATACTGACGAGCAGCGTCACGGCAAATCCAAACAAGAAAAACGGCCATGAGATCGCCAGCATCTCCACAAATACATCGGAAAAAAAACTGGATACCGCCTGAGGTGACACGTCCATCGCGTACATCGACAGAAAATCCGGTATCAGCTTATAGGTCTGCTCAAAAACACCGATAAACCCGTTCCCCACCATCGTGACAAAGATTTTCAGTATGAGAAACAGTACGATCAGGTCGAACGCCGACGTAAGCTCCTTACTCTTGGCAACCTTACCCTCTTCTCTCGCCTCGCGCAGCTTCTTCTCAGTCGCCGGCTCCGTCTTTTCCCCGCCGGGACCATCCTTCGCAAACCACTGGAGATTATATTGTAGCCTCTGTCTCTTTTCTGCTTCCAAGCTAATACATTCCTTCTATCATTGATACCATCATGCGTTTCATTTCTGTAAAAATAAAATCTGCGATCCCCGGCAGCATCATCACTGTCAGAAACAGCACGACAAGACCAAGCAGCACCTTGAGCTGGATGCCGACCGCAAACATATTCATCTGCGGCGCGACCTTTGCCATGATCCCCAGAATACAGTTTAAGATCATCATGCACGCAAACACCGGGAGCACGATCCGAAACGCGATCACAAACATATCTCCCATAAACTGGATCCATGAATTTGCAAGGCTGCTCCAGTCAAACACCTGACCGTTGACCGGGATCAACTGGTAGGAATCCACAAGTGCCCGCAGGATCACATGGTGCATATTTGTCGCGATCATCAGCAAAAGGATAAAATACTGATACAGATTTCCCGTGATCGTCACCTGGGACTTCGTCATCGGGTCAAACTCCTGCGCCATCGCAAGACCGATATCCATATCAATAATATTGCCCGCAAATAAAATAATGGAATTACATATGTTTGCAGCAAGTCCTATCAGCAACCCTGTAATTCCTTCCCTTAAAACAATCACCGCATATCCGATCATTCCTGTATAAGTGACTGCGGACTGGTCCACGGAGCCGAAGATCAAAATAGCGATCACCACGGACAGCCCCACCTTCACACGGGTGGGAACATTGCCCATCCCGTAAAAAGGCGCTATAAATACAAAGCAGGATATACGAACCACTATCAATAACAGTATTTCAAAATCTACCAGCGAAAACGTATAATTTATCATGCCTTATCCTAACCGAGATAAATACTGAAATTCGACCATAACCGGTCAATAAATTCTGTCAGTTGATTCAACATCCATGAGCCGAACAGCATCATGCCCAAAAACACGCAGATGATCTTCGGCACAAAGGTCAGCGTCTGCTCCTGGATGGAGGTGATCGTCTGGAAAATACTGATGATCAGACCAACCACCAGAGAGATCAGCAGCAACGGCGCCGAGACCATAATGATCATGTACAAAGCATCTTTTGCGATATCTAAAACCTGTCCTTCTGTCATCTAACCCACTCCATTCTATCGCGTATTCCGTCAGTAAAACGTTCGGACTACGCTCGCAATCACAAGATTCCAGCCGTCCGCCATGATAAACAGCAGAATTTTAAACGGCAGCGAAATCGTTGTCGGCGGCAGCATCATCATACCCATAGACATCAGTACCGACGCCACGACCATGTCAATCACAATAAACGGAATATATATCAGGAATCCCATGATAAACGCATAGCGCAACTCACTGATGATAAATGCGGGAACCGCCGTCACAAACGGAACCTCGTAATACTGCTCTAAAGTCATCTCCTCGGGATATTCCTGCCCGTCGATATCCATGAACAGATGCAGATCCTTCTCCTGCGTCTGCCCATACATAAAATCACGCATCGGAAGCTCCGCCTCCGCAAGCGCCTCCTCCATCGTGATGTCGCCGTTGTCTAACGGCTGGATCGCATTTTCATTGATCTCCTGAAAGGTCGGCCACATAATGAAAAATGTCAGAAACAACGCCAGACCGATCAGCACCTGATTCGGCGGCGAGGTCTGTGTTCCAAGCGCCGTACGGATAAAGTGCAACACGATAATGATCCGCGTGTAGGAGGTGAGCATGATCAGGATCGACGGCGCTAACGTGATGATCGTGAGCACCAGAAATGCCTTCACCGGGGTTGACAGGGAACCTGTGTCGTTGTTGTATGTAATTGTCAGTCCATTGTTATTGTCATCTCTTGCATTCGCCGCCGGTCCGTCCGTCTGTTCGGTAAGCCCGTTCGTCGTCGCGTAAACCGTCGTCGGTTTCCCTGCAAATAAAGTCATAGCGGCAATAAGAACTATTACCGCAGCTATGAGTGACAAAGCACAATATGATTTTTTTAGTATCGTCATAATCTAATCCTGCTTTTTTGAAAAACGTTCCCTGATCTTCTCGAATGTCTCCTGGAAAGACTCCCCCGCTCCCCCCGGAGCCGAAGCGTCCGGTCTCTGGTAAGCGGTGATCTGATCCTCCGTCAGTCCGATCTCCTCCTCTGTCAGCTTTGCCAGCATCGTGACCTCGTCCTTTCCGACGGCGATGACCAGATAGGCATCCCCCAGTTTCAAAATCTGCGCGTACTTGTTATTGGCGATGCGCACAGAGTCCAGTACCTGAAAACGGTGCCCCGACATCTTCTGTCTCTGGAAACCGCCGATCCACCTCGTCGTGAAATAGGTGATGACCAGGACAAAGATAAAAATAACAAGCACTCCCAGAAGCTGTATGAAGCTGTTAAGCGAAGAACTCATCAAAATCATATTAGCCTACTACTTTTTTGACAGCCTCGAGCACGCGCTCTGCCTGGAACGGTTTTACAATAAAATCCTTCGCTCCCGACTGGATCGCCTCGATCACCATCGCCTGCTGTCCCATTGCAGAACACATAATGACATTGGCTCCGGCGTCCATCTCTTTGATCTTCTTGAGCGCCTGGATACCGTCCATATCCGGCATCGTGATGTCCATCAGTACCAGATCCGGCTTCACTTCCGGATACTTATCCACTGCCACTGCCCCGTTTTCAGCCTCCGCAGCAATCTCATAGCCATTCTTTGTCAAGATGTCCTTGATCATCATTCTCATAAATGCTGCGTCGTCGCAAATCATAATCTTTGCCATAATTATAATCTCCTTATTCCTCTTTTTGATTTGATTGCTTGTTATTTTACAATATCGGTAATGCGGATACCGTAACTCTCCTCGATAATGACAACCTCGCCCTTGGCAACATACTTGCCATTGACCAGCACGTCGATCGGCTCGCCTGCGATACGGTTCAGCTCGATGATCGTACCCGGTGTAAAATCAAGGATCTCCTTGATCGACTTGGAGGTTCTTCCAAGCTCCACCGTCACCTCAAGCGGCACATCCATAATCAGATCAATATTCTCCGGTCCGTAACCAACCGGTACATTTCCGTCAAACGGCTGGAACTGTGCAGGCTGTACATTGACCTGCTGTCCTGCCTGCGGCATTCCCATCATCGGCTGCGCCATCATCGGCGCTCCCATCATCTGTTGTCCCATCATCGGCACTCCCATCATTTGTTGCGCTGCCATCTGCGGCGCTGACATCATCGGCGTTCCAATGACCGGCTGTCCCGTCACTGGCGCCGCCTGCTGTGGCATCTCCTGCGGCTGCGGCTCTGTCTGCTGTGGCACAGGCTTGGCGTCTGCCGCTGTACTGCTCTCATCCCCCATACCCTGCGTCATGGTCCGACACATTTCCTTGGCAAAGGAAATCGGGTATAGCTGCATAATATCACTGTCGATCAGATCTCCGATCTCCAGCCGGAAGGAAACCTTCACAAATTCGCCCGCAAGAAATTCGTCAATCTCACTCTCGTCGATCGTCTCCTGCAGATCAATCAGATCGGCCTGTGGCGGGCTGATGTCGATCACCTTGTTGAGCATGGAGGACATGGACGTCGCTGCGGATCCCATCATCTGGTTCATCGCCTCACTGATCGCGCTTAAGTGCAGCTCCGTCAGCTCGCCGTCCGTATTCGTTCCGTCACCGCCCATCATCAGATCGGTGATGATCTTCACGTCATGCTCCTTCAGCACGAGAATGTTGCTTCCATCCAGACCCACAGTATAGCCGATGCGGATAAACACACACGGTCTCTCGTACGCCTCGCACAGATCATTCCAGTTTGCATAGGAAACGCGCGGCGTTGAGATCTCGACCTTGCGGTTGATCAGTGAAAACAGCGTCGTTGCCGCCGTCCCCATACTGATATTGCCAATCTCCCCAACCGCATCAATTTCATTGTCAGTAAGCACCTCGTGTTCTTCTTCCTCACCGGAGACCGCGGGACTATTCAGCAATGCATTGATTTCTTCTTGTGACATAGTTCCATCCATCTTACTGCTCCTCCCTTATGACTGATGTAATCCTTACTGCATAATTATCACCGGCTTCACCCGGCAGAGCAGTAAACTTTTTAATATTTCCAACATAAACGTCCAGCTCCTCGTCCACCTTGGTATCCAGACGGATAATATCTCCTCTTTGCAGGCCCAGAAAATCATTGACCGAAATCGCACTCTTTCCGAGCACCGCCTTGAGCGGCATCGGGGCTTTCGCGATCAGCGCCTCGATCGTGTCGTTGTACTGCTGGTCATCCTTCTCCTGGAGGCTCGCATACCAGTTCTTGGTATTCAGATTATCCATCACCGGCTCTAAGGTCATGTACGGCAGACAAACATTGAGCATTCCCTCCACCTCGCCGACCTTGATCGACAGCGTAACAAGCGCAACCATCTCGGACGGGGAAATGATCTGTGCAAACTGCGAGTTCGTCTCGATGCGCTCCAGGCGCGCCGCGATCTCACAGACACTCGCCCACGGCTCCGTGAGCAGGTTCACGCAGACATTGTAGATCCGCTCCAGGATCAGAAGCTCGATCTCCGAGAACTCCCTCACCTTGTCGAGCGGCACTCCCGCGCCGCCGAGCATACGATCCACGATCGCATAACCCAGATTCTCTGTAATCTCTATGATGATATTACCCGGAAGAGGCGAAAAATTGACAATTCCAAGAAGGACCGGATTCGACAGAGCATTGGAAAACTCTGAGTAGGTCACCGTCTCGGAAGTCATCACCTCCACCTGCACCGACTTGCGCAGATACACCGGAAGGTTGGTTGACAACAGTCTTCCGTAATGCTCGAAAATAATCTCAAGCGTGCGCAGATGCTCTTTGGAAAATTTAACCGGACGGGCAAAATCATAATTCTTGACCTGCTTTTCCTTATCATCTTTCATTTCATCTACATCCAGTTCGCCGCTGCTAAGCGCTTTGAGCAAACTGTCGATCTCATTTTGAGATAAGACTTCACCCATTCTCTTTCACCACCTAATCGTTATTCCGGCGCTATTCTGAAGTTACACTTGAGAAATTCACACCTACGATGAAGTCTGTTCCGCCAAACATATCCTGCATCGCCTCTAAGATTTCCTGTTTTACCGCCTTCTGTCCCTCTGCCTCAAACTCCTCAACGGTATAGGAGCTCACGATCGTGTTGATCTCACTGCGGAGGATCGTCTCCTTCTCAGCCAGACCCTCGGCTCCCTTGTAATCCTTGTAGCCCTCGCTCTTTGTATTCATGGAAAGACCTACGGAGAACACGGCAAAGTGTTTCTCACCGTCCCCGTTCGGCGCAAGATTCACCGTAAAGTTATCTGTAATATTATAAACCTCAATATCCTCAATCGGAATGGTAACGTTCCCTTCCTCACTGCCTTCAAGTTCAATGTTAATTGCCGCAACCACCTCATCGATCAACTGGTTTGACTTCCTTGTCTGCGGAATGATCGTAAAGGCGAGGATCGCCGTCAGGATCAGATTCGCCAGCACCAGCGCCATAATGATGATGCTCATAAGATTTTTCTTCATATACTCCCTTTCCCCCTAATTCAAGTCTGAATTGTAAGAATTATAGACTTTTATCTCTACTCTTCTGTTCCGTGCCCTTCCTTCCGGCGTCGAATTGTCCGCGATCGGCACATACTCGCCTCTACCTGAGGACTTGATATGCCCCGGATCCACCGTCGTGATCTCACGCAGGTAGTCCGCCACCGTCAGCGCACGAAACATGGAAAGCACATTGTTGTCCGCGTATTTCGCGGAATGGATCGGAACATTATCGGTATGTCCCTCCACCTCGATGATATTGTCACTGTAATTTGAGATCACTGCACCAAGCTTATCGACCAGCGGATATGCCTCCTGACGCAATTCCGCTTTCGCAGAATCGAACAGCAGCGCACCGTTCATGTTCAGCATAACATATTCTGCATTAAAATCAACCTCAACCTGATCCTGGATCCCATAGCGCTCGATCGCCGCCTCGATCTGTTCTGCCATCTCCTCAGACTCAGCGAGCGCCTGTTCCTCATATGCCTCGACGACATCATTCTCGCCCTCTGACTCTGTCTCTTCCTGACTCTGCGTATTTGCCATCTCATTGTAATAGACGTCAAACTGTTCCAACTGGCTCACGCCGGAGGAAACCATCTGTCCCTCCCCGATCGACGCGCCGCCGCTCGGCAGGATGCTAAAGCTGCTCCGCAGGGAAGCGATCACTTTCTCAAACTTCTCTGCATCCACCGTAGACATGGAGAACAGCATTACGAAGAAACAAAGCAGAAGATTCATCAGATCCGCAAAGGTGTTCATCCATGCCGGTGAGCCCTTCTTTGCGTCTTGCTGTTTTCTTCTCGCCACTATTCTTCACCTCCGACATTATCCTCCGGTGCAGTCTCACGTGCAGAAGGAGCAAGGAACGACTTTAACTTCTCTTCTATGACACGCGGATTCTCTCCTGCCTGGATCGACAGAATACCCTCCACGGTAATTTCCTTCATCATCATCTCTGTATCGTTGTTGATGGAAAGCTTGTTTGCGACCGGGTTACACAGCCAGTTCGCGATCAGAGAACCGTAAAGGGTCGTAACAAGCGCAACCGCCATCTTCGGTCCGATGGTAGACGGGTCATTCATATCCTGAAGCATCAGGATCAGACCGATCAACGTACCGATCATACCCCAGGCAGGACCAAGCTCTGCCCACTTCTCCCAGACAGCGATCGTCTTCTTGTGGCGTGCCTCGATACAGGCGAGATCTGTCTCCATGATCCCACGCACGAGCTCCGGATCGGTACCGTCAACGACCAGCATGATCCCCTTGCGCAGGAACTCATCCTCAATCCCGTTGGCCGCCTCCTCCAGGGCAAGTAAGCCTTCCTTACGCGCCGTGTTCGACAGATCGATAATATGGCGGATCACCTCACCCGGATCCTGTTGTTCATTCTTAAAAATCAAACGGATCGACTTAATGCCCTCAACAAAGTCTGAAAGCTTGTTCGACGCCAGTGTACCCGAAATCGAACCTCCGAACGTAATGATGATCGAAGCAAAGTCAAACATATTGCTGAGTCCGGCGATACCTCCACTGGAGAACACACCAAAAAGAAACATTGCAGCACCAAGCAGCATCCCTGCCAAAGAAGCTATATCCAATTCTTCCACCTACCATCCTTGTATTATAGTATTTCTCTAAAAACACCGTGCAGCCTGTATCCCTAAGCTGTGCCAAAGAAACAAGCCACACGGTTAGTATAACACAGTCAGTAAAATGTGTGAATACATTTTACTGCATCCTTTTTAATTTTTTTACAAAATCACCCAAAAGCTGCCTGTTATCTCTTCAGATTTACAAGTTCCTCAAGAAGCGTGTCGGACGTCGTAATAACACGGGAGTTTGCCTGGAAACCACGCTGTGTTGTGATCATCTGCGTAAATTCCTGTGACAGATCCACGTTTGACATCTCGAGCTCACCGGAAGTCATCTTACTTCCGTCCGCCTGGATCTCCCTGCCGATACCGTCGAACTCGCCGGAGTTCAGGGTCGTCGCGTAGCAGTTCTCGCCGATCTTTTCAAGACCCGATGCGTTCGCAAACTGTGCGACCGCGATCTGACCTAACAGCTCCGTGTTTCCGTTGTCGTATGTACCGTAGATCTTACCGTTGTTGTCTACAGAGAGACCGATCATATCGCCGAGCTTCTTACCCTTGCCAAGGCTCGGATCATCGACATTTCCTGTATCCATCGTCACGGTGGACTTGCCGCCGTTGTTCGTGTTCTGTGTCTTGGAGAAGTCGATCGTGATATTCTCAAAGTTTCCGTTGGGGAACAGTCCGGAACCTGCAAGGTTCAGCACTGCATCCGGATCCGTACCACCGCCAACACCAATAAAGGTACCGTCTGCCGCAGAGAACTTTAAATCGAGTGCCACTCTGGTGTCGTTAATTGTAAGAGTATCTCCCACTCCATTAAAACCATCAATCTGCGCTTTGGGTGGAGTTGCTGCAAGTCTATCTAGCATATCCTGGCTGACACCAAACACATCCTTTAATGAATGAGTATCTCCCGTCTTAGGATCAGAATAATATGGTGGGACTTTATCTGTCTTATACTCTAACTCATGTGTAGCCCCATTTTTATCTGTATAGACCATCTTACCCTGGTCTACCTTATAGCCATCTTGAAGTTTATAATCATTTTTATTTGTTCTCTGTGTTCCAAACAGAGACTGAAGCTGTGCATTTGTTGCCGTATCAGCATCAATGATCGCCTTACCGTTGCTGTCTAAGATACTGTCAAGCTCCACGGTGAAATTACCGTTATCATCGACCTTCTTGATTGAGAAGCGTGCGGTGTAGGAATATCCCTGCTTATCGTAAAAGTTCAAGTTCTTGATCAGACCGGTATCGCTCGATACGTCCGGATCGTTCTTATCGATGACGCCGGACATCGTCGCGTCTGTCGTCGCCTCTGGCGGGGAAGTCATATTCTCCGGCTTCATGATGCGGAGGGCGGATACGGTATCCTTTACAATCTCACCTGTCACCGGATCCACCTGCCAGCCCATCACCGTGTAACCGGTGGAAGTCATGGCGAGGTTTCCTGCACCATCCACATAGAAGGAACCTGATCTGGTAAACACGTTCTCCGAACCGTTGTTTACGATAAAGAAATTCGTCGAATTCATATCGGTCAGACGAAGGTCAAAGCCTCTTCCCGTCGTCTCCGCAGCACCCGGATCCTCGATGCTGATATTGGTTGCGCCCGTGGTAACACCGAGACCAACCTGCTTTGCGTTCACACCGCCGACGCCGGTGATCGCATTTGCCCCTGACGCTCCGGAAAGATTCTGGTACAGCATATCCTGAAATGTGACAGAGGATGACTTAAATGCTACTGTGTTTACATTGGCAATGTTGTTACCAATGACGTCCATCTTCGTCTGATGTGTCTTAAGACCTGACACAGCAGAGTACATTGCTCTCATCATAATGAAATGACCTCCTAAATCTTACGTGCCGGCTCCCTTCTGTCAATCCGGGAGCTTTTCGCCTCCAAACAGGTCCGGCTATACAATTACGGCACCGTCAATATTTGTAAAAATGTTATTTCCCGACTCTCCCTGCTCCATCGCCGTGACAACCGTCCGGTTCGGGATGTTGACAATAAATGCCAGCGAATCGAGAATAACGAGTGACTCCTGGATTCCTTTCTCACTTGCCCTGGAAACTCCGTTTTCCAACCGTTCACTCTGTTCCTGTGACAGATTGATGTTTCTGTCGTTCAGCCGCATGGCAGCGTGCTTGGAAAATCTCAGCTCTGAGCTCTCGGAAATCTCCTGCTTCTGTCTTAATATCTCTTCAAAGGAAATCTCACTCTTTGCCAGTCCCACATCTTTACTTTTTCCCGCAAGGTACTGGTCTGTGATCTGCTCAATGGAAGCAAACCGGTTATTGATCTGATTCATAACCCAGTCTCCTTTCTACTCTGTCTTTCCTCCGTCGCCGCTGCCGCTGTCGCCGCCTTCACCTTCACTTCCGCCATCGCCGTCCACATTCTCATCGCCGCCGAGTTCCTTGATCTTCTCCTCGTAAGCCTGCAGTTTCTTGTAGTCTTCCTCGTCGATAAACTTCTTCTCGAACTCTGAAAGTGAATCGTATGTCTTGCGCAGCTCCTCGATCTTCTCCTTATTCTCAAGTGTGATCTGATCGACCTCCGGAAGCTTGGATAAGTCGTCATGGAATACCATGCCCTTCATCGTTCCCGCGATCTCGCCGAACCGGTCGTGTACCTCCTGCGGAACGTATGCCTTCTGGTAAGCTGTCATCTCAACATATACCTTGATCAGCTTCTCGACTTCCTCTCTGTCCTTTAAGGTCAGCTTGTCCGCATCCGGAAGCTTGCCAACCGCTGTGACAAATGCGTCTGCCAGCGTGATCGCCTCGATATAGGTCGGATCCATAACGTTTTTCACATCGGCAACTGAATAAAGCTTGCCGTTTACCGATACGAACTGCTTGCCATTGTCATACTGCACATAATCCACAAAGCCTTCCACCAGCGTGGTGTGTCCTGTCGTATCCGAGGTGGACTCGATCACGACGTACTTTCCAACCAGTGCGTTCGCGCTGCTGCTCTCGATACTGTGCTGCATATTCAGCATCGCTTCCATCTGTGAGAAGGTCGCAAGCTGTGCCACATAATCCGTGTTGCTCGTCGGCTCCAGCGGATCCTGATACTGCATCTCTGCACACAGCAACTGCAAGAACTGGTCATATCCCAGCTCTCCACCGCTCGCCTGCGGCGCATCCGGGTTCGGCTTGTTGTTTAAAATATTACCGTTTTCAACCTGCTGTACTGCCACTGTCTCTCTCCTTTCTAGGCGGTAAAGTCAACACTGTTTCCCTGCTCCGCCATCATCTGTGCTACCAGACTTTCTTCCTCTGTCAAAAGACCGCCAAGCTCGTCCAGATCATTTAAATTGATATGTCTGGTTCCCTTTGCTGCTTTCTCCTGTTCTTCTGCCTGGCGCTCCTCCTGTTTTGCATTCTGCTCTAAGTTCTTCTCGAACTCGTGGCTGCCAACTGTGACCTCCACCGCGTCTACCTTGACGCCCGCCTCGTTCATATTCTCCTTGAACAAAACGATCTGGCTCTCGATCGCCTCCTTCACCGCCTCATTCTGTGCGGTAATATGGGCAGATACCATACCGTCCTTTGCGGTAAGCTGCAAAAAAATCTTGCCGAGATGCTCCGGATTCAGTTGCATCTCCATGGTAGTTGCCGTCCGGGTCAGCGTGACTCTGGAAAATTCCACGATCTGCTTGATGATATCCGCGACGTCCACCTGCGAAGTCTGGGCGTTCACACCCTCCTGCACTCCGGCAAATGACACCTCTGTCAGATTCTGTGAAACGGCGCCTGCGCCGTCATTTCGCGTCTGCACTGCCGCATTGCCCGCGCCCTGTCCATTCAGGTTCGTCTGGCTCTTCTGACCGCCATTCGCGTCTGGCTCTGCACTTTCCTCTCCTGCTGTCACAAGCTCCTGCCCGTCAGAGGTCTGCTCCTGTCCGTCTGCCTGCATCTGGTTCGGCTCACTGACGTCCACGGCGTTCTCCTCCGTGACTGTCTCCGCAGCGTCCACAGCGTTCTGCGCATCCTGCGATACGTTCTCTGCTCCGGTCTCATCCTGCGGTGTCTCCCCGGTGTTCTGCATCTGGGAAAGCAGTTGTGTAAGCTCCTCCTGCGAGATGCCAAGCTCCTGCGCAAGGTTCGCTCCAAGCTCGCCGACGGTGTGCAGGATCGTCATAAACTCCTCGCTGCAAAACAGCGCGCCCATATTGCTCTCGCCCGTCAGTTTCATCACCAGGGCTGCAAGCTGGTTCGGGTTTAAAAGATCTGCAAATGTCAGTCCAAGAGTCTCCATCGCCTTGGCAATGTCCTCCTCGGAAACACCGAGTTCCTCTTTCAGGACCTCCTTCACATCCTCTGCGAATTCTTCCAGTTTGCCGGAAAGTTCTTCCTGCCTGTCACCGGAAACACCGGATTCCTCACGGATCTTCACGCCGCCGCTCGGCTGGCGTCCATACTCCGTGTCCGTCGTCATGCCGACAGGATCTCTCTGTGCAGAGGTACTTCCGCCTGACGGCGTCTGCATCTGGCTCATCACACTCTGAAATGTCTCCGCCAGGCTCTGCTCCTTGGTGCCGCCCACGCTGCCCGTCGTCTGCTGTCCCGGCGTAAA
Organism: Roseburia sp.; assembly: GCA_026168605.1. Classification (GTDB taxonomy): domain Bacteria; phylum Bacillota; class Clostridia; order Lachnospirales; family Lachnospiraceae; genus Roseburia. Next base: position 25,526 of record JAPFDX010000021.1, on the reverse strand, counting down.
CATATTTCCGATACCGGAAATTTCTGAAGTTCCCATTCCTTCTTCCTCCTTTCTTTCAGACGTCTGCCTTACACATCCGTCCTTCTGGCGAAACCGTCACCGCAAAGGTCCGGCTTCTCTATTCTGAAGGCTCCATGATCTCCGTCACCTTTGCTGCGGTTTCAGAGTCCATCTTGCCCAGAATATTCGCTCTCGACTGCGCGTCCATGTTGATCAGAATATCTGCCACCAGATCCAGATCATCCGTCATGGTGTTAAAAATCGCCGCTGCCTCTTTCGGCTTCATATTCGAATAGGTCTTGATATAATCTTCCAGTTCACTGTCCACTGCGCTCTGTTCTACCACCTGGCGGTAGATGATCTCCGCATTGGCAGGATCGATACTCTCATAAAATGCCATGTATTCCTCGATCGGCGGTGCGGATTCTCCGAATACAACTTCCTCGTAAAACGCCTGCTTCTCCGCCTCGAAGGTAGCTTCCTCCTGCTTGTACTGCGCAAGCTCTGCCGCCTGCCCCTGAAGCTGTGCGATCTGCTCCGCGTCTGCTGTCGATGTGTTCTGCGCCTGCGCAAGCTGGGTCTCCAGCTCCTTGATGCGGTTGACCGCGTCCTCCATCGATGCAAAAGCGTATGCGTCATCCTCCGTGGACATCTCCTCCGTCACGCTGTCCGGAAGGATCTTATTCACATAAGGCACATCCTTGAGCACCGGACCCAGCACGCCCGAACCAAAGCCTCCGACGTCCCACTTGATCAGCAGGACAATAATCGCCAGCCAGATAATAAATATGATCAACGTCACGAAAAATACCGCGATCTTGCTGCCGAGAGAAGTCTCCTCCTCCAGGTCAGACGTATCCACGCCTGCTTTTGCCGCCTGCTTTTTGGCTTTCTTTTCCGCCTTCTTCGCCCGTCTGCTTACTTTTTTATCTAAAACCTCGTCCATTTCCTCTGCCATGCGAGCCTCCCAATCCACCTAGTTCTTATGGTAAGTGTAGCTTACCAGTTCATCAATCTCTTTGCCCTCCGCGTACGCCAGTTCCTGCTTAAATTCCTCGAACGCCCTCTCACGCAGCTTCTCCTGCGTCTTGCGCTCCACCATCAGACGGTTGAGCTCGGCACGCGCCTGCTCTGCGTTTTTCTCCGCAGCGTGTACATTCATCATCTGCGCGCGCTGTCTGACCTTCATCACGTCGATGGCATTCCTGCATTCCCTGATCTCCTGCACCTTCAGCGTTCCGCTTACCAGCTCTCTCGCACGGTGTTCGTAGGATGCTTTTTGCAGGAATATCTGCTGGAGCTTCTCCTGCTCCTCCGACAGCCTGCGGTTTGCGATCCCGTAGGCAAGCTTTGCCTGATTTTCCATCTTTATTTTGATGTCAAGGATGTTCTGCATCCGGTAGGTAAACTTTGCCATTTGATACGCCTTCCTCTTCCGGCACTAATGTTCAAACAACTGACGGAGCAGCTCAAGCTCCTCGTCAAACTGGAACTTTTCATCCGTCTTCTGCATCAGAAATGCGTTGACGGCGTCGATCTTCTGTACTGCATAGTCGATCTCGCGGTTGGAACCGCTCTTGTATGCGCCGATATTGATCAGATCCTCCGCATCGCTGTACGTCGCAAGCACGTTTTTCAGCTTTCCGGCAAGTTCCTTGTGCTCGTTCGTCGCGATCGCGCTCATCACACGGGAGATGCTCTGCAAAATGTCGATCGCCGGGTAATGATTCTTGTGCCCCAGCTTTCTCGAGAGCATGATATGCCCGTCCAGGATGCTTCGCGCCGTATCGGTGATCGGCTCGTTAAAGTCGTCGCCGTCCACGAGAACGGTGTAGAGCCCGGTGATCGAACCCTTCGCCGACGTACCGGCACGCTCCAAAAGCTTCGGCATCTCCGAGTAGACACTCGGCGGATACCCTCTGGTCACCGGAGGTTCTCCGGACGCAAGCCCGATCTCGCGCTGCGCCATCGAGAAACGTGTCAGCGAGTCCATCATCAGCAGGACGTCCTTGCCCTGATCCCTGAAATACTCCGCGATCGCCGTCGCCGTCTTCGCCGCCTTATTGCGGATCAGCGCCGGCTTGTCCGAGGTTGCCACGACAACGACCGAGCGTTTCATGCCTTCCTCGCCGAGGTCGCGCTCCACAAACTCGCGCACCTCCCTGCCTCGCTCGCCGATCAGGGCGATCACATTGATGTCCGCCTTGGTATTTCTCGCGAACATACCAAGCAGGGTACTCTTACCCACACCGGAACCTGCGAAAATACCGATACGCTGTCCCTTGCCGACTGTGATGAGTCCGTCGACCGCCTTCACACCCAGCGGCAGCACCTCGTCAATGATCTTGCGGCTCATAGGGTCGGGCGGCTGCGCCTCGACCGGATATTCTGTCCCCGTGGTGATTACGCCGTCGGTCGGTCTGCCGATTCCGTCGAGCGTATGTCCAAGCAGCTCCTCTCCTGCCAGAATCGACAGCGGATGTCCGGTGTTCTCCACCACACATCCCACGCCGATGCCCTCCACATTGTCAAAGGGCATCAGCAAAAGCCGCTTGTCGCGGAAGCCTACCACCTCCGCCAGAACAGAAATCTCCTTTTCTTCATCTATGATGATACGGCACAAATCGTTGAGCTTCGCCTTCGGTCCGACTGACTCGATCGTCAGCCCGACAATCTTTGTGACCTTGCCAAGACTCGTAAAATAGGTTTTCTCTCCTAATTGTAGATATTTATCATATAATTGTGTCATATCGTCTCACCTTAGGAACATAATGACCTGATATCCTTCATCAGGTTTTGAAGCTGTGTGTCAAGACCGCAGTCAAACACACCGGAATCCGTCTCGATCATACAGTCGCTGCCACTCATTCCCGGATCTCCGAGGATCTCCAGCTCAATATCATGTCCGACACGGTCCAAAAGCTCCTGCCTGTGGCTCTCGAGGAAAGCCCTCTCCCCTTCCGCCACCCTGATGCGAAAATGCTTCTCACCCTCAATATTTAAAATCGCATGATCGATCAGATAAAGTAAGATCTCGCGCTTATCCGCAAACTGGATATGGAATACCTTGTCAAACACCGGCACAAGCGCATCCACGATCTCGCGTTCCATCCCCTTTTGCTTCCTGCGGTAATCCTCCGCAAGCGTCTGTTCCTTATCCCTATAAGCGGTCTCAAGCTCTGTCCGCCGCGCCTCAAATTCCTGTTCCAGACGCTCCTGTCCTTCGGCATAGCCTTTCTCTCTGGCAGCCTCCTCCACAGACGCCGCCTCGTCGTGCGCCCTGGCAACGACTGCCTCCGCCTGCGCGTTCGCCTCCGCCAGGATCTGCTCTGCCTGCTCTTTCGCAAGCGCCACATGATCCACTTCCGGCTCCGCCTTGATCACATTGGACTCTCCCTCCGCAGCGATCCCTTCCGCCATGGCTCCCCGACTGCTCTCAGGCGTTCCCTGATATGCGCCGTTCCTTTTCAGATACTCCATCATCCGCTCATTGGAATCAATCACACGGGCGTCCGGTGACGCGGTCTGTACCGACCACGGTTTAAAAAGATTAGACAACGATTTCGTCACCTCCGCCTCTGGAGATCACAATCTCACCTGCATCCTCTAACTTACGGATCACACTGACAATCTTCTGCTGTGCCTCCTCAACATCCTTCATACGGACAGGTCCCATAAACTCCATGTCCTCCTTGATCATAGCAGACAGACGCTTGGACAGATTCTTAAAGATAACATTCTGTACTTCCTCGTTCGCAGCCTTAAGCGCAACGCCAAGGTCTGCATTGTCCACATCGCGGAGCACGCGCTGGATTGCGCGGTCGTCCAGCAGAAGAATATCCTCGAATACAAACATCTTCTTGCGGATCTCGTCTGCAAGCTCCGGCTCTTCGATTTCCAGAGACTCCATGATATGTTTCTCGGTAGAACGGTCTACCGTATTCAAAATGTTGACGATAGCGTCGACACCGCCCACGATCGTGTAATCCTGGTTGACCAGTGAGGACAGCTTTCTCTCGAGCACGCGCTCCACCTCCTTGATAACGTCCGGCGAGGTGCGGTCCATCATCGCGATACGCTTTGCGACGTCCGCCTGCTTCTCAGGCGGCAGCGAGCTGATGACCATAGACGCCTGCGCCGGAGTCAGATAGGAGAGGATCATCGCGATCGTCTGCGGATGCTCATCCTGAATAAAGTTCAAAAGCTGGCTCGGGTCTGTCTTACGCACAAACTCAAACGGACGAACCTGAAGCGATGCAGTCAGCTTCGTGATAACCTCCTGCGCCTTCTCGCTTCCGAATGCCTTGTCCAGTAAATCTTTCGCATATCCGATACCGCCCTCTGCAATATACTGCTGTGCAAGGCAGACCTGATAAAACTCATTTAAAATATCTTCTTTCACTTGCGGTGACACACTTCTCGTATTCGCGATCTCAAGTGTCAGCTCCTCGATCTCGTCCTCCTTCAAATGACGGAAAACCTCCGCGGACCGCTCCGGTCCAAGGGTGATCAGAAGAATCGCCGCTTTCTGGGTTCCTGTGTAATCCTCACTCTTTGCCATAAGTTATTCCCACTCCTCGTTCAGCCAGTTGCGCAGTAACGACGCAGCCGCCTCTGGATTTTCTTCCACAAATTTTTCGATCAAAAGTCTGGTCTCAGACTTCTCATTATATCCGATATCCTCCAGAACCTCCTGATTCTCTCTGGATGAAGCGAGAAGGCTCTCCACAGAAAGCTCTTCCTCCACTTCCGGAACTCTCTCTTTTCTGGTGCTGCGGAATACCACATAGCCCAGCAGGAGAAGGATCAGCACTGCCAGAATGATCTGCAGGTAATCCGATACGGTGCGCTCATTGGAGGAGTACTGGAAAATCGGCTCGTCATACGCGAGGATGCTGATATTCTCCACCGGGAATCCGGTCGCATTCGCGATCATCGTGTAGCGGTCCTCCGCAACGTCCTTCTGTACCGGCTCGCTGTTTGCAGCGATATACTCCTCAAACGTCATGTCGTCGAGTGCGCCCGCCTCCCGCAGGGTATCTTCATCATAAATGACATAGTCCTTGAGCACGATAGCGATCGAGGAATTGTCATAATCCACCTTGCCCTGTGCCGCGGTGCGGTCTGTCACTTTTTCATTGTTCTGGTACTTTGTCGTCGTATCACTGATCGTCGACTCCGTGTAGGCGTTGTCCTCGATCACATAGGTCGGCGCATCGTTGGCATCCGTGCCCGGCACCGCAGCCGCGCCGCCGACGCTCTCGGATTCATAGACGCTCTGCTCGCCGATCATACCGTTGGTCTGCCCCTCCGGCGCAGAGTACTCGCGCTCTGTCTCACGGTACTGGTCAAAGTCCATATCCAGCTTGGTCGCAACCTCCGCGTGATCGTAAAGACCCGATCCCACCAGCACGTCCTTGACCTCGCTCTTTACCATGTTCTCTGTCTTCTGGCGCAGGGAGAGCTGTGTGCTCGCCGTACCTACCGCAGTATCGGAATCAGCGCCCGAAAAGAGTACATTGGAATCAGAGTCAAGGATCAGGACATTGTCTGTCGTCTCATTTCCAAGCTGCGTCGATATGTACTGCGCAAGTCCGAACGCCTGCTCCTCCGACATCTCACCCGACAGGGTGAGGATCACAGCCGCATAGGCATCCTGCTCACGCGCAAGGATCGTGCCGTCGTCATACGGGATATCCAGTGTGACAGACGCCTCCTCGACATTCGACAATGTCTCCAACTGCTCTGCAAAGTACTCTTCTTTATAAAGCTTATATAACTTTGTCTTGTCGGCTTCCGTGGAGCCCATACCGCCCTCGAAAACCCTCTCAATATCAAAACCGGTGGTCGGAATACTGTTCTTTCCGAGAAGGATCGACGCTGCCGCCTCATACTTCTCATCCACATAGAAGGTGAGACCGTCCTGCGACATCTCGTAGGGCACGCCCTCATCTCCGTCCAGAAGCTCCTTCACCTCTCCCGCCTGCGCCGTGTTCTCGCACTCGACCAGCGTGACCATCGTCGGCGTGCTGACCACAAACGCCAGTATCACAAGCGCCAGTATCACCGTCGCCACGACACTCGAAAGAAGCACCTTCTGCTTTGTGCTAAACTTCTTCCACCACTCTGTAATTCTGTTCCATATCTTTTGAACCTGTTCCGGCATTTTCCCTGACTCCATTCACTAAATCTGCATATTCATAATTTCTCGGTACGCTTCAATCATCTTGTCCCTGACTGCCGTCGTGTACTGCAGCGCCTCCAGCGCCTTCGCCGCTGCGATCTGCATATCGTGCGGGTTCTCCGCCTCGCCGAGCGCAAACTGAACCTTCGCCGCCTGCGCATCGTTCTGCAGATCGTTCGTCTCGCTTAACACGTTCATGGCTGACGCCAGCACCGAGTCAAAATTCTCCTGCGTCTCCTCTGCAAGCAGGGTATTCTGCGTAACAGCGTCCATATAGTCTGCCGATAAAATGCCTGATAATGAACTGATATCCATTTTTCTTCCTCTTTTCTATGACACGGCGTATGCCGCCAAATATTACTGACCGATCTTAAGGGCTGCCTGCACCATGCTCTTGCTGGCATTGAAAGCGGTCGTGTTCGCCTCGTAGGCTCTCGTCGCGTCGATCAGGTTCGTCATCTCGGTGACCGTATTCACATTCGGATAAGCCACATAGCCGTTCTCATCCGCATCCGGATGCGCCGGATCGTACTGCATCATAAAATCTGTCGTCAGATCCTCCCGCACGGAAGTGATCTTCACGCCATTGCCGACGACTCTCCCCCGCGCCGACTCGTAATAGCGGCTGAAAGGCGTCAGATCCCTCTCAGCAAATGTGACCACCTTGCGGCGGTACGGCGTCCCGTCCTCGGTACGCGTCGTGTTGACATTGGCGACGTTCTGCGCGATCGTATCGATGCGGAAACGCTCTGCACTCATGCCGCTTGCACTGATGTCAAATGACTGAAATAATCCCATCTAAATCATCCCCCTTATTTTAATACAACCTTCATGCGGCTGAATTCTTCGTTGATCGCTGTCGTGAGCAGTTCGTAGCGGAGCTGCTCGCTCGCAAGCTCTGCCTGCTCGGTATCCACATCGACGTTATTGCGGTCCAGGCGGTAGGAATAGTTCACCGCATCGGTGTACGGCGACACGGAAAGCCCACTGAGATCGTGGTTCAGCGCCCGCACCTTCTTGTCCAGAGAGACATATTTCGAGTTGCCAAGCTCCCGCTCCAGCACCGACATAAAATCGACATCCTGCCTCTTATAGCCCGGCGTATCCACGTTCGCGATATTGTTCGTGATGACATTCTCACGCATCCAGCTCGCGTCCGCCGCCTTGTCCATCAGGTTGATATAGTCAAACGCATTCGTGGTAATCATTCGTATCCCCCTCATTATCGTCCATTTTCAACAATTATCTTACTCTATTATAAAGTATCCCTACAAAAACACAAGTGTTTTTCGAAAAATTTATACAATTTTGCATCTTTTTGTCGTTTTGTGGGGCAAAAAAAGGGAACGCCAAAAACACATTTTTGTTCTGTGGCATTCCCTTGCACTCGATTTTATTTAATTTTTCTGGCTCTGTTTTTTCAGCTTGTCCAGCTCGTCAAACACGACGTCGTTCAACACCTTGATATAAGTACCCTTCATGCCGGAGGAACGGGATTCGATCACACCCGCACTCTCAAACTTGCGGAGCGCGTTCACGATCACCGAGCGCGTGATCCCCACGCGGTCTGCGATCTTGCTCGCGACAAGGATCCCCTCCGTGCCGTCCATCTCCTCAAAAATGTGCATGATCGCCTCAAGTTCCGAGAAGGAAAGCGTGCTGATGGCAGATTTTACGATCTGTACCTTTCTCGTCTCCTCCGCGCTCTCCTCATTGACGGAGCGCATCATTTCCAGCCCCACCACCGTGGTCCCGTACTCGCTCAGGATAATATCGTCGATGTCATAGATCTTTCCCTGGCGGTATGCAAACAGCGTCCCCAGGCGCTCGCCCGCGATGTCGATCGGCGTGATGATCGCCGTGCACCCCTCCACATGATCGGTGAAACCGAGCGTCTCCAGATTGACGTTCTCCTTGGTCGATAAAATCCCAAGCAGCCGCTCATTGAGCAGCGGATCGATAAAGCCGCCGACCTCGTCCACGATCAGTTCCTTCATCTCCGCAACGCCGTCACAGACTCCGGTTCCAAGAACCTTTCCCTTCCTGCTGATCACGAGGATATTGGAAACCAAAATATCCTTGAGCACACCGCAGATATCGTTGAAGACGACCTTTGACGAACTGTTATTGTGAAGAAGCTTGTTAATCTTTCTTGTTTTGTCCAATAACTGAACACTCATAGCTGTGCCTCCTGCCTGAATCATACAAATGTCTATGATACTTCACATTTTATCACGCCAATTCCGAAAATTCAATATTTTAATTGCATTTCGCACAAATTTTTCGACTATTTTTCTTCCGATTCCTTCCGGTCCGTGAAATAGCCGCACTGCGCGTCGGCACACACCAGCTTATTTCCCTTGACGACCATATAGCCGCCGCATTTCGGGCACTTGTCGGCAACCGGACGCGCCCAGCTCATAAAATCACATTCCGGATTGGCTTCACAGCCAAAATATTTTCTGCCCTTCTTGGTCTTTTTCAGCACGACCTCCCTGCCGCACTTCGGGCAGGCAACGCCGATCTTCTCCAGATAAGGCTTCGTGTTGCGGCAGTCCGGAAAGCCCGGGCAGGCGAGGAACTTGCCGTGCGGTCCGTATTTGATGACCATATTGCGCCCGCACTGCTCGCAGATCACATCGGACACTTCATCCTCGATCTTCACCTTCTCGAGCTCCTTCTGCGCCACCTGCACGGCGGCGTCCAGATCCGGGTAGAAATTGCGCACAACCGTCTTCCAGCTCACCTTTCCCTCGCCGACACTGTCCAAAAGCGTCTCCATATTCGCCGTAAAGTTCTCGTCCACGATGCTCGGGAAGGACTCTTTCATGATCTGGTTGACCACCTCGCCAAGCTCCGTCACATAGAGGTTTTTCGCCTCCTTGACGATGTAGCGTCTGCCGAGCAGCGTCGTGATCGTCGGCGAGTAGGTACTCGGACGCCCGATGCCCAGCTCCTCGAGCGTTTTTACGAGGGACGCCTCCGTGTAGTGTGCCGGCGGCTGCGTGAAATGCTGCTTCTCATCGAACTGGTCCAGCGTGAGCTTCGTCCCCTCGTCTATGGACTTTAACAGTACATTGTTCTCTTCCTTCTCGTCGTCAGCGCTTGTGTAAACAGTCAGAAATCCCTCAAACGCAAGCTTCGACGCCGCCACATGGAAACGGTACTTTCCCGCACCGATCCGCACGTTTGTCGTCTCGTAGACCGCAGGTGCCATGCGGCTCGCCGCAAAGCGCTTCCAGATCAACTGGTAGAGACGGAACTGGTCTCTCGACAGGGATTCCTTGACCATCGCCGGTGTGCGGCGGATATCGGACGGACGGATCGCCTCGTGCGCATCCTGGATCTTGGCTCCGCTCTTTTTCCCGCCGGTCTGCGTCGCCACAAACTGCTCTCCGTAGCTCTCGCCGATATAGGCTCTCGCCTGCGCGTCCGCCTCCTCCGAGATACGCACGGAGTCCGTTCTAAGGTAGGTGATCAGACCGACCGTTCCCTGACCTTTGACCTCCACGCCCTCGTACAACTGCTGTGCGATGCGCATGGTCTTGGAGATTGGGAAGTTTAACGCCTTGGACGCCTCCTGCTGGAGCGTACTCGTCGTAAACGGCAGCGGCGCCTTCTTGACGCGCTCTCCCTTTTTCACCTCGAGCACCTGAAACTTCTCTTTTTTCAGTTCTGTGATAATGCGCTCCATCTCCTCCGCGGAATGGATGACAAGCTTCCCGTTCTCATCCCCGTGGAATTTCGCGATCAGAGGCTTCTTCTCGCCCTCCATCGCAAGCGCCACATCCAGACTCCAGTACTCCTCCGGGATAAAGGCGTTGATCTCCTCCTCGCGGTCGCAGATAATGCGCAGGGCAACCGACTGCACACGCCCGGCGCTTAAGCCACGCTTTACCTTCGCCCAGAGCACCGGGCTGATCTCATATCCCACCATGCGGTCCAAGATACGTCTCGTCTGCTGCGCGTCGACCAGATTCATGTCGATGTCGCGCGGCTCCTTGAGCGAAGCCTTCACCGCATTCTGCGTGATCTCGTTGAAGCTGATACGTCTGACATTCTTGCCGTCCAGCTTGAGCGCCTGGCTCAAATGCCAGGATATGGCTTCCCCCTCACGGTCGGGGTCGGTCGCGAGGTATACCTTGTCCGCCTTTTTCACCTCTTTGCGCAGCTTGGCAAGGATGTCCCCCTTTCCCCGGATCGTAATATATTTTGGCTCGTAATCATTCGCAATGTCGATGCCCATCTGGCTTTTGGGCAGATCCCTGACATGGCCGTTTGACGCGACCACTTCATAATTCTTCCCCAAAAACTTCTTGATTGTCTTGACCTTCGCAGGCGACTCCACGATAACAAGGTACTTTGCCATTCATCCATCTCCTTCATCTAACACTGTCTGATATAATCATTCTTAAACACTTCTCTGATGACCCCTTTCCGCAAAAGTCCCGTCAGGCTCTCTGCCAGCACCGGCATGGAAAGTCCGGTTTTCTGCAAAAGTTCTTCCAGACCCCGGGGTCGTAAATCTACACAACTATACACCAAGCGTTCCTCTTTTTCAAGTGATAAATTTTCTCCCGCGCTCTGCTTCTGCTCTCCCTCCGTCCAAACGCCAAGCTCGCGCACAAAATCTTCTATATTAGAAACGATCCCCGCGCCCTGCCGTATCAGCCCGTTGCATCCGGCAGAAAGCGCGTCGTGCATACGCCCCGGAACGGCATAGACGTCGCGCCCCTGCTCGATCGCCAGATCCGCCGTGATCAGCGAACCACTCCGCTCCTTTGCCTCCACCACGACCACCGCGTCGACAAGCCCTGCAATGATACGGTTGCGCTGCGGAAAATATCCCGGCCGCGGCTGCGTCCCCGGCGGGTATTCCGACAAAATACAGCCCCTGTCCAGGATCTCGCCATAGAGCCTCTCATTTGCGCGCGGATAACAGACGTCCACGCCGCAGCCAAGCACGGCGCACGTCACGCCTCCCGCGTCCACCGCCCCACGGTGCCCCGCAGCGTCAATGCCGCGCGCCAGACCGCTGACAATGCAGACTCCCTTTTGGGCAAGGCAATGCGCCAGCCGCTCCGCCACCACACGCCCGTATTCCGAGCACATACGCGCCCCGACAATGGCGACACTCTTGTCCGGTCTTACCGGAAGCCGCCCTTTGACATAGAGGGCATAGGGCGGATCAAAGATCTGGCGCAGACGCGCGGGATAAGCTTCATCCTCCGGCGTCAGAAAGGAGATCCCCGCCGCGCCAATCCTGACATAGTCCGCCTCGGTGTCGTTCTTTTTCGCGAGGAGCAGACGCTCCGCCACCGTCTCGCCCGCCAGCATTTTAAGACTTCGCTCCGGCAGAAAATAGACGTCCTCCGCACTTCCCGCTTCCTCGACAAGCTTCCGTCTGACACGGTCGGAAATCCCGTCTGCCTGCGCGAGCCAGTATCCGTAATTCATGCGTCTCACCCTCTCTCCCAGAACTTTTTGTCGAGGCTGCGGTAACAGACCGCCTCCGTCAGATGGCGCATCAGGATCCGCTCGGACTGCTCCATATCCGCCAGCGTGCGCGCCACCTTTAACAGCTTGTGATACGAGCGCGCCGTCAGCTCCAGCCTGCGGTAGATCTCCTCCATATAGCGCTCCTGCTCCGCGTCCAGCGCACAATATCTGCGGATGCTCTCCGCCGGGATCTGGCTGTTGTGGGAAAAGTTCTCCCCACGGTAGCGCTCCTTCTGGATGCGCCACGCCTCCATCACGCGCGCCCGGATCTGCTCCGACGTCTCGCCGTCCCCCGCCCGGTTTAATTCGTCAAAGGCAAGCGGCGGCGCCTCGACACAGATATCCACGCGGTCTAAAAGCGGACGGCTGATGCGTCCCACATAGCGCTCGATCGCACTCTGCGAGCAGCGGCACCGCTGCATATCCGGGTAATACCCGCATTTGCAGGGGTTCATCGCCGCCACCAGCATGAAGTCCGCGGGAAATTCAAAGCTTCCATATGCCCGCACCAGACGCACACAGCGCTCCTCCAGCGGCTGGCGCAGCACCTCTAAAGTCTGCCCCAAAAATTCCGGGAGCTCGTCCAGAAACAACACGCCCTTGTGCGCCAGCGAGATCTCCCCAGGTCTTGGCACCGCGCCGCCACCGGTCAGCCCCTGCACCGTGACCGTGTGGTGCGGCGCGCGGAACGGCCGCACGCGCATCAGTCCCTCGCGCTCCGCAAACAATCCGCTCACACTGTAAATCTCCGAGAGTTCCATCTGCTCGGACTCTGTGAGCGGCGGAAGGATCGATGGGATCCGCATCGCGAGCATCGTCTTGCCCGCGCCCGGCTGCCCGATCATCAGAAGATTATGCCTGCCGGAAACGGCGACCTCGCAGGCGCGCTTCACCAGATACTGCCCCCTGATGTCTGCAAAATCCGGCTGACGCGCCTCCCCTGTGTTCCGGTCGGACGATTCTGCCGGCTGCTTTTCCTCCCAGTGTTCTCCCCTTAAGATCTGCACGGCGTCACAGATGCTCTCGACCCCGTACACCTGCACGCCCGTCACAAGCTGCGCCTCGCTGCGGTTTGCAAGCGGTACGATACAGCGCGATATTCCGCGCTCCTTCGCGCCGGAAACCATCGGCAGTACCCCGCGCACCGGCTGTACCTTGCCGTTTAGCCCGACTTCCCCCGCGATAAAAAATCCGGAAAGCTCCGCTCCCTCCAGACATCCCAGCGCGCCGAGCACGGCGACCGCCACCGGAAGATCAAACCCCGAACCCGATTTGCGGATATCCGCGGGGGCGAGATTGACCGTGATGCGCTTCGCCGGAAGTCCGAAACCGGAATTGCGCAGCGCCGTGCGCACGCGCTCCTTCGCCTCCTTCACCTCGGACGCTAAAAAGCCCACCATCTCAAACACGGGCATCCCGCTGCTCACATCCGCCTCCACCGAGACCGGAACTGCCTTTATGCCCTGGATAATTGCTGTCGATACAATACTATACAACGTATCACTCCTTTTTATTCTTATAAAATATGGGATTACAGCGATATGAAATAATCTGATCAAAGATATGTCTGCCCGAACGGGCGGTATCACGCCGCCCGGCATGATACTCTTACAATATACCACAGAAGTAATTAGAAAGAAAGACTATTTTTCTCCCCGGAAAAATTTTTCCGCAGCTTTTCTAAGGCGCGCTTCTCGATCCGCGAGACATAGGAACGCGAAATGCCAAGCGATGCGGCGATCTCGCGCTGTGTCATCGGTTTCTGGCGATAGAGACCATAGCGTCTGGTGACGATCATCTGCTCCCTCTCGCTTAGCACCGCAGGGATCATCTTTAGCATCTGTTTCGTCTGCCGCGCCAGCTCCATCTGTTCCACCACGTCCGGCTCGTCGCTCTCGACGATGTCCAGCAGATGGATCTGATTGCCCTCCTTATCCGTCCCGATCGGCTCGTAGAGCGAGACCTCGCGCGACACCTTCTTTCTCGCGCGGAAGTGCATCAGAAGCTCATTGTCGATGCAGCGCGCGGCGTAGGTTGCCAGACGGCTTCCGTAATTCTCCTTGTATGTCGCAACCGCTTTCATCAGCCCGATCGTTCCTATCGAAATCAGATCCTCCATGTCCTCGTCGGAGTTCTGGTATTTTTTCGCCACGTGCGCAACCAGACGCATATTCCGCAGTATCAGCTCCTGCTTCGCCTCCTGGCTGCCGTCTTTTATTTTTTGCAGGCACTCATGCTCCTGCTCCGGGGTAAAGGGAGATAAAAAAGTTTTCAAAACGGCACCCGAAAAACTTTTATTGATATATTCTATGTCTCGTTCCGGCGTTCCGTGCTTTTCCCTGTTTTTCTTTCGGCGCAAAAGTGCGCTTCGTTATCTCTCCGCTTCCCGGCGATAGGGCTGCGCCAGCTTCTCAAGCGCGCTCCGCTGGTACGGGATCTCTCCGCGCAGAAGCTTCTCCCTGATAAAACGGTTGGTATAAGGCTCTCCTTTTGCTGCGAGCATATACAACAGAAGCTCGAGCAGCGCCCGCGTATCCTCGTGCAGTACGTGGAACTGCCTGCCGTTTAGATAGTAGTCGAGCGCGCTCCTATCCGTATAGCGTGACCTCTGGTAATTCTTGGACGCCGCCACGCGGTCCACATACATCTCCACCACATAGCGCAGCGGCATTTTCATGCCGCAGATCCCCTTGTGCTCCACCGCCCCGTCACCCTTCCGCTCCGGGACACCGTAATCGATCCAGTATTCCATATGGTGCTTGTTGCGCCCCTTGTGGTGGAGCCACGCCGAGGAGTAACCCCTCGCCTCCCGCTCCGCATTGTTCGGGCTCATCGTCCCCTGATAATATTTGCAGCCCACCAGAAATTCCGTGGGCGTATATTTTGACAAGTCATGAAGCAGACCCTGACGGTAGAGGCCGACCGCAAAGCAGCCCTGCATCACCAGACGCTTATGACGATTGATCGTACGCAGATGTTTCAAAGCTTTCATCATTTCATTTCCTTATTTTCCTGTTAAAATCACAACCGACTGCCCCCTGACCACAATCTGGATGTCTTCCTGCACTTCGGGCTCCGGAAGAAAGGCGTCCTTTCCGCGCGCGGTATCCATGCACAGATACCAGCATTTTCCGTCGGGAAGCTTCGGGAGTGCAAGCCGCGCGGTCCCCGTGTGGAAATTGTAGCCGACGTAGACCATATCGTCGGGGCTGCCGTCGGCGCGCGTCTCATAAGCGCCGCAGTACATCACACCCACCGCCTGCTGTCCCTCCGCCAGGGCGGAAAGCCATGCCTGCTCCCCGTGATAGGAGAGATCCGGAAAGCCCTTTCTCCCGAAATCGCTAAGCTGCCTTGGCTGCTCCCCACAGATCACCGGATGCTCCCTGCGAAACGCCGTCATGCGTGCCGTAAACTCTGTGAGCCACGCGTATTTTTCATCCTTCTTCCAGTTCACCCACCCGGTCCTGTTGTCCTGACAGTACGCGTTGTTGTTGCCGCTCTGGGAATCTCCCGTCTCATCCCCCGCAAAGAGCAGCGGCACGCCCTGACCGAGCATCAGCACCGCGATGGCATTGCAGAGCTGACGCTCCCGCACCGCGTTGATCTGCCGCTTTGCCGTCCTGCCCTCTGCGCCATAGTTGCAGCTTAGATTCCAGTTGCTGCCGTCGCGGTTCTCCTCGCCGTTCGCCTCGTTGTGCTTCCCGTCATAGGAAAACAGATCCAGCAGCCGGAAGCCGTTGTTGTCCGCGATATAATTGACAAAGCCCTGCACGGCGTGCTGTTTCCTCTGCTGGCACAAAAACTGTTCCATGCTGCCATCCCTGCGGTTTAGCATCGCACGCACCGGGTACAGGTACTCCTCGCTGTATACAAACAAGTGCTGGTAACGACACGGCGCAGCCAAAAGCATCGCGTCAAATCCCGTGTAAAAGATTTTTGTCCGGCGCAGCCACGCGTCCTGCGCGATCTGTGTGACCGGAAGTTTCTGCCCCAGCAGATGAAAGCCGTCCACGTGATATTCCCGCACCCAGTAGCGCAGCGCGTCCAGGATCAGGTTCTGGTTCTCTCCCTCCGCAAAAAACATTTCCATCACACACTCCATGCCGCTTGCGTGGAACTCTTTCACGAGCTCCTTAAACTCCCGCGACGCGTCCGTCGTGGAGGCGTAGGAGGACTTCACCGCAAAATAATTCCCCGCCGTATAGCCCCAGTAATTGAGCTTTGGCGCCTCCGGCACCGCCTGCGGCAAAATGACGTCCTCCTCCTGCGTCTCCCATTTCACATAGTCCGGCAGAACGGGCGGCTTTGGCAATAGAAACTCCTCGAATTCATAGACCGGCATAAGCTCCACCGTCGTGACGCCAAGCTTTTTCAGATAGGGGATGCGCGCGCGGACTGCGGAAAACGTGCCGCGCTCCCTGCCGCGGATCCCCGCATCCATCGAAAAGCCCCTGATATGCAGCTTGTACATCACCATCGCATGGCGTGGCACCTCCGGCGCCGCATCCGCACCCCAGTCAAAATCCGGCGCCGCGTAGCCGCCGCACACGCGGTAGCCAAGAGCGCTCCTTGCCGTATCGTTCCACTTCTCCCTGCCGATCATACGGCTGGCATACGGATCCGTAAATACCTCTCCGTTTCTCTCATAATTATAGCGGAGCTTTGCGGCAGATTTCCCGCCAACGCGCACCGAGCGGATCGCGCCCCTGCAATACCGGCGCGGCACGGACACCGCGTCCGTGATCTCCATATCCTTCCCATAAAAAAGAATCCGGCACTCGTCCTCCTTCTCCGCCTCAAAGGTAAAAATCATTCCGTTTTCTGCCGCCTGCACTCCGTAAGCCGCGTAATTTCCCTCGCGCACCGTATCACCCATGCCGTCACCCTCTGCTTTTTGTTTTCTCATGTTATCTGCTCCTTACAGTATAACCCAACTTTCTTTTTTGGTATAGTCCTTTCTTTCTCTTGTCTCCGTGCACCGCTCTGTGTTATCATATGCTTATCCGGATTTACTATATTTATGACAAGAGAGGTAACGCATATGGCAGATAACCATCAGACAAACGAAGACACCGATGTTCTCGTAACCCTTGATCTCGACGACGGCACGCAGGTTGAATGTGAGATCTTAACCATCTTCACCGTCTTAGAGCGCGACTACATCGCACTTCTTCCGCTGACCGACGACGGCGAGCCGAACGAGGAGGGCGAGGTCTTTATCTACCGCTACTCAGAGGACGAGGAGGGCAACGCCTCCCTCGACAATATCGAGAGTGACGAGGAGTACGAGGCTGTCTCCGACCGCTTTGACGAGCTTTTGGACGAGGCGGAGTTTAACGACATGGAGGATTAAGCGTTTTTTGCGATTCGGCGATAAAGCGCGAGAGATCTGCATCTTTTTGGTTGAGCTGTTTCACCGAGAAAAGATGCAGATTTTTTTTCGCCCTCGTCATGCCGACGTAAAACATCCGCCGCTCCTCCTCGATATCCTCGTCCAGCACCGCCTTCTTATAGGGCATCACGCCCTCGTTGACGTCGATCAGATAGACGTTGTCATACTCCAAGCCCTTCGACGCGTGCAGCGTCGCAAGCGTCACGCTCTCCCCCTGGTTTTCCTGTTTCCGGTAAAGCTCCTCCAGCTCCTTCGTGTACTGCTCGATGTGGTCAAACCATCCGCCGCAGTCCGCAAATCCCTTCGCGCTCTCCTGCAGCTCGTCCAGCACGTCGTACAGATCCTCCGCGCGGATGCGTCTGTAATCCGCATATTCCTCCAGAAATTCATCGTAGCCGATCCCTTTGCGGATATAGTTGATCGCGGCGTACGGGCTCATGCGCTCAAGGCGCTTCACATCCCGCTCCAGCTTTCGGATGCGCTCCGCCACCCACGGCTTCTCCTCATAAAACCACTCCCACACGTCAAACGCCACCTGCGCTTCATCCAGCGAATCGCGGTTGATGTAGCGCTTCGGACGGTTCATGATCTGAAGAAAATCACGCCGCTCCCTGCTCCCCGCCGCAATGCGCAGATAGGCAAAAATATCGCGCGCGATCCAGTGGTCGTACAGATTCGGTATGCGCTCCTTGGTGCGGAACGGAATGTTGTATTCCATGAGCTGCTCCATGAGAAGCCTCGGCTGCGTGTTTGTCCGAAACAGCACCGCAAACTCCTCGTAGCTGCCGCCCCGCTCGATCGCATCTGCAATATCGCGGATAATCCGCAGATTCTCCTGCCGCTGGCTCTCAAACACGCCGTACTCCACCTTGCTTGCCGCCGGCTGCGCCGCCCGGATGCGCTTCTGATAACGCTCCTTATTGTGCGAGATCAGATTCAGCGACTGCGCGACGATATTCTCCTGTGAGCGGTAATTTGTATCGAGTAAAACTGTCGACGCACGCGGAAAATCCTTTCCAAACCGCAGCATGATCTCCGGCTTCGCCCCGCGAAAGCGGTAGATGGACTGGTCGTCGTCCCCGACGACAAAGAGATTCTGTGTCTCCCCCGCCAGCAGCTTTACAATATCAAACTGTAACTTGTTGATATCCTGAAACTCGTCGATCAGGATATAGCGGTATTTCTGCTGCCATGCGCGCAGAATATCCGCACGCTCCGAGAGCAGCTCCCAGGTATAGAGCAGCATATCCTCGAAATCGATGAGGCGGTGATTGTACAGATACTCGTGATACTCGCTGTAAATGCGCCGGAACATCTCCTCCGCGCAGTTTTTGGAATAGTAATTGGCGACCTTGATCCCCGCATTTTTCACAAGACCGATCTCGCCCAGCAGCGTCTGCACAAACTCCATCTCATCCTCGTATTCCAGACGGTGCTTTGCGATGATCTCACGCATACACTGCACGCGCTGCTCCTCACGGACGATATTCTCCGCGGTGTAATGATAGGCGTGTTTTAGCATGGAAAAAAAGACTGCATGAAACGTGCCGAACGTCACGGGATAACCTTTCCCACTCGTCAGACGCGAAAAACGCTCCTTCATTTCCATTGCCGCCGCTTTCGTAAAGGTAATCACCAGAATATTCGACGGTGCAATATGATACTCTTCGATCAGACATCTTGTCCGCTCTGTAATCACAAGGGTCTTGCCCGAACCGGGCCCTGCTAAAACAAGCATGGGGCCATCCTTGTGACGGATCGCCTCATGCTGAGAAGTGTTAAAACTCATAGATACCTCAAATTTCCAACATAGAAATGCCTTTTTTGATGCGCGCGACGGATTCCTCCTTGCCGAGCACCTCCATCAGCTCGGTCGCGCCGCCCGGCGTCATCTGCTTGCCGGAGACCGCCGTGCGGATCGGCCACATCACATAGCCGTTCTTCACGCCCTTCTCCTCCACATAGGAGAGAAGCGTCTGGTAGAGCGCATCGTTGGAGAAGTCCTCCTGCGCCTCCAAAAGCGGCAGCACATCCTTCAGCACGGTAAGGGACGTCTCCGCGTTTGTCTTCATTTTCTTGTGCGTGTACATCGCCACATCGTACTCCGGCAGCGTCTCAAAGAAGTCGATGTGCTCGGCAATATCCGGAAATACCTCGATGCGCGTCTTGACCATCGCCGCGATCTTCTTGAAATCCAGCTCCTTTGTGATCACCGCGCGGATATACGGCTCTGCCATCGTATAAAAGGCGTCAAAATCCATTGCCTTGATATACTCGCCGTTCATCCACTTTAACTTCGTGTAGTCAAAGACTGCCGGAGACTTGCTGATCCTATGATAGTCAAACTCACGGATCAACTCGTCCAGCGAGAAAATCTCACGGTTGTCCTCCGGACTCCATCCAAGCAGCGCGATATAATTGACGACTGCCTCGGTCAAAAATCCCTGCTCCAGCAGATCCTCAAAGGAGGAGTGCCCGCTTCTCTTTGACAGCTTCTTGTGGTTCTCATCGGTGATCAGCGGCAGATGGATATATACCGGAGATTTCCAGCCGAACGCATCGTAAAGTCTCTGGTACTTCGGCGAGGAGGAAAGGTATTCATTTCCCCGCACCACATGGGTGATATTCATCGTGTGGTCGTCCACCACATTCGCAAAATTGTAGGTCGGATAGCCGTCCGACTTGATCAGGATCATATCGTCAAGCTCCGCATTCTCCACCGTGATGTCGCCGTAAAGCTCGTCGTGGAAGGTCGTCGTGCCCTCATTTGGGATGTTCTGACGAATCACAAACGGCACGCCCGCCGCAAGCTTCTCCTCAACCTCCTCCTTACTCAGGTTTAAGCAGTGCTTGTCGTAGAGCATGATCTCCTTGCCCTCGACCACCTCGGTTCTAAGGGACTCCAGACGCTCCTTGTCACAGAAGCAGTAATACGCCTCCCCCTTCTCCACAAGCTCCATCGCATATTTCATATAGATGCCCGTCTTCATGCGCTCACTCTGCACATACGGTCCAAAGCCACCGTCCTTGTCCGGACCCTCGTCGTGGAGCAGACCTGTCTTTTTCATCGTGCGGTAAATAATGTCCACCGCTCCCTCCACATAGCGCTCCTGATCGGTATCCTCAATGCGCAGCATAAAATCACCGCCCGCGTGCTTCGCGATCAAAAACTCATATAGCGCAGAGCGCAGATTCCCCACGTGCATCCTTCCCGTCGGGCTCGGCGCAAATCTTGTTCTGACTTTGTCACTCATCTTCGTTCTCCTCTTTTCTATTTCTTTCCATACGGCAATGCTTTCTAAGCAATACCGCATGGCAAACGGTATTCTTTTGTCTGCTATAAAAGCCACTCGCAATTATATAATAAAATGCGTGTTCTTGCAAGCCGTCCATGCCCTGCGGTATTTTGTTTTATTTTCTCCTGCCGCAACCCGCACACCCCGCGCAGTTTCCGCTGCAACCCGCGCAGCCACCGGATTTTTTCTTCCTGTGTAAAAAATACAGCGCCGCCGTCAGCCAAAGGGCAACCAACCCGACAATCACACAATCTGCAATTCCCATTTTAAAAAAACAGCCCTCCTATCTGATAGACCAGGAATGCCGCAGCCCATGCCACAAGACACTGCAGAACCACGACAACGCCTGCCTTCACGCCGCTTTGCATCTCGCGTTTGACCGCTGCCACAGCCGCCACGCACGGCGTGTACAAAAGTGTAAACACCAGAAAGCTTGCGGCGGAGAGACCCGAAAACATACTGCCGAGCACGCCGCCCAGATTTGCCATGGACGTTCCGGTCAGGACGCTTAAGGTGCTGACAACCGCTTCCTTTGCCGTAAATCCGGTGATCAGCGCCGTTGACACCCGCCAGTCGGAGAAGCCGAGCGGTCCAAAGAGCGGCGCGATCCACTGACCGATCAGCGCGAGCAGGCTGTTCTCACTCTGTGCCACCACGTTAAACCGCAGGTCAAAGGTCTGCAGGAACCAGATCACGATCGTCGCCACAAAAATGATCGTAAAGGCGCGCTCGATAAAGTCCTTCGCCTTGTCCCACATTAGGCGTCCGACACTCTTTACGGATGGCAGACGGTAGTTTGGCAGCTCCATGACAAACGGGATCGGCTTGCCGCGGAACGCCGTGCGGTTTAACACCATCGCCGAGAGGATCCCCACAAGGATGCCGGTTCCATAGAGCGCAATCATCACAAGCGCTTCCTTTCCCGGGAAAAATGCCGCCGCAAACACCGAATAGATTGGAATCTTCGCCGAACAGCTCATAAAGGGCGTCAGCATGATCGTCATTTTGCGGTCGCGCTCACTCGAGAGCGTCCGCGTTGCCATAACTGCGGGAACGGTACAGCCGAATCCGATGAGCATCGGCACAAAGCTTCTGCCGGAGAGACCGATCTTTCGCAGCGGCTTATCCATCACAAACGCCACACGCGCCATGTAACCCGAATCCTCGAGGATCGACAGAAAGAAAAACAGCACGACGATGATCGGCAGGAAGCTCAAAACACTTCCCACGCCCGCGAACACCCCGTCGATGATCAGGCTGTGCACGACCGGATTGATGCCGTATGCCGTCAGACCTCTGTCACAGAACGCCGTAAACGCGTCGATGCCCATCGCCAGCCAGTCGCTTAGCGCCGCACCGATCACATTGAACGTCAGCACAAAGATCACGCACATGATGAGAACAAACATCGGGATCGCCAGATATTTGTTTGTCAGGATATTGTCGATCCTGACGCTGCGGATATGCTCCTTGCTCTCCATACACTTCTTGACGGTTTTCCCGCAGACCTTCTCGATGAAGGTGTAGCGCATATCTGCCAGAGCCGCATTGCGGTCAAGCCCGCAGTCCGTCTCCATCTCCGCGATACTGTGCTCCATCATGTCAAGCTCGTTTTCCGACAACTCGAGTTTTTCGATCATATCCGTGTCGTTCTCGACGATCTTGGTCGCCGCAAAGCGCGGGGACATCCCGGCCGCCACCGCGTGATCCTCTACCTGGTGCGATACCGCATGGATGCAGCGGTGCACCGGTCCCTGCTCGCAGAAATCCATCACCTGCGGGAGCGTTTTTTTCTTCGCCACGGAAACGATCGCCTGTATCAGATCCTCGATCCCCTCGTCCTTCGCCGCGCTGATCGGGATCACTGGAATCCCCAGTTCCTCCGACATCTTTTTATAATCAATGGAGCCGCCGTTGCCGCGCACCTCATCCATCATGTTGAGGGCAAGCACCATCGGGATACGCATCTCCAGAAGCTGCAGCGTCAGGTACAAGTTTCGCTCAATGTTTGTCGCGTCCACGATGTTGATGATACCATCCGGTTTCTCATTCAAGATGAAATCCCGCGTCACGATCTCCTCGCTGGTGTACGGGCGGATGGAATAAATCCCCGGAAGATCCACCACGGAGCAGTTTTTTACGGAGCGGATCTCGCCCATCTTCTGATCCACCGTCACGCCGGGAAAATTTCCGACGTGCTGGTTGGCTCCCGTCAACTGGTTAAACAGCGTCGTCTTGCCACAGTTCTGGTTCCCTGCCAGTGCAAATATCATGACTTCTCCTCCATAACAATCTCTATTTTTTTCGCGTCCTCCTTGCGGATCGTCAGCTCGTAACCGCGCAGACGAATCTCGATCGGGTCGCCCATCGGCGCGACCTTGCGCACCTGCACCCGCGTCCGCGGGATCAGTCCCATATCCAAAAGACGGCAGCGCAGCGCACCCTCTCCGCCCACCGTTTCAATCACCGCTTCTTTTCCAATCGACAGCTCATCCAATGTCATAATTTTCCCAGCTTTCTTTTTGTATAGTTATTCAAGACTAACTTTATACTAATACCCCCATCCGTCAATGTCAATGCCCGTGTTTCTTTTTGTCGAATCTCACAACAAAAGTGCGCTCCACACACTCTCCCGTTGTCATAAACTGCAAAGGAAGCACACTTTTGCCGCGCCGAGCATGATTGCGAAGCAATACTTCCGCTCATGCGAGTGCGCATCCTCACACAAAGTGTGTGCTCCACACACTCCCCCGTTGTCATAAACTGCAAAGGAAGAAACAATTTCCTATGTCACAAAAAGAGGGTGCCAAAGCGCACCCTCTTTCCCCGTCTGTTTATTCTATTTGCCGCAGCCCGGGTCAAAATCCGGATTGCACATATAAAAGTTCTTGCTGTCAAGCTCCTCCTGCACCATGCGCAGCCCCTCACCGAAACGGGAAGATTGAAGTAGATTTACCTCAAAAATGATAGCGGATAAAACCGCCTTAGATTTTCCATGTGATTTCAATATTCCCGTTTGCCACCTTGATAACTTTGATTAAAGCGTCAACAACTGCCTGTTTATCTTCAAAGGAAATGTTATCCCATTTCTTTACATGGTCTGTTATTTGTCCCATTTTGTTTTCTGTATGCGTACAAGTAAGAGAAATGATTTCTTCCTGTAAAGTTTGGCGTTCAGTGTCTAACTCGGAAACCTTATCATTGATGTACTTCATCAAGATAGCGTTTGCACTTCCTACTTTGGAAAGCAGGTCGTTAATTTCCTCGCCTATTTGTGTCAAACGGATTTTGTTCTTTGATACTTTAGGTACAGATTTGTTTTCTTCTTCATCTGATAGCTTCTTAAATTCAGACAGCTTTTCACGAATGGCTTTTAACATATATTCCTCTAAAACGTCTGCATAAACAGTGCTTCCCGTTCCTTTACAGTTACCGTTATGTCCCGATTGACTGCAAACGAAATATCGTCCCCACTTTGTTTTTGCTTTCCGAATTACCAAAGCATAACCGCAGTTTCCACATTTTATTTTTCCTGTAAGCCATGAGTTCTTCGGTTTACAAGTTTGTGTTGACTGGCGATTGTTTAGACAGCGTATCCTGCAAGCTAACCATGTGGCAGAAGAAATAAAGCCTTTATGTGGTGCTAATACTATTTCTTTGTCCGTAAGGTCACACTGTTTTCTTGTTGTTGATACCGTTCCTTTATATAGGTAACAGGCATTATAACCTGTAAAATCGCTTGCCGGATTATAAACATCTGCTCCTTGACTTTTGAAGAAGTTATACACGTCAATATCAGCTTCCACATATACAGGATTTCTCAGCATTTCACTTATTCTTGCAGAAGTCCAATTTCCTCCGCGTAATTGCTTAATACCATGCTTATTGAGATACCGTATAATGTCGCCAAGAGAATTAGCCGGGTCAGCATACAACGAATAAATAAGTTTTAGCTGCTCGCTTTCTTCCGGGACTTCTTCATACATGGAAGTGCGGATATTGTCAATGATAGTTTCCTTTAAGCGATACCCATAAGGAATACGTCCCCCCATATAAAAGCCCCTCTTATTTCTTGCATAATAAGCGTCAGTGACACGTTTTTGTATTGTTTCTCGTTCCAGTTGAGCAAAGACAATACAAATATTCAACATGGCTCTTCCTATGGGTGTGGAAGTATCAAACTTTTCTGTTGAAGAAACAAATTCTACATGATATTCTTGAAACACTTCCATCATATTAGCAAAATCCAAGATTGAACGACTAATACGGTCTAACTTGTAAACAATTACACGCTTAATTTTCCCTGCCCGAATATCATTCATCATTTTTTCAAAATCCGGTCGGTTCGTATTCTTCCCACTAAACCCTCTATCGGCATATTCGATATAAGGGTCGCCATGAGTTTCATACCTGCAATATTCAAGCTGGCTTTCAACGGATATACTGTCTTTTTTTTCGATTGACTGGCGTCCATATAATGCGTCATACATCATGTTCGTTACCTCCGAACAAGACGTTATGACATAAGCCGCCCACACTTATATTATAGCATTGAACAGACAGTCCTTCAATTACATCATTCATATTTCCGAAAAATCTGAAAAAGCTGCCTTGCGATTTCTCGTTTGGCAACTTCCTGCGGTTTCTGTAAATATTGTGGGCGACGATTTATTACAACTAATTGCATTTTCTGTTGATTGATTTCATCTTTATCAATCATATAAGAAACTTTATCTTCCATAAAATATACCCCCTTTGGTATTCCGTACATCTTATGAAAGACAGCAAGTACACTATTACAAGGTAAAAATAGACAGTTCAGACGGTTTTAGCAAACCTCACAAGAATTTCACTTCCGCATGGTTCTCATGCAGCTCTACCCGTTGCCTGCGACGCTTCTAACGCTCGGACTACGGCGGTAAAGGAGTATCATTATACCGTTATATGGATTGTGGCGGCAGAGTTGCTAAGTCTGCTATGGAACGCTGATAGTTCTCGCTCGTTTTGTCCCTCCTTTCGGTCATGGCGTATCAGCCCAACGGCTCCCCATATATCGAATGTATCTGATTTGTCCTATACTGCGTCGCCGTTCTATTGCGCCGCTTTCTTTGTCAAAGAGCAGAGGGCTGTTCTGCGACATGGAACGGAAAAGGGG
>JAPFDX010000004.1 GCA_026168605.1 Roseburia sp. | reverse complement strand
GATCTACACGGCGCCGATCGAGGGTACGGTTCTTCCGGGCGTCACGAGAGACTCCATGATCCATATCTTGAAGGACTGGGGCTATACGGTGCACGAGGAGCACCTTGCGATCGACGACCTGATGAAGGCAGGGCATGACGGTACGCTGGAGGAGGTTTTCGGCACGGGTACGGCGGCGGTTGTCTCTCCGGTCGGTGAGCTCCGTTACAGGGACGATGTCGTGACAGTCAATGATTTTGCGATCGGCGAGCTGACACAGAAGCTGTACGATACCTTAACCGGTATCCAGTGGGGCGAGATTGAGGACAAATACGGCTGGACCGTTCCGGTAGAATAAAATCATATCAGAAAAGCAGCAGGAGATCCGTTTTCGGATTCCCTGCTGTTTTTTAATATACGAGAGGCACGCAAAGTGTGCTGTTCGTTGCTTGACATAGGAAATCACTGCGCAAAACGTCCGGGGAGAGGACAAAACAGTTATAAAAATGCCAAGATATACACTTGCGGCGGGCGGACAAATCGTCTATGGTAAAACTAAGATATACGTTTGTAATATATTTGAATCTGTCAGGCAGTACCGGATGAGCGGGAGAGGAGGGGTGTGAAGACGCGCGGGACGCCAGAAGATAAAAGAAAAGGAGGAAGGGTTTACGCAGGCAGAGTGCCGCTTTACAAAGGAAGGATCTTCGGAGGGTATTTTAAGAGCCGGATAAGAGAAGGATATAGCAAAAAGGCAGAATCTTAAAAAGGAGGAGAAGGTTTGAAATTTAGAAGCATTGTAAAAAAAGCAGGCATGATGACGGCAGCAGCGGTAATTTTGTGCAATATGCTTGGTACGGTGTCACTGCCGGTATTTGCACAGGAGGTTCCGCAGGCGGCGGAGGCGGCGCAGAACGCTTACCGCAATGTAATGTATTATGGGGACTGGTCGATCTGGGGCGGTCAGGGAATGTTTTACCCGAAGGGGATCCCGGTAGACCAGCTCACGCATCTGAATTTTGCATTTCTTGACTTTGACAGTAACGGGGAACTGGTTTTTACGGACAAGGATGCAGCGACGGGTGCGCCGGTCGGGATGGACGGCGTGACCTGGGGAGATCCAAACGGTGGGATCCTCTCTGCGATGCAGGATCTGCGCGCGAAGAATCCAAACTTAAAGATCGGCGTCTCTCTGGGCGGATGGTCGAAATCGGGGGATTTTTCGGCGGTCTGCGCCAATGAGGCGACGAGAAAAAATCTGGTGGACAACGTCATGAAATTCATCAGGTATACCAATATGGATTTTGTCGACGTCGACTGGGAATATCCGGGCTCGCAGCGGCAGGCGGATCTGGTGGACAACAAGAACGATGAGGGAACGCCGCAGGCGTCGGAGGCAGACCGGGAGAATTACATTCTGTTTTTGCAGGATCTGCGAAAAGCTCTCGACGCGCAGGGGCAGGAGTTAAACCGCACTTATGAGCTGTCGGTTGCGATCTCTGCGCCCAAGGCAACGCTGGGGCTTGGCACGGATATCAGGCGTCTGTTTGAGACAGTGGATTTTGCCAACGTGATGACCTACGATATGCGCGGGGCGTGGGATGAGTACAGCGGTCACCAGACCGGGCTTTATACCAACCCGGACGACCCATACAAAGAAAGCGGATTGTCCGTGGATGATGCGGTGACGTATCTGCTTGCCAACGGAGCGAGAGCGGACAAGATCGTGATCGGCGCGGCGTTTTACACGAGAGGCTGGCAGAAGGTGGACGCCGGGAATAATCCGGAACTGCCGGGACTTTTTGGAAAAGCCGAGCTGTGCAACAAGGATGCAGACCAGTCTCCGAGCAGAGGCGCCAACAATGAAGCGCCGATGAAGGACGGAGAGGGTGGACGAGCCGGGGGCGTCTGGAGCTACCGCTCACTGGACGGATTAAAGGCTGCTTACCCGGGGCTGAAGGAGTACTGGGATGATACGGCAAAAGCGCCCTACCTTTACAGCGAGCAGACCGGAGCATTTTTTACCTATGACAATCAGCGCTCGGTTCTGGAAAAGACAAAATATGTGAAGGAAAAGGGACTGGGAGGTATGATTTCGTGGATGGCTTCGCAGGATGCGGAGACGACAACCCCGGGACAGAGGGACGAGCTGACGAAAACCATTAAGCAGGGACTGTTTGGAGACGCGCCTCTGACACAATATCCGGTGCCGAATGTGCAGCAGGATGTGGAGGTGACGGTCGAGACGTTTGCTGAGGAGTGGAGCGGAAAGAGCGGCTATACCATCACGATCTACAACCGTGCGGCAAAGGACGAGAAAAACGAGGTGCTCGGCACGGTGGAGACAGCCTTTGAGACGATCAAGTCCCCGAAACTTTACGTGTATACAAAAAGCGGTGCGGCGCTTGCCGGCTCCGGTTACGGCGCAGGCACTGTAACGAACGAGGACGGTTATTCCGTTGTGGATCTCACATCGGTGTACGACGGCAAGCTGATCGCACAGGGGGCGACCTACACCCTGCAGCTCTCCACCGACGGAACCGCAGATGTAAATGACATTGTTGCGATCGAACTCGCCCAGAGGATCGTTCCGACGGGAGCCGAGATCGGAAGACAGGTCGTATACGGAACGATGGAAGAAAAATAAGGAGAAATGTGGATGCCACTTGGAGGGGCAGCAGCAACAAAGGCGCACCGGTGAATCCGGTGCGCCTTTGTACTGCTATCCGCAGGAGAAATACAGAAGGTGTCCCTTGTTAAGCCATTTATTTTTTGCTATGATAAAAGAAATACATTTGTGAAGAAGATGGTGGGGAGAGAATATATGTATACCATAGTGATCGCAGACGATGAGGAGGAACTGAGAAAGGCTTTGATCCGGCGGGTGGACTGGAAACGAGCGGGATTTCAGGTCGTGGGAGAGGCAGAAAACGGGATCGAGGCGCTTGAACTTGTGGAGAAGCTGGAGCCGGACCTGCTTCTGACGGATGTCCGGATGCCGTTTATGTCGGGGATCGATCTGGCAAGGCAGGTGCGCGAGATACGCCCCACGATGCAGATCGCGTTTTTGAGCGGCTACGATGATTTCTCCTATGCACAGCAGGCGATCCGCTACAATATCATCAGCTATATGCTAAAGCCTGTCTCTGCCAGCGAGCTCACGGAGGAGCTTTTTAAGATCAGGAAAAAGATCGATGAAAAATTTGCGGAATTTACGCAGCAGACGAAACAGCAGGAGCAACAGAGCCAGACGGGCTTTCTGATGCGCCTGCTTCTCGACCCCTATCAGGAGGATGACGGCGCCAGGCGGGAGCAGCTTCTGCGGGAGGAGGCTGCGCAGACCGGACTGTTGAAAAATGCGTCGCAGCAGTTTTGCTATACGGTCATGGTGACGAGTTTCTGCGATGAGAACGGTGAGAACCGGACCACGGCGGACAGTGAGGGAGCGGTGCACCAGGTGGCGGACAAATATGTGCACCATGCGGGATTTTATACTGGAGGGCGCGTGGTATCCCTGCTCTCGGCAACGAGGGGCGGCATGGAGAAATATCTTCATATTATCGTGGAGGATTTGGAGCAGAGTGTGAAGCGTATCCTGGGGCTTTCCGCGGTGATCGGCGTGAGCCGCATCATGCCGGGGCTTTCCGGCTGCCACGAGGCATACGCGCAGGCGATGTCCGCGTTTGGTTACTGGAAGAAGAACGGTCCGGGCATCTATTTCCTTTCCGATATAGAGGCGGTGCGGGAGAGCAGCGGTTCCGGGATCTGCGACAAGGCGCTGGAGCTGATCGACAGCGGTTACCGGAATCCGGATCTCTCCCTGCTGTCGGTCAGCACACAGATCGCGGTCAGCCCCAACTACCTGAGCGCGCTGATCAAGCGGTCGACGGGCAAGACCTTTGTGGAGCTTTTGACGCGCAGGCGGATGGAGAAGGCGAAGGAGCTGCTTCTTGGAACGTCCATGAAGATCCGTGAGATCGCGGAGCAGTGCGGGTACAACGACCAGCATTATTTCAGCTACTGCTTTAAGAAATATGCGGGCATCTCCCCGAATGTGTGCAGGAGGCAGCATGAAGAAAAATAAAACAAAATCCGGAATGTCGCTCTCCGTGATGATGACGAGCGTGGTCGTGGTCCTCATGCTGATCCTGCTGTTGTGCGTGCTCTTATTTTTTATCCGGCTGTACGAGAGTTCCATCGAGCAGAATACGATCACAAGCAGCGAGCAGGCGACCAGGCAGGTCGTCAATACCGTGGAGAATTACGTGGAGGATATGGCGGAAAATATGCGGCTGGTGGCGGGGCATATGGGGGACGAGCCGGCGGAGCGCGATGAATTTCTGGAAAACTTCATGGAGGTGCGCCCGGACGTGGTGGCAGTCATGACCTATGATACGACCGGAGTTTTGAAGGAGTGCTGGTCGAACGGACATACGAGGAAGGGACAGCCCCTTGAGGATCTCTCCTACGGAGAACTGGAAACTGTGCAGGATCTTCAGATCTCCAAGCCGCACGTCGAGTCACTCCTTGAGGATTACTATCCGTGGGTGGTGACGATCTCCAAGATGGTGGTAAACCGGGAGGGGCGGATGGAGCAGGCGTTTATGGATATCCGTTTTTCCGGCATCGCAAACTATGTGGATGACGTGGGGATCGGACAGCACGGCTACTGTTTTATCGTGGACACGGAGGGCAATCTTATCTACCATCCGCAACAGCAGATGATCTATGCAGGGCTTAAGGAGGAGACGGGGGAGTTTGCGGGTCTGGACGACGGCTTTTATATGGAATCCAATGTCATTTACACGGTGCAGACGCTCACAAACTGCAACTGGCGCGTGGTCGGTGTGAGCTATGTGGACGAGCTGATCACGACGAAGGTGGCGCATATGGTAAAAATCTGCATGACGCTTCTGCTGCTTGTCCTGGTGACGGCGATCCTGGTCGGGAGTTTTTTCTCGTGGATGCTCGCAAAGCCCGTCAAGCGTCTGACAGGAGCGATGGAGGAATTTGAGAAAAATACGGAGAATTTCCGGTTTGAGCCGGTGGAGGGAGCAGGCGAGATCACATCCCTCTCCGCTTCGTTCGGACACATGGTGCTGCGGATCCAGTATCTGATGGAGAAGGTGCGTCAGGAGGAGATCTCTCTGCGAAAGACGGAACTGAAGGCATTGCAGGCGCAGATCAATCCGCATTTCCTCTACAATACGCTGGATTCGATCGCGTGGATGTGCGAGGAGGAGCGGCCGAAGGAGGCGGTGGAAATGGTCAATGCGCTGGCAAGACTGTTCCGCATCAGCATCAGTAAAGGACATGAGCTGATCCCGCTTGAGAGGGAACTCGAGCACGCCAAGAGCTATCTGAAAATCCAGAATTTCCGGTACAAAAACCAGTTTACCTATGAATTTGATGTGGAGGAGAGCTGCCTTCCGTATCTCTGTAATAAGATCACGCTCCAGCCGATGATCGAGAATGCGATCTATCACGGGCTTAACCGGATGGTGGACGAGGGGAAAATACGCATCACTGTCCGTGAGGAGGAAAATGCAGTCGTCATGACGGTGGAGGACAACGGTGTCGGCATGACGGAGGAGACCTGTCAGGAGATCCTGTGCCGGGAGCCGGGAGAGCGGACGGGTATCGGCATCAAAAATGTAAACGACAGGATACAGATCTATTTCGGAGAGGAATACGGGATCCGCATTGCCAGTGAGCCTGATGTGGGAACGCTGGTAGAGATCAGGATCCCGAAGCTGCGGGAGGGCGAGTATGACATCAAATAAGGAAGAGCGGGGAAAGGGAGAGAAGAAAACCCGCGGCAGGCGGTGGCTTGTCATGGTTCTGGCGACCGGATTTCTGGCGGCAGGATACTACACAGGGATCCGCTATGTGGTGAAAAATCTGACGGTCGGGGAGACGGAGGCGGGAGAGAGCAAACAGGCGGTGGCACTGGTGACGAAGTCCACGACCTCGGCGTTTTGGAGATCGGTGTTCGCGGGCGCGAATGCGGCGGGGACAGAATACAATCTGTCTGTCACCATCGACGGACCACAGAGCGAGGAGGACTACGAGACGCAGAATGCGATGATTGAACGGGCGGTTGCATCGGGGGCGGGCGCGCTTGTCTTTTCCGCAGTGGACTATGAGGCGAATGCGGCGGCGATCGACGCTGCGGCAGAGAAGGGCGTAAAGATCGTCGTCATTGACAGCGATGTGAACAGCGAAAATGTCAGTTGCCGGATCGGCACGGACAATTATGAGGCGGGGCGTATGGCGGGAAGGGCGATCTTAGACAGCGGTCTTGCCGAGCTGAACGTGGGGATCGTCAATTACGACATCAATTCCGCAAACGGACAGCAGCGGGAGGAAGGACTGCGGGAGGTGCTCGCGTCGGACGAGCGGACGAGGATTGTCGATGTGATCAATGTACTTTCTACGACGGAGGATTCGCTGGAAGGGACAAAGCAGATGTTAAAGGAGCACCCCGAGATCAACGTGATCGCTACCTTCAACGAGTGGACGAGCCTCGGCGTCGGCTACGCCGTTGAGGAGCTGGGGCTGGGGGAGGAGACGTTCGTTGCCGCCTTCGACAACAACGTGGTGTCGGTCGGGATGTTGGAGAGCGGCGAGGTGGACGCGCTGATCGTCCAGAATCCGTTTGCGATGGGGTATCTGGGAGTGGAGTCGGCATACCGGCTGCTCGGCGGCGAGACGCTGGAGGAGACCGTGGTGGATACCGCGACGACACTGGTCACGAGGGAGAATATGTTTGACGAGGAGTGCCAGAAGGTTCTGTTTGCCTTCGACTGACCGGGAAGAGCGCAGGGCTTTGGCAGAATCACGGCAGCTCCGTGCACGGGACGTAAAAATTTGAACAAAAAGGATAAAATTTTACATGGAAAAATTAACCTTTTTGTGAGATACTCATAACAACGACTGAGGTCGTAATCACAAAAAGGGAGGATTTTTCAACATGAAGAAGAAACTTTTAGCAGTTCTTTTATGTGGAGTGATGGCAGCTTCCATGCTGGCAGGCTGTGGCGGCGAAGAACAGACATCGACAACTCCGGACGCATCAGGAAGCGTGGAGAACACAGAGGCCGCAGCGGATGATGTGGCAGACGCAGTAGAGGGAACAGGCGTAGACCTTTCCAGTGCAAATGTAGCAGTATTCTACTATACTTATGCAGATACCTACATTTCTTCCGTGCGTACCGCACTTGACGCTAAGCTTGATGCGCTTGGCGTAAAGTACCAGAACTATGATGCAAACAACAACCAGACGACACAGAACGAGCAGATTGATACCGCACTTGCACAGGGTGCAAACATCCTGATCGTCAACATCGTGACATCCGGTTCCGTAGACGCTTCCCAGGCAGTGGTAGACAAGGCTTCTGCTAAGGGCGCAAATCTGATTTTCTTCAACCGTGCGGTAGAGGATGAGGATACGGCAGGTGATGTGCTCGGTTCTTATGACAAGGTTGCATTCGTCGGAACAGACGCACCGGAAGCTGGTCATATGCAGGGTAAGATGATCGGCGAGTATCTCGTAGAGAACTACGATACAGTTGACTTAAACGGCGACGGCAAGATTTCCTACGCTATGATGATGGGACAGCTTGGAAACGCAGAGGCTATCTACCGTACACAGTACGCAGTGGAGGATGCCAATGCAGTTTTAGTTGAGAAGGGCAAAGAGGAGCTTGTATACTTCGACGCTTCCGCAGCAGAGGATTCCAGATTCCAGGTTGACCAGGACGGCGCATGGAGCGCTACCGCTGCAAACAACTATATGACCACAAACCTTTCCCAGTACAATGAGGCAAACAAGAACATGATCGAGCTTGTGATCTGCAACAACGACGGAATGGCAGAGGGTGTTATCACAGCATTAAATACTGCAGGCTACAACATGGGTTATGACGATGAAGGCAAGCTTCAGGGAACCCAGATCCCGGTATTCGGTGTAGATGCAACAGACGCAGCAAAGCAGCTCATCGCTGATGGCAAGATGGTTGGTACGATCAAACAGGACGCTGACGGTATGGCTTCCTGCATCGAGACGATGGTAGAGAACGTTGCTTCCGGCAAGGCTCTGACAGAGAACACTGGATTTGAAGCTGATCCTGAGATCGCAAACAAGATTTATATTCCTTACGGAGTTTACACTGGAGAAGCTGAGTAATTTTCAGACTGAGATTGAAAACGGCACATAGAGATTGACGGACAAAGAGGCGGTCGTATGTACGGTCGCCTCTTTGTTAGCGAGATTGGAGGAAAAATATGGAGCATGATGTTCTCTTACAAATGACAGACATCTGTAAAGAATTCCCGGGCGTAAAGGCGCTGGATCATGTTTCTTTGACGGTGAAGAGGGGAACGGTTCACGCGCTGATGGGCGAGAACGGTGCAGGAAAGTCTACCCTGATGAAATGTCTGTTTGGTATGTATAACAAGAACAGTGGACAGATTTTTCTGGAAGGAAAGGAAATCAACTTCAAAAGCTCGAAAGAAGCATTGGAAAATGGTGTTGCGATGGTGCATCAGGAGTTAAACCAGGCATTAAAGCGCAACGTTATGGATAATCTCTGGCTGGGGCGCTACCCTAAGATTGCCGGAGTGATGGTAAATGAAAAGAAGATTTATGAGGATACAAAGGCTGTCTTTCAGGAGCTTGGCATCGATGTGGATCCCAAGAGGATCATGAGCACAATGCCGGTATCGCAGAGACAGATGGTGGAGATCGCGAAGGCGGTTTCCTATAATTCAAAGATTATCGTGTTTGATGAGCCTACGTCCTCCCTGACAGAGCAGGAGGTAGAGCATTTATTTAAGATTATAAATATGCTGCGCGACAGAGGATGCGGCATTATCTATATTTCACACAAGATGGCGGAGATCCTGCGCATTTCGGATGAAGTGACGATCATGCGTGACGGGCAGTATGTGGCTACCCGCCCGGCGAAGGAGCTTACAACGGAGGAGATCATCCGTCTGATGGTTGGACGTGAGCTGACCAACCAGTTCCCGCCAAAGACGAACACCCCGGGTGAGGTTGCCCTCGAGGTGGAGGGACTGACGGCGCAGTATTCCCACTTAAAGGACGTTTCTTTTAATGTGCGCCAGGGTGAGATCGTGGGTCTGGCAGGTCTGGACGGAAGCGGTCGTACCGAGACGCTGGAAAATATTTTTGGTATCGCGACGAGACATTCGGGGACGATCAGGCTTCACGGCAAAGAAGTGAGAAACCGCAATGCCAGAGAGTCCATCAAAAACGGATTTGCGATGCTGACGGAGGAGCGGCGTGCGACCGGTATTTTCGGTATTCTGAATATCCGGGAGAATACAGTCATCTCAAGTTTAAAGAAGCACAAAAAGTTCTTCTGGCTCCGCGAGAAGACCATGCGGGAGGATACCCAGTGGTCGATCGATGCGATGCACACTAAGACGCCGACGCAGGAGACGAAGATCCGTTCTCTGTCCGGAGGAAACCAGCAGAAGGTCATCCTCGGGCGCTGGCTTTTGACAGAGCCGGAAGTGCTGCTTTTGGATGAGCCGACGCGAGGCATCGACGTAGGAGCAAAATACGAGATTTACCAGTTGATCATCGATCTGGCGAACAAGGGAAAATGCGTGATCGTGGTATCTTCCGAGATGCCGGAGCTTCTGGGAATCTGCGACAGGATCCTCGTGATGTCCGGAGGACGGCTGGCAGGAGAGGTGGACGCAAAGGAAGCTACGCAGGAGCAAATTATGACTTACGCTGCGAAATATGTATAAAGGAGGCTGCGTCAAATGAATATCATTTCTAACATGAAATCCAGTCTGGCGGATAAGCGCGCCAGCTATCAGGCTATGGACAGCAGGGATAAGCTTAACTACTGGAAAGAGCTTTTGATCAACAATGCGATGTACATTCTGATCATCGTGGCAATTATTTACACGCAGGCGAAGAACAGCTTTTTCTTAACGCCTGACTCCATTGTAAACATTATCTCACTTTCTGCGGCAAACATTCCGATTGCCTGCGGTATTGCGGGGTGTATCGTACTGACCGGTACGGACCTTTCTGCGGGCCGCGTGGTAGGTCTGACCGCGTGTATCTCCGCATCGCTGCTTCAGTCTGTGGACTATGCGACAAAGATGTTCCCGGATCTTCCGGTTATGCCGATCTGGCTTGTAATTCTTGTCGTTATCATTGTCGGCGGTATCGTGGGATGGGTCAACGGTTTCTTCGTGGCGAAATTCTCGCTGCATCCGTTTATCGTAACGCTGGCAACGCAGTTGATCGTGTACGGTGTGCTGCTGATGTACATTATGATCAACGGCAACAACGGACAGCCGCTGTCCGGTCTTGACGATTCGTTTAAGGATTTCGTTACGGGAAGTGTCTTTTCCGTTGCGGGCGTGCCGATTCCGAACTTCGTATTTTATGCGGCGATCGTGGTTGTTTTCATGTGGTTTATGTGGAATAAGACCAGCTTCGGAAAGAATATGTTTGCCGTAGGTTCCAGTCCTGAGGCGGCGAACGTATCCGGTGTCAATGTTATGAAGACAACGATCCTGGTACATACCCTTGCAGGATGTATGTATGGTATCACCGGTTTCATCGAGTCCGCACGTATCGGCTCCAACCAGGCGGGTACCGGACAGAACTATGAGTGTGACGCCATCGCTGCCTGCGTCATCGGCGGTGTGTCTTTCGTCGGCGGTACCGGTAAGATCAGCGGTGTCGTACTCGGTGTATTCCTGCTGCGTATCATCTTCGTAGCGCTGCAGTTCTTATCGATCAACCAGAACCTGCAGTACATTATCAAAGGTCTTATCATTCTGATCGCCTGCTCCATCGATATGAGAAAGTATCTCGTTCGTAAGTAAGCGTATGGCAGAAGAGAAGAAGAAATGGTTTGGACGGGGCGTCTATGGAAGTAAGGACGTCCCGATCCGAATTTTAGACGGATTTATCCTCGGCGCGATCGCCGTTGTCCTGCTGCTGGTATTCTGGTTTGCCACACACGGAGGATATGTGGTGACCTTTGACACGGACGGCGGAAGCGCGGTGGAGGAACAGACATTAAAGCACGGCGATCTGGTGATGGAGCCGGAGACGCCTGTGAAACCGGGATATGTTTTGAAAGAGTGGATCACTTCTCTGGATCCGTCTCTGGCGAAAACATGGAATTTTGATGAGGATATGGTAGAAAATGACGTGACTCTGTATGCCGTATGGGAACCGGCGGAGATCACCGTGAAGTTTGATCTGGATGGAGGAAACCTGAACGGTTCCGCTGTGGTGCCGGATCAGACGGTGACTTATGGGGAGGCATATGGAGCGCTGCCAGAGCCGGTCAAAGAGGGATTCCGGTTTGACGGCTGGGTTTACAGCGGCAATGTGATCACGGCGGACACGCCGGTTGCCATGACGGGAGAGCACGTGCTCACAGCGCGATGGGTATCCGAGTAGGCAGCATGGAAGGAACAGGAGAAAAGGAGAGGCATCATGAGACGTGATAGAGCAAGAATGGCGGTGTATGCGCTGGCGGGTATATATCTTTTATATCTCGCATGGGAGATTAGGAAAAATCTTCCGACAGCAGGGACAGAAAAGCCGTTAATGATTGTGTTCATGGTTTTGTTTGCGGTCATCGGTATCGCGGCTGTGGCAAATGGTATATACAGTGCATGGAAGCAGGCAAAGGAGATGTCGGAGGCGGCAGCAGATCCGACCCCGGAGGAAGGCGGGGCTAAGACAGCTTCCGTGGAGACAGTTTCTGCGGAAAATGAAATGCTCTCCGCAGAAAATGCAGACACTGTGGAAAAAGTGGAGAAGGAAGAAAACAGATAGACATCAAAGGATCGCGGCACCGAAAATTTAGATTCGGCTGCCGCGGTTTTTTACTTGATAGGATTCGGGTGTCAAAAGGGGTTTTTACAGATTACAGCCGTCAAAATGCACAAATGGTATTCTTTTTGTTCAGGATTCCGAAGCTAAGAACTTCTAAAATGTTCTGAATACCAGTAATGTGCAGGAACGCAACCGTCCTCTATGCGCCATCCGTGGCGCAGTTCGGGCTTTCGCCGGCATCCTTGTCGTCGAATTGCTGGAACCTGGCAGAACCTTAAGAAGTTCTAAGCTTCTCCACATTCACAAATCAGAATACCATTTGTGCATTTTGCCAAGCCCATTTTTGAAAAGCCCCTTTTGACACCCGAATCTTGATAGGAAACTTCGTTTCCATAAAGTAAAACCCTCCGGGGATCGCACTGCGGCGGAGAGGAACTGTGTCGCTGACGCGACCCGCCGCAGGCGGAGAGTTTCGCAGGCGAAACTCTTTTTGTAACTTGGGACATCCCATTCACATATGATGTACGGAAAGAATCTGCGAGGTTTTTTATGTCAGACATCAGATATGCACAGACGAATCATGTGGATGAGGGAGATTTGCAGATACAGGTGATAGCAAGAGGGGTAAATACACCGATTCGCAATGCAAAGATTTCTATTTCGTATTCCGGCGACCCGGAGAGCACGGTGGAGGAGGTGAATACGGATGCGTCAGGATTATCGGAATCAGTTACGCTTGGTGCACCTCCACTTGAGTATTCGATGGAACCCTCCGAAACACAGCCATACGCAGAGTACAGTATTGAAGTCACTGCGGAGGGATATCGTCCAATCAATATCTCCGGTATTGAGATCCTTTCGGGCGAGCAGGCACTCCAGGAAGTGAGGATGGACGCAGAGGAGACCGAGGAGAACCCGTCGGACAACATCGTGATACCGGGACATACGCTGTATGAGGAATACCCGCCGAAGATCCCGGAGTCGGAGATCAAGCCGGTGACGGAGACGGGGGAGATTGTACTTAGCCGTGTCGTGATACCGGAATTTGTGGTGGTACACGACGGTGCGCCGGGGGATCCGACGGCGCGGGAATATTACATCCGCTACCGCGACTATATCAAAAATGTTGCTTCCAGTGAGATCTATGCGACCTGGCCGGATGCGACGATCCGGGCAAATGTGCTTGCGATCATGTCGTTTACGCTCAATCGTGTATACACGGAGTGGTACCGGAATAAGGGGTACAGCTTTACC
Organism: Roseburia sp.; assembly: GCA_026168605.1. Taxonomy (GTDB): domain Bacteria; phylum Bacillota; class Clostridia; order Lachnospirales; family Lachnospiraceae; genus Roseburia. The sequence goes on along the minus strand of JAPFDX010000004.1, from coordinate 10,708 downwards.
ATCACATCCTCGACGGCGTACGACCAGAAATTTATGTACGGGCGCAATATCTACCGGAATATCTCCAATATCGTGGATGAGATGTTCCAGAACTATCTGTCGCGTCCGAATGTCAGACAGCCGATCCTCACACAGTACTGCGACGGGCAGCGCGTGACCTGCCCGAACTGGATGAGCCAGTGGGGTAGCAAGTTTCTGGGAGACCAGAGCTACGAGGCGATCGACATCATCCGGTACTACTATGGAAACAATATGTTTATCAACACGGCGGAGGAGATCTCCGGCATCCCGGCGTCGTGGCCGCGCGTCGATCTGACGGTCGGATCGACGGGGGATAAGGTGCGCCAGATCCAGGAGCAGCTCGCGCGCATTTCGCGCTCCTATCCGGCGATTCCTTCAATCACGCCGGACGGGATCTACGGACCGGCAACGCGGGCGGCGGTGGAGAAATTTCAGAGTGTGTTCGGTCTGCCGGTGACGGGGGTGATCGATTACCGCACCTGGTATAAGATCTCGGAGATCTATGTGGCGGTCACGAGGATGGCGGAGCTCGTTTAGCGGTTGGTTTTTTGGAGAAAACATGATATAATGGGCGTTATTCGACGGAGAGGATCCGGGCGATCATGGGAGGATAACATACGCAGATGGACAATTACAGAATACTCCTGCAATACGACGGTACGCGCTACCGGGGATGGCAGAGTTTAAAAGATACAAGTGAGACGATCCAGGGAAAATTGACGGAAGTGCTTTCCAGACTAGACGGCAGTGAGGTTGCGGTCATCGGCTCGGGGAGGACGGATGCGGGTGTGCACGCGAGAGGACAGGTCGCAAACTTTTTCCTCACCCGGAGATGGGAGGAGGATCGGCTGCGCGACGAGCTGAACCGCTACCTGCCGGAGGACATTGCGGTGCTTGGCGCAGAGCGTGTGGATGAGCGGTTTCACAGCCGCTATCAGGCGACGGGCAAGACCTATCTCTACCGGATCCACACGGGCGCGGTTCCCGAGGTGTTTGAGCGGCGTTACGTCTATCACTATGCGGGAAAACTTGACGTCTCCCGCATGAGAAGGGCGGGGGGATTTTTGACGGGAACGCATGACTTCCGCTCGTTCTGTGGGAATAAGAAAATGAAGAAGTCCACAGTGCGCACGATTTACGGGATCACGGTGGAGGAGACGGAGCAGGAGATCAGGATTTTCTATGACGGCGACGGATTTTTGCAGAATATGGTGCGGATCCTGACGGGGACTTTGATTGAGATCGGGGACGGCAGGAGAGAGCCGGAGGAGATCACAGAGATACTGGCGGCGGGAGAGAGGACGCGCGCGGGCTACACAGCGCCGGCGTGCGGACTCACGCTGCTTGAGGTGAGATACGGAGACAGATAAGCATGGAAGAAAAGTGGGTAGTACTGCAAAAAGGTGCAGATTTTGCCGGGATGGCAGAACGGTTTGGTATCAGCCCGGTGACGGCGCGGCTGATCCGCAACCGGGAGGTGACCGGGGATGCTGCGGTAGAAAAATATCTCAACGGAGGACTTGCAGACCTCTACGACGCGCATCTGCTGTGCGGAGCCGGGCGCTGCGTGGAGGTTTTGACAGAGAAGATCAGACAGGGGAAGCAGGTGCGCATTATCGGCGATTATGACATTGACGGCGTGATGTCCACCTATATTTTATACTGCGGATTAAAGCGCTGCGGCGCAAATGTCAGCACGAAGATACCGGACCGCATGAAGGACGGTTACGGGATCAACGAGCATCTGATCGACGAGGCGTATGAGGCGGGCATGGATACGATCTTAACCTGCGACAACGGGATCGCCGCGATCGGTGAGATCGCCCACGCGAAGGAGCTTGGGATGACGGTGCTTGTGACCGACCACCACGAGATCCCTTACAGTGAGGAGGATGGCGTGCGCACTTATCTGCGCAGCGCGGCGGACGTCATCGTGAATCCAAAGCAGGAGGAGTGCGGGTATCCGTATCAGGGACTCTGCGGGGCTGCGGTGGCGTGGAAGGTGGTCTGCCTGCTCTATGAGAGCTGTGGAGTGCCCGCGGAGGAAGCGTATGAGTTTCTGGAGGAGGTCGCGTTTGCGACAGTCGGCGACGTGATGGATCTGACCGATGAAAACCGTATTCTGGTGAAGGAAGGGCTGCGGAGGATACGCCATACGAAAAATCCGGGAATGCGTGCGCTCATCTTTCAGAATCAGTTGACACCGGAGCAGATCACGGCATACCACATCGGTTTTGTCTTAGGACCGTGCATCAATGCCAGCGGACGCCTGGAGACCGCACAGCTTGCCTTGCAGCTTTTCCTGCAAACAGATGATATAAGTGCATTAAAAATTGCAGAAAAATTGGTAGAGCTGAACGTGCAGAGAAAGGATATGACGGCGGAGGGCGTCGAGGAGGCGAAGCGCATCGTGGAGGAAGGCAATGCCGGAGAGAAGGTGCTGGTGGTTTATCTCCCCAAGGTGCACGAGAGCCTTGCGGGGATCATTGCGGGGAGGATACGCGAAGCGTACAGCAGACCGGTGTTTGTCCTGACGAAGTCGGAGGACGGCGTGAAGGGCTCGGGACGTTCCATCGAGACGTATTCGATGTACGAGGAGCTCTGCAAATGCAGCCATCTTTTTACGAAATTCGGCGGGCATCCGATGGCGGCGGGTGTTTCGATGAAGGAAGAAAATGTCGGGGCGTTCCGAGAAGCGATCAACCACGAATGTGAATTGACAGAAGACGATTTTATGCCTAAGATAAAGATAGATATCGCCATGCCGGCAGATTACCCGACGGCTGCGCTGGTGAGGGAGCTTGCGCTGTTAGAGCCGTTTGGCAAGAGCAACGTCAAGCCGCAGTTTGCGGACAGAAATCTTGCCGTCTTGCGCGCGTCTGTTGTGGGGAAGAACCGGAATGTTTTAAAACTGCAGCTTCAGACCGAGCGTGGGACGCGCGTGGAGGCGGTGTATTTCGGCGATGTGGAGCTGTGGAAGACGTATTACAGTGAAAAGTACGGTGCCACAGAGGTGCTGGCGGCGCTGCACGGGCAGAGCAACAGCATCCGTATGTCGGTGGTGTATTATCCTGAGATCAATACTTACCAGGGAATGGAGAACATACAGCTTGTCATCCGCAATTATAAGTGATTGCGCGGCGGCTGGAACAGTGTACAGAAAGGATGAGGCGTATGACGAGAGAAGAGCAGTTCGGTTTTTTATCAAAGGATGGAAAGACGACGATCCATGCCGTGAAGTGGATCCCGGAGGATGGCGCATACCGGGCGATCCTGCAGATCACCCACGGGATGGTCGAGTACATTGCGCGCTACCGGGCGTTTGCCGAGTACCTGACCGGGCAGGGGTATCTGGTCGTCGGTCACGACCATCTGGGGCACGGTGCGTCCGTCACCTCCGAGGAGGAGTGGGGATATTTTGAGGAGGAGCATCCGAGCGATACGCTGGTGGAGGATATGCACCAGCTCCGCACGATCGTTCAGGCGGAAAATCCGGGATTGCCTTATTTCATGCTCGGGCACAGCATGGGCTCTTATATGCTGCGGAAATATCTGTGCATCCATCCGGACGGGGTGAGCGGCGCGGTGATCATGGGCACGGGCTGTATGCCCGATATGACGATGAAGATGGGACTTTTTCTCTGCCGGACGATCGCCAGGTTCCGTGGCTGGCATTACAGGAGCAGGCTGCTCCAGAAAATGTCGTACAGCAGACCGTACCACAAATTTGATTTATATGGAAAGAATTATGCCGACAGTTGGCTGTCAAAGAACGTGGAAAATGTCCGGGAGTACTATCACGATCCGAGATGTACATTTTTGTTTACAGTCAACGGCTACCGCGGTCTGATGGAGGCGGTGCTCTACGATAACCAGAAGGAAAATGTGGCGAGAGTGCCAAAGGAACTTCCACTTTTCTTCGTCTCAGGACAGGACGACCCGGTCGGCGATCTGGGCGAGGGCGTAAAAAAGGCATATCACCTCTACCGTGACGCGGGGCTTTCGGACATTACCTATAAGCTGTATGAAAATGACCGCCATGAGATTTTAAACGAGACGGACCGGGAGCTCGTGTATGCGGACATCGCCGCGTGGCTGAATGTGCGGGTAGAATCTTAAGAATCTATGAACTGCTTGCTTTTTTGTCCGGGGGCGTAGTAAAATTAGTACTTGTTTCAGGGAGGATGAGACAAGGGAGGTATTTCAGTGAAAAAGAAATGGATGAGAAAGATCAGTTTATGTATGGCAGTGCTGATGCTGGCAGGTGCAGTGCCGGTATCTGCGACGGAGGCTTCCGGTATTCCGGCAGCAGAAGGGCAGGAAGCCGGAACGGCAGACACACAGACACCGGATACAGAGGCAGCAGATACACAGACGCCTGCCACACCGGATACGGAAACGGCAGACACACAGACGCCGGATACACAGCAGCCCGGTAATACCACGCCGGAATCAGACACGCAGGGAGAGGTGACTACACCGCCAAATATACAGGGCGAGCAGGTGCCGGAGGCGAATATACAGGGCGAACAGGTACCGCAGACAAACGGTGACAAAGTGACGATCGAGGAGCACGACAGACCGTATCTTGCGCTCGGCGCAGACTTAAGCGATGAGCAGCGCGCGACAGTGCTTGGTCTGATGGGGATCGATCCGGCGGGTCTGGCGGATTATGACGTGGTGTATGTGAGCAACCAGGAGGAGCACCAGTATCTCGGGTCTTACATCGATGCGTCCAAGATCGGAAGCAAGTCCTGGTCATCGGTTGTGATCGTGGAACGTGAGGCCGGAAGCGGGCTCAATATTTCCACCAGCAATATCACATACTGTACCGTTGGTATGTATAAAAATGCGCTGACGACCGCAGGTATCACGGATGCGGATATTATCGTGGCAGGACCGAAGCCGATTTCCGGTACAGCGGCGCTGGTAGGCATCTTCAAGGCGTACGAGGAGATGACAGGGGAAGAGGTCGGCGACAATGTGATCGACGCAGCGCTCAATGAGCTTGTCGTGACCGGAGAGCTCGAGGCGGCGATCGAGGGTCTGACGAATGAAGAAGTGGAGGAATTTATCGCGTACATCAAGTCGGTGATCGCGCAGAACGACCTGACGGATGCGGACAGCATCAACGAGGTGATCGACGAGGCGTGTGAGAAGTACGGCGTGACGCTCTCGGATGCGGAGCGCCAGAAGATCGTGGATCTGCTGCTGAAGATCACATCTTTGGGCATTGATCTGTCGGGACTTGTCGATTATGCGGAATCGCTCTACAATTCCTTTAAAAACGGCGGGAGCGGAGACGGGATTTTCCAGGCGATCGGGGATTTCTTTGTCAATGCATTTCAGGCGATCGCAGATTTCTTTAAGGGACTGTTTTCGTAGGGAGCAGATTAAACAGAATAGCGTGGCAGAGTATGACGGCAGCCGTGGAGCAGTGTTTTTAAAAGAGACACTGTTCCACGGCTGTTTTGATGTTCAAAAATTTTTATTGACACTATAATACTATATAATATATAGTATTAGTGAAGAAACAATATTATAAAAATAAAACCAAACGACAAGAGGGGTGAGAATATGGTGTTTAACACAGGTGCAGCGCTGCTGGATGCGATCGTGCTCGCCGTTGTGTCGAAGGAAGAGGAGGGCACATACGGCTACAAGATCACGCAGGACGTCAGGCACGCGATCGATGTGTCGGAGTCCACACTGTATCCGGTTTTGCGGAGGCTGCAAAAGGACGGCTGCCTGCGGGTATATGACAGGGAGTGCGGCGGACGGAACAGACGCTATTACCAGATCACGGATCCGGGCAGTGAGAAGCTGGCGGAGTACCGTCTGGCATGGCAGGACTATTCTGCCAGGATATCAGAATTATTTTTTGAGGAGAAGACGGAGGTATGAGTATGAACAAGGAAGAATTTTTGCGGCAGTTAGAGCAGCTTCTTTCGGGGATCTCGGCGGAGGAGCGGGCAGACGCCGTCGCATTTTATAGAAACTATTTTGAGGATGCCGGTGCGGAAAATGAGCAGGCGGTCATCGAGGAGCTGGAGTCCCCACAGAAAGCTGCGGAGAGCATTTTAAAGGATTTTGGCATCGACACATCCAAAAAGGAAGCCGATGACAGCCGGTACTACAATACATTTGCAAACCGTGACGCGGAGTATTACCGGAATGTAAACAGCGCGGTAGAACAGATGAACGGGAAGTCGGGGAAGAAGCGTGACGCAGGAATGACAGCGCTGATCATCACGGTTGCAGTGCTCACGTCGCCGATCTGGCTGACGCTTCTGCTTGTGCTGGCGAGCCTTGTATTTGCTGCGGTGTGCGTGCTGTTTAGTCTTGCACTTGCTGCGGTTGCAGTGATGGCATCGTTTTTTCTTGCAGGATTTGTTCTGGCTGGAATCGGCGTTGTAGAGATTGCGGCAGGAGCTCCGGCAGTCGGCATCGGTGTGATCGGAGCCGGGCTGTTACTCCTGGCAGCCGGGATTCTGGCGCTGCTTCTGGTGATTCTGGTGTGTGGCAGATTTCTGCCATGGGCGGTGAAGGGAATCTGGAAATTGTGTAAAAAACCGTTTGAGAAGAGAAAGGAGCGTGCGGCAGTATGAAAAAATTTACAAAAATAAGCCTGATCCTTGCGGCGGTGCTCGCGGCAAGCGGCGTTGTGCTTTTTGGGATCGCATCGGTCATGTGCGGCGGCTATGGAGCGCTGAGAAAACAGATGCGCGAAAGTGAGATCCACCACGGCAACTGGCATATCACCGCGGATGGTATTTATTATTCGGATGAGGAGTGGGAGACGGAGCGCGATACACAGGATGCTGCTGAAACCGGAGAAACGGTAGAAACGTCAGATGGAGGCGAAACCTCCTACATTTACGAGACAGCGGAGGTGAAAAATTTAAGACTCGACATTGACGCCGCAACCGTATATGTGCAGGAAGGGGATCGCACGGACGCTGTCGTTGTGCATATGTCAGGCGGAAGGGAAACGTATTACAGCGGGGCGGTTTCGGCTGACGGTACGCTTGAGATCGTGTACGACTATCAGTTTCAGGGAATACACATCAGCAAGCCTGATACAGAAATCCGGATCGAGATTCCGGCAGGAATGAAGATTGCGGAACTGGAACTTGATTTCGATGCGGCGGGCGCGGAGCTGGATTTTGCCGGAATGACCTGTGAGGATCTTACGATCAGTACGGATGCTGCAGATGCGGCGGTGGAGGATCTTACCGTGACACGGACGGCAAACCTTTCCGCAGACGCCGGGAATATAGAGACGGCAAACGGCAGCTATCAGGATGTCGAAATCGCGTGCAATATGGGAAGTGTCAGCATGGAAGGGGAGATCAGCGGAAATATTACGGCATCCACTTCGATGGGAAGTATCGAGCTTGTATTTGCAGGAGATCCCGATGCATATGACTACCAGGTTTCCTATAATATGGGCGAGGTGCGCGTGAATGGACGGGAGTACTCCGGAATGTCTGCGGCTTACGAGACGCCATACGCAGATACCACGCGGCTTGCAGAGCTGGAGTGTGATATGGGAAGTATCGATCTGGATATTCAGAAATGAAAAAAGGAAAATAATAGACAAAATTACTAAAATATAGTATAATCTACCGAGAATATTGTGCGTATTATCAAAATTCTGATGGAGAGTATTGATATGAGAGAAAATGCGAATGAGAAAAACCGGTATCAGAACCATCCTCCGGTGGACTATTGTATGCAGAGAACACAAGGGCGGCTGACGAGGCTTGTGCTGGCTGCCCTTTTTCTCCTGGTGGGAGCGCTTTTTGGCGTGGGTTTTCTGGCTATGCTGTGGGAGGACCGGTCGGACTGGGGGATTGAGAATTACGCGGTATTTATCTTTGCCGGTCTGCTTTGTGCCGGATTTGTGATTTCATCCGTCTATGAGGCATATACGAGTCTGCGGGACGGATTGTTCCCGGAAAAAAGCTGTCTGGCGAAGTCCATCCGCTCACAGCTCCCCTATCCGGAGTCGGCGCCTGATGTAAAAGAACTGTTTGCCATGGTGAACCGTGATATTGGACAGAACGGGCAGTGGTTCGACCGGATTGCCGTGGGAAAAGAATGGGTGCTTGGCGATGAGGTAAGCGCGATCTCCCGCATCCGGGTTGTCTTTGGGCGGAATGAGATCGTCCGGCACCACACGCAGAGAGGAACGCAGTCCACGCGCGTTGTGGAGCTGTATATTATGGATGACAGACATCAGGTGCAGGCGAGCAGCCTGCGGGATCTCCGGGAATTGGAGCCGCTGATGGAGTGTCTGGCGCTTCGTGCGCCGGACGCGCTGTTTTTGTCCTACGATGAATTTACGAAGTACAATGTCATGGAGGAGGATGAGTGGCAGAAGGTGCTGCAGGATTACAGACGGAGAAAAGGACAGCGCGAAGCCACACAGCATCAGTATTCCGATGAAATGCAGCAGAACATGATCCTCACCAGAAGCGATGGCTCCGTCACCTCACGGGTGGATGGGGAGGAGCTTTTGAAACTGTTAAACCAGCCATCCGGCGCGTTTACCCTGACAGCAGGAAAACCCGTGATCGTGGGAGAGCATATTTTCACGGAAATGCGGTGTATACCTGACGGCAGAGGCGGTTTTGAACTCCTGCTAAAGGAGGCGGCGGGAGGACCAGACGCACCTTTTTGCTGTGGCGGGAGAAAATACGCCGGCAGGGAGGAGACAAGGAGTATTCTCGAGAGATGGATGTGCGGACAGGTGCCGGATCCTGGAACCTTTGCGGCGGTGAGGATACCGGGAAATACTGCGAAAGAGCCGGAGCCGCGTGTGCGGCAGGAACAGAGCGAGGCAGAGCTTACGCTGGTCAGTGCGCAGGGAGTATGTGAGCGCCATAGGAGATTTACCAGAGAGGATATTCAGATTGCCGCAGACAGGATTGTGGATGGTAGTTGCCGGACGGTGGAGCTGGTTCCGGAGAGGAAATGCGGATTTGAGTGGATGTGTGTGACGGCGGGGGACGAGAGAGATGGACGATGCACGGTGCGGACGGTGGATCCGGCTACCCTGCATTTCTTTGAGATCAAATGTACGCACAGACAGGCTGCAGCATGGCTGATGGAGTTTGCAGACGGACGGTTCCACCCCGACTGGAGCGGGTGGAAGGATTACACCAAGAAGGTCTGGAAGGATGCCGGAAAGGGCACAAAATAAAGAGGGGAGAAGATACAAATGGGAAGATTTTTTAGTGATGCGGTGGAGAAGGCGCTGCGCGACATTTATTATCAGGAGCGTCTTGGCAGGGGAAAAGAGGGATTTCAACTGCTTGAGCAGGCGTCTGCTGCGGGGGACGGAGATGCGAGCTGTATTCTGGCGCGATGCCTGTGCGGTCCTCAGTATGTCTGGACGGGACACGGTTTCCCTGAGGACGATGACGCGGCGGCCCGGCTGCTGCACAAGGCGGTGGAGCAGGGGAGTGCGCTCGCTGTGCTCGTATGTCTGCGAACGGGGAATATGACGCCTTCTATGGAGCAGAAAATGCCGTTTTCCAGCTTAAAGGAGGCGTTTGACATTGTGATGGGCAAGGCGAGGCAGGGAGAACCCTTCTGTCAGTACATGATCGGCAATGTGTATTTCTGGTGGGATTTTCTGCGCATTGAGGAGGTCGGGGAAGCGTCCTTCCCTGATATAAATGGCCTTCGTGCATACATTGTAGAAAATGTGCAAAAGTGTGAGGAATGGTTTTTGAGAGCCTACAAAGGAGGCTTTTATCTCGCCGGTAATAACCTATACAATTATTACCGCAAGGGCGATGAGGATGCGATGATCCCGCCGCAGCCGGAGAAGATGAAAGGACTGTACCGGATCGGCGCAGAGGGCGGACATCCGCTTCATCAGGAGTTCTGGGCAAAGGAACTGAAAGAGCAGGGAAGAAAGGAAGAGGCACTGCGCTGGTATAAGGAAGCTGCGGAGGGCGGAAATACCGGCTGCTGGTACGATGTGGGAATGGCGTATGAGCTGGGCGAGGGAACCACACAGGACTATGCTTATGCGGCAGAGTGTTATGTGCGGGGACTGAACGACCGGTACGGAGGCATAGGCTGTCACAACAGCCTGGGCGCGCTCTATTTTGAGGGGAAGGGCGTGCCGCGCGATTATGCCAAAGCGTATCAGCTTCTGATGGCTGCCTATGAGATGGAGAGCAAATGGGGACTTGATTTTCTGGGAAAAAGCTGCTTTTATGGCTTGGGAACACCACAGGATTATATCCGTGCCAGAGAGTTCCTCGAGCAGGTGGACTGGGATGATCCCGAGGTGTACTACCTGTTAGGGTTCATTTATGCGAGGGGTATGGGGGTGCCCGCAGATATTGCAAAGGGTGTGGGATATCTGGAAAAGGCAAAGGATTTTCCGCAGGCGAGAGAAGAAAGGTTGCGCTACAAAAAGACTCTTTTTGGCAAGTGGGTGGTGCGCTGAGCACATTTACACGCCGGTGTGCCGGGGACAGCATATTTTTACTGTGCTGTTTTCCGGTTCGCCGGCGTTTTGTGACATAGGAAATTGCTGCGCAATCCTATGTCACAAAACACACTTCGTGTGAGAATGCGCACTCGCATGAGCGGAAGTATTGCTGCGCAATCATGCTCGGCGCGGCAAAAGTGTGCTTCATTTAGAGTTTATTACAGCGCGAGG
>JAPFDX010000047.1 GCA_026168605.1 Roseburia sp. | reverse complement strand
ACAGCCCAACCCTTGGGACCTACTACAGCCCCAGGATGCGATGAGCCGACATCGAGGTGCCAAACCACTCCGTCGATGTGAACTCTTGGGAGTGATAAGCCTGTTATCCCCAGGGTAGCTTTTATCCGTTGAGCGATGGCAATCCCACTTTATGCCACCGGATCACTAAGTCCTACTTTCGTACCTGCCCCACCCGTCGGTGTCGCAGTCAAGCTCACTTCTGCCTTTGCGCTCTCCAAATGGTTTCCAACCATTCTGAGTGAACCTTTGAGCGCCTCCGATACCCTTTCGGAGGCGACCGCCCCAGTCAAACTCCCCGCCTGGCATTGTCCCACCGCCGGATCACGGCGGCTGGTTAGAAACCCAGCATTGCAAGGGTGGTATCCCAACAGTGACTCCGCCGCAACTGGCGTCACGGCTTCTAAGTCTCCCACCTATCCTGTACATGCAGTACCGGATCCCAGTACCAGACTGGAGTAAAGCTCCATGGGGTCTTTCCGTCCTGGCGCGGGTAACCAGCATCTTCACTGGTACTTCAATTTCACCGGATGCATTGTCGAGACAGTGCTCAAATCATTACGCCTTTCGTGCGGGTCGGAACTTACCCGACAAGGAATTTCGCTACCTTAGGACCGTTATAGTTACGGCCGCCGTTTACTGGGGCTTAAATTCAAAGCTTCGCCTTACGGCTAACCTCTCCTCTTAACCTTCCAGCACCGGGCAGGCGTCAGCCCATATACTTCACCTTGCGGTTTCGCATAGACCTGTGTTTTTGCTAAACAGTTGCTTGAGCCTATTCTCTGCGGCCCGCCTTCGCGGGCACCCCTTCTCCCGAGGTTACGGGGTCATTTTGCCGAGTTCCTTAACAATGCTTCTTCCGCCGGCCTTGGGATTCTCTCCCCATCCACCTGTGTCGGTTTACGGTACGGGCACACATGGAACAATAGCGGCTTTTCTCGGCACATGGCTCACACACTTCGCTACTAAAATTCGCTCCGCGTCACGCCTCCGGCTCTGCAGGCGGATTTGCCGGCCTGCTGCCTCCTGCGCTTGCCCCGGTATTTCCATTCCCGGGATGTGCTTTCCACATGCGTCCCCACAGTTCTGTCCATATGTGGTACAGGAATCTAAACCTGTTGTCCATCGGATACGCCTTCCGGCCTCTCCTTAGGCCCCGACTTACCCAGGGCAGATCAGCTTTACCCTGGAAACCTTGGATATTCGGCCGAGAGGATTCCCACCTCTCTCTCGCTACTCATTCCGGCATTCTCTCTTCTTATCCCTCCACTGCTCCTTCCGGTACAGCTTCGTCGGTCTTAAGAATGCTCCTCTACCAATCACATCTGTGATTCCACGGCTTCGGTGTTGTGTTTCAGCCCCGGACATTTTCGGCGCAGGACCTCTCGACCAGTGAGCTGTTACGCACTCTTTGAATGTATGGCTGCTTCTGAGCCAACATCCTGGTTGTCTTTGAAATCCCACATCCTTTTCCACTTAACACACACTTTGGGACCTTGGCCGGTGGTCTGGGCTCTTTCCCTTTCGACTGTCCAACTTATCTCGTACAGTCTGACTCCCATCCATCATCTCCATGGCATTCGGAGTTTGATATCCTTTGGTAAGCTTTGACGCCCCCGCGGGAATTCAGTGCTCTACCTCCACGAGACTAAAATGAGGCTAGCCCTAAAGCTATTTCGAGGAGAACCAGCTATCTCCGGGTTCGATTGGAATTTCTCCCCTACCCACACCTCATCGCCACCCTTTTCAACGGATGTGCGTTCGGTCCTCCACTGCCTTTTACGGCAACTTCAACCTGGACATGGGTAGATCACCCGGTTTCGGGTCTGCGGATGCTGACTTGGCGCCCTCTTCAGACTTGGTTTCCCTTCGGCTCCGCGCCTTAAGCGCTTAACCTTGCCGGCACCCGCAACTCGCCGGACCGTTCTACAAAAAGTACGCGGTCGTACATTTAACGTACTCCCACAGCTTGTAAACACAGGGTTTCAGGTTCTCTTTCACTCCCCTCCCGGGGTTCTTTTCACCTTTCCTTCACAGTACTATGCACTATCGGTCACTGAGTAGTATTCAGGCTTACGGGGTGGTCCCCGCGCGTTCCACCAGGGTTTCACGTGTCCCGGTGTACTCTGGATACCGCCATGTCAGCTCGTTTTTCGCTTACGGGGCTTTCACCCTCTCCGGCAGGCTTTCCCAAAACCTTTCTGCTAAATCTGCTGAATCACTTGTGCGGTCCGAACCCCATGATGCACGCATCATGGTTTGGCCTCTTTCCGTTTCGCTCGCCGCTACTCTGGAAATCGATGTTTCTTTCTCTTCCTCCGGTTACTTAGATGTTTCAGTTCACCGGGTTCCCCTCCGCACGTTATGGATTGGCGTACGGATGACCGGAGTTCTTCCGGCCGGGTTTCCCCATTCAGACATCTGCGGATATAACGGATATTTGCTCCTCCCCGCAGCTTTTCGCAGCTTATCACGTCTTTCTTCGGCTCTCAGTGCCAAGGCATCCACCCTGCGCTCTTTTCTGCTTGACCTCTCTTGCCGTTTCCATAGCGTTGGAAACGGGGTCTTTTCACGCTTTCGCGCCGGCGATCTCTCGCCTTTTTCCATGACTTCCGTCATGGTTTTTTCGGTTTGTTTTCTCGGATGTCTTGATTAAAAGATTTTTCTTTTTCATCAATACTTTCTGTATGAAGTTTTCAAGGTACAATATATGCTCGTGCAACGGCACTCGCATAATTAGAAGTTCCTGCGGAACTTCGCGGGAGTTCTTTCTGCCCTGCAAAAGGCTTTTGGAACTTCCTGACTGTTTTACCAGTCACCGGAAATCTCAGTCCCCTGAAATTCCTGGTCGCGGGTAAAACCTGCTTCCATGAAATGTTTTCTTTTTTTCAATCCGGCAGCCACCTGCTTTCCCATGCCGTCTCCAGCATAGTATCATCGGCCGTCTGGGTCTTAACCATCGTGTTCGGGATGTGGACGGGTGTTTCCCCCAGGCGCATCGCCACCGGAAAGATACGAGTTATTCGGTTTTCCTCTGATAACTCAACAGTGAACAGCCACTCTACTTGATTTCCCTAGAAAGGAGGTGATCCAGCCGCACCTTCCGATACGGCTACCTTGTTACGACTTCACCCCAGTTACCGGACCTGCCTTCGGCAGCTCCCTCCTTGCGGTTGGGTCACTGACTT
>JAPFDX010000049.1 GCA_026168605.1 Roseburia sp. | reverse complement strand
TTCGTTATCATGATGATAGCGGTACTGACCTACATAGACCAACATAGAAAACATAAGAAATAGCCGTCCTGCTCTCGTCAAAGTTTAGGAACGGCTATTCTTTATAGCTAAGTATTAAATTCGCCGGGTCGGGTGAAGTGCACTCACCTTCCGGCTGCCTTGTTAAGTATATTATATGCAATCATGACGGATTTTTCAACCCCTAACCGAAATTTCCGCGCCGCACATTGAAAATATAATATACTTACCCAGACAGCCGGGGGACGGTTTCCATTTGCTCCAGTCTTGCGAAAGGAGCGATGCCAATGGTTACATATAGCGATTTATTCACTTTTGTAATTATGCTTTGTGCGGTGTCTACTCTCGTTAGTAGCTTTAACCGCAAAAAATAACCGCCCAGCTCCTGGCTAAAGGTTAGGCGGTTATCTTTGTAACTTATTAACTTATTTTGCCGGAGCAGATAGGTAGCAGCTATCTCTCGGCTGTCTTGCTAAGTATATTATATGCAATCATGACGGATTTTTCAACCCCCAAAGTAAAAACCGCCCTGCTCTACCAAAGCAGGACGGCTTATATACCCGAAAAGGATATACTCCAATCACAGTTATATTATATCCTTTCGGGACAGTTCTGACAAGTGCGGGGCTGTATTTTTTATACCCATTTTTACGAAAGGATGGTCTATTTTATGGCAAGTATACGAAAAAGAGGCAGCAGTTACCAGATCACTGTCAGCAACGGGCGCGACATTTACGGCAACCAGATCCTTGAGCGCGTCACATGGAAACCGGATCCGGACAGAACAGAAAAGCAGAATCAGCGGGAGCTTGCGCGCTTCTCCCTCGAGTTCGAGGAGAAAGTGAGGAACGGCAGATACCTTGACGGGGAAAAAACCACGTTTCAGGGCTTTGCCGAAAAATGGCTTGAAGAATATGCAAAAATCCAGTTAGAGCCCACCACAATAGATTTATACACGAATTTACTTTATACGCACATACTTCCCGCGATCGGTCACCTGAAGCTTGCGCGGGTGCAGCCCGCCCACTTAAACAAGTTATACACGGATATGCTTCAGGCGAGGAAAGACAACCGGGAGGGCGGATATTCCCCCGCCACGATCAGGCGATGCCATGCCGTGACCAGCTCCATCTTCTCCACTGCTGCCCACTGGAACATTGTCACGGACAACCCGTGCGAACGTGTCAAACCGCCCAGACAGACGAATACCGCAGCAGATATAAAGCACTTCACCACGGAGCAGGCAGCGGCATTCCTTGCGGAACTGGACGAGGAAACGGCGTGCGGGCTGCTCAAGCTGCAATACAATATATTCTTTCAGCTCTGTATCTTTTGCGGCTTAAGACGCGGGGAGACCGTTGCGTTGCTCTGGTCTGATGTTGATCTGCATGATAAGACGGTCCGCATCACAAAGAGCACTACAATAGTAAACGGCAAGGTCCACACCAAAGCCCCAAAAAATCAGAGTTCGGAGAGGCTGCTAAGCGTGCCTGAACATATTATCAGACAGCTAAAGCGTTACCGGCTTGAGTACAACACTTACCGGCTATCCATCGGCAGCCAGTGGATGGAAAGAGAGGACAAGCAAGAGTATTTATTTATCCAGTGGAACGGAGCGCAGATGTACCCGACTACCCCATATAGCGTGTTTAAGTCCGTGATAGCCCACTACAACGACACGCACACGGAGCAACTGCCGGACATTCCACTGCACGGTCTCCGGCACACCTCCGCCACACTCCTGATCAGTCAGAACGTGGACGTCCGAACCGTATCAAACCGGCTTGGGCACGCACAGACAAGCACCACGATGAACATCTACAGTCACAGCCTGCAGAAAAAGGACGTTGCAGCGTCCAACGCACTGGAGGAATTGCTCATAAAAAAATCTAATTGTTAGTCAAATGTTAGTCAAACACGAAAAAAGCACTCCTTGACGGAGTGCTTTCATTCTCTCAAACCCTTGTAAATAAAGGCTTTCAGCAATGAGGCATCGGGGATTCGAACCCCGGACAACTTGATTAAAAGTCAAGTGCTCTACCGACTGAGCTAATACCCCATATTCTTTTTTAAATAAAATGATGCCCAGTTCCGGAATCGAACCAGAGACACGAGGATTTTCAGTCCTCTGCTCTACCAACTGAGCTAACTGGGCATACAGTACTTTGTACTGAGTTGCGGGAATAGGATTTGAACCTATGACCTTCGGGTTATGAGCCCGACGAGCTTCCAGACTGCTCCATCCCGCGC